>NZ_JAKSYI010000134.1 GCF_022829285.1 Methylobacterium sp. J-078
CGACCTGCAGGTCGCCATCAATCGCTACATCGCCGAGCACAACCGTAGCCCAAAGCCCTTCATCTGGACTAAACCCGCCTCTGCAATCTTCGACGCCCTCAGCCGAGCTCCTGAACCATCCGTCTGAGTCAGAGCACTAGCACTATTGTCGCTAAGGAATGCGGACCGTAGTGTTGCGGCGACCACCCTAGGATCACCGATAGAGGCTACCTCGCCAGCGGAACTCCACAAGCCAATCTGCTCACGGAATGGCGCGCGGGCGCTCACATACGGCCAATGCCATCCGGCAGCGCCATCAACACATTTTATAAGTATCGGCGCAGTAGCCACATCAATACGCAAAGCTAACTGATAGTCGTCGATAGTAAATCTTAGCCATTTTTCTTTTATAAAAGAACAATCGCCTTGTTCTGGCAGGCATTTTACCTCAAGACGAATTAGTTCCCCGACAAGAGGCGATCGCGACAGATGGCCAGTAAGACCTTGACCGTGTGCTACAACCTCAAATTCTGGCTCGAGGTAACGTAGCGCTTCGATATTGCGATCTATGTTGGCCCAAGACGAAATCTTACAAAGAGTGCTGGTGAGCTCCTGCGAAGCTCGCGGTCGCGTATGCTCCGGCCACACCGACACAAACACAGCGCCCCCGACCCCAACAGCACGTCCCGCTACACGTGACCAGTCTAGTAACGATTTTTGATACCAAGGAGAATCTACGATCGCTGTGCAGAACTGGTTTACAGCCTCAAAGTCTTCGACCTGACATACGACTTGATTTTGCACCTGTTGCAATGGCTGCCGATCGATTAGTGTTACAGCAACGTTTTCGTTTTCGAGCAGACGTGCAACGCTTGGAACGCCGAACGCGCCAATAGGACCGCTATCGCGAAGCCGATTGGCGAGCCGTTGGGCTGTCTCGCTATCGTAGCGCCAGTCAAAATCCAGAGGGTGGGGAGATGGAGGTTTAATCACTGCACATACGATATAACACACCGCTCACCGATCTGCACAGCCCCAATGTTATTACGTGACGAAGGTCGGCCGGAATATACCTGCTGGACATCCGCTTTGGGACGTGAGTGGGCACTGACACAACGTCGGTTTATCTTCACTACAACTCGAACGCGGACGGGCTGAAATCCACCCAAGCCTGTCGTAGAATGGACGATTGGGTCGCGACTCACCCTAGTGCTCTGACTCAGATGGATGGTTCAGTGGCTCGGCTGAGGTCGTCGAAGATTGCAGAGGCGGGTTTAGTCGCAAGGAAGGGCTTTGGGCTACGGTTGTGCTCGGGGATGGTGCGACTGGTCGCTCCCTGCAGGTCGACGATGCCGCGTCAGGTTCCCCCACGTAGTCGGCAGCGGGGTCGGGCAGGAAAGAAGCCACTCACGGCCCACAGCGGATGTCCAGCAGGTATATTCCGGCCGACCT
>NZ_JAKSYI010000135.1 GCF_022829285.1 Methylobacterium sp. J-078
CGCGCAACAGAGGGGACGTAGGCCGTGCGGACCGTAGCCAGTGTCTGGGCCACGGTCGGCCTGGGCCTCGCTGCCGCAGCGGGCAAGCGGCGGTGCCGCGCCCGCCGATCCCGAGGTCGCGCAATGCCGGGGTCGGGTCGGAGAGGAGGCGCGCGCGGAAAGCGGGATCGACCCAGGCACGCGCCACCGCGCGAGCGGCGTTGTGTGGGCCGACCTGGGTCTCGTAGGTCTCGATCAGCGCATCGAGGGCCGCCGGGTCGACGTAGCCCTGCGCCACGAGGACGGATTCGAGGGCGCGCAC
>NZ_JAKSYI010000136.1 GCF_022829285.1 Methylobacterium sp. J-078
AGTTCGTCAGCCAGGCGAGCGTCGGGGGATAGGGGCCCGAAAAGGCTGCCGGGATCGCGTGTCGACCCTCCCCCCTCTGCGGGGTGGGTTGCATGCGGGGGAGGCGGGGGAGGGGCCGCCTCCTCCGGTTAAGGCCCCCCCCCGAACCGGACCGGCTCCCGCAGAGGCGAGAGGGATCGCGCGCCTCCCACACCTTCAATAATGCGCGGCGGGCGGTCCGGGGCCGCCGGACGCCGGACGGTGGGACGCCTTCTCCGCCCCGCCGGCTGGCTTGGCCAGAGACGTAGTGCGTTGACGTGGGGAAAGGTGTTGTG
>NZ_JAKSYI010000138.1 GCF_022829285.1 Methylobacterium sp. J-078
TTGCGCCCAGAACGGCGTTCGCGACGCCGGCATCGAGGCCGGCCAATCCGGACCCGATCGTGAAGGACGCGAACTGTGCCATCGCCGCGGTGCTCTGTACCTTGATGGCGATCTCGCGGCCGAGGCCGAGGGCGGGAGCGAAGTAGGTCGGAGTTGCGGTCTGCAGGGTCACCCGGACCGCGTTAGGCGCCGACGTCTCCGTGCTGAAACGCGCATCAACTGCAGTCCTGCCGTCGGCGCTGTAAGAACCGGGCTGGACCCGGATCACGGCACCGGCGGCATAGCCGTTATCGGCTAGGGAATTCCGGGCTGCCGCCTCTGCGAGCGAAGGGTTCGCGGCGGCAAGCGTCGCCGCGATGTCCACGGCGCCCTGCGCCCGCCGATGGGCTAGGGTCGCCGACCCGTAATCAATCCCAATTGCCGCGACCCCGAGGATAACCGTGAAGCCGAGCGCTGTGAGGATCGCGACCGATCCATGCCGGTCGGACATCTCACACCGCATCAGAGCCCACCCTTTCGGATGCTGACGCTGCTACGGATCAGATCGGGTGGCAGCGGCACGAGACCGGAGAGCCCGGACAAGCCGAGGTTCTTCGAATCGAAGCTCAGTGTGACCCGGTAGAGGGTGGTGTCGCCGGGATCCGTCGCTACCTGCACGTCGATCATGCCCGGTCTAAACATCGTGCCGCTCACGAGGGCGGCGTTGACCTGCTGGCGCGCGAGGCTTGCCCGCTCGGCATCGCTGATGCCGGAGATGGAGGCCCGAGCCGCCTCCGATGTTAGCTGACGGAGGTTGTGGGCCGCGCCGAGATAGATGCCGAACACGATAATGCCGGCCAGGAAGGCCAGAAGGATCGGCGCGACAAGAGCAAATTCAACGGCCGAACTTCCTCGTTCGCATTGAGGAAGCAGCTTGTATGGA
>NZ_JAKSYI010000070.1 GCF_022829285.1 Methylobacterium sp. J-078
CCGCACGTCCGGGTCGCCAACGGGCTCGTGACGGCCCAGCGACGCCCTCCGATGCGGATCGCGGGTCGGTTCCGGTCCGCCCTCACGAAGCACGTCGCCTCCCCGTGAGGACGCGACCCGTCAGTCCGTGACGGGTTTTGCCGGGGCAATGCCGACCGCCATGGCGATGGCTTCGATCTGAATCGATTGCGCGTCCAGAACGCTTTCGAGACGCTCCATCCGGATGCGGTCGAGCTTGTCGTGCAGGGCCATGATCTCGACCTCCGCCTTGAGGTTGATCTCGTAGTCGAGGCCAGCGGCCACCCGGTCCCGGGCCGCCTGGCGGTTCTGGGACATGAGGATCACCGGGGCCTGGAGCGCAGCGACCATCGAGAGAATCAGGTTGAGGAAGATGTACGGATAGGGGTCGAAGCCGGCGGCTCCGCCGAGGATGACGGTGTTCAGCACGACCCATGCGCCGAGCATCCCCGTGAACACGAGGATGAAGCCCCACGAGCCGCCGAGTTGGGCGACGCGATCCGCGAGACGCTCGCCGAACGTCTGGCGTTCGACGAGGACGCGGTTCACGTCTCGGGAGACGTGGCACCGCTTGGCGACGTGGAGGATCACCCGCCGCTCGCGCTCGGACAATCCCTCCAATCCGGCCTCCATCAACTGGCGGGCGAGGTGGGTGACCGCGCCGTCGACGGGCGGCTTCCCGGTGGCGGAGGGCATTGTCGGGGCGGATGGGGGGATCGTTACGGTCGCGGGGGTGCGATCGTCCATCAGTGGCTCAGGAAGCTGCAGACGGGGCAGTACCGCAGGACATCCCGGGTGACGCCGCCGAGGACCATCTCCCGCACCCGGCCGTGCCCGTAGGCCCCCATAACGATCAGGTCCGAAGCATGCTCGGACGCGAAGTCGAGCAGGGTCTCCGCGTCGCTCGTCCCCTCGGATAGGTGCTCGGAAGCGGTTGCATCGATGTCGTGCGCCGAGAGGTAGGCAGCTACGTCCGCGGCTCCGGTGGCTTGGTCCGTGAGCGTAACCGCTACGACGTCGACCCGGCCCGCCAAGCGCAATATCGGCAAGGCGTCCATGACCGCGCGACGGGCTTCCCGCGTGTCCTTCCACGCCACCATCGGGCGTCGGAGTTCGAGGTAGTCGATGCCAGGCGGCACGATGAGCACCGGCCGTCCCGCGGCGAGGACGACGGAGGCGGGGTCGAGCGGGCGGATGCACCCGGTCGCATCCGCCTCGTCTCCCCGTCCGACGACGATGAGGTCGGCAGCCCGGGCCTGGCCCGTCAGGAAGGCCAGGCCGGGCTCGACGGCGGAGCGCCACGAGACCCGGCTGCGGCTCCCAGCCGCCACCCGGAACAGGTCCTGTGCCCGGGCGAGCCCATCGAGGACGGCCCGTTCGGTCAGGCCCGGAAGGAACGCTGCGGCGCCCATCGGTCCGACCTGCGCCGTGACATGGTCCGGCATCTGCGCGGCGACGCCTATCGTCCGGGCATCGAGGGCGTCCGCAAGATGGGCCGCGATGGATGTTCTGGCGCCTGCGTCGCCGGCGAGGTCGACGGACACCATGATGCTGGCGAATGTCATGGATGGCGCGCCTAGATTCGATACGGGACGCTCGGGATGCCCGTTCGGGACGGAGACGTCTTTGACCTAGCGCAAACGCGGTGTCGCCGACCCGCTCCGCCGCGAAATGGGTCCTGCCCGGCATGGATCACGACCTCATCCGACAACGCAGGGATAGGAGAGGCAATGTCCGCGTGCGTCTCCCCCGCGTCGCGGATGCCCGCTGCGTCAAAGGACGGGTTTGCGCTGGATCAACGATGGCCCCTCGATGCCCGGGCATGGTCTCCTTTTCGTCGCCGGAGCCCTCCCATGTCGTACGCCAGCATCATCGTCGCCGTTGACCCCGGGGAGCAGGCGGCGCCACGCGTGACGCTCGCGGCGCATCTGGCGCGAAGGCTCGATGCACGTCTCATCGGCGTCGCGGCCTGGGGGCCGGACTACCCGCGGGGGTTCGGCGAGACCTCGGTGCCGACCGGATACGGGGTCGAGGAGATCCGCCAGAAAGCCCTCGATGAGCTGAAGGCGACGGAGGAAGCCTTCCGCCTCGCGGCCGAACCGGCAGAGCGGACCGAGTGGCGTTCCGAACTCATGGAGACCATCACCTTCCTCGCCGAGCAATCGCGGGCGGCCGACCTCGTCGTGGTCGGGCGTCAGGGGACGAACGACCGACCACGCCTCGTGGCCGCCGTGGGTCCCGGCGAAGCGCTGATGGCCGTGGGAAGGCCCGTGCTCGTGGTCCCGCGCGGCGTTGAACGGCTGTCTGCGTCCCGTGTGGTCGTGGCCTGGAAGAACACCATGCAGAGCCGTAGGGCGATCTCGGACGCGATGCCGTTCCTGAAGCTCGCCGAGGCCGTCCATGTGGTCCGGGTCACCGACGACGGCGACCGGGTCGAGTTGGACGACGTCGTGGCCTATCTCGGCCTGCACGGCGTGAAGGCCGAGGGAGTCCTCAAGGCCCCGAACGGGTGCGGAACGGCCGAGACCCTCCTCGATGCCGCCGAGGGCTTCGGGGCGGACCTGATCGTCAGCGGGGCCTTCGGGTACAGCCGCCTACGCGAATGGTTCTTCGGCGGGGTTACGCGCAACCTCCTCGACCACAGCCCGATCTGTTGCCTGATGTCCCATTGACCCGAGCGAGGCCCAGGAATGACGAGGGAGCTTTCAATGGCCTGGATGAGCTGGTTGCGTGACCGCTTCATCGACCGGACGGCGAGCAGCCGGTTGCGGACCCCGGTCCGGGGCTCGGGATCGGAGCCGCTCGTGACACTACCGACTGCGGTGGCGCGCCCATGACCGTGGAGGATCAGGTCGAGGCCGTCGCTTTCCTGAAAGCGGAGGCCGCCGTCCTGGGGCTTCCGGTCGACACCATCACGACGCACATCTCGACCGTCCTCATGGCCGGCGACCGTGCGTTCAAGCTCAAGCGACCCGTTCGCTTTCCCTACCTTGATTTCTCGACCGCCGAGCGCCGGTTGTCCTTCTGCGAGGCCGAACTCGTCCTGAACCGTCGCACGGCGCCCGCACTCTACCTCGGGGTCCGCCGGATCACCCAGGAGACCGACGGGCGGCTGGCCTTCGACGGAGCCGGCCCCCTCGTCGACGCGGTCGTGGAAATGCGCCGCTTCGCGCAGCACGACCTTCTCGACGACATGGCGCAGCGCGATGCACTCACTCCGACCCTGATCACCGACCTTGCGCACCGCATCGCGCAGTTCCATCGCGGCGCCGCGGTCAGCCTCGATCACGGAGGGGCAGCCGGAATCGCCGCGGTCCTGGACATGAACGACCGCTCGCTGCGCGCGGTGGCGTTCGTCCCGGAGGAGGCGGCGGACGCCATTCGCGCGGCCTTCCGAAGCGCCTTCGAACGGCATGCTCCCATGCTGGAGAAGCGGCGTCTGGCCGGGAAGGTGCGCCGCTGCCACGGCGACCTCATCCTGCGCAACATCTGCCTCGTCGACGACGTGCCGACCCTGTTCGACTGCATCGAGTTCGACGACGCCATCGCGACCATCGATGTCCTCTACGACCTCGCCTTCCTGCTTATGGATCTCTGGCACCGCGACCAGGGCGGCCTCGCCAATCTCCTGTTCAATCGCTACCTCGACGAGACGGACGAGGCCGCCGGCATCGGAGCGTTGCCCTTCCTCATGGCAATCCGCGCCGCGATCCGTGCCCACGTCACGGCGGCCCAGGCGGGTGGTCAACCTCCAGGCAAAGCCGCGAGAACGCTCGTCGAGGCGCGCGCGTATCACGACCTCGCCCTGTCGCTACTGGCGGGTTCGGACGCGACGCTGCTCGCAATCGGGGGCCTCAGCGGATCCGGCAAGTCGACCGTTGCGGCCTGCGTGGCGTCCCATCTCGGTCCGCCGCCCGGCGCCCGTGTCCTCAACAGCGACCGCATCCGCAAAGACGCATTCGGCGTTTCGGCCAACACGCGCTTACCCCCGTCCGCCTATCTGCCGGAGGTGTCCGCAACGGTCTACGCCTCCCTCCGGGACGAGGCGTTCCAAGCCTTGTCCTCCGGGTGTGCGGTCGTCGCCGATGCTGTGTTCGACCGGCCTTCCGAGCGCTCCTCCATCGAGGTGACGGCCGCGAAAGCCGGGGTCTCCTTCCGGGGGGTATGGCTTGAGGCTCCAAACACGGGGCTGCTGGCATCCCGCATCGCCGACCGGCGGAACGACCCGTCGGACGCGACGGCCGAGGTGCTCATGGATCAGGTCCGGCACGATTGCGGGGACATCGATTGGCAGCATCTCGCCGCGGAGGCCGATCCGACGACGACCAGGGACGCGATCCTGGCGTCCTCTCCCTCACGCGGCAACGGCAGGATCGGAAGCCGGGAGATTGAACCCGCCTGAGGCGAGGAACCCGGGCAGCCGAAAGTCCTCGGTCGGGTCGCCGTAGCGCAGGGGCGACCCGTCCGGCGCCGTCATGGTTCCACCGGCCGCCTGCAGGATGGCATGCCCCGCCGCGATGTCCCATTCCCGGATGCCGCCCAACCGGGGATAGACGTCCGCCATGCCCTCGGCGATGCGGCAGAACTTGAGGGACGACCCCATCGGACGACGCTCGGCCAGCGGCAGGCGCGACAGGTAGGCCTCGGTCATGGGATCCGCGTGCGAGCGGCTGACCAGTGCGACGAGGCCCGCGTCGGGCGGCGCGCGAACCCCGATGCGACGGGCGCCGGTCAGGTCGGCAGCCTCCGAACCAGGCGGGGCCGGGATCGTGTAACTCGATGTCCCGCCGAACCACGCCTGCCCGAGCAGGGGGGCGTAGATGGCACCGGCGATGGGCCTGCCATCCTCGATCATGGCAACGTTGACCGTGAACTCGTTGCGCTGCGCTATGAACTCACGGGTCCCGTCCAGGGGGTCGACGAGGAGGAAGCACGGGCCAAGCTCTGATCTGTGCCCGGCCGCGACGCTCTCTTCCGCAACCACAGGAATTCCCGGGAACGCCGCGGCGAGCCTTTCCAGGATCAGGCGTTCGGCCGCGAGATCGGCCTCGGTGACAGGGGACCCGTCCGCTTTCCACCGCGTGGGGCACCCCCGGGAATAAACGGAGGCCACGGGTCCGCCCGCGGCAATCGCGATACGGACCAGTGATCGGGCCATCATGTCGAGGTGCATCGGACCCATCCCCTCGGATACCGGGGTCAGCAACGGCAATCGTATCGGGATCCGCTCCTCACGAAGTGCCCATCGGGGCGCATCGGCTCCCGGGTGCTTCGGCGTCGGTGGAATGGCCGTGATCGTGATGGCTCTTCGTCACGGTCGGTTTGCCTTTGGTCTTCGGAAAGCCCGGGCCGGGCCTGGATTGCCAGGCCCAAACGTCGCTTCGTTCACACGACGCCGATGCTGTTCACGACCGCCGTGGTGCCGGGAGACGCCCAGGCCGCGCCCAACGCATCGCGGCGCTCCTGCATGCTGCGCACGGTCCCTCCAAGATAGACGGTCCCGCCATCGGCGGTGACGGTCACGGTCTTCGGGTCGAACAGCCACGAGCGATCCAGCGCCTCGCTGATCCTGTCGCTGACGGCCGCCACGTCGACCTGGGGCCGCACCGTGATGAGGTTGTTGACCGCCACCACGCCGCAGAGATGACGCAACTCCCGCTCGGCGGCCTCGAACTGGAAATGGTGGTCGACCTCGCCAGTCATGGTGATGACACCCTTTGAGACCTTCACGGAGACGCAGTCCGGCGGCACGGCGACGTTCCAGGCTAGACGCGCAACGGCGGTCGTCGCGATGTCCACGTCCGAGCGCTTGAAGGAAAGGGGCACGTCGACCTCGATCTCCATGACGATGGCCTTGACGCCGTAGACGCGACGGGCGGCGGCCTCGGCAGCCATCTTCTCGTCATACGTCTCGACCTGCCCGGACAGGGAAACGATGCCGTCCTTGGCCGTGACGCCGATCTCCGAGGAGGTCACTGCCGGGTCCCAGATGAGTTCGGCCGTGACGCGGTGCTGCAGGCTGGTGTCGCTGGACATGAGGATCTCCGTAACGATGCGATGAACCGCTCGGCACCCATGCCCCCCGGGGGCGGCGATGATCGCCGTCCATGTCCAAGGGGATGTCCCGGCATCCGGCCAACTTAGGGAGCGGGACCGATGTGGTCCTTGATCCAGCGCAAGGATCGTACCGGCCCGGCATCTACGGTGACCGACATGCCTGCACGGTCGACGCCCCGCGTTCGGCCAAAGGCGAAAAGGAACACGAGATGACCTGTCCCCGCGCCGTCGAGTCCCTGATGAAGCAGCAAAACCGTCTCGCCGGTCTGCTCCGCCTGATCGATGACGGGCGCTGGTGGACAGGAGACGGCGCCTGCCTGATCGACGAGGACGAGGTCTGCATGCAAGCCGACAGGATCGGGAGCGCCCTCGACGTGGTCGAGCGTATCGCCAACGAGATGGCCGCCGAGAACGGCACCGGCACGGGGTCGCAGCATGCGATGAGGGCCACGCATGGCGTTCCGGTCCTTCGCGCTTCCGAGGACCTCGTGATTTCGGATGACCTCGGCCCGTTCTCCCCCGGTCCGGTCGATCCCCATCCGCCGGAGATCCACGAATCCGGCGGATACGAGCAACGGGCCTGGGGTTTGTCCGGCGGCAGCTCGAAGCTGGCCTGACGATTTGGGCGCCCCCGCGGGAGCGCCCAACTCGCCTTCGGCCGTCAGGCATCCTGCAGGTCGTGCAGCGCCCGGTAAGCCTTGAACAGGACGCGGGGATCGAACTTGCCCTGGTAGACGGCAGGCGGCTTGCGTTCGAGGCCTAGGAGGCCGTAGACCGCCGCCTGGGCGGAGCGGATCGAGTATTCGACCGTGAACACCACGTCGTCGGGCAACTCGCAGAATTGTCCCATGAGCCCCAGGTTCGTCGTGCCCTTCGGGATGACCTGTGGCCGGTCGCTGGGCTCGCGCGGCAGGAACTGGCTGGTGATGAACGGCATCATGCACGGGATGCAGATAGCCTTGTCGAGGATGCCGGCCGCCTCCGCCTCGATGCGCAGGTGGCCGAGGATCTCGGTCATGATCTCCCGCCCGGTGCAGGCCGACATCGGCTTCCTCACGAAGTTGCCGGGCTCGTCGACGGCGAGGCCATAGCCCCAGAACACCCCGACGTCCTTCGGCTGTCCGATGAAGTGCGGCTGGAACGGGATGACGATGGAGGCCAGCCAGTTCGAGTGCGGGAAGGTGACGAGGCCGCCCTCGCCGGGGACGTTTCCGGTGAAGTCGCGGACCATACGCAGGAACGATGGGTCGTGCAGGGTGGTGGTGAAGGAGACCCACTTGGACTGGTCGATGTGGTCGGTGAAGACCTCGGGGCGTCCGAACGCGGGGCGGTCCCTTGCGAGGTTCTCCCACAGCGTCCAGGCGCCGCCGTCCGTCTTGCCCTTGAGGGCGGGAACGCTGTCCATGCCGCCCAGCGTCGAGCCCTCGGTCATCGAGCCCAGGGTCACTAAGACGAGGTCGCCCTCACGGACCCGGATCTCGCCCGCCTTTCCGAGGTGGTCGGTGAGGATGCGCGAGACGCTCTTGGCGCCCTCCTGTCCGACCAGACCCAGATCGGTTACCCGGGTGTTGAACGCGAACACGACGCCGCGCTCGTCGAGCCACTTGCGCAGCGGCAGCACCATCGAGTCGTACTGGTTGTAGACCGTCCGCATGATGCCGTGCAGGCGGTTGAAGCCCGAGACCATGTGGGCGAACCGGACGAGGTAGCGCCTGAACTCGACCGCTCCGTGCCAGGGCTGGAAGGCGAAGGTCGTGCACCACATGAACCAGAAGTTCGTCTTGAAGAACGACGGGTCGAACTGCTCCGCGATGGTGCTTTTGCCGAGCACGGATTCCGGCAGGATGGCGAGGCGCTCGATGGTGAGGATGTGTCCCTCGCTCAACCCGAACCGAGGGGCGGTCAGCCGTTCCCCGCCGCTGACGAGGCGCGCCTTCGACGAGGTCCTCAACGTCTCGTTCCAGGCGAAGGTCTCCTGGGTCACCGTCTGGGTCCCATCGAGCGTCGGGATCGAGGCGAACAGGTCGAAGGTGCAGAGGTACTTAGCTTCCAGCATGCGGCCGCCGCGCAGGACGTAGCCCTCCGTCGGGTTGCCCGATCCGTCGAGGCTGCCGCCGAGGACGCCGGTCTCCTCGATCACGGTGATGTCGCATCCCGGCATGTCACCGTCGCGGATCAGGAAGGCCGCCGCGGCAAGGGAGGCGATGCCGCCCCCGACGAGGTAGGCTTTCCGGTCGGGACAAGCGGTGGGAGCGGCGTGGGCCATGCGGTGTCTTGCCTTTGGACATGTCTTCGAAGCGCAAGCCGAGCCTATTCGAAGGCCCCAGTGCGTCTTTGATCCAAGACAAAGCCGCCCCTCGGTATGGGGCGCATAGACGTCCGACGATGGATCGGAGCCGGGTGCTCGACATCGGCGAAGGGTATCCCCATGCGTCTCCCCGTCCTGCTCCTTTCCGCCGTGTTCGCACTGGCGATGACGGATGTCGGTTACGCCCAGGCCACCCTGCCGAACGACGACGTGAACATCGCGAACAATCCCGGCTCGGTGAAGGACGACCCGTCGGCCCGGGTCGAGGCCCTGGACTGCACCTGCCGCAATACGGTGCCGGATGCGGCCGCTCCGGCGGATCCGAGGACCGGGGCCGAGCCTGGCGGCCTGATCGTCGATTGCAGCTGCCACGAGACCGTTCCGGACACGACAGGGACCGTGGCCATTCCATCCAACCCCGAGGCCACGGCGCCCGGTTCGGCGGGCGGCGGTTCGGCTCCAGCGCGCTGACCGCCATCGAAGCGGAGGCGAACCGCCCCGCACCATCCCGGAAAGGTCGGTCATGAACCCGAGGCCCCCGCCCACGACGGTTATCGACGAGTTCCAAAGCGAGACCTGGGACGACGATGGCGGAGCGGGCCTGACAGGGCCTCGCACGACAAGCCGGGTCCCGAAGGCTCCGGCTTCCCCGAACGGCGGCCGCATCCCGTCGGATCGGACGTCTCGACGGCCAGGGCCGGGCATTCCGCCGACCACCCCTCGAACCTGACCCATCACGATTATCGACGACGCCGGCGATGCATGCCGCCGGCCACGGCCCTCACCAGACACATCACGGAGATCATCATGTCCAAGGCCATCGGCATCGACCTCGGCACCACCAATTCCTGCGTCGCCGTCCGCGACGGGGCGAAGGCGCAGGTCATCGAGAACGCAGAGGGCGCGCGGACCACGCCGTCCATCGTCGCCTTCACCGAAAGCGGGGAGGTCCTGGTGGGCCAGCCGGCCAAGCGCCAGAGCATCACCAACCCCGAGAACACCATCTCGGCGATCAAGCGCCTGATCGGACGGCGCTACGATGATCCGCTGACCGAGAAGGACAAGGCCATGGTCGGCTACAAGATCGTGCCCGGCCCCAACGGCGACGCCTGGGTCGAGGTGAAGGGCAAGACCTACAGCCCGAGCCAGATCAGCGCCTACATCCTGACGAAGATGAAGGAGACCGCCGAGGCCTTCCTCGGCGAGAAGGTGACCAAGGCCGTCATCACCGTGCCGGCCTACTTCAACGACGCGCAACGCCAGGCGACCAAGGACGCCGGTCGCATCGCCGGGCTTGAGGTGCTCCGGATGATCAACGAGCCAACGGCTGCGGCCCTGGCGTATGGGCTCGACAAGAAGGGCAGCGGCAAGGTCGGGGTCTACGACCTCGGCGGCGGCACCTTCGACGTCTCGTTCCTGGAGATCGGCGACGGCGTCTTCGAGGTGAAGTCCACCAACGGCGACACCTTCCTGGGCGGCGAGGATTTCGACAACCGCATCGTCGACTACCTCGTGGACGAGTTCCGCAAGGAGAGCGGCATCGACCTGCGGAAGGACCGGCTCGCCCTGCAGCGCCTCAAGGACGCCGCCGAGAAGGCCAAGATCGAGCTGTCGTCAGCCACCCAGACCGAGGTGAACCTGCCCTTCGTCACGGCCGACCAGAACGGGCCGAAGCACCTCGCGATCAAGCTCAGCCGCGCCAAGCTCGAAGCCCTGGTAGCCGACCTCGTCGAGCGGACGGCGGGTCCGTGCAAGGCGGCGTTCAAGGACGCGAACCTCGAAGTGTCGCAGATCGACGAGGTCGTCCTCGTCGGCGGCCAGACCCGGATGCCGAAGGTGCAGGAGACCGTGCAGGTCCTGTTCGGGCGCGAGCCGCACAAGGGCGTGAACCCGGATGAGGTGGTGGCCATCGGCGCCGCGATCCAGGCAGGCGTACTCCAGGGCGACGTCAGCGACGTGCTGCTCCTCGATGTCACCCCGCTGTCGCTCGGCATCGAGACCCTCGGCGGCGTGCTGACCAAGCTGATCGAGCGCAACACCACGATCCCGACGAAGCGGAGCCAGACCTTCTCCACCGCAGCCGACGCCCAGCCGGCGGTGACGATCCGGGTGTTCCAGGGCGAGCGCGAGATGGCGGCCGACAACAAGATGCTCGGCCAGTTCGACCTCGTCGGGATACCGCCGGCGCCACGGGGCCAGCCGCAGATCGAGGTCACCTTCGACATCGATGCCAACGGCATCGTCAACGTCTCGGCCAAGGACAAGGCCAGCGGGAAGGAGCAGACCATCCGCATCGAGGCCTCGGGCGGTCTCGACGAGGCGGCGATCCAGCGCCTCGTGCGCGAGGCCGAGACCCATGCGGGCGCCGACAAGGTCCGCAAGGAATTGGTCGAGGCCGGCAACCACGCCGATGTCGCGATCTACACCACCGAAAAGAGCCTTAAGGAGGCGGGGGGCAACGTCGCGGCTGATGTGCAAGCCGAAGTCGAGAAGGCGGTCACGGCAGCGCGGGAGGCGATCCAGGCCGGAGACCTGTCGCGCATCAGGACGGCCACCGAGCGCCTAACCCAAGCCGCGTCGCGCCTGGGCGAGGGCGGACCTGCCGCCAAGGGCCCGTCGGCCGATCCGGAGATCGTCGACGCGGAGTTCGAGGACGCCGCCGGCGACGCCCCGCGGCACCGGCCGGCGGCATGACCGGCCCGATGTCCGAGGGGGATCGACCGATGCCCGAGAATATGAACGGTGCCGCGTCACCCAACGGGGAGGCCGCGGATCTCGCGGCCCTCCGGGCCGAGAACGCTTCCCTGCAGGATCGCCTGATGCGGGCGCTCGCCGAAACCGAGAACGTCCGGCGACGGGGCGAGCGCAGCGTCGATGATGCCAGGAAGTTCGCGGTGCAGGGGCTCGCGGGCGCGCTCCTTCCGGTGGCGGACAACCTCGGTCGGGCCGTCGCAGCCGCCATGGGCGGCCAGGGCGTCGATCCGGGAGCCCATGCGTCCCTGCTCGAAGGCGTCGATGCGACCGCGCGGATGCTGACCGGCACGCTCGAACGCTTCGGCATTCGACGGATACCGGCGCTGGGCACGCCCTTCGATCCGAAGGCCCACGAGGCGATGAGCGAGGTCGAGGATGCGACCCACCCGGCGGGGACGGTCGTCGACGTCATGGAGGATGGCTTCACCCTCCATGACCGCCTCCTGCGACCGGCGCGTGTGAGCATCGCCAAGGCGCATCGCGGTCATGGCGCTGCGCGCTGACACGCCATGGTCGGTCCGAAAATCATCCCGACCCGGAGGAATCCGTAGTGAGCGAAGATCCGTACAAGGTGCTCGGCGTGACGCGGGACGTCTCCGAGGCGGACCTGCGCACGGCCTACCGCAAGCTCGCCAAGAAGCTGCATCCCGACCTCAACCCCGGCAACAAGAAGGCCGAGGAGAGCTTCAAGGCGGTGGCGACCGCCTACGACCTGCTGAACGACCCGGCCAAGCGCACGCAGTTCGACCGGGGCGAGATCGACGCGTCCGGCAGCGAGCGGCCGCGGCAGCCGTATTACCGCGAGCAGGCCGAACGCGATGCGGGCCATCCCTACGGCGGCGATCCCGGGTTCGGCGCTTTCGGCGGCGAGGACATCTTCGCGCAGATGTTCGGTCGCGCCGGGCGGGTCGACCCGAACCGTTCCGGCGCGGATGCCCGATATCGGGTGGAGCTCGACTTCCTTGAGGCGTTCAACGGCGGGAAACGCACGCTGACGCTGCCGGACAGCCCAGCCCTCGACGTCACGATCCCGCCCGGCACGCGCACGGGGCAGACGCTGCGCCTGCGCGGCAAGGGCGGGCCCGGCATCGGCAAGGGGCACCCAGGCGATGCCCTGATCGAGGTCGAGGTCCGTCCTCACTCTCTCTTCACGCTCAAGGGGGACGACATCCACGTCGACCTGCCCCTGTCGCTCCGTGACGCTGTCCTGGGGGGCAGGGTCAGCGTGCCGACGCCGTCCGGACCCGTGTCCATGACCGTTCCGAAGTGGAGCAACGCCGGCGCCGTGCACCGCCTGCGCGGCAAGGGCATGGTCCGTGGCGGCACCACCCCGGGCGACGAGTACGTCACGCTGCGGCTGACCCTGCCGACGGAGCCGGACGCGGAGTTGCAGGACTTCGTCTCACGCTGGGGGACCGCGAAGCCTCATGACACCCGGCAAGCCGAGGAGACGCTATGATGGAGATGCGTGAGTTCCAGGTCCGCGCGCGCGTGGAGACGGACGTGCTCCAGGCCTGGGTCGAGACCGGCTGGCTCATCCCCGAGAAGACCGAGGGGCGCTGGACGTTTCGGGAGATCGACCTCGGCCGGGCACAACTGATCCAGGACCTGGAGCGGGATTTCGGCGTCAACGGGGAAGGGATCGTCCTGATCCTCGACCTCGTCGACCGGATGAGCGGCCTGCGCCGTACCCTCGGCCACCTCGCGGTGGCGATCCGACGGGAGCCGGACCCTATCCGGGACCGGATCGCGGACGGCGCCCTGGAGGTGGCGCGCAAGGGAGGCCATGCCCCCGATCCCCCGATGGGACGGTACGGGTAGCCATCGTCGGCGGTGCGCTGCCCGGGCGATCAGGCCGCCGTCATCGAACCAAGATGGAGTGCCGCGCCGTCTTTGCCTCCGCCGGGCACGATGGATCGGGCGCCGGGTAAGCCGTTGCCGGGGCATCCTCGCCGAATGCCGGGGACGACTCCTGTGGTGGACGGCCGTCCCTAAGCGTCAGTGGGCCATCAGCACGGGTATGCCGGCGTTCTCGACGACGTGCCGCGTGACGCCGCCGAGCAGGAATTCCCGCACGCGGCTATGGGTGTAGGCGCCCATGGCGAGCATGGAGGCACCTTGGCGCTCGGCCTCGGCCAATATGGCGGCGCCGACCGAGGCCCCGTCCGCGACCGGCAGGGTGACGGCCTCGGCGACGACCCCGTGCCAGCCTAGGTAAACGCATAGGTCCGCGGCCCGGGTCTCGTCGAAACGCTCGGTCCTGGCATGGACGACCGTGACGCGCGTGGCCTCGTGCAGCAGGTCGATGGACTGACCGATTAGTCGCGTCGCCTCCAAGCTGCCGTTCCACGCGATCACGACATGGTTCAGCAGGTCGTACGGGACGGTCTCGCCCACCATCAGCGTCGGCCGCCCGACCGAGAACAGCGCGGTGTCGAGGGCACGCCCCGTGAAGGGCAGCTTCGGATCGGGTCGGTCGACGATGACCAGGTCGTTGACGCGCCCGGCCAGCGTCAGGAGGGGTTCGACCTCGCCGCTGAGCTCCGTCCAGGTCACGAAGGTGGCGTCGAGGCGCTCGGACTTCGCATTGAACGCCACCTTCTCGCGGAGGCACCATGCCAGCAGGGCCGCCTTGCCGTCGGCCGCCGCCTCGCGCAGGCCCCGTTGGATGGCCTCGATGCTGGCTTCGTCGAGGGGGGCGAGGCTCGCGAAGCCGGTCAGCATGTGGTCCAACCCGGGCGCCATGAAGCGCACGCCGATATGGGCCTGAAGGCGTCGACCGAGGCGAAGGGCGGCGTCGAGCCGACGGCTCGGGTCGATGCCCGGGGCGGTCGGGACGAGCAGGCAGCGCATGTACATCGGGGGATTTCCTCGCTTGGAGTGACGGCAAATTTGGGTGGGGGTGGTCGCGGGCGCAGAGGGTCCCAGCCACGGCATCGCCCCGCTGCTGCCGGCGATCTCCGACCACCGTGAGCTACGAACCGGTCGGCAAGGGCGCCCGCCGCGCCGCGTGGTGGTCGAACGGACGCATCTCTTCGACGCCGGTGGCGCCGGGTGCCGCCTCGTGGCCGCCGATACGATGGGCGTCGTCGGCCACGACATGGCGTTCCATGGATGAGCCGAGGTCGCCGTCCACCGCCCAGTCGGCGTGCCGCAGGGCCTCCATACCGGCGGTCGCACAGGCAAGATCCTGTTCATGCGACGCATCCCCGAAAACGCCGACGGCACCGATCAGGGTACCGTTCCATCTCAAGGGAATGCCGCCGCGTTCGTGCAAGGCCGCGGTCCCTTCGCCCTCGACGACGGAGGAGTAGAGGTCGTCCCCGGGTGGGGACATGAACTCGCTCGGCTCGCCCGAGACCGCCGAGGCCACGGCCTTGCCGATGGCGCCGCGCGCGGTCATGCAGCCGGCACCGTCCATCTTCGAGAAGGCGACGAGGCGACCCTGGGGGCCGCACACTGCGACGCTGACGACGACCCCGAGGCGACGCGCCTCCTCGATGGCATGGCTGATCACCGCGGTCGCCTCGGCCAGGGTCAGGTCGCCCTCGGGTAGGGTGGAAACCGGATCGGCCATCACCGGCCGTCCCGGGTCAGCATCTCGCGACCGAGCGCCAGCAACTGACCGTCGGTGGCGGCCGACAGGTCGACGGTCGCGGTCGCGACGACGCGGATCTCGGTTCCCGGATGTCGCTCGTGCAGTCGTTCCGAGAGGACGGCCATCGCGCTGGCCTTGCCGGTGCCATGCCCGACGATGGCTACCCGGGGCGCGTTGACGACGGTCTCGGCGATGCGGTCGTAGTAGCCGAGGTCCTCGGGCGCGCGCTGGCTGCGATAATTGCCGTCCTCCTTGTGGGAGAGATGGTGGATGTACCCCTTGGGGTCGTACGGTCGCAGCGTTGTCTCGGTCTCGCCGCCGACGGCCTCGGGATCGAGGCGATAGATCCGCGCCTCGTGGTGGTCGACGACGATGAGGGCATCGCTGTCCGTCGGGGTTGGTGAGGCCTCAAGGATCTCGGTCGAGTAGGGCGACAGCCCGGCATCCTGCATCAGGTGGCGCAGGCGCTCGACCTCGCGCGGGTCCATGTCCTTGTCCCGCGGGCGGAGGAAGGTCGCGGACCGGCCGGCGAGGGTGAAGCCCCACTTGTCGTCGCGCTTCTCCTCGGCGCTGCCGATCCGCCCGACGAAGGCCACCACCTCCCGCCATTCCAGGTTGTCGCTGGTCGGGTGATGGAAGATCCGGCCGAGGAGGGTCCGGTCGTGACCGTGGATCCGGGCATTGATCATTGGAGAGGGGTTCCTGACGGACTCCGCACCGGGCGGCCTGCCCGGTGCGGTGACGTTCGAGGTTCGGGGCGCTCAGACGACGCGGATGTCGTTGTCGACCGTCGTCGCGCCGGGGGCGCCCCAAGCCGTCCATCCGGCCATCTGGCGGTCGTACCAGGTGTGGACCGTGCCGCTCAGGTGGACGACGCCGCCGACCGCGCTGACGTTGATCGTCTTCGGGTCGTACCAGCTCCGATGCAGGGCATGCGTGATGTCGGCGCCGATGTCGGTCGCGTTCGGACGCGGCTTGATGGTCACCCAATTGGTAATGCCGACGACACCGAGCATCCCGCGGATGTCGTGCTCGGCCGCGGCTTTCTGGAACTGCCACTCGACCTCGCCGGTGAGCGTGACCCAGCCCTTCTCGACCGTCACCTTCACGGTCTCGTCCGGAACAGAGACGTTCCAGTCCAGGCGCTGGACCACGGCCGCCGCGATCTCGTCGTCGTTGCGCTTGGCATGGTGGGGCAGCCGGACCTCGATCTCCTCGGCCACGGCACGGACGCCCTTGACGCGTCCGGCGGCTTTCTCGGCGGCATGCTTCTCCATGTAGTTCTGCACGTGGCCGGTCAGGGTCACGACGCCGTCCTTGGCGGTCACCCCGATATGGGCGGCGGTCACGCTCGGCTCCCAGCCGAGCTCGGCGATGACGTTGGCCTGCAAGGTCTTGTCGACGGTCATGATGTTCTCCGTGGTTGGGGACTGAAGGGGGCGCCGCACGCGCCTAGCGATGGCGGCGGTC
>NZ_JAKSYI010000023.1 GCF_022829285.1 Methylobacterium sp. J-078
CCGGGATGTGGCTGCCGGTGACCATCACCGCGCAGGCGCCGCGCCGGAGCGCTTCCAGGGCCAGGGCCGGCGTCGGCAGCGCGCCGCAATCGACGGCCGTGAAGCCGGCTCCCGCCGCGGCGGCGGCCACCGTCGCGGCGATGCCGGGGCTGCTGTCGCGCAGGTCCCGCCCGATCACGACGGTGCGGCCGGTGCCGGTCGTCGCCGCGATGGAGCGGAAGAAGGCGCTCGCATAAGCGTAGCTCGGCCACCCCACGAGGTCCGTCACCAGCCCACGCAGACCGCTCGTCCCGAATTTCAAGCTGCTCATGAGATGTCCTGTGAGAGGGGCGCGACGCGGTGCCGGGGAAGCGTCGGCAGCGCTTCTATAAAGGGCTGCCGGATTCTCCAAATGTTTGCCCGTTCGTCGTATGAAGTCTCGGGTCGACACCGAACCGGCCTCCACCGAGGCAGTTCGAGACCATCGCCCGGAGGTGCCATGCGACAATCGCTGGGGATCGGCTGACCACGCGGGACAGGGCGCGTGAAGCCTGTTTCCTGAACGGGCGGGAGCCGGACGAGTTGGTGGCCGGCGTCATCGTCGATGCCGCCGGCCGGCGGCACTGGTGTCGGAAGGCGCGCTGGCGTTGGTACGCCGATGCGGTGACGACTGCGACCCCCGCGCCGGTCGAACATCAGGACAACGGGCTGGGTGTCGAGGTGTGAGACCCGGTCATGGGATGTTGACGAGCCCCTGAGCGAGGCGGCGATGTCTCACGCGATGCGGGTGTTCCGATCGTAGGTGACACTGACACGGGCGTGTCCGTCGCGGGCGCGGGACGAGAGGCTATCCAGCATTCCGGTCCGCCGCCGTCGAGCCTGCGGCCATCCGATCCGGCCGCGACCAGTCCGGTGCCGGTCGTGCCTCAAGATGCCGCCACCACCGTCAGCAGCGTCCCCTCCACCCCCGTCACCCGCACCCGCGCGCCCAGCGGTGCGTCCGGGCCGGTGACGCGCCAGAGGGTGTCGTTGACGCGGATATGCCCTTCGCCCGCCACGATCGGGGCCGCGAGCGGGTAGTCGCGCCCCACCAGCCCCTGGGCGCCCTGGTTCAGGGTGTTCGCCGCCCGGCTCCGCCGGCTCGCCACCACGGCGAACAGCACGGAGAGGATGCCGAAGAGCAGGATCTGGCCCTGCCAGGGCATCGGCACGAGGAGGATCTGCAGCCCCGTGACCAGGGCGGCGAGGCCGAGCCAGAGCAGGAACACGCCGGAGGCGACGAGCTCCGTCCCCATCAGCACGAGACCGATCAGGATCCAGGTCCAGGCGGGTCCGATCGCCTCCACGAACGACGCGATCATCGGGCGCCGCCCCCGACATTCGGCGGCAATCCGCTGCTCTTGCGGGCCGGCGCGCCCTCGCCGAAGACGCTGCGGGTGATCTCGGCGATGCCGCCGAGCGTGCCGGCGAGCGCGGCCGCCTCGATCGGCACCACCACCACGCGCTGGTTCGGGGCCGTGGCGATGGCCTTGACCGCCTCCACGTACTTCTCGGCCACGAGGAAGTTCGCCGCCGCGATGTCGCCCTTGGCGATGGCCTCGCTCACGAGCTGGGTCGCGCGCGCCTCGGCCTCGGCTCCGCGCTCGCGGGCCTCCGCATCGCGGAACGCCGCCTCCTTGCGGCCCTCCGCCTCCAGGATGGCGGATTGCTTGCGCCCCTCCGCGCGCAGGATCTCCGCCTGCCGGTGCCCCTCGGCCTCCAGCACGGAGGCGCGCTTCTCGCGCTCGGCCTTCATCTGGCGGGCCATGGCGCCGGCGAGGTCGGCGGGGGGCACGATGTCCTTGATCTCGATGCGGGTCATCTTCACGCCCCAGGGCGAGGCCGCCGCATCCATCACCCGCAGCAGGCGCTCGTTGATCTCGTCGCGGTGCGAGAGCAGCTGGTCGAGGTCCATCGAGCCGACGACCGTGCGGATGTTCGTCATGGTCAGCGTCATCACCGCGACCTCGAGCTTCGAGACCTCGTAGGAGGCCCGCGCCGCGTCGAGCACCTGGTAGAACACCACCGCGTCGATCCGGACCCCGGCATTGTCGCGGGTGAAAGCCTCCTGGCTCGGCACGTCGATGACCTGCTCCATCACGTTCACCCGCCGGCCGATCCGCTCGACGTAGGGCGCGATGAGGCCGAGCCCGGATTCTAGGCTGCGATGGTACTTGCCGAAGCGCTCCACCGTGTAGACGTGGCCCTGCGGCACGATGTTGATGCCGATGGCGAGCGTCACCACCACGAGGGCCACCAGCACCACGGCCGCCACGCTCACACCCACGGATAGATCCATGCTCCGAGCCCCCGATGCCCCGAATCCCGATATCCGTGGGCATTGACACCGGCGGGCGGGGCGGATGCAAGCGGCGGGCGGCCCCCGTGCGGGATAGCGTTGCCGCTTGGTGTCGGGTCGTGCGCGGCGCCGCCCTCAGCGCGCCCAGACGCCGAGGCGCTCGGCGCGGGCATGGTCTTCGGCCGCCACGAGGTCGGGCGTCGCCTCCGGCGAGGCGCGGCCGCCGCCGTTGAACAGCACCACCTCGGAGAGGTCGCGCCCGTCCACCGCGCAGAGCCGGGCCTCGCTGCCCGCCACAGGCCGGCAGGTCACGGTGCGCCCGGCCAGGTAGCGGGTGAGTTCGTCGGCTTGGCCCCCGCGCACCCATTCGACCCCGAACAGCCGCACCAGCTTGCCGGCGACGCGCAGGGTCGCGGTGTCGATGACCTCCACCGGACCGGTGAGTTCGTTGGCGCGGGCGGGCTTGGGCTGATTCTCCTCGGGCAGGGCCGGGCTCATGTCGGGCGCGCTCGGCGGATTCCCGGCGGCGGCCGGCGGCTGGACCTGCGCCTGGCTCCGGGTCTCGGGTGCGGACGCCTCCTCCTCGGTGCCGTTCCGGCCGCCGATGGCCGTCACGAGGGCGACGAGGGCGACGCCGCCGAGGATGAGGCCGAGGGGGAGCGCACGGCGGGAGAGGGCATCGCGCAGGGTGTTACGGTCGCGGGCGACGTCGCGCAGCCGCGAGGTGGTGTCGGCGATCCGGCCGCGCGCGTAGCCGCTGAGACCGCGCGTGCCCTCCCGCAGGCGATCCAGGGCGCGCGCGGACCGGCCCGGCTCGGCCGGGGCGCGGGCCTCGAGGGGCGCGGCCGCAGGATCGGAGACGGCCGCCCGCTGCGGCCTCAAGGCGGCCGCCCGCTCGGAGATCGCGGTGGATATGGCCTGGGCCGTCGTCCGGCCGCGCGTGAGCGAGCGCGCCACGAGGGAACGGGCCACGACCGACTGCGCCCCGACGAAGCGCGCGGTCGCCACACTGAAATCCTCCGCCGGCACGGGCTCGGCCTGGGGCGCGGGCGCGGGCTCCGGCTCGGGCGGCGGCGGCAGGAACAGGGCGGGGTGCCGGTCCCGCAGCTCAGCGAAGAGGGCTTCGATCGGCATCGGCACCGTCCGGCCATCGACCTCGGTGAGGAGGCGCGGGGCGCCCGCGCGATCGACCACGCGGTAGAACGGTGCCTCCGTCAGGGGCGCGAGGGACGCTTCCGCCAGGAGGCTGAGCGTGCGCTCGGCCACGGGATACGCGTTCTGCCGGGCGATCTCCTCCGCGATCCGCGCCCGCAGGGCATCGCGACCGGCCGCCGGCGCAGCTTGGTCCCCCTCGTGGGCGGCGGGCGGGGGTGAAGTCCGATCATCCAAGACGCGGGACGCTTCCAAGCTGCGAGGCACTTCCAAGACGCGAGGCACTTCCAAGACGTACGCCACTCCGGACCCGGCGTGACGACCGCGCCGGGCCGAAGCCACGCACCACGATGTCACGCACCACGTTGACGACCCGCTATAGCGCTCAGCGCGCCGGCGCCATAGCGGCGCAGGACGCGACTGGATTCGGCGACGATGACCGGGCGCGGTCCGGCGAAGCTGATGGTGAGGGTCAGCTCGGAAACGCCCTGCGAGCGCGCACCGCGGGCCGGGTTGTCGGCGCGAAAGTCGAACGTGGTCCGCACGATGCAGGTCGCGGTCGCGGCGTTGCAGGCCGTGCGGGTGGCGCCCCCCTGGGCTTCGTAGCGTCGCTCGGGCCAGCGCCGGACGAATCGGCGCTTCTCCGCCATGAGGGCGGCGAGGGACAGGCTGCGGCCGTGGAACTGGACGCGCTCGGCGTAGAACCGGGGCGCGGCCGCGACCATGCCGTCGCCGGAGCCGGAGACGCTGTCGAGGTAGGTGTCGGTGAGGCGGGTCGCGGCGATGGCCCAGGCCGGGAAGTTCGACTCGGACGCGGTGGACGGTGCCATGGCGGGTGTGCGCGCGATGCGGGGGTGGACGCGCAGGTGCTCGGACGCCGCCTCTTCACGCGATCCTGCGCCGCGCCGGGTCTCGGGAGCCGGGGTGGCGAGACGGCGCCGGTGCACGGCCATGGGCCGCTCGGGGCGGGCCGTCTCCTTGGCGGCTTCCTGGGTCGCCTCCTTGACCGGCGGGGTCTCGGCCAGGGCGTTCGGCTGGGAGGATTTCGGTTGGGGCGCCTCGGCGGCCGGGCGGGCGGGGGGCGCCTTCTCGGGCGCCGGTGCCTCGGTCGGCTGGCGCGCCGGAGGATCGACCCAGCCCGGACGCGTCTGGGCCTGCGCGAGCCCCGCCGACAGGGCGAGACCGACCAGGGCGGTCGAGCAGGGCAGTCGGAGGCCGTCGAAGCGGGAGCCGTGGCGCATGGCACATCACCGGGGTCGCGGCCAGGTTTCGGGATGGAAATGCGGTGTCGGACCGATCGACCGAAGAGAAACGTCGTCCGGCCTCGCTAAGTTTCCCTGAATCGTGCCGGGTTCCGCAGCCATTGGAGGGAATGTGGGAATAGCGGGCCGGTGTGTCCGCGCGGGCATTGTCATCCGCACGGGCATTGTCACCCGCGCGACCCTTGTCATTGCCAAGCCTGCGCCCAACTTGTGGTGCTTCGGGTCCGGGCCCCTCTGGCGGTCGAGGCGTTGACCGTGATGTCGGACCCTTCCATGCCTTTGCGCTGACGCGGCGCGAGTGCACCGGAGGGTTGAGACCCCATGCTTCATCGTTGCTTCCCGCTGTCCCCGTCCACCCCTGGAGCGTCGCGATGAGCGCCGCGCCGCAGGGTGCTCCACGTAAGGCCCTCCTCCTCGTCAATCCGAAGGCCCGCAACGGCGGCTTCTCCCTGGAGGAGGTGCGCAACGTCCTGCGCCAGGGGGGCATCACGCCCTTCGAGCCGGAGGGCGATGCCGACTGCACCGCCGTGATCAAGCGCCACGCGCAGGGCTGCGACCTCGTCATCCTGGGGGGCGGCGACGGCACCCTGAACGCGGCGGCGCCCGCCCTGGTCGAGACCGGCCTGCCGCTCGGCATCCTGCCCCTCGGCACCGCCAACGACCTCGCCCGGTCCCTCGGCCTGCCGGTGGACCCGGTGGAGGCGGCCCGCCTCATCACCACCGAGGAGGCCCGGCCGGCCGATCTCGGCTGCGTCAACGGACACTACTACTTCAACGTGGCCAGCATCGGCTTCTCGGCCGATCTCGCCGGCGACCTCACGGCGGAGTCGAAGAAGACCTGGGGCACCCTCGGCTACGGCATCGCCGCCATCCGGGTGCTGCGGCGGATGCGGCCGTTCACGGTCTATATCGAGCACGACGGACAGACCGAGACCGTGCGCACCATCCAGGTCTCGGTGGGGAACGGGCGCCATTACGGCGGCGGCATGACCGTGGAGGAGACCGCGACCGTCGACGACGGCAAGCTCGATTTCTACAGCCTGGAGGTCGCCCATTGGTGGCGCCTGTTGATGCTGCTGCCCGCCCTGCGCAAGGGGACCCAGGGCAAGGCCGCCGACGTGCGCGCCTTCAGCACCACGGAGATCGTCGTCAAGACCAAGAAGCCGCGCCCGGTCAACACCGACGGCGAACTCTCGACCTACACCCCGGCGCACTTCAAGGTTCTGCCGAAGGCCGTGCGGATCATCAGCCCGGCCCCGGCCGCGCGGCCCGGCGTGGCCGCCGCCGCGCCAGCCTCGGCCGGCTGAGGGGCCAGCGCCGGCCCCCTTTTCGCTTCGCCCTCTCCCTTCCGCTCGACCCGCCTTCGGACTGCGCTCCGAAGGTCGGTCCCGTCTCCTGGAACGAGGTCCACGTGGACAGCCTGCTTCAACTCGCCAACAACCCCACCGCCTGGGCGGCCCTCGCCACCCTCGTGGTGATGGAGGTCGTGCTCGGCATCGACAACCTCATCTTCATCTCGATCATCACCAACAAGCTGCCGCCGGAGAACCAGCAGAGCGCCCGGCGCATCGGCATCGGCCTCGCCCTCGTCCTGCGCCTGGGACTGCTCGCCACCATCGCCTACATCGTCGCGCTGACGCAGCCGGTCTTCGCGGTGTTCGGCAAGGCCTTCTCCTGGCGCGATCTCATCCTCATCGCGGGCGGCCTGTTCCTGCTCTGGAAGGCCACCAAGGAGATCCATCACAGCGTCGACCCGTCCTCCAAGGAGGCCGATGCCGGCGGGATGCGGCTCGGTTTCGCGGCGGCCATCGGCCAGATCCTCGTCCTCGACCTCGTCTTCTCCATCGACAGCATCATCACGGCGGTGGGCATGACGGAGCACGTGCCGATCATGGTGATCGCCGTGGTCGCGGCCGTGACCGTGATGCTGCTCGCCGCCGACCCGCTCTCCCGCTTCATCGCTGCGAACCCGACCGTGGTGATGCTGGCGCTGGGCTTCCTCATCATGATCGGCATGACGCTGATCGCGGAAGGTTTCGGGGCGCACGTGCCGAAGGGCTACATCTACACCGCCATGGCCTTCTCGGCCGGCGTCGAGGGCCTGAACATCCTGGCGCGCCGGCGCAAGCGCGGACAGGCCGGAGCCGCGACCAAGTCCTGACGGGGGCTCCGCCCCCAACCGGACGTGGTTAACGTTTTCACGGGAAAACAAAGGGCTCGACCGGGAAACCGGCCGAGCCCTTATCTCAAGGCCCCGAACTCTTCGTTCGGGGGCGGGATGCGTTGGCGGGATCCGTTGGAAGGGGCGGTGATTCCCCGGCGACCTGGCCAAAGGCTTACAGGATGGGCTCGCGGGCGGCGGCCTCCTCGCGGGCGCAGACGGCCTGGTCCGGCGCCGTGCCCCCATTCGTGACCAGCTTGCCCAGTTCCGCCCGCGCCTTCTCGAGATCGGCGCGGAAGGCCGAATCGCCCTGCAGGGCGGCGTAGACGGCGCTGGCGGCGGTGCGGCCGGCCTCGATGTCGCTGACCCAGTGCAGGCCGCAGACGACACGGCTCTCGCCGTAGGACCGGGCCCGCACGAAGAACTGCGTGGCCTTCTCGGGCATGAGCGCGGCCATGATCGCCGCGTAGGTCCAGGCCTGGGTCGCGTGGCTCGAGGGGAAGCTGAAGGCGTTGCCCAGTTCGGAGGTCCGCATGACGCAGATCTCCGCGTCGTTGCCCACGAAGGGGCGCAGGCGACGGTAGTGCAGCTTGGGTGCCCGGGTCGCGCGCGCGATGTCGAGGCGGGCGCGCTCCAGGAGGGTCATCAGGGCCGGCGCCCGTGACTGGTCGATCCGTTGGCCGATGACGCAGGCGAAATCGTCGAGGATGGCCGAGGCGCCGTCCGCCACGTCGGTGGTGGCCAAGGCCCAGCGCGGGCCGCCCTTCAAGGAGCGGGTGGCGTTGAAGGCGGCCTTGTCGGCAGCCTCCGCCGCCGATTGTCCCCGGGGCGGCGGGCTCAGGATGGCGACGGTGTCGGGAGCCTGGGCATCCGTGAGATAGGGTGCGCGGGCCGGCTTGCCCGGCGTCAGGGGCGCCACCCCGACGGCCGGCGCGGCGGCCGGCTTCTGCGCGGCATCCTGTGCCACGGCCGCCAGGGGCGAGGCGGCGAGGAACGTCAGGACGAGGGTCAGGCGGGCCATCGGCGTCTCGGGATCAGAGTTGAGCAAAGAGCATGTGCCTCGAGAGCGTAACACCCTCTTGCAACAGGCATATGGCATTCCTGATCTGAACGCGGCCCGACTTGATTTCGCTCCCGTTCCAAAGGCCCGGCTTTGTCACCGCACTTCGGTGACGCGACCTCAGAGCTTCTGGACGCCCTGCCCGGCGAGCCGGCGCGCGGCATCCCCGAGACCCGTATGGTCGCGGCCCCCGCTCAGGGCATAGGCGGTGTGGGCGGCGGTCCAGTAGGCGGTCTCGCCGTCGCCCGGGCTGGTGACCTCGCTCGGGGAACCGGCCATGGCCGACCCGCGGGTGGCGAAGAGCGAGACCTCCCCGAGGGCGCCGGCATCGATCACGACCTCGACGCCGGCCCCGTTCCGGGCCGGGACGATCTGCACGTCGCGCACGATCCAGTCCGCCGGCAGGTCCGGCAGGGTGATGCCGGTGGCGGCACTGATGCCGTCGCGGTCGTAGGACCCCACCAGTCCGCGCTGGGACGCAATGCGGGCACGGACCTGCGCGGCCTCACGGGCGTGGCGGGCATCGGCGACGAGGGCCGGATCGACGGACGCGGCGAAGGTATCGGGCACGCCGAGGAACGGTCCGTCCGAATGGGCGAGCCAGCCGGTTCCCACCAGGAGCGCGATGACGGCGGCCCGGCGCAGGCGGTCACCGAACCGGCGCCAGGCGAGGTTGCGGTCGAGACGTCGCGCCGCGACGCGGTTGCGCTCCGGGCCGGGACTGGGCAGCGCGGCGAAGGCCTGGCGCAGGGCGTCCCGGTCGTGGAGCTCGGCCATGATCAGCGCGGCGGTCTCGGGGTGGCGCGCGAGATGCGCTTCCACGTCGAGGCGGCGAAGGCCCTCGAGCTGCCCATCGACATAGGCGGTGAGGTCGTTCTCGGTGATCGGATCGATCATCGCTGTCGGTTCCATGGCGTCGGCTCCGGTCAGATACAGGGGGCGCGTCCCCGGACAAGGAGTCCCGGCCGCGCTTCGGGGATGATCCGGCCCTGTCGGTCCTGGTCCGCCCCGGAATTCATGCGATGTCAGGTGTTGCCGATGGCCCGGCGCAGCAGCGGACCGTCCGGCTCATCCGGCGATACGAGGCGGAGGCGCGGACGCTCGGAGGACAGGCGCCGGCGCCGCTCGGCGACGTCGCCGCCACCCGGCCGCTCCGGATCGCGCTCGCCCTCCTCGAAGGCCCGCAGCGCGGCCCGGCCGCGTCCGAGGCGGGACATCAGGGTTCCGATCGGAATTCCCAGCACGGCGGCGGCGTCCGCGTAGGCCATGCCCTCGAGGGTCACGAGATGGAGCGCGGCGCGCTGCTCCTCCGGCAGGGTGAGGAAGGCGCGGCGGATCTGCGCGAGGCGAACCTGCGCCTCCTGGGAGGGCGGCGTCACCTCCTCGCTCATCTGCACGAGGGCATCGGCGTGGCGGGCCTCGACGCGCTTGCGGCGCTGCTCGTCGATGAAGACGTTGTGCAGGACCGTCATCATCCAGGTCCGCAAATTGGTGTTCGGCCGCGAGGCCTGGCCCGATTCGAGGGCACGCACCAGGGCGTCGTGGACGAGGTCGTCGGCCCGCAGGGTGTCCCGCGTCAGGGCGCGCGCGTAGCGCCGCAGCGGAACGAGCAGGTCGACGATGGAGGCGGGGCCGGGCCGGTTCGGTTCGGTCGTCATGGTTGGGTCAACGTCCGGCCCCCCTCCTTTAATCCCCCTCGGGCGCAAATCCCCCTCGGGCGCAGGAGACTCGGATTCGGGAGTCTGGCCCGGATCCCGGTTCAGCGATAGGTCGCCTCAAGGTCGAGGGTGCAGGTGCGGCCGATCTGATCGTAGTTCTCCGCGATCCAGGCCTGCGCCGCGCCGCGGCCCTTGTCGCGCAGGCGCTCGAATACCCGCCAGCGGGCATCGAGGCGGGAGGAGGCCTGGTACTCGTCGAGGGCGCCGGTGCCGTCGATCCGGTGGACGTACTGGGACTGGTACTCGCCCCGGCCCAGCACGCCCTCCTTGATCAGGTGGTCGACGAAATCGATGGCGCGCAGTTCGCGCATCAGGTTGGCGTTGAAGGTGATCTCGTTGAGCCGGTCCTGGATCTCCTGGGGCGTGCGCGGGGTCTCGCGGCGCTCCACCGGGTTGATCTGCACCAGGACGATGTCGCGGGTCTCGGCGCCGCGATAGAGGGGATAGAGCGGCGGGTTGCCGAGGTAACCGCCGTCCCAGTACGGCACGCCGTCGATCTCCACCGCCTGGAACACGGTGGGCAGGCAGGCGGAGGCCATGAGGTGGTCGACGTTGAGGGACTCGCGCTCGAACACCGCGAGCTTGCCGGTCCAGACATTGGTGGCGGAGACGAACACGCCGGCGGTCTCGGCCCCGCGCAGGCGCTCGAAATCCACCTGCGCGGCCAGGACCTTGCGCAGGGGATTGTAGTTCAGCGGGTTCGACGTGTAGGGGCTGGTCCGGAACGCCCGGCTCCAGAACTCCACCACGGGGTTGTTCGACCAGAACTCGAACACGCCGCTGAACGCCTTGCGCTGCGCCGGCCACAGATCGCCGTCGAGGCTGACCTCGCGCCAGAACCGCGCCAGGGCCCGGCGGGCCCCCTCGGGCCCGTCCTCGAGCCAGCCGTCGACCATCACGACCGCGTTCATGGCGCCCGCGCTCGCCCCCGTGATCGCCTCGAAGCCCAGACGCCCGTCCTCGATCAGCGCGTCGAGGACCCCCCAGGTGAAGGCGCCGTGCGCGCCGCCGCCCTGGAGCGCCAGCGCCACCGTCTTCTCCGCGCGCGGCCCCGCCATGACGCGCGTACCGGCGGAGGGCTGCATCGGCAGATCGTGTTCGACGGGGACGTCGATGAGCGAATCGACCGGCGGTTCCTGGTGCGGATCGAGCATGCTGATCTCCAAAGTTTTATGCTGCATCGCAATATATGATGCCGCAAGGCCACAAACAGGCCGGAAGATGCAGCGGTTCCCTGTCCCGCGCGCAGCCCTGCCCCTCGGACGGCCCCGAAAACTCGACATCGCCGCGCAGATGGGACATGGGAGGAGCCGAATACGATCCAGCACCCGCTCGCGCCCTCCGGCTCGTCCGGTGACGCAGCGGGCTTGACGCCCGCCCGCCGTCATCTCAGCTAAACGATCGAGGGCGTATTGTTTGCGGCATCGGAACGCCGTCACCCGGCCTGAACCGGCCCGGTCGGCGGCTCGACCGTCGCCGGCGGACGTTCCTCGGAGCGCACAGTCAACGATGGACATCATGGACGCGACCCCCGCCAACCCGATCAGCGGCACCGGCCCCGAGATCGCAGGCCCGAGCCCCCGGCACCGTACGGTCGGCGTCACCATCGGGTCCGGCGAGGGTGCGGTCACGGTGGGTGGCGGTGCGCCGATCGTCGTCCAGTCCATGACCAACACCGACACCGCCGACATCGACGGCACCGTGGCGCAGGTGGCCCAACTGGCACGGGCCGGCTCGGAGCTCGTGCGCATCACCGTCGACCGCGACGAGGCGGCCGCCGCCGTGCCGAAGATCCGCGAGCGTCTCGACCGCATCGGCGTGCACGTGCCGCTGGTGGGCGACTTCCACTACATCGGCCACAAGCTCCTGTCCGACCATCCGGCCTGCGCCGAGGCGCTGGCCAAGTACCGGATCAACCCGGGCAATGTCGGCTTCAAGGAGAAGAAGGACACGCAGTTCTCGACGATCATCGAGCAGGCGATTCGCTACAACAAGACCGTGCGCATCGGCGCGAACTGGGGCTCCCTCGACGAGGCGCTCCTCACCCACCTGATGGACGAGAACGCCCGTTCGGCCCGGCCGATCGACGCCCGCGCGGTGATGCGCGAGGCCATGGTGCAGTCGGCCCTCTCATCGGCCGAGCGCGCCGTCGAACTCGGCCTGTCCCAGGACAAGATCATCCTCTCGGCCAAGGTCTCGGCGGTGCAGGACCTCATCGCGGTCTACCGCGAGGTGGCGCGCCGCTCGGACTTCGCGATCCATCTCGGCCTCACCGAGGCCGGCATGGGCTCGAAGGGCCTCGTCGCGGCGTCGGCCGCCATCGGCGTGCTGCTGCAGGAAGGCATCGGCGACACGATCCGCTACTCGCTCACGCCGGAGCCCGGCGGCGACCGCACCGTGGAGGTCAAGGCCGCGCAGGAACTCCTGCAGACCATGGGTTTCCGGACCTTCGTCCCGCTCGTGGCGGCGTGCCCCGGCTGCGGCCGGACGACCTCGACGACGTTCCAGGAACTCGCCCGCGACATCCAGAGCTGGATCGTCACCTCGATGCCGGAATGGAAGAAGGCCTATCCGGGCGTCGAGGGCCTCAACGTGGCGGTGATGGGCTGCATCGTGAACGGCCCCGGCGAATCGAAGCACGCCGATATCGGCATCTCCCTGCCGGGCACCGGCGAGACCCCGACGGCCCCGGTCTTCATCGACGGCAAGAAGGCCATGACCCTGCGCGGGCCGACGCTCGCCAAGGATTTCGAGACCGTGGTGACCGACTACATCGAGCGCCGCTTCGGCGCCGGCACCCGCACCGCGGCCGAGTAGCCCCCGGGCGCAGCGTCGGCCAGGCCAGAACGGCAGCCTCGATCCAGGTTGCCGTTCTCTCATGCTGCGCCGCATGATAGCGTGAACCCAACCGTCCCCCGCCGGCCGACTTCGTCGGGTCCGGCCCCGGCGTTCCCGCGCGCGGCCTGAAGCCGTGCCGCGAGACGTTGGGCTCGCCACGAGCCTCGATCGAGCCGAATGACGCAGACCGCCCCTTCGAGCGCGCCCACCGCCAAATCCGAGGGAGCCGGGAGCCCACCCCCCGTCGCCGACGGGGCCGCCGAAACCGCGCGCGCCCACGCGCCCGCGAGCCTCTGGACCCTCGTCCTCGGCTCCATCGGCGTCGTCTACGGCGATATCGGGACGAGCCCGCTCTACGCCTTCCGCGAGGCCCTGGTCTCGGCCCGCGCCGACGGCATCCTGCTGCGCGAGGAGGTCCTCGGGGTCGCCTCGCTGATCCTGTGGGCGCTCGTCCTCATCGTCACCATCAAGTACGTCGTCATCCTGATGCGGATGGACAACAACGGCGAGGGCGGCATCCTCTCGCTGATGGCGCTCGCCCGCACGGCGCTCGGCGGCTCTCGCGTGGTGTTCATGTTCGGCCTGCTCGGCGCCTCGCTGTTCTACGGCGACGCCATCATCACGCCGGCGATCTCGGTGCTCTCGGCGGTGGAGGGCCTGAAGCTCGTCACCCCGGCTTTCGACGCCTACGTGCTGCCGATCACCATCGCGATCATCGTGCCGCTGTTCCTCATCCAGGTGCGGGGCACCAGCAAGGTGGCGTCCTTCTTCGGGCCCGTCATGGCGGTGTGGTTCGCCGCCATGGCGCTGGCCGCCCTCCCCCACATCGTCGCCAACACCGACGTGTTCTGGGCCCTGAACCCGTATTACGCGGTGCATTACCTCCTCGGGCACGGCACCGGCGCCCTGGTGGCGCTGGGCGCCGTGTTCCTGGCGGTGACGGGGGCCGAGGCGCTGTTCGCCGATCTCGGGCATTTCGGGCGCCGGCCGATCCAGATCGCCTGGCTCGGCCTCGTCGGCCCCTGCCTCGTCCTGAACTATTTCGGCCAGGCGGCCCTCGTGCTGTCGAAGCCCGACACCACCGATCCGTTCTTCCAGCTCGTGCCCGAATGGGGCCTGCTGCCGATGGTGCTGCTCGCCACCGCCGCCACGGTCACGGCGAGCCAAGCCGTCATCACCGGCGCCTTCTCCCTGTCTCGCCAGGCGATCCAGCTCGGCCTGCTGCCGCGCCTCGAGATCCGCCACACCTCCGAATCGCATTCGGGCCAGATCTACCTGCCGCAGATCAACGCGCTTCTCATGGTCGGCGTCGTGATCCTGGCCGTGCTGTTCCGCTCCTCGGCGGCCCTGGCCTCGGCCTACGGCATCGCCGTGACGGGCACGATGCTGATCACCGCGAGCCTCGCCTTCCTGGTGCTCTGGAAGACCTGGAAATGGTCGCCCTGGGCCGCCGGCCTCGCGATCCTGCCCTTCGCGGCGGTGGAGTTCCTGTTCCTGCTGTCGAACATGCTGAAGGTGCTCGAGGGCGGCTACGTGCCCCTGCTGTTCGCGGGCGCCCTGGTCGTCATGATGTGGACCTGGGTGCGCGGCGTCGGCATCCTCATCAACAAGACCCGCAAGACCGACGTGCCGCTGACCGAGCTCGTCGGCATGCTGGAAAAGAGCCCGCCCCACCACGTGCGCGGCACCGCCGTGTTCCTGACGAGCGACCCCTACATCGCGCCGGCCGCCCTGCTGCACAACCTCAAGCACAACAAGGTGCTGCACGAGAAGAACGTGGTGCTCACCGTCGAGACCGTGGACACGCCCCGCGCCGCGGAGGCCGACCGCATCCACATCGAGCCAATCGGCCCGCACTTCCACAAGGTCGTGATGAAGTTCGGCTACATGGAAACGCCGAACATCCCCCGCACCCTGACGCTCCTGAAGAAGCAGGGCTTCAAGTTCGACATCATGGCGACGTCGTTCTTCCTGTCCCGCCGCTCGATCCGCCCGGCCGCCCATTCGGGCATGCCGCTCTGGCAGGACCGGATCTTCATCACGCTCGCCAAGAACGCCAACGACGCCACGGACTTCTTCCAGATCCCCACCGGCCGCGTGGTGGAGGTGGGAACCCAGGTGACGGTGTAGGGACCCGCCCGGGGACGACACTTCGCCCCGCCCGGCACCGGGTCCATCGGCGCGCGCGAGCGTCCGTGGCGTTGCCCTCAGGCGACGCGACGCGGGGTTTCGAGACCGCCGCGCAGCGCCAGATCGGCGGGCGCGTCGAGGATCGGCAACGGTGCGGACAGCCGATGCGACGGGCGCGCGTAATAGGCCCGCAGCAGCGTGGTGCGCGCGAGCAGGTGGGCTTCGAGACGATCGCTCAAGCGTCCCACCGGACCCGTCAGCGCGTCGAAGCCGGCGGTGAGCACGTGGGCGACCGCGCGCAGGCCGGCTGCGGACAGGTGGGCGACCGGGCGAAGAACGTTCATGGCGACCTGCTGTGATCGGAAAGGCAGGACCGGACATAGCGCAGCGTTTGCCACGGCCTCCGCGACCGAAAGCGGCACGCGGTGCCGGGGAACCGCCCTCGTGAAACGATCCGCTCAGTGCAGATCGACCGGGCCCGAGGCTCGGGGGCGTCCGCGATCGGATACGGAGCCCGCCGGCCGGCTCACGGCCTCGGCAGATTGAGAACCGTCGGCGGGATGATCGGCTGTGGGGCGAGGGCCGCGGGCGTCATGGCAACGCGGCTGCGAGCGGGCGTCGTCCGGGCCACCGCAGCGGGCTTCGGTTCGGCCGCGACCCGCGCCGTGCGAACCGGCTCCGCACGGTGAACCGCCGCCGGGGGCGCCGGGATGGGCGCGGCCTGCGGCGGGGCGGGGTCGACCCGGGGTGGGGCCGGAGCCGCCACCGGCGCCACGGGCATCATCGGTATCGCTGTGGGCTCGGCGGAGGCGAAGGCCAGGGCGACCGGGGGCGCTGCCTGCTCCACCGCGCCGGGCTTGCGCTTCTCGTAGAAGGCGTTGCCGCCCGCCACCGCGACGTAGTGCATGTTGTTGTAGGGAAAGTGCAGGCCGGCGGTGTGGAAGTACATGGCCCGGCCGACCTTGGGGTGGCGCTGGCCGTCGAGCACCGCGTCCGTCACCTCGGCGACCTTCTGGAGTTCCTTGCCCTCCATCTTCCGCGTCAGCACGCCGGGGGCGAACTGCCGGGGCTGGCCCACCACGGCGCAGATCCCGCCATTCGGGAAGGCCGCCGCTTCGAGCCGGTTCATCACCACCGTTCCGACGGCGAGCAGTCCCTCGGGGTCGCTGCGGTTCGATTCGAAGTACATGGCCCGGCCGAGGCAATCCCGCTCCTCGTCGGTGGCAGCAATCGCCTTGGCGGCCAGCGTCGACCCCGTGGCATTGGGGTTCCCCGCATAGGTGTTGCAACCGGCGAGGCCGGGAACGACCAGGAGAAGGCCCAGGAGAGGCAGCGTCGTCGCCGATCGGGTGTCCTGCATGCCGCCTCGCTCCACTCCCTCAAGCGTATCCATATGGCTTGCCGGCCAAATGGGTTCGTTTTCGGGCAAGCGCGGCTTTTTGCGGGCGCCGGGCTCAGGCCTCGCGCTCGTAGCGGAAGGCGTCGGCCACGCGCGGCATGCCGATGTGATCGTAGAAGGTGACGGCGTCGGGGGCGGCCGTGAGCAGCAGCGAGGCCTCGGGCCCGACCGCCGCGCGGGTGGCACCGATGAGGCCCTGCCCGACCTTCAGCCCCTGCGCCGAGCGGCACACGGCCAGATCCGAAAGGTAGGCGCAGAAGCTGAAATCGGTGAGCGTGCGCGCGACACCCACCAGGGCGCCGTCCCGGCGGGCGGTGACGACGAGGTCGGCTCGGGCCAGCATCCGCCCGAGGCGCGCTAGGTCGTCGGCCGGGCGACGGGCGGCGAGCCCCGATTCCACCAGGACGCGGCGGAACTCCGCCACGTCGAGGTCCGGCTCGATGCCGTAGGTGATCTGACCCTGGGCGGGTTGGCCGTCCACGACCGGGCTCATCCTCAGACCGTCAGCGTGCCGTGGCAGTGCTTGTACTTCTTGCCGGAGCCGCAGGGGCACGGCTCGTTGCGCCCGACCCGGCCCCAGGTGGCAGCGTCCTGCGGGTCGCGCTCGAGAACGGCGGTGTCGGTCGCCATCTCGCGGGCGGCGTAGCCATAGGCGGGGCCGGCTCCGCCATCGCTGCCCGTGCCGATCCGGCTCATCTCGTTCTCGCCGGTAACGGGGTCGAGGTGCTGGGCGAACATCGGCGGCAGCGCGCCTTGCGCGAACGGATCGGGCGCCCCGTCGGCCGGCGCCTCGTCGTACATGATCTCGATGCGCGAGAGCTGCTGGGTCACCTGCTCGCGTAAGGAGGCGACGAGGCCGTTGAAGAGGTCGAAGGCCTCGGACTTGTACTCGTTGAGGGGATCGCGCTGGGCGACGCCGCGCCAGCCCACCACCTGCCGGAGGTGGTCGAGGGTGACGAGGTGCTCGCGCCAGAGGTGGTCGAGGGTCTGCAGGAGGACCTGCTTCTCGACGTAGGTCATCACCTCGGGGGTGTTCTTCTCGACGCGCACCCCGTAGGCCTCGTCCGCCGCCTGGCGCAGGCGGTCGCGCATCTCCTCGTCGGCGATGCCCTCCTCCTTGGCCCAGTCCTCCACCGGCACGTCGAGGTTGAGCACGGTCTGGACCCGCTCGCGCAGGCCCTCGATGTCCCACTGCTCGGCATAGGCGTTCTCGGGCACGTGCACGGCCACGAGGTCGTCGACCACGCCGTGGCGCATCTCGTCCACGGTCTCGCGCACGCTCTCCTGACCCATGAAGTCGCGGCGCTGCTCGAACACGACCTTGCGCTGGTCGTTCATGACGTTGTCGTACTTGAGCACGTTCTTGCGCATGTCGAAGTTGCGCGCCTCGACCTTCTGCTGCGCCTTCTCGATCGCCTTGTTGATCCAAGGGTGGATGATCGCCTCGCCCTGCTCGAGTCCGAGGCGGGTCAGCATGCCGTCCATGCGGTCGGAGCCGAAGATCCGCATCAGGTCGTCCTGAAGCGACAGGTAGAACTTCGAGCGGCCGGGATCGCCCTGGCGGCCGGAGCGGCCGCGCAGCTGGTTGTCGATGCGGCGGGATTCGTGGCGCTCGGTGCCGATGATGTAGAGGCCGCCCGGCAGGGTCTTCTTGCGGCCCGCCTCCGGGTCGGCGGGCTCGCCAGAGGCCAGCACCTTGCCCCGGTTCTCCTCGATCTCGGCCTTGATCGCCGCGATGGCGGCCTCGCGCTCGGGGCCCTCGGCCACCCCCGCGAGTTCCTTCTCGACGCGCATCTCGACGTTGCCGCCGAGTTTGATGTCGGTGCCGCGCCCGGCCATGTTCGTCGCGATGGTGATGGCGCCGGGCACGCCGGCTTCCGCCACGATGTAGGCTTCCTGCTCGTGGAAGCGGGCGTTGAGCACGGCAAAGCGCTTCGTCACCCGGCCTTCGCGGGCGGCGGCGTAGACGTCCGTCAGCGCGTTCGGGTCCGAGTAGTCGAGTTGGGTGAAGCCGGACTTCAGCAGCATCTCGGCCAGGTGCTGCGACTTCTCGATGGAGCCGGTGCCGACCAGGATCGGCTGGTGGCGCGCATGCGCCTTCTCGATCTCGGCGATGATACCGACGTACTTCTCGTCCACCGTCCGGTAGACCTCGTCGTCCTCGTCGACGCGCTCGACCGCCTTGTTGGTCGGGATGTCGACGACTTCGAGCTTGTAGATCTCGGCGAACTCGTCGGCTTCCGTGGAGGCGGTGCCGGTCATGCCGGCGAGCTTCGAATAGAGGCGGAAGTAGTTCTGGAAGGTGATCGAGGCGAGCGTCTGGTTCTCAGGCTGGATCGTGACCCGCTCCTTGGCCTCCAGCGCCTGGTGCAGCCCTTCCGAGTAGCGCCGGCCCTGCATCATGCGGCCGGTGAACTCGTCGATGATCACCACCTCGTCGTTCTTGACGATGTAGTCCTTGTCCAGGGTGAACAGGGTGTGGGCGCGCAAGGCCAGGTTGACGTGGTGGACCAGGGAGACGTTGTGCGCGTCGTAGAGGTCGCCGTCCTTCAGCAGGTCCGCGCCGCGCAGGAGGTCCTCCACGAACTCGTTGCCGCTCTCGGTGAGCGAGACCGTGCGCTGCTTCTCGTCGAGGTCGTAATGCTCGCGCTCCAGGTGCGGCATCAGGGCGTCGACGGAAACGTAGAGCTCGGAGCGGTCATCCACCGGGCCCGAGATGATGAGCGGGGTGCGCGCCTCGTCGATCAGGATGGAGTCGACCTCATCGACGATCGCGTAGTTGTGGCCCCGCTGCGAGAGCTGGGACAGCTCGTACTTCATGTTGTCGCGCAGGTAGTCGAACCCGAACTCGTTGTTCGTGCCGTAGGTGATGTCGCAGGCGTAGGCTTCCTTGCGCTGGCCGTCGTCGAGCCCGTGCACGATGGTGCCGACGGAGAGCCCGAGGAAGCGGTAGACCCGGCCCATCCACTCCGCGTCGCGGGCGGCGAGGTAGTCGTTCACGGTGACCACGTGGACGCCGAGGCCCGACAGCGCGTTGAGGTAGACCGGCAGGGTCGCCACCAGGGTCTTGCCCTCGCCGGTGCGCATCTCGGCGATGCCGCTCTCGTGGAGCACCATGCCGCCGATCATCTGCACGTCGAAGTGACGCTGCCCGAGGACGCGCTTGGCCGCCTCGCGGACCGTGGCGAAGGCCGGCACGAGGATGTCGTCGAGGCTCTTGCCGGCGGCGAGCTCGGCCTTCAGCATGTCGGTGCGGGCGCGCAGGTCGTCGTCCGAGAGCGCGGCGATCTGCGGCTCCAGGGCGTTGATCTCGGCCACACGGGGACGATAGCCCTTCACGCGCCGGTCGTTGGACGAGCCGAAAATCTTCTTGGCGAGGGCACCGAGCATCGTGAACCTACGGTCGATCGAATAAGTCTGAAGGCGAATGTTGGCCGGGCTTATAGAGGTAAACACGGCACCGCGCATCCGAAAGAGCCGGCTCCGTCGTCACCCCGGAACGGGGCGGGAACGGGGACCTCATCTCCGGACACGGCACGGCGAATCGGCCGCGCGCCCGAAGGAGCGGCAGCCTGATTCGCCTCGACGAACGCGGTGGGAGCCGGTTTCGATCCCGGACGCTCAGTTGATGAGGCAGAACCCCGTGCCGGTGCCGACGACGCGCCGATTGGCGCACCAGGAATCGGCGGCGCGGACTTCGCGGGCGGGCGGAGTCGGCGCAGCCAAGGCCTTGACTGGACGCAGGGTGGGATCGGAGGCGGGCACGGAAGTGACGGTGGGGGCTGCGGCGATGCTGCCCGTAGAGACTACGGCGGCGCTTCCGATGGTGGCGCTGCGGAATCCGCCCCGCGCTGCGCGTCCTCGCGCCTCGGCGCCCTGTGCCGCGCCGAGCACCAGGATGAGCAGCGTCGCGCCGATGACCGGGTTGCGTCGCATCGTCGTCTCCCTCAAGCCCTCACGGTGTCGAGCATAGGCATGGGGGCCTTAACGGCGCCTCTCGGGAACCGGCGGCAATCGCGCGAATTCGATCTCGCCGCCGCGCGGCCACGCTTGCCATCGGGGCGCCCGCACGCCACCTGATGTCGCGGCCAGAACCGCGGCCGCCCTGCCGCCCTCCCCTCTCGACCGTCCCTTGCGATCACCTCCGGCCGGGAAGAGCCGGGACGCGGGCGGCGCTCCCAAGGACGCCTCGATGACGATGATCAAGTCCCTCTCGCGCTCGGGCCTCCTGCGCACGGGCGCCGTGGCCCTGGCGCTGGGCCTGCCCCTGGCCTCGGCGCAGGCGCAGGCGCCGGCCGCGACGCCGGCGGCACCGGCCGCCGCGCCGGTCGCACCCGAGACGGTGGTGGCGAAGGTGAACGGGTCGGCCATCACCGCGGGCGACCTCGCCATCGCGGCCGAGGACCCGGCCCTCTCCCTGCCGGGCGTCGACGACGCGCAGAAGAAGGCCTTGCTCGTCGACTACATGATCGACCTCAAGGTCGGCGCCCAGGCGGCGGACGCCGCCAAGATCGCCGATGCGCCGGACTTCCAGCGCAAGCTCGCCTACTTCAAGGACAAGCTCCTCCTCGACGAATACCTGGAGCGCGAGGCCAAGAAGGCGGCGACCCCGGAGGCGGCCAAGGCCCTCTACGATCAGACCGTCAAGGCGATGAAGCCCGAGGAGGAAGTCCATGCCCGCCACATCCTCGTGGAGAACGAGGACGAGGCGAAGAAGATCGCCGCGCGGATCAAGGGCGGCGAGGATTTCGCCAAGGTCGCGGCCGAGGTCTCCAAGGACCCCGGCTCGAAGACCGAGGGCGGGGATCTGGGCTGGTTCTCCAAGGAGCGCATGGTGGCGCCCTTCGCCGAGGCCGCCTTCAAGCTCAATGCCGGCCAGGTCTCCGACCCGGTCAAGACCCAGTTCGGCTGGCACGTGATCAAGGTCGAGGAGAAGCGCGTGAAGCCGGTGCCGACCTTCCCGGAGATGAAGGAGCAGGTGGACCAGTACATCACCCGCAAGGCGCAGCAGGACCTGATCCTGAAGCTGCGCGAGAGCGCCAAGATCGAACGCACGGCCGCGGCCCCCGCCGCGCCGCCGGCCCCCAAGGCGCCTTGAGGCACAGCATCTTGAGGGCGGACATGACGGGACCGGCCCTCGGCGGCCGGTCCCGCGACGGCGCTCCGGAGATTCGGAGCGGGCCTTCTCAGGCCGCCCGGCGCCAAGCGGGCGGCGCGACCTCGCTGCGGCCACGCCCGTTGCGCTTGGCTTCGTAGAGCGCCGCGTCCGCCCGGCGCAGGAGCCCGTCGAGGCGGCCGGTCCGCGGCTCGCCGGTCGAGGCGCCGCCGGCCCGGGCCGGCGCGGACTGGGCCGCCGCGAGGCCGATGCTGACGCTCACGGTGAGCTGGGGCAGTTCGGGCACGCTGATCCGGGCCACGGCCTCGCGCAGGAACTCGGCCCGGATCAGGGCCTGATCCGGCGTCATGCCCGTGAGCAGGCAGGCGAACTCCTCGCCGCCCATCCGGCCGAAGAGCGCGTCTCCCGGCAGCAGAGCCTCCATCGTGTGGCAGAACCCGACGAGGACGCCGTCCCCGACCGCGTGGCCGTAGGCATCGTTGATGCGCTTGAAATGGTCGAGGTCGAACAGCAGCAGGGTGACGGCCGGGCTCCGCGCCGCGCTCCGCGCCGCGAGGGCGGCCTCCGCCCGCGCCACGAAGGCCCGGCGGCTGAGGATTCCGGTGAGCGCGTCCGTGTCGGCGGCGAGGCGCTGGAGGTGCTCCGCGCGCTCCTTGGTCAGGGACATGAACACGAAGGCGATGGCCAGGGTGAACAGCATGCCGACGAGGCACAGGATCGTCAGCCAGGGCGTCTGCAGAGGGTTGGGCCCGGTCTGCGGCGGGGCCAGCACGGCCAGGGGCACGCGAATCCAGTAGGCCAGCGCGTAGAGCAGCAGCAGGGCCATGCCGGGATAGCGGGAGACCAGGGGCTCGGACCGCCCGCGCCAGAACTCCCGCGCCGCCAGTAAGCAGAATCCGCCGGCCAGGCTCGAGGCCACGATCACCCGGGCGGGCAGCGATTCGTAGAAGGCCGGGATCAGGCAGCCGCCGCTCCAGAGCGCGACGGCGACGGCGATCGGCACCCAGCGCGGCGCCCGCCCCTTGAAGGCGCGGGTGCCGGTCCAGATCAGGCCGTAGGCGGCGATCATCACGGCGTTGGCGACGACGATCGAGATCCAGTCCGGGATCACGCCCCGCAGCCCGAGCAGGGCCGAGCCCGCCGCGCCGGAGAGGTGGGCCACACCCCAGATCGCCAGGGCGTGGACGTGGCGCGTCTGGCTCCAGGACAGCAGGAACAGGCTCCCGACCATGAAGGTCAGAATCGTCGTCACCAGAAGCAGGGTGGTGGCATCGAGCAGCATCGACCGGTTCCGCCCTCCTCAGCCGCCGTGCCATCCGGGGCCCGCCGCACCGTCTCGCGGCGGCATCCCGATCCCTTGGGCCGAGATTACACCAGCCCGGTTACGCTTCGCTAGACATCGCACCCGCATCGGTCACGTTGCCGTGACTTCAATCTCAGGTTTCAGGTTTGCGCGGGCCGGGGTCGAGGGGCGTGATGCGCAGGGCGGTGATCCGGTTGCGGGCCTTGCGCAGCACCTGGAAGCGGAACCCGTGGAAGTTGAAGGCGGTGCCGGTATCGGGGATGGCCCGGGCCTCGTGGATCACGAGCCCCGCGATGGTGGTGGCCTCGTCGTCGGGCAGATCCCAGTCCATGGCCCGGTTCAGGTCGCGGATCGGCACGCTGCCGTCGGCATGCACCGAGCCGTCGCCCTGGGGCCGCACGCCGGAGACGGTGACGTCGTGTTCGTCGGCGATGTCGCCGACGATCTCCTCCAGGATGTCCTCCAGGGTCACGAGGCCCATCACCTCGCCGTACTCGTCGACCACGAGGGCGAAGTGAGTCTTCTTGGTGAGGAAGGCCTTGAGCTGGTCGCGCAGGGAGGTGGTGTCGGGCACGAACCACGTCTCCAGGGCCAGGGCCTCCACCTTCAGGCCGGAGGCGTCGCCCCCGGCGGCGTCGAGGGCCCGCAGCAGGTCCTTGGCGTGCAGCACGCCGACGATGTTCTCGGAGGTGCCCCGCCAGAGCGGCATCCGGGTGTAGGGCGAGGCCAGCACCGCGCGCACGATCTCCTCCGAGGGCAGGTCGGCATCGATGGTGCGCATCTTGGTGCGGTGGACCATCACCTCCGAGACCGACAGCTCGGAGAGGTCGAGGAGGCCGCCGAGCATGTCGCGCTCGGCCTTGGCGACGCCGCCCTCCCGGTGCAGCAGCGCCACCTGGCCGCGGATCTCGTCGCTGGCCGAGAGGATGGTCTGGCGCTCGCCGATCCGGACGCCGAAGGGGCGCAGCATCGCGCGCACGAGGGCCTCGATGGCGATGGCGGCCGGCCCGAACAGGGCCACCGCGAACGCCACCGGCCGGGCCATGAGGAGGGCCGCCCGATCCGGCGTGTTGATGGCGAGCGTCTTGGGCAGCACCTCGGCGAAGACGATGACGAGCACCGACATCACCCCCGTGGCGTACAGCACCCCGCTCTTGCCGAAGAAGGTGGTGAGCACGCTCGTGGTGAAGGCCGAGGCGCCGATCGCCACGATGTTGTAGCCGATGAGCATGGCGCCGATGAAGCGCTCGCGGCTCGCCAGGATGGCGTTCACGAGGCGCGCGCGCGCGTCGCCGGCATTCTCCAGGGCCAGCATCCGGGCCCGCGAGGCGGCCGTGAAGGCGGTCTCGGCCCCGGCGAAGAAGGCCGAGAGCAGGAGTGAGATCGCCACGATGCTCGCGGCCAGCCAGAGATCGGTATGGGGTTCCATGCGCGCCGGTGCCGGAGGATTGTCTCGCCAGGAAAGCCGTTGATTACCACGGGGCGCGCCGCAGGGTTCAGGTCTCCCGCCCCTCGGCGATCAGTTCCCGGATCCGTGCGGCCAGCGCCTCCATCACGAAGGGCTTCGTCATCACCTGCATGCCGGGCTCCAGGTAGCCGTTGCCCAGCACGGCGTTCTCGGCGTAGCCGGTGATGAACAGCACCTTGAGGCCGGGGCGCACGACGCGGCCGGCATCGGCCATCTGGCGCCCGTTCATGTCGCCGGGCAGGCCCACATCGGTGACGAGGAGATCGAGGCGCACGTCCGATTCGAGCACCTTGAGGCCGCCCGCCCCGTCCGCCGCCTCGATGGCGGTGTAGCCGAGATCCTCCAGCACCTCCGTCACCAGCATGCGCACGGTGGGCTCGTCGTCCACGATGAGCACGGTCTGGCCCTGCTCGGCCCGGGGCGCGTGGGCGAGGTCGGCCTCGCCGTCCCGCTCCTGCGCCGTCCCGTAATGGCGCGGCAGGTAGAGGCAGACGGTCGTGCCCTGTCCGAGCTCCGAGTAGATCCGGACCTGGCCGCCCGACTGGCGCGCGAAGCCGTAGATCATCGACAGGCCGAGGCCGGTGCCCTCGCCGATGGGCTTCGTGGTGAAGAACGGGTCGAAGGCGCGGGCGATCACCTCCGGCGTCATGCCGGTGCCGGTATCGGTGACGCACAGGGAGAGGAACTGGCCCGGCTCGAGGTCGCGCTCCCGGGCGGCGCGGATGTCGAGCCACTTGTTGGCCGTCTCGATGGTGATGCGCCCGCCCTCCGGCATAGCGTCCCGGGCGTTGATGCAGAGGTTGAGGAGCGCGTTCTCGAGCTGGTTCGGGTCGACCAGGGCGGGCCAGAGGCCGGCCGCGCCCACGACCTCGATGGTGATCGCGGGGCCGACCGTGCGCCGGACCAGCTCCTCCATGCCGGCGACGAGGCCGTTCACGTTGGTGGGCTTCGGGTCGAGGGTCTGGCGGCGCGAGAAGGCGAGCAGGCGATGCGTCAGGGCCGCCGCGCGCTTGGCCGCCCCCTGCGCCGCGTTGACGTAGCGGTCGAGGTCGGTCAGGCGCCCCTGCGCCATCCGGGTCTGGAGGAGTTCGAGGCTGCCCGAGATCCCGGTCAGCAGGTTGTTGAAGTCATGGGCGAGGCCGCCGGTGAGCTGGCCCACCGCCTCCATCTTCTGGGCCTGGCGCAGGGCGTCCTCGGTGCGGCGCTGGTCGGTAATGTCGCGCCCGATGATGGTGAAGTGCGCGCCGTCGGGCGCGGCCGTCCACATGACGATGCGCTGGCCGCCGTCCTTTGCGAACACGCGGTCGACGAAGCCGGTCACGGTCTCGCCTGCGGCCAGGCGGCGGACCACCTCCCCCGTCTCAGCATGGTCCGCCGGGTCGATCAGCACGGCGAAGGGCCGGCTCAGCAGCTCCGCCTCGCTCCAGCCGAGGGTCCGCGCCCAGGCCGGATTGACGGTCTTCAGGTAGCCGTCGAGGCCGGCGGTGCCCATCAGGTCGGTGGTGGTCTCCCAGATGCGGTCGCGCTCGCGGGTCCGGTGCACGACCTGCCGCTCCAGGCTGGCGTTGAGGCGCGCGAGCTCGGCGGCGGCGGCCTTGCGGTCCTCGATGTCCGTGTTGGTGCCGACCCAGCGCAGGATGGCGCCGTCGGCCGCGCGGATCGGCTCGGCCCGGACCAGGAACCAGCGATAGGCCCCGTCCCCGCGCCGGATGCGGAACTCGGCCTCGTAGGGATGGCCGCCGGCCACCGCCTCGCCCCAGGTCCGGATCACGCCCGCGCGGTCCTCGGGGTGGACGAGGCCGGCCCAGGCCTCGCCCGCGAGGGCGCCGGCCGCCGCGCCGCTATAGACGTGGACCTGATCGTTGAACCAATCGAGGGCGCCCGCCGGCGAGGCCGCCCAGACGTGGTTGGGCACCACCTGCGCGAAGGCGAGGAACTGCGCTTCGCTGGCCCGCCGGGCGGCGGTGGCGCGGCTGCGCTCGGTGGCCGCCCGCACGCGCTCGCCGACGTTGCGCATGAAGGCGAGCTCTTCCGCCGACCAGGTCCGGGCGGTGGCGTGGTTGAGGTAGAGGAGTGCCACGAAGCCGCCATGCTCGGTGAGCGGCATGTTGACGAAGGCCTGCGCGCTGATCGCCTTCAGGGCCTCGGCGCCGGAGGCGGTGCGCGGGTCCGCCTCCGCATCGACGCAGATCACCGTCTCACCGCGCTTCAGGTCCTCGATGTAGGAGCCGTAATCGCGAAACTGCAGGGTTCCGGCGAGGCTCCGGATGCCGGGGGCGTTCCAGTCCCGCTCGATCAGGATGGTCTCGGCGACAGGGTCGATGGTGCCGTAGCCGGCCCGGCTGACGCCGAGGGTGGTGCCGAGGATCTCGGAGGCCGCGAAGGCGATCGCGGCGGTGTCGTCGAGGTCGCGCAGGCGGTCGCCGAGCTCGGCCACCGCGATCCGCCGTGCCTCCGCCGCCCGGCGCTCCTCCACGTCGATGGCCAGGACGAAGATCCCATCCACCGCCCCCGCCGCGTCCCGGCGCGGGATGTACTGGATGGCGCAGGCGCGCGGGTTGCCGTGGCGATCCGGCAGGGCGCCGTCGGCCGCGATGGTCTCGCCGGCGAGCGCCCGGTCCAGGAAGGGGCGGCGCTCGGCGAAGGCCTCGGGGCCGAGCACGTCGCGCACGTGGAGGCCGACCAGGTCCGCGCCGTGGCGTCCGAACCAGGTCTCGTAGTGCCGGTTGTTGAAGCGGTAGCGGTAGTCCCGATCGATGGAGGCCACGAGCATCGGCAACGCGTCGGTGACGAGGCGCAGCTCCGCCTCGCGCTGCGCCGCCGGCGGGTCGCGCCGCCGCGCGACCTCGGCCTCCAGGGCGGCCACCCGGCGGCGCAGGGCCTGGATCTCGAGGCGCTGGGCCTCGTCGCTCAACGGGGGCTCCGATCCGGCCCGGTCCGCCGGCCGCCCGCTCAAGAAGCGCTCAGTTCGTCGTCGAGGAAGGCGCGCACCTCGGCACCGTCGATGCCCGGGGCGATGAAGCTCTGACCGATGCCGCGGGCCAGGATGAAGGTCAGGGCCCCATCCCGGACCTTCTTGTCCTGGGCCATCGCCGCCACCAGGGCGTCGGCGTCGCCGCAGCCGCCCGGCACCGCCTGGAGGCGGGTCGGCAGGCCGGCGAGGGCCAGGTGGTTGGCGACGCGGCCCGCGTCCTGACCCGGGCACAGGCCGAGACGGGCGGAGAAGCGGAAGGCGAGCGCCAGCCCGATCGCCACCGCCTCGCCGTGGACGAGGCGAGCGGACTCGTAGCCGGTCAGCCGCTCCAGGGCGTGCGCGAAGGTATGCCCGAGGTTGAGCAGGGCGCGCTCGCCGTCCTCGCGCTCGTCGCGCACCACCACGCCGGCCTTGGCCCGGCAGCAGATCGCCACCGCCTCGTCGCGCTCGGGCCCGCCCGCGAAGATGCCGGCCCAGTGCGCCTCGCACCAGTCGAAGAAGGCGGCGTCGTTGATCAGCCCGTACTTGGCCACCTCGGCGTAGCCCGCCCGCATCTCCCGCTCCGACAGGGTGTCGAGGGTGGCGGTGTCGGCGAGCACGAGGCGGGGCTGGTGGAAGGCGCCGATGAGGTTCTTGCCGTGGCCCGAGTTGATTCCGGTCTTGCCGCCCACCGAGGAATCGACCTGGGCGAGGAGGCTCGTGGGCGCCTGCACGAAGCGCACGCCGCGCCGCAGGGTGGCGGCGGCAAAGCCCGCCAGGTCGCCGACGACGCCGCCGCCGAGCGCCACCACGAGGTCGTTGCGCTCCACCTTGTGGGCGAGGAGCCCGTCGCAGACCTCCGCGTAGGTGGCGTAGCTCTTCGAGGCCTCACCCGGGGCCACGGTGACGAGGCCCGAGCGCAGGCCCGCCGCCTCCAGGCTCTCGCGCAGGCGCGCCCCGTAGAGGGCCGCCACGTTGGTGTCGGAGACGATGACGGCCGCCTTCGCTCCCAGGGCGGCCACGTGCCGGCCGGCCTCGTCGAGGAGGCCGCGCCCGATCAGGATGTCGTAGGCGCGGCCCTGGTCGAGGGGCACGGCCACGGTGAGGCGGTCGGTCGATGGGGGACGATCCGTCACTGGGCTGCGATTCTTCACTGGGCTGCGATTCTCGGCTGCGATGATCCGCTGAGGTAGGCGTCGAGGGCTTCCATGACGTCCTGCACGACTCGGTCGTGGGCGACGTCGCGGGAGATCACCGCCACGTCGGCATGGGCGTAGACGGGGTGGCGCTGGGCCATGAGCTGGCGCAGGGTCTCCTCCGGGTCCTCGGTCTGAAGGAGCGGGCGCCCGCCGCGCTTGCGCACCCGGCGCATCAGGACGTCGAGTTCGGCCTTCAGCCAGATCGAGACGCCGCCCTCGGCGATGCGGGCGCGGGTAGTCTCGCGCATGTAGGCGCCGCCGCCGGTGGCGAGCACCATCGGCCCCTCGCGCATCAGGCGGGCGATGACCCGCTCCTCGCCATCGCGAAAACTCGGCTCGCCGTAGATCGCGAAGATGTCCGGAATCGTGAGCTTGGCCGCCGTCTCGATCTCGTTGTCGGCATCCTTGAACATCAGCCCGAGGCGCGTGGCCAGGCGCTTGCCCACGGTGCTCTTGCCCGCGCCCATTAGGCCGACGAGCACGATCGAGCGGTGACCGAGGGCACGGCGCAGGCGCAGTTCGATCGGCTCGCCGCCGGAGGCGTTCTCCGGCGGGTCGCCCTGGGGGGGCACTTCTGTCATCACGGACATCTACACATCTTCGGGCGGGTCTTAGCGCGTTTTCCGGTGGGGGCGAAGCGCCGGGCAGCGCGCGCGACGGCGCCCGCACCGGAATGCCACGCCGCCTGTGGCCGCGAAGTCATTGCCATCCGTGCCCGCGCGTGATGCAACCCCAAGCTTGCCGTCAGCCGACCTGGCTCCCGAAGCCATCTGGCCCCCGAGGCGCGCTCCACGCTCCAGCGCCGCACGATCGAGGTTCGTCCGAGTGCCGACCCTGTTCCGTTTCCTCGCCACCCTCGTCATCCTGGGCGGACTCGCCTTCGCGGGGATGTTCGCGCTGGCGACCTTCGTGGTGCCGACCCCGCGCGAGATGAGCGTGACCATCCCGGCCTCGAAACTGCAGCCGCCGAACCGGTGACGCGGACGGCGCGCCCCATGGCCGAGCCCGATCCGGACCCGGTTTCGCCGAACGAGGCCCTGATCCGCGACTACCTCGACATGCTGGCCGCCGAGCGGGGCGCGGCCGCCAACACGCTCGCGGCCTACCGGCGCGACCTCGACGATTACCTCGCCGCCCTGACGCGCGGCGGGCACGACCCCGTCGCGATGGAGGCCGCCCCCTTGCGCGCCTACCTCGCCGACCTCGAGACGCGCGGCCTCTCGGCGGCCTCCGCCGCGCGGCGCCTCTCCTGCATCCGGGGCTTCCACCGCTTCCTCTACGCGGAAGGGCTCGCCGAGGACGACCCGAGCGCGCCGATCGGCGGCCCGCGCCGGGTGCGGGCCCTGCCCAAGGTGCTCTCGGTGGCGGAGGTGGACCGGCTGCTCACGGTCGCGCGCCAAGGGGCGACGGGAAACGCCGCGGCGGGCGACGCGCGGGGCACGCGCATGCTCTGCCTCATCGAACTCCTCTACGCCACGGGCCTGCGCGTGTCCGAGCTCGTCGCCCTGCCTCGCGCCGCGGCCTCCACGAAGGAGCGCTACCTCGTGGTCAAGGGCAAGGGCGGGCGCGAGCGGCTGGTGCCCCTCACGGAGGTCGCGCGGGGTGTCATGCGCGACCACCTCGCGAATCTCGGCGCCGACGGGCCCTGGCTGTTTCCCGCCGACAGCGAGAGCGGGCATCTCACCCGGCAATCCTTCGCCCGGGACCTGAAGACCGTGGCCGCGGCGGCCGGCCTGCGGGCCGACCGGGTCAGCCCGCACGTGCTGCGCCACGCCTTCGCGAGCCACCTCCTGCAGAACGGCGCGGACCTGCGCATCGTGCAGGAACTGCTGGGCCACGCCGACATCTCGACGACGCAGATCTACACCCACGTCCTTGACGAGCGGCTCAAGAGCATGGTCCGCGACCTGCACCCGCTGATGGACGCGTGAGGCGCGCGCCTCAGGCCTCGGCGTCCTCGTGCAGGGTGTCCTCGATGTAGAGCTGGGCCAGCATCACCTTCGCCACCGCCATGAGGGGCAGCGCCAGCGCGATGCCCCAGAGGCCGAAGATGACGCCGAGCACGAGCTGGCCGGCGAAGATCGTGGCCGGGGGGATGTCGAGGGCCCGCTTCTGGATGAAGGGCGTGAGGCCGTAGCTCTCCAGGGCCTGCACCGCGAGGTAGACGCCGAGCGCACCCAGCAGCGCCGTGGTGCCGGAGGCCAGCGAGGCGAGCACGATCACCACGCCGGCGATCAGCGGGCCGATGGTGGGGATGAAGGCCAGGAGCCCGGCCTGGAGGCCGAGGATGAGGGCGCCGCCGATGCCTAAGAAGGCGAGGCCGGCCCAGGTGCAGACGAAGATTACCGCCATGGTGATGAGCTGCCCGAACAGCCAGTGGCGCAGGGTCTCGCCCATGCCGTCGAGGAGGGCGGTGGCGCGGTCCCGGTGCGCGGGTGGCACGAAGCGCACGAGGCCATCGCGATAGGCCCCCGGATCGGCCGCCACCGAGAGCCCCAGAAAGACGATGACGAGGGCGTTGCCGAGCGCGCTGAACAGCCCGATGACCACGGTGGCCGCCGGCCCGAGCACGCTGCCGGCATCCGACAGCAGCGAGCCGGGGCTCTTCATGGCCCCGGAGGCGAGGCCGGCGAGGCCGCCGGGCTTCTGGCTGGACGCACCGGATTCATCGCCCTTGGGTGCCCCATCGGCGCCACCCTTGTTCTCTTCGCTCTTGTTCTCGCCACCCTTGTTCTCGCCACCCTTGCCGGGGGCGATCTCGGGCACGTCGATGCCGTAATCCTTGAGCCGGTCCCGCACGGTGCCGGCCTGGGCCGCGACCGTCTGGCCGAGGTCCCGGCCCTGCTGCACGATCGTGGCGCCGCCGAAGGCGATGAGGGCGAGGGTGAGGCCGGCGAGCACGAGGCTGACGAGGCTGAGGCGCAGGCCCCGGCCCGCCGGCAGCACCTTGCCGAGGAGCCGCGTCAGCCCGTCGAGGAACACGCCGAGCAGGATGCCGGCGAAGACGAGGAGCAGCGTCGAGGCCGCCATCCAGGCCAGCGCCAGGACGGCGATGAAGGCCACGACGGCGATGCCGGACACGGCAAGGGACCAGTCGCGCGGGCGCGGGCCGGCGGGCTCCGCGCTGAGGAAGGGAATGGCCATGAACGGGTTGGGCTCCTGGCATGCCGGGTTGGGCACGCGGATTTCGGATGGGTCTCCGGGTCGGCCCGGCCGCGTCACGCCCGGCCCATCCCCCGGGAGGATGTCGCCAGCTCAGCTTGAGTTCCGTGTCCGGGCGGCGCTAAGCAGGTTCGCCTTGGCAAGCCAACGCTTCACCCTGCTTAGCTCTTCGATATGTCGCAGGTTTTAGCCGCAAAACCGGGGACCACTTTTCCGAAACCTGCTTAGGGCGGCGCGCCGGCCGACCCGTCCCAGCGCGCGGCGGCTCGGTCGTCCGCCTCCGTCGCCTCCACCCAGGCGCCTGTGGTGCCGTCGGCGAGGTGCTCGCGCTTCCAGAACGGGGCCCGCGTCTTGAGGTAATCCATCAGGAAGCTCGCGGCCTCAAAGGCCGCGATCCGGTGACTCGAGGCGGTGACCACCAGCACGATGCCCGCGCCGGGCGCCACCAGGCCGTGGCGGTGGATCACCCGAACCCCGTGGAGCGGCCAGCGGGTGCGCGCGGTCTCGACCACCCGGCCGATCTCGGCCTCGGCCATCCCGGGGTAATGCTCCAGTTCGAGCCCCGTGAGGCGGCCGCCCTCGTCGCGGCACAGGCCCGTGAAGGTGACGATGGCCCCGGCCCGGCCGCCGAATTCCTCGGTGAACCGGGCGATCTCGGTGCCTGCGTCGAAGGGCGCGCTCTGGATGCTGACGTCCGGCATGGTCTTCCCTCGGAGTCTTCCCTCGGAACGGCGCCCGCCCCCGCCCCGGGGGCGATACGCCCTTGACGAGGCCCGACGAACCTGCCCTCACGGGCACGGGCGCTCTATGCCCCCGAACGCCCGGCGACACCACCGGGATTCCGTAAGGACGTTTTCCGCCGTGACCCCAGAGCTGATCCTGCCCCATGACGGCGCCCTGCCCGTCTTCTCGGCCCGTCCGGTCTGGTGCGGGCGCGCGAGCACGGTGATCGGCGACGCAACCATCGGCGCGCAGGCCTGGCTCGGCGACCACAGCGTCATCCGCGCCGACGGCGACCGCATCGTCATCGGCGAGCGCTTTTGGCTCGGCCACCGCTCCACCGTGCACATCGCCACCAACACCTACCCGACCCTGGTGGGCGACCGGGTGACCGTGGGCCGCAACGCGGTGGTGCATGCCTGCACGATCGGCTCGGACGTGGTGATCGAGGACGACGTGATCGTGCTCGACGGGGCGCGCGTGGAGGACGGCGTGCTCATCGAGGCGGGCGCCACGGTGTTTCCCCGGTCGCATCTGGCCGCGGGCTTCGCCTATGCGGGCAGCCCCGCCAAGCCGGTGCGGGCGATCGGTGCGCCCGAGATCGCCGAGCGGGCCGAGCGCCTGCGCGAGGCCTCCGGCGACCTGCCCCCCGCGCTGCCCGCCGACGCGGCGGAGCCGGACCCCAGCGTCTACGTCGCCCGCACGGCGCGCCTGCGCGGCCGCATCGCCCTCGGGGCCGGCTCCAGCGTGCTGTTCTCCTGCGACCTCCACGCCGAGGTCGGCCCCATCGTGGTCGGCGCCAACACCAACATCCAGGACAACAGCGTGATCCGCACCCGGGGCGAGGGCGTCGTCCTGGGGCGCGACACCACGATCGGGCACAATGTCCGCCTCGCCGATTGCCGCATCGGCGCGCGCGGCCTCATCGGCATCGGCTGCGTCGTGGCGCCCGGCACCGTGATCGCCGACGACGTGCTGCTGGCCGCCGGTGCCACCACCGATCCGGGCCAGCTCCTGGAGGGCGGCCACCTCTGGGGCGGGCGTCCGGCCCGCATCCTCGCCCCGCTCGATGCGGAGAAGCGCGCGATGATGGCCCGGGTGGTCGAGGGCTACGTCGCACACGGGGTGGCCTACCGGCAGGCGGAGGCGGCACTCGGTTGAGGCAGGCCTCCACGCCACGGAATCAGCTAGAGCGTCGCGTCTAGCACGCGTAACGCCGATTTCATGGAACTGTAAGGCCAGAATCGCGCATCGATTTCATGCGCCCGTGCGGCACGGAACTCGCGGCCAGCCTAGCATTCGGCCCGGGAACACCTTTCGCAGAACGCACGTTGTCTGCCCCCGACGCCGCGCCGCAGAGAGTTATTCATGAAAGCCGTCACCCTCGCCGTCATCGCGACCTTCACCCTCGGGGGCGCCGCCCTCGCCGCCGGCAGCGGCCCGGGCTCGGCCAACAACGCGCCGGCCCAGGAACTGGAGCAGAACGGGGCGCGGAACGCTTCCCAGTACGGCGAGCCCGCCGACACCGCGCCGGGCCGGGAGCGGGGCGCGACCACGGGCTCGACCGGCCGTTCCGGCCCTGGCATGAACGAGCCCGTTCCGGGCTCTCCCGCCAGCCGCTGAAGCGACGAAGGGTCCGGACTCGTTCCGGGCCCTTTTTTCTTTGTCGGTGGCGTGCCGCTCGGACGGCGCCGTGTCCCCCCCCAGGGCCCGCATCCGGATCGCCCCGTCCGTGAAAACCCGCACGCCGTCCGCGATGGTCCCGATCTCGGTCCGCGCGAGATTCACGCAGGCCGCGCCGGGGTCATCCCGAACGCATTCCGCCACTGCGCGTCAATCCAAGGGGGCCGCGCCGAGGAAGCGGCCGACAAGCAGGCGGGCGAGATCGCGCGGGGATTCGGGCGTCAGCACCGCGAGTTTTCGCGAGGTCGAGAGCGAGGCGAGGCCGTGCAGGCCCGCCCACAGGGTCGCCACCGCCTGCCGGCGCTCGTCCGGATCGGGGATCATCGGCCGGAGCACGCCGTCGACGAGGTCGGTGGCCCGGCCGAGGGCCTCCGCATACCAGTCCGGGAAGGCGCTGTCGGGGGCGGCCTGGTGCTCGTACACCAGGCTCCAGACCTGCGGATCGGCGGCGACGAAGGCGAGATAGGCGTCCGCCAGCGCCAGTGCCTTTTCGCGCGGCGGCGCCGCTTGGGCGACCGCCGCCGTGAGCGTGGCGTGCAGCCGCTCCAGGGTGCGGGCGTTGACCCGCATCGTCACCGCGTCGAGGTCGCCCACCGCATTGTAGATCGAGTTCGGCGCGTAGCCGATCGTGGTCGCGAGCCGCCGCATCCCGAGGCCGCGCAGGCCCTCCCGCCGCACCAGCCCCTCCGCCGCCCGGGTGACGAGGTCCAGGAATGCGTCCCGGTCGTGCTCGCCGCGCGGGCCGGTCCCCCGCTTCTTCGCCTTGGCCATGGATCTCCGCCCCGTTCCCGTGCGTCCGCGCACGGGCGCGTCGCCTGGATTGCACGACGTGCAATATCACGATTGTGGCCGCAGCGGAGCAGTCCTAGGTTTTGAACACCGTGCAAAGGACGAGCGGTTCAGAATTTGACGCTACGGCGTGAGCCGGGCAGTCATGCGTCGTCCGAGGAGACTTCCATGTTTCGTACCTTGATGACGACGCGGCGGTTCGCGCCCCTGTTCTGGTGCCAGTTCTTCTCGGCCTTCAACGACAATTTCCTGAAGAACGCCCTCGTCTTCCTCATCCTGTTCCAGGTCGGCGGCCCGGGCGGCGGCTCGCCAATGCTGGTGACCCTGGCGGGGGCGGTCTTCATCGGCCCGTTCTTCATCCTCTCGGGTCTCGGCGGCCAGATGGCCGACCGCTACGACAAGGCGCTCATCGCAAAGCGGCTGAAATTCGCCGAGATCTTCGGCGCGGCCGCCGCAGCGCTCGGCTTCTGGATGCATTCCGTGCCGGTGCTGTTCGTGGCGCTGGGCCTATTCGGCACGATCGCGGCCCTGTTCGGGCCGATCAAGTACGGCATCCTGCCCGACCACCTGCGCCGCGACGAGCTCACCGCCGGCAACGCGCTGGTGGAGGCGGCGACCTTCCTCGCCATCCTGCTCGGCACTATCGTGGCGGGCCTCGCCACCGCCATGGGCGGCGGCGCGCTGGCCTTCAGCTCGATGATCATGGTGTTCGCGGTCCTGTGCTGGCTCTCGGCGCGGGCGATCCCGTCCACTGGCGAGGCCGCCCCGACTCTGCGGGTCGATCCCAACGTCGCCCGCTCCACCGGCGCCCTCCTGCGCGACCTCTGGGGCGACACCCGGCTCTGGCGCGGCTCGCTCATCGTGAGCTGGTTCTGGCTGGTCGGCGCCGTCATCCTGTCGCTGCTGCCCGTCCTCGTGCGCCAGAGCCTCAACGGCTCCGAGACCGTGGTGACGACCCTGCTCGCCGTGTTCTCCATCGGCATCGCGGTGGGCTCCGGCCTCGCCTCCTGGCTCGCCAGCGGCCGCATCGTGCTGCTGCCCACCCCCATCGGCGCCCTGCTGATGGGCGCCTTCGGCCTCGACCTCGCCTGGACGGTGGCGCATCTGCCCCCCGTCTCGGGCGATCCCGCGGGGGCCTGGGCCTTCCTCACCACGGGCACGGGCCTGCGCGTCACCATCGACCTGTTCGGCCTCGCGGTCGCGGGCGGGCTCTACATCGTGCCCTCCTTCGCCGCCGTGCAGGCCTGGACCGACAAGGACAAGCGCGCCCGCGTCATCGGCGCCGTCAACGTGCTCACCGCCGCCTTCATGGTGACGGGGGCGCTGGGCCTCGCCGCCCTCCAGGGCGCGGGCTGGTCGATGGCAGCACTCCTCACCCTGCTGGGGGTCCTCAACCTCGTGGCGGGCGTCGTCATCCTCGCGGTGCTGCCCACGAGCCCGTTCCGCGACTTCCTCTCGATCCTGTTCCGGGCCTTCTACCGCCTGGAGGTGCGCGGCCTGGAGAACGTCGAGAAGGCCGGCCCGAACGCCATCATCGCCCTCAACCACGTCTCGTTTCTCGACGCGCCGCTGGCCCTCTCGCTCCTCGACCAGGAACCCGTCTTCGCCGTGGACCACGGCATCGCGCAGCGCTGGTGGGTGAAGCCGTTCCTGGCGATGACGAAGGCGATGCCGCTGGACCCGACCCGGCCGCTCGCGACCCGCACCCTGATCAACGCGGTCAAGAACGGCGAGACCCTGATCATCTTCCCCGAGGGGCGCCTGACCGTCACCGGGAGCCTGATGAAGGTCTATGACGGGGCGGGCCTCATCGCCGACAAGTCCGGCGCCATGGTGGTGCCGGTGAAGATCGAGGGCCTGGAGAAGACGGTCTTCTCCCGCCTCTCGAAGAACCAGATGAAGCGGCGCTGGTGGCCCAAGGTCACCGTCACGATCCTTTCGCCGGTGGCCCTTACCGTGGACCCGGCCCTCAAGGGCAAGGCCCGCCGGCAGGCGGCGGGCGCCGCGCTCTACGGAATCATGTCCGACCTCGTCTTCCGCACCGCCGACATCGATCGCGGCCTGATGCAGGCCCTCATCGACGCGGGCGACCGCCACGGCTGGCGCCGCACGGCCGTCGAGGATCCGATGGGTCGCTTGAGCTATTCCCGCCTGGTGATGGGCGCCAACGTCCTGGGGCGAAAGCTCCAGGGGCTCGGCGCCCCGGGCAAGCCGCTCGGCGTGATGCTGCCGAACGCCAACGGCGCGGCGGTGACCCTGTTCGCCCTGGCCTCGGCGGGCCGCGTGCCGGCGATGATCAACTTCTCGGCGGGTGCGGCCAACATCCTGTCCGCCTGCAGGACCGCGGAGGTCGACACCATCCTGACCTCGCGCGCCTTCATCGAGAAGGGCCGCCTCGGTCCGATGGTCGAGGCCCTCGGGAGCGCGGTATCCCTCGTCTACCTCGAGGATATCCGCGCCGGCATCACCACGGGCGACAAGCTCCGGGGCTTCCTCAGCCCGCGCGCGCCCCTGGTGGCCAGGCGCGGCGACGACCCGGCCGCGATCCTGTTCACCTCCGGCTCCGAGGGGGCGCCCAAGGGCGTGGCGCTCGCCAACCGCAACATGCTTGCCAACACCGCGCAGGTGGCCGCCCGGATCGATTTCGGGCCGAGTGACAAGGTCTTCAACGTTCTGCCGGTCTTCCACGCCTTCGGCCTGACGGCGGGCCTCGTGCTGCCCCTGGTCTCGGGCGTCCCGGTCTACCTCTATCCCTCGCCGCTGCATTACCGGATCGTGCCGGAGCTCATCTACGGCTCCAACGCCACGGTCCTGTTCGGCACTGACACCTTCCTCTCCGGCTACGCCAAGACCGCCCATTCCTACGACCTGCGCTCCCTGCGCTACGTGGTGGCCGGCGCCGAGGCGGTGAAGGAATCCACCCGCAGGACCTGGGGCGAGAAGTTCGGCCTGCGCATCCTGGAGGGCTACGGCGTCACCGAATGCGGTCCGGTGGTCGCCCTCAACACGCCGATGTTCAACCGCTTCGGCACGGTCGGCCGGCTCCTGCCCGGCCAGGACTGGCGCCTCGAACCCGTACCCGGAATCGACGAGGGTGGCCGCCTGTCCCTGCGCGGCCCCAACATCATGCTGGGCTACCTGCGGCCCGAGCGCCCCGGCGCGATCGAGGCGCCGCCGCAAGGCTGGCACGACACCGGCGACATCGTCGCCATCGACGCCCAGGGCTTCGTGACCATCAAGGGCCGCGCCAAGCGCTTCGCCAAGATCGCCGGCGAGATGGTGTCGCTGGCGAGCGTCGAGACCATCGCGGCCGAGCTCTGGCCGGATGCGCCGAGCGCGGTGGCCGCCGTGCCGGATGCCCGCAAGGGCGAGCGGCTGGTGCTGTTCACGGAAGCCAAGGACGCGACCCGGGCCGCCTACCAGAGCTTCGCCAAGGGCAAGGGCGCACCCGAGATCGCGATGCCCGCCGAGGTGGTGGTGCTGGAGCGCCTGCCGATGCTCGGGACGGGCAAGGTCGACCAGGTCAGCGTGGTCAAGCTCGCCCGCGAACGGGCGGCCGGCGAGGCCCCCGCCGCCGCATGACGCCCCCTGGGGGATCGTCGTCCACAGCCTGCGCGGTCCGTGTTTTGGGACGCCGGGACAAGTAATCTGGACCCAGGGACCAAGCCGGGCCCTCAACCCCTCCGTGTGATCGCTTATGATGATCCTTGGATCCAGAGCCTCCCGAAGGTGCGGGCCCGGGGGTGGGATCGCTCGTCCGCGACGCGGACGAGGCCGGATTCCGGATAACCAGCGATGCGCATGATGACCGCCAGGATGATCGCCCAGACACGCAGGATTCGCTCCGACGAGGCCGGACAGGCCAAGGCCTCCGGCCTCGGCGAGGACGGACGCGAACCGACCGTGCCCGGCAGCCTCGCCCTGCCGTACAACGACAACGCACGCGGGAGCGATGCGCAGGACGACGCAACGGGGGCGTCCCGGACGGATCGGCACGCGCGGATGCAGGACCGGGACGACGCCGGCCTTCCGGCACCCTCGCCCAGCGAAGCCTCGAGCCCGCCGTCGCAGAGCCGGCGGCGCGGCCCCCTCGTCACCCGATGGATCGGCGTCGCGGCCCAGCGTCGGCAGGCCCGGGACCGGGCGGACCGCCTGCGTGATCGGGGAGTCAGGGACGGTTCGGCTTCGTCGGACGACTGAGATCGCGACCGCCGCCGCGCCGTCGCGCGGGTGGCCCTCGATGAGTCAGGCTCATCGAGGGGCCGTATTAGACGCCACCCATACCGAGGTCGGTCAGCGCCTCGGCGAGGGCATCCACCTGATCCTGCGTGTGGGCCGCCGAGAACGCCACCCGCAGCCGGGCCGTGCCCGCCGGGACCGTGGGCGGGCGGATCGCCACTACGAGGAAGCCGCGCGCCTCCAGGGCTGTCGAGAGCGCGAGGGCCGCAGCCGCCTCCCCCACCAGGATGGGCACGATCGGGCTCGCCGCCTCTGGCAAGCCGAGGCGCGCGGTGAAGCCGCGGGCCAGGGCCAGGGGCCGGGCCGCGCGTTCGGGCTCCGCCTCGACGATCTCCAGCGCCCTCAGGGCCGAAGCGGCCGAGGCCGGTGGCAGGCCGGTCGTGTAGACGAAGCTGCGGGCCCGGCTGGTCATCAGGTCGATCACCGCCTGCGACGCGCAGAGATAGCCCCCATAGGACCCCAGCGTCTTCGACAGCGTCCCCATCTCGAGGGGGGCGCGGGCGCCCGCCTCCACCACGCCGAGGCCGTGGGCGTCGTCCACCAGGGTCCAGGCCTCGTGCTCCGCCGCGACGGCCAGGATGTCGTCGAGGGGCGCCCGGTCCCCGTCCATGCTGAAGACCCGCTCCGTGAGGATCAGCGCCCGTTCGTGCCGGCCGCGCCGGGCGCTCAAGATAGCGCGGAGGTGCTCGACGTCGTTGTGCCGGAAGCGCAGCATCGTCGCGCCCGAGATCTGCGCCCCCGCGAACAGGCAGGAATGGCCGAGGGCATCGACGAGGACGAGGTCCTTCGATCCGGCCAGAGCCGACACGATGCCCAGATTGGCCATGTAGCCGCTGCCGAAGACCAGGGCGGCCGCCTTGCCCTTGTGCGCGGCGAGCCGCCCTTCGAGCGCCGCGAGCACGGGGTGGTTGCCGGTGACGAGGCGCGAGGCGCCCGCCCCGGCCCCGTAGCGGGCCAGAGCCTCCTGGCCCGCCGCGATCACGCGCGGATCGTCGGAGAGGCCGAGGTAGTCGTTGCAGGAGAACGACACCAGAGTCCGCGCGCCCCGGCGGGCGGCGGTGCCGGGACCGCGCTCCGTCTCGACGAGGCGCCGGCGCAGGGCGCGAGCCTCCAGATCGGCGAGGGTCCCGCGGGCGAAGGCATCGAGGCTGGCGGACGCGGAATCGGCGGTCTCGGAGGTAGCGGTCTTGAAAGCGGAACCGGGCGTGAGGGTCGGCATGGGCATACCGTCCGAAGGGGGAGACCGGTCCGGACTTGTCAAGGCGGACCGAGGATCGCCCCGGGTCCCCGGCAGCGGCACCGAAGGCCGGGGCAGTTAACCGCTTCGCAATGCGATCCGGCGTAGTTTCCCCGTCAAGGGGCGCTCCACGCTTGGCGCACCGGCACATTCCTGGAGAGTCGCGCGCCCGGAGAGCCGCGCGCCTCGCACCGGCCCTTCTGACGGAGCACACCGACCCATGGCCCTCGATCTCGGCATGCCGATCCTCGTCGTCGACGATTATCAGACGATGGTCCGTATCATCCGCAACCTCCTGAAGCAGCTCGGCTTCGAGGAAGTCGACGACGCCTCCGACGGCACCGCCGCCCTGGCGCGCCTGAAGAACCGCAAGTACGGCCTCGTGATCTCCGACTGGAACATGGAGCCGATGACGGGCTACGAACTGCTGCGCCACGTGCGCGCCGACGAGGCCCTGCGCACCACCCCGTTCATCATGGTCACCGCCGAGTCGAAGACCGAGAACGTCATCGCGGCCAAGAAGGCCGGCGTGAACAACTACATCGTCAAGCCCTTCAACGCCGCGACCCTGAAGAGCAAGATCGAAGCGGTCTGCGGCGCCTGATCGCCGCGCCCCGACCAGATCCCGCAACGAGATCGGAGAGCGGAACGCGATGGCCCTTGCCAAGCAGGTGCGGAAGGCCAACCCCACCCCGGAGAAGCCTTCCCTGATCCGCGAACTCGTCGAGATCGCGGACTACATCGCCCACATGCGCCGCGAGATCGCCGCGCTCCGCGCCAACGAACTCACCCGCGACCGCCTGCCGATGGCGCACGAGGAACTCGGCAGCGTGGTGGCCGCCACGGCGGGCGCCACGAATTCCATCATGAACGCGGCCGAGGAGATCCTCGGCCTGCCAGACGACGGGAACTACCGCGCCGCCGTCGAGGAGCGGATGAACGACATCTTCGAGGCGTGCACCTTCCAGGACATCACGGGTCAGCGCATCTCGAAGGTCGTCGAGGCCCTGCGCCAGCTCGAGACCCGGCTCTCGCGCTTCGCCAACGCTGTCAAGGCCCGGGACGAGGGCGGCCTCGATCCCGGCGAGGTCGAGCGTCAGGTCCGCAAGGAGCTCCTGATGCTCAACGGTCCCCAGATCAACGGCCCGGCCGTGGCCCAGGACGAGATCGACGCGCTCTTCGCCTGAGCGCGCCGCAGACCCATCACCAGACCAAGCGCTCGATCACCGCATCCGGCCGCACCGCCTGGGCGTCGAGCCAGTGCGCGATGTCGCCGAGGCTCGCCTGTTCCGCCGAGACCCCGAGTTCCTCGGCATGGATGCCGCGCGCCACCAGCAGGTTCGGGATCCCGAAACCGACGGCGCCGGCGATGTCGGTGCGCAAAGCGTCGCCGACGGCCAGGACCCGGGCCGCGTCCGGCGGCGTACCTGCATCGAGGGTTCCGGCCATCGCCATGGCCGCCTCGTAGACGGGACGGTGCGGCTTGCCCGCATAGGCCACCTGTCCTCCCAGCGCCTCGTAGGCCTCCGCGAGGAGCCCGGCGCACGGAATGAGCTGGCCACGGCGCTCCACCACCAGATCGGGATTGGCGCAGATCATCGGCACGTCGCGCGCGCGCAACGCCGCCAGGGTCGCGTGGTAATCCTCCGCCGTCTCGCAGGTGTCGTCGAACAGGCCGGTGCAGACGACCCGCTCGGCCTCTGCTGCCGGCACCAGGGTGAGGTCGAGGTCGGCGAAGATCGGGGCGTCGCGCTCAGGACCGAGATGGTGGATGCGGGCCCCCGGATGCGCGGCGATCAGGCTGCGGGTGAGGTCGCCCGAGGTCAGGATCGCGTCGTAGGCCGCGCGCGGAATGCCGAACCCGTCGAGGATCTCCCGCACGCCGGGCCAGGGCCGGGGCGCGTTCGAGACCAGGATCACCCGGCGCGGGCGCCCCGCCCCGGGCAGGGCGCGAAAGCGCATCAGGGCGTCGCTGGCGCCCGGATGGGCGTTGGTGCCGTCGTGCAGGACGCCCCACACGTCGCACAGGATGAGATCGACCCCCTCGGCGATGGCCGCGAGACCGCGCAGGGTCGGGACGTGTCCCGGCGCGGGGGAACGGGCGGGCATGTCGGTCATCGGGCGAGCCTGGATCGGGGGGGGCATCGGGCAGAGGCCGACCGGTTAGGCGGGACGCGGGGCAAAATCAAACGCCGGCCCCGGGGATTTCAGCCGGCCCGCCGCAGGAAATCGCGGAACGGGCGGCGCTGCGGCGGAGGCTCCGGGTCCTCGTTCGGCGGCGGGGCGGGCTCCGGCGCCTCGGGCGGGGGCGCGTTGAGCACCTCGGCGCGCACGACCCGGGCCGGCGCGAAGACGCCGCCCTGCGCCATCGGCACCTCGAGCTCGATGAGGTCGGGCACGTCCGCCTCGCGCTCGACCCCGTCCGCGACGAGGCGGATGCCGGCCCGCGCGAGGGCCGCGACGAGGTCTTCCAGGGCGATGTCGGGCATGGCCTGGCGCGAGGACGGCCGCAGCAGGAGGTCGGCGGGCACCTTGACCTGGGAGACGCCCCGGTCGGCGAGCGCCAGGGGATCGAGGCGCAGGTCGAGGGGACGGTCGAGGATGAATCCGATCCGGCCGCGCAGGTCGGCCAGGGCCCCGGCCTGCTCGCCGTCGAGGCTGCGCCAGCTCGCCTGCGGCAGGGCCAGCATCACCCGGCCCGACAGGTCCGGCACGCCCTCGACGAGGCGGCCGAGCGAGCGCAGGAAGCCCGGCTCGAACAGCGAGCGCGGCGAGAGCCCGTAGGCCACCGCCGCCTGGCTGCCGCGCCCGGCGAGATGCCGCGCGATGGTGGCGACGCGCTGCAGGGTGCGGCGATCGAGGTCCGTGGTGCGCCCGTGGCGCTCCAGCACGGGCACGAAGGCCTCCGGCGCCAGGGTTTCGCCCGACAGGCGCAGGCGCGCCAGGGCCTCGTAGGAGACGACCTTGCGCTGGGGCAGCGACACGATCGGCTGGAGGTGGACCTCGAGGCCGGCACCGTCGAAGGCGGCGAGGATCGCCGCCTCGCGCTCGGGGTCGTGGTCCGGCGAAAGGGACCGGCCGAGGGCGCGGGGCGTCCAGGGTGCCGAGGGCGCTACCGGGACCGACACCGAGGCGGGCTCCGGGCGCCGGGAACGCGGGCTCTCGGGTTCGGGCACCGGCGCGCGCGCGGGCATCAGCGGGGCGGGTCGAACGGGGATCGGCGCGGGCGGCGGGGCGGCCTTCAGCCCGGCGATCTCGCCGTCCTGCGCGGCCACCACGGCGGCAAGCTCACGCACGATGCCGCTGAGGAGGCCGATCTCGGCCGTGACCTCCTCGATCCCGGCACTGAGATGACCGGTATCCGGCGCGGTCGCTCCGGCCGCGCCGGTTCCACGCGCATCGGCGGCGCGCACCTGCTGCTCGGCGATGGCGCGGGCCACGGTCTCGATGCGCATCAGGCGCTGGGACAGCACGTCGACCTCGCTCGACAGCTTGTCGCAGCGTGCGGCGAGGCGGCCCGCGCGCAGCTGCGCGACGAGGCCGAGGATCAGACCGAGGGCGGCGAGCCCGAGGCTCGCGCCGAGGGGCGAGAAGACCGCCAGCGGCCCGAGAAGGCAGAGCCCGAGCAGGCTCAAGGCCCAGAGGCTCGTACGCCGGCCGACGATCCGGGCCATCGAAATACGCGATCCTCGAACGCAGCACACACTTCGGTGCAAAAGACACGTCGGTGCAAAAAACACTTCGGTGACGAGGCCGGCCGTGCCGGCGCCTCTTTTGTTGCCGAGACGCGCAGCGTCCACAAGGGACCGGCGAGCACGGTAAACCGATTTTCACGAACTGTGTCCTGCCCTTCGGCGCATCGTCCGGCCGGGGCGCGGCTTGCATCGGACGCCGCCGGCGCCAAGATGGGCGGCTCCCAACCAGAGCCCGGAGCGAACCTCATGGACGCGACGCCATCGGACCTTCTGATGCAGGTGGAGGGCATGACCTGCGACGGCTGCGCGACGGCGGTGCGCCGGGCGATCCAGCGTCTCGACCCCGATGCCCGGGTCGCGGTCGACCTCGATCACGGCCGCGTCGCGGTGACGACCACCGCCCAGGCCCTCAGCATCGCCGAGGCACTGACCGAGGCCGGATACACGGCCAGCGCCATGACGGGCTGACACAGGCCTGATCCAAAACAAATTTTTACCCGCAAATTCAAAATTTCCGACGCGCTTTTGCTTGTCCCTTCCCGCAAACTGATGCGATCGATGATGCGTGGCCGCTCGGCCGATCCGCACGGCCAAACGTCGGCGGATCCGGTCCTGGCGGCGATATGACGAACGCCAGCGGACGGAATCCGGCCTCGCGCCGGCCCGGACGCACAAGAACAATCCGGGAGAAACGCAACAATGCCCTCAGATATCGAGATCGCGCGCGCGGCGACCCTTCAGCCGATCACCGAGGTCGCCGCCAAGATCGGCATCCCGGACGACGCGCTGCACCACTACGGCAAGCATATCGCCAAGATCGACCACGCCTTCATCAAGTCCCTGGAGACCAAGCCGGAGGGCAAGCTCGTCCTCGTGACGGCGATCAGCCCGACCCCGGCGGGCGAAGGCAAGACCACCACCACGGTCGGCCTCGCCGACGCACTCAACCGCGTCGGCCAGAAGACCGTGGCGTGTCTGCGCGAGCCCTCGCTCGGACCCTGCTTCGGCATGAAGGGCGGGGCAGCCGGCGGCGGCAAGGCCCAGGTCGTGCCCATGGAGCAGATCAACCTGCACTTCACCGGCGACTTCCACGCCATCACCTCCGCGCACTCGCTCGCGGCCGCGCTCATCGACAACCACGTCTACTGGGCCAACGAGCTCAACATCGACGTGCGCCGCATCCACTGGCGCCGGGTGGTCGACATGAACGACCGGGCGCTTCGCGCCATCACCCAGTCGCTGGGCGGCGTCGCCAACGGCTTCCCCCGCGAGGACGGCTTCGACATCACCGTGGCCTCCGAGGTCATGGCGGTGTTCTGTCTCGCGCGCGACCTCGACGACCTGGAAGCGCGGCTGGGCCGGATCGTCATCGCCGAGACCCGCGACCGCAAGCCGGTGACCCTCAAGGACGTGAAGGCCACGGGCGCGATGACGGTGCTCCTCAAGGACGCGCTCCAGCCCAACCTCGTCCAGACCCTCGAGGGCAATCCCGCCCTCATCCACGGCGGCCCCTTCGCCAACATCGCGCATGGCTGCAACTCGGTGATCGCCACCCGCGCGGGCCTCAAGCTCGGCGACTACGTAGTGACGGAAGCCGGCTTCGGCGCCGATCTGGGCGCGGAAAAGTTCATCGACATCAAGTGCCGTCAGGCCGGCCTGAAGCCCTCGGCGGTGGTCATCGTCGCCACCGTGCGCGCCCTCAAGATGCATGGCGGCGTCTCGAAGAAGGAGCTCGGCTCCGAGAACCTCGACGCCCTGGAGAAGGGCTTCGCGAATCTCGCCCGGCACGTGACGAACGTGCGCAGCTTCGGCCTGCCCGTGGTCGTCGGCGTCAACCACTTCTACGCCGACACCGATGCCGAGCACACCAAGCTGAAGGAGCTCTGCCGCGACAAGCTCCAGGTCGAGGCCATCACCTGCAAGCACTGGGCGGACGGCGGCGCGGGCGCCGAGGAACTCGCGCACGCGGTGGTCAAGCTGGCCGAGGGCGAGCAGAAGCCCCTGAGCTTCGTCTACGAGACCGAGACCAAGCTCACCGACAAGATCCGCGCCATCGCCACCAAGCTCTACGGCGCCGGCGACATCCAGGTGGAATCGAAGGCCGCCACCAAGCTCGCCCAGTTCGAGAAGGACGGCTACGGCAACCTGCCCGTCTGCATGGCCAAGACCCAGTACTCGTTCTCCACCGACCCGACCCTGATGGGCGCGCCCTCCGGCCACCTCATCGCGGTGCGCGACGTGCGCCTCTCGGCGGGGGCCGGCTTCGTGGTGGTGATCTGCGGTGAGATCATGACCATGCCGGGCCTGCCCAAGGTCCCGGCCTCCGAGGGCATCCACCTCGATGCCAACGGGCAGATCGAGGGGCTGTTCTAGAACCTTCGCGGCGGGCACCCTGTCCGACCGACAGGGTGCCCGCCGGCGTGATCCGGCGCGCGGACCATGCTAGCCGGAGCGGATGAATTTGCGTCCCGAGCCCCGATCGTGATCCCCTGGGCCGTCCTCGACACCGCCCCCGTCCCGGGCGGGTCCGACCCCTTGCGCCTATTGCAGCGGGGGACCGAATTCTCGATCCAGCTCGGCCACAACGAGCTGATGAACAGCCGGCTCAGCGGCTCGGAGGAGGCGCTGGCGACCCTGACCGCCGGACGGCTCGGGAGCCGCCGGAACCCGTGCTGGCTGATCGGCGGCTACGGCATGGGCTTCACCCTGCGGGCCGCCCTCGACGCGCAGCCCGCGGAGGCCCGGATCGTGCTGGCCGAACTCGTGCCGGCGGTGCTGGATTGGGGGCGCGGCCCGCTGGCGGCGGTGTCGGACGCGGCGCTCTCCGATCCCCGCGTCGCGGCGCGGGTGGCCGACGTCGCCGACGTGATCCGCGCCGGGCGCGGTACCTACGACGCGATCCTGCTCGACGTCGACAACGGCCCCGATGGCCTGACGCGCAGCGCCAACGACCGGCTCTACGATGCCGCCGGCCTCGCCGCCGCGCGGGCGGCCCTGCGTCCCGGGGGCGTGCTGGCCGTGTGGTCGGCCCATCCCGACCCCGCCTTCACTCAGCGGCTGGCGCGGGGCGGCTTCCAGGTCGAGGCCGTCGGCGTGCGCGCCGGGCGCTCGCGCGGGGCGCGTCACACCATCTGGCTCGCCGAGCGACCGGCCCGGTAACGGAACCTCAGGCGGAGGCGGACCGGCGCTCGCGCTGCCGGCTGAGGCGGGTCGCGCCGTAGATCTCGGCGAGATGCCGCCGGGCGGCCTTGACCGGCGGCGCGTTCCGCTCGTCGCAGGCCGCCGCGATGATGCGCAGGGCATCGGCCACGCAGCGTTCGAGGCGTGCCTCGGCCGGCCGGCTCGACGGACGGGTGGTGTGGCTGATCTCGGTCTGGTCCATGTCGTGAGCCCCGCATCGGCGAGCCCGTCCTCTGGCGGAACGGGTCTCGACGGCGAGCATCGACAGGCGGCAGGGCGGCAACATGGCAGCTTGGCCGTAAGCCCCCACGAGGATTGGCGTATGGGGCCGGGGCCGCCCCACTCTCAGTCGCGGCCCTGCCCCTCGTTGAACTTGTCGCGGCAGGTATAGCCGACGAAGCACTTCGGATCGTCCCGCGTGATCTCCCAGGACGGCTGGGTGGTTTCCGGCAGCGGGCAGAACCCGCCGTCGCGCACGAAGCGCGCGTAAGTCACCGGCCCGGTACTCATGACGATGGCGCCGGCGCGGGCCACCAGGGCGGAGGCTTCGGCACAGGTCATCGCCCGGGTGTCGGGGCGCGTCTGGGACTGGGCCACGCCCGGCAGGAGCACGGCGCAGGCGACAAGGGCGGACAGGCTCCGGCGCGAAACGTCCGTCATGATGCGATCCCCCGGCCCGCCCCGGACGGGAGGAACCCGTCCGGGCGGCACGTTGCGGGCGAGGATAGCCCTCGGGAGCGGTCGCGGCAAAGCCGGACTCACGCCGCCGTGAGGGCGAGGGTGAAATCCACTGCCTCGGTGACGCCCTCCTGCCACAGGGAGGCCGGGGTCGGACGCGCGAGATGGAGGGCGCCGTCCGCCTCGCCGCCGGTGATGCGCAGGTTGGCGCCGACCTTGGTGGCCAGCCCCCGCATCGGCCGGTTCCAGGCCAGGCAGCGCACGTGCAGGTCGCGAACGCCACGGTTGCGGGCGGCGGCGGCGATCCGGCGGAAGAGCGCCTGGCCGAGGCCGTTGCGGCGAAACGCCTTCTCCACCGCGAAGGCGGCCTCCGCCTCCTTGCCGAGAACGAAGCCGGGCGGCGGCGCGGAGGCAGGACGCAATTCGCCGAGGCCCCGCAGGGAGCCGTCGACGAAGCTGCCGAACATCAGGCCCTCGGCGTTCATCGCGTTGCGGGCGTAGGTGACAGCGGCCGCGTCGCTCAGCGCACCCATGAAGCGGTTGGCGCGGGTCTCCGGATCGAGCCGCAGGAAGTAGGATTCCACGGCCGGGCCGTCGTTGGGCCACAGGCGGCGGACGATCGGATGCAGGGTCGGATGGGTATCGGGCATCGGGTGCCGGTCTCCGGTTTCAGGGCGCGCAGGGCGCGCCGGTTCCGGGCGTAGCCTCCCTCAAGGCATGCCAGATGTGGCATCGCTGCCAACTTTGTGCAATGCAGCAAAATGACCGGGTGCCGTGGGCCCTGCCCCGGAACGGGGTCCGGGGCTTGATCCGGCGGGATGGCCGCGTCAGACCGGCTTGCCCGCCGGCCGCCCGATCTCAGTCCCCCGATCCCTTCGCGAACAGGTCGCCCAAACCGTGAACGCCCCCTCCTCCTCGGGCCCCGAGCCGTCGAGCCAGGCCAAGGCCGGCGCCGTGTCCCCCGGTCCGGTCTCCGACCGCTACGAGGCCCTGGTCCGCGCCGCGGCCATCGAGCGCGATCCCGCGCAGATCCACCTCGTGCGCGCCCTCGACCGCCTGGTGCAGGAGCTCGGCCGGCGCAAGCGTGCCCGCAAGGGCAGCGCCCTCGGCTGGCTGTTCGGCCGGCGGGACGATGCCGCGACACCGCCGAAGGGGCTCTACATCTGGGGCTCGGTGGGGCGCGGCAAGACCATGCTGATGGACCTCTTCCACGAGGCCGCCCCCGAGCCGAAGCGCCGAGTGCATTTCCACGGCTTCCTCGCCGACGCCCACGAGCGCATCCACGCCCACCGCCAGGCCCTGAAGGCCGGCACCGCCAAATCCTCCCCTGGCAAGGGCGACGACCCGATTCCCGTGGTCGCCGATGCCCTCGCCGACGAGGCGACGCTGCTCTGCTTCGACGAATTCACCGTCACCGACATCGCCGACGCGATGATCCTCGGCCGCCTGTTCGGCGCCCTGTTCCGCCGCGGCGTCACCGTGGTGGCGACCTCCAACGTCGAGCCCGACCGGCTCTACGAGGGCGGCCTGAACCGCGCCCTGTTCCTGCCCTTCATCGCCGAACTGCAGGAGCGCGTGGAGGTGCTGCGCCTCGATTCGCGGACGGATTTCCGACTGGAGAAGCTCGGCGGCGCCTCGGTCTACCACGTGCCGGCGGATGCGGCGGCGGAGACGGCGCTCGCCGCAGCCTTCAAGGGCCTCACCGGCAAGGCGAAGGGTCGCCCGGCCAATCTCCGGGTCAAGGGCCACGACGTGCCGGTGCCCGAGGAGACCGGCGGCGTCGCCCGCTTCGCCTTCGCCGATCTCTGCGCGCAGGCCCTCGGCGCCTCCGACTACATGGCTTTGGCCCGCGCCTTCCACACCGTCATCCTGTCCGACATCCCCGTGATGGGGCCGGACAACCGCAACGAGGCCAAGCGCTTCATCACCCTGGTGGACACCCTCTACGATTCCCACGTGAAGCTCATCGCCTCGGCGGCGGCCGAGCCGCAGGACCTCTACACCGCCACGGAGGGGCGCGAGGCCTTCGAGTTCGACCGCACGGTCTCCCGCCTGATCGAGATGCGGTCGTCCGAATATCTCGCCCTGCCGCACGGCGCCGGTGATTCCGAGGCGTCGGGTGCGAGCACCGGCCTCGTCGAGACCTGAGGCGCCGACAGGCGGTTCTCCTCGCATCCAGGCCTCGGGCGGGTGAGAGAACGCGCGACTCCGCTCTTCGGGTCACACGATCTTCTCCGGCCCGTGCGCAACGGCACATGAGAGCCGGATCGATGAATCCCTGACGGATGACCGGGCGGGTGTCCGGTTGCGCTGCAACGGACCCAGCGTTTAATTGTATTCATTCCGTGGTACGGGGCGTGGGGGCTTCGTGCGCTGCGACGGCTCTCCCGAAGAGCCGGATCCGCCGCCGTGTCTCAGGACCCTTCCGGGGGGCGGCTCAACGCCCCCGACGCCCGACATGTGACCCCGACGGCTTCCCGCCGGTTGATGGATTGGCGTGAGCCCGATCCCGACCGGCCCGTGGCCTGATCCATGACAGGATACACCGATGATCAAACTGACCGTGAACGGAGCTGAACGCAGCTTCGACGGCGACCCCGACATGCCGCTGCTCTGGTACCTGCGCGACGAGGTCGGGCTGACCGGAACCAAGTTCGGCTGCGGGCAGGCCCTGTGCGGCGCCTGCACCATCCACGTGGGCGGCACCGCCGTGCGCGGCTGCGTCACCCCCGTCTCGGCCGCCGAGGGGCAGGCCGTCGTCACCATCGAGGGCCTGTCCCCCGATGGCAATCATCCGGTTCAGGCGGCCTGGCGCGACCTCAACGTGGCGCAGTGCGGCTACTGCCAGTGCGGGCAGATGATGCAGGCGGCCTCCCTCCTCACCGATACCCCGAAGCCCACCGACGCGCAGATCGACGAGGCGATGAGCGGGAACCTGTGCCGTTGCGGCACCTACCCGCGCATCCGCGCCGCGATCCACCAGGCTGCCGGCAATCCCCCCAAGGGAACCGCACCCGCCGCGAACAAGGGAGATCGCCTGTGATCCACGAAGCTCAGACCATGGCGGATCTCGCCACCCCCACCGTCGAGGCCGGCCCGAGCGCGCTCGCCAATGTCAGCCGCCGCGCCATGCTCGGCGGCATGGGCGCCCTCGTGCTCGCCCTGTCCTGGCGGGATCCGGCGCGCGCCGACGACAAGAAGGACGAGCCGAAGAAGTACGGCGCCGATGGCATGCCGCATGGCTGGCAGGACGACCCGAAGGTCTTCGTGGGAATCGCCCCCGACGGCACCGTGACGGTGACCTGCCACCGCTCCGAGATGGGCCAGGGTGTCCGCACCTCGGTCGCCCTGGTGGTGGCCGACGAACTCGAGGCCGACTGGGCGAAGGTGAAGGTCGCGCAGGCCTGGGGCGACGAAGCCCGCTTCGGCAACCAGGACACGGACGGCTCACGCAGCTTGCGCCACTTCTTCCCGCACCTGCGCCACGCGGGCGCCGCGGCCCGCGCCATGCTGATCCAGGCCGCCGCCAAGCAGTGGGGCGTACCGGCGGGTGAGGTGAAGGCCGAGAACTCGGTCCTCACCCACGCCAAGTCGAAGCGGACCCTGGGCTACGGCGAGGTCGCGGCGGCGGCCGCCGAATTGCCGGTGCCGGCCCGCGAGAGCGTCGTGCTCAAGAAGCAGGAGGCCTTCCGCTACATCGGCAAGGGCAAGATCGGCCTCATCGACAACCACGACTTCACCACCGGCCGGGCGATGTACGGCATCGATACCCGCCTCGAGGGGATGCTCTACGCCCTCGTCGCCCGTCCGCCCGTCTTCGGCGGCAAGGTGAAGAGCGTCGACGATTCCGAGGCGAAGAAGGTCGCGGGCGTCGTCAAGATCTTCACCATCGACGCACCCGAGATCCCCTCCGAGTTCCAGCCCATCGGCGGCGTCGCGATCATCGCGAAAAACACCTGGGCGGCGATGAAGGCCCGCGACGCCCTCAAGATCACCTGGGACGATGGCCCGAACGCCGGTTACGACTCCGTCGCCTTCCGGGGCGAGCTGGAGAAGGCAGCGCGCGCGCCCGGCAAGGTCGTGCGCGACCAGGGCGATGTGGCCGGCGCCATGGCCAAGGCCAAGACGAAGCTGGAGGCCGAGTACTTCGTGCCCCACCTCGTCCAGGCCCCGATGGAGCCGCCGGCCGCCACCGTGCGGATCAAGGACGGGTTCTGCGAGGCCTGGGCCTGCACCCAGGCGCCCCAGGCGACGCATGACCGGCTGGCCAAGAAGCTCGGCCTCCCCGCCGACAAGGTGCGGGTGAACGTGACGCTGCTGGGCGGCGGCTTCGGCCGCAAGTCGAAGCCCGACTACGTGCTGGAGGCAGCCCTCTGCAGCCAGGCCGTGGACGGCGCGCCGGTCAAGCTGATCTGGACCCGCGAGGACGACCTCCACCACGGCTACTACCACACCATCTCGGTGGAGCGGCTGGAGGCCGGGCTCGACGACAAGGGCATGCCGGTCGCCTGGCTGCACCGCTCGGCGGCACCCACCATCGGCTCGATCTTCGCCCCCGACCCCAAGCACGAGCTGCCCTTCGAGCTCGGCATGGGCCTGACCAACACGCCGTTCGCCGTGCCCAACATCCGCCTGGAGAACCCGGCGGCGGACGCCCACGTGCGCATCGGCTGGTTCCGTTCGGTCTCGAACATCCCGCACGCCTTCGCGATCCAGTCCTTCGTGGCGGAACTCGCGCATGCGGCGGGACGTGACCCGAAGGAGTACCTGCTGGCGCTGATCGGCCCCGACCGGGTCATCGACCCGACCACCATCGGCGACGTCTGGAACTACGGCGAGGACCCGGCCCGCTATCCGATCGAGACGGCGCGCCTGCGCAAGGTCATCGAGGCGGCGGCCAAGGGCATCGGCTGGGGCCGCAAGATGCCGAAGGGCACCGGCCTTGGGCTCGCCGGCCACTACAGCTTCGTCACCCACACGGCGGTGGCGGCGGAGGTGGCGGTCGGCCCCAAGGGCGAGGTGCAGGTCAAGCGCGTGGACATCGCCGTCGATTGCGGGCCGCAGGTCAACCCGGAGCGGATCCGTTCGCAGATGGAAGGCGCGGTGGTCATGGGCATGGGCCTCGCGCTTTCGGCCGAGATCACCTTCAAGGACGGGCGCGCGCAGCAGAACAACTTCGACGGCTACGAGATCACCCGCATCGACGCGGCGCCGAAGGAGATCCACGTCCACCTGCTGCCGAACCCGGACTTCAACGCGCCGCTGGGCGGCGTCGGTGAGCCCGGCGTGCCCCCCGTGGCCCCGGCGATCGCCAACGCGATCTTCGCCGCCACCGGCCGGCGCATCCGGCAATTGCCGATCCGCGATCAGCTGAGCGCCTGACCGGCAGCTTCCCGCCCCACCACGGGGAGGGTCCGGGGCGCGGGACGGTTTCACACCGTCCCGCGCCCCGATTCGTATCCGTCCGACATCATTTCCGCAGAGGCGATGCGCTTTCCGTCGGGCCGGACCCCGTCGCATCGTCGCGCCGATTCGGCCTCGGTCGACGAACGGTGCTCCTGCGCGCGGTTTTCCGGCTCGCAAAGGGAGCCGGGCATCATTCCCGTGGGTTGACCCCACGACGAAGGCGGCCCCGTGGGGTCGGCCCAACCTTCCGGATCAAGGACAGCAATCGATGACGCGTTTCGTGTGGCTCGCCGCCGGTCTCCTCGCGGCGGGTGCGGCCCCCGCCCTCGCCTCCCCCTGCGGCGATCGGATCGCCAAGCTCGAGGGTCCGGTCAAGGATCTGGCCAAGGAGGCGATCTCCGCCAACACCAGCGGCAAGGCCACGGCCAGCGCCCGGGGCGGCCAGGGTGTCACGGAGAGCGGCGGCAGCCCCTCGGCCGAGGCCGCGTCTCCGGAGAAGTCGGCGGAGGCCGGACAGGGCGGCGACAAGGCGATGCAGGCGAAGGTGGCCCTCGACGAGGCGCGCACGGCCGACAAGAAGGGTGATGCCAAGGCCTGCGGCGAGGCGGTCGATCGGGCTCAGAAGCAGGTGGACAGCGCGCCCTGAGGGCGTCGGGTCCGGTTCTCGATGCCGGGGCTCGGTGACGAGGAAGCGCGGGCCCGGACATCGGGGCCGGGACTGGACACACGGGGCGGCGGAACCTGTCCGCCCCGCTTCCACGAGCGCACGATCAGGCGCTGACGACGGCGGCGAGAGCGTGGTCGTTGCCGTTCAGGCCGGCGCAGAGATCGTCGATCTCGGCAAGATCAAGGGCTTCGCCGGACTCGCTGGCAATCGCATCGATCAAGTGATCCTGATGCGGATTAAAGGGATGCCCCTGCAGCCTATAGAATTGATAGTACCGAAGCGCAGCCAGGACAGCATCGCGTTCTCGATCTGTAATGGTAATATTCTGCATGTCGGATTTATTTCCCGTGATTGGTTGCGGGATATCGAAAAACAACCGCTCTGCGGCGCCGTGAGCTTGAGTGTTGTAAGCGAATTTCGGTGGATTCGTCCACAACCGGAAACCCTTCGTTAGCCATTCGAAGGGCGGCCGGACACCTTCCTCGCACCCCAAGTCTTTGGTGCGGCGCCGTTTCCGGAACGCGCCCCGGCGCGAGGTTTTTTTTACGGCTCCGCTTGGCGCGAATGCGATTGACAACGTTTGATAAGGCGGCAACGCAGGCGTGCGGTCACGGCCGCCGGATGCATCAAATTTTCCTTAACTTGCGCGTGTCAGGCTGAGGACTCAGTCGGCCGCATTCCACTCATGCGGGATGCCGACCGGCGCGGCCGGGGTCCCTTCCATGCCAAAGACCCGAAGCGACTGCTCACCCAAGGCCGAGGCCACGCGCTCAGGCCCTCCGCCGCTGAGCGCCGGCATCCGGCGCCATCTCGGACTCAGCCTGCGGACCTTCTACGCCGAAATCCTGTCCGAGCCGCCGGGCGCCCGGATCGAGGCGCTGCTCGCCCGCCTCGGCAAGCCGCAGCGCTGAAAGAGTCCGGTCCGACCTCGCCGCCGCCCTGCCAGGGCCTCGCCGCAGTGTGATCCGTTTACCGCGTTGCACGCGCTTGCGCAGGGGCGCCGCAGGAATTCACTGACGATTCAGGCGATGGCCGTTAGGAGACGGACATCGGATGAGCGCATTCCCCGCCGCGCTCTCCACCGCGCTCCCTTGCAAAGCAGCCCCATGACCGTGCTCGCCCTCGTCGTCGTCGGCAACATCCTGCTGGCGTCCCTGTTCTCGCTCATCGCCGTCGCGGCGGACTGAGCGGGCAGACCAATCGCGCCGAGGCCTTAAGGCCGGCACGCTCGGATCTTCCAACCCCCCGTTTCGCCCTCTAGCCGCCGCGCTCGGCGGACGCGCCGCGCCAGGGCTCGGCCTGCGATGATTCGGCTCGCGTGGGTCCGCCATCGCGGTATGGCGTCCCCTATGACGGGATTCGGACACCCGCCGCCCGCTCCCCTGGCACGCGCTTGGCCAAGCTGCAGGCCCGCGGGCCGTCGATGGCGCTAGCGTGCCAGCATGCACGCCCTGCGCCGCCTGCATCCCCCGGAACGTGCAGAAATCGCTGAAATGTCCTTTCTATAGAACTACCTTCGCACGAACAGATTTTTCTGTTCGAAAGCGCCTGCGGAGGGCGTCGTTCTCCGTCGCAGTAAAATCGTTCCGGATCACCCGGATCCAGGGGAACGAAGCTGCCCGGACCGCCTTATTCTGCCCAGTCGCGACGCTTGACAATGTTCGTTAAAACGAACGAAACCGGCGTCACCGGGGCCCCGAGGCGCATGCTTCCGCTCCGGCTGCGCAAGCCAGATTCGGAGCCCCCCCGTGAGCGAGACCTCTTCCCGGCCCACCGGACGCACCCGCCGCAACACGGTCCTTCTCGGGGCGAGCCTCGCTGCGGCCCTGCTGAGCCCCACCCTCGCCTGCGCCCAGACCGAGCTCCTGAACGTCTCCTACGATCCGACCCGCGAACTCTACCGGGAGATCAACGCGGCCTTCTCCGAGGAGTGGAAGACCAAGACCGGCGAGACCCTCACCGTGCGCGCGGCCCATGGCGGCTCGGGCTCGCAGGCGCGCACCGTGATCGACGGCATCCCGGCCGACGTGGTGACCCTCGGCATCCCCTCCGACATCGACGCGATCAGCCGCATCTCGAAGAAGATCGCCCCCGACTGGCGTACCAAGCTGCCGAACCAGGGCCTGCCCTATACGTCGACGGTGGTGTTCCTCGTGCGCAAGGGGAACCCGAAGGGCGTGAAGGACTGGGGCGACCTCGTGAAGCCCGACATCAAGGTCATCACCCCGAACCCGAAGACCTCCGCCGGCGGACGCTGGAACTTCCTCGCCGCCTGGGGCTACGCGTACGAGCGCGACGGCAAGGACGCCGACAAGGCCAACGCCTTCGTGGGCGAGGTCTACAAGAACGTCCCCGTCCTCGACACCGGCGCGCGCGGCTCCACCGTGACCTTCGCGCAGCGCGGCCTCGGCGACGTGCTACCCACCTGGGAGAACGAGGCCTACCTCGTCTTCGAGGAATTCGGCCGCGACAAGTTCGATGTGGTCGTGCCGCCGACCTCGATCTACGCCGAGCCGCCGGTCGCCCTGGTCGACGCCAACGTCGACAAGAAGGGAACCCGCAAGCAGGCGGAGGCTTATCTCCAGTTCCTCTATTCCGACCGGGCGCAGGCCATCTTCGCCAAGCACCATTACCGCCCGCTGAACCGCGCGGCGGCCAAGCCCGAGGATCTGGCGCAGCTGCCCGAACTCAAGCTGTTCAAGATCGAGGACCTGCAGGGCGACTGGGACGAGATCCAGAAGAAGAATTTCGACAACGGGGGCCTGTTCGACAAGCTGAGCAAGGCGGGGCGCTGACGCGCCCTCCCGCGTTCCCCCTCCCCGGACCGGGAGGGGGCCGAGACCTGAGCAGGACACCACCATGGCCCCGCCCATCCGCACCGATGCGCCCACGCGCGCCAAACGGCGCTTCCTCCGCCCGAGCGTGATCCCCGGTTTCGGGCTCGCCTTCGGCTACACCCTGACCTGCCTCGGCCTGATCGTGCTGCTGCCCCTCGCGGCCCTGGTCACGCGCGCCTCCGGGCTCGGCCTCTCGGGGATCTGGGAGGTCGCCACCGATCCGCGCGTGGCCAGTGCGCTCCGCGTCAGCTTCGGCGTGTCCCTGCTCGCCGCCCTCACCGCCTCTCTGTTCGGCTTCCTCATCGCCTGGGTGCTGACGCGCTACCGCTTTCCCGGCCGCAAGATCGTGGACGCGGTCGTGGACCTGCCCTTCGCCCTGCCGACCGCCGTGGCGGGCATCGCGCTGGCCGCCCTCTACGCCCCCAACGGCCTCGTCGGGGCGCAGCTGGCGCGGATCGGCATCGAGGCCGCCTACACGCCGGTGGGCATCTACATCGCCATGGTGTTCATCGGCCTGCCCTTCGCGGTGCGCACCGTGCAGCCGCTCATCGCCGAGATCGACAAGGAGATCGAGGAGGCCTCCGCCACCCTCGGGGCGGGGCGCGTCCACACCCTGGTGCGGGTGGTGCTGCCGCCGCTGATCCCGGCGGTGCTCACGGGTTTCGCCCTCGCCTTCGCCCGCGGCGTCGGCGAGTACGGCTCGATCATCTTCATCGCCGGCAACCTGCCCTACGTCTCCGAGATCGCGCCGCTCCTCATCGTCATCAAGCTGTCCGAGTACGATTACGGCGGCGCCTGCGCCATCGCCACGATCATGCTCGGCATCTCGTTCCTCACCCTGCTCGCCATCAACCTGATCCAGGCCTGGAGCCGGCGGAGATTCGGCTATGTCTGAGACCTTCGCACCCGTCGCCCTCGCCGAAGCCCGGCCCGCCAGCGTCGTCACGGAAGGCCGCTGGATCCGCTGGCTGCTGATCGGGATCGCGATCCTGTTCCTCGCCCTGTTCCTGGTGCTGCCGCTGCTCACCGTGTTCGCGCAGGCCTTCGCCAAAGGCTTTGCCGCGTATCTCGCCGCCTTCACGGAGGCCGACGCCCACGCTGCGATCCGGCTGACGCTGCTCACCGCGGTCATCGCGGTGCCGTTCAACCTCGTCTTCGGCATCATGGCCTCCTGGGCCATCGCCAAGTTCGAGTTCTGGGGCAAGAACCTGCTCGTTACCCTGATCGACCTGCCGTTCTCGGTCTCGCCGGTGGTCTCGGGGCTGATCTACGTGCTGGTCTTCGGGGCGCAGGGGCTTGTCGGTCCGTGGCTGCTCGAGCATGACGTCCAGGTCATCTTCGCGGTGCCGGGCATCGTGCTGGCGACCATCTTCGTCACCTTCCCGTTCGTCGCCCGCCAGCTCATCCCGCTGATGCAGGAGCAGGGCACGGCGGAGGAGGAGGCGGCGCTGACGCTCGGCGCCTCCGGCTGGCACGCCTTCCGCACGGTGACGCTGCCCAACATCCGCTGGGGCCTCCTCTACAGCGTGCTCCTCTGCAATGCCCGCGCGATGGGTGAGTTCGGCGCGGTCTCGGTGGTCTCCGGCCACATCCGGGGCCTCACCAACACGCTGCCGCTCCACGTGGAGATCCTCTACAATGAGTACAACTTCGTTGCCGCTTTCGCCGTCGCCTCCCTCCTGGCCGGCCTCGCCCTCGTCACCCTCCTCCTCAAATCCGTCCTCGAATGGCGCTACGCCGACGAGATCGCCGCGGGTGCCCGGGGTCACTGAGCAGGGCGGCTCCACCGCCATCCGCGTCGAGAACCTGTCGAAGACCTTCGACACGGCAGCCGTGCTGCACGACTTCTCCCTCGACGTGCGGGCGGGCGAGTTGCTGGCGCTGCTCGGCCCCTCGGGCTCGGGCAAGACCACGCTCCTGCGCATCATCGCCGGCCTCGACTTCCCCGATGCGGGCCGCATCGTGTTCGGCGCCGAGGACGCGACTCGGCTTCCCGTGCAGCAGCGCGCGGTTGGCTTCGTGTTCCAGCACTACGCCCTGTTCAAGCACATGAGCGTCGCCGAGAACATCGCCTACGGGCTCAACGCCCGGAAGCGCTCCGAGCGCCCGGCCAAGGCCGAGATCAAGCGCCGGGTCGGCGACCTCCTCGACCTCATCAAGCTCTCGGGCTTCGCCGACCGCTATCCGAGCCAGCTCTCGGGCGGCCAGCGCCAGCGCATCGCGCTCGCACGGGCGCTGGCGGTGGAACCCCGCGTACTCCTGCTCGACGAGCCCTTCGGCGCCCTCGACGCGCAAGTCCGAAAGGACTTGCGCCGCTGGCTGCGCGAGATCCACGACCGCACCGGCCAGACCACGATCTTCGTCACCCACGACCAGGACGAGGCCCTGGAACTCTCCGACCGGGTCGCGGTGCTCGACAAGGGCCGCCTGGAGCAGGTCGGCACGCCGGACGAGGTTCAGGAGGCGCCGGTCTCCGCCACCGTGCTGAAGTTCCTCGGCGACACCATCGAGGTCGAAGCGATCGCGCAGGGCGGCGCGGTCCGCGTCGACGGCCGCCTCACACCGGTGCGGGCGCCCGAAGGACTCGTCGGTCCGATCAAGCTCTACGCCCGGCCCTGGCAGCTCCAGTTCGCCGAGGGCGGCGAGGCCCATCTCCACGGCGTGGTGCGCTCGTCCTACCGGACGCAGGGGCGCCAGCGCATCGAGGTCGACCGGCCCGAGGGCAAGACCGTGGTGGTGGAGGCCGCCGACACCAACCGCTTCGCCGCCGGCAGCCCCGTGGGCCTGCGGATCATCGGCGGCCACGTCTTCCCGAACTGACGGGAACCCCTTGCGCTCACGCGCATGATCGGGTGTGACTGCCGCCGTCGAAACGAGGGCGAGCAGCATGTCGGGTGGTCACGGGGCGGGGGGTAGTTCCAACAAGCGCGTGGCGCTGCTGATCTCGGTGCTGGCGCTGTTCCTGGCGCTGGCCGAGACCCTGGCCAAGGGCGCGCAGACGGACGCGCTGGGCGCCAATGTCGAGGCCTCCAACCAGTGGGCCTACTTCCAGGCCCGCACCATCCGGGGCACCGTCCTCAAGACGGCCGACGAGACCCTGGCGCTGCTGCCGCCGGAGGTGGCCAATTCCGAGGCAGTGAAGGCCAAGCGCGCCGAATGGGCCAAGACGATGGCCCGCTGGGACAGCGAGCCCGCCACCGGCGAGGGCCGCAAGGAACTGGCCGAGAAGGCCCGCCACTCCCAGGAGGTGCGCGACCTCGCCCTCCACCGCTACCACCACTACGAATTCGCCTCAGCCGCCTTCCAGATCGGCATCGTGCTCGCCTCGGCCGAGGTGATCACGGGGATTTTCGCGCTGGTGGTCGGCGGCGGACTGCTGGGTGTGGCTGGGTTGGCGCTGCTGGGGTTCGGGTTGTATGCTCCGCATACGCTGCCGTTTTTTCATTGAGGATGCTAATTTACGCCAATTCACCGATCGGATGTTGAACTCACGGGATATTTTAAGCCCAGCGCCGTGGTTCATGACAGCAAGCGGAATTCGCATAGATGGCTATCTGTGCGCTGTTAAATAAACAAATTTGATCGCAAGCTTTAAAGACGACAGCTAGACAAGCTATACCGGGCAATTGCTGACCAAGACATTGGAACTCGTCGGAATATTCATAGAAATCACTTAATAGAAATCATTAAGTGGACGCTGCTTTCCGGCGCCCACTTAAAGCTTCCCAGAAAAACTAACACCGATGATCAATCAGGCATCTAGAGTATATTTTTTGGACTCTTCCAAATAATCTGCGTAAGCCTCTGTATCACGCTGGTAGAGGCTATAGAGATCTGGACCAAAAATCTGCGTGTCCGACTTTTCGTCTTGATAGACTTTTACATGAATTGGCTTGGGGCCATGGAAATGTAGGATCGGAACATGCGCATTGAACCCCCAATACGGCTTCCAGTTATAGGCAATATCCAACTTAGACCAACGATCACGATACACCGAATTTAAAGCACCTTGGTCGTCATGGGGAGCCATGTTGATGATATTGTTCTCGATATGTTGCTCAAGCTCATGACGGGTCGAACGCAGGTTCTGCAGATTCATTAGCATCACGCCGGAATTAAAATAACCCCAGTCGTCTTGATTAAATTCAGGAGCACAAGCAATAAAATCAGGCCGCTGCCCAAAAGGTTCTGGGTTACTCCGAAACATCACATCAATGTCCGTGTAAAGTATGATCTCGTCGCTTCGGTCGATGAGTGGAATGTCACACCGCAGCCAATGGCCGCTGAACATGTCTGTCTCGATCCCCTTTTTCGCCTTCACAATTGGCCACAGCAGAGACTTGTGTTCGATGATCTGAACCCCGTTGCGAGCTAGGACTTCAATACGGGCTTCAGCTTCAGGAGACTTGGCGCCATTGTCTACGAGACAAATGGGGGTAAGCCGCGTGTTTCGGCGGGCTGAGCTAACAGTAATTTGGATTTGATCCCAGGCATGCAGCAAGCCATGTTCATTAACAGCGAAATACCACTTCATGATGCTTCCTGAAGGCCTCAACGATGCACACCATACAAATGGGCGCTTCAGGGTATATATCCGAGACCGCGCCGCATTGTCCATAATGCGAGTTTGCCATCGTATCAAACCACGGATGATCGAACTGGCATCTGAACCAATTTTAGAGCGTGATGCCCTGTCCGGCATCAAGAATCTATGTTAAATAGGATGGAAATTGGAGAGTACAATGAAATTATTTATCCAATACAATGTCATAAGCAATGATTTAGATCTTAGTGAAAAATCTTGAATGGATACAGAAGCGTTTTCGCGCCGAACAGAGTTGACATTATTGTTTGCATCTAATTATCCCTTATGGCGCCTTCAATATATCGAAAAAACTCATTAGCAACGTACAATACTAAGATTCCTAATTGTATTTTAGGAACAGGTCCGCGCATGCATTTGCGCCAAGCGCTGGCATTCTCCTTAGCATCGACGTTGGATCTAATGGTCAAGTCTCAAGTTCAGCATACGAGAAGGCAAATATTGGTATCGGCAAGGGGCGGGATTTGCAAGCTGAATTAAATTCAGCGCTTCAGACGCTGATCAGGTACTTGATCTGAACATCGCCGAAAGAATCGCTTTTGTGAAAAACATGGTGTTTGGAAGATACATCTGACTGAGAGCAGAGGTTATGGTCATGAAAGACATTCGTATCGGTGAAGCTTTTGTGGTCGCATTGGATTGCTTGTCAGCGCTCATTATCCGGCCAATACTGTGAATCCAGGGATACCTGCTCGTGCTGTATGCGAGAGCATTTATTTAAGTTAAACGAGACAATCTCTACGAGCCTGCACTTAACATTCGAACGGTAATCCTATGTCAGAGCAAGAAAACCTTCCCCCAATAGGTTACGAACCCCACGGAGGCGGCGGAATCACAAACCAGAAGATCGCCTTTGTTGGTTTACTGGTTGAGGCACATGCAACAAACCGGCCAGTCGTTCTGCCGCGCTTCAAGATTTTCGATCAGATCACCAAGCAATTCCGGCCATTAGCATTCGAAGATGTATTCGAATTTGCACCAATGTCTGATTTCTGTGAACGAAACTCAATCCGAATTGCTCATATCGATCCAAAGGATCTACCCGGGGGATACGATGATTACTTTTGGAAAATGCATAGTATTTTCCATAACATCCCCCAAAACAAAAACAATTCAAATGCTGTTTTCGTGCTCGATGCATTCGAAGCGCTTGTTCCGAGAGTCAGAAATGCTTTCCTAATGAAAATTTTGCGTGAGAAAGTTGTGCAGGACAATCCAGATTTTGCTGTTGTCCAGTTCCGGATAGAAAAAGATTGGCAAGATCACTGTGAGCAGACACTTGATGCAATCGTTCCATCAAACGAAACAAACTATCTTAAATTTGATGATATCCTTGAAAAAATTATACATTCTGAACTAAATACGAAAAAGATTTTTGCTCTTTGTGACGAAAGAGCATTGCCGATTTCGAAGGAGGAGATGAAATCAGTTGCCCTGGACCGATTTGGCATCTCTATACACTTAAAAAGTGATTATCTGTCTAATTTGGAAATGGAATTACTAACTCCATTACATCTCAGTTTGATTGATTTCGAAATTGCGACAGGTGCCGCTCGGTTCGTCGGACTGACACGTTCGACATTTTCTTGTCTGGCAACTCTCGAAAAATATGCACGTGATCGCAGAGACGTTCGTCAGCACTATATATATAATTTAAGTGGATCTAAGGTGGTAGAGAGAACAGATAACGGATGTTACTGGGATGCTCATGCTGCAGCGCTAGGCCAAGGCGCAGGATAAATTTATGAAAAGGCCTTCCCCACCTGTTGAACAGTATGCGCCATAGCTTGTGATTTTCACTCAGGCCGTTAGAGCCAAGCACTTTACTTTAAGGTGTACGACGAATTGCGCGCTGTAGGGCATCAGCCAACGCGTTGTTGGATGTGGAGGAGGTGGCTTTGGAGGGATCTGTCAGTAGGCGGGAGTGCCCTTGAAACACTTCCGCCTCGGAGCTTTTAGCCACCACCTCCCCCGCCTTCATACTCAACGCGATCCGCTTACGCCCCACATCCACCTCGACCACCCGCACCCGCACCACATCCCCGGGCTTCACCACCTCGCGCGGGTCCTTCACGAAGCGGTCGGCCAGCATCGAGATGTGGACCAGGCCGTCCTGGTGGACGCCGATGTCCACGAACGCGCCGAAGGCGGCCACGTTGGTGACGACGCCTTCGAGGCGCATGCCGGGCTTGAGGTCGGTGATCTTTTCGACGCCCTCCTGGAAGGTGGCGGTCTTGAAGGCTGGGCGCGGGTCGCGGCCGGGCTTTTCCAGCTCGGAAAAGATGTCAGTGACGGTGGGCAGGCCGAAGGTCGCGTCGGTGAATTTCTTGGGGTCCAGGCTCCGTAGAGCGCCCGTGTTGCCGATCATCGCCTGGATCGGCTGGCCGGTGGCGGCGAGGATGCGGCGCACCACCGGGTAGGCCTCCGGGTGCACGCCCGAGGCGTCGAGGGGGTCGCTCCCGCCGCGGATGCGCAGGAAGCCGGCGGCGAGCTCGTAGGCCTTGGGGCCGAGGCCCGTCACCTTCTTGAGGGCGGCGCGGCTGCGGAACGGGCCGTTTGCGTCGCGATGCCCGACGATGTTGGAAGCGACCCGCGGTGTCAGGCCCGAGACCCGGGCGAGCAGCGGCGCCGAGGCGATGTTCACGTCGACGCCGACGCCGTTCACGCAATCCTCCACCACCGCGTCGAGGGAGCGCGCGAGCTTCCCCTCGGCGAGATCGTGCTGGTACTGGCCGACGCCGATGGCTTTGGGCTCGATCTTCACGAGTTCGGCGAGCGGGTCCTGCAGGCGCCGGGCGATCGAGACGGCGCCGCGGATCGAGACGTCGAGGTCGGGCAGTTCCGCGCTGGCATAGGCCGAGGCCGAGTAGACCGAGGCGCCGGCCTCCGAGACCATGACCTTGGTGAGCTTGAGCTCGGGCTGCTTGGCGATGAGTTCGGCCGCCAGCCGGTCGGTCTCCCGCGAGGCGGTGCCGTTGCCGATGGCGACGAGCTCCACCCCATGCGCCCGGCAGAGCTTGGCCAGAGCGATCAGGGCGCCGTTCCAGTCGCGGCGCGGCTCGTGCGGGTAGATCGTGTCGGTCGCCACCACCTTGCCGGTGGCGTCCACCACCGCGACCTTCACGCCGGTGCGGAAGCCCGGATCGAGGCCGAGGGTCGGCCGCGCGCCGGCGGGTGCGGCGAGCAGGAGGTCGCGCAGGTTTCCGGCGAAGACCGTGACGGCGCCGGCCTCCGCCACCGCCCAGAGGCGGGCCCGCAGGTCCGTGTCGGTGGCGGGCTTCAGGCGGGTGCGCCAGGCGCGCCGCACCGTCTCCATCAGGAAGGCGTCGCCCGGCCGGCCCTGGTCGCGGATGCCGAAGGTTTTCGCGATGCGCAGTTCCTGTGAGGACGGTCGGCCCTTGGCCGGCTCGTCCCCGACCGCGTCGGCAATGGCGAGGTCGAGCACCTCCTCCTTCTCGCCCCGGAACAGGGCGAGGATGCGATGCGAGGGCAGCTTCGTCAGGGGTTCGGCGAAGTCGAAATAGTCCGAGAACTTCTCGCCCGCGGCCGCCTTGCCGGGCTTCACGGTGGCCACCATCCGGCCGCGCTGCCAGCCGGTCTCGCGCAGGGAGCCGACGAGTTCCGGGTCCTCGCTGAAGCGCTCGATCAGGATGGCGCGGGCCCCCTCCAGGGCGGCCTCTCCGTCGGCGATCCCCTTGGCCGCATCAACGTAGGCCCTGGCGGCCGCCTCCGGCCCCTGGTCGGGCTGGGTCAGGAGCGCCTCGGCCAGCGGCTCCAGCCCGGCCTCGCGGGCGGTCTGCGCCTTCGTCCGGCGCTTCAGCTTGAAGGGCAGGTAGAGATCCTCCAGCCGCGCCTTGGTGTCGGCGGCGAGGATGCGGGCCTTCAGTCCCGCATCGAGCTTACCCTGCGCGTCGATTGCCTCCAGCACGGCGGCGCGGCGCGCCTCGAGATCGCGCAGGTAGGCGAGGCGCTCCTCCAGATTGCGCAGCTGCGTGTCGTCGAGGGTGCCGGTGACCTCCTTGCGGTAGCGCGCGATGAACGGCACCGTCGCGCCCCCGTCGAGGAGGTCGACGGCGGCCTTCACCTGCCATTCCGCCACGCCGAGTTCGGCGGCGAGGGTGGTGTTGATGGCGGCCATGCGCGCAGTCTCCCGATGGGGTCCGGTGTCTACAGGCCGGCGCGCGCCGCGGTCAAACGCCCGCTCAAGCCGGGCTGTCCCAGGTCTCGGTCAGCACCGTGCCGTCCCGGCTCAGGCGGGCGCGCAGGATGACGTCTCCGGCCGGCGGCGGCGTGGGCGGCCGCCATTCCACGTAGAGGCGCCAGCCGCCGGTCTGGGGCACGAACTCCACCACCGGATCGACCATCGTGCCGGCACTGGCCGAGACGTCGGCGGTGAGCGTCGCGTTGCGGTCGGCGGGCAGGCCGGGCCCCTCGAAATCCACGACGTAGAGGCGCCGCCCGGGGCTCGGCGGCGTGGTCGGGCGCAGGCGCTCGGCCGAGCCGACGCGGGTGGAAACCACGCGGGCGAGGGTTCCGGGCACGGTCGCCACCGGTTCGGCATCCACCGTGGTCAGGCTGTAGCGCAGCGCCCGTTCCGCCCCGGCCGGCACGGGGGCCGCGGGCACGAAGGCCGCCACGATGTTGTCCATGTACTCCTCCCGGGACGGGATCTCGAAGAGCTGGACCGCGCCGCGCCCGAACCCCTCCTCCGGCGTCACCCAGAGCCCGGGCCGGGCCTCGTGCCGGGCCTGCACGTCGAGATAGGCCGGAAAGTCACGCTCGCGCTGGAGCAGGCCGAAGCCCTCCAGGGGATCGGTGCCGAAGGCCGAGATCTGCGGCTGGGAACGGCCGTTGGTGAGCGGGCGCCAGAGCCGCTCGCCGCGCGTGACCACGGCGAGCCCGTCGGAATCGTGCACCTGTGGCCGGAAATCGTCGAAGGGCTCGGCGCCGCGCGCGCCCGGCCCGTTCGCGCCGTGCAGGAACATGCTGGTCAGCGGCGCCAGCCCGAGCCGGTCGAGGGCGACACGCGGGTGCAGGGAGGCCTGCACCGCCATCACGGAGGGGTCTCCGGGCGTGACCGTGAAGCGGTAGGCGCCCGTCAGACTCGGCGATTCGAGGAGCGCCAAGATCTCGATGGTGCGCGCGTCCTCCGCCGGCTCGCAGATCCAGAAGGCGGTGAAATCGGGAAACTCCTCCGCGCCGGGTCCCCCGGTGCGGATCGCGGCCCCCCGGGCGGAGAGGCCGTATTCCTGGCCGAAGCCCCGCAGCCGGAAGTAGGAGGCGCCGAGGAAGACCAGGAACTCCTCCTGGTTCGCGGGCGCGTTCGCATCGAAGGCGTAGTGCAGGCGAAAGCCCGCGAAGCCGAGATCGGGGGCGAAGGCCTGCCCCGTCAGATCGGAGCCGAGGTCGAACAGGTCCGGCGCATAGGCGATCGGTCGGGCCGGCCCCTGACGCGGCTGCAGGAACAGGTCCACGCGCTTGCGCTGCAGGAAGCCGCGATGGAACAGCTGGGCGGAGAAGTGGCGCCCGAGGCGCGGGCTCGCCCCGGGGCGGAAGGTGATGGCCCGGTAGCCGTCGTAGGAGAGGCCCGCCAGGGCCGGGGGCAGGTCCTCCGGCGGCGGCCGGTACGGATTGGCCGCGAGGGCGCGCGCCTTCGCTCGCAGGCCGTCGAATGTTATGGGGTCGGCTGCCGCGGGATTCGGGGCGGCCTGCGTTCGGGCGGCATTCAGATCGTGCGCGCTAGGCAGAACCATCCCCACGGCCGCGCTCAGCGTGGTCCGCAGGGCCTGCCGCCGCGAGGGGAATTCGGCCTGTCCGGGTTCATCGAGCCCCTTGCCTTCGCCCATCGGTTCCCCTTCGCCGGCTGGCTCCGGTGACGGATCACGGTGTCACCCCTCCTTCGAGTTCGCCGCACCCCATGCCCCAGAGCCTCGAGTCTCAACGGTTGTCGCACGACGCCCCGGCGGCTGAAATCCCGGGTCCGGCGAAAATCGCGACGCCGGGCCTGGATCGGCCCCGCTCGTACCTGGCCCGCCGGCTGCTGCTGGCCCTGCCCCCCCTGGCCCTGGGTGCCCTCGTCACCGCCCTGGCGCTGGCCGCCTACGGCCGGCCGGCCGGCCTCCTCGACGGCGCGGTCCTGGCGCTGTTCGCCCTCGTCATGACCTGGCAGGCCTTCGTGGCGTGGCAATACGTCTACGGTCTGGCCGCGACCGCCCTCGGGGACCGGGCCCTGTCGGAGCTGGAGCGGCGCTCCCTCACCGTGCCGGCGGAAGGCTCGGGCCTGAGCCGCACGGCCGCGGTGGTGGCGATCCACGCCGAGGATGCGGTGGCGGTGTTCGCGGCGCTCCGCGTCATGGCCCGCTCGCTCCAGCGCGCCGGGGGCGACGGCGGCGACATCGACATCTTCGTCCTCTCCGACACCCGCGACGGCGCCATCGCGGCGGTGGAGGAGCACGAATTCGCCCGCATCGAGGCCTGGACCCGCCAGCACGGCCCCGGCCTGCCGCGCATCCGCTATCGCCGGCGCCGGGACAATGCGGGCCGCAAGGCCGGCAACATCACCGAGTTCTGCAAGACCTACGGGCCCGAATACGACTTCATGATCGTGCTCGACGCCGACAGCCTGATGACCGGCCCCGCCATGCGCCGCCTCGCGCGGCTGATGGAGGAGAGCCCGCGCGTCGGCCTGATCCAGACCGTGTCCTACGCCACCGGGCGCGACACCCTGTTCGCCCGCATCCAGCAATTCGCCGTGCGGCTCTACGCGCCGCTCGCCATCCGATGCCTGGAAACCTGGCAGGGGCCGGACGGCAGCTACTGGGGCCACAACGCGATTCTGCGGATCGCGGCCTTCGCCGACAACGCCGAGCTGCCCGTCCTGCCCGGCAAGGCGCCGCTGGGCGGAGAGATCCTGTGCCACGACATCGTCGAGGGCGCGCTCCTGCGCCGGGCCGGCTGGGAGGTCCGCCTGCTGCCGGAGATGGGCGGCACCTGGGAGGAGATGCCGACGAACCTCGTCGACCTCCTCGGGCGCGAGCGCCGCTGGTGCCAGGGCAACATGCAGCACCTGCGCGTCACCGCGATGCCGGGCCTGCGCCCGGCCAGCCGCTGGCACCTCATCGTCGGCATCCTGTCCTACATGGCCTGCCCCCTCTGGGTGCTGTTCCTCGCCCTCGGGACGCTCCAGGCGGCGCGGACGGGCGACCTCGGCCTGCTCGCCTACGGATTCACCGGCTCGGGCGCCGCCGCCCACGCCCTGGCGGGGCTCGTCGTCACGATCCTGGCCGTTCCGAAACTCCTGAGCCTCGGCCACGTGCTGGCCTCGGCCGAGCGCCGGGCGGCGTTCGGCGGCACCGCCTCGCTCCTCAAGAGTGCCGTGCTGGAACAGGCGATCTGGGTCCTGCTCTGGCCCGTGATGACGCTGTTCGCGGCGGGCGCCATCGTCACCACCTTCGTCGGCCGGGTCGTGCGCTGGGACGCACAGGTGCGCGATGACCGGCGGGTGCCGTGGGCCGAGGCCTGCCGGCTCCAGGTCGACACCCTGGTCGCCGGCGCGCTGCTGGCGGGCGGCCTGCTCTATGCCGGCGATGCCTGGCTCGCTCTCTGGATGGCCCCGGTGGCCCTCGGCCTGCTCTCGAGCCCGGCCCAGAGCGTGCTCACGAGCAGCGCCCGCTTGGGCCGGCGCTCGCAGGCTTGGCGCCTGTTCCTCACGGTAGACGACACCGACCGTGCGCCGGAACTCACCGCCCTCGGCCAGAGCCGGGGCGGAGCGCCTGAGGCCGACCGCGGCCGGCCTCAGGCCGCCTGGATCGCCGACGAGGTCCCCGCCTCCTCGACGTGAGGCGAGTCTCGGAGCGTCCTTGTACCAGACCTCGATGATCTCGACGCATCGAGGTCTACCCGCGCGACCGCGGTCGTGCGCCGGACCTCGATGAGACTCGGTCTTATACGGTTTCCGGTTAATTGCTTCGGTCAGCCTGTGCGCGACGCGCTCCCTCTCCTGAAAGGAGAGGGTTGGGGTGAGGTTTGGTCCATTTCCGGAGAGGTCACACACCTCACCCTGTCCCTCTCCTTCCAGGAGAGGGGACCCGCGCCAGAACCCTAACGATTCAGCCGGAAACCGTATTACTTGTCGTGCAGCACCTTAATCGGGTACGGGAGCTGGACCGGGCTCGGCTCCTGGGTGGCGCTGCTGGCGCCCTTGCCCGCGTGCGGATCGTCCGGCTTCTTCGGCAGCCCGGTGCCGCTCGCGAGTTCG
>NZ_JAKSYI010000012.1 GCF_022829285.1 Methylobacterium sp. J-078
ATCAATCGCTACATCGCCGAGCACAACCGTAGCCCAAAGCCCTTCATCTGGACTAAACCCGCCTCTGCAATCTTCGACGCCCTCAGCCGAGCTCCTGAACCATCCGTCTGAGTCAGAGCACTAGGATCGTTCCGATCCTGTTCGCCCCGCCCTGGCAGCCCCAGGGGGAAGAAGCTTCTGAGAGCATTTTCGCTCAGCCGATGGCGATCGCATGTGCCCCGGCAGGCAGATTCGACGATCGCAATCGCGAGCTGACGTCGTGTCTCCGCCGCGAAGCGATCAGCCGCGCAAGTGAGGTTTGCAGCGAGTATCGAGGTCCAAGCCAGGTCGAACCCTTCGCACATCGCTTTGACAATATCGGGAGTGAAGACCGCAGCGTTGGGGTCCATTCGTTCGCGGTGCGAGCCCTCCCAAATCCCCGGTGTACAACCAGCCGAAGATCGCCGATGTATACTTCCCTTCATTCGTGCCTCCCCTGATCATTCAAGAAGGCATTCTGCCAAGGCAAACGCTACTCGGTAGCTCCCTAAGGGAAGCTACATACGGCAGAGGTGGTGGCTCCTTCTTCGGCAATCCGGCGGCGAACATGTGTCCAGGGACAACGAGAGAGAGCGAGGTCGACGTGTTTTGGAAAAGGCCGCATCTGCCTTAGGCATGCGCTGCTCATCGGCTCAGACGTGTTCCCCCGGCTGTCGTGTCCATCGTTTATGGGCGCGCGATTGCCGACATGCTCCGCGTGCATCGAAAGAGTTTCTGAACCGCTCGAAGCAAAAGCGGCCATGGTCGACAAACTCGCTTCGATGAGACGCCATCCTGAACCTGAAGGCCGCCATCAGCCAGTGGCAGCGGATCAGAGGTGTCTCGCCATATGTCCGCTTCTGCACATCGCGTCGGGGAACGCGAACGACTGTGTTGGGTCCAGGCCGTGTCAAAACTCGGGGATTAAGGCTTGGGCAATCGGGTGGCGTCCCGGCCGTGCGAGAATAGGCTGTTCATCGCGTCGAACGGGTTCTTACGGTTGGGGGATGATCATTTTGAGTTGACGGCGCTTCCCGGACGGTTTCCTGCCCTCGTCCACGGACGATTCGAGCTTTTCCTCAGGTGGGGATCGCCGTCAGGAGCTTCCGGCTTCCGAGGATATTGAGAACCCGCGTCAGATTATAGGCGAGGACATGGAGCGCCATCTCGGTCGAGACGCGTGGCAGGGTCTTGGTCAGGAAGTGCATGGCCCCCATCCGCGCTTTGAGCGTACCGAAGGGATGCTCGACCGTCTCGCGCCGGACCCGCATCGCCAGCGGATCGCCGTCCAATCGGCGCTGCACGGTCTCCAGCACGTCCTCATGCTCCCAACGCGTCACCCGGCGCTCCTTGCCCGTCGTGCAGTCCGTCTTCATCGGGCAGGCCGAGCAGGCATTCGTCCAGTATCGATGCAGCGTCAGACCATTCTCCACCGTGGTATAACGGTGGGGCAGCGTCTCACCCGCTGGGCACAGGTAGGCGTTCTCCTGAGGGCAATAGAGAAAATCCTCCTTGCCGAAGCGGCCAGCGGCCTTGGCGCCCGAAGTCATCGGCCGGGGCAGCGTGACGGAGATGCCGGCGCGTTCGCAGGCCAGGATCTGTTCGCCGGAATAATAGCCCCGGTCGGCCACCGCATCGAGCGTGTCTGTCTCCAGAGCCTGCTTGGCTCGTGCGGCCATTCCACTGAGCTGTGCCCGGTCCGAGCCGGCATTGGTCACCGCGTGCGCCACGATCAGATGATGCTCGGTCTCGACCGCCACCTGGACGTTGTAGCCCACCAGGCCCGATCCGCGCCCGCTGGTTGCCATCGACCGCGCGTCGGGATCGGTCAGTAAGATCTGCCGGTCAGGCGCCGCCTTCATCTGCTCCTCCAGGCCGGCCAACCGCTCCATCTCCTGTCCAAGGCGGGCGATCTTCTCCTTCAACCGCACCACCTTGGCGGCCAATTCGGGGGTGGGATCCTGACGATCAGCCGTGTCGAGCTGCGAGAGGTAGCGCGACACGCTCTCCTCGATCTGCTGGCGGCGCCGGTCGAGCTTTCCTTGCGTGAAGTTGCGGTCGCGGTTGTTGACCGCCTTGAACTTCGAGCCATCGATCGCGACGCGCGTCCCCGTCAGAAGGCCCATCTCGCGGCACAACGCGACGAAGCGGGCACAGACGCGCCCAATGGCCGGTCCGTTCTGCCGGCGGAACTCGGCAATGGTCTTGTGGTCGGGCGACAGCTGGCCCGTCAGCCACATGACCTCGACGTTGCGGCCCGCTTCGCGCTCCAGACGTCGGCTCGACGGGACCCGGTTGAGATAGCCGTAGACGTAGAGCTTCAGAAGAGCGGCCGGATGGTAGCCCGGTCGCCCCGTCGCCGCCGCATCGACGCCCGCAAAGCCGAGCGCACCAAGATCCAGCGCCTCCACGAAGGCATCGACCACGCGGACCGGGTTGTCCTCGGCGATCCAGTCTTCAAGACAAGGCGGAAACAGTGTCGTCTGATCGCGCTCAGCGCCGACAACAAACCGTCCCATGCCCGCCTCCGGTCAACCCAGAGAAGAGTACCATCTTCGGGGTTTTGACACAGCCAGGGTCGGCGGCGGAACGTCCGATTCCGGGCAGGCAGCAAGCTTCCGCTTATGGCACACAGTGGCCACGAAATGCCCTTGCAGAGCCCGCGCTTGAACTCGACCGCGACTGATCGCGGGGTAACCCCAAGGTAACCACGGTTCTCAGAGGCCCGTGCAGACTGTTCCAAGAGGTCCGTGATCAGGGCCCTTTCCAAGGGAGAACGTGTGGTGCCGGTTGCGGGAATTGAACTCGCGACCTACCGCTTACAAGGCGGTTTATTCCGGAACTTAAGTGTTTACTGACAAAGCGTTTTTCATCGCGTTGTCGTTGCCGTGTTGCGCCTGTGTTGCGGTTTCGATTGCGCCAAGTACCGAAATCTCTCCTGCGGTAGCTGCCCGCCGGTCCGCTCTGCCGGCAGCAAACAGGTGACCGTAGACGCGCTGGGTGAACTCAGGTGACTCGTGCCCGGCCCACTCGCTGACCTGGCGGATATTGACACCTTCATCGATCCACAATGAAACAGCGAAGTGGCGGAAGCTGTGAGGCGTCCACCTAGGGGAGCCATCAGCGGCTACGATCCCGAGCGCAATTTGCAGTGGGCCGATTTGGCGGTTGACGATGTTCGGATAGCCCAACGGTGTCGCTGCATCGGATGGGAAAACCAGACCGGCAGATCGGTTCCCCGTTGCCTTCCAGTTTGCAAGGATAGTGGCGAGCTGGGGCCCTATCGGGATGCTGCGCAGCGCCGAGACAGTTTTCACCCGACCCAATGTGTTGAAGCGGTCGACGCCCTCTCGCACTTCGAGGTGCTCCGGCAGGATCCGACCCCACGCCAAGCCCCGCGCCTCGCCGATGCGCAGGCCGGCCAGCGCCATCGCCGCCAGCATTGGGCGGAGCCAGGGCGTTGGGCGAAACCCCTCTACCTCGGCGTCTCGATGCTCAGCCTTGAACGCTCGCATCGCCTTGATTGGATGATCGAGCGCCACTCGGCGAACCTCGACTGTGCGAAGACCGTGGTCGGACCGCACGCGAGCTACGAGGAACAGCCCGTCGACATCCGCGGCAGCCGCCAGCATGGCGCGTACCGCCCCCCGCTCTGGGATGCGAACTGTATCTTCAGCCTCACTGATTTCCGCGCGCCGTGTCTTCCGCCGGCTGCGCAGCGAGCGAACTGGATTGGCGAAGGCCAGCCGCCGGCGAATCGCTTCATCGAAAATCGCCCCGAGCACAATGCGCGCGCGCCGACACGTGTCGTCCGTGCGGCCCCCGGCCTTCAGTTGCTCCAGCCAGTCGCCGACGTCGGCTGGATGAAGTTTCGGCAGAAGCCGCTCCGCAAGGAAGGGCCGCACGTGACCGCCGTAGTACGTCCGGTAATTCTCAACCGTTGACCTTGCGGCGTTATCTACCTCGAGAGCGGAGATAAGAAGATCGTAGGCCTGCTGGACTGTGCTCGCGGCTCGATCTGGTACATGGCTACCGGCTGCCACCTCGCTCCTTGCACGCGTTAGGAAGGCGTCTGCCTCCTTCCTCGTCGGAAACTGCCGGAAGCGCCTCTTTCCTCCCCCGTCGACATACCCTGCCAGCCAAACGGTCTTTCCACTGGGTAGCGTCCGTTTTCGTATCGTCGCCATTTGAACATCTCACCTTCCGGTGTGCCTGCATCGAGCATCAACGATGTGTGAAGCTTTTTATCGGAAACCATTGCAGAATGGGCTTGCGAGCTTCATCGGCAATGGTTACAGATAAGCGGACGGGATGCAATGGCGCTGCTTAGTGGTCTCGTGCAAAGGATCGCAGACGTTGAGGGAATCGATTCCACGTTTGCGAGCGGTGTCGCCAGGTATCTACGTGAAGGCAGCCTAGTAAAGCAGGCGGGGAGAGGCCGAGGGGCGGCTCGCATGACTCCGGCAGACGGAGCGATATTGTTGATCGGCCTTAATGTTTCGCGACTAGCTAAGGACTCTCCGAAACAAGCTACTGAATTCGGTCAGAAAACTCAACAATGGACGGATAATAGGACGATCAACGGCCTGTGTGAGTTCGGAAATACGCTTACTTGCGATCTTGAGCGTCTGATTGTGTCTTGCTCTGGCACGGTTCTCCGAGATCAGATTGACCGGAAGCATATGGATGTTTCTGTTCAGTTCCATATGCCTCTTCAATACACAATGCTTTCAGTCAGGACCGTGCCCGGCGAACAAAACGACTATCAAGATGAAATTGTGTGTTCCGGTCTTTATGGTTCGCCCTTTGGCGATATCAAAGTTAAGTCCCGACCGGATCGCACTGATATAGCGATAATAACGCATCGAACGATAGTCGCTGTGGCTGACTTCATCGCAGCATAACTTAAGAAAGTGGTCAGATGGCACAATCTATAACGCCCCATGCTGGGGCGAACGGGAGCGGTTTGCCGCTTGCCGAGGATCTCATGACCGGCGCCGATGCAATCGCCGCCTTCATGTTCGGCGATTCATCGGAGGCCAACCGCCGACGCGTCTACCATGCGGCCGACAAGCTCGGACTTCCGAGCTTCAAGTTGGGTGGCACCCTATGCGCCCGCCGCAGCACGATCTTGGCGTGGATCGAGAGTCAGGAGCGCGCAGCATGAGCGCGCCTCGTCCTGGCACCGCCCGCGGCGACATCACGGTCTATAGTGGCCGCCCGCCCCTGGGCTTCATTCGCGGCACTATGGCCGGCGTTTACGCCTACGATATCGAAGGCCGCCCCGTTGGGACCTTCGCTGATCGGAAGGCTGCACAGAGCGCCCTTGCAGATGGAAAGGCGGTGTCGCCATGACCGCCGACATTCGAGAGGCTTTCCATGTCGCCGTTGTGCGTCTCCTCGACTGGCGACGAAGCAACGAACGCCAGCAAAATTGGGGAGTTCTATGCGCGGAGACAGGCCTTCGCGAATACGACCCTGAGCCGAACGTCGGCTTTTTCGGTCGCGACTATTCCTTGAACGCGATTTGCGACCTTGCTGAAGTGCTGGTCGGCCCCCTGCCCCCTCACGTACATGCCCTGTTTCTACTCGTCGATGATTACATTGGCGAACCCATTCCCGACACCTACGCGGAGGCGGTGATCGTACTCAAGGAGGCGATCGACGCTGAGTATGACAAGCAAGCGAGCTTTCCGCTCACGGAGCCAGCGTTGGTCGAGAAGATCCGCACCGATTCTTTCCGTGCGGGCGCCGAAGCGCTCCTGAACTACGCAAAAGCGCAAGCGGGGGCTTCATGAGCGCGATCGTCGTCCCTTTCCGCTTCGCTAGGCGCCTGCCTCAGATTCGGAAAACCGCCGGCTATATGCTGACGGTCCCGCACAACCACGCTGAAGGGCACCTCCGCGAACAGCTTCGGCGGCTTGAGGATGGCCTCCGCAAAAAGGGCGTCGCAGAAGACCTGATCCGGTCTGAGGTCGCGAGCTACGAGGGCGCCATTCGCGCCCACCTCTGGCGGCTCCTCCTCAGTCATGGGGGCGCCGCATGAAGCGCGACAGCAAGGGCAACCCGAACAAGACGCCCCCCCACGTCCGACTATACGATTGGCTTCTAGCCAGCGAGGCATGGAGGGACCTCACGCCCCAAGCTCGTGCCCTCTACGTGCTCCTTAAGACGCAGTACAAAGGCATGAACAACGGGCGCCTCGTCCTCTCAGTCCGGCAGGTATCGGAGGACATGCACGTCAGCAAAACGACTGCGGCCGAGGCGTTCAAGGAACTTGTGGCCCACGGCTTCACCGAAGTCGTCATCCGCGGCAGCTTCGGCGGCCGCAAGGATGGGCGAGCCACTGAGTGGCGGTTGACCGAATACCCCTGCGATGTGTCCGGAAATTTGCCGTCCAAGGCGTTCATGAGTTGGCGGCCCGGAAGCATTCTGACGGTCCGCCCTGAAGGACAGTCTGTCCCCCATACCGGACTGACAGGTACTCATAGCGGACCGTCAAAATCCTTGAGAGCCTGAACTGTCCCTCTGGGCGGACCGTGAAGCCCTGTTACGGGGGTCTCACAGGTACTCAGGGCGGACACATCTAATGTACCAGTAGAGGGAGCAGAGCGAGCGCTACGCCTCTCTGTCCCGCCTCTCATCAATCTTCAAATCTAAGATCACTGGCCGTGATGCACGACGAGTGAATGCTGGGCTGTGTCCAGAAACCAGAGCGGCCGAGGAAGCCCGTGCATGGGCCCCTCAGCCTCATCACCCCGAAACCTGCTGAGGAATGAAGATGACGTGCTCACCATCTGCCACGAACCCTGACCAGTCCGTAAACGGCGGCCGCGATCCAGGCTACTATCGCTGCTCCCGAGCGATCGAACGCTTTTGGGAAGCACAGCGTCATTTCGCTGAGATGGACATTCTTCTGGTGCAGGACAGCTTCGGAGATGCTGAGGCCGATCAGATCTATGACGAGGTGACGGCGGCAGTCTGGGGGCTGGTTGCCGTTCCTGCGCATGTCCCTGAGCATGTTGAGGCGAAGGTGCACGTGCTCCAGGCGACTAAGACGATGATCGGCCCGCCGCTGGACGCTCGAGAGGAAGCCCTTATCGCTTCGATCCGTTTCGATCTTCAACGGCTCCAGCACGGCGGGCTCGGCCGATGATCGCCGGGGATCTCGAAGGCCAGATCGCCATTCCGGTAGAGGAGGCACTCACGGCCGCACGCATGCTGGAAAGCTGGTTTCAGCACGTGGCGACCGTGCAGCATCCCGCATGGCCAGCGTTCTTTCCGATCAACGATGATGAGCGAAGAATCATCGTGTTCGCGATCGGTGATTTGGTGCGCAGACTGGCTGAACTGGATGAGCGTGTCAGCGGTCCCGATGGGATCAGCCCGCGATGAGCGCTCGGCGCCTATCCACGCGGGCTTCAAGTTTCACTCGGCGTCGAAGAGCTTCCTCGATGCCGAGACCTTGGGGGAGCACGTGATGACGCGCGAGGCTTGCGGCTTCAAAATCGGCGTAAGCGGTAGCGGAACTCGCCGAGTGGTGGTCTCGGCGGTTAAAGCCGATGGTCGCCCCATCGTACACGTGAAGACCCGTGATGGTGTGGGCCATGGCTCCAAAGCGGTCGACACCATCGACCTAAGCCTGACCCAGGCCGCCGCTCTGGCGGATGCGCTGAATGCTGCCATCAGGGCTGCAGGGAAAGATCCAATCATTGAGGAAGCCAAGGCAGCGGAATCTGCCCGGCTGGCCGCCCAGCAGGCCCAGGATCAGGCTTGGGAAGCTGCAGCACCCGCGTACTCCAACCTTCGAAGGCCGAGGAGGGGCGTCACATGCCGCGACTGAGATACATGGATAAGAACCTGACCCTGTTTGATCAGCAGGTGAAACTGCAGGGCGCAAAATCGGCTGAGATTTATGCCGTTCCTGATAAGGAAGGTCGATGGAGCCGTCGGACGCATGAGATAGCCCATGTACCCAGGAGCAGGCCGAGGAAGGATCTCACCGGGCCATCTGGCGTGCTGTTGCCTTCGGAGGATTGTGTTGGCGGCCATCCCGATCTTTTCGGAGCTTCCCGAGCCGCCCCGGCGGTGCAGGTTGCGCCTCCCGGGTTGAGTACTGTCCTACAAGCCTATCCCGATGGTCCCCTTACGGGAGACGTGCTCCAAGCCCTCAAGGCCGCCAAGCATGCCCGTTGCCGGGAATCGTGGGCCGATGTCGCTCGGGAGATGGGGATGAGCCGCCAGCACCTCGCAAACGCCAGGATGGGGCGCTACGGCCTCAGTCCTGAGAATGCAGCGAAGCTGAAATCTTGGCTGTTATCCGCGTGACGGCTTCACCAATGAGGTTGGATCGCGACCGGTTCGCGAAATGCCAGACCCTCGCAGACCGTGGTGCTACCCCAGGGGAGCGCACAGCCGGGCGGGCAGCAGCGGCCCGAGTAGCGGCATCGGCCGGCATGACGCTGGAAGAGGCCGCCCGCCTCGTGGATGCCGCCCCTCGCGCATCCTCAAGGCCGACCCCACCGCCGAGACCATCGCCCGCCTACCAGCCGGACACAGCGTACGCCTACGCCTGGAGGAAGCCGAAGCCGAAGCCCGAGCCCGTCACGGTCGCGGAGATCCTAGCGCAGAAGGCCGCCGACATGGAGCGGCGCAAGAAGGCGACGGCTCGGCAGGAGCGAAAAGACCTGAGGCTCTACGCCGAACAGGACAAGGCGAACGCGATCATCCGGGAGCGGCAGGCTGCTCGAGACCGAGAATGGGCCGAGGCCCGCGCCCGACAGCAACAGGGCTGAGGCCTGACTGCAATCCATCATCCAGGTCGGAAGGATTTAGGCTGTCCGGGCGTTGCCCTGTGGAGGAGAACGGATTCTTTCCGGAGTTGTATTTCTGTCATATCGGCATCGGCCATCCCCCATTTAATGCACAAGAAATTGCGTGGGGGGAAGTTATGCGCCTGAGAGTATTCGCGGCCGCAGCGGCAATGACGGTGCTCGGCGCCTGCCAAACCGTACAGCCTCCCGCAACTGCCAGCGGACGGCCAGAAGTCACAATACCGGGGGCCGATCCGGCGAGAGTAAAATCTGCTATCTTGAGCGGGATGATAGATAAGGGGTATCGGATCGTGAAGGACGATCCCTTCAGCCTCACAGTTGAGAAGCCGGTTGAAAACTTCGCGGCCGTTCTTCTCCTGAGCACCAACGCTGGCGGCCCTCCCGTCGCTCGTGTGACCTACACCGTCGCTCAGATCGACAACGGCACTAGGGTCGTGGCTGACATGGCCCTGATCTCGAACGCTGGAATGGCCTTCGAGCGTCGCACTGATGTCAGCCGTGGCGCAGACTCGCCGATGGCGCAGGCGTTCTTGGACAAGATCGCTGCAGAGACCCAGGCGAAGTCATCGCCGAAGAAGGTGGCTCGTCGCTGATACCAGCTTCGGCCACCTATCCACAGTCAGCCAACGAGGCGCCGTTCGGCCTCGGCCCGCCACCGGTCGCGTTCCCGCTCAGCCTCAGCGAGGCGCGCCCGCAGCGCCGCGTTCTCGGCGTGAAGCTCGCCGGCATCGATCGCCAACTCGACGCATTCGTCCTGCGCCTCGGCGAGGGTCTGACGCAGTTCGGCGTTCTCGACACAGATGGCCAGGAACTCGGCAGTGCGCTGGCCCGTGTCGCTCATTTGATCCCCTCGCCCGCATGGCGCGGGGCGGCGGGTCTAACGCAGGGAGCAAGCCATTTCCATCAGGGACAAGGCTGGCCCTGCGCTCGGTTCAGTCCTTGGGTAGTGGATCATCCTCCGCCATGCGGACGGCTAAAACCGCGGGTGAAATTTCGGATCATTTTCAGCGCGAAAAAAAATCTTGCGGTAGGCTCGGCGCTCTCCCACGACCCGAGCCTTATGGCACTGAACAACCTTCACACAGGTTCTATCTATCGGTCGTCTCTTGGTATTAGGTCTCACCTATCATTAGGAGGGTGGTCATGACGTTTCGAGGCATCGCCGACGTGGCCACGGATCTGGACGTTGAGCAGCACGTGCTCCGTTTCTGGGAGGCCCGATTCCCGCAGGTGCGTCCCATGAGACGGAACGGTCGCCGCTACTACCGGCCGGAGGACGTGGCCCTGTTGAGGGGGATCCGCGAGCTACTCCATGTCCAGCGCCTCAGCATCGAGGGCGCGCAGCGGGTACTCCGCACCAAGGGCATCACCTTCGTATGCGCGGTGGGCCGGGGAGAGGCGACCGCCCTCGATCCCCTCGATACGCCGGACAAGATCGTCCTGGCTGATCTCTCACTGGAGCAGCGGGACGCCCTATCGTCGGCGCTTGCTGATCCGGTGGCATGCCGCGCCCTTGCTGACCGGTGCATTGCCCAGGCTCAGACGGGTCACCGTCTGGAGCAGACCCGCATGCGATAGGCCATGTCCTCGTATGCCGCCTGAAATTGGCGCCCGGCCTTCAGCAGTTCCAACCGCGCCTCATAAGCGGCCTGGTAGGCGGCCTGATCCTCTTTCGAGAGCCGGTTCGTCAGGCCCGAGAGGTGCAGTTCTTCGGCTTGCTGGAGGAGGGCCCGCGTCTTGATGACCGCCCCATCGATGGTGTCGGCGACCACCGTCCACGCCTTCGGGCTGATCTCGTCCCCGATGGCGGTCCCGTTCGCCGCCACCGTCAGCAGGATCGATGCGAAGCCGAGGGCGGTCTTGGACATCATGGCATTACTACTCCCAGGATCGTGAAAGCTCTCATGAGCGCATCGCACCGGCCCCCGGTCCATCCCATTCCCTGACCGTCGCGCGATCCGTGCGGCTGAACCGCCGGCATCGCCTGTCGTAGTCGCCCGAGTCCATCGAGGTGGTTCCGCACGCCGCGAGCGCCTTCCAGCGCGCCGGAGCCTCGCGGGACTGCTCTGGGGCCGAGATCAGGAGGAGGGCGACAGCGCAGCCCAACAGCGACGCACGGGGCATCATAGGAGCGGCACTCCCCATAGTGCGAACGAAAGGCGGTTGTACCAGGCGAGCGGACGGCCAGTGATGCGCACCCACTCGGCCTTGGCATGCTCCCTCTCCCGATCGCGCAGGATGCCCCGCTCCCGCCCCGAGAGGCATTCGTCCGCCGAAAGGTAGTGCAGACCGCGCACGACCCGATCGGCCGTGGCCTTCCCCGCCTGCCTCGTCCATTCGCCGGACAGATCCCGCAGGACCGCTTCCCGTGCCTCGTAATGGCTGAGGCCGTGCCGGATGCGCCGGCCGGCGATGTCCTCAAGCGCATCGGCGCCGAGGTTGATGGCGATGCGATCCGCTCGGGGATCGACGTGCATCCGATACCGCTTTGCCATGGCTCAGGCGGCCATGCGGTCGGTGCCGCCCTGATGACCGGCCCCAGCGGTCGCCAGCCCGACGATCTGCCCCATGGCCACGGCAAGCTCGCTCTGGACCGGCCGCACCTGGTGCTTGCCCTGCTTCGTTTCGGCGATGAGCGCCTCAAGCTCAGCGACCAGCTGCATCGTGAGGGCCTGATCGGTAATGCCTTGGAAGGTGCGGGTCATTGTGCTATCTCCAGTAATAACTTCGGTATTACTGATGTATCACTCGATTTCAGTCAATACTCATCGGTACAAATATCCAACAATGTTCTAGACACCAAGATATCGGGCTGAGCTATCGGTTGGGCGAGCGTGCAAATACCTACCCGTGGTCGCCACGCTGGCATGGCCAAGAGTTGCCTGCACCAAGTGGATCGGTGCGCCGCGATCGAGGCTGTGGGAGGCGTGGGCGTGCCGCAGCCAATGTGCCGAGACCTCCGACGATAGGCCGGCGCGCTCGGCCGCGGCCTTCACCACGCGATGGACCGCGCTCGGATCGAGGGTCCCGCCGTTCCGCGACAGGAACACGGGGGCATCGGCTTCGGCCTCGCCGCGCAAGATGGCCAGCACCTGCCAGGTGGCGGCGGACAGGAGCACCACCCGCGTCTTGCCGCCCTTGCCGAAGATGGTCGCCTGCCCGGCATCGTCTCGGGCCGCCAGGTCGCGCCAGCGCAGGCCGCACACCTCGGAGATCCGCAGGCCGCCGCCGTACAGGACCGTGAGCAGCACGCGATTCCGCAGGGCCGGCTCCTGCCGGATCATCAGCAAGGCATCGCTCTCGCTCATGATGCGCTCGGCCAGGGTGTTCTTGACCGGCGGCGCCTTCACAGCCGCGCCGACGTTGAACCGTAGGTAGCCGACCTCCTGGGCGAACCCGAGTAAGCTCTTGAGGGCCGAGGCTGCCAGCGCCACCGTGGCCGAGGAACCGGTCAGGCCGGCGACGTAGTCCTGCAGGTCGCCGATCCGCACGGCTGCGAGGGGCTTGCCGACATGGGCGAGGAAACGCGTGGCCTGGCGCTCGTAGATCCGGCGGGTGTTCACGCTCTGGGACCGGGCTAGCCACAGGCGCACCAGGTGCTCGTCGCTGTCGGCCTGCGCCGGATGCTCCACCACCATGGCCGGGACCGGTGCCGAGGCCGGCAGGATGGTCACCGCTCCAACGCAAGATAATGGCTCTTGTCGTGCGCTCGAATGGGCCTCGGCGGACACCATCAGGGCGGGGTGGGGAGCGGTCTCGGCGGCCACAGCGAGCATGTGCATGGCAAGATCTCCTGCCCGCATGACTTACGAGCGCAAGGCAGACTGCCACCTAACTCTTAACAACACAATATATTCTCAACAAATACTTGCGCTTCAGTCCATAGCTTAGGGGTCAACTCTATCAGTTGCTTGCGGCTATACGAAGGGATGGCATAGGTCGATTAAGGAAACGCGGCCCAGGGACACGACCGAATGTGTTCGTCGAAAACGGCTAGCCGTGGAGAGAAAAATTCTGAGGGTGAAACTCAGCTATGATAGGAATAGGCTATTGCAGGATCGCACCTCGCAAGGAGCCTCCTATGAAATCCCGTTCGGCCTTCGCCCTCGCGGCCTTCCTGTTTCTCGGCATCGGTGGGACCGGCGCCAAGGCCGATCCGATCCTGACGCCCCTCATCGCATCCGCCGCCTCTGGCACCTTCCTGGCCGGCAGCATCGCGGGCGTCAGCTACGCGTCCATTGCCTCCCATGCGCTGAAGGCTCCCAAATGACCGCGATCAACGCATGGGCCGGCAAGGACTCGGCCACGGTCTACACGGACGCGGCATGGATCGACGGCGACGGGAAACTGATCTTCGTCGCGCCGAAGGCCCTTCCCCTCGCCCACATGTCCGCCGCGCTGGTGGTGCGAGGTTCAAGCCATCAGGTCCGAGCGATGGAGAGCTACTTCCCTTCCGTATTCACTTCGGTGGACCACGCATTCGCGAATTTCAGCGAGGCCATGGAGAAGGTGCCGCCCCCCTACGCGGACTCGATCGGCCCTCAGTCGATGGGTTCTTGGCAGGCCGTTCTTGTCGGATATTCCGACGCGCTGGAACGGTTCGTTGGCGTATTCTTCAGGGGCACGAAGGGTGGTCTGGAAGCCGGATGGACGACGCAGCCCTTCGAACGCTTCCTGACGCCTGAGTCCGAAGCCTTCCAAGCCTCCGTTTCCGGAATCGATTCCGACCCAGGCCCCGACGCTGCCGCCGACATCATGGAGCGTCAACGCGCCCTCGTCGGCCCGGTCAACGGCGTTGAGGGCAACCCGGTGGTGCACGTCACAGGTGGGTTTTGCCTCCGGACCCACATCACCCGCGAGGGGATCAGCACCACCATCATCCGCCGCTGGCCCGACAGGATCGGGGAGCCGCTCGCCCAGCGGGCCAAGGCCAAAGGCTCCGCGCGCGATCCCTTCCGCGCCACCGCGTCGGGTATCCCCGCCTTCGGATGACGTTGGCCGAGCACCTCCAGGCAGGCGCCTCGGAGCCCTTCACCTGGGGCGTTCAGGACTGTTGCCTGTACCCCTCGGACTGGATCCTGGCGCAGACTGGGATCGATGCGGCCGCGCCGCTCCGGGGCCGATACCGGACGCCGCTCGGGGCCGCCCGGCACATCAAGCAGCGCGGCGGCTTCGTCCGCATGGTCTCGGACCTCATGGCCGCCGCAGGTTTCTCGGAGACCACCGACCCACAACCCGGTGACGTGGGCGTGATCCATCTCGGCGACGGCTTCGCTGTCGCGATCCGGACGCGCGTGGGATGGGCCGGCAAGTCCCTCTCAGGTCTCGGGTGCGGCCCGTTCCGCCATGTGGTCGCCTGGACCATCTTACCGAATGAGCAGCTCTGATGAACCACTTCCTTATCACGACCGTCGAGCGCCAGCCGCCAGGAAATCGAGGCCCATCCTCTGGGCGCTCGTACGTCTCCGCACCGGCCTGTCCGGCATTAACTGCCTCATCCCCCTAGCAGGCGGTCGCGGACTTCTACTTGACGGCTAAACCGAGCGGCATGGTCACGTGTCCGGTGAGTTATCTGTTCTCCGGTCTGCACGCTGGCGATCACTGCATCGGAATCATCGCCGATCCGGCGCGCCTGGACATCGTTACCACCGATCTCGGTCACGACCGGCTCCGGAACCGGACAATCACCCTCTTGGTCAGCGCAGTTCTGATCGGAGGCTGCATCGTTGGTCCGATCACCTCCCTGCTCGGCAACCGGGGCGCGTCCCGCGGCGCAGCCGGGTGACTGAGGCACGCTTGCCGCTTCAGGGACTTCCGGCCGCGCCCCCTGTCGGCGTGCTGAAACACCCTAGATGGTTCGGACGTCCCTCGCCGGAGACCGTGCCCCATGCATCCATCTCGTCGCGCCTTCGTCGCAGGGGCCGGTCTGCTGCCCCTATCGGGCCTGCTGCTTGACCGGATGGGCGCCCCCGCCCGCGCGGAGACCGCTGGGCTGCTGCGTCGCCCCATCTCCTCCTCCAGCGAGACCCTGCCGGTGATCGGCATTGGCACCTCGCGGCGTTACGAGGTTGAGCCCACCCCTGAGAAAGTGGCTCCCCTGCGCGAGGCGGTGCAGCGCTTCGTGGCCCTCGGTGGAACCGTCATCGACACCGCACCGAGCTACGGCACAGCCGAGGACGTGCTCGGCCTCATCCTTAGTGAGGACGGGCTGCGCGAGAAGGTGTTCCTGTGCAGCAAAGTCGGAACTCCCGGCCGCGAGGGGGGCGCCGCCGAGATTGTCCGTTCCTTCGAGCGCCTGAAGACGCCGGTTATCGACCTGATCGCGGTTCACAACCTTATCGACCCGACCGCGAATCTCGCGACCCTGCGAGAGCTCAAGGCGCGGGGGAAGATCCGTTATCTTGGCGTCACGGTCTGGCGCGACAGCCAGTTCCCGGACCTTGAAACCCTGATGAAGCGCGAGACTCTGGACTTCATCCAGGTTAACTACGCCCTCGACGATCGCCGCGCCGCCGAGCGCATTCTACCGGTCGCTGCCGAGCGCGGAATGGCGGTGATGGTCAATGTACCCTTCGGGCGCGACCGCCTATTCAAGGCCGTGCAGGGACGCGAGTTGCCCTCGTGGACTGCCGAGTTCGACTGCGTGAGCTGGCCGCAATTCTTTCTGAAATACGTCCTTGGGCACGCGGCAGTGACCTGTCCGATACCCGGCATGGCCAAGGCCGCCTATGTCGAAGACAATCTCGGCGCCGCGCGCGGGCGGATGCCCGACGCGGCCTTGCGCACCCGTATGGAGGCCCTGGTCGATGCACTCTAGCTTTGTCTCCCGCCGCGCCCTGCTGGCGGTCACGGCCTCAATCATTTTGGCCGCAGCTGTTCCGGCCGCCGCCCAGCAACCGGTCGCGAAAGAACTGGCGGCGGCGACGCGGATTGGCATCATCGGGGCTGGAAACATTGGCGGCACCCTGGGCGGCCTCTGGGCTAAAGCTGGGCACGCGGTGATGCTCTCCTCTCGCCATCCAGAGGAGCTTAAGAGCCTCGTCGAGGGCCTTGGACCCAATGCTCGCGCGGGAACTCCGGCCGAGGCGATCGCCTTCGGCGACGTCGTGCTCATCGCTGTCCCCTATAAGGCGTATCCGCAGATCGCTCAGGATCATGGCGCCGCCCTAAAGGGCAAGATCGTCATCGACGCCGGCAACGCCACCCAGGCCCGCGACGGCGAGGTCTACGGCGAAGTCCAGGCCGGCGGCATCGCCGCCGTATCGGCCAAGTACTTGGCCGGCGCCCGCATCGTACGGGCCTTCAACGCCGCCAATTACAAGCTGTTCGCCAAGAACGCCCACCGCGACGGTGGCCGGATGGCGATCCCTCTCGCGGGCGACGACCCGAAGGCCGTCGCTGAGGTGTCGAAGCTCATCACCGATGCGGGCTTCGATCCGGTGGTGGTCGGGCCACTCGCCAAGGCCGACAGCTTCGCCATGGGTTCCCCCGGGTTCGGCCTCGAACTCACCGCCCCGGAACTGCGCACCCGCCTCGGTGTCGCGCCTTGAGCGGTGAAACCACCGTTGGCGCTTCGCCCGATGCGCCGGCGGAGGAGCCTGCCTCCTCATGGCTCGGCCGTCTCGTTGACGTCCGGCCCGGCGAAGCTCCGGCGCTCGCGTGGTCCTGGGCCTACATATTCTCGATCCTGGCCGCCTACTACGTTCTGCGCCCGATCCGGGACCAAATGGGTATTGCCGGCGGCCTCGAGAATTTGCCCTGGCTGTTCACCGGCACTCTGGTCGGGATGCTGGTCCTGAACGTACCGTTCGCCTGGCTGGTCAAGACGCTGCCCCGGGCTCGATTCGTCCCCCTGACCTACCGGTTCTTTGCGGCCAACATTCTGCTGTTCGCGTGCGGTCTCTACCTTGCCGGTCCGGAGGGCGACGTCTGGATCGGCCGCGCCTTCTTCGTCTGGCTGTCGATCTTCAACCTGTTCGTCGTCTCGGTGTTCTGGGCCACGATCGTCGACGTGTTCTCAACCGAACAGGGCAAGCGCCTGTTCGGCTTCATCGCGGCCGGGGCGACCCTCGGCGCCATCGCGGGCTCGGCGACGACGGCCATCCTCGCCCGCGACGTGCCAACCTGGGCCCTCCTCGTCGGCGCGGCCGTCTTGCTCGAGGCGGCCGTGTTCAGCATGCGCGGCCTCGCGCGCCTGTCCGACCGGCTGAACCGAGCCCCGGTTGCTGGGGACTCCGCGCCGGCGGAAGCGATCGGCGGGAGCGCTTTTGCCGGCATCACCCGCACGTTCCGCTCGCCCTACCTCCTCAACATCGGCCTGTTCCTGTTGCTGTTCTCCATCACGTCGACCTTCCTCTATTTCGAGCAGGCCGGCATCGCGAAGCGCAGCTTCCCCGATCGGGGCGCGCAGACGGCGTTCTTCGCCAGCGTCGACCTCCTGGTGAACGTGCTGACCCTCGGCGTTCAGTTCTTCCTCACGGGTCGGATCGTCCGGCGCATCGGCGTCGGGCCGGCGCTCGCCCTGCTGCCGGCGGCGAGCATTCTGGGCTTCGCGGCGCTCGCGGTCTCGCCCACGATCACCGCCATCGTGGTGTTCCAGGTCTTGCGCCGGGCCGGCAACTTCGCGATCGCCCGGCCGATCCGCGAAGTCCTCTTTACGGTCGTCCCGCGCGAGGATCGCTACAAGGCCAAGAACTTCATCGACACGGTGGTCTATCGCGTCGGTGACCAACTCGGGGCCTGGTCCTTCGCGGGCATCGCCGCCCTGGGTCTCGGTTCGACGGCCGTCGCCGTGACGGCGGTTCCGATCTCGGCGGCCTGGCTGGTGAACAGCCTCTGGCTGGGGCGCCGTCAGGCCGAGCGTCAGGCCCGACAAGCGGAGGTCGTGGCGGCGACGGATGGGCCCGGACGACGCGAGCCGTGAGCTGACCCCCAGCGTCCCACGCAGGACGGGCTTTCCACGCATGAGACTGGCCACTGGCGCCGCTTCGGAACAGTCGCATTCAGGGGAGGTTGGTTCTTCTCAAGTCCGTGGAACCCGCAAGGCTCGACATGCGCGAGACGAAGACGCCTTCGCGACGCCGATTGCTGCGATCCGGCGGCGGTGTGGCCACGACGTTGTTGTTGGGAATGAGCGCATCATTGAGTGCCGAGACAGGGAATGCCCCACCGGTCGAGGCCCCTTCAGGCCGGCGGCCGAAGACCCTCGATACCGACTACTTCAAGGGCATGTACGCCACCGACTCCGATCCGTGGCAGTTCGCGACGAGCGCCTACGAGCGGGACAAGTACGCGGCCACCCTCGCGGCACTGCCGCGGTCCCGCTACGCCTCCGCGCTCGAGGTCGGCTGCTCGATCGGCGTGTTCACCCACGAACTCTGCCCCCGCTGCGACACGCTTCTGGGGCTCGACGTGGTGCCGTCGGTGCTGGAGCAGGCCCGGGCACGCTGCGCCGACTGCCCGAACGCCCTCTTCAAGCTCAGCGCGGTTCCCGGCGACTGGCCGGACGGCAAGTTCGATCTGATCCTGATCTCGGAGGTCGCGTACTATCTCGACCGTCCCGACCTCGCCCGCCTGGTTGCGCGGGTCGGGACCGCTCTGCTGCCGGACGCGGACATCGTACTGGTGCACTGGACCGGTGTGACCCACTACCCGCTGTCCGGCGACGAGGCTGCTGAAGGGTTCATCGCCGGTGCGCGCGGCTTCGCCCAAATCCTGAAGCAGGAGCGAACCGACAAGTACCGGCTCGACGTTCTCCGGGCGACTAAGTCCTGAAAAGCTTCGCTTACATCAGCGACGTCGGCCGGGTTCCCTCCGGCCGCCGCTGCTTCGCGAGGACGTGGAGCAGGAGCCCGGCCAGCATCAGCAGGCAGCCTGCGAGCGATTGGAACGGCCGGACCGCCAGAAGGTGGACCATCATCAGGAGCGTAACGGACAGGAAGATCAGCGGGGTGACCGGGTAGCCCCAGGCCCGGCACGGTCGCGGCAAGTCGGGTCGCGTGATCCGCAGCTTGACGAGGCCGAGCACGGTCAGAAACGAGCAGAAGGTCAGGGCGAACTGGACGAAGTCCAGGACCGCCTCGAAGCTCTGCGTGAGCAGGAGCAGGCTGGCGACCGCACACTGAAGGAGGATCGCGGCCTTCGGGACCCCGCGGCTCGAGTAGCGGGCAAGTGCACCGAGCACCGGCATATCCTCGCCCATGGCCACGGTGACGCGCGGCCCGATCCACATCATCGCGCTGACCGTCGGGATGAGGCCCAAGCAGATCAGCGCTCCGACGAGCCGGCCACCCGGCTCGCCGAAGATGTGACGTCCGGCGATCAGCGCGACATCGACTTGGCCAGCAAGGGCAGTCAGCGGCGTGGTGTAGAGGAACACCGCGTTCAGGGCGATGTAGAGGGCGACCACCAAGCCGGTCCCGACGAACAGCGCCCGCGGCAGGCTGCGTGGCGGATCGGCGAGTTCGCCGACGATGTAGGTCGCCGCGTTCCAGCCGGTGTAGGCGTACATCACAAAGACCAGGCTGACGGCGAAGCTGGCGCTGAAAAGTTGCCGGACCTCGAAGGCGCGTGGCGCGAAGTCGATAGGCTGGGCCTCGCCGTAAGCGAAGCCCGCAACGATGAAGGCGACGATCAGCGCCAGCTTCAGCAGCGTGGAACCGACCTGGAGGACGCTGCCGTGGCGTGTACCTCTCAGGTGGACTGCGGTGACGATCCAGATGACAGCGAGACCAAGGAGGACCGGCGGCGCGCCGGGCAGGACAGCCTTGGCATACTGCCCGAACGCCATGCCGGCCAGTGCCACTGGTGCCGCAAAGCCGACGGTGGCGGAGAGCCAGCCGGCCATAAATCCGAAGGCCGGGCCGTATATACGGGTGAGGAAATTGTACTCGCCGCTGGAACGAGGAAACATCGTTGCGAGCTCGGCATAGCAGAATGCGCCGCACAGGGCGACAACTCCGCCAACGAACCAGAGCAACAACAGCATGAAGCCGGACGTGATGTCCGTCACCTGGAATCCGAGGCTGGTGAAGACGCCAACGCCGATCATGTCGGCCACGACGATGGCGGTCGCGGTCAAGGTCGAGACAGCGGCCGCAGGGGCTTTCATGGCTGGCATGTCGACATCTCGTTCTCGGCTATTTCGGTTCGGACGGAACTCCGGCGTTGGCGGCTTCTTGCCTCGCAGGATGCCAAGATGATGGAGTGTGTTATGGTTTCGGACGATAAGCCGACCGTCCCCGTTCTAAACGTGCCTCCCAAGGGCAAGTCTTTGGTCGAACCCCGCCTCAGCGACGATCCGGCCGAGGCCGGCCCGACCTCGCCTGGCCGTGTCGCTCCATCCCAGGACCAGGGTCCGGAAACGGGCGGGTACGATGATCATTCGCCGAACCGGCACCCGACGAACGAGAAGGGCGGTTATGGGGCCGGTTGAAGGTCAATCGTACGCGGCCCCTGTCGAACGACACAATCCGCCCCGCTGATTTTCCAGGCTTGATCCGTATGGTGCACGCCGCTTTGTACGGTCACGGCAGCGGCGGTACACGAGCACCCGCAAAAGCCGAGGTCGAGAAGCCGAAGGGCGCGTAGATCCGCAAGTCCGCGACGCCGGACGCATCGTCAGCTTCCGGGACAGCGAGACCTAGAAAGCCATGAAGCGCCACCTCGGCACGCACCGGCTCGATCCGCGGAGCTACTGCCAGCGTTTCAGCTCCTCGGCAGACGGATTCGATGGTTGAGTCGTCTTACGCTGCTCAGCGGCCGGCCCTGGCGAAAGCGATCGGCCTCCGCAGGGTCGCCGATCGCGGCAAGGACGAACAGTCCCAGGGGAAGGGTCGCGAGCAGGCTGCCTAACCTTCACGAGGGCTATCTGGACGACGCCCCGCATCGGATCCGCATTCCTTCCTGGGCAACCCCTTGGTGGCGTTTCCGCCCAACACCCGCTGGATAATCGACACCGATCGGCGTTCGTGTCCGGCGGGTGCAAGAGGGCTAATCGATGACCTCGACGATGCGACGTGTCCGTGGGTCGACGAGCACGGGATGGTCGTTGACAACGGTGTAGTTGACGTTCGGCAAGGCGAACTCAGGCGGTACGTCGTAGTAGACGACGTCGTCCTCGGGCAGGACGGTCCCGACCCGCACGGGACCTCTCAATGCGAATGAGGGACGCCGCTCGCCTGCTGCGTAGATGCGGAACCGCTCGCGCCGGTCAATGCCGAGAATGCCATTGGCCGTGCCCACCGCCGCGCCGACGGCGCCACCGACGACGGCTCCCAGCGGACCGGCGATCATCTCGCCTCGGTTGGCCCCCTCCTGCGCGCCGCGTTCAAGACCCTGCGCCTGGACGGCTCCCGCCCACCCGAACGTCATCGCCGCAACGGCCAGACCGATGTTTCGTAGCATGTCCCATCTCCATGATGCCGGAGGCTCAGGCCAGTCCGGTGCGTATCGTCGTCTGAAGGTCAGCGGCTACCGGTAACCGCGCGCACGGGCGCGCCGGCGAGATCGACCGTCGAGCCGATGGTCTCCTTGAAGCCGCTGCCGACGTTCGAGAGGTGCTCGCCGAAACTCTCGCGCGTCTGAGGGTCGACGATGGCCACCGGTGCGGCCACGGCCAGCGCGGCGCCGGTCGCCACCGTCGATGCGGCGCCGGCCGCGGTGCTGACCAGCTTGTCGCCGATGCCGATCTGCCCATCCGAGATCGGCTGTCCGTCGGCGAGCCGCTTGCCCAGCAGTGCCACGACGTCACCCGAGGCGAACTTGCCGTGGTTCAGTGGATCTTCGCCCTTCACGGTCGATAGGTTCAGGACGCCGATGTTCTGGCGCGCCAGCTCTGAACGATACGGCTCGGCCGTCGGATCGATGGCTCCCAGCCGTATGCTGTCGCCCCAGACGAGGCGCGAGACTGCGAGGGCTTGGTCGTCGCCGGAAACCATGAGCGTCAGCCGAGGCCGATCCGGCCCCATGTCGTGGAATGCCGCGCGGGCGAGGTCTATGTCGACGTCGGGGGCGGCCAGGATGACGTTGCGGATCTTCGGCGCCACGCGCCTGTCCCGGATCGCCATCTGCCGCAGGCTCTCGAGGGTCAGCCAGTTGCCCATCGAGTGGGAGAGCACCGTGACCTCGCTGACGTTCGGGTCCTTGGCGAGATCCCGCAGCAGGGTCTCCAGGCCGTTGCGAGAGAAGTTCGTGCTCTCCCGGTCATAGCCGTAGGCCAGCACCGAGCCGCGGGAGGGCCAGGTGAATAGCACCGGCGCGACCTCGGCACCGGAATCGTGGACGATCTGCGCGAAGCGAAAGACGGCGTCCTCGAACTTGTTGTTGAAGCCATGCACGAACACAAGGACGTGGCGCTTGGCCCCGCGCCGTCCGGTGCGACCCGTCCACCCCGCGACCTTCGCACGCTCGATCGGTTCGGCCCGCAGTGCCACGAAATCGGTGGCCGGGTTGCCGGGCAGCGACTTGGGCCACTGCACGGAGCCGGGCTGACGTGTGGCGTCAGGCGGGATGGAGACAGCGAGGTCCGTGTAGGTCACAGCATCCCCACGCTCGCCCGAGAACATCACGCCGCGGTCGGTCGCCGCCTTGCGCGTCGTAGCGACCAGCATGTCGACGTGGGACGTGCCTGGCGAATGCGCTGTGTCGGCTATGGGCAGGAGCACACCGGTCGGACGTCCGGCGCAGGCCGTGAGCGACGCAAGTGCTGCCGCTGCAAGCGGCAAGCGCCAATTGCGTGAGAAACTTCGGACCACCCGCCACCACCCACTTTCCCGAACCCTCGCCCAAGGTGGCGGACGGGTCACATTCGCCCTCGATGACGCGAACATGTGTACGAGTTGGGGCATGTCCGAAGCTTGCGGGGTAAATGGCGGAGCCGTGGCGCCCGGGCAACGAACGAGCGCCCCTCTGGCGAGCACCCGCGGTAGCACGCCCCCTAACCGCGCGCGGCGCGCCAGCCAGCCGACCTGCTACGAATCAGGCCCCTTGTCCCCGAGGGCGCGACTGACCTTGACCCGCCCAGCGAAGGCTGCGGCGTGTTCTTTGTGCGGCACTCCTCAACACGGCCGAGATTCGTTTCGCGGTTGGGGGGACGCCGTTCGGACGGGGATGACACAGCCGAGTGTGTGAAGCCGCACGCGAGATCACGGCACAACTCATGCTACGCCCAGCTCATGCCTTCCCAAGGCATTCCTCCCTTGAGACTTGGCCCGCCCAGCGAAAGCTGTGGCGGGTTCTCCTTTGGTGTTGCCCGGGCTGCGACACCGATCAGCTGCAACGGATGACTGCCGGCGAGATTATAACCGGCAGCTCAAGATCGAGCACTACGATAGGCCCTACCTCATGAAGAAGCTCATCTTGGCCGGCGTTGCGGCTCTCATCATCTCTCCTGCCATCGCACAGAACGGAATGGCCCCACGGCAGCCCGGGACCACCGGCACCATCGTCGTGCAGGAGCCCAACAGCACCGGCAACGACCGTGATGTAGTGATTTCGCGCGGCGCGACAGGCGCTGACACCGTGACCACCGATTCTGCGGCGGGTGGGAATGCCAGCCGGCCGGAGCAGGCGGTTCCGAACAGCAGCGCTGGCGGCAGCAGCCGCTAAGGCGATCTCAACCAGCGATCATTTTTCACCCGCCCAGCGAGAGCTGCGGCGGGCTTTCTTCTTCTGTCTCGACCTGAACGCCTTCCGCTCGCATCTCTGCGCGTACTCGCGATAGGTAGTTTTGCCGTTCAATGAGGCCGGCAGCGGACCGATCGCTGGCGGAACCTTGCAATGCGCCGACGGGCGCTCTCCAGAGCCGCCCCGGATGCTCACGCTCGAATAGCTCCTTGGCGCGGCTGTGCACTTCAAGTTCTGACGATCTGAGCAAGGCGCGTCTCCAGGGTAGCGGGGCCCTGATTGGCTGGAGCGAAGCGCCCTGTCGAGTGAGGTCGAACGCAACACGAAATTTCTCGGCCTGCCGAGCTGCGAAACGTCTGTTTCACACGCGCGTGATGCAGCCTCAGGAAAGCATTCAAAGCCAGATTGCAGACGCCTTCAGTTGCCAACGCCCCGGCAATCTGCGGCCACACTTTCACCCGCCCGGAGAAATCCGAGGCGGGTTTTCTTTTTGTGGGCCACGATCGTAGCAGCGGGGATTGAACACGCACGCTTTCGCCCGAGTTCTTTCTGCGAGCTACAGGAGCGACAATGAAAACCTTGATCCTTTCGACTTGCGCCTTGGCGCTGTCCTCCCTGGTCCTCGTCCAGATGAGCACCGAGGCCGATGCCCGCTCGCGTTCGAAGAAGCGCGGTGGTGGCGTCGTGACCAGCATGCAGAACAACACGGGGGGCCGTCCGACCCGTGTGAGATCACGCGGTGCCACCGGTGCCGACACGATCACCGGGAACTCCGCGGCGGGTGGAAACGCGGCGCAGCCGTCGCGCGCCGGCAGCACGGGCAGTGCGGGCGGCGGCAGCCCCGGAGGCGGCATGTAGCCTGTCTACTATACGAAGCTCTTGCACCTCACCCGCCCGGCTCCGGCCGCGGCGGGTTTTTCGTTTCAGCGGGTCAGGCTGGCGGAAGACGTCGAGCTTCGTCGTAACGATCCTGGGCCGTGCGGGTTTTAAAGAGCTCGTACTGCGCCTTCACGTGGGCTTCGACTGCCGGTTTCCTGTAAGGACCAACGTAACCTGGGAACTGAGGGATCTCGTTAAATTTGAAGACCTCGTCGATTTTCGCGAGGAGTTGGGAAGTTGTCATCGTACGATCGCGGGCGATCATATTCTCGACGTAGACGAAGAAAGCCTCACCGGCCAGCATCTGAAGCTTCAGTTCTTCCGGGCTAAGGTAGTTTTTGGCAATTTTAGCGTCAGCAAGGGTCGGGCGGGCGTTAAGCTGAGTCGTCATGCCCATTCGATCCTTCGTTCCGTCCGCACGCGTGAGGAGCAGCTGTTGTGCGGTTTGTTCGCAGGCGGCGAAATGAAATTTGTCCTGCATCTTCGCAAAGAACTTGCGGATCTCGTCCGACGAGCCGTCGTAGTCGCTGGCGACCGCCGCCACGCAGTCGCGCACGCGGGCGTAGAGGTTTTTCTCATCGAAGCGGATCTCCCGCACCTTCTCGGCGAGGGACTGCGCAGCAGCAGGGTCGTTGCGTAGACGCTCTTCGTTGAGAGCGTATCCATGGACGACGTAGTCCTTCAGGATGCGGAAAGCCCACTGCCGGAACTGTGTCGCGCGAGGGGACCGTACACGTGTCCCCACTGCGAGAATGGCATCGAGATTGTAGTGTAAGGTGTTGTAGTCCTTGCCGTCTGCCGCAGTTATCCGGAGATTCCGGACAACTGACGCCTCGTCGAGTTCGCCCTCCCGGAAGGCGTTCCGCAGATGCTCGCTCACAGTTTTGACGCTGACGCCGAACAGTTCCGCAATCTGTGTCTGAGTTGCCCAAAGCGTGTCGCCGGCTACGTCGACGCCAAAATCGATCTTGGTCTCGGCGATCTCGAAGGTTGCTTTGGGCGCCTCGAGCTTGTCGGCGAGGCCGCGGAGCGCCGACGCTCCCGCATCTCGCACCTTGCCCAGCGTGCGCTCGACCAAACCCGGCTTCTTGTTGCTATCACGCGACATGTCTTCGACCCTTTCATGTTGGAGGCGGGAAAACGCCGGCCAGGGTCTGGACTCGTTCATACGACCGTGGTGTTGATCGCTTGCACAGAACTGGGTCCGGCTCCTGGCCGATCCCAACCAAGAGGGTCGTCACCGAATCGGTGGCGGCCCTTTCGTTTGGGAGTCAGCAGTCTCAGGGGTTGCCGCCGAGGTTGCAAGACCACGCGCAACGCGCGTCAACATGTTCGCGCGGGCCTCTGCCGGCTCCAGCCCGCCCGCCGTCATGGCGTGCCGGGCTTTCTCGTTCCTGGCGGCTCGATCCGTCGCCTAGTCTCGGCCAGGGTCTGCTCCGCGGAGCGCTGCACGGTGGAGTTCTGGGCTTCGTGCGTCACGTCGATGGCGATCTGCTCGAAGGCGGTCGCCAAGATGTCGAGCTTTTGGGCGAGAACTTCAGGTTGCGCCAGTTCAGCGACCTGTTGATCGAAGGTCAGGGCATTTCCTACGCTCCCAGCGCCTTCCGCAAGTTTTGCCCTGCAAGCGTGATGAAGCGTCCCGCTTCTCTCGGTTTCGCTCCGTCCCATTGGGCTTGCCGCTCTACGACGCACCCAAGTGCGAATAGGGCTGGCATAGCGGACGGTCAGACCGAAAGGTGGAAGCTGCCTCGATGCCTGTCGTGCATGGAATCGCGCGATTGGACCGCGCAATCCATTCACACTTTTTTAAACTGTCATATTTCTTATCTGAGTTGAATATAACAACTAAAATTCTCGTACCCTAGCATGTTCACGCACCGAGGCCCCGCGAATCCATACAAGCTGCTTCCTCAATGCGAACGAGGAAGTTCGGCCGTTGAATTTGCTCTTGTCGCGCCGATCCTTCTGGCCTTCCTGGCCGGCATTATCGTGTTCGGCATCTATCTCGGCGCGGCCCACAACCTCCGTCAG
>NZ_JAKSYI010000028.1 GCF_022829285.1 Methylobacterium sp. J-078
ATGCCGGTCGGGGTGTTGTCACACCGGAGCGGTTTGGCGGCGGGATGGAACCCGAGGTCGAGGACGTGCTTGCCGACGTCGATGCCGGCCACCGGTACGAGGCTGAGCATGGCGGATCCTGTCCTGTACGCGGGCGCCCGCGCGAGCGGGACCCGACCGACTGTTCGGACTACGCAAGACAGGGCGTCCGGGATCGTGCCGGTTGACGACCGTGCCTCGACGACACAGCGAAGGTCATCGGGGTGGACCTGGAAACCGTAAGGTCGCCAGACGCCCAGGCTGTATCAAACCACAGCAAGCCCTCAGGTACAGGAAACGGTGACAGGATCAGGCCCGAGGACACCGTCTGGCACCTCGGCGATTTCGCCTAAGGGTTTTCCAGGTCTTACGCCGAGGACATGTTCCGGCATCTCAACGGCCGCAAGTTCCTCGTCATCGGCAACCACGACCAGCTGAGGCTCCACACCTAGGAGCTTGTCCGAGTAATCCTCTCGACGACGAGGCTGCGAGGTGATTCACTCGGCTCATGGCCAAGGTGTTTCGCTCCTGGGACGTCGATCAGGGCTGGCTGTTGCCGCCCTCGCTGCACGAGTTCGTGCCACCCGGA
>NZ_JAKSYI010000069.1 GCF_022829285.1 Methylobacterium sp. J-078
ATGCCGGTCGGGGTGTTGTCACACCGGAGCGGTTTGGCGGCGGGATGGAACCCGAGGTCGAGGACGTGCTTGCCGACGTCGATGCCGGCCACCGGTACGAGGCTGAGCATGGCGGATCCTGTCCTGTACGCGGGCGCCCGCCGAGGCGGGACCCAACCGACTGTTCGGACTACGCAAGACAGGGCGTCCGGGATCGTGCCGATTGACGGTCGTATCACGCGGCGGAACGACAGCCCGCGTGACGGACCTGGAAATCGTAAGACCGCCGGACGCCCAAGCCGTATCAAACCACGGCCAGCCCTCAGGTACAGGAAACCGGATGCCCCGCGTCAGGCCTTCGGGTAGCGGCGGGACAGGAGCGCGTGGACGAGGCGCGCCGTCTGCACCTCGCCGCCTTCCGGCCGCCCCGGCTTCGTGGACGGGTTCCAGCCGTAAAGGTCGAAATGCACGTGGGCCCGCGTGGTGGGGGCGAAGCGGCGCAGGAACAGCGCCGCCGTGATCGCTCCGGCGAAGGGGCCGCCCGAGACGTTGTTCAGGTCGGCGACCTTCGAATCAAGCAGGCTCGCGTAAGGCTTGTGCAGCGGCAGGCGCCAGACGGGGTCGGCGCAGGCCGCGCCGGCCTCCGAGACCGCATCGGCGAGGGCATCGTCCTCGGTGAAGAAAGCCGGCAGGTCCGGCCCCAGGGCCACTCGCGCAGCGCCCGTGAGGGTCGCGAAGTCGATCAGGAGCTCCGGTTTCTCGGCATCCGCCAGCGCGAGTGCGTCGGCGAGGATGAGCCGGCCCTCGGCATCGGTGTTGCCGATCTCCACCGTGAGCCCGGACCGGCTGCGGATGACGTCCCCCGGCCGGAAGGCTTCGCCCGAGACCGCGTTCTCCACCGCCGGCACGATCAGGCGCAGGCGCAGGCGAAGCCCCGAGCCCATCACCATGTCGGCGGCGGCGAGGGCGGCCGCGGACCCGCCCATGTCCTTCTTCATCAGGAGCATCGCGCTCGACGGCTTGATGTCGAGGCCGCCCGTGTCGAAGGCGACGCCCTTGCCGACGAGCGTCACGCGCGGCGCGTCGGCCGGTCCCCAGGTCAGATCGATCAGGCGGGGCGCGCGCGGCGACGACGAACCGACCGTATGGATGAGGGGGAAGTCGCGGGCGAGATCGGCACCCGACACGACCGAGACGCTGGCGCCGTGACGCATCGCGACGGCGCGGACCGCCGCCTCGATCTCGGCGGGTCCGAGGTCGTTGGCGGGGGTGTTGACGAGGTCGCGCCCGTTGGCGACCGCGGCGGCGATCCGGGTGAGGGCCTCGGCATCGACGCCCTCCGGTGTCACGAGGGCCGGGCTCTCCGGCCCCGCATCGCGGTAGCGCCCGAAGCGGTAGCTGCCGAGGAGCCAGGCCAGCGTCGCTGTGGCGGCATCGAACCCTTCCGCTGCGGAAAAGCGGTAGGTGCCCGGCGGAAGTGCCCCGGGGAGCTTGCCCGCCAGCATGCGGTCGCCCCCGTCGCCGAGCCCGAACAGGACGCCGCCGAGCCGGCCGTCCGGCGCCGGAAGGAGGGCGAGCCGGCCCGCCTTCGGGGTGAAATCCGCCGCGCGGGCGAACGTCGCCTGCGGGCCGGGCAGGGCGGCCTCGACCGCCGGCCAGGATTCGGCCGTGACGCAGGTGATTGGCACGCCGATGTCAGCGCCGGACGGGCCGTTAGCGGGAACGAGACGGGACAGGGACTGAGTCATGTGGCTCGCGGAGGGCAGGATCGGGACGAGGTTAACGGCGGGTTAGGGTTAACCGTCTATCACCACCCGGTCGGGAGGGCGAAGCGCGCCTCCGATGAGACACACCGATCACAAACCCGGACCCATGGGGCGCACGTTCCCGTCGGCCGTCGCGGAGCGCGTCATGGTCACGCCGCTGTTGAACCCATCACGAACCCGGACCACCGGGCTGCTGATCACCATCCTGGTGGCGAGTGTCGCCGCCGGGTGCCAGTCGCGCTCGCCCGAGACCACCGGGTCCATCGGGGGGATGTCCCTGCCGAGTTTCGGCAAGCCGCAGAACCCGGCGGTGATCGGCCGGCGTGAGGTCGACAGTCTCGGTGAGAAATATGCCGCCGATTCCGGCGACGTCACCCTCGCGCTGCGCTATGCGCAAGCCCTGCGCGCGACCAACCAGAAGCCGCAGGCGGTGGCGGTGCTTCAGCAAGCGGCCCTGCGCAACCCCAAGAACAACGCCGTGCTTGCGGCTTACGGGAAAGCGCTCGCCGATGTCGGCCGCTTTCAGGAAGCCGCGGAAGTGCTTCAGAACGCCCATACGCCGGCCCGGCCCGACTGGCGCGTCCTCTCGGCACAGGGGGCGGTGGCCGACCAGCTCGGCGATCATGCCCGCGCGCAGGCGTTCTACGAGGCGGCCCTGAAGATCCAGCCCGACGACCCCGTCATCCTCTCGAACCTCGGCCTGTCCTACGCGCTCGGCCGGCAGTTGCCGCAGGCGGAGGCAACCCTGCGCCGCGCCGTCGTTCAGCCCCGCGCCGATGCGCGGGTTCGGCAGAACCTGGCGCTCGTCCTCGGCCTTCAGGGTAAGTTCGCCGATGCCGAGGCGGTTTCCAGCACCGATTTGTCCCCGGATGAGTCCGCCGCCAACACCGCCGCCCTTCGGGCCTTCGTGGCGCAGCCCAATAGCTGGAAGGCGCTCAAGGCCTCCGAGTCCAGGGCGGCCAAGCCCGTGCGCGCGGTCGCGGCATCGGCCAGGGCTGCCGAATGAGAACGTCCGAGCATGGACGGAGCGCCGGATTTGCGGTTAACCGCGCAGTCGGATCAACGGTCTCGCTTCGGGGAGCGGCATCCGGCGTAACGCCCGGCGGTCGGGTTCGACGCCGGAAGGGGAGAACACGTGCGCTGGGGGGCTGATCGCTGGCGTTTCTATCGGCTCATCGGGCGCGAGATCACGCGGTCCGTGCGCGACACCTATGCGCGCCTGACCGGCCGACCCGACATCCTCGCCCGCGCCCGCGTCACGGGCCTCGTGATCGCGCCGCACGACCTGCGCACGAGCGACGCCACTTTCGCGGACGACATCTATGCCGGCCTGTTCGTGTTCGCCGGCCGCTCGTTGTCGGTGAGCGGGCGCTCGCCCTTCGATTACGCGCCGCCCTCGCAGGAATGGGCCGACATCCTCTACGGCTTCGGGTGGCTGCGCCACCTGCGCGCCGCCGACACGGCGCTGGCGCGCGCCAATGCCCGCGCCTTCGTCGCCGACTTCATCGCCGGACGGGGCGATGCCGCGCTCGCCCGGCCGACGCCGGTCGCGGCCCGGCGGCTGATCTCGTTCCTGTGCCAGTCGCCCCTCGTGCTCGAGGGCGCGGACCATGCCTTCTACCAGGCCTTCCTGAAGGCCCTCGGCAAGGCGGCGCGCGAACTCGAGGGCGATCTGCGCCGGGGCATCTCGCCCCAGACCCGGCTCCTCGCCGCCGTGGCCCTCTGCTATGCGGGACTGTGCTGCGAGGGAATCCAGCCGATCCTCCGGCGCTCCACTCGCATCCTGGTGCGCGAACTCGACCGGCAGATCCTGCGGGACGGCGGTCATCGCAGCCGCGACCCGCGCTTCGCGATGGAACTGCTCCTCGACCTGCTGCCCCTGCGCCAGAGCTTCCTCTCGCGCAGCGTCGATCCGCCGGAAGCCCTCCTCCACGCCATCGACCGGATGCTGCCGCTGCTGCGGCTGCTGCGGCACCCCGACGCCTCGCTCAGCCACTTCAACGGCATGGGCGCGACGGCGGCCGATCATCTGGCAACGCTGCTGATCTATGACGGCGCTCTCGCCCAGCCGATGATGCACGCTCCGAATTCCGGCTACGAGCGGATGGAGGGCGGCCGGGTCCTGGTGGTGGCGGATGTCGGCGCGCCGCCGCCGCTTCCCGATTCGATCAATGCCGGCGCCGGCTGCCTGTCCTTCGAGATGTCGAGCGGGCCCCAGCGCATCGTCGTCAATTGCGGATTGCCGGCGAGCGGCCCGGAACTGCGCAGGCTGGCCCGCAGCACCGCCGCCCACTCCACCGCGACGGTGGCCGACACCTCCTCCTGCCGGTTCCTCGTCGGCGGTGGCGCCTGGTACGAGCGCTGGGCGGTGCGCTGGCTCTCACACCGGATCGGCCCGGTGATCCTGCGCGGTCCCCGCGCGGTGAAGTCGGAGCGGACCAGCGAGGACGGCGCCAGCATCCTGGCTGCGCGCCACGACGGCTATGCCCACGAATTCGGGGTGCTCCACGAGCGCCGCTGGCGCCTCGCGGCCGGCGGCCAGGTACTCGAAGGCGAGGACGCTTTCGTGCGTAGCGCGGGCACTAAGCGCGGCAAGGTTCGGCGCCAGGAGGTCGCGGTACGCTTCCACCTGCACCCGGCCATCGCGGCGCGCGGACTGGACGACGGCCGCATCGAGCTCAGCCTTCCCATCGGCGAGGTCTGGCACTTCGGCGCCGAGGGCGGCGAGATCGCCCTGGAGGAGAGCGTCTACTTCGCCGGGCTGACCGGCGCGCGACGCACCGATCAGATCGTGATCTACCTCTCCGTCGCGGACGATACCCGCGTCCGCTGGGGCTTCGCGCGATCCCAGAACCCGGCGGGCTGACGGGCGGCTGGCCGCAGCGCACCATTCCGTGGTAGGCGCGCGCCAGTTCCCTCGTCGCAGTTCCTTCGTATTTTGCCTCGGACGAAACGCCATGTCGCATGACCAGGTGCGGGTCACCCGCGCACTCCTCTCCGTCTCCGACAAGGCCGGCCTCGTCGAATTCGCCACCGCCCTCGACCGCCTCGGCATCGCGCTGGTCTCCACCGGCGGTACGCACAAGGCCCTTCGCGCGGCCGGGCTCACCGTTGCCGAAGTCGCGGACCTGACCGGCTTTCCCGAGATGATGGATGGCCGCGTGAAGACGCTGCACCCCGGAATCCATGGCGGATTGCTCGCCGTGCGCGACAACCCGGAGCATCAGGCGGCGCTGGCCGCCCACGGCATCCGCGCGATCGACCTCCTGGTGGTCAATCTCTACCCGTTCGAGGAGACGGTGGCGAAGGGAGCCGGCTACGACGACTGCGTCGAGAACATCGATATCGGCGGTCCGGCCATGATCCGCGCGGCCTCGAAGAACCACGCCGACGTCGCGGTCGTGGTCGATGTCGGCGACTACGCCGCCGTGCTTGCCGAACTCGAAGCTCACGGGGGTTCCTTAAGCGAGCGCACCCGCCGGCGCTTCGCCCAGAAGGCCTATGCCCGCACGGCCGCCTACGACGCCGCCATCGCGAACTGGCTCGCCGGCCAGATCGAGCCGGACCCGGCGCCCGCCTTCCGCGCCTTCGGCGGCAGCCTCGCCCAGTCACTCCGCTATGGAGAGAACCCGCACCAGGGCGCGGCCTTCTACCGCTCGCCCGGCCCAGCCCGGCCCGGCGTCGCCACCGCCCGCCAGCTCCAGGGCAAGGAACTCTCCTACAACAACCTCAACGACACCGACGCCGCCTACGAGTGCGTGGCCGAGTTCGACCCGGCCCGCTCGGCTGCCGTGGCGATCATCAAACATGCCAATCCGTGCGGCGTCGCCGAGGGGACGAGCCTCGCGGAGGCCTACGAGCGCGCCCTGAGCTGCGATCCGACCTCCGCCTTCGGCGGCATCGTCGCCCTGAACCGGACGCTCGACGCCGAGGCCGCGCGCCGGATCGTCGAGATCTTCACCGAGGTGATCATCGCGCCCGACGCCACCGAGGAGGCCATCGCGATCGTGGCCGCGAAGAAGAACCTGCGTCTGCTGCTGGCCGATGGCTTGCCCGACCCGCGCGGGCCCGGCGAGACCGTGAAGACCCTCTCGGGCGGCCTCTTGGTGCAGGCGCGCGACGCCGCGGTGGTCGACGACATGCCGCTGCGCGTGGTAACGCGGCGCGCGCCGAGCCCGCAGGAATACGCCGATCTGCGCTTCGCCTACCGGGTGGCCAAGCACGTGAAGTCGAACGCCATCGTGTATGCCCGCGAAGGGGCCACGGTCGGCATCGGCGCCGGGCAGATGTCGCGGGTGGATTCCTCCCGCATCGCCGCCTGGAAGGCGGCGGAGGGCGCCCGGCGCCTCGGCCTCCCCGAGAGCCTCGCGAAAGGTTCGGTGGTCGCCTCGGACGCGTTCTTCCCGTTCGCCGACGGGTTGATCGCGGCGGCCGAGGCCGGCGCCACGGCGGTGATCCAGCCCGGCGGCTCCATGCGCGACGCCGACGTGATCGGGGCTGCCGACGCGGCCGGCCTCGCCATGGTATTCACCGGACACCGCCATTTCCGGCACTGACCCTCTCGCCGGAACGCGGACGCGCGCCAGCGCTTGCCGCATCGACAAGGCTACCCCACCATGACCGACACGAACATTCCGACCAGCCGCGAAGAGCGCCGTGCGGCCGGCAAGCGCCTGCGCGAGCAGGTCTCGCGGGAGTCGCACGGCCAGTGGCGGCCGGACCCGGCCCGCGATCCCCTCGCGATCCTGCGCGCGGGCGATCAGGGCCGGCTCCAGCCGCTGATTCCGCTCCGCTACGAGCGGATGCGCGAGAATTCCTTCGCTTTCCTGCGCGGGGCCGCGGCCGTCATGGCGGCCGACCTCGAGGGCGTTCCGGTCCCGGGCATCCCGGTCCAGGCCTGCGGCGATTGCCACATCGGCAATTTCGGCGTCTACCGCAGCCCCGAAGGCCAGACCCTGTTCGACATCAACGACTTCGACGAGACCCTGTGGAACGTCGACTTCACCCTCGACGTGAAGCGGCTGGCTGCCAGCGTCGCCGTGGCGTCCCTTCCGCGCGGCGAAGAGAAGGCGCGCCGGGCCGCCAAGGCCACTGCCTGCGCCTATCGCGAGCACATGCGCGACCTCTCCAACCTGTCGCCGCTGGCGATCTGGCACAGCCGCATCGACCTCCACCACGAGGTGGGCCGCCTCGGCGACGGTGACCTCTGCCGGCGGCTCCTCGCGGAAGCCGAGACGGAGAACGCGGACGGCTTGAGCCGGGGTGATGCGCCCAAACTCGCGACCGCGCCCGACGAGGCCGCGCCCGCCGCCTGGCGCATCGCCGACAAGGATCGGGTGATCTTCCACGAGGGGGATCACGGGCTCACGCAGGCCGTGCAGGACGCGGCCGCCGCGCTCCTCGCCTACCCGCACAGCCTCACCGCCGATCGCTGGACCCTGGTGTCGCGCTACGCGCAGCGCGACGTCGCCTTCAAGGTCGTGGGTATCGGCTCGGTCGGCCTCGTCTGCGCCGTCGCGGTCTACGCGGATGCCGATGGCGCGCCGCTGTTCCTGCAGATCAAGGAGGCGCGGCCGTCGGTGATCGGCCAGCACGCCCTGCGCCCGTTCTCCGTGGCTTCGGAAGGCCAGCGGGTGATCGACGGCCAGCGGATCATGCAGGCGGCGAGCGACCTCTTCCTCGGCACCGCGTTCTCCGACGCGAGCGGACGCTCCTACTACGTGCGCCAGCTCAAGAACCGGAAGCTCTCGGCCGTGGCCGAGATCCTCGCCGAGAGCGGGGCCAAGGCCTATGCCCGCCTGTGCGGCACCACGCTCGCCCGGGCGCACGCCCGCTCCGGCGACGCGGCGATGATCGCCGGCTACCTCGGCAAGGGTTCGGCCTTCGACGAGGCGATCGCGGATTTCGCGATGGCCTATGCGCGCCAGAGCATCGCCGACCACGCTCTGCTGCTGGAGGACTTCCAGACCCAGCCCCCGAACGACGGCGCCCAGTGAAACGAAGGAGGGCCCCGCCTTGCGGCGGGGCCCTCCGGCAGGGTGCTGTCCGCGTTCAGCGGGCCGGCGCCTCGTCGTAGGTGAAGATGTCGCGATCCTTGGTCTCGGGGATGAACAGGGCCCCGATGATCGCGGTCGCGACCGCGATGACGATGGGGTACCAGAGGCCGTAGTAGATATCGCCGGTCTGGGCCACCATCGCGAAGGCGGTGGCCGGCAGGAGGCCGCCGAACCAGCCGTTGCCGATATGGTAGGGCAGGGACATCGAGGTGTAGCGGATGCGCGTCGGGAACAACTCGACCAGGGCCGCCGCGATCGGGCCGTAGACCATCGTCACGTAGAGGACGAGAATGGTCAGGATGCCGATGATGGTCAGCTTCTGCACCGAGAAGATGTCGATCATCTTGGCGAAGTTGGTCAGGCCGTCCTTCGGATCGATGACGATCTTGACGATGCTGGGGTTGTTCGCGGCCGGGTAGCCGGCGGCGGTGAGCGCGGCACCCACATCCTTGGCGAAGGCCGGGTCGGCGGCGGCGAATTCCTTGCCGGCGACCGTCACGGTCGCTTTGGTGCCGGGGGCCACCGGCTCGGTGGTGTAGTTCACCGCCGACCGGGCGAGCAGCGCCTTGGCGATGTCACACGAATTGGTGAACTTGGCGGTACCGACCGGATTGAACTGGAAGGAGCAATCCGCCGGGTCGGCCTTGACCACCACCTGCGTGTTCTGCTGAGCCGCGTGCAGGGCGGGGTTCGCCGCCGCCGTCAGCGCCTTGAACAGCGGGAAGAAGGTCAGCGCCGCGATCACGCAACCGCCGAGGATGATCGGCTTGCGGCCGATCTTGTCCGAGAGCGCGCCGAAGAACAGGAACCCGCCGGTGCCGAGGATGAGCGACCAGGCGATGAGCACGTTGGCGGTGAACTGGTCGACCTTCAGGATCGTCTGCAGGAAGAACAGCGCGTAGAACTGGCCGGTGTACCAGACCACGGCCTGACCGGCGGTGAGGCCGAGGAGGGCAAGGAGGGCCCACTTGGCGTTGCGCCACTGGCCGAACGCCTCCGAGAGCGGCGCCTTCGAGCCGGTGCCCTCTTCCTTCATCTTCTTGAAGGCCGGGCTCTCCTGCATCTGAAGGCGGATGAAGACCGAGACGCCGAGCAGCACGATCGAGACGAGGAACGGGATGCGCCAGCCCCAGGCGGCGAACGGGGTGATGGTGCCGGCGGTGCCGTCGGCGAGCGTGGTGGCCACGGGAGCGTAGTTGGCGTTCACGTAAATCTGGGTGAACAGGATCACCATCAGCGACAGCAGCAGACCCAGGGTCGCGGTGGTCTGGATGAAGGCGGTGTAGAAGCCGCGCCGGCCGCGGGGCGCGTGCTCGGCCACGTAGACTGCCGCGCCGCCGTACTCACCGCCGAGGGCCAGCCCCTGCAGCATGCGCAGAGCGAGCAGCGCCACGGGCGCGACCCAGCCGACGCCGTACTCGTTCATGGTCGCGTAGGAGGGCAGCAGGCCGACGACGAAGGTCGAGATGCCCATGATCAGGATGGTGACGAGGAAGGTGTATTTGCGGCCGACCATGTCGCCGAGGCGCCCGAAGACCAGCGCACCGAACGGGCGGACGAGGAAGCCGGCGGCAAAGGCCAGCAGGGCGAACACGTTGCGCGTGGCTTCCGGATAGGCCGAGAAGAACTGCGCGCCGATGATCGCGGCGAGCGACCCGTAGAGGTAGAAGTCGTACCACTCGAAGACGGTACCGAGGGACGAGGCGAGAATGACTTTTTTCTCGCCGGCGCTCATCGGCCGTGAGGCCGATTCGCTGACGGGCATTGCGCTCGACGCAACCATGAGACGTTTCTCCAGAAATTTTCTAGCCCAGGCGTTCAGTCGCCCGTGGCATGTTGGACCAGCGCGCAAGACTAGGTCGATCGGACGGCACGGCGTCTCGCCCGCCGACCTGTGCAGGGTGCGCGGACCGGGATGCTAAGGGAGGCCTTGTGCTTGCCCAATAGCGAAAGACGGCGCCGAACTACCGAATTCAGATATTTTTGAGCATTCAACCAACTATATTTTTCCGCTCGGCCGGGACTAACACGCCGTCTAAAACGTAGAAGGGCGCGACTCGCGCCGCGCCCTCCCGGAAAACCGAACTTCGCCTCCGCGAATTAGTGGGCGTGCGCCCCATCGGCGCCGATGCCGGTCTCCGAGCGGACGAACTGCGCGTCGAACAGCGCACGCTCGCGCTGAGCTCTGCGGGTGTTGTCGAGCTTCGAGACGACGAAGATCGTCAGGAAGGCCAGCGGCATCGAGAACAGGGCCGGGTTGTCGTAGGGGAAGATCGCCACCGGGTTGCCGAAGGTCGTCACCCAGACCGCCTTCGACAGCACCACCATGCCGACCGCCGCGATGAGGCCGACGAGGCCACCGATGAGGGCGCCCCAGGTCGTGGTGCCCCGCCAGAGGATCGACATCGTCAGAACCGGGAAGTTGCAGCTTGCCGCCACCGAGAAGGCGAGGCCGACCATGAAGGCGACGTTCTGGTTCTCGAAGACGTAGCCGAGATAGATCGCCACGATGCCGATGACGACGGCTGCGATCTTGGAGAGCCGCACCTCGGCGCCCTCGTTGACGCGCCCGCGGGCGATTACCTGGGCGTAGAGGTCGTGGCTGACCGCGGAGGCGCCGGCGAGGGTCAGGCCGGCGACCACCGCCAGGATGGTCGCGAAGGCCACCGCCGAGATGAAGCCGAGGAAGTACGGGCCGCCCACGGCATTGGCGAGGTTCACCGCCACCATGTTGGTGCCGCCGATCATGCCCTTCAGCTTGTCGAAGGCGCCGGCCGCGTCGAGGGTGAAGTAGGCCGGGTCGGACATCAGGAGACTGATCCCGCCGAAGCCGATGATGAAGGTGAGGATGTAGAAGTAGCCGATCAGGCCGGTGGCGTAGAACACCGACTTGCGGGCGGCTTGTGCGTCCGACACCGTGAAGAAGCGCATCAGGATGTGCGGCAGGCCGGCGGTGCCGAACATCAGGCCGACGCCGAGCGAGATCGCCTCGATCGGGTTCGACACGAGGCCGCCCGGTGCCATGATCGCATCACCCTTGGGGTGGGTGGCGACGGCGGCGGCGAACAGAGTCTCGGGATTGAAGCCGTACTTGTAGAGGACCGCGCCGGCCATGAAGGTGGCGCCGCCGAGCAGCAGGCAGGCCTTGATCACCTGCACCCAGGTGGTCGCCTTCATGCCGCCGAAGGCCACGTAGACGATCATCAGCACGCCGACGATGATGACGGCGTAGAGGTAGGGCAGGCCGAACAGGAGCTGGATCAGCTTTCCTGCGCCGACCATCTGGGCGATCAGGTAGAACGCCACCACCACCAGGGTGCCGGTGGCCGAGATGATGCGGATCGAGGTCTGGTCGAGGCGGAAGCTCGCCACGTCCGCGAAGGTGAACTTGCCAAGGTTGCGCAGGCGCTCGGCGATGAGGAACAGCACGATCGGCCAGCCGACGAGGAAGCCGGTGGAGTAGATCAGCCCGTCGAAGCCCGAGGTGTAGACGAGGCCCGAGATGCCCAGGAACGAGGCGGCGGACATGTAGTCGCCCGCGATGGCGAGCGAGTTGGTGCCGGCCGAGATGCCGCCGCCGGCGGCGTAGAAGTCGGCCGCCGACTTGGTGCCCTTGGCCGCCTTGTAGGTGATGCCGAGGGTGAAGAGCACGAAGAACGCGAACATGCCGATGGCCGGCCAGTTCGTCGCCGACTGCTTGACGGCACCGAGATCTGGCCCGGCGGCGAAGGCCGCCGTGACGGCGACGACGGCAAGGGTGCCGCCGAGGACGATGGGATGCTTGAGGCGGTTCATCGGCCGACATCCCGCTTGAGGGCGGCGGTCAGGTCGTCGAAGCGGCCGTTGGCGCGCTGGACGTAGATGCCGGTGAGGATGAAGGCGAATACGATCACGGCCACGCCGAGGAAGAGGCCGAGGGACGCGGTGCCGCCGCCGATCTTGACGGCGAGCAACGCCTTGTCGAAGGCGATGAGGCCGATGAAGCCGAAATAGATCAGCAGCATGAGAATGGTGAGCGTCCAGCCGAACCGCGTGCGTTCGTGGACGAGCGCCTTGAAGTTCGGGTTCTGCGCGACGCGCGCAGTCTCGATATCGGACATGACATGACCCTCCCGGGGAGCCGCCTCTTGGCGGACCGGCGTCCCGTTACGATGAAGCTTGGATGCTGGCATGATGGCGCGCGGCCTGCCCGAAGGAGGCCGCGCGTTCGAGAAACCCGACGTCGTTCAGTGCGTCCGGTTCTGCCGATTCTCGATGAGGTCATCGACCACCGCCGGTTCGGCGAGCGTCGAGGTGTCGCCCAGGGACGAGAACTCGTCCTCGGCGATCTTGCGCAGGATGCGGCGCATGATCTTGCCCGAGCGGGTCTTGGGCAGGCCCGGGGCGAACTGGATGAGGTCCGGTGAGGCGATCGGACCGATATCCTTGCGGACCCAGGTCACGAGTTCCTTGCGCAACTCGTCGGAGCCCTCCTCGCCTTCCATCAGGGTCACGTAGGCGTAGATGCCCTGGCCCTTGACGTTGTGCGGGTAGCCGACCACGGCCGCCTCGGACACCTTCGGATGCGCGACGAGGGAGGATTCGACCTCCGCCGTGCCCATGCGGTGGCCCGACACGTTGATGACGTCGTCGACGCGGCCGGTGATCCAGTAATAGCCGTCCGCGTCCCGGCGGCAGCCGTCGCCGGTGAAGTAGTTGCCCGGGTAGGTCGAGAAGTAGGTCTGCTCGAAGCGCTCGTGGTCGCCGTAGACCGTGCGCATCTGGCCGGGCCAGGAATCCTTGATGCAGAGGTTACCCTCGCACGGCCCTTCCAGGGTCTTGCCCTCGGCGTCGACCACGATGGGCTGAATACCGAAGAACGGACGCGTGGCCGAACCGGGCTTGAGCTTCGTGGCGCCGGGCAGCGGCGTGATGAGGATGCCGCCGGTCTCGGTCTGCCACCAAGTGTCCACGATAGGGCAGCGGGATTCGCCGACCACCTTGTAGTACCAGTCCCAGGCTTCCGGGTTGATCGGTTCGCCGACCGAGCCGAGGACGCGCAGGGATGCCCGTGAGGTCTTCTTCACCGGGCCTTCGCCGCCGCCCATGAGCGAGCGGATGGCGGTCGGCGCGGTGTAGAAGATGTTGACCTTGTGCTTGTCGACGACGTCCCAGAAACGCGAGTTCGAGGGGTAGGTCGGAATACCCTCGAACATCAGCGTCGTCGCGCCGTTCGCAAGGGGCCCGTAGACGATGTAGGAGTGGCCCGTGACCCAGCCGACATCGGCCGTGCACCAGTAGACCTCACCCTCGCGGTAATCGAAGACGTACTGGTGCGTCATCGATGCATAGACGAGGTAACCGCCGGTGGTGTGAACGACGCCCTTCGGCTGGCCGGTCGAGCCGGAGGTGTAGAGGATGAAGAGCGGGTGCTCGGCCTCGACGGGCTCGGCCGGGCAATCGTCCGTCACCTGTGCGGCGGCCTCGTCGTAATAGACGTCGCGACCGGGCTCCATGGCGATCGACGAGCCGGTCCGGCGCACGACCACGACGTGGTCCACGCTGTCCTTCGGCAAGCGGGCGATGGCGGCGTCGACATTGGCCTTCAGCGGCACCTTGCGGCCACCGCGCAGACCCTCATCGGCGGTGATCACCATCTTCGAGGCGCAACCCTCGATGCGTCCGGCCAGCGAGTCCGGCGAAAATCCACCGAACACGATGGAATGGATCGCGCCGAGGCGCGCGCAGGCGAGCATCGCGTAAGCGGCTTCCGGGATCATCGGCAGGTAGATCGTGACCCGGTCGCCCTTGGCCACACCGCGATTGCGCAGCACGTTGGCCATCTTGCCCACTTCGGAGTGAAGCTGGCGATACGTGATGTGCTTGGACTCGTTCGGGTCGTCGCCTTCCCAGATGATGGCGACCTGGTCGCCACGGGTCTCGAGATGGCGATCGATACAGTTGTGCGCGACGTTGGTGCGCCCGTCCTCGAACCACTTGATCGCGATATTGCCGGGCTCGAAACTGGTGTTCTTCACGCGCGTGAAGGGGGTCATCCAGTCGATACGCTTGCCGTGTTCGGCCCAGAAAGCCTCCGGGTCGCTCACGGACGACTGATACATGGCCAGATACTTCGCGTCGTCGACGTGGGCGCCCTCGCTCCATGCCGAACGGACTTCGACCACCTTCTCGTCCATCGCTTCTTCCCTGTCGGTGCCCGATCGTATCGCGACTGTTCACGCAGCCGGGTCTTCCGAATACCGTCTTAGGCACAAGGACATACCGGCGGCAAGCACGGATCGGGAAAGTTCAGGGACAGATAGGCAATTTTGTTCACGCGCGCTTTAATTGCACCCAATGCAGATTCCGGTCTCCACCTTGCGGTCGATCGCCTGCTGCTTTCGGGTGGAATCCGAGACGCGGTTCTCGTTGGGCGCTCCCCCGCCGCCCGGCGGCTTCGTCACGCCGGTCGAGGTGATATTTTGAAACTGGCCGGCCGAGCCGAGATTGGCGTCCGGCGGCAGGCGCCCGGCCTCCTGCGCCTGGGCGGCGAGGGGCAGGGTCAGCGCGAAGGCGAGGGTGAGGATCGAGGCACGCATCGGAATCTCCATGGCTGGAGGTCCAACGCGAAGGCGGGGCGTGGGTTTCCGCGCCCGCGAGGTTCGGGCTCAGGCCCGCTTGGTTGCGGCGGCACCGGGAAAAAGCATCTCCACCAGGGTGCCCTCGTCCCGTCGGCTGTCGATGCGGAACCGCCCGTGATTGGCCTCCACCAGGGCCTTGGTCAGCGGCAGACCGAGGCCTGTTCCCTTGCGAAGGCCGTCCTTCTCGATCTGTCGGAACGGCCGCAGCGCCCCCTCCACCTCCTCGGCCGTCATGCCGATACCGGTATCACGCACGCGAAGCGCAATCTCGCCGCGATCCGCCATGCTGGTTGAGACGATGACCTGTCCGCCGGCCGGCGAGAACGCTATGGCGTTGGCAATGACATTGAGGGTGGCTTGCCGCACCGAGCGCTCGTCGGCCATCAGGATCTCGAGGTCGGCGGAGAAGCTGGTACGCACCACGATGCGCTCACGGGCGGCCTGGGGCTGGAGTTGCGCGACGCAGCGCGCGACGACCTCATTCAGCGGGATCGGTGCCACGCTCAGATCGAGGTGCCCGGCCTCGATCTGCGCAAGTTCAAGGAGGCCGTCCACGCGGTCGAGCACCTGGGTGCCGGAAGCGTGGATCTCCCGCAGAGACCCGCGGTAACGCTCGGACCCTAGGGGACCATGCGGCTCGCCGAGCATGCGGTCTGCCAGGGCCAGAATGGCATCGATCGGCGTTCGAATCTCCTGGGTCACCTGGGCGAGGAATTCCAACGGCTGCCGGCGCACAACGCTCTCATTTCCGTCGGCGTTCGCATCCTCTGCCTCGTGTCGACTCCGGGTGATGGCGCGCCCGATCACGGCGCAGAGGCGGACCGGCCCATCCCCGTCCATCGGGAGGACCTTGACCCGCAGCGCGATGCCGGTGGCGCGCGCCATGACGGCGGCGTCCACCGGCTCGGAGCCGGGCTCCGCGTGCAGGCGCGCTAGCAGGTCGACCGCGTTCTCGGGTGCGAACAGGCCGAGGAAGCTCGCGCCGACGATCTCGCGGGCATCCAACCCGAAGGTCGCGGCGGCGCTGCGGTTCAACGCCAGGATGCGAGCCTGCCCGTCGAGGGTGGCGATTCCGTCATCGAGCCGGTCCAGCACCGCGATCGCCTCGGCGCCCCTGCGGCCGGCGAAATCCTGTGCGAGCGCATTGGCGGCGCTGGCGCGGAAGGCATCGCTCGATTCGGAATCCCGTGCGAGGAGCAACTCGGCCGGTTGCCCGGCCCAGTCGAGGACGGAATGCTCGATGAGCGCGCCGAGTCGGCCGCCATCGCGGGCCGTGAGAACGACCGGGGTGTCGCTCTCGACCCGGGTATGCGGCATCAGACCGCCGAACAGCCGCTCGATCCCCCCGGCCGCGTCGAGCATCGCCGTGTCCGCATAGCCGGTCAGATCCAGGAGGCGCCGGTTGGCGAACAGCACGGTATTGTCGCGGTAGACGAGCACCCCGGCTGGCAGGCGCTCCAGGGTCGCCACCATGGCTGCGTCCGGGCTCACCGCATCGACGCTGCGGGAGGCCGATGCCGGGAACGGCATCACCGCGCAGGGCAGGCCGCGCTCGAGTGGCGCTGCACCCGCGTCATCGCCGGCAAATCGAGCCCCGAGCGCCCGTGCGATCTCGCGGAACGCCGCGTGCTCGTTGCTCGAGAGGCTCGGGTCGGCCGTGGATGCACTGGTCTCCTCGTTGGCCTCGATCGTCGGGGGCGAGGCCAACGGCTCTTCGGTCTGCTCCGCCTCCACGGACTGATCCTGCATCACGGTCGGCGCAGCCTCGGGGCCCTCACCGATCGCCTCGGGCTCCGCGACCGGCGGATGCGCCTCCGCCGGCGCCACGGATCGGACCTGACCGAAGCCGCGAAAGCCGCGACCGGACCGGTCGACCGGCGATCCGGAGAGTTCCAGTTCGAACACGCTCGCGTCGGCCGCGATGAGGGTCACCGGAATTGCCCGGAAGGTTCTGGCCTCGGCCAGGGCCGCGAGCAGCCCCTCCGCGTCCCGTAATGTCTCGGTGTCCGAGAGCGCCCGCCAGGTCCGACCCAACATGCGTTCGCGTAAGGGATCGCCCGGTGCCCGTGAGAGATCCGACACTCTGCCGTCCGCATCGCTCTTCCAGGTAAAGCGTCGGAACAGGGCGTCGGGATCCTCGGGAAGGTCCGGCGCTGCCGGAACGAGGGCCACCGCGTCGGGCGAATCCGCGAGCGGACCCGGCCGGTCCGACACTTCGATAGGTCCGGACGTCGGGAGGGTCCGCAGACGGGGCAGGGGGGTGGCGGCGAGCAGGATCAGGGCTTCGATCCCGTCCTCGGTCCGCGCGCGAAGGATCGTGACGAGGGCCGGCGGCGCGATCCGTCGCGGATCGATGTGAAGACGCAGGAGAAGTGAATTGCCGAGACGCGGCCGTGCACGCTGGATCTGGGCTCCAAATCGCAGCGTCGGCAAGAGGCGTCCATGCGAGTCGGAGATTGCGCGACGCAGGCCTGTCGCTGCCTCAGAAGCATGCACGATGCGCTCGCCCGCCCCGTCGAGCACGAGGAGCACTGCCTTCGAATCAGTCATGCGGGATGCCAGAGCCGAATCACCCTCGGCAGCACGCCGGATCAGCGCCGTCGCCGCGTCGTTCTTCAGCACCGCCTCCCATCCGATCTTGTTCAACATCCGAACCCGTTTCGCGTGACGATTCCCGAGACGTGACGCCCTTTTTACTGCGTTGCAGCCCTCCCGGAAGCCATCGAGGGGGATGAAGCGCGTTTACCTGTTGTCAACCTTAATGCGCCCCAGCAGGGTGGCATAGGGCTGGAGCTGTGCTATGTTGCAGCGCACAACAAGCCATTAACAAGTGTGAACAAGGAGAGGACAATGAGCAGCACCCCGAACTACGAAGTGCCCGCCGAGATGCGCGATTTCGCCGAGAAGAGCGTCGACCAGGCGCGCAAGGCGTTCGATTCGTTCATCAGCGCCGCCCGTCGCACGGCCGACACCGTGCAGGGCTCCGCCGAGATGGCCCGCACCAACGCCCAGGACGTCTCCGCGCGTGGCTTCGAATTCGCCGAGCAGAACGTGACGGCCGCCTTCGACCTGGCCCAGAAGCTCGTCCGCTCGCGCGACCTGCAGGAGGCCATGCAGCATCAGGCGGAGTTCGTCCGCAGCCAGTTCGCCGCGATCCAGGCTCAGGCCAAGGAGTTCGGTGGTCTGGCGCAGACCGCGATGCAGCAGAGCGCCGAGAAGGCCAAGGGCGCCATGCAGGAGACTGCCGAGCACGCCCGCAAGGCGATGGAGCAGGGCACCGAGGCCGCCCGCAAGGCCGGCAGCGATGCCGAGCAGGCCATGCGCAACGCCACCAACTCCTGATCCGAGCCGCGGCGCCGCCCCGGCGGCGCCCACCTCGCAGCCCGGTCCGCTCGCGCGGGCCGGGCTGTTCCGTTGTGCGCACCCGCGCTTGCCCCGGACGGTCGGGTCTCCTAACCCTGGCCGCCGAACCGCCGCGCTTCCCCTTCGAGGCCGGCATTGTCGAGAGGGGTGAAACGCCATGCGGCGCATCTACCGAATCAGTCTTTTCCTCACGGTCCTGGCGAGCCTCTTCGGTGCTCAGGGTGCGAGCGCGCAGTACTACGACGACGGCTACGACCGGCCGCCGCCGCGTCGCTACTACGACGACCGCCGCCCGCCGCGCCCGGATTACCGGGATGACGGCTATGCCCGGCCGGCGCCCCGCCGCGAGGTTGGCCTAAACTGCGATGCGGTCCAATCCGGCCTCAGCGGTCTGCAGCCCTATTCCTGCCCGCTGCCCGGCCCGCGGCCGCTCGGTGCCCGCTGCTTCTGCAACATGCCGATCGCGCCCTTGAGCTCGCCCCAGACGGCGGTCGGGCGCGTCGTGCCCTGATTCACGACACGAACGGCAGCGGTCGCCGCGCGACGCGCGGGATCGGTGCCGGGGCAAAGCCATCCGTGGAATGCCGATCCGTTGAGGTCATGTCGGCGCTGCGGATTAAACGAAAGACGCCGCGCCTTCCGTTGGGAGTGCGCGGCGTCTTTCGCTCGCAATGTCTGTCTGGAGCTGGGTTCAGTTCAGGACGACGACCTTGGCCCCGACCTTCACCCGCTCGTACAGATCGGTCACATCCTCGTTGGTCATCCGGATGCAGCCCGAGGAGACCGCCTGACCGATCGTATCCGGCTCGTTCGAGCCGTGGATGCGGTATTCGGTGTTCCCGATATACATGGCGCGGGCGCCCAGGGGGTTTTCGACACCACCGGCCATGTAGCGCGGCAGGTCGGGACGACGCGCGATCATGGCGGCCGGCGGGGTCCAGGACGGCCATTCCTTCTTCGCCGTCACGGTCTTGACGCCGGACCACGTGAAGCCGGGGCGGCCGACGCCGACGCCGTAGCGGATCGCCTCGCCGTTCGGCATCACGAAGTAGAGACGGCGCTCGGCGGTCGAAACCACGATGGTTCCCGGCTTGTAGCTGCCGTTGAAGGCAACGATCTCGCGCGGGATCGGAGCGACCTGTGCCTGGGGTGCCGCCTGCACACCCTGGCCGACCGTGCCTTGGTAGCCGTAGGGATCGTCGGTGGCCCGACCGTAAGCGTAGGCCGGATCGTTGCCGTAGTCATCGGCGGCGTTGCTGCCGAAAGGATCGTAGGGATTCGCGAGAGCAGGGCTCGCGGAGAGTGCGCAGACACCGAGTATGCCCGCCAGGGCAGTCGCCAAGGTCTTCATCGTGGATACCTTACCTGTGCCGTAACCTTTGCTATACAAGCGTAAGCGTAGGCAGGTGGTTCCATCGCACCTTGACGATTTCGTCATCTTCGTGGCGGCACGCCTCGAAAGCACCGCCAGTCGGCCGATCGCACCACACGCTGGTGCGATCCGGCTGCTGCGAACAGGGCTCTTCAGTAGACCTCGTCGGTGTGCACGTCGAAGCGGGCGAGGTGCGCGTAGCCGAAGTTGGTGGTGATCGCCACGTCGGTGGCGTCGCGCCCGCGCGCCATCACGATGCGGCCTATGCGGGGCGTGTTGTGGCGCGCGTCGAAGGTGTACCAGGTCCCGTCGAGATAGACCTCGAACCAAGCCGAGAAATCCATCGGATCGGGCACCGGCGGGATGCCGATATCGCCGAGATATCCCGTGCAGTAGCGGGCCGGGATGTTCATACAGCGGCAGAACGCGACGGCCAGATGCGCGAAGTCGCGGCAGACCCCGTGGCGCTGCATGAAGCCGTCCCAGGCCGTGCGGGTGGCGTCGGCGCACATGTAGTCGAAGCGGATGCGATCGTGGACGTAGTCGCAGATCGCCTGGACTCGGGCCCAGCCGGGCTGCGTGCCGCCGAACAGCGACCAGGCCGTCTCGGAGAGCTTGTCGGTGTCGCAGTAGCGGCTGCCGAGGAGGAATACGAGCACGTCGCTGGGCAGGTTCTGGACGTCGATCTGCTGCGCGTAGGGTGCGTAGACGTCGGGCTGCCCGGAATCCTGCACCACGAAATCCGCCGAGATCGTCAGACGGCCCGGAGGGGTGACGATGCGGGTGCAGATGTTGTCGAAGGTATCGCGGTAATCCTGGTAGGGGATCGGCGGATCGAAGTTGATGACGTGCGGCGTCAGCACATCGGGCATCCGCGAGGGGTGCACACTGAGTGCCAGGATCATGGGCGTCGGTTGAACCGATTCGAAGGCGATGTCGAACCCAGTCCTGATTTTCATGACAACCACCTGATCCTGTCGAGAAACACACGCCGCGCTTCTGCTTGCCCGCGGGTCCGGCCGCGGCCGATCTGTCAACGCACCAGTTTCGGCTCCGCCGATCCCGGCACATCGGGGCTTGGTTCGATCTCATCGACCTGAACGTTCACCGTCATGCCGAGGTCGTCCGCAGGGAAACCGAAGAACGAACCATGCAACGGCACCGCCTGACGGGGATCGCGGGCGACCGCGACACGGATCAGGTCGCGATTGCCCACGATGCCGTTGGTGGGATCGAACTCGATCCAACCCGCCCCCGGCAGGTAGACCTGCACCCAAGCATGAGTCGAGCCACCACCCACGTGACGGTTGCGATCCCCCCGTGGGTTGTAGAGGTAGCCCGAGACGAAGCGCGCCGCCATGCCCAGCGCCCGCACGGCCTCGATCATCAACACCGCGAAGTCGCGGCATGAGCCGCGCTTGAGCCGCAGGGTGGTCACGGGGTCCTGCACGCCCTTCTCGGAACGCGCGAGGTACGCGAAGTTGCGGCGAACGCTGCGCGTCATGTCCGCGAGGAGGTCCTGCGTGCCGATGCGGCCCTCGGCGGGCACGAAGCTGCGTGCCCAGGCATCCACCTCGTTGCGAGGGTCGGAATACTGGCGCTCCATCGCGCGGCTGAGATCGGGAATGTCCTCCGCGCTGTAGCCGAAGGGGTAGTAGGCAGCATGCGCCGAGATCGGGAAGACCGGAGCGGATTCCGGCGTATGGTCGAGGGTGATCGCGCACTCGAAGGTCAGCTGCGCGGCGCGGCCCGTGAACGACGCGACCGCGACGCAATTGCCGAACACGTCGTGCAGCCAGCGCAGACCGCTCGGCTCGGGCGTGATCTTGAGCGTCGCCGCGATCAGGCGCTGGTCGTAGCTGTCGCGCGGGCGGAACAGGATGCGATGCTCGCCGAACGCCACGGGCTGGCGGTAGCGGTAGGTCGTGACGTGGCGAACGGAGAGGATCGGCAAGGCGGGTAGGCTCCACCGCGCGGCAGGCGCGGGCGTGTCGGCACGGACGCTGGCCGAACACGATGCAAGAGGTGCGCCGGGGTCTCAGGTCGCCCAGCGCGTGAGTGCTTCGTGGGTCGTCCCCGCGAAACCTTTGGGTCAGGGAACGATCGGTTGCCGTTCCGTGGTGGCGCGCTCGGCCTCGACCAGCAGATCGAAGGGCCGCCACGGCTTCGGGATGAAGACCGCCTGCGGCGGCAGGTTGGCGGGCCGTTCCGCCCGCCGGCCGGAGGTCACCACCATCCGGGCGGTCGGCCAGAGCAGGGTGATGGCTGCGGCGAGCTGCAGTCCGTCCATCGGTCCCGCGAGACGGACGTCCGCGAATACGAGGGCGACGCGCCCGCCCTGTTCCTGCATGATCGCGAGGGCGGCCTCGGCATTGTCGCAACCGATGACGCTGAGATCCGTATCTCCGAGGAGCGCCTCGGCGAGCTGCCGCGTGGCCTCGTCGTCTTCCACCACCAGGGCCACCCGGTCGGATTTGACGCGTGCGGCCGGCTCGGGCCGAACGTTGCGAACAAGGGTGGCGAGGTGCTCGGGCACCCCCTCCGCGATGAGATCATCGTAGAAGGCGGCCAGCGCCTGCCCGATCCGATCGAGGGACAGGCCCGGACTTAAGGTGTCCAAGGGCGCAGCCGGGCGGACGGACGAGGATCGGTCCGGCGGGGTGCCTTTCAGGTCCGGCAAGCGAGGCCTCCGACAGGTATGCTCGTGACGCGCCCCCATGGGCCGCACGGACATTAAAGCCGGGACGCGACGGTCAGTTGCCAGAAATCATCCCACCGCGCGACAGCCATGTGCCTTTTCTCAAGCGCGTGGCATTTCTCGAGGGCGCGGTCCGTCAATCCACGGCGGCGTCGGCATAGGCCATCACGCCGGCCACAGAGCGTACGTCGCGGTAGCGGGCGCCGCGCGCGCTCATCATGGCCTCGAACTTCTCGTGGACCTGAGCCACCGAGAGGCTGATGGCCTTCCGGCGCCCACGCTGTGCGGCGAAGAAGATCGACTTGTTGGCGCGTGCCGGGCCCGGCAGCATCTGGGCGGCGGCGGTCTTCGGCTTGTCGACGACGGAGGCCAGGAAATCCTCGGCGTCGTCGGGGCCGAGGAAGTGGGCGAGATAGACCTCGCCCAGGGTGAGTTCGCGGCCGATGCGCAGGGCGATGCGGGCGGCATCGCGCTTCAGCATCTCGCCGGCCATCAGGGCCGAGAGGTAGGGGTCGCGGCGCATCTCCAGGATGCGGGTGCGCTCGGCCGCGTCCGCCACCGTGGGACGGCCGTTATCCCCCGAGACGACGAGGGCCGCGTCACCGGCGAGACCGTATTTCGGCCCGAAATCCCGGATCACGCCGAGCCAGGTCCGCTCGATGAACTGATAGAGCCCCGTCGCCGAGGAGGTTTGGGCCTGCACTTCGGTCTTGAAGCTGGATTCCTTGTCCGCCACCGCCATGAGCAGAACGGGGTCGGTCTCGACCGCCTGCGCGGCGCGAATGATCTTCTGGACGAGGTGGCGGCGGATCCGCATCGGGCCGAACTCGAGGACGTCGTTCGGGTCGCCGACCGCGCTCTCGGTCAGGAGGAAGTCGTAGGAGACGCGGTCCACCGCGTTCGAGCCGAGCTCGGTGTCGAGATCGTGGACCGCCGCGAAGGCGGAGGAGGCGGTCATCATGGCGGGCGCCGCCGGTGCGGTGGGACTGGCCTTGAGGACGACAGAGACCGGCTGGACACGCGGCTTCGGCATCGTGATCTCGGTCATCGCCTGAGCCGACTGGACCACCCCCGCCTCGGGTCCGATCCCGTAGGACACGATGGCGCCGAGGCCACCGGCCAGGAGCAGCATCGAGAGGACCGAGCGGGTGAGGGCGGGGCGGCTGCCATGAGCGCTGCCGACCCGGCCGGCCAGCATCAGGGCGTCGGAGGTGTTGGGCGCGGCCCGCAGGCTCGAACCTGCGACGAGGAGCCCTTTGGCGAGATGTGGGCCTTTGGCGAAGACGGTCCGTGACGATCCGACGTTTCGACCCTGCATCTGTGCGACCCAACCCCGTTCCCTGGCGACGGATTGAGATTAGCTTGACAGATGTGGCGACAACACGGCCCAGTTTGGGGCAATCCCGTGGCAAGTTCGCCACGGTGTCGAGAGCGTTTCGGCACATCGCCGACGGCAATGGCACGCCCAAACGTAGAAAGCGGCCATGCGAGGCATGACCGCTGCAACGTCGTCACGATGTGGGAAAGACAATGGTACCACTGCCCCGGCTCGAACGGGGGACCTCTTGATCCACAATCAAGCGCTCTAACCAACTGAGCTACAGCGGCACTGCGGGCGATCTATCCCGAGCCGCGCCGCATTTCAAGCCGCCTTCGGCGGATCGTCGGCAAAAGTGTGCGCCATCCCCAGCGGGTGCGTGGGCGCCGGACGGTCGACGGCGGGACTTCGGGCAGGCTAAGCAGGGCTCGGGTCCGCTTTCCACGCGCGCTCCTCCCGGCCCCCGCCCCCAAAACACCGGTCGATGCCACCGCAACCCGTCCCTTCCCGCCCGCCGGTCGCCCACCGGGTCCTCGTCCAGGCGCCGGGGCATCTGCGCGCCCTGGTGCGCGGCAGCGAGATCGGCCTGATCGTGCTGGCCGCGCTCATCGGCTGCTGCGGCGGCGTAGCGGTCGCTGCGATGACCTATGCGACGCAGGGCATGCGCGAATGGCTCTACGGACTGCCGCCCGGCCTGCGCCTGAGCGCCGCCACGGACCTTCCTCCTCTGGTGATGCTGCTGGCACCGGCCTTCGGTGGCGTGCTGCTGGCGCTGTTCACCCTCGCGTTGCGCTGGCAGCGCAGACCGCGCCGGGCCGTCGTCGACCCGATCGAGGCGAACGCCCTCCACGGCGGCCGGATGTCGATCCGCGATTCCACCGTGGTGGTGATCCAGAACACGATCTCCAACGGCAGCGGCATCTCGGTGGGGATGGAGGCGGCCTACACGCAGTTCTGCGCAGGCCTCGCCTCGCGTCTCGGCCTGTCCTTCGAGCTGCGCCGGGCCGACCAGCGCACCCTGGTCGGCTGCGGCGCGGCGGCTGCCATCGCGGCGGCCTTCGGCGCGCCGCTGACGGGCGCGTTCTATGCCTTCGAACTCATTATCGGTACCTACTCCATCGCGACGCTGACCCCCGTCGTGGTGTCCGCCCTGTGCGGCAGCGTCGTTGCCCGCGCCCTGGTGGCGCAGACATCCCTCGTCACCGTCGAGCGGGCGGACGCCATCACCACGACGGTGCTCACCACCCTGGACACGGTGCCGAGCCTCGCCCTCGGACTCATCTGCGCCGGGCTCGGCATCCTCATCATGCGCGGCGTGACGCTGGTGGAGGGGGCGTTCCGCGCCACTCGCCTGCCGACCCTGTGCGTTCCGGTCCTCGGCGGGCTCTGCGTCGGCGGGCTGGCGCTGATCGCCTCGCCGCAGGTTCTGTCCGGGGGACACGGGGCGCTGCACCTGCACCTCGACGCCCACGGAACCACCCTCGGGCTGTCCGCCCTGGTCCTCCTGTTCGTCGCCAAGGCGACCGCCTCGGCGATTTCCATCGGGTCGGGATTTCGCGGCGGCCTGTTCTTCGCCTCGCTCTTCCTCGGTGCGATCGCGGGCGAGATCTTCGCCGCCGGAATGCCGCTGATCCTGCCCGGCCTCGCCGCCTTCGGGCTCACCCCGCTCGCCTACGCGGTGATCGGCATGAGCGCCCTGGCGGTGGCGGTGATCGGCGGCCCTCTGACCATGACGTTCCTCGCCCTCGAACTCACCGGCAGCTTCCCGATCACCGGCCTCGTCCTCGTGGCGGTGATCGCCTCGTCCCTGACGGTGCGCAAGACCTTCGGCTACTCCTTCGCCACCTGGCGCTTCCATCTGCGGGGCGAGAGCATCCGCAGCGCGCACGACGTCGGCTGGATCCGCACCCTGACGGTGGGCAAGCTGATGCGCCGCGAGGTGCCGATGGCCCCCCTCGACCAGACGCTGCCCGCCTTCCTGCGCAAGCATCCCCTTGGTTCGCCCTCGCGGGTGGTGATGGTGGACGGGGAGGGGCGCTACGCCGGCATCATCCTGGTGCCGGAAGCGCACGCCGCCCTGCGCGAGGCCGAGGACGGCTCCCCCGACCTTTCCGGCCTGTTGCGCCACACGGCCGACGTCCTCACCGCCGACATGAACGCCAAGATCGCCACGGCGATCTTCGACCGGACCGAGAGCGAAGCCCTGGCGGTTGTCGAGGACCTCAAGAGCCGCAAGGTCATCGGCTTCCTCACGGAGAGCCACACCCTGAAGCGCTACAGCGAGGAACTGGACCGGCAGCGCCGGGCGGTGCTGGGCGAAACGGGCTGACGGCTGTCAGTTCGTCCGGCCGGTGACGCGGCGCCAGCCGACATAGCTGAAGGCGAGCAGGCTCGCCCCGCCCATCATGACTAGGCTCCAGCCCCAGTCGCTCGGCAATTGCCCGTCCATCGGATGCAGGGCGAGCCCCGAGGCCAGCACGAGTCCGAAGCCGGTGACGATGGCGGAGACCAGAAGCCCGAAACGGATCCCGATGCCCATGGCGAGGCTGCCTTTCCGATGGAAACGGGCCGGCCGCCCTCGCGGGGTGGCCGGCGGGTCGGAGCGTCACTTCTGCGGCGCGGTCGAGGCCGTCGCGGCGGCCGGGGTCGCGGGCTTCTGCGGGGCGCCGAGCACGTCGACCACGTCGAAGCGTACGCCGTCCTCCACCTTCTTCAGGAGGGCGTTGCCCTCGTAGTACTGGCCCTGGCCGATCAGCTTCGCGGCTTGATCGACCTCGGTCGTGGTCTGATTCAGGGGCACGACGGCGAGGACGAAGTTCACGTCGACGCCGGCGAGCTTCAGCCCATCCACGGCTGCCTTCCGGTCACCCTTCTCCAGGCTCTTATTGGCGGTGGCGACCGCGGCGGCCTTGGTCGGCGTCGCCACGAAGTCCTCACCGAGGGTCAGCTGCCCGTCGACCGGGAGCCAGGCGGTGGGCTGGGTGGACGCCATGGCCGGATCGTTCGCCTTGGCCGTGTCGCCACCCCTGGTCGTGCCGGCCGGCTTGGCCGGGCCGCGCAGGTCCGCTTCGGCTTTGGTGTAGACCGCCTCGTCGGTCTTGGCCTTGGTCAGCGAGGCCTGTGCCTTTCCGATCAGGTCCTTGGCGAGGGTCGGATCGGCGTCGAAGATCGCGATGCGGGCGAGATGCAGGTCGCGGAAGGCCTGGGCGCCGTCCTTCGAAAGCTTGCCCACGTCCGTGTCGGCAGCCTGCTGCGCGGCGCTGACCGGCGGGGCAGCCGGGGTCTTCACGGCGTCGTTCGCGAAGGCGACTCCGCCGAGGAGCGAGGTGGCGGCGAGGAAAGCGGCGACTTTTCTGGTCTTGGTCATGGCAATACCTCCGAAGATGAGCGGCGCCAAGCATCTCACGCCACCTTGACCTGTCCGCGCCGAAGCTCTCTCCTGATTTCGACTGTGGTCCCACCTGTTTTCGAAGTCACCTTAAAGAATTGTCAGGTTTGGTTCATGCGATCCGGCTTGACAGATGTCGAGATCGGGGGGCGTCATCGCGCCAACGGGCGGTCGTCGGCGCCCGGAAGCCGGCCATGAAAAAAGCACGCGATGCGACGGCATCGCGTGCTCTTAAGGTTTCGGAAAAATCGTCGTCTCAGGCGGCCGAGAGCCGGGTCTTGCGCATCAGAGCCTCCTCGACCGTGCCGTCGCCGTCGAGGTACCCGTGCCGCTTCGGGTTCGGCATGATCAGCGAGCCGATGAAGGCGATGCCGAGCATCACCGTCACGTACCAGAAGAACGTGCTCTCGGAGCCGACCTGCTTCAGGTAGAGCGCGACCATCTCGGCGGTGCCGCCGAACAGCGAGTTGGCGATGGCGTAGGAGAGGCCGACGCCGAGCGCCCGCACCTGGGTCGGGAACAGCTCGGCTTTCACGATGCCGCTGATGCCGGTGTAGAAGCTGATCACGATCAGCCCGACCATGATGAGGGCGAACGACAGAACCGCGTTCTGCGTCGATCCGATGGCCGTCATCAGCGGCACCACCATCAGGGTGCCGAGGCCGCTGTAGAGCAGCATGTTGGCCTTGCGGCCGATCCGGTCCGAGAGCCAGCCGAAGAACGGCTGGATGATCATGTAGACGAACAGCGCGGCCGTGGAGATCTGCGAGGCCGTCACCTTGTCGATATGCGCCGTGTTGAAGAGGTACTTCGGCATGTACGTCGTGAAGGTGTAGAAGCTCAGCGAGCCGCCGGCGGTGTAGGCCAGCACCACGCAGAACGCGCGCCAGTGCTTGAACAGGGCCGAGAAGGTGCCAGAATCCTTCTTGGCCATGTCCTCCTTGGTGGCGGTCTCGTCGAGGGACGAGCGCAGGTAGAGGGCGACCACCGCCGCGATGGCGCCGATCACGAACGGGATGCGCCAGCCCCAGGCGGTGAGTTCCTGAGCGGTGAGGAAGCTCTGCAGGATGATCAGCACCAGCGAGGCGAGGAGCTGGCCGCCGATCAGCGTGACGTACTGGAACGAGGCGAAGAAGCCGCGGCGGCCCTTCACGGCGATCTCGCTCATGTAGGTGGCGCTGGTGCCGTACTCGCCGCCCACCGACAGGCCCTGGATCATCCGGGCGAGCAGCAGCAGGGCCGGCGCGAGCTGCCCGACCGTGGCGTAGGTCGGCAGCACCGCGATCATCAGCGACCCGGCGCACATCATCAGCACCGAGATCAGCATCGATGTCTTGCGGCCAAGGCGATCGGCGATGCGGCCGAAGAGCCAGCCGCCGATCGGGCGCATGAAGAAGCCCACCGCGAACACCGCGGCCGATTGCAGGAGCTGACTGGTGCTGTCGCCGGCGGGGAAGAACACCGGCGCGAAGTAGAGCGCGAAGAACGCGTAGCAGTAGAAGTCGAACCACTCGACGAGGTTGCCCGACGAGGAGGCGACGATCGCCTTGATGCGGCGTCGATTGTCGGCGGCTTCGTCCGCCCTGAGTGCCATGCTTTCGGCCGCACCTGTCATGCGTTTCACCCCTGTGTGCTCGGCGAAACCGTTCCATGGCCCGCTTTGCGCCGGACGTTACTGCGTGAGGCGGATTTCACAAGGGCTGCCAGCGGGTTGCTCGCGAAAGCCAAGATAACGATGAAATCAGCCTGTTGAAGAGCTCGCTTAAAGCTTGGCCGTGGCTCGCGAATAGGTTCCGTACGCCGCGTGGAAAGATCAGCGCAAGAAAGCCGGGAACGGTTTCTCGAAGATCCTCGTTGCGGGTGGCATCGGCGTCGAGCGGCGTCTGGCACAACGAGATTGGAATCGATCCCATGAACAAGCTCTTGCGGAGCACGGTGACGGCGGCGGCGCTGGTGATTGGTGCGGCGAGCGCGTTCGCGCAGGGTGGCCCCGGCGGTGCCGGTGGTGGCGCCGGAGGGGCTGCGGGCGGCGGCGCCGGGGGCGGTGCCGGCATGGGTGCGGGCGGCGGAGGCGGCGCGGGCGGAGGTGCCGGTGGTGGCGGAATGCGCGGCGGGGCCGGTGGTCCGGAGTCCGGGGCCGGTCCGGCTGGCGGCGCTCAGCGCGGCGGGGCCGAAGGACCCGGCGTCCGTGGCGCCGAGGGCGGAGCAGGCCGCCAGGACGGCCGTCCCGGTTCGGCCGCCGGGGAGCGCGGTGGCCGCGAGGATGGTGGCGCGGCGACGCGCGACGGCCGGGGCGACCGCGACGGCAAGGCGGATCGCGATGGCAAGGGGGATCGTGACGGCAAGATGGATCGCGACGGCAAGGCTGATCGTGACGGCAAGATGGACCGTGACGGCAAGGCGGATCGCGGCGGCCGGATGGACCGGGACGAGCGCGGTGGCCGAGCCGACCGCGACGGTCGGGGCGGACGCGGCGATCGCGGCGATCGCGGTGCGGTCCGGGGTGCCTACGGGCGCCTCGGCGCGCCGCAGCGGACGGAGTTCCGCCAGAGCGTGTTCCGCCGCGGGATTCCGCGCCTCGCCGCCGGCGCCTTCGCGCTGACCGTCGGCACGGCCATCGCCCGCAGCTACACCCTCTACGACCTGCCGCCGGACATCGTCCGGATCGCGCCGGAATACGAGGATTACCGCTACGTGCTCGTGGACGACGACATCGTCATCGTCGATCCCGACACCTACGAGATCGTGGACGTGATCCGCGGCTGATCCCGTCGATCAGGACGTTCAGGGGGCGGTGCTTCGGCTCCGCCCCTTCGCGTTCGTCTCAGCGTTTGCGGTCGAGGAGGCCTGAGACGACCCGGGCGGTGTAGTCGACCATCGGCACGATGCGGGCATAGTTCAGCCGCGTCGGGCCGATGACGCCGACGACACCCACGATCTTCTGGGACCCATCGCGAAAAGGGGCGGCGATCATCGACGAGCCCGACAGCGAGAACAGCTTGTTCTCCGAGCCGATGAAGATCCGCACGCCCTCGCCGCCCTCGGCCCGGGATAGAAGCTCGATCACGTCCTTCTGGGTCTCGAGGTCGTTGAACAGCAGGCGGATGCGGTCGAGGTCCTCGGCCGCGCGCAGGTCGTCGAGGAGATTGGCCTGGCCGCGCACGATGAGCTGGCGCGCGTCGGACGGGCCGACGCTGACCGCCAGCCCCGCATCGACGAGGCGCTCGGTGATGACGTCGAGCTCGCGCTTCATCGCTTGCCGACCGGATTCGATCTCGGCCCGCAGGGTGCCGAGAGTGCGGCCCTGGAGTCGGGCGTTGAGGTAGTTCGAGGCCTCCTGCAGGGCGCTCGCCGGCAGGCCCGGCGGCAGATCGAGGAGGCGGTTCTCCACTGACCCATCGTCGGAGACGAGGACGACCAGGGCCCGGGTCGGGTCGAGGCGCACGAACTCGATGTGCTTGAGATGGACGTTGGTCTTGGTGGTGAGCACCACGCCGGCGCCGCGCGAGATGCCCGACAGCAGCATCGATGCTTCGGCCAGGGCGGAATCGAAGGTGTGGCCCGAGGCGGCCGCCCGCATCTGCGCCTCGATCCGGTCCTGCTCCTCGCGGCCGACATCCCCGAGTTCCAGCATGGCATCGACGAAGAAGCGTAGGCCCTGCTCGGTGGGCAGCCGACCCGCGGAGGCGTGCGGCGCGAAGATGAGGCCGGAATGCTCCAGATCCGCCATCACGTTGCGGATCGAGGCCGGCGACAGCGTCATCGGCAGGATGCGGGCAAGGTTGCGCGAGCCGACCGGCTCACCGGTCGAGAGATAGCTTTCGACGATCTGCCGGAAGATCTCACGCGAGCGCTCGTTCAGCGCGCTGAGAACCTGCATCTGCTGCGATGACGAGAAGGGGCGGGCGGGCTCTGTCACGGTCCATTCCTGAAGCCTGATTGTGACCGCCCGGCGTCGCGAACACAATGCCGCTGACGGTCGCTGCGCACCGACGAAGGCGGTAGCACGTCCACGGCCACCATCCTCATCCGGCCGCGCGTCCCGCGAAGAAATTGCGCCCCGGTGTGAGACCGTTTGGCGGTTGGGTTCGTTGGCCTTCCTCATCGTCCGGTCACGGGCGCTGACGACGATCGTCGAAACGCGTCACCAGGAGTGGTTGCCCCATGAGAAAATCAGCCCGATCCGGTCTGATCCGATCCCTCGCCGTCGCCCTCGCGCTCATTGGCGCGACCCTGTTCGGCGCTCCCCAGGGTGCGCAGGCCGCCCCGGCCATCGTGTCCGCCGAGGTCGCCGGGCCGGCTGCCGGCCTCACCGAGGTTCAGTACGGCCGCCACTGGCACCACCGCGGGGGGCGCGGCTTCCGCCACCACCATCACCATCGCGGCCGGCACTTCGGCCATCATCACCGCCGTCATTTCGGGCATCATTTCGGTCACCGCCACGGCCACCATTTCGGCCATCGCCGCTACCGCTACTGAGCCCTTCGGAGGTCCGGGCCGCTCACGGGCGGCCCGGACCATCCGCAGCCTCGCTTGCCGCGCTGGGCTCAGGCCCGTAAAGCCCGCTCCCGACCATGATCGAGAAGGAGAGCGGCATGCGGCCCTCGAAGCGCGGACCCGACGAGTTGCGCACCGTCACCCTGGAGCGCGCCGTCTCCCGCCACGCCGAGGGTTCCTGCCTCGTCAGCTTCGGCGACACCAAGGTTCTCTGCACGGCCTCCCTGGAGGAGCGCGGCCCCGGTTGGCTGCGGGGCTCCGGCAAGGGCTGGGTCACCGCCGAATATTCCATGTTGCCCCGCGCCACGCACGAGCGCACCCGCCGCGAGGTGACGTCCGGCAAGCCCTCCGGCCGGACCCAGGAGATCCAGCGCCTCATCGGCCGCTCGCTGCGTGCCGTCACCAACCTGCCGGCCATCGGCGAGCGTCAGATCACCGTCGATTGCGACGTGATCCAGGCCGATGGCGGCACCCGCACCGCCGCGATCACCGGCGCCTGGGTCGCCCTGCACGACTGCTTCACCTGGATGCGCGGCCGCTCGATCATCTCGGTCGATCCCCTGCGCGACCACGTGGCGGCGGTGTCCTGCGGCATCTACAAGGGCAAGCCCGTCCTCGACCTCGACTACGCCGAGGATTCCGGTGCCGAGACCGACGCCAATTTCGTCATCACCGGCTCCGGCGGTCTGGTCGAAGTTCAGGGCACCGCCGAGGGCAAGCCGTTCTCGGAGGACGAACTCCTCGAGTTGCTGCGTCTGGCCAAGGGCGGCATCCACGCCCTCGTCGCGCTTCAAAAGCAGGCCGTCGGCCAATGAGCGGACATCGCATCCTCAGCGGCCGCGTCGTCATCGCGACCCACAATGCCGGCAAGCTCGTGGAGATGCGCGAATTGCTGGCGCCCTTCGGCGTCGATGCCGTCTCGGCCGGTGAACTCGGGCTGGCCGAGCCCGACGAGACCGGAACGATGTTCGCCGAGAACGCCGCCATCAAGGCGCTCGCCGCCGCAGCGGCCTCGGGCCTGCCGGCCTTCGCCGACGATTCCGGGCTCTGCGTCAATGCGCTCGACGGGGCGCCGGGACTTTTCTCGGCGCGCTGGGCCGGTCCGTCCAAGGACTTTTCAGGCGCCATGGCGCGCATCGCCTCCGAACTCGACAAGCGCGGGGCCACCACCCGGCGGGCGCACTTCGTCTCCGCCCTGGTGATCGCCTGGCCGGACGGCCACACCGAGACCTTCGAGGGCCGGGTCTTCGGCGAGCTCGTGGAACCGCGCGGCGCGAGCGGGTTCGGCTACGACCCGATGTTCCTCCCCGACGGCTACGACCGCACCTTCGGCGAGATCTCCTCGGAGGAGAAGCACGGGGTCGACTGGCAGACCGGCGACGCGCTCTCGCACCGCGCCCGCGCCTTCGTGCTCCTGGCACAGACCTGCCTGCGGCGTCCGTGAGACGGGCGCCGGGGTTGCCAAGCGCCCCCCCGGCGCGCACATCCGCCCCATGACGTGCGCCCCATGACCGAACCGACAGGCCCGGACCACCCGACCCGCGACGCGGGCTTCGGGGTCTATGTCCACTGGCCCTTCTGCGCCTCGAAGTGCCCGTATTGCGACTTCAACAGCCACGTGCGCCACGCGCCCGTGGACGAGGTTCGTTTCCTGAAGGCGTTCCGGACCGAGATCGCCCACGTGGCCGCACGCACGCCGGGCCGCACCGTGTCGAGCATCTTCCTCGGCGGCGGCACGCCCTCCCTAATGCAGCCCGCCACGGTGGCAGGACTTCTCGACGCCATCGGGCAAGGCTGGAGCGTGGCGCCCGGCGTCGAGGTCACCCTGGAGGCGAACCCGACCAGCGTCGAGGCGACGCGCTTCCGCGGCTACCGCTCCGCTGGGGTCAATCGCGTCTCCCTCGGCGTCCAGGCCATGGACGACGCCTCCCTGAGGCAGCTCGGGCGCCTCCACAGCGCGGCCGAGGCGATGGCGGCCGTGGCGGTCGCGGCGGCGCATTTCGAGCGCTACTCCTTCGACCTCATCTACGCGCGCCCGGACCAGAGCCCGGCCGCATGGCGGGCCGAACTCGAGGGCGCCATCGCCCGCGCCGCCGAGCACCTGTCGCTCTACCAGCTCACCATCGAGCCCGGCACGCCGTTCTACGGCCTCGCCGCCGCCGGCAAGCTGGTACCGCCCGACGACGATTCCGCGCGCGCGCTCTACGACCTGACGCAGGAGATTTGCGACCGGGCCGGCCTCCGGGCCTACGAGATCTCGAACCACGCCCGGGCCGGCGCGGAATCGCGGCATAACCTCCTGTATTGGCGGTATGGCGAGTATGCGGGCATCGGCCCCGGCGCGCACGGTCGCCTCGTGACCGGAGACGGTCGTCTGGGTACGGTCACCGAGCGGGCGCCGGAAGCTTGGCTCGCCCGCGTCGAGCGGGACGGCCACGGCATCGTCGAGACCGAGACGCTGGCGCCATCCGACCAGGGCGACGAGTTCCTCATGATGGGCTTGCGCCTGCGCGAGGGCATCGACCCTGACCGCTACGCGGCCCTGAAGGGCCGTGCCCTCGATCCTGCGCGCATCGCCGACCTCGTCGGCGACGGCCTGATCGCCGCCAGCCCCGAGGGCCGCATCGCCGCGACGCCCGCCGGGGCGCCGGTGCTCAACGCCGTGGTGGCGGCTCTTGCCGCCTGATCTCGCCGCCTGATCAGGTGCCCGAAGGGCCGAGGGTACGCGGCGCCGGACTGACAACGGCGGGAGCGCCGCTGCGGATCTCGTAGATCGCGAGCGCGCGGTCGCTCGGGCCGTCCGGCCGGAACCGGAAGGTGCCGTCGATGCCCGAGAAGCCGGACGGGTTGGTGAGGGTGGTGTCGGCGAAGCGCTGCGAGCCGTATTGCCGTGACAGGGCCGACATGAGCGAGACGGCGTCGTAGGCAAGCGTCGCCACGCGGGGCGGTGCGCTGCCGAAGCGGGCCTGGTAGCGCTGCGCGAAACCGTTGAAGCCCGCGGCATCGGGTGCGGCGTACCATCCGCCCTGGAGGGCCGGCAGGGCGTAGACCCGCGGATCGCTCCACACCGCCGTCCCGATCGGCCGGACGCGCGATGGCGAGAAGCCCGCTTTGGCCAGCGCTGCCGCTGCCGCGCCGAGGCCATCCGGGGTATCGGGCAGGAACAGGGCATCGGCCTGGGCGCCGGGCCCGGTGATCAGGCTGGCGAGCCGCGCGACGGCCGCTCCGGGATTGCCGGCCGGGTAGCGCTCGATGGCCACGAGGCGGGCGCCCTTGCGCGCCACCGCTTCGCGGAACTGCGCCTCCACGGCGTTGCCGTAGGCGGTCTCGGGGATCATCGCCGCGAAGGACTTGCGGCCGGATGCAACGGACTCGTCCACGATCCGGTCGACCTCCGCCTGCGGCAGGAAGCTGAGCAGATAGGTCCCGCGCGCGGCGACCCCCGCGTCGGTGGAGAAGGCGATGAGCGGCTTGCCGGCGGACCGGATCACGGTCGCGGCCGCCTGAACGTTGGTGGCGAAGAGCGGCCCGAGCACGAGTTCGACCCCGTCCGCGACGGCAGACTGCGCCGCTTCGCGGGCGCCCTCCGGCGACCCGCGATCGTCCTTCACCAGGATCTGCAGGTCGGGCTTTTGAAAATCCTCGATCGCGAGTTCGGCGGCGTTGCGCATCGCCGTGCCCACGGCCGAGCCTGGCCCCGAGAGCGGCACGATGAGCGCGACCTTGACCGACCCGGTCCCGATCCGGCTCCCCGCCACGACGGCCGGTGCGTCCGGGGAGGGCGTGTCCGCGGGCGCGGTGGCCGGAACCGGCTCGCGCGCGACCCGGGTTCCGCCATCCGGACCACCGACGCAGGCGGCCAGCGCGACGGCCAGGAACGCGCCTGCAGCGGCCGGCGCGACCCGTCGCGCGGCCCCGGATCGCAGCCTCTTCGTGCACGCCATCGAAGGCCCCTCTGTCGCCGGCAGACGACCCACGCATAAAGTTTAGAGCCCAAAAGTAAATGTGAGCACACCCCGTCCGGTGCATTCCGCCGGAGGGGTGGAACGTGGCAAGGTCCCGCCATGACGCAGAAGACCGACACTCGGCCCCGGCGCCGCCGCGACCCGGCGGATGCGGGCACGAAGCCGCCCGCGACCTTCACCGCCTTCGGGCTTGCGGCCGAGGCGGAGGCCATCGAACCCGGGCTGCACGTGGTGGCGACCCCGATCGGCAACCTCAAGGACGTTTCGTTCCGCGCGCTCGCCACCCTCGCCGCCGCCGACGCCGTCCTGGCCGAGGACACCCGCGTCACCCGCACGCTGCTGATGCATTACGGGATCACGACGCCGCTGGTGGCCTACCACGAGCATTCGAACGCGGCGGTACGCGAACGGATGGTCGCCCGCATGCTGGCCGGGGAGGCCCTGGCGCTGGTCTCGGACGCCGGCACGCCGCTGGTCTCGGATCCAGGCTTCAAGCTGGTTCAGGCCGCTATCGAGGCCGGGGTGCTGATCACCCCGATTCCCGGACCCTCGGCGGTGATGACCGCCATCGTGGCGGCTGGCCTGCCGACGGACCGCTTCTTCTTCGAGGGCTTCCTACCGGCGAAATCCGGTGCGCGCCGCAACCGGCTGGAGACCCTCGGCCAGATCCCCTGCACGCTGGTGCTGTTCGAATCCCCCCATCGCCTCCCCGAGATGCTGGTCGACGCCGCGGAAACCCTCGGGGGCGCCCGGCCGGCCGCCGTGGCCCGGGAACTGACCAAGCTCTACGAAACGATCCGGCGCGGCAGCTTGGCGGAGCTTGCCGCGACCTTTGCCGAAGAAGGCCCGCCGAAGGGCGAAGTCGTCGTGATCATCGGCACCCATGACGTGGCCCCCGACGCGGCCGCGACCGATGCGGGGATCGACGCGGCCCTCGCGGCGGCCCTCGCCCGGCACTCGATCAAGGATGCGGCGACCCTGGTGGCGGAGGAGACCGGCCAGCCTCGCCGCGCCGTCTATGCGCGCGCCCTCGCCCTGGCGCGCCGCGACGATGCGTGAGGCGAGCGAGCACCGGCGCGTCACGGACCGACGCGGGCGTTCGGCCGAGACGCTCGCCCTGGTGGCCCTGATGCTGAAGGGGTACCGCCCCCTCGGCACGCGCTTCCGCGCGGCGGGCGGGGAGATCGACCTCATCGTCCGGCGGGGCGACACGGTCGCCTTCGTGGAGGTCAAGGCGCGCGACACCCTGCTGGCGGCCCAGGGTGCCATCGATGCGCACAAGGTGGCGCGGTTCTCGCGGGCGGCGCGGGCCTGGATCGGCCGCCACGCGGCCTGCGATGCCACGACGTTCCGGGCCGATGCGGTGTTCGTCTCACCCCGCGCCTGGCCCAGGCACGTGGTCGACGCCTTTCCGATCGGGTGAGGTCAGGCCGGTGGTCTCAGGCCTTCGCGGCTGCGACGGCGGCGATGAGCGTGCGCTTCAGATCGGCCTGGCTGAACGGCTTCTGCACCACCGGACGGTCACGGAAGGGTTCACGGATGCCGGCACCGCCATAGCCCGTCGAGAACACGATGGGGAGGTTGCGCTTCACGATCGCCTCGGCCACCGGGTAGATCGGCTCGCCCGCGACGTTGACGTCGAGGATGGCCACCTCGAAACTCTCGGCCTCGGCCATTTCCAGGGCCGTCGACAGGCGCGCGGCTGGGCCCACAACGGTGCAGCCGAAATCGAGCAGCATGTCTTCGAGCAGCATCGAGATTGCGGCTTCGTCCTCGACGACAAGCACGCGAGCCCCATTGAGAAGGTCGTCGTCCACTTGAGCACTCACGCCGGGGCTTCTTCCCTTCGATTCGTTCGGAATTCCGGAAGACCTTGCAGGAAGGCCATTCGCGGGTTCGCTCCCACCGTGTCCGATCAGCGCCGCGCGTCGCGGACGATACGGTCTTCGCGCGGCACCGGACGGCGGATCAACCACCTCGGCACAGAGCGAGCCGTCGCCCGTTCCGGCAGGCGTGTCAAGCACCGGGACCCTGGCAAACACTGTCTCGGAGGCCGCAATGTTACGCGCTGATACATTTCTCGCGGATCCGGGCTTCCGGGTAGGGTGCGGGCAGCAAGGCGCCAACAACCTATGTTAAATGAGCAGTTTGCGGCGCGGTCTGCGTCGCGGCGGTCCGTCCTCGGCGGCCTCGGTCTTCTGACTTGGCACGCCGGCGCCCCCGCTTTTGCCGAAGCTCCCCTCGTCGTGGCCTCGAAGAGCGACACGGAGGGGGCGCTCACCGGAGCGATGATCGCGCAGGTGCTCGGCAAACTCGGCCTCCCGGTGGCACGCAAGCTCGGCCTGGGGCCGACCCTGATCGTGCGCACGAGTCTCCTGTCCGGGGAGGTGACGATCTATCCCGAGTATACGGGCAACGGCGCCTTCTTCACCGGCACGGAGACCGATCCCGTCTGGAAGTCGCCGCAGGGGGCCTACGAGACGATCCGCCGTCGCGATGCGGAGCACGGCCTCGTCTGGCTCCAGCCCGCCCCGGCCAACAACACCTGGCTCATCGCGGTGAACGGCGATCTCGCCCGGCGCGAGGCTTTGGCGACGATGGCCGATTTCGCCGGTGCCGTGAAGCGCGGCCTGATCCGCCTCGCCGCATCCACCGAATTCGTCGAGAGCCCGGCAGCCCTGCCATCCTTCGAAGCCGCCTACGGCTTCACGCTGCCCCTCGACCGCATCATCAGCCTACCGGGCGGCGACACCGCCGTGACGGCACGCGCGGCGGCGCAGGGCATCAGTGGCGTGAACGCCGGCATGGTCTACGGAACGGACGGTGCGCTCTCGGCCCTCGATCTCACCGTGATGAGCGATCCCCTGGCCGCGCAGATCGTCTACGAGGTCGCACCGGTCATCCGGGCCGACGTCCTGGCGAGGCACCCCGGTATCGCGCCAGCCCTGGCGCGGGTCTTCACCACCCTCGATGCTCCGACCCTGCGCCGCCTCAACGCCCGCATCACCGTGGAGGGCGAGGTAGCCGAGTCCGTGGCCGGGCGATACCTCTCGGAGAACGGGCTGCTGCCGTGACGATGCATGATGCGCCTCTCGCCGGTCCGCTCGGCGTCGGTCCGTCGCGGAGGCTACCCCTCCTCGCTGGGATCGCCTGGACCTGCGCGCTCGCCCTGGCCCTGTTCGCCCTGCCGGTGCTCAGCATCGCCGAGAACCGCCTGGCGCTCGGGCGGCCCGTCCTCGGCGCCCAGGCGCTCGGCTGGTCTGTCGGACCGATCCTGGCTCTGGGCGTCGCCGGCCTCGTCGTCCCGAGCCGTCAGGCGGCAGGGCTGCGAGCCGGGCTCGCCGTCGCGGCCCTCGCGTTCGCGATCCTCGTCCTCGCCGCCGGCCTCGGCCGAGGTGCGATGCAGGCCCTTGCTGGTCTCCCCCCGGCCGCGCGGGCGAGTCTGGGGAGCGGCGCCTGGCTCGCCCTGGCGCTCCTCGCGGGCGGGCTCGGCCTTGCGGTGCGCCGTGCCCACGCGCCCTGGCTCGGGCCCGCGACGGTGGTGGCGCTCCTCCTCGGCGTCGGTCTGATGGCGCGCTCCGGCGCCTTCGATGCGCTTTCGCTGGCCGTCGAGTACGCGGCGCGCCGGGAAACGGTGAACGCCGCCATCGGCGAGCACCTCGCCCTCTCGGGCGCCGCCCTGGCCCTGGCGCTCGCCGGAGCCGTGCTCCTGTCGCTGTGGCGCCGGGGGCAGGGCGTCGTGGCGATCCTGCTCAGCGGGATCCAGGTGGTGCCGGCGGTGGCCCTCCTCGGCGGCCTCGTCGCCCTGACCGGCGGCCTCCTGCGCGCCGCCCCGGCCCTGCGCGACCTCGGCCTGTCGGCCCTCGGCGCGGTCCCGGCCATCGTCGCCATCGCGGCCTACCTGCTGCTGCCGCTCTGGCGGGGGCTGGCCCTCGCCCTGCGTTCCCCCGACGCCGCAACCCTGGAGGCCGCCGGAGCCCTCGGGCTCACCCCCGCGCAGGCCCTGTTCGGCGTTCGCCTGCCGCTGGGGGCGCCGATCCTCGTGGCCGCCCTGCGGGTGGCCGCCGTGCAGGCCGTCGGCCTCGCGACCCTCGGCGCCCTGGTGGGGGCCGGCGGCCTCGGCCGGATCGTCTTCGACGGCATGGCGCAGTTCGCCCCGGATCTGATCCTGCTCGGGGCGATTCCCGTAATCGCTCTGTCGCTGGGGGCCGAGACCGGCTTGAGCCGGATCGAGGCGGCGGCGCGCCGACGCTGGCACGCCTGATGCACCGCGCTGCGCAGTCGACCACTCGTCACCCGGCCTTGGGTCTCGCCGTCACCGGACTGATCCTCGCGGGCATCAGCCATCCGGCCGCCGCGACCTGGATCGCCGCCGCTCTCGGGGAACCCGCCCGGCGGCCCCTCGACGTGGCGCGCCTCCTCGCCCTGAGCCTGCAGCACGTCATCCTGGCCGGCGCGGGGCTCGGCCTCGTCGCGGTCCTAGGCGTCGGGCTCGGCATCTTGGTGACCCGCCGGGTCGCGAGCCCCTGGCGGCCCCTGGTCGACGCGGTCGCGGCGGGCGCGCAGGCCGTGCCGCCGGTGGTGGTGGTGGCGCTGGCCCTGCCGGTGCTCGGGTTCGGCGGTCCGCCGACCCTGCTGGCCCTCGTCGCCTACGGGATCATGCCGGTCCTGCGCGGCACGGTCGGCGGGATCGAGGGCGTCGCGTCCGACATCCGCGAGGCCGGCCGGGCGGTCGGCCTGACCAACTTTCAGATCCTGATGCGGATCGAACTGCCCCTGGCGGGGCCGGCCATCGTCGAGACCCTGCGTACGGCCCTCGTGCTCGCCGTCGCCACGGTCGCGGTGGGGGCACTCGCCGGGGCCACCACCCTCGGCACGCCGATCGTCGCCGGCCTGCAGAACCAGAACACGGTGCCCATGCTCCAGGGCGCGGCGGCCACCGCCGCCCTGGCGTTCCTCGGCGAGGCCGCACTCCTCGCCCTGGTGTCGGCCTGGCGCGCTATTCGTCCTTGAAGACCACTTCGGCGCCGCGGGCGACGTGGGTTGCGAGGTCGCGCGCATCCCAGTTGGTGAGCCGGATGCAGCCGTGGGATTCGGTCTTGCCGACCTTCTCGGGTTCGGGCGTCCCGTGGATGCCGTAGGAGGGAATCGACAGGTCGATCCAGACGATCCCGACGGGATTGTTCGGCCCCGGCGGAATCGTGAACTTGGTCTTCGCCTTTACGCCCGCGAACTCGTATTTCGGGTTGTAGGTGTAGGTCGGCACGAATGCGACCCCCTCGACCTTTGCCTTGCCGGAGGGGGCCGGCTTCTCCTCGCTGCCGATGGAGGCGGGATAGAACGCCACCAGCCGGCCCGCCTTGTCGAAGGACCGGACGTTGCGGCTCGCCTTGTCCACCTCGATTCGGGTCACGTCCTTCGCCTCGGCCAATTTTTCCTTGGCTGCCACGTCGGTTTTCGGCTTGCTCGTGTCCAGCGGCGGTACGGCGGCCACCTGGAGGACGGTACCGGCCTTGGCGAAATCCGCTCCGGGGTTCAGGGCAGAGAGCAGGTCCGGCGACATGTGGAAGCGCTCGGCCAGCATCTCGCGGGCGCTGGTGTAGCCGAGCGCGTCGAGGTCGGCCTGATCCTCCATCTTAGGGGGAATCCGGTCGACGAACGGCCCGGCCACGTCCGCCTCGCTCAGGGTGTAATCAACCAGCACCGGATCGGTGCTGGTCGCCTGAAGCTTGCCGGCGAGGTCGGGTTCGAGCGCTCCCCCGGACTTCAGGCCGTTGGCCGCCGCGAAGGCCGCGAGCGCCCCGCGCAGGTTGTCGCCGTCGCGCCCGTCGATGGCACCGGGTGAGAAGTGGGCGCGATCCAGCAGGACCTGCGCCTTGATGAGCGCTGGAACCGGACGCTTCGCGCCGCCGCCCTTGGACGTCTCCGTCTTGGGCGCCTCACCCGTGTCGCCCGCCTGCGCCAGGGACGCCCCCTCGACCGCCTCTCGGGTCAGGGCCGGCGCCTCCTCGGCATCCTTCGCGACCGCCGGGACCGCGATCCAGGCCAAGGTCAGCGCGGCCAAGCCGCCGCCGATCGTCCGTCCACCCATCCGCACCGGAAACTCCCGCACCATCGCATTGCAACCACGAGGGTAAGGCGGATCGTCCCTCCGGCGTTCCGTCACCTATTGGCAGAGGCGATGACCGGCGTTGCGCGCGCGCTCGTCGAGGTGGAGGTGGTTGGCATGGGCCGGGTCCGTGCCGGGGCCGAGCACCGTGCGAAAGAAGTCGCAGGCCCGGGTGCGAACCGCCGCCAGGAACGCCGCTTCCGGCGAGCCCTCGGGGGCCGGCGCGACGCTGATCCCCGGGCGCCCCGCGAAGTCGAAGCCCATCACGTCGACCCCGTTGGCGAAGCTATGCTCGCTCAGCTTGGCATCGGGATCGTGATTCTGGCCCCGGCACTCGTAGGACGTTCCGATCGAAAGTCCCTTCAACGGCTGGCCGAGGTCGCGCTGGGCGGTGACCTGTGCCTCCGTCGCCCAGCGGGCCAGGGCCTCGGCTGCCTCGCAGACCAGGGTGACGGGCGGGGCGAGGGCGAGGTCGTCGGCGAGCGCGGTGACCTTCAGGGGCTTGGCGGCTCCGCACTGGCCGTTGGAGATCGGCGGCAGCGGCTCGAACCGGGCACCGAGGCGTTCCAGGCGGCGCCGGCAGGCGCTGTCGTCCACCGGCGTCACGGTGATGGCGAGGGCTGTGCCGGCGAGTTCCGGCGGGCGCGGCGGCGGCACGGGCGTCTCACCGGTCTCCGTGGGCTTCCCGGACGCGCCGGGCCCCGTCGCTTCGGCGGGCTTCGTTGCTTCGGAAGGCTTCGCCGCCTCGGAAGGCTTGGCCGCGTCGACGGGCCTGGCGAGATCCGTGGGCCGTTCGGGCGGAAGCGGCGTCGCGACCAGATCGGGCGCGGCCGGCGCCCCGAGTTTGGCTGGGCGCGCCGGCGGCACGGGCGGCGGCATCGGGATCGCGGTGGCGTCGGAGGGGACCACTTTCTCCTGCGCACGCGCCACGATGACCGGACAGGCGAGCAGGACCGGCGCTGTCAGGGCCACCAGAAACAATCCGTGCAGGCGGGGCGGGCGCATCGCGTCTCGATCCTGGTGCGGCCACGCGTTTTTGCGGGACGGCGTGTTCGGGCCGGACGATCAGCGGGTTCGCGACGCTCCGCAAGGGCACGCGGACCACGCCAAGCAGCAATCGGTGAGGCGGGCCGCCTTTGCGCTTCGGCCGCACATGCTTACGTTGCAACGACCCTTGGACGAACTGAACGAAGGATTCCGGATGACCTCTGGTACGCCCGCCGACATGCACGACACCGAAGCCTCGACGGCGGCGCTGGGGCCTTTCGCCGAAACCGCGTGGGCGACGCCGCACGGCCTGCCACCCTTCGAGCGGATCACCCCCGCCCATTACCTGCCGGCCTTCGAGGCGGCCCTGGCCAGCCACAGCGCGGAGATCGCCGCCATTGCGGGCGAGAGCGCACCGGCCACCTTCGCCAACACCGTCGAGGCGCTGGAACGCGCCGGGCAAGCCCTCGACCGGGTGGCCTCGGTGTTCTTCAACCTCAGCGGCAGCCACACCAACGCGGAACTTCAGGCGGTGGAGCGCACCATCACCCCGCGGCTCGCCCGCCACGGCAGCGCGATCTACCTCAATGCCGATCTCTGGGCGCGCATCTCGGCCGTGGATGCCGAGGCCGAGGGGCTCGGTCCGGAGCAGGCCCGCGTGCTCGACCGCTACCGGACCCGCTTCCGGCGCTCCGGCGCCGACCTCGCGCCGGAGGCCAAGGCCCGCATGGCCGAGATCGCCGCCCGCATGGCCGAACTCGGCACCAGCTTCAGCCAGAACCTGCTCGCCGACGAGGGCGCCTTCGCGCTTCCCCTCGAGGGCGAGGACGATCTGGCCGGGCTTCCGTCCTTCCTGCGTTCGGCCGCCGCCGCGGCGGCGGAAGAGCGTGGCGGCGGCCACGGCCACGTCATCACCCTCTCGCGCTCGCTGATCGAGCCCTTCCTGGTGTTCTCGACCCGGCGCGACCTGCGCGAGAAGGCCTACGAGGCCTGGATCCGGCGCGGCGAGAACGGCGGCGAGACGGACAATCGCGGCCTGATCGCCGAGATCGTCTCCCTGCGGGCCGAGCGCGCGCGCCTGCTCGGCCACGAGAGCTTCGCCCATTTCAAGCTTTCGGACACGATGGCGGGCTCGCCCGACCGGGCGATGGACCTCCTGCGCAACGTCTGGACCCCAGCCCATCACCGTGCTGCCGCCGAGCGCGACCGGCTCCAGGCCCTGATTCAGGCGGAGGGGCACAACTTCGCCCTCGCGCGGCACGACTGGCGCCACTACGCGGAAAAGCTGCGGCGGGCCGAACACGACCTCGATGCCAGCGAGATCAAGGCGTACCTGCCCCTCGATGGCGTCATCGCCGCCGCGTTCGATACGGCGACTCGACTCTTCGGCCTGCGCTTCGCGGAACTCAGCGACGTTCCGCGTTACCATCCGGACGTGCGCGCCTGGGCGGTGCACGACGCGGACGGCTCGGAGATCGGCCTGTTCCTCGGGGACTACTTCGCCCGTGCCTCGAAGCGAAGCGGTGCCTGGATGAGTGCGTTCCGCTCGCAGGAACGTCTGGCGGGGGACATCAAGCCCATCATCGTCAACGTGATGAACTTCGCCAAGGCCCCGGACGGTGAGGCGACGCTCCTGTCCTTCGACGATGCCCGTACGCTGTTCCACGAGTTCGGACACGCCCTGCACGGCCTCCTCTCCGACGTGACCTACCCGTTGCTGGCGGGCACCGCCGTGGCGGGCGACTTCGTTGAACTGCCCTCGCAGCTCTACGAGCATTGGCTGGAACAGCCGGAGGTCCTGCGCGCCCATGCCAGGCATCACCGCACGGGCGAGCCCATGCCGGAGGATCTACTCGCCCGGCTGCTCGCCGCCCGTACCTTCAACCAGGGCTTCGCGACGATCGAGTACACGTCCTCGGCCATCGTCGACATGACCCTCCACCTGTCGAGCGCCGGCGAGGAGGGCCTCGACGTCACCGCTTTCGAGGCGGACGCCCTCAAGCGCATCGCCATGCCGGCCGAGATCGCGATGCGCCACCGCACGCCGCATTTCGCGCACATCTTCTCCGGCGACGGCTACGCGGCGGGCTATTACAGCTACCTCTGGTCCGAAGTGCTCGACGCCGATGCCTTTGACGCCTTCCGGGAGGCCGGGGACATCTTCCACCCGGAAACGGCGGCACGCCTGCGCAAGTACGTCTACGGGGCCGGCAACCTGCGCGATCCTAGCGAGGCCTACACCGCCTTCCGGGGCCGGTTGCCGAGCATCGACCCGCTCCTGCGCCAGCGCGGTCTCGCCGCCTGACCGTCGAAACCACCGGTATGGTAACGATTTCGTAAAGAAGCACGCTTAACCAATGCTTTCTGCGGATACAGGAAGCACCGGTCATGACGGATAAGGTCCTCGCGTCGTCGGCGGAAACCTCGCCCGAGGCATTGCTGAAGCAGGCGATTCTCGGCGCGCGCGCCTCGGCCGAGAAGGTCGACAAGCCGTCCGCGCCGGTTCGCCGGGCGGTTCGCTTCGATGCCCATCTGGCTGTGGTGTTCGCTGTCGCCATCGCGTTCGGCGCGATGCTGGGCGCTGGTGCGATGGGGTTGGCCGCTTCGGGCACGTCCGGGCAATCCGAGACCGTCGGTCAGCTTCGCCTTCAGGTGGACGCGATGCGGACGGAGTCCGAGCGTCAGGCCGAGCGCCTGGCAAAGAGTCTCACGCAGCTTCAAGAAATTACGGACGCGGCCCGCTCCGAGGCCAAGACCCGCAGCGCGACGCTGAGCGAGCGCCTCGGCCGCGCCGAACAATCGCTTTCCGCCAAGATCACCGCCACGGGCGATCGCCTGGAACAGGCGGAGAAGGACCAGACCGCGCGCCTGGCCGCTCTCACCACGCAGATCGAGAAGCGCGCTGCCGCGCCGACGCAGCCGGTGGCGGCCCCCCAGGCCGCGAAGTCCACGCCGCCCGAGCCGACCGAAACCGGCAGCCTGGCGGACAAGCCGAAGGCCGCCCCGACCGAGAACTGGGCCGTGCGGGAAGTCTACGACGGCGTCGCGGTCTTGGAGGATCGCAAGCGCCGCCTCGTCGAGGTCGGGCACGGCGACACCGTTCCGGGCCTGGGCCGGGTGGAGGCGATCGAGCGTCGCGGCAAAGCTTGGGTCGTCGTCACCAAGCAGGGTCTCATTACGCCGCAGGCGTGGTGAGACTGCGCGGAGCGCTGCCCTCAGAGGGACTGTGATTCGACCTGATGCTCGGCGTTCCGCAAGGGAAAACGCGGCTCGATCGTTGCCGGGTCCGCGATCAGGGCGCCCCGTGCGGCCCGAGCACGCCCATGCGTGAGAGCGCGCGTCCGGGCTTCCGCGGACGGATGCAGGAGGGCTGCGAGGAAGGCCGCGCCCTCGAACTCGGTGTCGAGATTCTTTGCTTCGAAGACAGGCATGGCAGCCACCGGACCCAGGGTCCCGTCGGTCTCCCGGTGGGAGCCCAGACCCTGTCATTGGCAGAAAACGGGGATAACGGCAATAAGTTCCGAGGTCCCTCGAATATTTACCGTTAATTCACTTCTGCACTGCGCTGAAGATTAATGCGGTGCGGCAGCGCACGCGATTACAGTCTTCGCGCCAGTCGTAGCCGTCGCACTCCGACGATGCCGCGCTATCGTTCCCGGTCGCATCCAAACACCCCCCCTCGCCGAGAAGACGAACGAATCCAATGCGTTCAGGCAACATCTGCGCGCAGAAGTTCGGTGTTGGCCGCGAAGGCCGCCATGGCCCCCTCCGCCGCCGCCACGACGGCGAACTGGACCCGCCGGGACGCATCGCCTGCCACGAACAGTCCCGGCACGTTGGTCGTTTCGTACTCGCCGGTCGGCACGATTCCTTTTTGGGTCAGGTCGCAGCCGAGCTGGGTGATGAGGCGGGACGGGTCGCACGACATCGGCATCAGGAAGACCGCGTGGCAGGGGCGGGTGGCGCCATCCACGAAGACGATGCGATGCGGCTGCTGTCCGTCGCCTTCCAGACGCCGAATCGCCGTTTCCACGATGGTGACGTTCTTGCGCTCCAGCTGGTCGCGGTCGCGCGACGAGAACGCGGTGGTCTTCGCATCGGTGCAGAGGGTGACGTCGCGGCTCCAGACCGTGAGTTCGAGGGCCATGCCCTTGGCCGCCGCGCCGTGGGCATAGACGACGAGGGGCCGGTCCCGGTTCTCGTAGCCGTCGCAATAGGGGCAGGAATGGACTCCGTGGCCCCAGTAGGCCTCGAAGCCGTGTACGTCCGGGAGAGCCTGATGCAGGCCCGTGGCGAGGATGAGCTTGCGCGCTTGCGCCTTCGTCCCATCCGCCAGGGTCACGGCGAACCCGTCGTCCCGGCGCTGGGCCGCCACCACTTCGACCTCGCGGCGCACGACGGTGTCGTAGCGCGCGAGGTCCGCCTCGGCTTTGGCCCGCAGGACGAGGGGCGGCGTCCCATCACGGGTGAAGACGCCCCAGGTGCGCGCGGTGACGGCGTTGCGCGGCGTACCGGCGTCGCAGAGGAGCACGTCGCGTCGGCATCGGCCCAGGATGAGGGCCGCGTTGAGGCCAGCCGGGCCGCCGCCGACGATGATGACGTCGTGCATGTCGTGTCGCTCCGGAACGGGTGTGCCGCCCGTTCAACGAATCCCGACCCGATGATGTTCGAAGGGTACCGGTTCGGCCATGAAAAAGGGGCGCTCGCGCGCCCCCCCTTCGACCTTGCCGTGCGACCCGAGATCAGGCGGCGGTCGGCGCCTTCACCGGGATGCCCTTCTCGGACAGGAACTGGTGCAACTCGCCCGACTGGAACATCTCGCGGGTGATGTCGCAACCGCCGACGAACTCGCCCTTCACGAAGATCTGCGGAATGGTCGGCCAGTTGGAGAATGCCTTGATGCCGTCGCGGATCGCCATGTCGTCGAGGACGTTCACGCCCTTGAACGGCACTTCGAGGTAGTTGAGGATCTGCACGACCTGGCCCGAGAAGCCGCACATCGGAAATTGCGGGGTGCCCTTCATGAACACGACCACGTCCTGGGACTCGATCTCGGCTTTGATGGCGGTGTTGGCGTCGGTCATGGTTTCGATCCTTTCGGGTATCACAGTGATTTAGTGATGGTCGGCCGGCCTGTTCAAGGCCGAGGCGAGGCGCTCCAACGCCCAATCCATCGTGAAGGCCTCGGAAACGAGTTCTTCAGGTGTGAACGGCATCGCATCGGGTAAGCCGGCGACGAGACGATCGTCGAACATTCGGAGGGAGGCTTCCGCCTGTACCCGCGCCGTCTTCCACAGCCAGGACCAGTCGATCCGCTGCCGCATGCCGGGCGCGTAGGCCCGGCAGGCCGCCGCATGAAAAGCGATCACCTCGGATCGCCAGGATCGGGTCGACTGGGCGCTCGGCGCGGACATGTACTTCAGCACGTGAATGAGCATCTGCAGGAGCTTTTGCTCCACCGCGCTGATCTGGGACCGCCCCACGCTCTCGATCTCCTCGGCGACGTTCTCCCAGTCGAGGACGTTCGACAGATCGGGCCGTGACGCGAGGGCCCGGATCGCAGCGGCCTGCTGCTCGGCCCAGGTCACGATGTCGTCGTCGTAGAGGCTCGGCTGATCCATCGGTCTGCCTCCGGGAGGGGGCCGGGAATGCCCTCAATCCTGCGGGACGCCCGTGGTCAGCGCAAGGGCGTGCAGCACGCCCCCCATGCGCCCCTGGAGCGCGCCGTAAACCATCTGGTGCTGCGCGACCCGGGTCTTGCCCTTGAAGGCCGAGGACAGAACCGTGGCGGCGTAGTGGTCGCCGTCGCCCGCCAGATCCTTGATCTCGATCCGGGCGTCGGGCAGCGCCTCGCGGATCATCGCCTCGATCTCGCGCGCATCCATCGGCATCGGGTTGACTCCTGACGATCGGGAAATGGGGGCTTCAGGCGGGAACGCCCGCCGGCTGGCTCGCCATGTAGGCCGGCAGCCAGCCCTCGTGGGTCTGCCGCAGCGCGGCCACCGATATGGTCTCGCCGTGCGGCAGGGTCAAATGGTCGTTCCCGGTGACGCCGATCACCGCCGCCGGAATGCCCTGGGCGGAGGCGCTGTAGAGCAGGTCCGGCGCGGTCTCGGGGTCGACCGCGAGGAGGTAGCGGGCCTGGTCCTCGCCGAAGAGGTAGGCGTGGGTCGCCAGGCCTTCCGGGACCTGGGGCAAGGCAGCGCCGATGCCACCGGCCATTGCCATCTCGGCCAGCGCCACGGCGAGGCCCCCATCGGAGAGGTCGTGGACCGTATCGACCAGACCCGACGTGATCAGGCCGCGCACGAAGTCGCCGTTGCGGCGCTCGACGGCGAGGTCGACCGGGGGCGGGGCGCCCTCCTCGCGTCCGGCAATCACCGAGAGGTAGACCGACTGGCCGAGCCAGCCGGCCGTCTCGCCGATGAGCACGAGCACGTCGCCGGCGCGTTTCAGGTCGATCGTGGCGTGGCGCGTCACATCGTCGAGTACGCCGATGCCGCCGATGGTCGGGGTCGGCAGGATTCCGACGCCGTTGGTCTCGTTGTAGAGCGAGACGTTGCCGGAGACGACGGGGAAGTCGAGGGCGAGGCAGGCCTCGCCGATGCCCTTGAGACAGCCGACGAGCTGGCCCATGACCTCGGGCTTCTCGGGGTTGCCGAAGTTCAGGTTGTCGGTGATGGCCAGCGGCTTGCCGCCGACCGCCGTGATGTTGCGCCAGGCCTCCGCCACGGCCTGCTTGCCGCCCTCGACCGGATCGGCCTCGCAGTAGCGGGGCGTGACGTCGGCGGTCATGGCGAGGCCGCGCGGGCCGTCCTCGACCCGCACGATGGCGGCGTCGCCGCCCGGCTTCTGCACGGTGTTACCGCCGATGAAGTGGTCGTACTGCTCGTAGACCCAGCGCTTCGAGGACAGGTCGGGCGAGCCCACGAGGCGCTTCAGGGCCTCGGCGCTGCCCACGCTCTCAGGCACGTCGGCGGCGGAAAGCACCGGCCGGTGGGTGTTGGCGATGTGAGGCCGGTCGTAAAGGGGCGCCTCGTCGCCGAGTTCCTTGATCGGCAGGTCGGCCATGACGACGCCGTCGTGCTTCACCACGAAGCGGAGCGTGTCGGTGGTGTGCCCGATGATCGCGAAATCGAGGCCCCACTTCACGAAGATCGCTTCGGCCTCCGCCTCCATGCCGGGCTTGAGCACCATGAGCATGCGCTCCTGGCTCTCGGAGAGCATCATTTCGTAGGCGCTCATGCCGGTCTCGCGGGCCGGGACCTTCTCGATGTGAAGCTCGACGCCGAGATCGCCCTTGGCGCCCATCTCGACGGCCGAGCAGGTGAGGCCGGCCGCCCCCATGTCCTGGATCGCGATCACGGCGCCCGAGGCCATCAGCTCGAGGCAGGCCTCCAGCAGCAGCTTCTCGGCGAAGGGGTCGCCGACCTGCACGGTGGGACGCTTGGATTCGGAGGCGTCGTCGAACTCGGCCGACGCCATGGTGGCGCCATGGATGCCGTCGCGACCGGTCTTCGAGCCGAGATAGACGATCGGATTACCCACGCCGGTGGCGGCTGCGTAGAAGATCGCGTCGGTGCGGGCGAGGCCCACCGCCATGGCGTTGACGAGAATGTTGCCGTCGTAGCGGGGGTGGAAGCCCATGGCGCCGCCCACCGTCGGCACACCGAAGGAATTGCCGTAGCCGCCGATGCCCGCGACGACGCCGGAGACGAGGTGGCGGGTGCGGGGATGATCCGGCGAACCGAAGCGGAGGGCATTGAGTGCCGCGATCGGACGCGCGCCCATGGTGAACACGTCGCGAAGGATGCCGCCGACGCCGGTCGTCGCGCCCTGGTAGGGCTCGATGAAGCTCGGGTGATTGTGGCTCTCCATCTTGAAGACGCAGGCGAGGCCGTCGCCGATATCGATGACGCCCGCGTTCTCGCCCGGCCCCTGAATGACCCACGGCGCCGAGGTCGGCAGGCCGCGCAGGTGCTTGCGGGAGGATTTGTAGGAGCAGTGCTCATTCCACATCGCCGAGACGATGCCGAGTTCGGTCAGGGTCGGGTCGCGCCCGATCAGGCCACGGAAACGATCGTACTCGTCCGGCGTCAGACCGTGCTGGCGGACCAGTTCGGGGGTGATCGGAACATCGTTGCGGAACATGCGACCCCTCTCGGGCCGGGCCCGCATCCCGGGTCCGGCCGTGACGGCTCTAGAGCGGAACGCCGCGCCCTGGCAACCGTCGATCACGGCCGGGACGGCGCATGCGGTCTAAACCGCCGCGTAATCCGCGGCCAGGCGCCCCCTCGGCTGCTCCCGCACGTCGCGCCAACGGGCGATCAGGGCGTGGATCGGATCGGGGCCCGCCACGAAGGCGATGTAGTCGAAGGCTTCCGGGTCGCGGCTCGACATGAGCAGCTGGAAATGCATGCGGAAGAGATTCCACTTGCGCCGCGCGATGATCCGCTTCTCGATGAGATCGTCGATCCGGACGTGGATCTCCACCGGGCGATGGCCTGCGGGCGCCGGCAGATTCGAGGCGCTGAGCGGGTTGCGCTGATGCACCGAGAGCCAGTCCCATTTCGCCCGGACGTCGAGCCAGCCGATCGCGTCGCTCGCCGCCACCCGGGCGAGGGCATCCCGGGTGTCCCTGGCCAGGGGGTCGAGGGTGATCCAGGGGATCACGCTGCCGATGCTGACGAAGGAGACCGGCGTCCCGCGCGTGCCGAATTCGGGGTCGCGGGCGAGCACCCGGTCCAGGGCCTCGAGGCCGAGGAAGCTCGACGAGGAATGGCCGATCACCACGATCTCGGAGGCGCCCGCCTCGGCCGCCCGGATGATGTCCGCGAAGGCGTCCAGCCGCGCGCGCATGCGGGGCTCGACGCCGCTGGCGTGATCGTGGGTGAAGGCCGTGTCGTCCACCAGATGCGCCACGTAGAACGGCTTGCCCCGCGTCAGCCGCATCAGCAGGGCCAGGAGCGGGTAGGCCAGGAGCGGGATGAACAGGAGCGACCACGGCCGGAGACTCTCCGGCAGCAGGAGGATGAGGCCGGCCGCGAAGACGAGGCTCAGGAGAAGCAGCAGCCCGTAGATGACGTGGACGCCGAAGATGACCCGGGCGAAGCGTCGGGCCTCGCGCCGGAAGGGCGCGACGTAACCGGCGCGCACGAGGCGCCACCACAGGGCGGGCACCTCGCGGAGCCGCCGCAGGTTCGAACGCGGGAATCGGGCCCGGACGATGTCGTCCCAGCGCAGCAGGGTGTAGCGGGTCGCGTGCCCGTCGAGGGTGACGTCCCAGTCGAGGGCCAGATCGTCCGTCCTGCGAACGGGATCGGAGACCGTGATGGTCAAGCCGCGCCGGACCGCGGCCATCCGGCTTTCCCGCCGAAACAAGCCCCAATAGGTCTCCGGCTCGCGCGGGTCGAAGCCCGGCATGTAGAAGACCTGACGCTTGCGTGACGGACACGCCTCTGGGGCCGGGGCGAGGGGAGATTGGGCGATGACGGGTCGTTCCGATTCGGGGGCTCACGGCCGGCGGCCGCGCCCGTCCCTACACGATGGGCGCGCCGCGCGACGAGTGCGAAAGCGCATCAGGCGCATCCCGGCCTCGGCTCACCGGAGCGCGGGCGCATCCGCCAGGAACTCGGCGATGGCCGCAACGAAGCGCTCGCCATAGGCCTCACGCTTGCGCTCGCCGACCCCGTGCACGGTGCGCAGCGCGTAGAGATCGACGGGCTTGGTGCGGGCCATCTCGATCAGCGTCCGATCGGGGAACACCATGAAGGCGGCGATGCCCTCGGCACGCGCGATGGTGGCGCGCAGGCCGCGCAGGTGCTGGAACAGGGCCTCGGTGGCGGGGTCCAGGTCGAGGCTCGCTTCATCGCGGGACGCCCCGCGCTTCCGGTCGCGGGGCTCGGCCACCTTCGGCTCGGGGTCGGGGCGCATCTGGATGGCCTCGCGGCCGAACAGGATCGCCTCGCCCTTGTCGGTGAGGGAGAGGCCGCCGAAACCGTCGCCGTTCTCGGTCACGGCGCCCGCGGCGAAGAGCTGGCGCAGCATCGCGCGCCAAGCGGCGATGGGCTTGTCCGCACCGACCCCGAAGGTCTTCAGCGCCGTGTGGCCGTTGCGGCGGATCGTGTCGGATTCCTTGCCGTGCACCACGTCGCAGACATAGGCCGCGCCGAAGCGCTGGCCGGTGCGCACGATGGCCGAGAGCAGCTTCTGGGCCGGCACCGTGGCGTCGATGAGTGAGACGCCGGAGCGGCAGAGGTCGCAGCGCCCGCACGGCTCGCTGCCTTCCCCGAAATAGCCGAGCAGGGACTGGCGCCGGCAGGTGGCGCCCTCGCAGAGCGCGATCATCGCCTCGAGCTTGCGCCGCTCGACGCGGCGGCGCTCGTCGGGCACGTCCTTCTCGTCGATCTGGCGACGGCGCAGGGCCATGTCGTCGAGGCCGTAGATGGTCAGCGTGTCGGCGGGCAGGCCGTCGCGGCCGGCGCGGCCGATCTCCTGGTAGTAGCCCTCGACGTTGGAGGGCATGTCGGCGTGGCAGACGAAGCGCACGTCGGGCTTGTTGATGCCCATGCCGAAGGCGACGGTGGCGGTCATCACCACGCCGTCCTCCTGCAGGAAGGTGTCCTGATTCCTCATGCGCGTGCCCTGGTCGAGGCCGGCGTGATAGGGCAGGGCATTGAAGCCGTCCTTGGCCAGCATCTCGGCGAGTTGTTCGGTGCGCTTGCGGGACGAGCAGTAGATGATCCCGCTTTCGGAGCGGCGCGGGCGCAGGAAGCGCTCGATCTGGCGGGTCGGGTTGTCCTTCGGCGCGAAGGTCAGGCGGATGTTCGGCCGGTCGAAGGAATGGACGAAGGCCTTCAGTTCGCGGCCGGCCGGAAACAGCCGCTCGGTGATGTCGGCCCGGGTCGCCTTGTCGGCGGTGGCGGTGAGCGCGACTGTCTGGACGTTGCCGAGCGCCTCGCGGGCCCGGGCGAGGTCCCGGTACTCGGGCCGGAAATCGTGCCCCCATTGCGAGACGCAGTGGGCCTCGTCCACGGCGAGCCGGCGCACGCCCGCGCCGCGCAGGGCGTCCATCAGGCCCTCCATCATCAGCCGCTCGGGCGAGACGAAGAGCAGGCGCAGGTCGCCGGAGCGGATCTGCCGCCAGGTCTCCCGGGCCGTCGCCTCGGCCACCGACGAGTTCAGGGTCGCGGCGGCGACACCGAAGCCGAGCATCTGCTGCACCTGATCGTGCATCAGGGCGATCAACGGCGAGACCACGACCGTCAGCGAGGATTCCACCAGCGCCGGCAACTGGTAGGTCATCGACTTGCCGGAGCCCGTGGGCATCACGGCGAAGACGTCCGTGCCGTCTAGGACGGCGCCGATCACCTCGTCCTGGCCAGGCCGAAAATCGTCGTAGCCAAAGGTGGTCTTCAACGCGGCGCGGGCCTCGTCGAGGCGGCTGGTCATGGGCATCCTGGCCTGATGGCGAGCGGGCGGGCGACTGGCGGCCCCGGTGTGCAGGCAATACGCGCGACGCGTCTACACAAGCGAAGAGTCGGTAGCGGGAATCCGCATAATGCCTCTGGGCATCCGAAGCGAGGAGGTCAATCGCCTCGCCAAGACGGTGGCGGCTCTGGCCGAAGTCGCGATCCTCGCGGGGAAGGAGGCAGACGGCGCCCTGTTCGGGTGCCTCAATGCCGGCGAACGGCCCGCGACATCGGCGCGGGCGATCTTCGCGGCCGCCCGCACGATCTGTCGCAAGCAGCGTAACATGGTCGACGCGGCAGTCGTTCAGGTCTGCGCGATCCGCCCCTCGACGACCCTGACCATATCGGCCCGTCCTTCGAGGTCGCCGAACAGGGCCGGGTCGGCCCCCGTCATCCAGACCTGTCCCTGCAGGGCTTCGAGGGCGTCGAACAGCCCTGCGCGCCGGCGCGGATCGAGATGGGCCGCGACCTCGTCGAGGAGGATCACGGGCGCAAGGCCGCTCATGGCCTGGACGAGGCGCGCATGGGCGAGGACGAGGCCGATGAGGAGCGCCTTCTGCTCGCCGGTCGAAGCGGTGGCGGCGGGCACGTCCTTGGGGCCGTGGCGGACCACGAGGTCGCTGGTCTGGGGGCCGCTGAGCGTCCGCCCGGCCGCCCGGTCGCGGGCGCGGCCCTGGCGCAGGGCCATGCGGAAACGGTCCTCCGCCTCCAGCGCCGGCCAGACCGCGACGAGGTCGTCGAGGTCGCCTTCGAGGCGCAGGGCCGCCCAGGGGAAGGGCTGGGAATCGTCGCGGCCCTCGGCGATGAGGCGATCCAGGCGCTCGGTCGTCTCACGGCGGGCCAGCGCCACCGCGACGCCGAGCTCGGCGACCTCGCGCTCGATCGCGTCGAGCCACTGGCCGTCGTTGGGCCGCTCGTCCAGCAGGCGGTTGCGCGAGCGGAGCGCCCGTTCCATCGCATTGACGCGGGCGCCGTGCGTCGCATCGACCGCGAGCACGAGCCGGTCGAGGAAGCGGCGGCGGTCGCCGGCCGGCCCTCGGAACAGGCCGTCGAGGTCCGGGGTGAGCCAGACCACGCGCAGGAATTCCGAGAAGGCCACGGGGGAGGGCGCGGTGGCGCCGTCGATCCGGCACAGGCGCGGCGCGCGGCCGTCGAACCCGGGCGGCTCGTAGCCGGTCCCGATCCGGTGCTCGGCCTCATCGCCCGCCAGTGTCATCGAGACCGCGAAGCCGCCGGGGCCGCCGGTACGCGGCATGGCCGCGAGATCCGCCCGGCGCAGGCCGCGCCCGGGCGAGAACAGGGAGATCGCCTCGAGGAGGTTGGTCTTGCCGGCCCCGTTCTCGCCCACCAGGGCGACGAAGCGGCGGTCGACCGCGAGGTCGAGGTCGGCGTGATTCCGGAAATCGCGGCAGATCAGTCGGGTGAGGCGCACCCGCCTGCCCTTAGCCGATCGGCCCGGGCCTGTCTCGCACCGCGACGCCCCGGCGCGACGGTCACACCCGCATGGGCATGAGCACGTAGAGCGCGGGCGCGCCCTCGCGGTCCTGAATCAAGGTCGGCGAGCCGGGATCGGCGAGCTTGAACAGGGCGGTGTCGCCCTCGAGCTGGCTCGTGATGTCGAGGAGGTAGCGGGCGTTGAAGCCGATATCGAGCGCCGGCGCGTCGTAGTCGACGTCGAGCTCCTCGGTGGCGCTGCCGGAATCCGGGTTGTTCACCGACAGGGCGAGACGGCCCTCCTGGACGGCGAGCTTCACCGCGCGCCCGCGCTCCGACGAGATGGTCGAGACGCGGTCCACGGCCTTGGCGAAGACATCGCGCTCGACGGTGAGCCGCTTGTCGTTGCCCGATGGGATCACGCGCTGGTAGTCGGGGAAGGTACCGTCGATCAGCTTCGAGATCAGCACCACGCCGCTGGCGAACTTGAAGCGGATCTTGGCCGGCGAGAGGTCGATCTCGACGCTCTCGCCCCCGTCGTCCACAAGCTTGATGATCTCGGCCACCGCCTTGCGGGGCACGATGATGCCCGGCATCTCGCGGCTGCCCTCGGGGGCGTCGATCTCCACCCGGGCGAGGCGGTGCCCGTCCGTCGCCACGGCCCGCATGCGCAGGGCGCCCTCGGACTCGATCGTGTGCAGGTAGATCCCGTTGAGGTAGTAGCGCGTCTCCTCCGTCGAGATCGCGAACTGCGTCTTCTCGATCAGGCGCTTGAGGTCGGAGGCCGCGATGACGAAGCGGGTCGGCAGTTCGCCGGCGGCAAGATCGGGGAAGTCGCCCTCGGGCAGCGCGCCCAGGGAGAAGCGCGAGCGCCCGGAGCGGATCGTCATCTGGCCGGTCTCGCCGCTGGTCTCCAGGGAGACCTGCGCACCGTCCGGCAGCTTGCGCACGATGTCGTAGATCACGTGCGCGGGCACCGTGATGGCGCCTGCGTCCACGACGTCGGCGGGGATCGTCTCGGTCACCTCGATGTCGAGGTCGGTGGCGCGCAGCTCCAGGCCGTCGGCGCCGGCGCGCAGCAGCACGTTGGACAGGATCGGGATCGTGTTGCGGCGCTCCACCACCCGGTGCACGTGGCCGAGCGACCGAAGGAGGGCCGCACGCTCGACAGTGACTCTCATGGTCTGAACTCGTGGTCTCTCGTCGGCGCGGCCGGAACGAGCGCGGCGTCGCGCTCAACCCCTCGCGTGCGCCCTGGCACCGTGGCCGCTGAACTTGGCGAAGCCACCGGGCGAACGCAAGTGCGAGAGGCCGGCTATCCCGCAGATGATTCGGGGCGTCGCGGGCCACCGCGACGCCCCTGGAGCCTCAATCCTGGAGCATGCGCTTCAGAAGCTCGACCTCGTCGTTGAGCACGTTGTCCTCGCCAATCAGCTTGTCGATCTTGCGCACCGCGTGCAGCACCGTGGTGTGGTCGCGCCCGCCGAAGCGGCGCCCGATCTCGGGCAGCGAGCGCAGGGTGAGCACCTTGGACAGGTACATCGCAATCTGGCGCGGCTTGACCACGGCGGCGGTGCGCCGCTCGGAGAGGATATCGGAGCGCGAGACGTTGTAGCGCGAGGCCACAAGCTTCTGGATGTCCTCGATCTTGATGCGCTTGGGCTCGCGGTTCTTCACGAGGTCGCGGATTGCGGTCTCGGCGGTTTCCATCGTCACGGCGGCGCCCGTGAGGGTGGCGTGCGCCAGCAGCCGGTTCACGGCGCCTTCGAGGTCGCGCCCGTTGGCGGTGATCGCCCGGGCCACGTAGGTGGCGACTGTGGGCGAGACCTCGAAGTTCGGGTGCGAGACCTGCACGGCGGCCAGACGCGCCGACAGGATGGAGGCGCGCAACTGTTCGTCGAGGCTGCCGATCTCGACCACGAGGCCACCGGCGAGGCGTGAGCGCACACGCTCCTCCAGGGCTTCGAGCTCGGTGGGCGGACGGTCCGAGGCGACGACGACTTGGCGGCCGGCATCGATCAGGGCGTTGATGGTGTGGCCGAACTCGGCCTGGATCGACTTGCCCTGGATGAACTGCACGTCGTCGAGGATGAGCAGGTCGATGGCCCGCAGGCGTTCCTTGAAGGCCAGGGCGTTCTGCGTCTTCAGGGCATTGACGAAGCCGTACATGAAGCGGTCGGCAGTAAGGTAGATCACCCGGCGCCCGGCTTCGCGGGCGGCATGGCCGATGCCGTGGAGGAGGTGGGTCTTGCCCAGGCCGACGCCGGCATGGAAATAAAGCGGGTTGTAGAGCGCGCCCTCGCCGTCGTGCCGGGCGACGCGCTCGGCGGCGGCGTGCGCCAGGGCGTTGGAGCGCCCGACCACGAAGCTCGCGAAGGTCAGACGGTTGTCGAGGGGCGCGCCGTTGAGGTCGCCGCTCGCCTCGGAGCGAGCACCGGCGATGGGCTCACCCGGGGACGCGGCGTGGGATTCGGCGTGGGACGGCATGACGCTGCCGACGGCCTGGAGCCGGGCCAGCGGGCTCGCCGCGCTGCTCCCGGTCTTGGCGGGGCCGGGCGCCGGCCGGGCCGTGCCGGCGGCGGAGGGACCGCGCACCGACACGTCGAGGCGGGACACGGACTCGACCTCGCTGCGGAAGGTCGTGAGCACGCGGTCGAGGTAGTGCGACTCGATCCAGCTCTTCAGGAATCGGGTCGGAACCGTGAGACGCGCCGTCCCGTCCACGACCTCCACCAATTCGAGCCGGGCGAACCAGCTCGCGAACACGTCCTCACCCAGTTCCGCCCGCAGGCGCCGCTTCACCCGAGCCCAGGCAGCCACCGTATCGGGGCCACTCACGCCGCTCATGCCCGTCTCGGCGTTGCCGGACACGCTACCGTCGACATGCATCATCGCTCTCCTCGTGCCGAGAGCGGAGGGCCGCCACCGGAACGTACGCACACTTGACTGAAGTTGCGCCTCGCGAAGCACTCGCGAGACCCAGATTGCCAGCCCAGAGTCAATGGCCCTGGAAAGGCTTTTATCGATGAAACGAGCCTATCAACAATAAGCTACGGTTCTCCTAACAACGGGACTAACGGGGACAGCACAAAAAGCGACAATTCCAGCGTGGCTTTCATGGCCTGAGTCGAGTGCGGGCGACCGACCTGTGAACGATTCGGCCTCGACTCGAAGACGTCTTGGATTTGTCGGTTCATCGTCAGACATCGTTAAGCTACAGGCGCGCCGGACGCGCCGCAACCAAACAGATTGTCGGTAGCGTTAACGATTGATCTCGGAAGGCGGCTCGCACCTTCGGCGGGGCGTAAAGAGCCCGAAGCACTCTCATACGGTTTCTGGTTGATTGCTTCGTTCAGCCTGTGCGCGACGCGCTCCCTCTCCTGAAAGGAGAGGGTTGGGGTGAGGTGTGGTCCATTTCCAGAGAGGTCACACACCTCACCCTGTCCCTCTCCTTCCAGGAGAGGGGACCCGCGCCAGAACCCGAACGATTCAGCCGGAAACCGTATCAGGCGGATTCCGGCGAACGTTCGCGCCCGGCGCCCCGCGCCGCATCGGGCGCAGCGCCTCGGGGCGAGAACGGACGGACGTATCCGGAAAACAAAAAAAGCCCGGCATCGCTGCCGGGCTTCGTTAGAACATCCTGGAGGGATGGATCAGGCGGCGAGCGCCTTCACCCGCGCGGCGAGGCGCGAGACCTTCCGGGACGCGTTGTTCTTGTGCACGATGCCGTGCTGGGCGGCCCGCATGATCTCGGGCTCGGCGGCGCGGAGGGCGGTCAGCGCGTTGGACTGATCACCGGTGGCGATGGCTTCCTCGACCTTGCGGACGAAGGTGCGCATACGGCTGCGACGCGAGCGGTTGACCGCGGTGCGCTTCGCAATCTTGCGGGTCATTTTCTTGGCCGACACGGTGTTGGCCATGGGGCATCCTCGTCACGTTTGAGGCGATCGCGACGAGCCCGCAGGCTGAAGTGTCGGTGGATCGCGTGCAGGTTGTTCGGGCAATGGCGAAGCCGACGATCGCGGTGAGCGCGCCCGTCGGCGATGTCCGTTCTATAGACACGCGTTGCCGATCCGTCAACGGAACGTCATCGTGCCGTCGTCCGACCCACGATGGGCCAGCCCGTCGGTGGTCGTCACCCCGAGACACGAGGACACCTCATGCCGAGCGAGGCGGATCAGGAGCGGATCGCGCGATATCGCCCCCTCTCGGGGATGGAGACGCCGCGGTTCTCCGGGCTCGCGAGCTTCATGCGTCTACCGCTCGTCGACCCCGCGCAGGCGCCCGGGCGAATCGACATCGGCCTCGTGGGCATTCCCTTCGACGGCGCCACCACCAACCGGCCCGGCGCCCGCCTCGGTCCGCGCGGGGTGCGCGAGGCCTCCACCGGGACGCGGGCGATCAATGCCGCCACGGGTGTCGCGCCCTACGATCTGGCCGCCTGCGCCGATCTCGGCGACGTGCCCGTGAACCCGATCGATACCGCCGCGACGGCGCGGATCATCGAGGCGTTCTACCGGCCGCTCGCCGAGGCCGGCATCGTGCCGCTCTCCGTCGGCGGCGACCACTTCGTGACCTACCCGGTGCTGCGCGCGCTCGGGCGCGGGGAGCCGGTCGGGCTCATCCATATCGACGCCCACAGCGACACCGACGACGGACAGTACGACGGTACGCGCCTGACCCACGGCACGCCGTTCCGCCGGGCGATCGAGGACGGCGTGCTCGATCCCCGCCGCATGGTGCAGATCGGCCTGCGCGGCAGCATCGATTCGGCGGACGAACTCGACTGGGCGAAGGGGCGGGGCGTGCGCGTGATCCCGATGGAAGCGGTGCTGGGGCACGGGTTGCCCGAGGTGCTGGCGGAGGCGCGTGCCGTGGTCGGCGACGGACGCACCTATCTCAGCTTCGACATCGACGCCCTCGATCCCGCCTACGCACCCGGAACCGGCACCCCGGAGATGGGCGGCTTCACCGCCCGCGAGGCACTTCAGATCGTCCGGGGCCTGCGGGGGATCGACCTGATCGGCGCCGACGTGGTCGAGGTGGCGCCGCCCCTCGATCCGTCCGGCGTCACCGCGCTCGCCGGGGCGACGCTGGCCTTCGAGATCCTGTGCCTGCTGGCCGAGGCCGTCGCCGCGCGGCGGAGGCGCACCCCGACCGACATATTCCCGTAATGTTGCTCCGCCATCGAGCCCCGAAGCTTAACCGTGGGGGCGGACTTTGTCTTACGATTCGAACCGGGTGGCCCAGGTCACCGGATCATTCATCGCGCTCGCCGCCCTGGCCGGCGCGGTCGGCGTCCAGGACGCTCAGGCGCAGGAGTTCCGCACGCCGAACGTCACCACCGTCGACGGCCCGGTCGCGGTGCCCTTCAACGGCACCACCGCGGTGAACCAGGGCCTCCAGGGCGTGGGCCGCCTGTCCGCGAACACCCGGGACTTCCTCGGCGACAGCCTCGGCTCGTTCTCGTCCCTGTCGATCGATCTCGCCACCTGGCGCCGCAGCGGCGAGAGCTATTCGGGGACGCTCTACACGCTGCCCGACCGGGGCTACAACAATCCGGACGGCGGCCTGTTCACGGATTATGCCGGCCGCCTCAACCGCTTCACCCTGACCTTCACGCCCAATCCCGGCGCGAACCTGCCGCAATCCACCGCCTCGCAGAACCAGATCACCCTGACGCCGGACGGCGGGATCGTGCTCACCGATGCACGCGGCCAGCGCTTCAGCGGCCTCGACCCGGGCAACGGCACCACCACGCAGCTCGGAGCCGTGCTGCCCTCGGCGCGGACGGGCCCGAGCGCCGGGCGGATCAGCCTCGACGCCGAGGGCCTCGTGCGCAAGCTCGACGGCTCGTTCTACGTCAGCGACGAGTACGGCGCGAACGTCTATTACTTCAACGCCGCCGGCCAGTTGCAGGGGGTGCTCGGCATCCCGGCGGCGCTGCAGCCGCGCACGAACGGGCAGCCGGACTTCAACTCGATCAATCCGCCGACCGATTCGGGCCGCCGGAACAATCAGGGCCTGGAAGCCGTCGCGCTGACGCCGGACGGACGCGGCCTCGTCGCCATCCTGCAGAGCGCGACGGTCCAGGATTCCGGGGCGGGCCAGCAGCAGCGCAGCAACACGCGCATCCTGTACTACGACGTCTCCGGCACTCCGACACCGGGCGCGCCGAGCCGCGAATACGTGCTGCAGCTGCCGACCTATCAGCAGGCCGGCAACGGCACCGCCGTCGCCCGGACCGCCGCGCAGAGCGAGATGCTGGCGCTCAACGACACCCAGTTCCTCGTCCTCTCGCGCGACTCGAACGGCCTGGGTACTGGGACCACCCTCCCGATCGTCTACAAGAGCGTGCTGCTCGTCGACACGGCCCGCGCCACCAACATCGCCGGGTCGACCTACGACGGCGTCACGCCGGTGGCGCCGGGCGGCACGTTGCGGGCCGGCATCACGCCCGTGCAGACCACCGAGGTCGTCAATCTTCTTAACCCGGTTCAGCTCGGCCGTTTCGGCATGAACCTGAACACCAATCCGGCAACGCAGACGACGCTGCCGGAGAAGATCGAAGCAATGGGCCTCGTGCCGGTGCTGAACGACAAGACGCCGAACGACTACTTCCTGCTGGTCGGCAACGACAACGACTTCCTCACCCGACAGGGCGTCATCAACGGACAGACCTACGACGCGGGCATCAACAACGACAACATCCTGCTGGCCTATCGCCTGACCCTGCCGACCTACGTCGATCCGTATTCCCTCGCCGTGATGAAGCTGACCGCGCCGGCGACCCTGCAGGGGCTCGGCGCGGGCACGCTCGGGTTCGCCGCCTCGGCGACCCGCGGCGTTCAGGACCACCTGTCGGCCCTGCGGCGCGGCACCGGCCTCGGCGGCCCGTGGAGCGGGGGCGGCGGCGCCTGGATCGGCGGCGACTTCGTCTTCGCCGACCAGCCGCGCAGCGGCGGCCTCGAGATCGACCGCACCGTGGCCCAGGGCAGCGCCGGCATCGACCTGCCCTTCACGGGCCCCTGGCGCGCCGGCATCGCCGTCGGCGGCGGAGGCGGCAGCCTCAGCCGTCCCGGCGGCTTCCGGCAGGACCAGACCGGCTTCACGGTTTCCGCCTATGCGGGCTACTACGGACCGAACTTCTACGCGCAGGGCATCGTCGGCGGCGCGCCCGTCGTCACCTTCGACGGCATCCGGCGTCCCGCCGCCTACGGCCTGACGGGCGCCGGCAAGACCTCGGGCAGCGCATTCGCGGTGGATGGCGAACTCGGCGTCCCGTTCAACCTCGACCGTGTCCGGGTGACGCCGTTCGCCGGGCTCACGCACCTCGCGGGACGGGTCGACGGCTTCACCGAGACCGGCGCGGCCGGAAACAACATCGCCTATCAGGGCCTCGACGTGACGCAGACCACGGCGCGGTTCGGCGCCGAACTGGCCTATTACGGCTGGGGCGGCCTCATCCCGTCCGTGCGCGTCGCCTACAATCTCGCCACCGGGCCGCAGGAGAGCACGACGCAGGTCCGGCTCGCCAGCGTGGAGAATGCGATGGCGGGCGCCTCGGTGGTCGTTCCGTTCCTGCGCGGCGACTTCGTGACGGCGGGCGCGGGCCTCCAGGGCAGCTTCACCGAGCAACTCGGCTGGCGGCTCGACTACCAAGCCGCGATCGCCACCCGCACCGGCACCTCCCACGGCGTCACCGCCGGCCTGCGCTATCAGTGGTGAGGGGCCGCGGCCCGGCCCCGTCATGGATCGGGGTCGGGCCGTCGTCAGGTGAGAGGATCGTGACGCGGGCGATCCGACAGGGCGTCCGCCCCGTCGAAGCGGACGCCGTCGACGGACCCGCGCGGCGCCCGAGGCCACTATCCCACAGGGATAGGCCGGCCCTTCTCGGGTTCGAGAATTCGGATGACGCGCCGGCCGGACTTAGCTCGGCGGCAGCACGGCTCCGGTGCCGCGCGCGAGGATCTCGGGCGCGGTCGCTACGGGGGTGAAAGCGGCGATCAGGTGCACGCCGATCACCGGACCGAAGACCAGGCTCATCATCACGGCCATGATCAGGGCGACGTTGGCGTCGCCCGAGGCCGCGCGCTTCGCCCTGGGGCGGCGCGCCTTAACGCGCAGGAGCTTCGAGCCGTCCGGGCGACGGAAGCTCAAGGTTCGCACGGGCGCTACGGCAACGCGCAGGCGTGGAAGGGCATTCGAGAAGGTCATCGGCTCACCTCGTTCGACCGGGCCATCGGAGGCCGGTCGCGGGCGAGCCCGATCAGGCGATCAGGCGCGGGTCTCGCGGAGGGCCATCGGCGGCGCGGTCCATCGACTACTGTCGCTGGGCATTAGGGTCGGGAGTTCCTGTGGAGCCGCGCGGACAGCCGAGATTGCTGCACACGCGAACGACGCCGAGATGATGCGGCGGAGGGCGTTAGTCAAGCCTTAACGCGCGAGCCTGCGATCGGCTCCGCGGGCATTTCCAGAGGATGTCGCTCAAGGGACGAGCAGACCGGCGAAGTGCCGGATCAGTCGGCGACCGACCTCGTCCTTGTCGAGGGTCGGCCACGTCTCCACCGTGCCGTCGCGACCGACGAGATGGACGGTGTTGGCACTGCCGCCCATGACACCGCCAGCGGGCGAGACGTCGTTGGCGACGATGAGGTCGCAGCCCTTGCGGGCGATCTTGGCGCGCGCGTTGTCGAGGACCGCATCGGTCTCGGCCGCGAAGCCGACGACGAGGCTTGGCCGCCCGGTGGAACGCCTCGCGATGGTGGCGAGGATGTCGGGATTCTCGACCAGGGCGAGGGGGGCCGGCTTGGTGCCGTCCTTCTTGATCTTGGAGTCACGGGTCTCGGCGGGGCGCCAGTCTCCGACGGCGGCGGCGAAGATGGCGAGATCGGCGGGAAGCGCGGCCTCGACCGCCGCCAGCATCTCGCGGGCGGACTCCACCGCAACGACCTGCACCCCCGGCGGGTCGGGGATCGCCACCGGGCCGGAGATCAGGGTCACGACGGCGCCGGCCTCCGCGGCGGCGGCCGCGATGGCGTGTCCCTGGCGCCCGGAGGAGCGGTTGGCCAGGTAGCGCACCGGATCGATCGGCTCGTGCGTCGGCCCGGAAGTGACGAGCACGCGCCGGCCGGCCAACGAACCGCCATCCGGACCTGCCGCAGGAGCGCGGCCCGCGAGAAAGCCGAAGCCCGAGGCCGGCCGGGTCTCGGCCAGCATCGCCTCCACCGCATCGGCGATCTCGGACGGCTCCGCGAGGCGGCCCGGCCCGAACTCCGCCTCGGCCATGGCGCCTTCGTTGGGGCCGACGACCCGGACGCCGTCGCCGCGCAGGGTGGCGAGGTTGCGCTGCGTCGCCGGGTGCTGCCACATCCGCACGTTCATGGCGGGTGCGATCAGGATCGGCAGGGTGGTGGCCAGCAGCACCGTGGCGGCGAGATCGGAGGCCTCGCCGGTCGCCATGCGGGCCATCAGGCTCGCGGTGGCCGGCGCCACCACGATGGCGTCGGCGTCGCGCGCGAGCTTGATGTGCCCGATATCGGCCTCCTCGGCTCGGTCGAAGAGATCCGTATGGGCGCGCTCGCCGGCCAGGGCCGCCGCCGCCAGGGGCGTCACGAATTCCTGCGCGCCCTTGGTCAGGAGCGGACGCACCTGCGCCCCGCGCTCGCGCAGGCGCCGGATCAGGTCCAGCGCCTTGTACGCGGCGATGCCCCCGCCGATGACGAGGAGGATGCGGCGGTTCTGAAGCGGGCGGGTCATGGTCGAACCCCTCGGGAGGCGAGCCTGACGGATCGAGGCAAAGCAGGCTAGCGGAACGCCATCACCAGCGCACCGATGGCGATGCCCCAGAGGGCGAGTGTCGACCAGATCGCGCGCTTTCGCTCGGCCCGCGCGAAGGCGTCGAGGCGATTGGTCTCGCCGGAGCCCTCCTCGTCGAGGCGCACCAGGATGCGGCGCAGGCGCTGGGCGAGGTCGGGAATATCCGAGACCACGTCGGTGATGGTGAGGGCGGCGCGACCGAGATTCTCGACGCGCCCCACGGGGCCGAGATTGCGGGCGATCCAGGAGCGCACAACCGGCTCGGCCCCAGTCCACATGTCGAGCTGCGGATCGAGGGAGCGGGCGACGCCTTCGACGACCACCATGGTCTTCTGAAGCATCACCAGTTCGGTGCGGGTGCTCATGTCGAACAGGGCGGTGATGTCGAACAGCAGGGTGAGGACCCTGGCCATCGAGATCTCGTCGGCCTTGCGCTGGTGGATCGGCTCGCCGATCGCCCGAATCGCTTGCGCGAAATCATCCACCGAGTGGTGGGCCGGGACGTAGCCGGCCTCGAAATGCACCTGCGCCACCCGCTTGTAGTCGCGCAGGATGAAGCCGAGCAGGATCTCGGCGAGGAAACGGCGCTCCGGGTGCCCGAGGCGGCCCATGATTCCGAAATCCACAGCCACCAGGGTGCCGGTCGGATCGACGAACAGGTTCCCGGGATGCATGTCGGCGTGGAAGAAGCCGTCCCGGATGGCGTGGCGCAGGAAGGACTGGATCACCGCCCGGCCGAGGGCCCGGGGATCGTGCCCGGCCGCCACGATGGCGGCACGGTCATTGAGGCGGATGCCCTCGATCCACTCGCTGGCGAGCACGTCGCGGCCCGTCAATTCCCAGTCGGGCTTCGGCACGCGGAAATCGGCGTCGTCCTTCGTGTTCTGGGCGAGCTCGGACATCGCGGCCGCCTCGAGCCGGAAGTCCATCTCCATCATCACGGACCGGGCGAGGATCTCCACCACCTCGCGGGGGCGCAGGCGCTCGGCCTTCGGCGAGAGGGCGTGCACCACGCGGGCCATGAAGCGCATGACCTGGAGGTCGCGCTGGAAGCGCTCGCGCACGCCCGGGCGCATGATCTTGATCGCCAGCACCCGCTCGGTCCCGTCCGCGTCGTGGACATGGGCCTTGTGCACCTGCGCGATCGAGGCCGCCGCGATGGGAGGGCTGAATGAGACGAAGAGTTGCGCGACGGGCTTGCCCAGGGCCGCCTCGACGACGCGGATCGCGGTCGCCTGGGGAAAGGGCGGGACCCGGTCCTGCAGTGTCTCGAGGTCGCGGGCCGCGTGCATGCCGACGATGTCGGGGCGCGTCGCGAGGAACTGGCCGAACTTGACGTAGCTCGGCCCCAGCCGCGTCAGGGCCTGTTGGAGCGGGCCGGCCCCTGCGCCGAGACCGGGGCGTTCCAGCATCCGGCCGAGACGCAGGACGAAGCGCAGGTGCGGGGGCAGTTCGGTGGTATCCACCAGCGCCAGCGCGCCCTCGCGGGCGAGCACGTAGCCGACATGGGCACCGCGAAACAGATGGACGAAGCTGCCGAGCATCAGGCGGTCCACGGCGTCGCGCGAGCTGCCGTCACCGAAACCGCCGTCACGAGACCTTCCAGCCCGAATGGATCGCCACGATGCCCCCTGTCAGCGGCCGGTGGCTGACATGGTGGAATCCCGCAGCCTCGATCATTCCGGCAAAGCGCCCGGGGGAGGGAAACTTGCGGATCGACTCCACGAGGTAGCGGTAGGAATCCGTGTCTCCGGCCACCCGGGCGCCGAGGCGCGGGATCACGTGGAACGAGTAGGCGTCGTAGATCCGGTCGAGCACCGGCAGGTCGACCTTCGAGAATTCGAGGCAGAGGAACCGTCCGCCGGGCTTCAGAACCCGGTGCGCCTCGGCGAGCGCCTTGTCGATCCGCGGCACGTTCCGGATGCCGAAGGCGATGGTGTAGGCGTCGAACCGCTCCGCCGGAAGCGGCAGCGCCTCTGCATTCGCCGTGACGAAGTCGATGCGCCCGCGGAAGCGGTCGCCTGCCCGCTCGGCGCCGACCCGCAGCATCGCCTCGTTGATGTCCAGGACCGTGGTGTGGGTCGCCGGGCCGCCGGCTTCCAGGGCGCGGAACGCGATGTCGGCGGTGCCGCCGGCCACGTCGAGATGGCGGAAGGGCCGGTTGCGCGGCGGCCGCAGCATCGAGATGAGGTGCGATTTCCAGGCGCGGTGCAGGCCCCCCGACATCAGGTCGTTCATGAGATCGTAGCGCTTGGCCACGGACCGGAACACGTCGTCGACGCGTCCCTGCTTCTCGTCGAGGGCCACGCTCTCGAATCCGAAATGCGTGCTCGCCGCGTCCGCGGATCGATCGGCCGTCTGCTTCACCGAACTCGTGTCTACCGGAGTCATGGACCATCCTCTCGCGGACGCTCATAGCGAAAGGCGGTCGAGATCGCCATCTGCCATCCGTCGTCATCGGCGGATCGCGTCGCCCCGCGATGCCGCAGCCGAGTCCCCGTCGTCCATGCGCGCCCCGTCCGGTCATGCCTGAACTCCCCGAAGTCGAAACCGTCCGCCTCGGCCTCGCGCCCGCCCTGGTCGGCGCGCGCTTTGCCCGCGTCCTCCTGCGGCGGCCCAATCTCCGCTTCCCCTTTCCGGACCGCTTCACGGAGCGCCTCGAGGGCCGCACGGTGACGGATCTGGCGCGCCGGGCGAAGTACCTCGTCGCAGGCCTCGAGTCGGGCGAATCGTTGATCATGCATCTCGGCATGAGCGGCCGCTTCGACGTGGCGCTGCCCGACGGCCGCAACCTCTCGCCGGGCGATTTCTATCTCGACGGGGCGCTGGGCAACGCCAAGCACGACCACGTGGTGCTGGCGATGTCGAACGGCTCGACGGTGACCTACAACGACGTGCGCCGCTTCGGCTTCATGGACCTCGTGCCCACCGAGTCCCTCGGCGCCTGCCGGCACTTCGCCGGCATGGGCATCGAGCCCTTGAGCGAATCCCTCACGCCCGAGGCGGTCGCCCGCCTGTTCCGGGGTCGCATCACCCCCCTGAAGGCGGCCCTCCTCGACCAGCGCCTGATCGCAGGTCTGGGCAACATCTACGTCTGCGAGGCCCTGCACCGGGCGGGGCTGCATCCCGAAGCCCCCGCCGGCAGCCTCGCTCGGGCAGACGGAGGACCGACGCCGCAGGCCAAACGCCTGACGCGGGTCATCGGCGACGTTCTGCGGGAGGCGGTGGCGGCGGGCGGATCGACCCTGCGGGACTATGCCCACACGGATGGCGGCGCGGGCGCATTCCAGCACGCGTTCCGGGTCTACGACCGGGTCGGCCATGCCTGCGGAGCGCGGGGATGCACGGGGACGATCGAGCGGATCGTTCAGTCCGGCCGCTCGACCTTCTTCTGCGCCACCTGTCAGGTGCGCACCGCGCCGAGCCGGACCGCGAAAAAAAGCCGCGCTTGAGCAATCGATCCGAGTGTCGGGACCTCGATGTTAAGTCTTGGTTCCGATTCGCAATGCGAATGATCAGAATAGATTTGGTTCACCGGACCTCGACACCCCACCCCGGGCGCGCATGTCTCCCACCGTAAGCAAGGCAGCGGACTGCCCGGAGGACGTTCGGGATCCAGGTGCTGTCACGAGGCATTCAGAACCGCGCTTCGGCGCCATCTGCCGAACGGCGATGGCTCTGTTCACGATGCCCGTCAGCCGCGTCTCGCTGATCGACGCGAATCGTCTCTGGCTGGAGGAGGGGGCCGCCCTTCAATCGGACGAGTTCTATGGCACCGACCTGTTCCGTGACCGCGCGATGCTGTCGAACGATGTCCTGATCGTCGCGGATGCGGCCGGCGATACCCGCTTCCGCGACCCGGTGCCGGACGCGGGGGCGTCCTCGATCCGGTTCTATGCCGGTGCACCGCTCCTGGCGGAAGGCGGCCTCCGGGTCGGCATTCTCTCGGTCATGGACGTCGTGCCGCGCCACTTCAGCGAAGCGGATCGCGCTCGCCTGATCGACCTCGCCTCCGTGCTGAGCGCCCAACTCGCCCTGGAGCGTGCCAACCTCGGCCTGCGCGAGCGCGAGACCCATCATCGGCTCGTCGCCGAGAGCAGCGCCGACATGGTGATCTGGGCGACGCTCGACACGGTTCGGCGCTACGTCTCCCCGGCGGCCGGCGTCCTACTCGGCTACGCTCCAGAGGAGTTGGTTGGAACGAAGTCCCTCGATCAGGTTCATCCGGACGAAGCCGAGGCTTACGGAAAACTCCTGGCTGATCTCTGCGAAGGGCGCATCACACGGAGCGTCGCCTGCCAGCGCTACCGGCGCCGAGACGGGGGCTGGATCTGGGTCGAAGCGATCTTCAAAGTCACCTTCGATCCCGAGGGTCACGCGGCCACGGGCTACGTGGCGGCGATCCGCGACATCACCGAGCGTAAGGAGGCCGAGCACCAGATCGCCCACATGGCCCGCCACGATGCCCTGACCGACCTGGCCAACCGCGTCCTGTTCCGCGAGCGGCTGGTCCAGGAGATCGCGGCGTCCCGGCGCGGCATCAGCGGTTTCGCGGTGCTCTGCCTCGATCTCGACCGCTTCAAGGCGGTGAACGACAGTCTGGGTCACCAGGTCGGCGACGTCGTGCTGCGCATCGTGGGGCAGCGCCTGCGCGCGCTGCTACGGGCGGAAGACACGGTCGGGCGCATCGGTGGCGACGAGTTCATGATCATCCAGACCGGTCCCCTGGTCACCAGCAGCATCCGCAACCTCACACGCCGCATCATCGACACAATCGCCGAACCGATCACGATCGCGAACGAGCCCATCGTGGTAGGGGTCAGCATCGGGGTGGCGATGGCGCCCCGTGATGGCCTCGACCCCGACACGCTGTGTCGTAACGCCGACATGGCCCTGCTGGAGGCCAAGCGGACCGGGCGAAACACGTTCCGCTACTACGAGGCCAGCATGCGCTTCGGCTCGCTGGCCTCGGGCGACTCCGATGCGGCCTCCGAATCGCCCGCGCCTCGTCACCAGCCGCGCTGATCTTCCCCGGTCGGTCGACGGCCCTGCGGAGTCAGGGCATTGATGACCTGCGGCAGGGCTTGAGAGAGCTGGGCCAGGAGATCGTCGCGATTGAGGCCGGTACGCTGTTCCAGGGCGCCGACGGTTTCGGGTCCGAGGGCATCGGCGAGACGGTTGGGTTCGACGGGCCGGTTCTCACCATGGCCGATCCACGATTCCATCACATCGCCGAGGCCGCCGCGCTGAAACCGATCGATGAGCCCATCGAGACCGCCGCGGCCGTCGCTCGGCTCGTGATCCAGATGGGCGTAGGGACCCGCGCCGGGATCGCGCTCACGCCCCGTGCTCCGATCGCCGGGCCCGTCCAGCATACCGGACAGGTCGCTGAAATCGCCCTCGCGGGACCGAGGACCTGAATCGGCCTCGCCACGGTCCCATCCCGATCCGGGACGCTCCCCTGGATCCTGGCCGAACCCGCCCATGTCGCCGTCGTCGTGACGGCGCGGCGGGGGCCCCTCCTGGTGACGCCCGCCGCCCAGGAGATCACCCAGGCCGCCGGCCCCCTTCGACATCAGCAGCATCAGGAGCGCCTGAACGATGGGCGACATCGCCCCGCCGAGTCCGCCACCGAGCCCACCGCCGCCTTGACCACCGCCGCCTTGACCACCACCGCCCTGGCCGCCTCGCTCGGGCTCGCGCCCGCCTCCGAGCACCTGACCGAGAACGCCGCCGATGACCTGATCGAGGAGACCCATGACCGATTCCTTCCCTGTGATTATGCTCTCGACACATGCCGACGCGACATCCGTCGGTCCGACGTGCCGTGCTCAGTCGCGGCGCGTACCGCCCGTCGCTGCCCGGTCGCTGGCCGGCAGGTGATCGAGGGGGTTCGTACGGGTCCGCGTCTTCGGGTCGGAGGCCACGATGGTGGTGCTGGAGGAGATTGCCTTCGGTGGCGCGACCTGTCCGGTCGGCCGGTCTGCGGCGGCACCGGTCCGGCCCGGGATCGTGGCGGGGGTCGGCTGGTCGTTCGGGTTTGCCACGCTCTGCGCTGCGGCCGGCGTCACGAGGGGCGCGACGACGAGACCGGATACGGCGGAGATGGCCAGAGCGCCGAGGAACAGTGAGGTCACTGCGCCCCCGGCGCGGGGACGGAACGGGCGAGGCGTGGTCACGGGACACTCTCCTGGGTCGGCCGGGCACGTATTGCCCAACCAAGCCCCGGTCCTACCGTGCGGTTCCGCCGTCTCCGCGCTCAGCTCCGCTTTCGGCCGCCGCCACCCTTGTATTTCGGCTTCTGCCCGCCGAGCCCCTGCGTCGAGCGCGCCTTCGGGCGCTCCTGCCAGACCGGCGCGCCGACGGGCAGTTCACGGTCGGTGCCCGGGCCCATGTTGTCCAGCGTCGGCTTGGAGATGCGGCTCTGCTTCGAGCCGAAGCGCCCGGCCTCCCGCTCGATATCGCCCTGGCGGGCCATGGGATCGTCCGAGACAAGCAGTTCGGTGGCCTGGAGGCGCTTGAGCTCGTCGCGCAGGCGCGCCGCTTCCTCGAAGTCGAGGTCGGCGGCCGCCGTGCGCATCCGCTTCTCGAGGTCGGCCATGACCGCCTTGAGGTTGTGGCCGATGGTGACGGCGTTCTTGGCGAGTCCGGTATCGACCTGCACGTGGTCGCGCTCGTAGACGCTGTCGAGAATATCGGCGATGCCGCGCTTCACGCTCTGGGGCGTGATGCCGTGTTCCTCGTTGTAGGCGAGCTGCTTGGTGCGCCGACGCTCGGTCTCCGCCATCGCCCGCTCCATCGAGCCGGTGACCTGATCGGCGTAGAGGATGCAGCGGGCCTCCGCGTTGCGGGCCGCGCGGCCGATGGTCTGGACCAGCGAGGTCTCCGAGCGCAGGAAGCCCTCCTTGTCGGCGTCGAGGATGGCCACCAGGGCGCATTCCGGGATGTCGAGGCCCTCGCGGAGCAGGTTGATGCCGATCAGGACATCGAAGGCGCCGAGCCGGAGATCGCGGATGATCTCGATGCGCTCGAGGGTGTCGATGTCCGAGTGCATGTAGCGCACGCGCACCGAGTTCTCGTGCAGGTACTCGGTCAGGTCCTCGGCCATGCGCTTGGTCAGCGTCGTCACCAGCGTCCGGTACCCGGCCTGAGCGACCTCGCGGACCTCGCCCAGGAGGTCGTCCACCTGGGAGCGGGCGGGCCGGATCTCGATCACCGGGTCGACGAGGCCGGTGGGGCGGATGACCTGTTCGGCGAAGACGCCGCCGGTCTGTTCCATCTCCCACTTCGCCGGCGTCGCCGAGACGTGGATCGTTTGCGGGCGCATGGCGTCCCATTCCTCGAACCGCAGGGGACGGTTGTCGAGACAGGAGGGCAGGCGGAAGCCGTACTCGGCCAGCGTCGCCTTGCGGCGGAAGTCGCCCTTGTACATGCCGCCGATCTGCGGAACCGTGACGTGGCTCTCGTCGGTGAAGACCAGGGCGTTGTCCGGCAGGTACTCGAACAAGGTCGGCGGCGGCTCGCCGGGTTTTCTGCCGGTCAGATATCGCGAATAATTCTCGATGCCGTTGCAGGCGCCCGTGGCCTCGATCATCTCGATGTCGAAGGTGCAGCGCTGCTCGATGCGCTGAGCCTCGATGAGGCGGCCCATCTTCGTCAGTTCGTCGACCCGCAGCTTCAGCTCGGTCTTGATGCCCTTCACTGCCTGCTGGAGGGTGGGACGCGGCGTGACGTAGTGCGAGTTGGCGTAGACCTTCACGAACTTGAGGTCGTTGATCTTCTTGCCGGTGAGCGGATCGAACTCGGTGATCGATTCGACCTCGTCGCCGAACAGGCCGATGCGCCAGCCGCGATCGTCGAGGTGGGCGGGCCAGAGTTCGATGACGTCGCCGCGCACCCGGAAGGTGCCGCGGGCGAAATCCGACTGGATGCGCTTGTACTGGAGCGCCACGAGGTCGGCGATGAGCTGGCGCTGTTCGATCTTCTCCTCGAGCGACACCGTGAACGACATGGCGGTGTAGGTCTCCACCGAGCCGATGCCGTAGATGCACGAGACCGAGGCCACGAGGATCACGTCGTCGCGCTCCAGGAGGGCGCGGGTGGCGGCGTGGCGCATCCGGTCGATCTGCTCGTTGATCGAGGATTCCTTCTCGATGAAGGTGTCCGAGCGCGGCACGTAGGCCTCGGGCTGATAGTAGTCGTAGTAGGAGACGAAGTACTCGACTGCATTGTCGGGGAAGAAGCTCTTGAACTCGCCGTAGAGCTGCGCCGCCAGGGTCTTGTTCGGCGCCAGGATCAGGGCGGGGCGCTGCGTCTCGGCGATGATCTTGGCCATGGTGAAGGTCTTGCCGGAACCAGTGACGCCCAGAAGCACCTGATCGCGCTCGGCCTTGCGCACGCCGTCCACCAGTTCGGCGATGGCGCGGGGCTGGTCGCCGGCCGGCTCGAACTCGGATTTGAGCGTGAAGGCCAGGCCGCCTTCGGACTTCTTCGGCCGCTCTGGGCGATGGGGCGTCCAGGTCTTGCCGTCCCTGAACAGCGGATTGCCCTCGGTGAGCAGGCGCGAGAGCGCATCCACCGTGGCGGAGACACCGTCGCTGGCCAGCGAAGTGTCGTCCTCGGCCAGGGCAGCTCCCTCCGGCAGCGGGCCATCCTCGGGCGGGGTGAGGCCGAGGGCCTGGGCGAGGCGCGGGTCGACATCGGCGGCCTCGGCGTGCATGAACGCCGCCTGCGGGGCCTCGGCCATTCCGGTCGGCGCTGGGGCCGCCTTCCGGCCACGACCCGGCGGCTTTCCGCCTGGCCGCGCCTGGACCGGCTCCGGCAGTGGCAAGCGGTTCCGGTTCAGCGCGGGGCTGAGCAGGGCGGCCAAATGCTCGTCGAGCGGCTGCAACTCCGGCTTCGCGGCCTTGGAGTTCGGCGTCCTGCCGCCCGGGACCTTGGCGGTGGAGACCTTGGCGTCGGAGGCTTGGGTATCGGAGACTTGGGCGCCGGATCGTCTGGCGCGCGAATGCGTCTCGGATGCGTCGCGGGGCTTCTTCGGAGTCGGCATGGTGCAAGTATGGTTCCTGGCCTCCGCTTGGAAAAGGGCCCGGAGCGGCAAGATCTGGTCTCGGTTCCGGTCCGCCCCGGCGGACGGGCGGGCACGGGGCGATTTGGCGCGCCTCCTCCCGACGCCTCCGGTGCTGGCGCTGGCCACGCAATCGGGCGCGATGCTGATCCTCTGCGATCGGATCGATCCCGACCTGTTGAACTTCCAGGCCCATTTCGTCCACACCGCGATCTGCCTCGTGACCGGAAATCCCACCCTGGCGGACGCGGCACCGCCGGGGATCACCGTCGCCTGCGGTGACATCGGCGACCGGCGCTGGCTGCGGTCCCTCGCTGCGTTCCACGGCCCGAACCTCATCATCGATCAGCGCGACCGCGGAGCGGTCGCCCACGCTTGGGCGCTCACGGTGCTGCACGGTGCACTCGCACGGGGTGGCGTGTACGCCGTGCGCGCCAGGGCCTTTCCGGGGGAACGCCGCGCCGGTCCCACGCCCCTGAACCCCATCCTCGAACGCCGATTCGCGACGGCCGGGCTCCTGCCCGCCGAGGACGACCCGAACCAGCGCCGCGCGGGCTACCGCCTGTTCGTCAAACCCGCTTCGGGGCCGACGCCGATCCGCGTCAGGCCGGCGGCGGAGATCCCCGCGCCGCCGGCGGTCATGATCGAGGCCCCGGCCTATCGGCGCCCGGCCGCGGAGATCATCGACGCCCCACCCTGGATCGACGAGACGGTGGTGCACTACGCTGGACGCGAGGTCACGCCACCCGAGGCCCGCGTCTATCGCTACCGCGACGCCGTCGTGTTCGGGTACGGCATCGTCCAGGTCGGCGACACCATCGTCGACGAGAGCCTGATCAATCGCGACCGCACCGACTTCCTGGGGGCCCTGTCCCTGCAGGCGGACGGAACCGGGCAGGTCCATCACACCCTGCCGCGCCCGCGCCGGATCGCCGGGCGCACGGTGCACCTGTGGCAGATGTGGGGTGAGAATTACGGGCACTGGCTCATCGAATGCCTGCCCCGGCTGCACCTCGCCCACCGCGCCGGGCTCCTCGACGGGGCCAAGGTCACCGTTCAGGCATCGATCGCCATGGAGCCGATCTACCGGCAATCCCTGGCGGTGCTGGGCATCGGCTCGGACCGGATCGTTCGGCTCAACCACCGGGAAGTCGTCTTCGAGGAACTGGTCTACCCGACCCCGATCACCCGGCAGCCCTTCGTCAAGTCGCCCCTGGTGATCGATGCGGCCTTCGACATGCGCGACCGGATCGGACCGCCGCCGGAACCGCTCTCCGAACGGATCTACGTCAGCCGCAACCGGAGCGGCCGGCGCCGCCTCGCCAACGAGGATGCGGTGATCGCCCTCCTGCGCGAGCGCGGCTATCGGGTTGTGCATCCCGAGACGGAGAGCTTCACGCGGCAGGTCCAGATCTTCGCGGCCGCGCGCTTCGTCGTCGGCAGCATGGGCGCGGCCCTGAGTAACCTCGCCTTCGCGCCGCAGGGCGTCCGCTGCCTGATGCTCACCAACCGGGACATGCTGGACGACTTCTTCCTCGACCTGGTCGGGCTGAAGGAAGGCACCTACGTCTCCCTCCACGGCACCAGCCTGGCGCCCGACCAGGGCATGCATTCCGACTACACCATCGCGATCGATGCGCTCCGCGCGGTCCTCGACCGCCACGCCCTCTGAGGGCGAAGCCGGGCGGCAATTCCTCGACTCTCGGCCGGACAGACATAGATTCGCCCTGCCCCGGGCTCCGGGACTCCTGGAACAGCAGCGGACATCCCGATGGACACCGACGCCCCGCAGAAGCCGGAACTCGACGCCGAAACCCTGGCCTTCGCTGGTCGGGTCTTCCAGTACGCCCGCATGGGCCACGCGGCGGAACTGGCCGACCTGTTCGGGCAGGGCCTCCCGGCCAACCTCTGCAACGACAAGGGCGACAGCCTGCTGATGCTCGCCGCCTATAACGGGCAGGGCGAGACCGCGCGGGTGATCCTGGAGAATGGCGGCGACCCGGAACTCGCCAACGTGCGTGGCCAGACGCCCCTCGCCGGCGCGGCCTTCAAGGGCGACCTCGACATGGCGGCGCTCCTCCTCGCCCATGGGGCGCAGGTGGACGGCACGGGCAGCGGCACGCGCACGGCCCTGATGACGGCGGCGATGTTCAACCGCACCGACATGGTGGCCCTTCTCTTAGCGCACGGGGCCGATCCCGACCTTCGCGACGGCGCCGGCCTCACCGCCGCCGAGATGGCTCAGTCGATGGGGGCCGCCGACACGCCCCTGCAACTGGCCACGGCAAAGCGATCGCCTGCCGACTGAACCAGGGCAGGTTGACGGAGCGCGCGATCACGGCGCGGCCATGCGAAGGAAAAAACCGATGCGCATCAGACATGCCGCCGCCGTCGCGGCACTCCTCGCGGGCGCCGCGTCGGGACCGGTCCTGGCCGAGGACTGGCCGATGTTCGGGCGCGACCACACCAACCAGCACTTCTCGCCCCTGACGCAGATCGACCGGTCCACCGTGAAGGGCCTTCGCCCGGCCTGGATCTTCCAGACCGGGATCACCGGCTATTTCCAGGCCGAGCCGGTGGTGGTCGGCACCACCCTGTACGTCTCGACCACCCAGAACCACGTGGCGGCCCTCGACGCGCGCAGCGGCCGGGTCCTCTGGACTTACGTGCACAAGGCGCGGACGGAGAAGATCTTCGGGCCGCCCTCGAACCGGGGCGTCGCGGTCTCGGACGGAAAGGTCTTCGAGGCGACCATGGACGGCCGGGTGATCGCCCTCGACGCCGCCACGGGCAAGGTGCTGTGGGATCACGAGGCCGTACGGCCGGAGGAGGGCGAGTCGGAGACCGCCTCGGCCCTGGCGGACACCCTCGGGGCCAACGGGGTGCAGGGCTCGAGCCGGCTCGGGTTCAAGATGCCGCCGCTCGTCGCCGACGGCCTCGTCATCGTGGGCGTGGCAGGTGCGGGCTACGGCCTTCACGTGGAAGACGCCAAGGGCGGCCTCGACGGGGGCGCCGTCGTCGGCATCGAGGGCGGCTACGGCCGACGCGGCTGGCTCGCCGCCTACGACGCGGCCACGGGCGCCGAGCGCTGGCGCTGGTACGTCACCAAGGCGGATGGCTGGGAGGGCGATTTTTCCGCCACCACACCGGACGGCGTCGCGCTCCACCGCGACATCGCCGCCGAGAAGGCCGCCGCTCCCGCGCACCGCGAGGCCTGGCGGGTCGGCGGCGGGTCCCTCTGGATGACGCCGGCCTACGACAAGGATCTCGGGCTGATCTATGTCGGCACCGGCAATCCGGCGCCCCAGAATTTCGGTCTCTCACGGCCGGGCGACAACCTCTACACGATGAGCCTCGTCGCCCTCGACGTCCGGACCGGGCACTTGCGCTGGTACTACCAGCAGGTCCCCCACGACGAGTGGGGCTACGACGTGGCGAGCCCCCCCTTCCTCCTCGACCAGCCGACGCCGAAGGGCCTCGTGAAAGCCGTGGCGCAGGGCTCGAAGACGGGCTGGATCTACGTGCACGACCGGGCGACCGGAGAACTGCTGACCCGGTCCGAGCCCCTGATCACGCAGAAGAACCTCTACGCGCCGCCGACTGAAGCCGGAACCGTGGTGAGTCCCGGCCCCCTCGGGGCGATCTCCTGGCACCCCGTGGCGTACGACGCGCGGAGCGGCTCGGCCTTCGCCCAGGTTCGCCACGGGGCCACGACCTACGTGGTGAAGACCGTGCCGGCGACATCCGAGCGCCCGGCCATCCGCTACACCGAGACGACCGAGGCGAAGGGTGAGCCCAGCTTCAGCACCCTGACGGCGGTGGATCTGGCCCGGGGCGGCGCGATCAAGTGGTCGGTGCGGGGCGGGAGTCGGCTTTCCGGGGGTACGCTGGCCACGGCCGGCGGCCTCGTCTTCTCCGGCGAGGAGGACGGACATCTCGACGCCCACGATGCGGAGACCGGCGCGGTCCTGTGGCGCTTCCAGTGCGGGGCCGGCATCGGCGGCCCCCCGATCACCTATTCCCTCGACGGCCGGCAGTACGTGGCCGTCGCGGCCGGCGGCGCCTCGTTCACCAAGGGGGCCGGCTTCGGCACGGGCGATGCCCTCGTGGTGTTCGCGCTGCCGGATTGATGGCCGGGCCGCGGTGATCGTGGACCGTTGCCCGGAGGGAGCGTGTCCCGAGGGCTATCCGACCGGCACCCCGAAGCCACCGGCCGACCGCGCCCGCGACGCCGCCGCTGGCATGGAAGCCGAGGGACGGTGCCGATGTCGCGTCAAATCCTGCTCCGGACCTTGAACCGGCGAGCGCGCATCACGGTGTCTTAGGTTCCTCGGTCCTGGCATCGCTCCATTCCGGCGGCACGCCAATCTGATTCGCAACGACCCCCGCGAGGCCCGGGCCACGGCCGAAGGCTTCGCAGGCCGAGTATCGTAGGGCCATGCCGAGGGCGAGACCCATCCTGTCGGATGTCGGCCAGGAGCCCATGCGGCCGAACGGGCTTTCCCCATCGACGAGAAGCTCGCTGAAATCCTCCCCGAACTTGCCCGCGAGGGTGTAGGCGTCGCCGACGTCGGAGACGGTGGCCGCCGAGGCGAGGATCTCCGCACCGCGCGCCCAGACCATCGCGGCCTTCTGTCCGCCCCTGGGGTCGCGTGCCTCGGCCTCGATCGAGAGGCTTCCCAATCCGAAGGGCAGGCGAGGTACGGGGCCGCTGGCACCGAAGGCCATGGGTGTGACGGCGAGTCCCTTGGAGACACCCGCGTAGACCTTGTCGGTGAGTTCGATCTCGCCGACGACGGCGTGCACCGTCAGGTCGGCCGGGCGCCCAGGGCCGACCATCTCGAACCGCGAACTGAGGTTGGCGCAGAGTGCGCGATCGACGGCGTTCGACACCAGTTTGCGCTGATCGTCCGTGAGCGGAGCCCCCGACGCTTTCCGGGAGAACGTCGTCGGCACCACCCGCACGGTACGCGCTGCCTTCACCGCCGGCGCGTCGACATGGACGAGGGCCTTCGTGACGAGCCCGTCCGAGACCTTCAGGCTATCATAGGAGCGCAGGGACCCCGCCTGCTGCAGGGAAACCTCCTGGCAACCGGCCGAGAGCCCGAGCGGAGCGAGGACCAGCGCGCGCCCGACCAAGCGATGCGCGAGGCGTTTCACGGTTGTGCCGGCATCGCCGGTCTCATGCGTCTGAAGCATTTTCGGAGCACCTATCTGGTTGGTCTTGCGCGGTCGGTCTTGCGCTGCCCCTGCACCGACACGGTGCTCGCGAAGCGCGAAGTTTGTCGGGGTGAGATCCGGCTGATGGCCAAAAGCCGTGGCGACGTCGCGTGAGCGACCGGCCAGCCGAGGCGAAGGGGGGGCGTTCTCCGCTGCGGCCAACCGGTGCCAACCGCGGGGCCTCACGAGGCCTCACGGATCCGAGAAAAGGGGTTTTGCGTCACCTGCATCGCCGGTGGGCGGCAGGTGAGGCTCATGGCCGGCACGAGCGAACGTCCGGATCGAAAGGCCTAGTCCGGTGCGGCGCGCCTCGCCGTCGCCGGATGCGGAGGGGCCCATTCCGGGTCTGCGCGTGGCCCGTTCGGCTGGTCCGTCGACGCCGCGAGTTGGCCGGGTAGGATGTCCGTGGCCCGCTTCCAGGTCTGCGTTCCGCACAGCACCGCGAACATGCATCCTTCCACCGAGAGTTCGTCGGTGTTCTTGCTCCAGACCGTGACGTCGTACGGCTGGCCGTCATCGGCGTTGTAGATCTTGCCCACGTGGCGGCCGTCCCGGCCGGGTTCGAGCCCCAGGATCATCTGGTGTCCCAGCACGGGCCGGCCGCGTTTCCGACGATCGGGATTCTTGCTGTCGGTCGCCGCTTCGCGAATCCACACGATATAGCCGCAGAGATGCCGGTCACGGGGACCGCACCGCTCGGTGCGGACGCGGGCGCGACCATCCTCGGTGATCCAGGTTCCGGTGGGATGGATCGGGGCCGCGGAGCCGACCCTCATGGTGCCGATGGCGGCCAACGCGATGAGTGCCGTCGTGGCGAGGCGCGGGAAGATCATCGTCATCGGTCGAGGTCTCCCATTGGTTCGGGCAGCCGTCCGCAATCCCGCACGCCGCGTGGAGCGGGCTGGCGCCGGAGGGGAACGACGGATCGGTGCGAGGGCCGGCGGTTCAGATGCCGGGAGCGAAGATCAGGGGTCGGTGGGCTCGCGCCGGGATTCGACCGATAGACGGCCGGCGAGGCCCGCATCGAGCAGGGCGTGGACCTGGGCGAGGAACGGCCCGGTATCGAAATCGGGATAGGCGGCCTTGCAGACGATGATGCCCTTCAGGAGGGAACTGATCGCTCCGTAGAGCGCGACCGGATCGCAATCCGGTGAGGTCGCCAGGGCCGCCAGGGTCCCGATGAACCACTTGGAGCCCTCCTCGTGGTGCTCGCGCAGGATCGCTTCGATCTCGCGGTTGCGCGTGGCCTCCGACCAGAGTTCGACGCGCAGGATGGCGGACTCGCGCGTAATCTTCAGGTGGTAATAGGCAATGATGTTCATCAGGGAGGCGCGCTTGTCGCCCGCCTCCTCGAAACGCGCGATGCGCTCCATCGCGCGGCGCCTTTCGCGCTCGGCCATCGAGACGAGAATGACCTCCTTCGAGACGAAGTAGCGATAGATGTTGGGTGAACTCATCGACGCCTCGCGGGCGATGTCCTGCATGGTCGTGCGGTGGAAGCCGCCGCGCACGAAGCACACCTCCGCCGCATCCAGGATCCCTTCCTGACGCGCGGTGAAGGCCTGCGACGGCTTCTGTGCGGGGCTGCCGAGAGCACTCATCGTAAGGGTCCGATCCAGGTCACGGACAGGCCGTGCCAGACGGCCCGTCGGCGGAAAGTTGCAATTCCGGAGGAAGACGACGTTGCCGCCGCCCGGTTCCGACCCGGGCCCTTCACCGGCATCCTCGGTCCGGAGCGGCCGATTCATCGCGAATTCGCGGGCCGTCGACATGCCTCCGGCGGTCTCGGCAGAACTACCACAGTGAGCGATCGTCATCATGTGCGATCCTTCCTCGATATCGAATGTCGTGCGTCGGCTTCGTCGGGAGGCATCGGTGTTCGGATGCACGTGCGACCCGGCAGGGCCACGGCGTCCTTGATCGGGAATTCCCGGAGAACAGATCGGGGAATGGACCCGGGAGTGAGGCTTAACGGGTCGGACCGGCCGAGTTTTCGTGGCTGCGTGCCGGACGGGTCTCTTCGTCGATGTTCGCGCCACTGAAGCAGGCCATGAGGACGCCGACGACGAGCACGGCCAGGATCACGCAGACCGCGCGGTCGGAAACCCGAACCCCTTCGCCCGCTTCCTGGTGCTCCCGCGTTTCATGACGGTCCGGCGCGGCGGATCTCGATGATGCGGGGCGGCCTCGGTGGGGGATCACGGTCGCCCGATCCGGTCGGGACGGATCGAGGATGCCGTGTGCGCGGCGAACCGAGGTTGGATGATCCGGTCCGGGTCGTTCTTCAGAACCGAGAAGACGAACAGGTCGGCGACATGACGTCCGATGAGTGACTCCATGCGCCGGATCGGCTCCACCGCGACGAGGCAACACGCCGTCGTCGCCAGGATCATTCCGCGTAGGGCCAGACGCCCAATGACGCCGTTTCGATGCAGAGATCCGGTCTCGCGCGGCGAAAGAATGAATGGGTGCCAGGAATGACGCTGGGCCTCCCTCGATTTGCCTTCGGACATCTTGGTTGCTCTCCAACACCGATCGGAGGCCCGCCTTCAGATGAAGAGGCCGTCACGTGACGGAGCCCATGATCGACGACCCGGGGTGCAAGTCGGCGATCGCTGCTCTCTCGAGCCGCAAACACTGATAGTGAACGGTCATTATCGTGTCAATCCTGATACACCGCCGGAATCTTCCAGTCTGGGATTTTGCTGTTCCGGCGTGTGCCGGCACACCGGGAAGCCGATAGAAAGGTAGGGGAGGAGTCGTGGCTCCGCCCAAGCGGGAGGGACCGTGGGCGGCATTCCCCGAGTCGCGCGACTCGCTGCGCGGTCCGCTGTTCGCGGCCGAAAGGATGTGACATGGGGACACGGGCGGCGCGCGGCTTGCGTCGGCCGGCCCGTCGCAACTCGAGATCGCACCGCGCCATGACCATCGACGCTTCCGAACCGCGCCAGCCCGACGACCGCGGACCGCCGGTGGTGCGCACCATCGCCATGCCGGCCGACACCAACCCGGCGGGCGACATTTTCGGCGGCTGGCTCATGGGCCAGATGGATCTGGCCGCCGGCAACATCGCCGCCCGGCGCTCGCGTGGGCGCTGCGCGACCATTTCGGTGGAAGCGATGACCTTCCACCGCCCGGTGATCGTCGGCGACGAGGTCAGCATCTACGCCTGGATCGTGCGCGTCGGACGCACTTCGATGCGCATCCAGGTCGAGGTCTGGCGCCGCGAGCGCGAGGGCGAGGAGACCATGAAGGTGACGGAGGGGCTGTTCACCTTCGTGGCCATCGGCGCCGACCGCCGTCCCAGGGTGATCCCGCCCGAGCGGCCGACGGTCGAGGCGTGAACCGCACCGACCCCTCGCGCCGCCTCGTTCTGGCCGGCGCACTGGGCGCGCTGGCGCCCGGACTTTCGGCGGCAGCGCCTGCGTCCCCGTCCTGGTCGGCGGATTCCCTGAACGCGGCGGCGGCGCGCAAGGGGGTCGCCTACGGGTCGGCCGTGAACGGCGTAACCCTCCGCCAGTTGCCCGCCTACGGGCAGGCGCTCGCCCGCGAGGCCGGCATCCTCGTGTCCGAGAATGCGATGAAGCTGACCTATGCGTGGCCTGCGCCGGACGCCCTCGGCTTCGCCTACGCGGACGAGGTCGTGGCCTTCGCGGAGGGGAACCGTCAGCGCATGCGCGGACACACCCTGGTCTGGCACGAGGGCCTGCCCGCCTGGGTGGGCGAGCGCCTTGCAACCGGGCAGGGCGAGGCCTTCCTGCGCCGCTGGATTGGCGCGATGGCGGGCCGCTACAGGGGCCGGATCGAGGCCTGGGACGTGGTCAACGAGATCTGCGGTCCCCAGGACAGTCGCCCCGACGGCCTGCTCCGGACACCCTGGCTCGCGGCCCTCGGCCCGCGCTTCATCGATCTGGCCTTCCGCATCCAGCACGAGGTCGATCCGCGCGCGGCCGGCGTCTGGAACGAGAACGATCTCGAACTCGACGCGGACTGGATCGACCGGCGCCGGGTCATGGTGCTCAGGACCCTGGAAGGGCTGCGCGCGCGCGGAGTGCCGATCCGTCGCCTCGGGCTGCAGGGCCACCTCTACGCCAAGCACCCGCTGAATCAGGAAAAATTCCGGCGCTTCCTGCGCGAGGTCGCGGCTTTCGGCCTCGCCATCGAGGTCACGGAATTCGACATCAACGACAAGGATTACCCCGCCGACCTCACCGTCCGGGATCGGGCGGTCTCGGATCTCGCCCGGCGCTTCCTCGACGTGGTGCTGGACGAGCCGGCCGTGCTCAACGTGCTGACCTGGGACATCACCAACCGCAACAGCTGGCTCAACGCCAACCCCGAGCGTCGACGCGCCGACGGCTTGGTGCAGCGCGCGCTGCCCCTCGACGAGGCGATGGCGCGCACCCCCCTCTGGCACGCGATGCACCGCGCCTTCTCGGACGCGCCCGACCATCGCAAGGCCCGCGACCTCCTACGCAAGGCGTAGGGGGGCGTCGCCTGGAGTTGGCGCCGCCGGGCCGACGCAATCAGTTGGCGAGCATCCGGGCCTGCTGCGGGCGCTCGCCCGCCTGCTGGCGCAGGAAGGCCGCCATCTCGGCGAGTTCCGGCGCTTTAGATCGGAAGGTGACCGAGAGCGCCAGCAGCGTGTCGGAATGGTCGAGGCCCGGATAGATCCGCTCCTGCACGGGCACGCGGGCTTCCCGCAGGCGGGCGGCGAGGTTGCGGGTGTTGGAGGGCCGCACGATGGTGTCGCCGTCGCCCGAGGCAAGGAAAGCCGGCGGCGAGCGCGGACCCGCGAAGGTGATGGGCTGGGTCGCGGCCTTGTCGGAGGCTTGGCCGAACACCTCAGTCGCGGTCCCGGCATCGAGGGGCAGGAAGTCGTACGGCCCCGAGAGTCCCGCCACCGCGCGCACCGCCCGGGGATCGACCCCCGCGCGGCGCAGGTAGCGTGGATCGAGCCCGAGCATCACGGCGTTGTAGGCGCCCGCGGAGTGACCGGCGAGCACGATCCGCCGCGGATCGCCCCCATAGGCGGCGATGTTGGCCTCCACCCAAGCGATGGCCTGGGCGCCGTCGTCGAGGAAGTCGGGGAACTTCACCTCGGGGTAGAGGCGATAATCCGGCAGCACCGTCACGAAGCCCTGCGCGGCCAGCGCCTGGCCGACGAAGGCATAATCTTCCTTCGCGCCATTCTTCCAGGAGCCGCCGTAGAAGAACACCAGCACGGGGGCACTGCCTGTTGCCGCCACCGGCGTGAACACGTCGAGGCGCTGGCGCGGATGCGAACCGAAGGCGGCGTTCTTCAGGCTCAGACGGCCGCCATCGTCCCGGGGACCGATCGCGTCGAAGAAGGCGAGCGGCGAGCAGGCCGTGATGCCGAGCGCGACGAGCGCAAGACCGATGAAGCTGGCGAGGACGGCGAGAACCCGGGTCATGCATCTCTCTGTTGGGGCGCGGTTCCCCTGTGACAGGGCCCGCGCGGCGGATTGATGGCGCGATCGGGACGCCTTCGCGCCCGCCCGATCACGATCAGGTTCGCAGGACGAGGCAGGCGCCCCCGACCTGGCGGATGCGGCCGCACAGGGTGTCGGCGGCCTCGCGACTCTGGGCCGGGATACGGACACGGTAGAAGGCGCGCGTGCCGCGGCTGCGCAGGCGTGTTCCGATGATCATCGGGCGAACATCGCCGATCACGCTTGTGTAGAGCTTCCGTGTCCGCGCGAAACTCTGAAGAGCCAATGCTTTGGAGAAGTTTCCGGCCAGTTGGATGCCCCAGGGCGCCGCCGGCCCCTCGTTCCCGCCGAGGGCGAACCGGTCGCCCCGCGCGGGAATGCGCAGGGCCGCGGTCACCTTGAGGCAACTCGTCTCGGATTCGACCCCGGCCTCAGATGAGTTGTGGCCGCCTGAGTCCTTGGCGGATGGCGCCTTCGGCGCCTCGCCCTCCGGCATCTCGATCGTTGCACTCGGACGCCAGGCCTCGGCGGGCGAGCCGGTGATCGCCAGCACGTAGTTGCGGGTCTCCGTCGGCAGGCCGCCGATTCCCGCGAGCCAGGCCGAGACCCGGCCGGGGCCGCCGTTATAGGCCGCCGCGGCGAGACCGAGATTGCCGAATTGCCGGTTGAGGTCGGCGAGCAGATGGGCCGCGTGCGGGATCGCCTGCTCGGGGTCGAAGGGGTCGGTGAGGCCGCGCTCGCGGGCGGTGCCGGGCATGAACTGCGCGACACCCTGCGCGCCGACCGGGCTGACGGCTCCGACCCGGAACGCGCTCTCCCGCCAGATCAGCCGGGTGAGGAACGGCACCGGCAACCCGCGCGCCCGAGCCGAGCCCTCGATGAGGCGACACAGGGCCTGCTCGACGGTTTCGGTCGCGCCCTCGGCGGCCGCGCGCGCAGGGCCGGACGCGAGCAGCAGGGCGAGGAGGAGCAGGATGGCGGGGCGGCCGCGGGGGAGGGCGTTCACGAGGCGGTTGTAGGGCGTGGACTGCGCCGATCAATCGCAAAGGCCAGACGGCGGCCCTCGCGGCGTTCGCCGATCGGGAAGGCGCGCGCTATAACCGCTCCTGATAGCTGCTCCTGCCGACATTCGTTTTCGCGCGCATCCCTCGCAGACAGGCCTCGATGACCGACACGCTGCTCGACGTTCAGGACCTGTCGGTCGCCTTCCGGTCGCGGGAGCGCGCGACGCTGGCGGTCGACCGGGTCAGCTTCACCATCGCGGCGGGCGAGACGGTGGCGCTGGTGGGTGAGTCCGGCTCCGGAAAGTCGGTGACCGCGCTGTCGATCCTGCGCCTGCTGGACGGGAGCGCGCACCACCCGGGCGGCCGCATCCTGTTCAAGGGCCAGGACCTTCTGGCCCTGCCCGAGCGCCGGCTTCGGAGCATCCGCGGCGCCGACATCACCATGGTGTTCCAGGAGCCCATGACTTCGCTGAACCCGCTGCACACCATCCAGCGGCAGATCGGCGAGGTGCTGGAGGTGCATCGGGGCCTGTCCGGCCGCAAGGCGCGGGCGCGCATCCTCGAACTCCTCGAACTCGTCGGCCTGCGCGACGCCGAGCGCCGCCTCAACGCCTATCCGCACGAACTGTCCGGCGGCCAGCGCCAGCGGGTGATGATCGCCATGGCGCTCGCCTGCGAGCCGGACCTCCTGGTGGCCGACGAGCCGACGACCGCCCTCGACGTGACGGTCCAGGCCCAGATCCTCACCCTGCTCGCCGATCTGCAGAAGCGGCTCGGCATGGCGATGCTGTTCATCACGCACGATCTCGGCATCGTCCAGCGCATCGCGAACCGCGTCTGCGTCATGCTCTCCGGCCGGATCGTCGAGGCTGGTCCGGTCGCCGAGATCTTCGCGCGGCCCCAGCACGAATACACCCGGCGCCTGCTCGCCTCCGAGCCGAAGGGCCGCGCCAACCCGGTCCCGGCGGACGCCGAGCGCCTGCTGGAGGCCGGTCCGCTCAAGGTCTGGTTCCCGATCCGCGAGGGCCTGCTCCGGCGGACCACGAGCCACGTGAAGGCAGTGGACGGCGTCTCGATACGCGTGAGGGCGGGGGAGACCGTGGGGGTCGTCGGCGAGTCCGGCTCCGGCAAGACCACCCTCGGACTGGCGCTCCTGCGTTTGACGGGCTGCGAAGGCCCGATCGTGTTCCTCGGCCGCTCCATCGCGGGGCTGCCGCCCGCTGCCATGCGTCCGTTCCGGCGCGACATGCAGGTCGTCTTCCAGGACCCCTACGGTTCGCTCTCCCCGCGCATGACGGTGGCCGACATCGTCGCCGAGGGCCTGGTGGTCCAGGGCGTCGTCAAATCCAGGGCCGAGCGCACGGCGATCGTCGCGCAGGCTCTGGGCGATGTCGGGCTCGATCCGGCGACGATGAACCGCTACCCGCACGAATTCTCGGGCGGGCAGCGCCAGCGCATCGCCATCGCGCGGGCCATCGTTCTCAAGCCGAAATTCGTGGTGCTGGACGAGCCGACCTCGGCCCTCGACCGCTCGGTTCAGGCGCAGATCGTGACGCTGCTGCGCGATCTCCAGGCCGAGCGCGGCCTCGCCTACCTCTTCATCAGCCACGACCTGAAGGTCGTGCGCGCGCTGGCGAACCACGTTCTGGTGATGCAGAACGGACGGGTGGTGGAGGAAGGTCCGGCGGAGGCGATCTTCGCCGCGCCGCAGACGGCCTACACGCAGGCGCTCTTCGCCGCCGCCTTCGACCTCCACAGCGACGCCGTCGCGGATCCCGCCGGCGTGGCGGTTCCGGCCTGAGGGCGAAACGATGGCGCGCGCCCTCCTGATCGTGCTCGATTCCGTCGGCATCGGCGGAGCGCCCGATGCCGACCGCTACGGCGACACGGGTGCCGACACCCTCGGCCACATCGCGCGAGCCTGCGCGGAGGGGCGGGGCGACCGCCCGGGCCTGCGCCAAGGCCCCCTGGCGCTGCCGCATCTCGCGCGCCTCGGCCTCGGGCTCGCCGCGAAGGGCGCCACCGGGCAAGTCCCGGCCGGACTCGCGGTCCGGGCGGCGCCGGAGGGCGCCTACGGCCACGCCATGGAGCGGGCCGCCGGCAAGGACACGCCTTCCGGCCATTGGGAGATCGCCGGCGTCCCCGTGCTCGAACCGTGGGGTGCCTTCCCCGTCACGGTCCCGGCTTTCCCGGCGGCGCTCACCGGAGCGCTCGTCGCCGGGGCCGGTTTGCCCGGCATCCTGGGGGATTGCCACGCCGCCGGAACCGCCATCATCGACCGCCTCGGGGCCGAGCACGTGCGCACCGGCCGGCCGATCTGCTACACCTCGGCCGACAGCGTGTTCCAGATCGCGGCGCACGAGGAGAGCTTCGGCCTGGAGCGCCTCTATGCCACCTGCCGCATCGCGCGGGATCTCTGCGATCCCTACCGCGTCGCCCGCGTGATCGCCCGACCCTTCGTCGGCGATCCCGAGCGTGGGTTCCGGCGCACGGCGAACCGCAAGGATTACGCGGTCGAGCCCCCGGGCCACACGCTCCTCGACGATCTCCAGGCCGCCGGGCGGGCCGTGGTCAGCGTCGGCAAGATCGGCGACATCTTCGCGCATCGGGCCACCGGCCGCGAGATCAAGCCCGCCGGCAACGCCGCTTGCCTCGCGGCCGCCCTCGAGGCCTTCGCGACCCTGCCGGAGGGCGGCCTGGTGTTCCTCAACCTCGTCGATTTCGATACGGAGTACGGACACCGGCGCGACGTTCCGGGCTACGCCGCCGCCCTCGAAGCCTTCGACGCGCAGCTACCCGCCATACGGGCGGTCCTGCGCCCGGGCGATATCGGCATCATCACCGCCGACCACGGCAACGACCCGACCTGGGCCGGCACCGAGCACACCCGCGAGCAGGTGCCGGTCCTCGCCTTTGGACCCGGGGTCGCACCCGGCCCGATCGGTGCGCGGGACAGCTTTTCGGATATCGGCGCCACCCTGGCCCGGCACCTCGGCCTCGCCTTCAGCGGAGCGGGAATGCCGTGGATCTGAGGCGAGAAGGAGAAGCCTATGTGGAACGAGGATGACGGCGGTCCCCGACAGGCCACGGTGCACCGGATCGGTGAACCGCTCGACACGCTGTCGGTGGAGGATTTGACCGAGCGCGTCTCCGCCCTGCGGGCGGAGATCGCGCGGCTCGAAGCGGCACGCGACGTCAAGAAAGTGGCCCTTGCACAAGCCGGCTCGATCTTTCGCCTGTGACCGCTCGGCCACCCGGACTCCACGAGGCAACAGAATAGAAACATTTCCCCCAAACAGGGGATGAAGCCAATTCCGGCCTGGGTTCTCATGCCGCATCAACGATGTGATGCGGGGCAGTCATGCAGGGGAAATTGATGATGGCGCCGTGGATGCGTCGGCGCATCGCGCGGCATGTCGAGCGTGGCACCAGCGAGCGCGTGCTCGCCTGTCTGCTTGGAACGAATCCGACGGAGCCCGCCCCCAATGATCAGCCCGATACCCGGGCGACCGGCCCCGGGGCGGACCGACCCGATGTGTCGAACGTCATTCTGTTTCGAGCCCTGAACAACGCGGTTGGTCATTCCGCGGCCGGCGCTTCGTGAGGCCGCGGCGCGCCGGTCCTACCGGATCAGGCTGAAGCCCGAGATCAGCCGCGCCAGGTCGACCTGCCGCGTCACACCGGTCTTGGCGAAGATCGCCTTGACCTGGCTGCGGATCGTCTCGACGCCGACCTTGTGCTGCGCGGCGAGGATCGCCAGGGTCGCGCCATCCGCGATGCCGCGGGCGATGCGCGCCTCGGCGGCGGTGAGATCGAACAGACCCGAGAGCAGTTCGGTCCCGGGCACGGGACGGGGCATGACCGGGGTGGCGACCATCAGCAGTGTTCCCCCGCCGAAGACGTCCTGGGCGGATCCGCGCATCGGCAGGAGGTGCATGACCATCGCGGGATGTGCATCGCCGGCCGGAACCGCGATCGAGCGGGCCGATAGGCAGGTACCCGCCATGAGAGCGTCCGCCAGCAATGCGTCGCCACCCGGATGTACCAGGGCGATCCGTTCGCGCTGGTCGCGGATCACGTGGGGGACGAGGCCGGCGAAGGCTGCATTGCGGTACTGCAGCCTGCCGTTGCCCCCGAGGATCGCCGCCGGAAGTCCGAGCAACTCCAACGTCTGGACCGATGCATGCGCGCGCTCCAGTTTCAGCCGTGCGGAGAGCAGGGCGGCGCGCCCGAGATGGGGCCGCAGGGTATCGAGCGCATCCGTGGCCGCGCGCGGCACCGGACCATCCGCGAAACGCCGCTCGATGCTGAAGATCAGGGTGTCGCCCGTTGAGAGCGGGAAAGCCGTCGCGACACCCCAGCCGAGCCCGCGAGGCCGCAGAAAGTCTCGGATCAGCACATCCGTCTCGACCTCCTCCTGGGTGTACACGTCCTCCTCGCGCACGAAGCCGGCGTGGCGGGCGCCCAGGAGTTTCACGGTGCGCTGATTGGCGCGTCCCCAGCCGCCGGACGCGAAATCCGACATGACCTGGTCCAGGCTCGCGGAGTTGATCCAGCGATGCGCCTTGAGATCCGATGTGATCAGGACCGACCCTTGTGCGCCGGCGATTTCTGCGAGGTGATCGAGAACCGAAGGCCAAAGCTCTGGAAGAACCGCCGCTTCGTAGATCAGATCGATCAGGCTTTCGAAGTCCATCTGTCCAGGTTCAACGATCACGGCACTGAATTTCCCAAGTCGGGATTCTTTCGAAAGCGGTCCATTGATCACGAAATCTCGGCCACCGACAAGAGATTTGCGCCCCGGAAGACGAGCTTGGCGATGCCTTTCGAGGAACCCGTGAGGCGGTCGAGAGCGCGGTCAGCTGCGGAGGATGCGGCTCGAAATCGAGCGCCGTCGTGTTAGGGGAAGACGGAGGCAGGATCCCCGAACCCGCGCGCGGATGCGCGCCGAGGACGGGCCCGAGGAGAATGGTGTGCGACACTGGCGGGAAGGACCGGGAGACCGGCGCAGTTACCATCACGGCAATCTCAAGGAAGCCCTGATCGAGGCCGCGCGCCGCTTCATCGCCGAGCGGGGGATCGGCGGGTTCACGCTGGTGGATGCCGCGCGCCTCGTCGGTGTCACGCCCGCCGCCCTCTATCGGCATTTTCGCGGCCGCGAGGCTCTTCTCGAGGAGGTGGCGGGGCGCGGCTTCGCGGACTTGGCCGAGCGTCTCGCCCGCGCGCTCAACGCCCGCGGCACGCCGCTGGAGCGCTTCACCCGGATGGGCGAGGCCTACCTCGCCTTCGCGGAGGAGGAACCGGGCTACTACGCGGCGATCTTCGAGACGCGAGGCCTCGCGGCGGGCGAGCCGAACGCGGAAGCCGCTCCCCGCCCGAGTCCCTTCGATCTCTTGGTGGAGGCCCTGCAATCCACCTTCCCGGAGGGCTTCGGCGGTGTCGCCCCACGCTTCATCGCCCTCGAAGTCTGGGCGCTGTCGCACGGCCTTGCGACCCTTTCGGCCTCCGGGCATCTGCCGCGAAGGCCCGGAATGCCCGACAAGTACGAACTCCTGCGCGCCGGGGTCCTCGCCCTCGTCCACGGCGCCGGAGGCCCCCGTGCCCCTTCGTGACGCGGACCGCCCCTTGAAAGCGCCGCGTCGCGTTCGCAAGTGAATGTCGTTCACATTTACATCGGAGCCGTGAGCCGTGAGCTTCTCCTCTACCTCCCCCTACGCCACCGGGAAGGCCTGCCGCGGCGGCCCCTTCTCCCGCCGGTCCTTCGAGATCGGCGCCATCGTCGTGGCCTTCATCTACTGGTGGCCGCTTGCGGCCGCCTACGTCGCCTGGAAGATCGCGGGCTACCCGGCCCTCAGTGAGTTGCGCGGATTGGCCGGACGCGGGCTGTCCTGGAATGCCTCTGCGACGCGCTCGCGCTTCGCGGCGGCCTTCGAGACGGCCAATGGCGGTGGTATCACCGGCAACCGCGCCTTCGACGAGTATCGCCGCAGCGAACTCGACCGGCTCGACGCCCAGCGCCGCGCCCTTCAGGAGGAGAGCCGCGCTTTCGCCGAATTCGTCGAGGAGCTGAAGCGGGCCAAGGACCGCGAGCAGTTCGACGCTTTCATGCAGAAGCGCCGCAGCGCGGACACGACCCGCTCGGTCTGAGCCGCCTATTTCGATCCCGCTCGACCAGGGGGCTTCCGGCGCAGGCCGGGAGCCTCCTTTTCGTCGTCGTCCGCAGGTCGGACGCCCTCGCTCGTGCTGCCGCGATGCTCTAGGACTTCGGTTCCGCTCTTGCCTCGGTCTCCCCGCGCCCCGGATCAGACCCCGGCCATTCAGGGCTACGTGGAGATTTCGATATGCAGGCAGCCGCCGCGACCGTCCGGGTGGTGGACCACCCCCTCGTGCAGCACAAGCTGACCCTGCTGCGCCAGCGCGAGCGCTCGACCAAGGGCTTCCGCCAGATCCTCAACGAGATCGGCATGCTCCTGGCCTACGAAGTCACCCGCGACCTGCCGCTGGAGACCGTGACGATCGAGACGCCGATCCAGTCGATGGAGGCGCCGCAGATCGCCGGGAAAAAGCTCGTCCTGGCGCCGATCCTGCGCGCCGGTGTCGGCTTCCTTGACGGCATGCTGTCCCTGGTGCCCTCAGCCCGGGTGGCGCATGTGGGTCTCTACCGCGATCCGGAGACGCTGGAGGCGGTGGAATACTACTTCAAGGCGCCCTCTGACCTCGTGGACCGGACGGTGCTGGTCCTCGACCCGATGCTGGCGACCGCGAACTCGGCGGTGGCGGCGATCAACCTGTTGAAGCAGCGCGGCGCCCAGGATCTGCGCTTCGTCTGCCTGCTCGCCGCTCCGGAGGGCATTGCCCGCCTGCAGGCTGCCCATCCCGATGTCCCGGTCTGGACGGCGGCCATCGACAGCCATCTCAATGACCACGGCTACATCGTGCCGGGCCTCGGCGATGCCGGCGACCGGATGTACGGCACCCGCTGAGGCACCGCCGCTGGGTGGCGCGATCTTGCCAAGGGCGGTCCGGACGGCACATGACGGGGCTTCCAGGAGGAGACCCCAATGACGACCAGCCTGCCCGAGACCATGCGACAGATCCGCTTCACCGCTGCCGGCGGACCGGATGTGCTGGCCCTGGAGACGGTGCCGCTGCCGCAGCCCGGTCCGGGCCAGGTCCTGATCGAAGTCGTGGCCGCCGGGATCAACCGGCCCGACATCCAGCAGCGCGAGGGCAAGTATCCGCCGCCGAAGGGCGCCACCGAGATTCCGGGCCTGGAGGTCGCCGGCCGCATCGTCGCCCTCGGCGAGGGCGTCACTGGCTTCACGCTCGGAAACGAGGTCTGCGCCCTGGTCATCAGCGGCGGCTATGCCGAGTTCGCCGTGGCGGAGATCGGACAGTGCCTGCCGAAGCCGTCCTCGCTCTCGCTGGTGGAGGCCGGCGGGCTGCCCGAGAACTACTTCACCGTCTACAGCACCGTGATCGAGCGCGGCCGCCTGAAAGCCGGCGAGGCCTTCCTCGTCCATGGCGGATCGAGCGGCATCGGCTCGACCGCGATCCAGATCGCCAAACACCACGGTGCCCGCGTCTTCGCCACAGCCGGTTCGGCCGAGAAGTGCGATTTCTGCCGCGAACTCGGTGCCGAGGCCGCGATCAACTACCGCGAGGCCGACTTCGTCGAGGAGGTGAAGCGGCTCACCGATGGCAACGGCGTCGACGTCATCCTCGACATGGTCGGGGCGCCCTACCTCGCCAAGAACCTCTCGGCGCTCGCGATCGAGGGACGCCTCGTCCAGATCGCCTTCATGCAGGGTTACAAGGTCGATGCCTTCAGCATGACGCCGATCATGATGAAGCGCCTGACCTTCACGGGCGCGACGCTCCGGGCCCGGCCCAAGGCTGAGAAGGCGGCGATCGCCGAAGGTCTCGCCCGCGATGTCTGGCCGCTGCTGGAGGCCGGGACCATCCGGCCGGTGATCCACGCCACCTTCCCGCTGGAGGAGGCGCGCAAGGCGCACGAACTCATGGAGTCGAGTGCGCATCTCGGCAAGATCATGTTGTTGACCGGCCGCTGAGGTCGGATCCCGGCGGAACTCCGCTCTCGACCGTCGCGTTTCAGACCCGAGCAGGAATCACGAGCCCGTGGGCTCGGGTCGAAACATCGGTCTTCAGGACCGTTCAAGCGAGGATCGCATGGCAGAAAATCTACACGGTCAGGACGCCCGGCAGGGCAAGCGCGGCAAGCCGGTGCTCTACGTCCTCGTGGCCAGCCTCGTGCTGCTCGCGATCGCGATCACGGGCTTGATGACCTGGCAGGGTGCAAATTCGCCGAAGGACTACGCCAGCCAGAGCCAGGACGCGTCCCGCCAGGAGGTCACGGGCTCGGTCAAGGGCAGCTCGAACGCCACGTCGTCGTCGAACACCGGTTCGGTGCCGGCTGCGAACCCGGCCTATCCGAGCCCAGCCCAGCCGGCCGCCAACGGCAACAAACAGTAAGTCTGATGCTCGTGCCGGTCCGCCTCAGCGGGTCGGCACGGGCGTCTCGCCCCGGTAATCGTAGAAACCGCGCTTGGACTTGCGTCCGAGCCAGCCGGCCTCGACATACTTCACGAGGAGCGGGCAGGGCCGGTACTTCGAATCGGCCAGGCCCTCATAAAGCACCTGCATCACCGACAGGCAGGTATCGAGGCCGATGAAGTCGGCGAGCTGCAGCGGACCCATCGGGTGGTTCGCCCCGAGCCGCATCGCGGTGTCGATGGATTCCACCGAGCCGACGCCCTCGTAGAGCGTGTAGATCGCCTCGTTGATCATCGGCAGCAGGATGCGGTTGACGATGAAGGCCGGAAAATCCTCCGACATCGTCGAGATCTTGCCGAGCTTGGCGATGAAGGCCTTGGCCGACTCGTAGGTCGGGTCTTCGGTGGCGATGCCGCGGATCAGCTCCACGAGCTGCATCACCGGCACCGGATTCATGAAGTGAATGCCGATGAAGCGTTCCGGACGGTCGGTTGAGGCTGCGAGCCGCGTGATCGAAATCGACGACGTGTTGGTGGCGATCAGTGCGTCGGCCCTGAGGGACGCACAGAGCGTGCTGAAGATCTGGCGCTTGGTCGATTCGTCCTCGGTTGCCGCCTCGATGACGAGATCGCAGGGCGCGAGATCATCGAAGGTCTCCGCTCCCCGGATGCGCGAGACGGCGGCCCGGCGCTGCTCGTCCACGATGGTGCCCTTGGCGACCTGACGCGCAAGGTTGCCGTCGACGGTGGCCAGACCGTTGTGGATGCGGGCCGGGTCGCGGTCGTTCAGGCGAACGTCGAGGCCCGCCATCGCGCAGACATGCGCGATCCCGCTGCCCATTTGACCGGCACCGATGATGCCGACCGTCCTGATATCGATGCCCATCGTCTGCACTCGCACCCTTGGGGCGTCGCCGGATCGGCCACCGGGCCCCCGCCCGGCCGCCGAGGGCGCCCGTCTCCGCTTATAACGTTGCACACCAGCAGCGTCCTAGAGCAATTCCATGCCCGAAGGCCGCCGTCAGCAGCAACCGGCGCGTAACAGGGCGCCGGTCGCGCGGTTGTCTTAGCCCTTGGCCTTGGCGAGTTCGGCCTGGAAATCGGGCACGACCTGGAACAGATCACCGACGAGGCCGTAATCCGCCACCTGGAAGATCGGGGCGTCCTCGTCCTTGTTGATGGCGACGATGACCTTCGAGTCCTTCATGCCGGCAAGGTGCTGGATCGCGCCCGAGATGCCGACGGCGACGTAGAGGTCCGGCGCCACGACCTTGCCGGTCTGACCCACCTGCCAGTCGTTCGGCGCGTAGCCGGCGTCCACTGCCGCCCGCGAGGCGCCCACGGCCGCCCCGAGGGTGTCGGCCAGGGGCTCGATCAGTTCCTTGAACTTGTCGGCCGAGCCCAGCGACCGACCGCCGGAGACGATGATGCGCGCGGCGGCGAGTTCCGGACGGTCGGACTTGGCGATTTCCTCGCCCTTGAAGCTCGACTTGGCCGAGGCGGCGGCCGCTTCCTGCACGGACTCGATGGGGGCAGCAGGCCCGCCTTCGGTCGCCGGCTTGAAGGCCGCCGTGCGCACGGTGATGACTTTCTTGCCCGCGCCGGCCTGGACGGTCTGGATCGCGTTGCCGGCGTAGATCGGCCGCTCGAACGTATCGGCTGAGACGACCGCGATGATGTCGGAGATCTGCGCGACGTCGAGGAGGGCGGCGACGCGCGGCAGCACGTTCTTGCCCGTGGTGGAGGCCGCCGCCACGACGACGTCGTAGGACTGGGCGAGGGCGGTGATCAGGGCCGCGGTGGGCTCGGCCAGGGCGTGATCGTAGGCGGCATCCTCGTGGAGCAGCACCTTCTCGACGCCTTCGAGCTTGGCGGCGGCTTCGGCCGCCGGGCGGCTGCCCGAGCCGAGCACCAGGGCGTGGACCGGCCCGCCGAGCTGCACGGCGGCGCTGAGCGCCTTCTGGCTGGCGTCGCGCACGGCGCCGTTGTCGTGTTCGATGTAGAGGAGGGTGGCCATGGTGGGGTATGAATCCTCGAAAGGGCCGGAGCCGGTGCAACGGGCCCGTCGCCCTCGCGGCGCCGGGCCCCGACGGGGAGAGCGGTGTCGCTAGATGACGCCGGCCTCGACCTTGAGCTTCTGGACCAGAGCGGCGGCCGACTCGACCTTCACGCCTGCCTTGCGGCCGGCGGGCTCGACGGTCTTGATGACCGTGATGCGCGGGGTGACGTCGACGCCCAGCGCGTCGGGCGTCATCTCCTCGAGGGGCTTCTTCTTGGCCTTCATGATGTTGGGCAGGGAGGCGTAGCGCGGCTCGTTGAGACGCAGGTCCGTCGTGACGATGGCGGGCAGCGTCAGCGTGACGGTCTGGAGGCCGCCGTCGATCTCGCGGGTGACGTCGATCGACCCCTCGCCGAACTCCACCTTGAAGGCGAAGGTGCCCTGCGGCCAGTCGAGGAGCGCGGCCAGCATCTGGCCGGTCTGGTTCGAATCGTCGTCGATGGCCTGCTTGCCGAGGATGACGAGGCCGGGGGCCTCCTTCTCGACGATGGCCTTGAGGATCTTGGCCACCGCCAGCGGCTCGACGAGGCCGTCGGTCTTCACCAGGATCGCACGGTCGGCGCCCATGGCGAGCGCGGTGCGCAGGGTCTCCTGCGCCTGCTGCGGGCCGATGGAGACGGCCACGATCTCGGTGGCCTTGCCCTTCTCCTTCAGGCGGATCGCCTCCTCGACGGCGATCTCGTCGAAGGGATTCATCGACATCTTGACGTTGGCGAGATCCACGCCCGAACCGTCGGCCTTGACCCGGATCTTGACGTTGTAGTCGACGACCCGCTTGACGGGCACCAGAACCTTCATGGCGTTCACAATCCTCCGCGCGGACAATTTTCTTCGACCAGGCCGGCGCGGCGCGCAGCGGAGATCCGGGCGAGCCGGAGATCCTGAACCCTGGTCATTGAGGCGGCGGACCGTAACGGCCTCATTTCCGCCTTGTCAACGCGGGCCCGCCGACGCGGCAGGGGGCGTTCCGATCGCCGCGACGAACGGCGGGGCCCGCGCGTCCCGTCAGCGGTTCTTGCCAGGCACCCAGAGCACGTCGTCGGCCCCGTTGGCATTCGCGGTCCGGCTCGCCACGAACAGGAAGTCGGACAGGCGATTGAGGTACTGCAGGGCTTCCGGCGAGACGATCTCGCCCTCGGTGGCGGCCAGCGCCACGGCGAGGCGCTCGGCCCGCCGGCACGTCGTGCGGGCGAGGTGAAGGGCCGCCGCTGCCGGTGAGCCACCCGGAAGCACGAAGGATTTGAGAGGCGACAGATCCGCGTTCAGGGCGTCGATGTCCCGCTCGATCCGCTGGACCTGCGTGGCGACCACGCGCAGGGGCTCGTATTTCGGCGGCTCTGCGCTCTCAGGGGTCGCGAGGTCGGCCCCGAGATCGAACAGATCGTTCTGGATGGCGCCCAGCATCGCGTCGAGCCGGGGATCGGCGTGGAGGCGGGCGAGGCCGATGCAGGCGTTGGTCTCGTCGACGGTGCCGTAGGTCTCGATCCGCAGGTCGGCCTTCGAGCGGCGTTCGCCGCTGGCGAGCGCCGTCGATCCCTTATCACCGGTGCGGGTGTAGATGCGGTTGAGCGTGACCACGATGACGTCCGATCTCGAGGGGGCCAGACCTGCGGCGGGTGAAGGGGCCGCAGCTTGATGCCGGCCAACCTAGCGCAGTTTCGGCCATTCGGAAGGCGCCACGAAACGCGAAGGGCCGGCCCGCTGCTGCGAGACCGGCCCAGACGTGGAAAGGTGAAGCTCGGGCGTGCCGATCAGAACGTGTAGCCGAGCTTGCCACCGAAATTGGTCAGGCCGCGGTTGTTCGCGCACAGGCCGGCATTCGACATGTGCTCGACGGTGGCCATGATGCTCCAGTGCTCGGTGAGACGGAAGCCGAGGGCGGCGGCCTCGCGGAACAGCGGGTTGCAGCCCAGCGTGTTGAAGCCGGCCGGGGCCGTGGGCTTGGGACCCGTATAGCCGTTGTGGGCGCCGGCGCCGAAGAAGCCTTCGAGGAAGACGATGTTGTTCAGGGTCTGCGGGAACAGATCCACGGTCCAGGTCGCGCCGATATAGGCGTAGCTGGTGCGGCCACCGAAATTGTAGCTGCCGCCGACGGTCGGGCGCGGCACGAAGGCCTGCCAGAACGGATCGACGCTGACGAGCGGCTTGGCGAAGAGGATTTCGCCGTTGATGTTGTTGGTGTTGTGTTCCGCGCTCCCCGGGTCCTGCACGGCTCCACCGATGCGAACCTCGGAGACGATGCTCAGCGGCTTGACCGGGCTCACATAGGCGGCCGGCGGCGGCTCGGACCGGAAGTCGGCGGCCTGGACCGGCACGGCCGCAGCGAGGGCGAAACCGGCGGCGGCGAGGCGGAACGAGTGGGAATGCATGAAAACGGTTCCGGTTGGACCGACCTTGTCTAGCATGGCCTCTTGCCTGGGCGGCAGGCGTCATGGCTCCAATAGCGGTTCGGGAACGCCGATAGCCGCCGAGTGAGACCGCGGGGCCACACATGGACGCCATGTGCCAGGCCATCGCCCGCCCCGGGGATTAGGGACCGGGCGGTCAGGACGCGGATGCAACGGCGGGCTGCGCACCCGCCTGCTGCCGGCGCCAGACGTACCAGCACAGCAGCGCGACGGGCAGGCCGATGACCGACGTCGCCACGAAGAACCAGACGAACCCCGTGGCCTCGATGACGAAGCCGGACGCGCCCGCCAGAAGGCTGCCGGGGAGGGCGCACAGGGAGGTGAGCAGGGCGTACTGGCTCGCCGCATGCTCCGTCGCCGTCAGGGACGACATGTAGGTGATGAGGACGATCGACGCGAAGGCGTAGGCGAAGCTGTCGATGCTGACGGTGACGGCGAAGGTCCAGAAGGCGCCGCCTCCGTCGCCCCCGTGCAGGGCGAGGTAGGCCAGGCTGAGATGCGAGGCGGACCCGAACACCGTGCCGGCCACGAGGCTCGCCATGATGCCGATCCGGGGAACGATGTAGGAGGCCAGGAAGGTGCCCCCGAGGGCCACGCCGAAACCGAACAGCTTCGTCACCGTCGCGATGTCGGTGTTCGAATAGTGCAGACTCTTGAAGAGCGGCATCGCCATCGCGCTGGAGACGTAGCCGGGCATTCGGAAGCCCGCCACCATCAGGAGGACCGGGACCGCCATGGGGCCGAGGCGTCCGATGAGGTCGCGGATCGGGGCCACGATCGTCTCGACGAAGCCGGCGTGCACGGGCGCCCCGCTCCGGTCGGATTCCGGCTCGGGGGCGAGGAGCGCGGCGGCGAGTCCGGGCGCCATCGCGACGGCCATGCAGAGATAGGCGGCCCGCCAGCCATAGGCGTCGGCGAGATAGAGCGCGCCGGCGCCGGCCGCGAGGTTGCCCATACGCCAGCCGATCTCGGCCCAGGACGACATCAGCGATTGCCGCTCCAGGGGCGCCACGGTGATGCGCCAGCCATCGATGACCACGTCCTGCGTCGCGCCCGCGAAGCCCAGTGCGAGGGAGAACACGATGGTCCAGGCGAGCCAGTGCGCCGGATCGCCGAAGGCGATTCCCGCGAGCGCCAGGATCACGCCGATCTGCGAGACGATGATCCAGCCCCGTCGGCGGCCCAGCCAGCGGCCGAACACGGGCGCGTCGTAACGGTCGAGGAACGGCGCCCACAGGAACTTGAACTTGTAGGCCAGCGTCAGCTCGCTCATGAGGCCGAGGATGCCGATCGGCACCTTCGCCTCGGAGAGCCACGCCGATTGCGTCACGTAGACGAGCAGGAAGGGAATGCCAGAGCTGAAGCCGAGGCCCAGCATTGCCGCGATGCGGCGATCGCCGGCGAGCCCCTTCAGCGCATCCCGGACACTCATGCCGGGCGCGTCAGGCCGAGCGCCACCAGACCACGCCCATGATCAGGATGATCGCCAGGAACTGGAGCAGGACGCGCAGGCGCATCAGCTTCTGCGAGACGTTGGCACTGCCGCCCCGCATCATGTTGACGAGGCCGAGGAGCAGCACGGCCGCCACCGCGAGGCAGGCAAGGAGAACGAGGGTGTTGGAGGAGATCACGGCGTGACGTCTCGCGGCTGGCGGATCTAGTATTCAGGTCTGCTCCCTATGGACCCCGCAAGGCGCGGAGCCCATGGGGCAGGGCGGCGCATCGGCGCTCCCATCAGTTCCGACGGAGCAGGCGCTCGAAATAGTCGAGCTCCTCGCGGGGACGGCTCGGGTCGCCGAGCTTGCGGCGCAGTTCCTCCATGATGCGGCGGGTCCGCTGGACGGCTGATTCGTCCGCCGTCGGCACGCGAGCGTTACCGTTGGACATGTCGCGGCCCTTGGTGGGGCGGCCGAGCGGGTCGTCCTCGCGGTTGCCGGCCTGGCCCTGCTGGCTCGGCTGCTCGCCGCCCTCACCCTCGCCTTTGCCCTCGCCGTCGGCTTCCGCCATCTCCTGCATCTGCTTCTGCATGCCCTCGGCGCCGCGCTTCAGCCCATCGAGGGCCCGGCCCTGGGCATCGACCGCATCGCCCTCCTTGCCCTGCCCGAGGGCGCCTTCGGCCTCGCGCATCGCCTCCTCGGCATCCGACAGGCCTTCCTCGCCCTGCATGCCGAGATCCTTCATGCGGCGTTGAAGGTCCTCCAGCCGCTCGCGCAGAGCCTGCTGGCGCTGACCGGCGCCCTTCTGGCCCTCACCCTTCTGGCCTTGCTGCCCCTGGCCTTGCTGGCCCTGACCCTGTTGACCCTGGCCCTGCTGACCGGGCTGACCCTTCTGTCCGTCCTGCTGCTGACCCTGCTGGCCACGCTGTGGGCGTTGGCCCCGTTGACCCTGGCCCTGCTGGCCGCGCTTGTCCTGACCGTCCTTGAAGGTTTCGTCGCGCAGGTCCTGCTGCTCGCGGGAGAGCTTGTCGAGCTCGTCGGCCTGCTTACTCATCTCGCGGCCGTTCGGGTCCGACTTGCCGCCCGGTTCCGCCGTCTGAAGGTTCTCCAGGGTCTCGCGCAACTGGTCGAGGAGCCGCTGCGCCTCCGCGGTGTCGCCGCGCTTCATGGCCTCGGCCATGTCGTTCAGCATCTTGTTGAGGTCGTCCGGCGTCACCGTCTTGGCGTTCGGGTTCGGCTGGCTCTTCTCGCCCGGGGGCTTCCCGTCCTTGCGCTGGCGCTCGGCCATGCCCTTCATGAACTTGTCGAGGGCCTGCTTCAGGTCCTCCGTGAGCTTCTTGATCTCTTCGTCGGGCGCGTTGCGCTCGATGGCCTGCTTGAGGTTGTCCTGGGCGGCCCGGAGGCTTTTCTCCGCATCGGAGAGATCACCGTCCTCGATCTTGAGAGCCATCTCCCAGAGCAGGTCCGCCACCTCCATCAGGGCCTCGTCGCTGCGAGCGGCCCGCAAGCGGCGCGAGGCGGTCTTCAGGCCGAGGAAGACGCTTGGCTGAGGCGTGAATCGGTCCGGCGCGATGAGGAGCGCGTCGAGGGCGGTCAGCACGCGTCCGCGGCTCTCGTCGGGGGCCGTGATCAGGCGGCGGCGCTCCTCGGCCAGCGCCCGGGCCAGGGGCTGCGCGAAGATGCGGGCCGGCAGGGTGATCTCGGCGGTCGGCGTGCGCCCTTCCTGCCCGGCCTCGTCCTTGACCACCAGGGTCAGGCGCACGCGCGCGCCGGACCAGGGATTGTCGGTGAGGTCGACCAGCGTCTTGGTGTCGTGCTCGCCCGTGGCGTCGGCGGGCAGCGCGAGGGCGATGCGCGGCGGCGGCACCAGGGTCCGGGTGTTCGCCAGCGGCTCGACGAGGCCCTCGGCCGAGGCGATGCCGTAATCGTCCTTGGCCCGGTAAGTCAGGTTGAAGGTACCGCGTGCATTGACCTCAAGGCTGCCGATGCGCTGCACCTCGGGTGGGGTATCGGGGATCGTCTCGACGACGAGGTGCTGGGTCGCGCCGCCCGTGGCGATGGTCAGGTCCGCGACGCCGCCGACCAGCTGGAAGCGGTCCTCGCGTAGATCCGATCGCGGCACGTTTCCGGATGCCTCCGGTAGCTTGCCAGACGCCTGCGGCAGCTTGCCGGGAATCGCCTTCAGGCCCGCATTCGGGGTCAGCACGGCCTCGCCATGGCCGGCGATGCGCACGATCAGGGTGGAATTGACCGGCGCGCGCAGGGTCTGACGCTCACCGTTCATCGTGACGACGAGGGGCGGCAGGCGTGTGTAGAGCGGTGGATCGATCCATCCGTCAACGCGGAAGTCCGGGCCGGGCGATGGCGGAGCCCGCCAGTCGAAGGCGCCGAGGATACGCGGGCGCCACTCCGCACCGGCGACGAACAGGCTCGCCACGGCCCCCACGATCAGGGCGGCGCGCAGGGCGAACGGATCGCGCCGCGCCATGGCCGGACGGGGCGGCCCGGCGCGCAGACCCGCGACGGACTCTGCCGCGCGCGCCTTGTGCAGGGCCCAGAGCGCTTGCGTCGCCGGATCCTGCGTACCCACCGCCAGGGTGTCTTCCAGCGACGAGGCCGGGGAATGTCGGGTGCGTCCGCTGGCCGCCGCCTCGCGGTCGATCCGCGCCAGGGCATCGCGGCGCGAGCCCGGGCGCAGGCGCGCCAGGGGCAGCAGCACCACCGCGAGGGCAACCGCGAAGAGAGCGAGGCCGACGATGCGGCCCAGGGGCGGCAGGTCGAGCCAGAGGCCGAGCCAGGACAGGATCAGATAGGCAAGCACGAGCCCGATGCCGCGCCATAGGATGGGCCACGCGGTTTCCCAAAGCCCGGCCGCCTGCGATCGGGCGACCAGCCGGTCCAGGCGCTGCCGCAGCGCGCTGTCGGCATCGCCCGCGGATTCCTTGCCTGTCAGGTCCCTGCCTCGTGAGGTCGCCGGGTCGGCCTCGCCCATCGTGTCTGGCTCCTCCGCGCGTCGCTCAAGGCGCCGCGCCTGCCCGCAAGGCTAGCATGGTGGAGACACCGTGCGGCGGGGTCAAATCAGCCCAGGTCTTCACCGCGTCGACGCGGGCATGGCAAGCGGGTGAACCCTGCCCGGCCCTTGCGTGTTGCTGCCTCGACCCCACACCGAAAGACAGGATGCCCGCCATGGTGGATGCCACGCCGTCGGTCGACGCCAAGCCGATCGTCGATGCCCTGGTGCGCTCGCGCCGCAGCGGCCTCCTCGCCGCCACCGCCCTCGGCGGCCTCGCCCTCGTGGCCGGGCTCGCGGCCCGGGCCCTGCAGGGGGCCGAAACGACGGAATCGCCCGCGACCGAGCCACCGGTGACCGAGGACGAGGCCCGGATCATGCTGCGGGCGATGGTGGCCGCCACCCTGGCCGACGGCCAGATCGATGCGGACGAGCGCCGGCGGCTCGAGGCGGCCGTCCAGGCCGCCGGGATCGAGCGGGACGGCGCGGCCTGGCTCGAGGCCGAGATCGCCGACCCAGCCGACGTGGACGAGATCGCCGAGCGGGTGCGAACGCCCGAGCAGGCGACGCGGATCTACTCCGCCGTCCGCCTCTCCGTGCTCGCCGATACGCTGCAGGAGCGGGAATTCCTCAAGATGCTGGCCACGGCCCTCGACGTGCCGAGCGAGGCCGTCGCGCGGATCGAGGCCGAGATCGACACCTGAGCCGCCAATTCGCTCAGGCGGCGGGCGGGCTCAGCCAGTCCGGCACCCGGTCGAGGCCGATCAACTCCTCGTAGGTCTGGCGCGGACGGACGACGGCGTGGTCCGCCCCCCGCACCAGGACCTCGGGCACCAGGGGCCGGGTGTTGTAGGTGCCGGCCTGGACGGCCCCGTAGGCGCCGGCGCTCATCACCGCGATCAGGTCGCCGGGCGCGACCTCAGCCATCTCGCGGCCAAGCGCAATGTAGTCGCCGCTCTCGCAGACCGGGCCAACGACGTCCGCGACGATCCGGGCCGTGTCGTGCCCGGGCTGCCGGACAGGCCTCAGGGCATGGTAGGCGTCGTAGAGCGTCGGGCGGATGAGGTCGTTCATCGCCGCGTCCACGATGACGAAGGTCCGTCCCTCGGTGCGCTTCACGTAGATCACGCGCGTCACCAGGATCCCGGCATTCCCGGCGATCATCCGGCCGATCTCGAAGACCGGGCGCAACCCCAGCGGGGCGAAGTGCGGACGCAGGATCGCCGACAGGGCGGCCGGCTCAGGGGGCGGGGCGTTGTCGTCGCGGTAGGGTATGCCGAGGCCGCCGCCGAAATCGATGTGGTGCAGGGCGTGGCCCGCGGCCATCAGGTCGCGAGCGAGCCCGGCAAGAAGGCCAGCCGCGTGGTCGAAAGGCGCCAGATCCGTGATCTGACTTCCGATATGCATGTCGACGCCGGTGACCGCGAGGCCGGGCAACTGCGCGGCCTGGGCGTAGACCGCCGGGGCACGGCCGATGGGGATGCCGAACTTGTTCTCCGACTTGCCCGTCGAGATCTTGGCGTGCGTCCCGGCATCGACGTCGGGATTGACCCGGATCGAGATTGGGGCCGTCATCCCCAGGCTGGTGGCGACGGCCGAGAGTTCGGCGAGTTCCGGCTCGCTCTCGACGTTGAAGCAGTAGATCCCGGCCTTGAGGGCGGCGGCCATCTCGGAGCGGGTCTTGCCGACGCCCGAGAACACGATGCGCTGCGGATCGACGCCGGCCGCGAGGGCCCGGCGCAGCTCGCCCTCCGAGACGATGTCCATGCCGGCACCGAGGCGCGCCAGCGTCCTCAGCACGGCCTGATTCGAATTCGCCTTCATGGCGTAGCAGACGAGGGCGTCGTCGCCGCCGAACGCCTCGGCGAAGACGCCGTAATGCCGCTCCAGCGTCGCGGTCGCGTAGCAGTAGAAGGGCGTGCCCACGCGCTCGGCGAGGTCCGCCAGATCGACGTCCTCCGCCTGAAGACGTCCGTCGCGATACTGGAAATGGTGCATCGGCCTGCCTGCGAGCCTTCGCACGGGAGCGTGCACGGGCCTCGAGAATGTTCGCGCCCCGCTTCTACAGCAGCGGATCGAGCAGGAAAGGCTGTTTCGGGATCACGTAGCCCCGCTTGGCGCCGCGCGTGGTCTTCACCGCCGGTTCGGCCCCGGAGCCCGGCACCGCGAGCGTATCGAGTTCATCGCCGCTGCGCACGGCGTCGGGTGACGGCGCCGCCGTTCCGCCGCCGAGGCCCACGCTCTGGGGCAGGGCGCGGGGGCTCGCCAGACCCGGAAGGCCCGGACGCGCCACCGCGCGTGCGGCCTCCGTGCCCGGTGGCGGCTCGAGGGCGCCACGCCGTCCGCAGCCGGAGGTGGCGAGCGCGACGAGACCGATCACGGCGATCGCGGGAAGATGGCGGGAACGGAGGAACATCAACGCTTGCGGTCCGGCACTCGATCGGCGTCAGCATAGCCGTTGCGGACGCGCGAAGCGAGCCGAACGGCCACGCTGTCCCGCACCGTGGCCGCGTAGCCTCAGCCCTTCTTCTTGCCGTCTGTCTTCTGGTAGACGTCGATGGCGCGGCGGCAATTCTCGGAGAGCTTCGTCCAGTTGGTCTGGAAGCACTTGTCCAGGGCCGGGTCGTCCGTGGCGAGGTTGCCGCAATAGGTGAGGTAATCGCCGGTGCAGTACTTCTTCAGGGTCTCGTTGCCGCGCTTGGTCTGCGGGGCAGCCCCACCCGACGGCTGAGCCGCCGGCTGGGCCAGGGCAGGCGCGACCGCAACGGACGCCGTTGCGGCGAGAGCGAGGGCGAGCGACGTAAGCTTGAGGGCCATTATGGACGCAGTCCGTCTCGTGAAACAGGGAATGGGCGATCCGATGAAGCGCCGACATGGTCGAAACATGGCGCGCGGATGGTCACCGCATGGTCAGGGCGCCTTCTACGCCGCGCTCTCGGCTTCGCGCAACGTGTGCGGCGTACTCCGCCGCACATCACGCGATCATTGACGCGCAGGATTCAATTCGGTTGCGCCGGAAGCTGAAAGGCGGTCGCCGGCGGCAGGCGCTCGCGCTGCAGCAGGCTGTCGGCGACGTCGGAAATCCGACGGCGCAGGTCGGCCGCCTCGCCTTCGCGCCGCGCCATAACTTCGGCCAGGGCCTCCTCCGCGGCGGCGAGACTGGCGCGCAGGGTCTCGCGCTCGGCCACCAGGGTGGCGGTGAGATCCGGCACGCCGGATTGCGCGACCGCCTGGACGGGTCGCTCCTGCAGCGGAGCCTGCGCGTCCCGCACCGCGAACAGGTCGTCGAGCACCTCGCGATGCGCCTCCTCCAGCACCTGGAGCGTCGCAGCCTCGATCGCCGCGTCCTGGCGAACCCGCTCGAGGTCGCGCTCGACGGCGCTCAGGGTCTCGCGCGTGGCGGACATCGCCGCCTCGCGCTCACGCAGGGTCGCGTCGCGGTCCTCCACCGTCCGGGCCAGAGCCGCGGCTTCCAGGGTCCGGGCGCCGATGGCCGCGAGGTCCGCGTGCCGGTGGGCCGTCACCGCCTCGACCCGCCGCTCGAGGCGGCGCTGCGTGACGGCGAACTGGGCCCGCAGGTAATCCTTCTCTGCGGCCACCTCGGACAGGGAGAGGGGCAGGCGCGACTCGATCCGCCGTCGTGACAGGCGGGCCGCCCGCGCGTTCACCGCCGGCAGCAGCAGCAGGCCACAGAGGCTCGCGGCCAGGAAGCCGAGGACGAAGATCATCACGGATTCGATCACGCGGGCACGCTCTTCCAAGACGCCGGAGATGGGTCACAGACCGGAGGCGGGACATCGCCGCATGCACGCGCGGCGCCATCCGTCTCAAGCTCTGTTTAGCCCATTTTCGGGTCAGTTGGGCAAGGCACACCGACCCGGCAAACGTCACGGCCGCGCGTGAGCCCTGCGCATCAGAACGGATTCCAGGTCGGCCGGTCGGTGAACTTCAGGTAGCCGATATTGATGCCGAGCCGGGCGCCGACGCCGGTCCGGATCGGTACGACTACGACGTTGTTGGCCGTGACCGCCGTCATGCCGAAACCGCCGACGAGATAGGCCGAGCCGTCGACGCCGCCGAATCGCCGGTAGAGTCCGGCGACGCTGGGCAGATTGTAGACCAGCATCATGGTCCGGTCGCCGTCGCCGCCGACGTCGAAACCGATGGAGGGACCCTGCCAGTAGATCCGGCGCTGCCCGGCATTGCGGGTATAGAGCGTGCCCTCGCCGTAGCGGACGCCGCCCACGATGGCCCCGGACGCCTCCTGCCCGAGGATGTAGCCGTTGGGTTCGCCCCAGCGGCGTGAGGCTTCCTCGACGAGCTGGGCGAGACCGCGCGACATCGAGCCGAAGAAGCGATGGCCGTTGTCGACGAGTTCCTCCGGCCGGAAGGTGCCGGGTCGACCCTCGACCGCCTCGACGGCACGGGCCGAGACCCCGACGAGCAGGGTTCCGGCGAGGCCGGCCAGCAACGCGCGGCGGGTCGGGACGGCGGGCGCGGACTGGGCGACCCGGATGTTCGACGACATGCCTCGTTCCTCCTCGTGACCTCGGACTGTTCGTTGCGCGCTAGCGTCGCGCTAACCCTCTCGGGGCTAGGACCATGAGCGCCCCGGACACCGAACAGGCTATCGTTCGGCGCCCGGGCCGGCCGTGCGCCGGCATACCCCCGCGACCATCGCTCAGATCAAAGCAAGATGTGGTTAACGCGCCGTCACCTGCTGTCCCTCGCCCTCGCCCTACCCGCGACGGCCGCGCGTGCGACGAGCCTCCCCGCTCGGCCACCCGGCCCGATCGCCCTGGCGGGCTTCGATCCGGTGAGCTACTTCCTGGGCGCGCCCGAGGCCGGGTACGCAGCCTTCGAGGCTGCCTGGGCCGGTCGAACCTGGCGCTTCGCACGGGCCGCCAACCGGCAGGCATTTCAGAGCGATCCCGTACGCTACGCGCCGCGCCTCGGCGGGTTCGACCCGATCGGCATCCTGGCCGGCCGCCTCGTGGATACCGCTCCGTCGATCTTCGCCTGCCTGCCGGACGGGGAGGGGCTCGCACGGCTCTACCTGCTGCGTAACCTCGAACACCGGGCGCGCCTGCTCGCGGAGCCCGCCTTGGCCGATCAGGCGGAACGGCGCTGGCCGGACCTTCGGGACCAGATCGAGCGGGATTTTCCGGACTAGGTATCTTTCGCCGAACCGGCACCCCCTTCGGCGAAGGATGCGCAAGCAGGGGCCGGGACAGCGTTCGCGCCCCGCGACGCCGTTCAGGCGCGAGCCGGGCTCTCGCTGCGCGCGGTATGCCGAGCGCCGCGTGCGGCCGGGCTGCGCTCGGGCAGAACGAGGTCGTCTGCGTAGCCCGCGTGGCCGAGGGCCGCGAAGGGGCCGTTGCGATAGTGCCGCGTGTAGTGCCCGTAGGTCATCGGGCGCCCGGCCGGCGCCACGACGCAGCCGCCGGCCACGGTGAGAATGTGGTCGCCGGCCGCCGTGTCCCACTCCATCGTCGGTCCGCAGCGCACGTAGATGTCGGCCTCGCCGGCCGCGATCAGGCAGAACTTCAGGGCGGAAGCCGCCGAGCGGGTGGCACCGATCTTGAGCGCCTCGAGGCAGAGTTCGGTCTCGTGATCGCAGTGGCGGTTGCTCGTCAAGGCGACGAGGCCCGCATCCGGCCGCGGCCGCACCGCGATCGGCGCCAGGGCGCCGGGACGCCCGTCCGAGACGGTGGCTTCGAACGCCCGCGCGCCGGCACCCCAGACCCGCCCGAGACCCGGGGCGGCGAGGGCGGCCGCGACCGGCCGGTCGCCGGCGATCAGACCGATATTCACGCTGTACTCCGGATTTCCGGCCAGGAAGTCGCGGGTCCCGTCGAGGGGGTCGACGAGGAAGAACAGCGGCGCGGGCGGATGATCGTAGGAAGATTCCTCCGCGATGACCGGGATCTCCGGCCAGCGACGGTCGAGTTCGGCGAGGATGAAGGCCTCGGATTCGGCGTCGGCCTGGCTCGCGGGTGATCCGTCCGGCTTGATCACGTGCGGGCAGTCGCCGCCGTGATGTCGCTTGAGGATCTCGCCCGCGCGGCAGGCAATTTCCATCAGGGCGGTCGCAATACGGTCGCGGGTTGGCGCATCTATCGACATAATCGCAGCGAGAATGCCTGTCTCGTCGGATCTTGTCGACCCGGATCTCGGGCGGTCCGGGCGCTTTTCAAAGCAATCGGCGCCGTCTATCGGTGCCGTACACGACCGGACGCGGCCCGAAAAACGCCTGCGCGGAGCGCTTCATGACCCCCCTCGATCTCGACGCCCTCGACCTTTCCGCCCTCCTGTGCTCGCGGGTCTGCCACGACGTGATCAGCCCCGTGGGCGCCATCGTGAACGGCCTGGAGGTCCTTGAGGACGAGAGCGACACCGCCATGCGGGAATTCGCCCTCGAGTTGATCGCCAAGAGCGCCCGCCAGGCCTCGGCCCGCCTGCAATTCGCCCGGATCGCCTTCGGGGCCGCCGGGTCGGCCGGCGCTTCGATCGATGTCGCCGATGCCGAGAAGGTCTCACGCGGCATGTTCGTCGACGACAAGACGCAGCTCGCCTGGAGCGCGCCCCAGGCGCTCTTCCCGAAGAACAAGGTCAAGCTCCTCCTCAACCTCGTGATGATCGCCCAGAGCGCGATCCCGCGCGGTGGTCTGATCGACGTCACCGTCCAGGGCGATGGCGAGGCGCCGACCCTGACCCTGAAGAGCAAGGGCTCGCATGCGCGCATCCCGGCCCACGTTGAGGCCCTGATCGCCGGCACGCCCGAGACAGGCAGCGTCGACGCCCACGGCATCCTGCCGTTCTATGCCGGCCTCGTCGCCCGCGCGGCGGCCATGGACGTGCGCTTCTCCATCGAGGGCGACACGGTGACGATCGAGGCCACACCCACCGCCGCGGCGATTCCCACACCCCCGCCGGCCGATGCAGGCCCCGAGGCGGACCGCCCCTCGGATTCCGAGCCGCCGGAAACGGCGCTCGCCTGAGCGGATCGCGGGAGTTCAGCGAGGATCTATGCTGTCTCCCGCTTTATTGGCGGCTGTGAAACTCTTCCCTAACCGGTTCGCCCGCAAGGTCCCGTTGCACAGACTGTAGTGCGCGTATGGACCGAGTGCCTCTCATGGACGACTTGTTGCGTGAGTTCCTGACCGAGAGCGCCGAGCATCTCGATACCGTCGATGCCGAGCTCGTCCGGTTCGAGCAGGATCCCAACAACCAGACGATCCTGCGGAACATCTTCCGCCTCGTCCACACCATCAAGGGCACCTGCGGCTTCCTCGGCCTGCCGCGCCTGGAAGCCCTGGCGCACGCCGCCGAGACCCTGATGGGGCAGTTCCGCGACGGCATGCCGGTGACCGGCCCGGCTGTGAGCCTGATCCTCGTGACCCTCGATCGCCTGAAGGCGATCCTCGGCGACCTGGAGGCCACCGGTTCTGAGCCCACCGGAAGCGACGACGACCTGATCGGTGCCCTCGAAGTGATGGCCGCCACGCCGGTGGCGGCGCCCGCACCCGTGGCCGATATCAAGCTGCCGGAGCCGGTGGCCCGCGAGCTCAAGCCGGGCGAGGTCAGCCTGGAGGATCTGGAGCGCGCCTTCATGGAGGCCGAGGGTCCCGACCCGTTCGACGCGCCCGTGGCGCCCGTCCCCGAGCCGATGCCGGCAGTCTCCGTCGCCGTCGAGGCCGAGGCACCCGTGCCGGCTCGGAGCCGGGACACGGCGAAGGCCGCCGACGCGCCCGCCGCGCCGGAGGGCGAGGGCGGCGTCGCGAAGGTCCAGACCATCCGCGTCAACGTCGATACCCTCGAACACCTCATGACGATGGTGTCCGAGCTGGTGCTGACCCGCAACCAGCTCCTCGAGATCGCCCGCCGCCACGACGATTCCACCTACAAGGTGCCGCTGCAGCGCCTCAGCCATGTGACGGCCGAGCTGCAGGAAGGGGTCATGAAGACCCGGATGCAGCCGATCGGCAATGCCTGGCAGAAGCTGCCCCGCGTGGTGCGCGACCTGTCGTCGGAACTCGGCAAGCAGATCGAGCTCGTCATGAGCGGCGCCGAGACCGAACTCGACCGTCAGGTCCTGGAGGTCATCAAGGACCCGCTCACCCACATGGTGCGCAACTCAGCCGACCACGGCATCGAGTCGTCGGCCGACCGCAAGGCCGCCGGCAAGCCGGCGCGCGGCACCATCCGCCTCTCCGCCTATCACGAGGGCGGCACGATCACGATCGAGATCGCCGACGACGGCAAGGGCCTCGATCTCGCCGCCATCCGCCGCAAGGCCGTGGAGCGCAAGGTCGCCTCCCAGGCCGAGGTCGAGCGGATGACCGACGCCCAGGTGGCGAAGTTCATCTTCCATCCCGGCTTCTCCACGGCCGCGGCCATCACCTCGGTCTCGGGCCGCGGCGTCGGCATGGACGTGGTCAAGACGAACATCGAGCTCATCGGCGGTGTCATCGACATCAACACGCAGCTCGGGCGCGGCACCACCTTCACCATCAAGATCCCGCTGACGCTCGCGATCATCGCCGCCCTCATCGTCAAGGCCGGCGACCAGCGCTACGCCGTCCCGCAGGTGGCTGTGCTGGAACTCGTGCGCGTCGACAAGGCGACGGCGCAGAAGGTCGAGCGCATCAACGGCTCGCCGGTCCTGCGCCTGCGCGAGCGCCTCCTGCCGATCGTCACCCTCACGGGCGTGCTCGGTCAGGATCAGGCCGCGGACGCCGTGGATTCCGGCTTCGTGGTGGTGGCGCAGGTCGGGCGCCAGCGCTTCGGCATCCTCGTGGACGAGGTCTTCCACACGGAGGAGATCGTCGTGAAGCCGATGTCCTCGAAGCTGCGCCACCTGCCGCTATTCGCCGGCAACACCATCCTGGGCGACGGCGCCGTGGTGCTCATCGTCGATCCCAACGGCATCGCCCAGCATGTCAGCCAGGGCTCGCAATCGGGCGGCGTGCCCGTGGAGGCCGAGGTCGAGGAGACGGAAGCGGCCGACGCCAAGGCGACACTCCTCGTCTTCAAGGGCGGCAAGGGCAGCTACAAGGCGGTCCCGCTCTCCCTCGTCACCCGCCTTGAGGAGATCGAGTCGGAGAAAGTCGAGTGGGTCGGCGGCCGTCCGCTGATCCAGTATCGCGGCCGCCTGATGCCGCTGGTCCCCGCCGATCCCTCGATCGAGATCCGAAGCTCCGGCAAGCAGGCGCTCGTGGTGTTCTCGGACGGCGAGCGGGCCATGGGCCTCGTGGTGGACGAGATCGTCGACATCGTCGAGGAGCGCCTCGACGTGGAGATCTCGGCCGACAGGTCCGATCTCATCGGCTCCGCCGTGCTGCGCGGCCGCGCCACCGAGATCATCAACATCGCCCACTTCCTGCCGCTGGCCTACGACGACTGGGCGCGCGGGCCCAAGAAGGCGGAGAAACGCGGCTCCACCCTGCTGCTCGTGGACGACTCCGCCTTCTTCCGCGACATGCTGACCCCCGTGCTCAAGGCCGCCGGCTACAACGTCGTCACGGCGGCGAGCGCCGACGAGGCGGTGGCGACCCTGCTGAGCAACGGCCGCATCGACCTCGTGGTCTGCGACCTCGAAATGCCGGGACGCAACGGCTTCGACCTCGTCGGCGCCATGCGCCGGGCCGAGGGCCGCGTCGCCACCCTGCCTGTCATCGCCCTGACGGGCACGATCGGGCCCGACGCCATCGAGCGGGCGCGCACCCTCGGCATCGCCGACCTCGTGGCCAAGTTCGACCGCAGCGGCCTCGTCGCGGCCCTGTCCGAACTCGACACCACCCGCCTCGCCGCCGCCGCCTGATCGGCCCGTCCCCTTCCCGGAATCCCCGACCATGATGCAGGCCGCCAACAGCAACGCCACCGACACCCTCGCCACGCACGACTTTGTCACCGTCTTCGTCGGCGAGACCATGTTCGGGCTGGCCATCGACCGGGTGCACGACGTCTTCATCCCGGCCGGCGTCACGCCGGTGCCCCTGGCGCCGCCGGAGATCGTCGGCCTCCTGAACCTGCGCGGCCGCGTCGTCACCGCGCTCTGCCTGCGGCGCCGGCTCAGCATGGGCCCGCGCGTGGGGGAGGGCGCCCAGATGGCGATCGGATTGGAGCAGGGCGGCGAGACCTTCGCGCTCATCGTCGACGGCGTCGGCGAAGTGCTCAAGCTCGGCGCCGATACCCACGAGCCCGTGCCGATCAATCTCGATGCGCGCTGGCGCGACCTGACGCTCGGCGTCCACCGGCTGGACGGCCGCCTCCTCGTCATCCTCGACGTGGACGCCCTCCTGGCCTTCGGCACGAACACCCGCACCGTCGGCGCCGCCTGAAGAGGGAGTGGGAATGATGAAGACCTGTCTCATCGTCGATGATTCCGCCGTGATCCGGAAGGTGGCCCGCCGGATCTTCGAGACCATGAACTTCCAGGTCGGCGAAGCCGAGGACGGCGAGAAGGCGCTCACCGCCTGTGGTGAGTCCATGCCGGACGCCATCCTGCTCGACTGGAACATGCCGACCATGGACGGCTACGATTTCCTCCGGGCGCTTCGGAAAACGCCGGGCGGCGAGAAGCCGAAGGTGCTGTTCTGCACCACCGAGAACGATGTCGGCGCCATCGCGCGGGCGCTGCATGCCGGCGCCGACGAATACATCATGAAGCCCTTCGACCGTGACATCGTCACGGCGAAGCTCGCTCAGGTCGGCTTCCACGGCGAAGCCGACGCCGCCTGACGCGTAAGCGCGGGACCGCCACAGATCCGGTCCCGAACGCCCCGCTCCCCCATCCTCCGCGTCACCCGAAGCGTGAACCCCTCCATGATGGCTGCCCCAGTACCGAACTACGCGGCGGGTCACGCGGCGCCGTCTCCGGCGGGCCAACGCGTCCGCGTCCTCATCGCGGACGATTCCGCCGTCGTGCGCGGGCTCGTCGCCCGCTGGATCGCGGAGGCCGGCCATGAGGTCGTGGCCACCGCCTCCAACGGCCGGATCGCCCTGGAGTCGATGTCGCGGCACGATCCCGACGTGATCCTTCTCGACATCGACATGCCGGAACTCGACGGCACCCAGGCCCTGCCGTTGCTGCTCGCCAAGAGCCCCGGTGTCCAGGTCATCATGATGTCGACGCTGACAACGCGGAACGCCGACATCTCGCTGCGCTGCCTCGCCCTCGGGGCCGTCGACTACATCCCGAAACCCGAGAGCAACCGGGGCGTGACCACCTCGGACGCGTTCCGCACCGACCTGATCGAGCGCGTCCGCTTGTTCGGCTCCGCCCGCGCCCGCAAGCGCGGCCCCGCCCTCGCCGTCGCGCCGGTGAGCCATGGCACGGCCGCCCCGTCCCCCGTCTCGGCCCTGCGCCCGACCGCGCCACTGGTCCTTCGACCGAAGGCGCGCACGGGTATCGCGCCCCGCGTCCTGCTGGTCGGTGCCTCGACGGGTGGTCCCCGCGCGGTCGGCGAGGTGCTGGAGAAGATCGGCAGCGCCACCCTGCGACAGTTTCCCGTGCTCATCGTGCAGCACATGCCGCCCGTCTTCACCGCCGTGTTCGCGGAGCATCTCGGTGCCCGCACTGGCCTGCCGGCGGCCGAGGGCAAGGCCGACGAACGCCTCCAGCCCGGGCGCATCTACGTGGCGCCCGGCGGGCGACACATGGGCCTCGGCGGCTCGCGCCAGGACGTGACGATCCGGCTGCACGACGGCCCGGTGGTGAATTTCTGCCGGCCCGCCGTGGACGTGCTGTTCCAGGACGCGGCCGCGATCTTCGGGGCCTCCGCCCTCGCGGTGGTGCTGACCGGGATGGGGTCGGACGGCACCGGGGGTGCCCGGGCGCTCGTGGAGGCCGGGGCGGCCGTGCTCGCGCAGGACGAGGCCACCAGCACGGTCTGGGGCATGCCCGGCAGCATCGCCAAAGCGGGCCTCGCCCAGGCGATCCTGCCGCTGGCCGAGATCGGCCCCGCGTTACGCAATCTACTGATGGGACAGGGCGCATGACCGAACTCGAGTTCGACTTCCTGCGCAACTATCTCAAGACCCGCTCGGGCCTCGCGCTCAGCGCCGAGAAGCGCTACCTCATCGAGAGCCGGCTCGGTCCGGTCTGCCGACGCTTTAACCTCGCGGGCCTCGGCGCTCTGGTCAACGCCCTCAAGGGCAGCCGGGATCTCGCCCTGGAACGGGCCGTGGTCGAGGCGATGACCACCAACGAGACGTTCTTCTTCCGCGACCGCACGCCCTTCGACCTGTTCCGCGACGTGCTGCTGCCGGAGGCCATGGCCCGGCGCGTTGCGCAGCGCCGCCTGCGCATCTGGTGTGCGGCAGCCTCTACCGGCCAGGAGCCTTACTCCCTGGCGATGATGCTGCAGGATGCCGCTCCGCGGCTCGCCGGCTGGCATGTCGACCTCGTCGCCACGGACCTCTCGACCGAGGTCCTGGAAAAGGCCAAGGCTGGGCTCTACAGCCACTTCGAGGTGCAGCGCGGCCTGCCCGTGCAGTCGCTGATCAAGCATTTCGAGCAGATGGGCGAGCAGTGGCGCATCTCCGCCAGCCTGCGGCAGATGGTGGATTACCGCCCTCTGAATCTGCTGCATCCCTTCGATGCCCTGGGCACCTTCGACATCATCTACTGCCGTAACGTGTTGATCTATTTCGACGCGCCGACGAAGGGCGACGTCCTGGGGCGCCTCAGCGCCAGCCTCGCGCCGGACGGTGCGCTGCTGCTGGGTGCCGCCGAGACCGTGATCGGCCTGACCGAGAAGCTGGTCCCGAACGCCCAGCATCGGGGCCTCTACGTGCAGGCCAGCGCCGCCGCCCGTGCCCCGGCCGCCCGCGTGCTGCCCGGCCTACCCGCTTCCGACCCGGGTCTGCGCAGGGTGGTCGGTCTCTGAAGAGGTTACGAGCCGCGAAGGATCGCGGCCCCGGGACGCCGGCGCACAGGCCGGGCTTCCCGGGGCTGAGCATGTCGGCGGACACGCGCGTGGTTCGCGATCCGACTTCTCCGAGGTCCCGGGACCGATCGCTCCGCGGCGAAACAGGACGCCAAATGAAAAAAGGCCCCGCTCCCGCGGGGCCGTTTCGTCCGTCTCCTCCGAAGAATTCAGACGGCGATGCGTTCTTCGCCCTCGTTGGGTTCGCGCAGCACGTAGCCGCGGCCCCAGACGGTCTCGATGTAGTTCTTTCCGGAAGAGGCGTTGGCGAGCTTCTTGCGCAGCTTACAGATGAACACGTCGATGATCTTGAGCTCGGGCTCGTCCATGCCGCCGTAGAGGTGGTTGAGGAACATTTCCTTCGTGAGCGTCGTGCCCTTCCGCAGCGAGAGGAGTTCCAGCATCTGGTACTCCTTGCCGGTGAGGTGCACGCGGGAGCCGGAGACCTCCACGGTCTTCTGGTCGAGGTTCACGATGAGGTCGCCCGTGGTGATCACCGACTGGGCGTGGCCCTTCGAGCGACGCACGATGGCGTGGATGCGGGCGACGAGCTCGTCCTTGTGGAACGGCTTGGTGAGGTAGTCGTCGGCGCCGAAGCCGAGGCCCTTCACCTTGTCCTCGATGCCCGCCATGCCGGAGAGGATCAGGATGGGGGTCTTCACCTTGGCGACGCGGAGGTTCCGGAGCACCTCGTAGCCCGACATGTCGGGCAGGTTCAGGTCCAGCAGGATGATGTCGTAGTCGTAGAGCTTGCCGAGGTCGATCCCTTCCTCGCCCAGGTCGGTGGTGTAGGTGTTGAAGCTCTCGGACTTGAGCATCAGTTCGATGCTCTGCGCGGTTGCGCTGTCGTCCTCGATCAGAAGTACCCGCATCGTCGGTCCCCAGCCCAGCCGGCCGTGTGCAGCGTACGGGCAAGCCCCCGCCGTTCGTCCGCCACCGGCCCGTGGCGGACGCTCCCTCGTCATTGACGTGAAACGCTATTCGTTAATCGTTAACAAAACCTGATTCACGGATGCAAGCACGCAATTGGACCCGATTTCCGGCCACGCTTCTCGCCGTTGACGGTCTGTTCTCGTAAGACCGTTTGCCGGCTCGACGCGGACCGTCCGCGTGTCCCCTCAAGTCCCTCGCCCGTAAACGCTTCTCGCAGGATGTCTCCCCGGCGCCACGGCATCGGAATGTCGTGGCCCCGGGCAAAGATTTCTCGGATCCCGGCCGGAGCCGGCGGCCTGCTACAAGCCCGATGCACACAGTGTTAAGGAGGGAGGTAAACGAATGGTTGAGAGAGTCGCCGATGACGGAACGCGACCCTAGCGTCGCTCGCTTGCGCCTGGCTGGCGCGCGGGCTGCCCTGGCCGACGTGCAGGTGCTGGAGACCTTTGGGCGCGTCGTCGCCATCCGGGGGCTCCTCGTGGAGGTGGCCGGACCCGTGGCGGCCATGCGCCTCGGTGGCCGCCTCGACATCGCCGTGGAGAACGGCCTCGGCGCCGTGCCCTGCGAGATCATCGGCTTCCAGGGCGACCGGGCTCTGGCGATGCCCTTCGGCTCCCTGGAAGGGGTGCGCCGCGGCTGCCCGGCCATGGTCCGCGACGAGGCCGCCGGCGCCATCCGACCCTCATCGGGGTGGCTCGGACGCACCATCGATGCCCTAGGCCGCCCCATCGACGGGCTCGGGCCCCTGGCGCCGGGACCCGTCGTCTATCCCTTGCGCGCCGACCCGCCCCCGGCCCATGCACGGCGGCGCGTGGGCCCGCCCCTCGATCTCGGCATCCGCTGCATCAACACCTTCCTGACCATGTGCGCGGGGCAGCGCATGGGCATCTTCGCGGGCTCGGGCGTCGGCAAGTCCGTCCTGCTCTCGATGCTGGCGCGTTACACCGCCGCCGACGTGGCGGTGATCGGCCTCGTGGGGGAGCGCGGCCGCGAGGTGCAGGAATTCCTCCAGGACGACCTCGGCCCGGCGGGTCTCGCCCGTTCGGTCGTCGTCGTGGCCACCTCCGACGAGCCGGCCCTGATGCGCCGCAACGCCGCCTACGTCACCCTGGCGGTGGCGGAGTATTTTCGCGACCAGGGCGCGCAGGTGCTCTGCATGATCGACTCGATCACGCGCTTCGCGATGGCCCAGCGCGACATCGGCCTCGCCGCCGGGGAGCCGCCCACCGCCAAGGGCTACACGCCGACCGTGTTCAGCGAGTTGCCGCGCCTCCTAGAGCGGGCGGGCCCGGGCACGGGGCAGGGGGCGATCTCGGGCCTCTTCACCGTGCTGGTGGAGGGCGACGACCACAACGAGCCCGTGGCGGATGCCGTGCGCGGCATCCTCGACGGGCACATCGTGATGGAGCGCGGCATCGCCGAGCGCGGGCGCTACCCGGCCATCAACGTGCTGCGCTCCGTCTCGCGCACCATGCCCCGCGCCTGCGACCCGACCCATCTGCCGACCGTCAGACGGGCCCGGCGCCTGCTCTCCACCTATGCCGACATGGAGGAACTGATCCGACTCGGCGCTTATCGGGCCGGGGCTTCAGCGGAGGTCGACGAGGCGGTCGCCCTGATGCCCGAAATGGAGGCTTTTCTGGGTCAGGGTAAGGAAGAAGCAACTTCGATCGGCGAGGGTTACCGTCGCCTGGCAGAGATCGTCGGCGCGCCATAGGGGAGACGCCCCGGCGCGGCGCATCGAAGCCGGCCCGGCGCGCAAGCAAGGCGCCCCGGCAAGCCGTGCGTTGCGTGGAGTGAGACCGTCCATGAAATCCCGTGACACATTGATCCGGCTGCGACGCTTCCAGGTCGACGAGAAGCGTCGGCGCGTGACGCAGATCGAGATGATGAAGGCGGATTTCACCCGCATGGCGCTGGAGCTCGACCGCGAGGTCGCCCACGAGGAGAGCCGCGCCGGCATCTCCGACCCGGCGCATTTCGCCTACCCGACCTACGCCCGCGCCGCCGCCACGCGTCGGGACAACATGCGCCAGTCGGCCGCCGCCCTGGAGGGCCAGCTCGCCGAGGCCAAGGCCGAACTCGGCGAGGCCTTCGAGGATCTGAAGAAGATCGAGATCCTCGATGACCGCGAGCGGACCGCCGAGCGGGCTGCGGAAGCGGCCCGTGACCAGGCCGCCATGGACGGCATCGGTCTGTCCCGCATCCGCGCCTGACGCTCCCCGGACCGGCCTCGGTAAAGGCCGGCACGAAACCGTCATGATCCCGTGGGATGAGGCGGTCCGGCGGGTCCGGTCGCGCGCTTGCGGTGCAGGGCATCGTGGTGCAGGGAGGGCCCGAAGGGTAAGGGGCTCGTCGACACCACCATGAAGAAGATCAGCGATTTCATCTGGCCGATCATCGGCCTCGCCGCCGTGATCGGCTCGGGGTACCTCCTCTACAAGGAGCTCGCCGGCATCTCGATGGCGGAGATCAAGGGCAGCTTCGCGGCGATCCCGCCGCACCGCTTCCTGCTCGCTGCGCTCTCCACCCTCGTCGCCTACGCCGCGCTCGCCTGGTACGACCGGATTGCGCTCCTGCATCTCGGGGTGCGCCACATCGGGTGGTTCTTCGTCTCGGTCTGCTCCTTCACCACCTACGCCCTCTCGCACAACATCGGCGCCTCGGTGTTCTCGGGCGCCGTGGTGCGCTACCGGGCCTACACGGCCAAGGGCCTCTCGGCGGCCCAGGTCGCCGTCCTGGTGGCGCTCTGCTCCTTCACCTTCGGCCTCGGCACCATTCTGCTCGGCGGCTTCGTGCTGACCGTCCTGCCCGACACCCTGACCCGGCTGAACGGCTACCTGCCGGCGATCCTCACGGACCCCAAGACCGCCCGCATCCTCGGCGCCGGCCTCCTCGCCTTCGTGGCTCTCTACGTGGCCGGTTCGCTGCTGAAGCTGAAGCCGCTGACGATCCGCAAGTTCAAGCTCGAATATCCGCGCCCGCGCATCATGGGCCGCCAGCTCATCGCCGCCCCCCTGGAACTGCTGGGTGCGGCCGGCATCATCTACTTCGCCCTGCCGGAGGCCGGAAACCCGGGCTTCCTCGTCGTGCTGGCGGTCTTCCTCGCCTCGTTCTCGGCGGCCCTCGTCTCCAACGCTCCCGGCGGCCTTGGCGTGTTCGAGCTCGTCTTCGTCGTGGCGATGCCCGACATCGCCCGCCCCTCGGTCATCGCCGCGCTGCTGGTGTTCCGGCTGTTCTATTTCTGGCTGCCGTTCCTGATTTCCGTGGTGGTCGTGCTGCTCTACGAGCGCAATCGCCTGGCCTCCGCCCTCAAGAACAAGCCGCACGACCCCACGGCCCCCGAGGCGCCGCTCACCGTCCCCGGCCTCGACGCGCACGCCCTCGAGCGTCGCATGGAGAAGAAGCCGGTCTGATCAGACCTTCCTCGACCAAGGGCGAAGTACGAAACGGGCCTGCCACCGGTTCCCCGAGGGGGGCGGCGGCAGGCCCATCTCGTTTCCGGGGTGCGTCGGAAATGGCTCGGCGATCCGGCCGGCCCCGTGCGCGACGATCTCGCGGTATCAGCGAGTCAGGGCGGCGCCCGAGCCGGGCGCCTGCGAGCGCGACTGCAGGGCGCGCGAGGCTTCCTGGGCGCTCGGCGGCAGGCCGGTATCGTTCGGTGGGGCGCCGGTCTTCAGCGCATCCGTACCGATACCGTGCCTCTCCCGGTGGCCGGCCTGGAAAGCGTAGCCGGCATTCACGCCGGCATAAAACCCGCTGAAATCCTCGGCCGAGGCGGGACGCGCCAGCCAAACCAGGGCCGCACAGGCGATCAGGGCGATCGGCATCCATTCCTCCGGCGCTGCAACAGAGTCCACGAAAAGAAACGGCGGCCCAAGAGCCGCCGTCCTTTAAGAGCCATCGAAGGTGGCCGCAGCGCGGCCATCCGGGATCGATCAATCGTCGACGTTGATGCTCTGGGCCTCACGGCCCTTCTGGCCCTCGACGACGCCGAGCACGACCTGCTGGCCCTCGGCCAGGGAATCGAGGCCGGCGCGGGAGAGCGCGGAGCGGTGCACGAACACGTCCTTGCCGCCGTCGTTGACGGAGACGAAGCCGAAGCCCTTGGCCGGATCGTACCACTTCACGGTGCCGGTCATCTCGGTGGAGGGACCGCTGGCGAAGCGACCACCGCCACCGCCACGATCGCCGCCGCGGTCGCCGTAACCGCCGCCATATCCACCGCCGCCGCCGCCGCCGAAGCGGTCACCGCCGCCGAAGCCACCGCTGCGGGGAGGGCGCGCATCGCGCATGGGGGCGGCTTCGGCCGTCGAGGTGTCCACGCTGGTGACGTCGGTCACCTGCGGACCCTTCTGGCCCTGGGCCGTATGGACCGTCAGGCGCGTCCCGGGGAGGAGGTCGGCATGGCCGGCGGCTTCGACGGCGCGGATGTGGAGGAAGGCATCGCCCGAACCGTCAGCCAGCTCGACGAAACCGAAGCCCTTCTCCTTGTTGAACCACTTGACCGTCGCATCGCGCTCCGGTCCCGAAGGGGCCGCAGCGGCACGCGACGGGCCGCGGTCGAAACCACCGCCACCGCCGAAACCACCGCCGTAGCCACCGCCGCTCGGAGGAGCCTGATCCGGCCAACGCGGCTCGGCTCCACCCTCATCGAAGCCGCGCTTCTGCGGCCCCCGAAAATCACGACCACGTCCCATAGAAAGCTCGCAAAAACCGTCCGCCGACCATCAGTTTCGATAACCGCGTGCGCGCCGTCCCAGACAGCCCACGCTCCGCACTATCATTACTCCCAGCAGCGGTGACCAAGAATAACGCCTTAGTCCTGACTGAAACCCGCCTTCATCGCAAGAACCTTTCGCCGCGGTTCGCCAGAGTTCCGTAACTTTCCTGCGGCAAAGTGCGTAGCTTTTTATCGCACCCCCGCCTCCGCCATCCCGTTGCCCACGGCTTAGGCAAAGCGGTTCGGGTATTATGCGCAACGGGCTGGATCGCCATTCGAATCAGTCTCCGGCTTCGCATTAGGAAAGTGCAAAGGCTCGGTAGCCTAGAATATGGCCGGGGCAGGCCCGCCCCGGCGGCCGAACGGCCGGATGCTGACCGCATGATCGCCACACCGAGCTTTCCGGACCTTTCGGCCCTCGTCGTCGACGAGAGCCTGTACATCCGCCGCATCGTCCGCGACATGCTCATGCGCGTCGGCATCAAGCGCGTCCTCGAGGCCCCCGACGGTGCCGAGGCCCTCGGCGTGCTGGCCGAGAGCAAGCCCGACCTCACCATCATCGACTGGGACCTCGCCATCCTCTCGGGCGAGGAGTTCATCCGGCTGGCCCGCACGCCGACCACGTCGCCCTCGCCGACGGTGCCGATCATCCTCATGCTGGCGCAGCCGCGCCGGAACGTCGTGGACCGGGCGATCTCGCTGGGCGTCAACGAGATCATCGCCAAGCCCTTCTCGCCCAAGACCCTGTGGTCGCGCCTCGACGAGGTGATCAACCGGCCGCGTCCGTTCTCCCAGGTCAAGAGCCTGCTCCGGCCCGTGCCCCGCATGGCGGCATCGGGAAAACTCGGCTGAAGCGGTCGCTGCTCGGCTTATCCTCCCCAAACACGCATCGATCCACCCGCGGCACCCGATCGAGCCTTTGCAGTTTACGGGGGAGACCTGTAGCTTCGTTCAGGAATGATGTTCCGGCTATCCGCCTGGGGCCACGATCGGGGATTTCGGCTCGGCCGATGAGGGAAGAGAGCGCCGCGACGATGCCGGCCCGCCTCAGCGGCGGTCACACGCCTTCGGCCCCGGCCACGCGCGCCGACGCGCGCGGGTCGACCGGGCGTCCCTACCGGCGCAACGCCTACGCCGCCCTCGACCTCGGCACGAACAATTGTCGGCTCCTCGTGGCGGAGCCCGCCGCGAACGGCTTCCGCGTCATCGATGCGTTCTCCCGAATCGTCCGCCTGGGCGAGGGGCTCGGCACCTCCGACCGCCTGAGCGAGGCGGCCATCGAGCGGACCGTGGAGGCCCTGCGCGTCTGCCGCGCCAAGATGCAGGCACGCGGCGTCGTGCGGGCCAAGATCATCGCCACCGAGGCCTGCCGGCTCGCCGTCAACGGGGCCGAGTTCGTGGAGCAGGTGCGTCGGGACGTCGGCCTCGACCTCGAGATCGTCGACCGGCAGACCGAGGCCTACCTCGCCGTCACCGGCTGCGCGGCCCTGGCCGATCCCTATTCCGAATCCGTCGTGATCTTCGATATCGGCGGCGGCTCCACCGAGATCGCCTGGCTCGACGGGGCGGCCACCAACCCCTCCGCCGATCCGACCCTGCGCATCCGGGCCTGGGATTCGCTGCCCGTGGGCGTCGTCACCCTGGCCGAACGCCACGGCGGCAGCGACGTCACGCGCCTGACCTTCGAGGGCATGGTGGAGGAGGTGGCCGACCTGCTGGCGCGCTTCGCGATCCGGGCGGCGCCGGCGGCCAATGCCCGGCACTTCCACCTGCTCGGCACCTCCGGTACGGTGACGACGCTCGCGGCGATGCACCTGCGGCTCGCCCGCTACGAGCGCCGCCGGGTCGACGGCCTGTGGATGAGCGACGCCGAGGTGGGCGACGCCATCGACGACCTCCTCGACACCCGATTCGAGCAGCGGGCGGACAACCCGTGCATCGGCCGCGACCGGGCCGACCTCGTACTGGCGGGCTGCGCCATCTTGGAGGCGATCCGGCGGGCCTTCCCGTCGGACCGCCTGCGCATCGCCGATCGCGGCCTGCGCGAGGGCCTCTTGATGAACATGATGCGTGAGGACGGCGTCTGGCGCCGCGGGGGATACCGGTGAGTGACAGGCGTGGTGCCGGCGCGGGTTTGCGCGGCGAACTCAAGCAGCGGGTCAAGACGGGGCGCGGCCGAACCGCGTCCCAGAAGCGCTGGCTTGAGCGTCAGCTGAACGACCCCTATGTGGCCCGGGCCAAGCGCGAGGGCTACCGCTCCCGCGCGGCCTTCAAGCTCATCGAGATCGACGAGCGCTTCAAGCTCCTCAAGCCCGGCCAGCGCATCGTCGACCTCGGCGCGGCGCCGGGGGGCTGGTCGCAGGTGGCCGCCAAGATCGTGGGCGATTCGGGACGCATCGTCGGCATCGATCTTCTCGAGATCGAGCCGATGACCGGCGTCGAGTTCATCACCCTGGACTTCCTCGCCCCCGAAGCGCCGAAGCTGCTCACGGATCTCCTCGGCGGCCCGGCCGACCTCGTTCTCTCCGACATGGCCGCCAACACCACCGGCCACAAGCAGACCGACCACCTGCGCATCATCGGGCTGGCTGAGACGGCGGCGGAATTCGCCCGCGAGATCCTCGCACCCGGGGGCTCCTACCTCGCCAAGGTGTTCCAGGGCGGCACGGAGGGCACGCTGCTCGCCGACCTCAAGCGGGACTTCGCCAGCGTTCGCCACGTCAAGCCGAATGCCAGCCGGGCCGATTCGAGCGAGCTCTACGTATTGGCTTCCGGCTATCGCGGCCCGGCCGGCGCCGCCCTCGGCCCGCAGGCCGAGTAGCACGCCGGAACACGTCAGAGCTTGCAGGCGCCTGCGAGAGCCGTGTTCTCGGCCTCGGTGAAGAGCCGCGAACGGATCAGGAAGCGCTTGTCGCGCCCGTTCTCGAGCGAGAACATGCCGCCGCGCCCCGGCACCACGTCGAGGATGAGGTGCGTGTGCTTCCAGACCTCGAACTGGGGCCGGCTGATCCAAAAATCGGCGCCGTCCACGGTCCCGAGATGCACGTCGCTGTCGCCGGTGAGAAATTCGCCGACCGGGTAGCACATCGGCGACGAGCCGTCGCAGCAGCCTCCCGACTGATGGAACATCACCGGCCCATGGTCGGCGCGCAGCTCGGCGATGAGGGCGAGGGCGGCCGGCGTGGCGGTGACGCGCAGTGGCGTGCCGTCGACGCCGGCCTGATCGGCGGTGGTGGGATCGAGGGCGGCGGTCTCGCTCATGGCGTTCTCCTTGGACGGGTCTGCCCCGACAGATAGGGCGCAAGAGGAAAAAGTGCGGACGACGAAAAAGCCCCGGCCTTGGGGGCCGGGGCGAGTGACACTCGGGTTTCAGGCTTTCAAAACGCTCAGAAGAAGCCGAGCTTCTTGGCCGAGTAGCTCACCAGCATGTTCTTCGTCTGCTGGTAGTGGTCGAGCATCATCTTGTGGTTCTCGCGGCCGATGCCGGACTGCTTGTAGCCGCCGAAGGCCGCGTGGGCCGGATAGGCGTGGTAGCAGTTCGTCCAGACGCGGCCGGCCTGGATGGCGCGGCCGAACCGGTAGGCGCGGTTTCCGTCGCGGGTCCAGACCCCGGCCCCGAGGCCGTAGAGAGTGTCGTTGGCGATGCTGAGGGCATCGGCATCGTCCTTGAAGGTCGTCACCGAGAGAACGGGGCCGAAGATCTCCTCCTGGAAGATGCGCATCTTGTTGTGACCCTTGAACACCGTGGGCTTCATGTAGAAGCCCTCGGCGAACTCGCCGTCCTTCACGTTGCGCTCGCCGCCGGTGAGGCACTCGGCGCCTTCCTGGCGGCCGATGTCGACGTAGCTGAGGATCTTCTCCAGCTGCTCCGAGGAGGCCTGGGCGCCGATCATGGTGGCGGGATCGAGGGGGGACCCTTGCGTGATCGCCTCGACGCGCTTGATGGCGCGCTCCATGAAGCGGTCGTAGATCGACTCGTGCACGAGCGCGCGGCTCGGGCAGGTGCAGACCTCGCCCTGGTTCAGGGCGAACATCGTGAAGCCCTCGAGCGCCTTGTCGAAGAAGTCGTCATCCTCGTTGGCGACATCCGCGAAGAAGATGTTCGGGGACTTGCCGCCGAGCTCGAGCGTCACCGGAATCAGGTTCTGCGAGGCGTACTGCATGATCAGCCGGCCCGTCGTCGTCTCGCCCGTGAAGGCGATCTTGGCGATGCGGGGCGAGGACGCCAGCGGCTTACCGCATTCGAGGCCGAAGCCGTTGACGATGTTCAGCACGCCCGGGGGCAGCAGATCGGCAATGAGTTCGACCACGACGAGGATCGACGCCGGGGTCTGCTCGGCGGGCTTGAGCACGATGCAGTTGCCGGCGGCCAGCGCCGGGGCGAGCTTCCACACCGCCATCAGGATGGGGAAGTTCCACGGAATGATCTGGCCGACGACGCCGAGGGGCTCGTGGAAGTGGTAGGCGACGGTGTCGTGGTCGATCTCGGAGATTGAGCCTTCCTGCGCGCGGACGCAGCCGGCGAAGTAGCGGAAATGGTCGATGGCGAGCGGAATGTCGGCATGGGTCGTCTCGCGGATCGGCTTGCCGTTGTCCCAGGTCTCGGCGAGCGCGATCAGGTCGAGGTTCTCCTCCATCCGGTCGGCTATTCTGTTCAGGATGCGGGCGCGCTCGCCCGGCGCGGTGCGGCCCCAGGCCTCCTTCGCGGCGTGGGCGGCGTCGAGGGCCTTGTCGACGTCGGCGGCATCCGAGCGGGCGACCTCGCAGATGACACGGCCGGTGATCGGCGAGGTGTTCTCGAAGTAGCGGCCGGCGCTCGGCGCGACCCACTGCCCGCCGATGAAGTTCTCGTAGCGGGCCGAGAACGGGGACTTCGTGCCCTGGTTGAGAAATTCCGGCTTGTTCATCGCGTATCCTCCTGGTTGTTCTTATGCGTCGCAGCCAAGGCCAGACGCGGGTTCGAATCAAGGTGGACTTTTGGCCAACGAACGCGGCCGTCGAACCGGGGCGGCGTCGCGGCAGATGCGCGGCCCGGCGGCATTCGGTCCCGTCAGGGCGGCGCGTGTCATGCGCACCGGAATGGCGTTCCGGCGCGGGTGGGAGCGTAGACCCGTTTGCGGCGAATGGCGACCCGGCACCCTCAGCGCGGAACCTGCCAGGCGAAGCGCCGGGCGGTGAGGCGACGGGCCGTGCGGGCATCGATGCGCGGTCCCGCGCGCCCGCCGCCCGGCGCGTCGACGAGGAGACCGGTGGAGCGGCCGTCGGGCTCGATGTCGAGGGCGATGCGGGTGCCGTCCCCGGCGACGAAGACCCGGTCGCTCTCCGGCGCCAGTTCCAGACGGGCGAGGCCGGTGCCCTGGGCCACCAGCCGGTCGCCAGACCGGCTCAACGCCACCACCGCGCGCGGCCCGACCCGGTAGAATCCGGCGTAGCGGTCGATGACGTGGGCGGGAACCACGATTCCAGTCTCCTCGGGCGCGGCGAGGGCGAGGGCACCGAGCCGGCGCGCAAGGGTCTGGGCGGGCGTGGTCTCGGTGTTGCCGAGGACCACGATGGTGAGCCCGAGATCCGGATAGGTGTCCTTGATCGCTGAGAACCCGTTCAGGAAGCCGCCATGCGACCACAGTCGCTGGCCGTAGGCCCGGCCGAGATACCAGCCGAGACCGTAGCCGTGGCCGCGATCCCGAAACATCGCGGCCAGGGACTCCGGCGCGAGGACGCGACCGGACAGAAGGGCTCGATCCCAGGCCGCGAGGTCGTCGACGGTCGAGACCAGGCCCCCCGCGCCCAGCGCCGCCGCGGCGACGACCGGAACCGCGTTGCGCCACGTACCGGCGCAGCGCTGATACCCGGAAGCCCGGCGCGGGACGATCGCGTCGGGGTCGGCGTCGACGGTCGCGGTCAGTCCGGCCGGCGCCAGCACGAGGCTGCGTAGGGCCTCGGCGAACGGTTCGCCGGTGATCCGCTCGATGATGGCCGCGAGGAGAAGGTAGCCGGTGTTGCTGTATTCCTGCGCCGAGCCGGCCGGAAACAGCAGATCCTCTCGATAGAGCCGCGCGACGACCTCCATGGCACTGCGGGCGGTTCGGGCGATCACCGTCGGGTAATCGGGAAGCGCCGTCACGTTGGGCAGGCCGGCGGTGTGATCGAGGAGCATGCGCAGGGTGATGGGCGCCCAGGCTCCCGGCAGGCCCGCGATATGGCGGGCGGCCGGATCGTCGAGATCGAGCCGTCCCGCCTCTCCGAGCTTGAGGATCGCGGCGGCGGTGAACTGCTTCGTCAGCGATGCGATCCGGAAGCGGGTCTCCGGCGTGTTGGGGAGTGACCATTCGCGGTCCGCGAGCCCGTAGGCTTGCCGGAACAGTACCCTCCCGTCCCGGACGACCGCGATCGCCCCTGAGAAGATGCCCGCGCGGGCATAGGGCTGGACCAGGGCATCCGCCCGGGCGGCGAAGTCGTCGTCCGCCTCCGCCGCAGCGGTCCCGGGTCGCACCAGGGCCAGCGCCAGGGTTCCGAGGAGGAGGCCGCGCCGTGTCTGCATCGTCCCCGTCACCTCGCGAAGGCCCCGGCGGCCCCATGCTTCGTATCGCAGGACCGGGGCTTCCCGATCCTGCGGACATTCGCTTGTCCGAAAATGTGGCGGCAGCGGGCCGGCAGGCCCGCGCGGCAGCCATGCGGCCGGGCGGATTGCTCACTCCCCACTCGGGCACCAAGTCCGGCCCGAGAACGTTCTCCCCAAGGGCGCCGACCAAGGGCGCCGAACCAAGGGCGCCGAACGCCCCAACGCTTCCTCGAGGACAGGTCTTGGTGAGCAGTACCCCGGTGACGACCTTGCGCCCCGCGGCGCCGCCGGCGCAGGCTGCCGCCGTTCCGGCCTGGAAGGGTCCCGGCTTCGGTGAGTTCGTCGGCATCGTCGCCCTGATGATGGCGGTGACCGCCATCTCCATCGACAACCTGCTGCCGGCGTTTCCCGCCATCCAGGCGCGGTTCGGGGTCGCCGACCCGAACAGCCTGCAACTTCTCATCTACGTCTACATGATCGGCTTCGGCGCGGCGCAGATCGTCTACGGCCCGCTCTCGGATACCTATGGGCGGCGCTCCGTGCTCCTCGCCGGCCTGGCGATCTACGTCGTCGGCACCGGCCTCGCGATGGTGGCGCCGTCCTTCGGCTGGCTGCTGGCGGCGCGGGTCATCCAGGGGATCGGCGCGGCGAGCGGGCGCGTCCTGTCGACGGCGATCGTGCGCGACCGCTTCGCCGGACGCGAAATGGCGAGCGTGATGTCCCTCATCATGATGGTTTTCCTCATCGTGCCGATGATCGCCCCGGCCATCGGCGGCGCGATGCTGCTGTTCGGCTCGTGGGTATACGTCTTCGTCTCGATGCTGGCGCTCGCCGGCATCCTGGTGCTCTGGTTTGCCTGGCGGATGCCCGAGACCCTGCATCCCGCGTACCGGCGCCCCTTCTCGCTCGGCGCCGTGGCCCAGGCGGTGGGGATCACCTTCCGCAACCGGGTCGCGGTGGGCTACGCCACCGCACTCGGCCTGCTCACCGGTTGCATCATGGGCTATGTCGGCTCGGCCCAGCAGGTCTTCGACACCGGGCTCTACCACCTCGGCGCCCTGTTCCCACTGGCCTTCGGCCTCGTCGCCGGCGCCATGGGGGCCGCCACATTGGTGAATGCCCGCCTCGTGCGGCGCCTCGGCATGCGGCCCCTCTCCCATGCCGGCCTGAGCCTGTTCGTGATGGTCGCGGTGGGGCAGGTGGTGGTCGGGCTCGCCTATCACGGCCACCCGCCGCTGGCGCTGTTCCTGTCGATCCTGGCCGCCAACCAGTTCCTGATCAGCTTCGCGATGCCGAACTTCAACGCGATGGCCCTTCAGCCGCTCGGCGAGATCGCCGGCACCGCCTCGTCCTTCCTGGGCTTCTACACCACCATGCTCGGTGCGTTCTGTGGCTTCCTGATCGGGCATGCCTTCGACGGCTCGGTACTGCCGATTGGCATCGGCTACGCGCTCCTCGGCGGCCTAGCCCTCGCGGTGGTGGCGTGGACCGAGCGTGGCCGCCTGTTCCGGGGTGGCGTCTCCGGTTGAGGGCGCGGCGGCCTTAACGCCGTCTTCAGGCGGTCCCGACAAAGCTCGGCATTCCAAGATGCCAGACGGAGCCTGAGACGTGACCGGCCGTGCCCAAGACGGATTGCTCTTCCTCGCCCGGCTGCTGCTCGCCGCCGCGCTGCTGCCCACCGGCATCGCCCGGGCCCTCAACGTCTCCGGCTTCGCCGTCACCCTCGCGGCCACCGGCCTGCCGTCGCCGAACGCCGTCGCCACCGCGGCGGTGATCGTCCAGGTCTTCGGCCCGATCGCCCTCATCCTCGGCGTGCTGCCGCGCATCAGCGGCCTGGCGCTCGCCGCCTTCGCGGGCGCGATGGCGGTGCTGCTGCACCCGTTCTGGCAGTTCGCCGGCCCGAGCGCGGTGGCCGAGCGCACCCTGCTTCTGGCCGATTTCGGCCTCGCGGGCGGCTTCCTCATGTACGCGATGACGGGCCCGGGCCGCTGGAGTTGGCAGGGCTGGCGCCAGGGCGCCCGCGCAGCAGGGAGCCCCGCCAAGGCTCCAGCCAAGTCGAACGCCGCCGCGCGGGGCGGGCAAAAGCCCAAGCGCGCCGCCGGACGGGCCCCGGCCCGGGCCGCCGCCTGACGTCCAGGACGTCGCCGCGTCCTACGGAATCGCGTTGCGCGGGGCGGCGGCGACGAGCCTGTGACCCGAGACTTCGGCGCCGGCTTCCGGGCTGAGCCGCCTGAACGGAAAGAACGACATCACCGAGATCAGCGCCACCGCCAGGAAGGCGGGGGCGAAATCCTGCGCCGCGATCTCTGTGCGGCCGTGCAGGGCGGCGGCCCCCTCCAGGGCCAGCGCCCCGAGGGAGACCCCGAGGCTGAGCGAGAGCTGCTGCGCGACGCTGGCGAGGCTCGTCGCCGCGCTCATCTCGCGGCTATGCAACTCGGCATACGCGATGGCGTTGACGCAGGTGAATTGCAGCGAGCGCACGCAGCCGCCGATCAGCAGCACGCAGATGATCACCGCGTGCGGAGTCTCGGCGGTGAACAGGCCGTTCACCGCCAGGAAGGCCGAGGCGACGAGCGCGTTGACCAGCATCACCCGCCGGAAGCCGTAGGCGCGCAGGATGCGCGGGCCGATGATCTTGATGAGCAGGGCTCCGGCGGCGGCCGCGAAGGTGATCAGGCCCGACCGGAGGGGATCGAGGCCGAAGCCGATCTGCAGCATCAGCGGCAGCAGGAACGGGATCGCCCCGGTGCCGATCCGGAACAGGCTGCCGCCCGTCACCGCCGCCCGGAAGGTCGGATACCGCAGCAGATCGAGGCGGATCACCGGATTTGCGATGCCGCGGGAGTGCCGGAAATACAGCACCAGGAGGATGCCGCCGGCCACGAGGCAGCCCCAGGACACGCCGTCCGGCAGGAGGTGGCGCCCGGTGGAGGCGAGGCCGAGCATCAGCGTGGCGAGGCCCAGCCCTGAGAGGAGAAAGCCGAGGATGTCGAGGGGCGGGCGCTCGGCTTCGCGGACGTTCTCGAAATAGAGCGTCGACAACACGATGCCGGCGATCCCGATCGGAATGTTAATGAAGAAGATCCAGCGCCAATCGAAGTAGGTGGTGATGAAGCCGCCCAGCGGCGGCCCGCAGATCGGGCCGATCAGGGCGGGGATCGTGAGGTAGGCCAGCGCGCTGACGAGCTCGCTCTTGGGCACGCTGCGCAGGATCACGAGGCGCCCCACCGGCACCATCATGGCGCCGCCGAGCCCCTGAAAGAATCGCGCGGCGACGAAGCCTGTCAGCGAGTTCGATGCGGCGCAGGCGAGCGACCCGGCCATGAACACCCCGAGGGCGACCCGGAACACCGTGCGCGCGCCGAATCGGTCGGCCATCCAGCCGCTGATCGGGATGAAGATCGCGAGGCTGACGAGATACGCGGTCAGCGCGAGCTTCAGGGCGATCGGATCTTCGTTGAGGGTCCGGGCGATGGCCGGAAGCGCCGTGGCGATCACGGTGGAGTCGGTGTTCTCCATGAACAGCGCGGTGGCGACGACGAGGGGGACGATCTGGGACGTGCGCATGGGCCAGACATAGGTCCGAACGGACGGTTCGGGTGCTCCAAGCCGTCGAAAAGCGACAGGGCGGCAGCGAATCCCCGCGTGACGTAGACGATGGGATGAAAGTGCCATGCCGCTCGTGCAGGGCCCGCGGTTCGGAGGGGCGTGGCCCTGCGGCCACATCGGTCCGGCATCGACCCCGAGCGCCCTCGCTCGCCTTTCCAGAATGTTGCTGGAGCCGCTAAGCTCGACGGCATGATCCGGGGTGCCGCTGGCCTCCTCCGGGAGGGCGTGCCGAGCGCTCGCTCGCGCTTCCAAGAAAGTCAACGATGCTTCCGAGGTTCGAACAACGACGCCGGTTGGTAGGCTTCGTCTCCTGCCTGGCGCTGGCGGCCGCCGTCGCCGGCTGCGGCACCGTGGTCCTCACCGAATCGGGTGCTTTGACCCGGTACGACCGCCTCGCCGCCAGCGACGAGACGGCCAGCTCCTCGCGGATCTTCGTCGATCCGGCGGCCTTGGCGGCGACCCGCACGGTGCGGATCGTGCCCACCACCTTCTCCGAGGTGGTGGCCCCCGGCCTCACGCCGGCCGAGCGCAAGCTCGTCGCCAACGCGGCCGATCGCGCTCTCTGCTACGAGCTGTCCCTCCGCTACGACGTCGTCACCGGCCGGAAGGCCGACCTCACCGTGCGCTCGGCGGTGACCCGGATCGACCTCACCAACGTACCGGCGGCCGGCGCCACCGTGGCGACCTCGGCGGGCATCACCATCGCGTCCCAGCTCGGCGCCGGCTTCGCGACGGCGGTGGGCCGGGTGCCGATCCCCCGCATCCCGATCGGGCTCGGCAGCCTCACGGTCGAGGCCGAGGCCCTGGACGGGCGCAACGTGCAGCGGGCCGCCATGGTCTGGGGCGGGGCCAGCAATGCCTTCACCAACCAGGCCCGGTTCTCCCCGGCCAGCGACGCCTACGACCTCGCCGGCGAGTTCGGGCAGGATTTCGGCTACTACCTCGCCACCGGCGAGGACCCGTTCAAGGCGCCGATCACGCTGCCGACCTACGACCGCGTCCGCATCACGACGCTGGGTGAAGCGCCACTCGACCCAGATTGCGAGGCCTTCGGCCGTGCCCCCGGCCTCGACGGTATTTTGGGCGACTACGTCGGTGCACCGCCGGAATGGACCGACAAGGGACCGGCCGAGGGTCTGCCCGGCGCCCCCCGGGGTCTGCGCTAGGCGCAACCCCCACCGGACGAGGGCTCATCCGGCGCATTTTCCTGTGTCGGCGGGCCCGTCCCGGCTTTGCGTGGCGTCCCGGCGCATGATACTGGCCCGTGCCAACCCGATGACGCCGGACAGCCCGAAAGGGCCCGGCGCAGTACCCGTTCCGGAGTTGGTTCATGGCCCGCATCACCGCTGATTCGATCATCGAGGGCCTGACCTTCGACGATGTCCTGCTGCGTCCCGCCGCCTCCTCGGTGATGCCCGGCGACGTGAAGATCGCGAGCCGGCTTACCCGCTCGATCCACCTCAACCTGCCGATCCTGGCTTCCGCCATGGACACCGTCACCGAGGCGCCGATGGCCATCGCCATGGCGCAGAACGGCGGCATGGGCGTCATCCACCGCAACCTCGAGCCGGCCGAGCAGGCTGAGCAGGTCCGCCTCGTCAAGAAGTACGAGTCGGGCATGGTGCTGAACCCCATCACCATCCACCCGGACGAGACCCTGGCGGACGCGTTCTCGCTGATGAAGCTGAACCGCATCTCGGGCATCCCGGTGGTGGAGCGCGGTCCCAATGGCTCCCGCGGCAAGCTCGTCGGCATCCTCACCAACCGCGACGTGCGCTTCGCCACCAACGCCTCCGAGACCGTCGCCGACCTGATGACCCGCGACCGGCTCATCACCGTGCGCGAGGGCGTGAGCCAGGACGAGGCCAAGCGCCTGCTGCACCAGTTCCGCATCGAGAAGCTGCTCGTCGTCGACGACCATTACCGCTGCATCGGCCTGATCACGGTCAAGGACATCGAGAAGCAGGTCGCGTATCCGGGCGCGGTCAAGGACGAGCAGGGCCGCCTGCGGGTGGCCGCCGCCACCACCACCGGCGACGGCGGCTTCGAGCGGGCCGAGCGCCTCATCGATGCCGGCTGCGACGTCATCGTGGTCGACACCGCCCACGGCCACTCGATCAAGGTGCTCGACGCGGTGCGCCGGGTGAAGCAGCTCTCCAACGCCGTGCAGGTCGTGGCCGGCAACGTCGCCACCCGCGACGGCGCCCAGGCCCTGATCGATGCCGGCGCCGACGCGATCAAGGTCGGCATCGGCCCGGGCTCGATCTGCACCACCCGCATCGTGGCCGGCGTCGGCGTGCCGCAGCTCACCGCGCTGATGGAGGCCGTCGAGGCGGCGCAGAGCGCCGACGTGCCGGTCATCGCCGACGGCGGCATCAAGTATTCCGGCGACCTCGCCAAGGCGATCGCGGCCGGCGCCTCCGTCGCCATGCTGGGCTCGCTGCTCGCGGGCACCGACGAGGCCCCCGGCGAGGTGTTCCTGCACCAGGGCCGCTCCTACAAGAGCTACCGGGGCATGGGCTCGGTGGGCGCCATGGCACGCGGCTCCGCCGACCGCTACTTCCAGGCCGAGGTCAGCGACACCCACAAGCTCGTGCCCGAGGGCATCGAGGGACAGGTGCCCTACAAGGGTCCGGTGGCAGCGGTACTGCACCAGCTCGCCGGCGGCCTGCGCGCCGCCATGGGCTATGTCGGCGCCCCGACGATTCCCGACTTCCAGGAGAAGGCGCAGTTCATCCGCATCACAAATGCGGGCCTGCGCGAGAGCCACGTCCACGACGTGACCATCACCCGCGAGAGCCCGAACTACCCCGGCCGCGCCTGAGCCGGACGCGATGTCCGACCCGCGCCACCTCCTGCTCTGGCCGGTGCTGGGGCAGATCGGACTGACCTTCGGCCTCTATGCCTGGCTCTCGGTGGTGCGCCTCCTCGCGGTGCGTTCCGGCGAGGTGACCTACGGCTGCTTCGAGCTCGGCCGCGAGGAACCGCTGCGGATCGCCCGCATCACCCGCAATCTCGCCAACCAGTTCGAACTGCCGGTGATCGTGTTCGCTTGCGTCGCCCTGCTGGTCGCCTTCGATGCGGTCACGCCCCTCGACGTCTGCGCCGCCTGGATCTTCGTTCTCGGACGGGTGATCCACACCGGCGTGCAGACGCTCACCGACAACGTGCCCCTGCGCGGCCGGGTCTTCCTCATCAACGCCGCCGGCTGCGCGGTGCTCGTCGCACATCTCGGCCTCGTCGCCCTCCGGGCCTGAGGCGCGCGAAGGAACCGCCGTGACCGTCCAAGCCATCCTGGCGCCCGTCTTCGCGCAGGTGCTCCTCACCTTCGCGCTGCTGTTCTGGACCGGGCGCACGCGCCTGGCCGCCGTGCGCGGCGGGGCCGTGAAGGGCCGCGAACTCGCGCTGGGCCAGCGCGACTGGCCGGCCCCGGCCCAGCAGGCGGCCAACACCTTCGCGAACCAGTTCGAGATCCCGGTGCTGTTCTACGTCCTCGTCGGCTTCGCCATGGCGACGCGCAAGGCCGACCTGTTGTTCGTGATCCTGGCCCGGGTCTTCGTCGCCACGCGCTTCGTCCACGCCGGCATCTACCTGACCTCGAACCACATCCCGTACCGGTTCCGGGCCTATGCAGCCGGCACGCTGGTGCTGCTGGCGATGTGGATCGTCTTCGCGGTCCAGATTTTCCTGGCGCCGACGGGCGTCTGAACCGCTACGAAGGCGCAGGATCGGTGGAAGCGGCCCGGATCGGGCGGTGATCCGCGAAGAACGAAGTGGAGGACATCATGCGCGTGCTCGTTGTCGGCGCCGGAGCCACCGGCGGATACTTTGGGGCGCGCCTCGCCGAGGCCGGCCGCGACGTGACCTTCCTCGTCCGTCCGGCCCGCGCCGAGACGCTCGCGCATGCCGGCCTCAAGGTCGAGGGCCCGGCCGGCAACCTGCACATTTCGGAGCCCCAGACCGTCACGGCCGCCGATCTCGCGGCCGGAAAGGCCGGTCCCTTCGACCTCGTGCTGTTCTCCTGCAAGGCCTACGACCTCGATGGCGCCATCGCGGACGTCGCGCCGGCGATCGGGCCCGAGACCGCGATCCTGCCCCTGCTCAACGGCATGCGCCACCTCGACGCCCTCGATGCGCGCTTCGGGGCGGAGCGCGTGCTCGGCGGCTCCTGCGCCATCGCGGCGACCCTGGGGCCGGCGGGCGAGATCCGCCAGATGAACCAGCTCCATACCTTGACCTACGGCGAGCGGGCCGGTGGCCGCTCCGCGCGGGTCGAGGCCATCGAGGCGCTGATGCGGGGCGTGAATTTCCAGCCGCGCCTCAGCGAGAGCATGGTCCTGGAGATGTGGGAGAAGTGGAGCTTCCTCGCGACGCTGGCCGGATCGACCTGCCTCATGCGCGCCACCATCGGCGACATCGTCGCCGCCCCGGGCGGGCTCGGCTTCATCGAGGCGCTGATGGAGGAGTGCCGCGCCATCGCCGAGGCCGCCGGCTACGCGCCGCGCCCGAACGTGGCGGACAACACGCGCAAGACCCTGACCGCCGAGGGCTCCGTCTTCACCGCCTCGATGCTGCGCGACATCGAGGGCGGCGCCCGAATCGAGGCCGACCACATCATCGGCGACCTGATCGCCCGGGCGCCCGACGCGGCCGGGCATCCGATGCTCGACCGCGTCTACACCCATCTCAAGGCCTACGAGAACCGCCGCGCCCGCGAGGCGGCGGCCAAGACTCAGTAACGCGGCCCGGGGGGCGGCGGCGGTGCGCCGTACTCGAGCTGGGTCTTGGCATCGAGGCGGCGCGGGGGCGGGGCCGACAGGTCCGGGGCGGCCGGGGCCGTGGAGCAGGCCGCGACCGCCAGCATGAGGAGGCCGGCGAGGCTGAGATGGATGACGGGAGACATGGGGTTCTCTAAAGCTCCGTGGGTCCGCTCCGCGCGGCACCCTGGCTCAAGCTGAGCCGTGAAGGCGCCGGAAGCTCGACCGTATTGTGACGGGCGACCGCCCGAAGCGTGGCCGTATCGCGGCATCTGCCGAGAACGGCGCCGAGAACTCCGAGGACCTTGCCCTGACGCCCCCCGCCCGCCTGTCCGCCGCCATCGAGGTCCTCGCCGATATCGCGGCGCGCCGCCGCCCCGCCGCCGATGCCCTCAAGGATTGGGGCCTCGCCCACCGCTTCGCCGGATCGGGCGACCGCGCCGCCATCGCCAGCCTCGTCTACGACACCTTGCGCCGCCGCGCCTCCGCCGCCTGGATAATCGGCGACGAGAGCCCGCGCGGTCTCGTCATCGGCATGCTGCGTCTCCAGTACGGCCTCGCCGCCTCGACCATCGCGGAGATGTTCAGCGGCGAGCGCTTCGCCCCGGCGCCCTTGACCACCGACGAGCGGGCGCGCCTGACCGAGGGGACACTGGCGGACGCGCCGGTGCACGTCGCCGGGGACGTGCCCGAATGGGTGCTGCCCTCCCTGGAGGCGATCCTGGGGCCCGAGACCCGCGACGAGCTGCGCGCCCTGAGCCGGCGCGCGCCCCTCGATATCCGCGTCAACACCCTGAAGCGCAGCCGCGCCGACGCCTTGGCGGGCCTCGCGCATCTCGCCCCGGAACCGACCCCGCATGCGCCCAACGGCCTGCGCATCCCCATCGGCGAGGACGGGCGCGGACCGGCGCTTCATGTCGAGCCGGAATTCATCGACGGCTGGTACGAGATCCAGGACGAGGGTTCGCAGCTCGCGAGCGTGCTCAGCGGCGCGCGACCCGGCGAGACCGTCATCGATCTGTGCGCCGGCGGCGGCGGCAAGACCCTGAGTCTGGCCGCGATGATGGAGAATACAGGCCGGCTGGTGGCCAGCGACGACGACCCGCGCCGGCTCGCCCCGATCCACGAGCGCCTGCGCCGCGCGGGCGCCGTCGCGGAGATCCGCACGCCCCGCGCCGGCCGAGCCCGCGCCGACGTCCTTGGCGACCTCGACGGCAGTGCCGACCGCGTCCTCGTCGACGCCCCCTGCACCGGCTCCGGGACCTGGCGGCGCAATCCCGACGCGAAGTGGCGATTGCGCCCGAACGCCCTGAACCTCCGCGTCGCCGATCAGGCCGCAGTGCTCGACCGGGCGGCGCAGCTGGTACGGCCCGGCGGGCGCATCACCTACATCACCTGCTCGCTTCTGCCCGAGGAGAATGACGCGGCCGTCGCCGGCCTACTGGCGCGACGCGCGGACGACTTCGCGGTCATCGCCGCTGCCGACATCGTAGCGGCGTACGCCCCCGGACTCGCGCCGTCCGTTCGTTTCACCCGGCATGGCCTCCAGATGAGCCCCGCCCTGACCGGAACGGACGGCTTCTACGTCGCCACCTTGCAGCGACGGGGCTGAGACGAGAAATGGCCCCCGGCGGGGGCCATTCCGTATCCGTGAGCGGGGACGTCCGAGCGGTGCCCGATCGGACGTCGCACTGCTCGAATCTCAGAAGCAGCGGCGCTTGCGCACCACGACGACCCGGCCCAGCGGCCCCCGGCGCTTGGTGACGACCGTCTTGCAACGGGGCCCGCGGATCACCGTCCGCTCGACGACGCGCACCTGCTCGATGCCGCTGGCCGGGGCGACGCGCGCCGGGACGGGCAGGGCGGAGGCAGCGGTGGTACCGAGGCCGGTGAGGGCGAGGGCGGCGATCCCGAAGATGGTGGCTCTCATGGCTGAGGCTCCTGTTCGTTGCTGGGGACGACGGTTTCGGCGGCGCGCGGTGAACGTTCGGTTAACGCGTCGGGCTCGCCCATCCCCAGCCCGGTGCCGATCGCGTGACCGCTCTGCAAGCCGATCCGTTGCACCGGATCGAGGCCTCGTCTAACTCCGGTTCCATGACGACAGAACACGACAAGATCCTCATCGTGGATTTCGGCAGCCAGGTGACGCAGCTCATCGCGCGCCGTGTGCGCGAGGAGGGGGTCTATTGCGAGATCGTCCCCTTCACCAAGGCGGCCGAGGCCTTCGCCGAGACGAAACCCAAGGGCGTGATCCTCTCGGGCGGCCCCGAATCGGTGACCACCGAGGCCTCGCCCCGGACGCCGCAGATCGTGTTCGATTCGGGCGTGCCGGTCTTCGGCATCTGTTACGGACAGCAGACCATGGCGGCCCAGCTCGGTGGCGAGGTCGAGGGCGGTCACCACGCCGAGTTCGGCCGGGCCGAGATCGAAATCCTGTCGGACTGCCCGCTCTTCAAGGGCGTGTGGCACGTCGGGGAGCACTACTCGGTCTGGATGAGCCACGGCGACCGCGTCACCAAGCTGCCCGACGGCTTCACCACCGTCGCCATGTCGAAGAATGCCCCCTTCGCGGCTGTGGCCGACGAGGCGCGCGGCTACTACGCAGTGCAGTTCCATCCTGAAGTGGCGCACACGCCGCACGGTGCCCTGCTGATCCGCAACTTCGTGCGCGACATCGCCGGCTGCTCCGGCGATTGGACCATGGGCGCCTACCGAGAGGAGGCGATCGAGAAGATCCGCGCGCAGGTAGGCCGGGAGCGGGTGATCTGCGGCCTGTCCGGCGGCGTCGATTCGGCGGTGGCGGCGGTGCTGATCCACGAGGCGATCGGTGAGCAGCTCACCTGCGTCTTCGTCGATCACGGCCTGCTGCGCATGGGCGAGGCCGAGGAGGTCGTGCGCCTGTTCCGCGACCACTACAACATCCCCCTCGTCCACGTTGAGGCGCAGGACCTGTTCCTCGGCGAGCTGACCGGCGTCAGCGACCCGGAGCAGAAGCGCAAGACCATCGGGCGCCTGTTCATCGACGTGTTCGAGGCCGAATCGAAGAAGATCGGCGGCGCCGCCTTCCTGGCCCAGGGCACCCTCTACCCCGACGTGATCGAGAGCGTGTCGTTCACCGGCGGCCCCTCGGTCACCATCAAGTCGCACCACAATGTCGGCGGCCTGCCCGAGCGCATGAACATGCAGCTCGTCGAGCCCCTGCGGGAGCTGTTCAAGGACGAGGTGCGGGTGCTCGGCAAGGAACTCGGTCTGCCCGAGGCCTTCGTCGGGCGCCACCCCTTCCCGGGCCCGGGGCTGGCCATCCGCTGCCCCGGCACGATCACGCCGGAGAAGCTGGAGGCCCTGCGCAAGGCCGACGCGATCTACCTCGACGAGATCCGCAAGGCCGGGCTCTACGACACGATCTGGCAGGCCTTCGCGGTGATCCTGCCCGTGAAGACGGTCGGCGTGATGGGCGACGGCCGCACCTACGACCACGTCTGCGCGCTGCGCGCGGTCACTTCGGTCGACGGCATGACGGCAGATTTCTACCCCTTCGAGATGACCTTCCTGGGCCGCGTGGCGACGCGGATCATCAACGAGGTCAAGGGAATCAATCGAGTGACCTACGACATCACCTCGAAGCCCCCCGGCACCATCGAGTGGGAATGATCCGCTCGGGTCCGAGGCCGATCGGAAAACCTCAGGGAATGCGCTGAGTTCGATGGCAACCGGTTTCGGACCGCAGGCCATCTGTATCTTGGGCAGGTGAGGCGGATACCTGGGAGTCCGCTTCCGGGGCGCATCCGATACCCCGAGACTGATCGTCCGCGTCGCCCGTCGGTTCGTGTCCTTCGGCGTGCTGAAGCGCGCTGGCGTCGTCGTCTCGCCAAAGGTTGTCCCAAAACGGGGGTGGATCGGCTTCGTTTCGAAACACCTTCGAGGCGGGCTTGTCCGCGGTTGAGGCGAGCTCCGCGTGCCAGCGGCTCATCCGCGGGCTTCCGCAGAGCATCCAGAACCCGATCCTCTCTGGGTCAAACAGCGCCGCACAAACCCTCGCTGAACTGCCGTGCCCGAAGGCAGAACGCCCGGTGATCAGGAGTTTCGTGAGAGGCTCAAAGTCGTCCTCGAACGCGGAAGGCAACTCTGGACCGGAAGCGTCAAAGCGCATGGCAGTCGATCCACAGCGACGTCTGCTCACGTCTCCAAAATCTGACTTTCCAGGCACAAGACCGTCTTGCAAAGTCTCGAACGCGCTGCCTTGACGTTTGTATCGACGACACATCGTGCCGAACGAGACTGAGTTCCTCAATGAGCCCGAAGCTCATACCGGTAAACCTGCCGGTAAGGATTCGTTTACGATTTCCGCTAATAATTCCTTAACCCTCTTCGATCGAGCGATTGAAGTCGTCCCCCGCTCGCTTGGCAGGCCTATGCATCACGGACTGTTCTCCTCGATCCGCAGCCTGCTGGCCTTTCTGCTCATTCTGGCCACGGGCTTCGGCGGCCTCGCCGTTCTGAGCACGAGCGACCGTGGGACCGGCGACCTGCGACGCGGCGACGCCGAGTGGCGCGGTCACGCGGAGATCGTCGCCGAACGGCTGGAGCAGGCCCTTCTGTCGGTCGAACGGGAGTTGCTGTTCGCCGCAGAGAGCCTGGCGATCCACGCCCCGGCCGGGGATCCGGACGGGCCGGCGCGCCTGCTCGCGGCCTGGCGCCGACTTCATCCCGAACTCGCCGATGCGCTTTTCGCCGACCGGACAGGCCAGGTCCTGGCGGCTTCCCGCCGAGGCATCCTCAGCGCGGATGTCTCAGGCAGCGCCTGGTTCGCCAGGGCCGTTTCAGGTTTGGTTGTCGGGGAGACCACGGAGGGAAGTCGGGCCGGAACCGGGGTGGCCCGCAACCTCATCGTGGCGGCTCCGGTGGGCGATGCGAGCGCGCCCCTCGGTGTCGTCGCCGTCCAGCTTCCGCCCGAATGGACCGATCGAATCGTCGCCGCTGCCCGGCGCATGCTCCCGAACGGTGGGCGGGGCCTGTCGATCCGCGTCATGAATGGATCGGGGCGCAGCCTGCACCGGTCCGGTCCGGACGCACAGGGTCCGGAGGTCCAGGCGACCGTGGGCGACGTCGAGCGGGGCGGGGTGGGGTGGCTCGTGACCCTGCGAAGCGGCGAGACCGCGGCCCCGGCGCTTCCGCTCCTGGTCCTGCTCGGCGCCGGCCTGTGCGCGGCCGCGATCGGCTGGCTCATCGGCGGATGGGCGAAGTGCAGCCTCGACCTCGCCGAAGCGTTCTGCCGACAGGACGGCGCGAGCCGGACGGTTCCATTCCCCCTGACCCGCGATCTGGGACGCGTCACCGCGGCGATCCGAATCGCCATCGAAAGAAGTACGGTTCGCGAGCGCCTGCTCCAGGAGAAGCGAGCGGCCCTCGCTCGCAGCCTCGACCGGATCCGGGCCATCCGGTCCCTTTCAGGCTCGACCTGCTGGGAGATCGACCTGACGACCGGGAAGGTCGTCTGGACCGATCGCGACGACGCGGCGAGCGGGACCGCGCCGGAGCGGGTCTGCGATCTCGAAGAGGTGCTCGCGCACGTCGAACCCGCGGACCGCGCGATCATGAGCGATGCCCTCGGCGCGGTTCAGGCCCAGCACGGGACCGTCCGCGAGGTGGTCGTGCGGACCCGGTCGAGCGCGGAGCGGATCTCTGGCCGCCGGCTCGCATTCCGCATCTCGGCCATGGGCGGCGCCGGATCGGGCCGCATCTACGCCCTGAGCCGGGAATATTTCGAACCCGTCCTGATCGCCCAGGGCACTGAGTACGGGGTGTTGGGGACCGAGCGCCGCGGCGCCGGCCTCGCGCCCCGGCCGCACTACGAAGCCGCCTTGCGTCGGCTGGGTTGACCGCGCGATCTGCGGCCTCGAAGCGGCCTTCCACGGCGTTCTGGTTGCGCGGAGCGCAAGATCGGTCACCACACCATCGCGTCACTCGTCACGCACCGCGACCATCCGGTTCTGCCGTCGCATTCGAGCGAATAAGAATGGACGTGACGTAGGACCGGCCAGCCTTCCAAGGCGCATCGATGCCGTTCCGGCATCGATCCATCCAGCCTTTGAGTTGGACGCTGCATCGCGGCGGGCCCTAGGCTCGATCCTGCAAATGGCCGCCGTGTCCGCGAGGATCTGAGAACGGCCGATGTCCGCCACGGCAATAGCCGGGCGGGTCCGCTTTCAGGGAGAGACGCCATGGGCGCCGGTCTGGTCATGACCGCGGCGAAGCGGAGCCGTGTACGGCTCCTCATCGTCACGATGCTGTTCTTCGCCACCACCATCAATTACGCCGACCGCGCGACGCTCTCGATCGCCGGCCCGTCGCTGGCCAAGGACCTCGGCCTCGATGCCGTCTCCATGGGCTACGTCTTCTCCGCCTTCGCCTGGTCCTACGTGCTGGCGCAGCTTCCGGGCGGTTGGCTGCTGGACCGCTATGGCGCGAAGTGGGTCTACGCCGGCGCGATCTTCCTGTGGTCGGCCTTCACACTGATGCAGGGGGCCGTCGGTTTCTTCACCGGCTTCACGGCGGTCGCGGTGCTCTTCAGCCTGCGCCTCCTGGTCGGGCTCGCCGAGGCGCCGGTCTTCCCCGCCAACGCCCGCATCACCGCCGCGTGGTTCCCGACCTCCGAGCGCGGCACCGCCTCGGCCTTCTTCAACTCCTCGCAGTATTTCGCCACCGTGCTGTTCACCCCGCTCATGGGCTGGGTGGTGCACCATTACGGCTGGCATCACGTCTTCACGCTGATGGGCGCGCTCGGCATCGCCTTCGCGCTGCTCTGGACGCAGGTCATGTACGGGCCGAAGGAGCACCCGTCGATCAACCAGGCCGAGCGCGACTACATCGAGGCGGGCGGCGCGCTGCTGGACATGGACGGACGCGGCGCCGCGGCCCCGGTCAATGCCGGGCGCACCATAAAGCAGCTCCTGTCGAATCGCATGCTGCTCGGCATCTATATCGGCCAGTACTGTATCACGACGCTGACTTACTTCTTCCTGACCTGGTTCCCGGTCTACCTCGTGAAGGAGCGTGGGCTCTCCATCCTACAGGCGGGCTTCGCTGCCGTGCTCCCGGCGCTCTGCGGCTTCATCGGCGGCATCCTGGGTGGCTGGATCTCCGACATGCTGCTCAAGCGCGGCTACTCCCTCACCGCATCCCGAAAAATCCCGATCGTGGGCGGCATGCTCCTCTCCATGTGCATCATCGGCTGCAACTACGTTCAGGCCGACGCCCTCGTGGTGGGGCTGATGGCGCTCGCCTTCTTCGGCAAGGGTATCGGGGCGCTCGGCTGGGCCGTGGTCTCCGACACCTCGCCGCGCGCCACCGGCGGCCTGAACGGCGGCCTGTTCAACACCTTCGGCAACACCGCCGGCATCACGACCCCGATCGTGATCGGCTACATCGTCCAGACGACCGGCTCGTTCAATGGCGCCCTCGTCTTCGTGGGACTGAACGCGCTCGTGGCGGTGTTCTGCTATCTCGTCATCGTCGGCGAGATCCGCCGGGTGGAGTTGCACTGATCCCATCCCCGTCTCGACCGTGAAAAGATCCGTGGTCGTGGGCATCCGCCCGCGGCCATTCCCGTGGGAGGCCAGATGCTCGATTTCGGCCAACTCCGCTGCTTTGCCGCCGTCGCCGAAGAACTGCATTTCGGCCGCGCCGCTGCCCGGCTGAACATGACCCAGCCGCCGCTTTCGCGGCAGATCCAGGTGCTGGAGCGCGTCCTCGACGTTCAACTCCTCGACCGGACCAGCCGCTCCGTCCGGCTCACCGCCGCCGGGCGCAGCTTCCTGCCCGAGGCCCTGCGCATCCTGCGCCTCGCCGAGACCGCCACTCACATCACCCGGCAGGTGGCGGCGGGCCGGGCCGGCGTTCTCAAGCTCGGCTTCACCGCCGCCTCCGCCTACGATTTTCTGCCCCGCCTGGTCATGGCCTGCCGCAGCGCGATGCCCGACGTCACGCTCTCGCTCCGCGAGATGGTGACCAAGGATCAGGTCGAGGCGATCCTGTCCGGCCAGATCGATGCGGGCCTCATCCGGCCGCCCGTGAACCATCCCGAACTCGAATCGGAGCAGGCCCTGGCCGAACCTCTGATCGTCGCGCTTCCCGACGGGCATGCCCTCGTCGGCCGCGACGCCCTGACCCTGGACGACCTCAAGGGGGAGGAACTCGTCGGCTATGCGCCGCACGAGGCGAGCTACTTCCACGATCTCCTGATCGGCCTCTTCGCCGGCACGGACCTGCAGCCCCGCATCGTCCAACGGCTGACCCAGATCCACTCGATCCTGGCGCTGGTCCGCGCGCGCCTCGGCATCGCCATCGTGCCGGCGGCGGCCGAGCGCCTTCGCTTCGAGGGCGTCGCCTTCCGACCCCTGGAGCTCGCCCAACCGCGCCCGGCGGAACTGCACCTCGCCTGGCGCCGCGGCAGCGACGACCCGCTCCTCGCGCATCTGCGCAAGCTCGCACCGGACCTCCTCTGAGCCGCGGATCGATACGCTTCCGGCATCGATCGATCCAGCCTTTGGTTTGGACCGGCATCGCCGGTCTGCCCTAGAACGGGAACCGCCAGACGATGCGCAGACATCGCTGCGACCGGTTCGGGAGAACGCTCATGCCTCAGGATTCCAGCACGTCGACCGCGCGCGGCTTTTCGCGCACCCCCACCGTCACCGCCATCAAGGTCGTACCCGTGGCCGGCCGCGACAGCATGCTGCTCAATCTCAGCGGCGCGCACGGCCCCTTCTTCACCCGCAATCTCGTGATCCTGACCGACTCGACCGGCGCCACGGGTCTTGGCGAGGTGCCGGGCGGCGAGCGCATCCGGGCCACCCTGGAGGAGGCCGGCGACCTCATCGTCGGCCGTCCCATCGGCGACTGGCAGGCGGTGCTCAACGCCATGCGCACCCGCTTCGCCGACCGGGATGCGGGCGGACGCGGCCTCCAGACCTTCGACCTGCGCGTCACCATCCACGCCGTCACGGCGATCGAATCGGCGTTCCTCGATCTCCTCGGCCAGTTCCTCGAAGTGCCGGTGGCCGCCCTCCTGGGGGAGGGCCAGCAGCGGGACGCCGTGGAGATGCTGGGCTACCTGTTCTACGTCGGCGACCGCCGCCGCACCGATCTGCCCTACCGCGAGCCGGAAGCCCGCGACGGCTGGTTCCGCCTGCGCGACGAGGAGGCCCTGACCCCCGACGCGGTCGCCCGTCTGGCGGAGGCCGCCTACGAGACCTACGGCTTCAACGACTTCAAGCTGAAGGGCGGCGTCCTCGCCGGCGAGGATGAGATCGCGGCGGTGACGGCGATCCACGCGCGCTTCCCGAAGGCCCGCGTCACGCTCGATCCGAACGGCGCCTGGTCGCTGAAGGAAGCCATTCGCCTCTGCAAGGGACGCGGCGACGTGCTCGCCTACGCCGAGGACCCCTGCGGCGCCGAGGAGGGCTTCTCCGGCCGCGAGATCATGGCCGAGTTCCGGCGCGCCACGGGCCTGCCCACCGCCACCAACATGATCGCCACCGATTGGCGCCAGATGAACCACGCGATTCAACTCGGCTCGGTCGACATCCCCCTCGCCGACCCGCATTTCTGGACGCTGGCCGGCTCGGTGCGCGTCGCGCAGCTCTGCCGCGATCACGGCCTGACCTGGGGTTCGCACTCGAACAACCATTTCGACGTGTCGCTGGCGATGTTCACCCACGTGGCCGCCGCCGCCCCAGGCCGGGTCACCGCGATCGACACCCACTGGATCTGGCAGGACGGACAGCGCCTCACCAAGGAGCCGCTCCGGATCGAGGGAGGGCTCGTGCGCGTGCCCGAGCGGCCCGGCCTCGGCATCGAGCTCGACTGGTCGGAAGTCGAGGCGGCGCATGCCCTCTACCGGAGCCACGGCCTCGGCGCCCGTGACGATGCCTCCGCTATGCAGTTCCTCATCCCGAACTGGACCTTCGACAACAAGCGCCCCTGCCTCGTCCGGTGATTTGCCTCGTCCGATGATTTCCCCTGGTGCGCCGACCCCCAACTCCGGAGACGCGACGATGACCGATATCCTCACCAACCGCTTCAAGGCGGCGCTCAATGGCGGCCAGCAGCAGATCGGCCTCTGGTGCAGCCTCGCCAGCCCGATCTCCACCGAGGTCGTGGCCGGCTCCGGCTTCGACTGGCTGCTCCTCGACATGGAGCACTCCGCCAACGACCTGCGCGACGTCTATGCGCAGGTTCAATCCATGATGGAGGGCTCGGCCAACGCCATGGTGCGGATGCCGAGCGACGAGCCCATCGCGATCAAGCGCATCCTCGACACCGGCGTCCAATCGCTGATGATCCCCAACATCGACGATGCCGACCAGGCCGCCCGCGCCGTCGCGGCCACCCGTTACGCCCCGCGCGGGGTGCGTGGCTTCTCGCAGGCTCCGCGCGCCGCCCGCTTCGGCCGCATCCCGAACTATCACGCCCGCTGCGAGGCCGAGATCTTCGTGGCGGTCCAGATCGAGTCGCGCCGCGCCCTCGACAACCTCGAGGAGATCGCGGGCGTCGAGGGTGTCGACGGCGTCTTCATCGGGCCCGGCGACCTCTCCACCAGCCTCGGCTACATCGGCCAGCAGAACCACCCCGACGTGGTCGCGGTCGTGGAAGAGACGATCGCCCGCATCCGCCGCACCGGCAAACATGCCGGCATCCTCACCGCCAACGAGGAACTGGCGCACCGCTACATCGCGGCTGGCACCCGTTTCACCGCGGTCGGCTCGGACATGGGCCTGCTGGCCCGGACCTCCGAGGCGCTGGCCGCGCGCTTCCGCTGACGCCTTCACCCCGGAGACAGATATGAACGTCGGATTCATCGGCCTCGGCATCATGGGCGCGCCCATGGCCGGCCATCTCATCGCGGGCGGTCACAGCCTCGCCCTGAAGACCCGCCGGCAGGTGCCGGAAGCCCTGGTCTCGGCCGGCGGCCATTCCTGCGCTACCGCCGCCGAAGTGGCCGAACGCTCGGACGTGATCATCCTGATGCTGCCCGACACCCCCGACGTGGAGGCCGTGCTGTTCGGCGCCGACGGCGTCGCCGAGGGCGTGAAGCGCGGTGCGGTGGTGGTCGACATGAGCTCGATCTCGCCGATCGCCACCCGCGATTTCGCCGCGCGCCTCGCCGAGCGGGGCGCAGAGTACCTCGACGCGCCGGTCTCCGGCGGCGAGGTCGGTGCCAAGAACGCCGCGCTCTCCATCATGGTCGGCGGCAACGAGGAGACCTTCGCCCGCGTGAAACCGCTCTTCGACCTGATGGGCAAGACCGTGACGCATGTGGGCGAAGTGGGTGCCGGTCAGGTCGCCAAGGTCGCCAACCAGATCATCGTGGCGTTGACCATCGAGGCGGTGGCCGAGGGTCTGCTCTTCGCCTCGAAGGCCGGTGCCGATCCGGCCAAGGTCCGTCAGGCCATCACCGGCGGCCTCGCCACGTCGCGCATCCTCGAACTGCACGGCGAGCGCATGATCAAGCGCACCTTCGATCCGGGGTTCCGCATCGCCCTGCACCAGAAGGACCTGAACCTCGCGCTCGAAGGCGCCAAGTTCCTCGGCCTCGCCCTGCCGGGCACGGCCCTGGCCCAGCAGCTCTTCTCGGCCTGCGTCGCCAACGGGGCCGGCGACCGGGATCACTCGGCCCTGGTGCGCGCCCTCGAGATCATGGGCAACCACGCGGTCGCGGAGGGCTGAGACCGCTGCCGGATGATCGCTTCGGTCGGGCTGGTCGGAACGGGCCCCCTCTCCCGTCTGGGAGAGGGTTGGGGAGCGCGCAGGCAGACCGACGCCTTCATTCGGAAATCCTATGAGACTAGGCGTCGGCCGCCTTCGCTCGGGTCGTCAGGTCCGGGCGTAGGCGGCCGCGTCCGCCACCTGCTCCGGGGTCGGTGTCACGCCGGTGTAGCGGATGAACTGCTCGAGGCCCTGGAGCACGAGCACCGCGTGTCCGGTGATGCAGGATCTGCCCGCACGCTCGGCCGCTGCCAGAAAGGGTGTGCGCGCCGGCAACGCGACCACGTCGAAGGCGATCGCGCAGGCCGCGATCGCGTCGAGCGGGAACGCCAGCGCGTCCGCGTCCGGCCCCTCCATGCCAATCGGGGTGACGTTGACGAGGAGCGGCGCCGTGCGGCCCTCGAGATCGGTCGCGAACGCGAACCCGTAGCGTTCCGCCAGGGCAGCGCCGGCCCGCGCGTTGCGCGCGAGGACCGTCCCGTTGCGAAAGCCGCTATCCCGCAAGGCCGCGACCACCGCCTTGGCCATGCCGCCCGAGCCGCGTAGCAGGAACGGTGTCGCGGGATCGACTGCGTGCTCAGCCAGGAGACGCCGGACCGCGACGTAGTCGGTGTTGAAGCCCGTCAGGCGACCATCGTCGTTGACGATGGTGTTCACGCTGTCGATCGCCTGAGCGGAGGGATCGAGGGCATCGAGGAGCGGGATCACCGCCTCCTTGAACGGCATCGAGACCGCGCATCCGCGAATCCCGAGGGCGCGGATGCCGCCGACGGCGCCTGCCAGATCGATGGTGGTGAAGGCCTTATAGACGTAGTCGAGCCCGAGCAGGGCGTAGAGCCGGTTGTGGAAGCGCGAGCCGAAATGTCCCGGCCGGCCGGACAGCGACATGCAAAGTCGCGTGTCCCGCCCGATCGGCGGGCGCGGGGGCAGATGTTCGAACGGGCGATCCGGGAGGCCGGTCACGCGCTCAGGGCTGCGAGCCGGCGAAGAATTCTGGGTTCAGGGCGGACAGCGCCAGCAGGGGTGGCGGCATGATCACGCCGGCGACCCGCATGGTCCGGGCGGCGGCACGGCAGGTCGCCTGGTCGTTGGCTGCGGCCGCCGCGTCGATCTTGGCGATCAGCGCCTCGTCGGGCTTCGGGCTCGGGGCCGACGGGGCGGGCGGCGGCGGCACCTTCGCGGCGGCATTGGCTCGCGCAAGCGCCGGCATGCCATCCTTGATGGTGTTGTCGCCGCTTGCCGACTTGCCGTCCGTCGCCGGGCTGGCAGGGGCAGGAGCGGGGGCCTCGCTGCCCGGCGCTTTCGCCGGCGCCGTGGTGGTGCCGCTCAAACCTGAATTCTGCTGCGGCTGGCCGCCCGAGGCGGAGGGCTGACCCTCGCTCTTGCCCGAGGGGTTGGACACCGCCGTCGACTGCGCCGCCGGGGTCGCCGCCTCCTGCTTCTTCTCCTCAGGCTTCTTCACGAAGGCCACGAGTTCCTGGCACAGGTTCGCAGGGCCGGCGGCCGGTGCCGCAGCGGGCACCGCTTCCTGCGCGAAGGCGCTCGGCGCGATCAGCGCGCTCGTGAGGAGGAGCGCGGCGAAGGGCAGACGGTGGATCATGCTCGGTCCCCTGGAATCCAGGCGCATCGGAAAGGCCGCCGGCCCGGATCGTGGGCCGGGGCGCGGGTGTCATGAGCGCTTCGGGTGCGACGGCTCGCCGGTGGCCTTGCCGTGGGCCGACTCGCTCGTGTCGTTGGTGCTCGGATTGCCGGTCCACTTCTCGCCCACGAGGTTGGCGCCCGGCTCCGAGACGCGCGCGCCCGTCGTGGCGAACGCCTGATAGGCGAATTTCTGGTTCGCGGTCAGCGCGTACATGGCGGCGACGCCGAGCCCGATGGCGGCGATCACGGCGACGATGAAGGCTCTCATGGATCGTGGTCCTTGCCGCCGCCGGTGCGGCCTGATTGCGTTATTCGGCCGGGGCCGGGTGACGACGGCCGCCGCCGATTTGCGGCCCACTCAAGGTCTTGGCCTGCTCCTGCTCGACCCAGAGGTCGTGGTGCGCGCGCGCCCAGGCGAGATCGACCTTGCCGCTGCCCATGGCATCGTAGGCGCCCTTCATGCCGAGCGTGCCGATGTAGATATGCGCCAGGATGCCGGCGATGAAGACGATGCCGATCAGCGAGTGGATCACCTGCATGACCTGCATGCCGTTGATGTCCAGGAGCGCGAAGGGGAACAGCATCATCACGCCGGTGACGCCCATGGCGGCGCCGAAGCCGGCGACCATCCAGAACACGCCCTTCTGGCCGGCGTTGAAGCGGGCTGCGTGGGGGTGCTTCTTGCCGATGAAGCCGCCGCCGGCCTTGATCCACGCCCAGTCGATCCGGTTCGGGATGTTGTCCTTGATCCAGACCACGAACATCATCGTGACGCCGAACATGAACGGCCAGGCGAGATAGACGTGGGCATACTTCGCCCACTGGGCCAGGGCACCGAAGGCCTCGGGGCCGATCAGCGGCATCAGCAGGCGCTTACCGAAGATGTAGTTCAGGCCCGACAGCGACAGGATGATGAAGCACACCGCCGTCATCCAGTGCGTGAAGCGTTCGAAAGCGTTGAAGCGCAGGATCTTGCGCCCCGATTCCTGGGTGTCGTCGGTGAGGATGCGGCCGCGCCAGAGGAAGAATGCGCCCAGTGCCCCGATCATCCCGAGGATGAAGGCCGCGCCGATCCAGGGCAGGTAGCCCTCCCGGAAGGACTGGTACTCGCGGCCCTGCGGCTGGATCAGGTTCTGGGACTTCTTGTCGGGAATGCTGACGCGACCGGTGATCTTGTCCGCGTTCTTGAACAAGAATTCCTCGTTGACGGAATCGGCCGTGGGTTTGGCGCCCATCGGGTTCTGGCCGTCCTTGGTGATCGGGTTCTGCGCCTGGACGGGCGCGAACGCCCCCGGCGCGACGAGGAGCGTCGTGGCGAGGACGAGGGTGCTGAGAAGCGTGACTGCCCGCCGCATCGGCGTTCCTTTCGCGTGTCGTGTCGTCCGGGAAAGCCACGTGGGCGGCGATCCCTCGTGCATGTCCGTGGCGATCAGATCGCGACGGTCTCGCGGTAGGCCGTCTTCCAGCCCCAGGCGCCGGAGCCGTAGCCGCGCTTGATCACGCGCTGCTTGTAGATCTCGGCGATCATCTCACCGTCGCCGGCGAGCAGGGCCTTGGTCGAACACATCTCGGCACAGAGTGGGAGCTTGCCCTCGGCAAGGCGATTCGAACCGTACTTCTCGTACTCCGCTACCGACAGGTCCGGCTCCGGACCACCCGAGCAGTAGGTGCACTTGTCCATCTTGCCGCGCGAGCCGAAATTGCCGACGCGCGGATACTGGGGCGCGCCGAACGGGCAGGCGTAGAAGCAGTAGCCGCAGCCGATGCAGATGTCCTTGGAGTGCAGCACCACGGCATCCGCCGTGGTGTAGAAGCAGTTCACCGGGCACACGGCGGCGCAGGGCGCGTCGGTGCAGTGCATGCACGCCATGGAGACCGAGCGCTCGCCCGGCTTGCCGTCGTTCAGCGTCACGACGCGACGGCGGTTGATGCCCCAGGGCACCTCGTGCTCGTTCTTGCACGCGGTGACGCAGGCGTTGCACTCGATGCAACGGTCGGCGTCACAGAGGAACTTCATACGGGCCATAATGGATGCGCTCCTCTCACGCGGCCTTGATCTGGCACAGGGTACACTTCGTTTCCTGCATGCCCGTCACAGGATCGAAGCCGTAGGTGGTCACCGAGTTCACGCTCTCGCCGAGCACCACCGGGTCGGTGCCCTTCGGGTAGTAGTCGCGCATGTCCTTGCCCTCGTACCAACCCGAGAAGTGGAAGGGCATGAAGGCGACGCCCTTGCCGACGCGGTCGGTGACCAGCGCCTTCATCTTGGCCTTGGAGCTGTTCTCGGCGCCCGTGACCCAGACCCAGGCGCCGTCCTTGATGCCGCGCTCGGCGGCGTCCCCGGTGTTGATCTCGACGAACATGTCCTGCTGCAATTCGGCGAGCCACGGGTTCGAGCGGGTCTCCTCGCCGCCGCCCTCGTATTCGACGAGGCGGCCGGAGGTGAGGATGATGGGGAAGTCGCGCGCCACGTTGCGCTCGACCGCCGCCTTCTGCACCGAGAAGCCGATATTGGGCATGCGCAGCTGCCGTTCGTCGGGGCGGGTCGGGTACTTCGCCACGAGGTCGGGGCGCGGCGTGTAGACCGGCTCACGGTGCACCGGAACCGGGTCGGGCAGGTTCCAGGCATTCGCGCGGGCCTTGCCGTTGCCGAACGGGATCACGCCGTGGTCGAGGCAGACCCGCTGGATGCCGCCCGACAGGTCGGTGGCCCAGCTGACGGTGTCGGGCTTGTCGCCACCGATCTTGAGGATTGTGGCGAGTTCGTCCGGCCGCAGGTCCTTGTCCCAGCCGAGCTTCTTGAACACGCCGAAGGTGAATTCGGGATAGCCGTCCGTGAGGTCGGACCCCTTGGTGAAGCTGTCCTCGGCCAGGAGCGTCTGCCCGTTGCGCTCGGTCCCGAAGCGGGCGCGGAAGGTGCTGCCACCCTCCTTCACGTGCAGGCTCGTGTTGTAGAGGATCGGTGAGCCGGGATGCTTGAGCTCGGGCTTGCCCCAGCACGGCCAGGGAAGGCCGTAATACTCGCCGCCCACCTCCGGGTCGTCCTTCGGTGCGCGTAAGGTGATGAGATCGAACTTGGCCTGGTTGCGCATGTGCGCCTTCAGGCGCTCCGGGCTCTGCCCGGAATAGCCCGTCGACCAGCCGCCGCGGTTGATCTCACGCAGGAGATCCTCGGCGTCGGGGACGTTGTTGTTGACCTTGATGCCCTTGAACAGGGTGTCGGCGAAACCGAGTTTCTTGGCCAGGAGATACAGGACCTCGTAGTCGTTCTTCGACTCGAAGGCCGGCTTCACGATCTGCTCGCCCCACTGGATCGTGCGGTTCGAGGCGGTGCGCGAGCCCTCCATCTCGAGCGAGGTGCAGATCGGCAGAAGGTAGGTGTTGTCCTGACGGGCGTCCAAGGCCGCGAACGTGGTCGGATGGGGATCGGCCACGACCAGCAGCTCGAGCTTGTTCATGCCCTCGATCGCCTCGGGCAGACGGGTGACCGTGTTGCCGCCATGGCCGAAGACCATGAAGGCCTTGACTGGGCTGCGCTGGTCGATCTGCTCGGGCGGAAGGTTCACGGCATCGAACCACCGGGTGGAGGTGATGCCGGGCGCCTCCATGTTTTCCTTGCGGGTGCGCGCCTTGCGACCGGCCTGGGCGGGCACTTCGTCGAAGCGGGATTGCAGCCACTCGTAGGGCACATCCCAGACCCGGGCCCAGTGCCGCCAGCCGCCTTCGACGAGGCCGTAGTAGAGCGGCAGCGACGTGACATCGAGGCCCATATCGGTGGCCCCCTGCACGTTGGTGTGGCCGCGGAAGATGTTGGCGCCCGTGCCCGGCTTGCCGACGTTGCCGGTGGCCAGGCACAGGATGCAGAGCGCGCGCACGTTGGCGGTGCCGACCGTGTGCTGGGTCGCGCCCATGCACCAGATCAGGGTGGCGGGCTTCTCCTTGGCGAACATCTCCGCCACGCGGCGAAGCTGCTCGCCCGGCACGCCGGAGACGCGCTCGACCTCTTCCGGATTCCACTTGGCGACTTCCTTGCGGACGTCGTCCATGGCGTACACGCGCTGGGCGATGAACTCCTTGTCCTCCCAGCCGTTCTGGAAGACGTGCCAGAGGATGCCCCAGACCACCGGGATGTCGGTGCCCGAGCGGATGCGCACGTACTCGGTGGCGTGGGCGGCCGTGCGGGTGAAGCGCGGATCGATGACGATCATGTTCGCACGGTTGATCTCCTTGCCCGACAGCACGTGCTGCATGGAGACCGGGTGTGCCTCGGCGGGGTTGCCGCCCAGGATGATCATCGTCTTGGCGTTGCGGATGTCGTTGTAGGAATTCGTCTGGGCGCCGTAGCCCCAGGTGTTGGCGACACCCGCCACCGTGGTCGAGTGGCAGATGCGGGCCTGATGGTCGACGGAGTTCGTGCCCCAGAACGCGCCGAACTTGCGCATCAGGTAGGCGGCCTCGTTGGTGAACTTGGCCGAGCCGAGCCAGTAGACGGAATCGGCGCCGTTCTTCTCGCGGATAGCGCCGAGCTTGTCGCCGATCTCCTCGATCGCCTGCTCCCAGGACACCCGCTGCCACTGCCCGCCGACGAGCTTCATCGGGTACTTCAAGCGACGGTCCGAGGAGACGAGCTCACGGATCGCCGCGCCCTTGGCGCAGTGCGTGCCGCGATTGATCGGGCTGGCATAGGACGGCTCCTGGCCGACCCAGACGCCGTTGACGACTTCGGCCGTCACGGTGCAGCCGACCGAGCAGTGGGTGCAGATGTTCTTCTTCACCTGAACGTCCGGCCCCGTCGCCGACGAGCCGGCCGCACGCGCCTGCCGCACGGCGCCGAGCTGGATCGTGCCGGCGGCGGCCAGGGCGCCGGCGGTGAGGCCGGACTTCTTCAGGAAACCGCGCCGGTCGAGGACCCCGGCCGCGAGGCCGGCCGCGACGGCCTGATGCTTGGTGCGGCTCGCCTCGCCGCTCTTGCGCTTGGTCAGCATCGCAGACTCACTTCTTTCCGGCGGCGTTGGTGCTGTTCTGGATCGTTTCGTAGCCGTTGGTCCGGTAGAACGCCTTCACCTCGTCGCTGAGGCGATAGCGCGACCGGGTCTCGTCCGTGCCCGGATCGTAGGCCTGGGCCTCGGTGGCGGTCATCGGCGCGGTCGAGATGCCGACCGCCGCCGCCACCGTTCCGCCGCCGAGCGCCCGGAAGAACTGGCGACGACCGAGCTGGTCCTTCTGTTCCTGTCCCATCGTCGACACTCCTCAGGAAGCGGCAGCCGCGAAGGCGCGCGCCTCGATCAATCGGTCTACGGATGCCGCCTCAGGCATCCATGGCGAAGGCCGCAGCCTCGATCTCCACGAAGGCGCGCCCGAGGGCGCCCACCGCACGATAGACATGCGCCGCGCGGGCGCGTTCCAGATCCGCGAAGAAGCGCCCCGCCCAGGGGGCGAGGTGCCGTTGGAAGAACGCCCGCTCGGCTCCGGCTTCGGCCGGGAAACGCCCGGCCGCGAGGCCGGCCATCACGTCGAGGAGAACCGCGAGGTGATCCTCCGGTTCGGTCATCGCCTCGTCGCGCTCGATCCCGAGGGACGCGAGGTCGTCCCGGACCCGGGCGAGGGGACGCTCGTTGAGGAAACCGGTGAGGTAGTAGGAGGCGTAGGGAAGGAGCTCGCCGCGCCCGACACCGATGAACAGGTCGAAGTACTCCCGCTCGACTGCCTTCACAGTCGCGGACTCCGCCAGCGCACCGAGCGCGGCGACTTCGCGCCCGAGCACGCTGTCGCCGCCCTTCAGGCCCGCGAGCGCCCCGAGCAACCGCGCGTCCGGCGCCCGACCGAGCAGGACGGCGAGGAGATCATATTGCTGCGCACGCAGCAGATCGACGTCGTCCACGATCAAGCTCGCGTGACCGTCAGAGTGGATCGGCGCAGACATACCGGGACCGCTATCTGCCGATGCCTCTGAAAGCGGCGCAACGGAACGCATTCCACTCCTCGATCCCATCCGTCCCGGGCCGGCCCTCTCGAGGGACCTGCTACTTTGTATCTATGATAAAAAGCGTTTGCATCGGCTGCAATCGCGAATCTATCGTTCAGACCGGCATTGCCCCGCCATGGCGTCGCAGCCGCGATACAATTGCGGGCGATTGAAATGCCTCGACCTGATCCGAGGACGGATTAGGCGCCGCCTGCGCCATGGCCTCATCCGGATCGGGCGGAAATGCCGCCGGCAGTTCGGCCGGGAGTTCGGCCTCGGCCGCGACGCCGGTTTCATCGGCCGGTTCGGTCTGGCTCGGATCGGTCGCAACCGGCGCCAAGGGCGGAGGACCGGTCATCACGCGCTCGACCATCGCCTTGATGTCGTCGGTGGGCAGCATCGGACCGAGTCCCGGTACGCCGCCCGGCGTGTTCCAGTCGTAGGCGTAGTCCCGCGCCTCGCTGACGAAGTCGCGGATGCCAGGGTCGACGGACCACATCTTGCGCAGCGCGGCATTCCGCAGGGCGGAGGGAATGCCGGTGCGCAGAAAGGGGGCGAGGTCGGTCTGGGCCGTCAGGTCCTCGAGCTTCGGCAGACGGGCGATCGCCTCGGCCAAGGCGTCGGCCTCGTCAGCGGCACCCGGCAGCATTGCGGGATTACCCTGCGCGGAGACGGCGGGGAGGGACGTTTCCACCTCGGGCGGGGGTAAAGCCGCCGCGCGGGCGGCCTGCTCGGCCTCCCGCTGCGCGGCCTCTTCGGCGGCTTGCACCGCCCGCTTACGCCGGGACCAGCGCGAGAGGATGCCGTCGCTCATTCCCCGCGCCCCTCGCCACGGCCCTTGCCCTGTCCACCGCGCGCCAGGGCTTCCGGATCGGCCCGGTCGCGCTTGCGCTTCTCGAACTTGCGCTCGATGTGGAAGGCTTCGAAGAACGCCTGCAGCACGCCCTGCGACTCAGCCGGCATCGGAACCGCCTCGACGATCTCGCCGATGCCCTCCGCCATCGATTCTCCCTCGTAGGGGTCTGCGGTCACGGCCGCGACCTCGTAGCGATCCTCGTCGAGCTTGCGCAGCGCGACCCAGAGGGCAGGGCGGCCGGAGACGAGGTTGTCGCGGTAATGCGAGGTCTCGGCCGGATGGAGCAGGACGTCGAAGGCGCCAGCATAGAACACCACCTCCTCCTCGGTCTCGGAGAGTTTGGTCCAGGCCGCCACGGGTGGTGCTGCCGGCAGGACCGCGACGGGCATCCAGGCATGACTCGCCCAGGGGCCGCGCAGGCGCCGGCGAGCCACCAGCACGCCGACCTCGAAGTGGTTCTCGGGCATCGCCTCTTCCTTCACGCGTCGGGACAATGCGCCGGGGCGCCGTTCGGGCCTCAGGAGCCGGACGGGAGACCCGCGAGGGGCAGCCCGACGATCAGGTTCTGCGGTTTCAGGGTGACGAGATTGGCCGGGCTGGCGGCAAGCAGCAGGTAGACCGGCCGGTCGCCGACCGCCGGGTCCACGCGCTGCGGGTCCGCGAAGGTCAGCCGAAAGATCGCGATGACCCGTGCCCGATCGGCCTCGTCCACCGCTTCCCCGCGCCAGAGCGCGTTGCCGATCCGCGTCGCCTCGGCGTCGAGGCCGACGAACCAGCGCCAGTCGGAATCCTCCAGCGCCTCCAGGGGTTCGACCCGGACCTCCAGGTTCAACAGGTGGCCGATGAAGGCCTCGATCACGCGGGCGAGCCCCGCACGGCTCGGGGAACTGGAGCCGAGGTTCAGCGCCATCGAGAAGGCGTCCGAGCGGCTCCAGTAGCTCCAAGCATTCTCGACGTTGAGGATGTCGAGTTCGTTGGCCGCCTCCTTGCCGAGCATCGTGACCAGGGGCGAGAGCGGCGCCGAGCCTTCCCGCGCCTCGATCACCTCGGAATCGGCGAGGAGGACCGCCCCGTCGAGGCGGCTTACGCGCTGGGCCCGGAAGAACAGCTCGGCGGCGCGCAGGACGAAGGGGTCGTCGCATCCGTCGAGGGCGTTGCGCAGGATGAGGTGGACGAGCTGATTCAGGAACAGCGACGGCGTGCCCTGCAGGCCGCCGCGCACGAGGTCGAGATAGGCCGCCTCGATGGAGCGCGCGGCGAGCAGGCGATCGCGGAAGGCGAGCAGCACCGCCCAGTTCTCGCGCGCGTCCGCATCGGCGATGGCCAACACCGCCTCCGGCGGGACGGCCCGGCGCGGTTCCGCGCGCAGGTCCGCGTACAGCCGGCGCTCTGCGTCGCAGGCGTCCTCCGGTGGAACGAGTTCGGGCCGCGCGAGATAGGCGAGGATGAGTTCGTCCGTCACGCCGAGGCCGCCCCCCTCCGTGCGCCGGGTGAGGTGATGGCCGCTGGAGACCCAGAACTCGGTCATCGCACTGTCCTCGGTTGTCTGGTCGTGCGCATGGCTCAGGTTTCCGGTCGGGTGCGCGCGAGGCCGATCAGGTCCGCCCGTTCCTCGGGCTCCTCCTCGTCGGTCTCGATGAAATGGAAGGCGCGCGCATGGGCGTGCAGACGGTCGGCCCCCGGCAGGGCGGGATCGCGCTGATGCAGGGTGCGGAAGGCTTCCGCGATCTCGCCGTCCTGCACGGTGCGGTGCATCGCCACGACGCTGCCGACGGGCAGGTTGCAGAGCGAGGCGGCGAAGGCGATTTCCTCGCGGGCCGCAGCCCGCGCGGCTTCGCGGTCCGGGGCGCCGAGGCGCTCGTGGATGTGCCGGGCGAGATCCTCCACGGCCGCGTCCCGCTCCGCCTCGCTGGCCTCGCTCACCACCACCAGCGTCGAGAACCCGAGGGAGGCGACCCCGACGAAGCCAGAGCGGAACGCCGCCCGGGCCTTGCCCTCCAGCGCCGCGAGGTCCGCGTCCCAGAACAGGAACGAGCCCGTCACCGCCCATTCTCCGGGTTCCGCCGGATGCGTGAACACGAAGGTGTCGGAGGGATCGAGGCGCAAGGTACGCGGCAGCCTGAGAGCGCTCACAGCCGCACCGTCCCGGTCTCGGGGTCGCGCCAGGCCGGCTCGGCCAGGAGCGGCGCCAGCGGCCAACGCTCCACGTCGTTCAGGATCACGTCGCCGCCCGCGTCGATCCGCGCGGCCACGCCCTGCGGCACCGGCAAGTGGGCGAGGTAGCGCCCGGCCAGATCACCGAAGCCGGCCTCAGCCCAGCCGTCGAAGGCCCGGATGAGGTTGCGGGCGAAGCTCTCGACGAGCGGCACCGCGATGCCGGCGGGAAAGCCCTCCTCGTCGAGGGCGGTCGAGTCCGGCGTCAGGCCGGGATCGCCCGCCGCCGCTTTCGACAGGATCAGCATGCCGGAAAAGACCAGCCATTCGGGCACCGCGTCCTCGGCGCAGGCGTCCGGCGCGGCGAACCGGCCACCGCCGAGGCGGGCCCCGTCGAACACCAGGGTATCGGGCCAGCGGAAGGTGAGGGGCATCTCGGGCGGGCCATGCGCCCCGACCGCGTCGGCGAGCGCCACCATTCCGGCGAGGAACGCGCGCCGCGCCGAGACCAGGGGCTCCTCGGGCGCCAACACCACCGCGAAGTCGAGCACGTCGGCGCGCGCGACGACGATCAGCGTGCCGGCGGCCTCCGATCCGTCGCACCGCGCGAGGCGCACGGCCTCCGTGAAGGCATCGGCCGGCGGTGGCAGCACACGGGCGCAGAAGGCGGGCGGCAGCACGGGTGCGAAGGTGGTGTCCTCGATCGAGGGAGCGGGCATGGGGCGCAGATCAGGGCTCGAAGGGGTCACGGGTCCGTCGCACGCACATGTTCCGGGAAACCATGCGCCGCAAGGGAAAGGCGGCGCGGCTAGATGGGCGTCATCGGAGCCCTGCGATTCGCACGCGGGCTGCGCCGGTGTGTCGGATCGTCGTTTTGAACGTTTCGAGTCTATATAAGAGGCCGACGATCCTGCGAAGGGCCCTCCGCCCGCGCCGCATGCTTCCCCCGAACGCAAGGTTTCCCGCGTGTCCGACCGTATCGTGTTCGCCTGTTCCTGCGAGAGGACGATGCCGCTCGATGCCGAAATCATCGGGCGCGGCTGCGGGGGCCGGCTGAAGACCGCCGACCAGCTCTGCGGGCGAGAACTGGACCGGGTCCGCGAAGCCCTCGGCACCGGCGCGTCGGTCACGATCTCCTGCACCTTGCAGGCCCCGCTCTTCGACGAGGTCGCCGCCGAACTCGGGGCCGAGGACCGGGTCAGCTACGCCAAGATCCGCGAGACCGCCGGCTGGTCGAGCCAAGCCAAGGCCGCCGGCCCGAAGATGGCGGCCCTCCTCGCCGCCTGCGCGGAACCGCTGCCGGATGCCGCCACGGTGGCGATCGAGAGCCGGGGCGTGGCGCTAATCTACGGCCGCGACGCCGCAGCCATCGAGGCCGGGCGGCGCCTCGCCGAGCACCTCGACGTGACCGTGCTGCTCACCCGGCCCGAGGCGGTGGAGCCGCCCCAGCGCAATGACTTCCCCGTGGTGCGAGGCACCATCGCGGGCGCGAAGGGCCGCCTCGGGGCCTTCGACCTGCGCATCGACGATTACGCGCTGCCCGCGCCGTCCTCGCGCACCCACCTGGAATTCGGCCCCGGCCGCAGCGGCGCCACCTCCACCTGCGACATCCTCATCGATCTGACCGGCGGCACGGCCCTGTTCCCGGCGCACGAGGTCCGGCTCGGCTACCTGCGCGCCGATCCGCGCGACCCGGCCGCCGTCGAGCGGGTGATCGGCCGGGCCTCCCACCTCGTCGGCACCTTCGACAAGACGCGCTTCGTCGACTTCCACGCCGACCTCTGCGCCCATTCCCGCTCGCGGATCACCGGCTGTACCCGCTGCCTCGAGGTCTGCCCCACCGGCGCCATCGCGCCGGCCGGCGACACTGTGGCGATCGATCCCTACATCTGCGCCGGCTGCGGCAACTGTGCCTCCGTCTGTCCGACCGGAGCGGCGGCCTACGCGCTGCCCCCGGCCGACGCCCTGATGCGGCGCCTGCGCACCCTGATGCTCGCCTACGGCGCGGCCGGGGGCCGCGCGCCCACGGTGCTGTTCCACGACGGCGAGCACGGTGAACCGCTGATCGACGCGCTGGCCCGCCACGGCGACGGCCTGCCCGCCGACGTGCTGCCGGTGCGCGTCAACGAGATCACCCAACTCGGGCCCGAGACCTTCGCGGCGCTCCTCGCCTACGGGGCGACCGGCGTCCGCATCCTGGCGCGCGCCCGGCCGAAGCACGACCTCGTGAGCCTGCACCGGGTCGTGGCCTTGGGCGACGTCCTGGCCCAGGGTCTCGGCTATGGCGGCCCGGCCGGCGCCCCGGTGGTGTCGATCATCGAGACCGACGACCCGGACGCCCTGGCGGCAGCCCTGTCCGAGGCCGCGCCCGGAACACCCGCCCGGGCGCCCGCCCGGTTCATGCCGGTGGGGCCTAAGCGCGAGGTGCTGCGCTTCGCCTTCAACGAGATGCACGCGGCGGCCCCCGTACCTGTGCCCCGGATCGCCCTGGCTGCCGGCGCGCCGTTCGGCGGACTGAACTTCCGCACCGAGGATTGCACGCTCTGCCTCGCCTGCGTCGGCGCCTGCCCGACCCATGCGCTCTCGGACAGCGCGGAGCGGCCCTTCCTCGGCTTCGAGGAGAGCCTCTGCGTCCAGTGCGGCCTCTGTGCCAACACCTGTCCGGAGAACGTCATCGACCTGATGCCCGGCGTCGACTTCGAGGCCTGGAAGGCGCCGCGCCGGGTGGTGAAGGAGGAAGAGCCCTTCGCCTGCATCACCTGCGCGAAGCCCTTCGGCACCCGCAGCACCATCGAGCGCGTGGTCGAGAAGCTGCGTGACCGGCACTGGATGTTCACGGGTCCGGCCGGCGAGGCTCGCGTCCGCGCCCTGATGATGTGCGAGGATTGCCGCGTCGAGGTCGCGGTGAACCAGGGCTTCGATCCGCACGCCGGCCCCGCCCGCGACAAGCCCCGCACGACGGAGGATTACCTGCGCGAGCGCGGTCCGCAGTGAGGCGACCGCACCGCGCATGATCGGTGTCCCGCACTGGCGGAGCATGCGGTCGGAGGACCTGCCCGCCATTCACCACCTCGCCAGGGCGCTGTTCCCCGACCATCCGGAAGACGTCGCGCGCTTCGCCGAGCGGCTGGCGCTCGGGGGCGACCTCTGCCTGACCCTGGCGGGCGCGGAGGGTGACATCTCCGGCTACGCGATCGCCTATCCGTGGCCCCTCGGCCGAATTCCTTCCCTGAACCGGCCCCTCGATGGGCTGCGGGGGGCGGGAGATGCGATCTACCTGCACGATCTCGGGGTTCATCCCGACCGGTCCGGCGCCGGGCACGCGCGCGCCGGCCTCGCACTGCTTGTCGGGCGGTCGCGCATGATGGGCATGGGCGCCATCGCCCTCGTGGCGGTGAACGCGTCGGCGGATTTCTGGCGGGCGCGGGGTTTCACGAACGCCGATGTCGACCCGGCCCTGGCGGAAAAGCTCGCGAGCTACGGGGCCGACGCCCGCTACATGGTGATGCCGGTCTGACGCGCCTCAGGGTGTCGCCGTCGCCCGCTCCAGGAACCGGACCAGGGCCTCGCGGTCCTCGGCGCTGGTAATGGTTTGCTCCGGCATCCGGGTGCCGGGCGTGTACCGCGCGGGGCCGACCTCGAACAGCTGCGCGATGGTGCGCGCGTCCCAGATGATGTCCATGCCCTTGAGGGCGTCCGAGTAGCGGTAGTCCGGCGCCGTGGCGATGCGTCGGCCGATGATGCCTGCGAGCGACGGGCCGGCGCGAGGGCCATCCTCTGGGCGCAGGGCGTGGCAGGCGACGCAGGCGCGGAAGACCTCCGCACCCCGGTCGCCGTGATAGGCCGCCAGGGCATCGGCGGGACGCGGCATCGCCAGGGGGCCGATCGGCGCGCCGGTTCGTGCGTCCCAGCGCCGGATCAGGCGATCGCCGCCGCCGGTCAGGAGTTCGCCTCCGTCCGGACGCCACGCGACGGACCAGACCGGCAGGCCGGGCCCGACGAGGCGGCTCAGGATCGTGCGCGCCGCGCGGTCGATCACCGCCACGGCGCCTCCGGCCGTGGCGGCCGCGATGCGGGTACCGTCGGGAGAGGGCGCGAGCGCGATGACTGGGTTCGGGCCGACATCGATCTCCGCCCGCACGCGGCCATCGGGCCGCAGCAGCCGGACGACGGCATCGCCCCCCGCCGCCGCGATCTCGCCGTCCTGCATCACCGCCAGGGCGTTCAGGATTGTGGGCAGGGTGAACACGACGGGGACGGCTCCGGCATCATCCGCTAACGGCCAGATTCGCACGGTGGCGTCGTAGCCTGCCGAGACCGGGCGCCCGTCTGGCAGGAAAGCCACGGCGTTGACGTTGCCGTGGTGCCCCGCGAGGACCCGCGCAGGACCGCCCGACAGGGCGCGGATGCGGACCGTGCCGTCCCACGAGGACGAGGCGAGGGCGAGGCCGTCCGGTGCCAGCGCCAGGGCCGAGACCGGACCGGCATGCTCGGAAAAGACCCGCTCCGGCTCCGCCTGGCCGGCGCGCCAGAGGGCGATGCGGCCATCCTCCGAAGCGGTGGCGAAGCGGCCATCGGGGAGGGCGGCCACCGCGTTCACCGCTCCGTCGTGGAAGCGCAGCACCGTCAGGGCCGTGCCGGTCTCGATGCCCCACAGGATCGCGGCCTGATCGAAGCCACCGGAGATCGCGAGCGTACCGCCCGGCGCCACGGCGAGCGCGCGCACGGGGCCGCCATGCCCTCGCATCTGCGCGTCGGCGGAGGCGCCGAGGCCGAGCAGGATCGCGATGCCGACGATCGGCAGCCACTGTCTCGCGGACATCGAATCTCCCCGGCAGAACGCGTCCCACGCGGATCGTCCCGCGCGGGCGGACCCTAATCGATCCCCGGCGCGGGTGTCGCCCGGCCTCCGGCGAGACCCGGTGACGCGGCCGGCGGCGGAGGTGCTTGATCCCGGACCGGCGATGGCGCATCGCTCAGCGCATGATCGTTCCTGCCCGCATCGCGGCCGAGAAACACGTTCCCGAGACCGGCCAGCGGCGCACGGCATCGGCGGCCCTGATCCCGCTCGCCGACGCAGTGGCCCTGCTGGTCGCTCCTCTCGCGCCCCTGGCGATCCGTACGGTCTCGCTTGGAGAAGCGGTCGGCCGGATCGCCGGGCGCGATATCCGCGCCGCGCGGGACGAGCCGCAGCACGCCATCGCGCTACGCGACGGCTGGGCGGTGCGGGCTGACGACGTTCTCGGGGCATCGCCCTACGCACCCGTGCTGCCGCCGCGCGCGCCCGCCTGGGTCGATGCCGGCTCGGCGATGCCAGGGGACATCGACGCGGTGCTGGCGTTCGAGGCGGTCGCGGGACGCGACGTCATCGACGATGCGGCGGCGGGCACGGGCCTGCGAGCCGTTGGCGACGAGATCGGCACTGGCGACTGCCTGATCGCGGCGGGCACGCGGATCACGCCGCTCCATCGCCTCGCCCTCGAGGCGGCCGGCATCCCGGCGGTCCCGGTCCGCGTGCCCAACCTTCGGCTGGTCCTCGCCGCCGCGGTGGAGCGGGACACGCTGTCGCCGTTCATCGCCGCTTTGATCGAGGCGGAAGGCGCCATCGTGGCGGAGGTGGTGCGCGCCGTCGCCGACCCGGAGGCAATCGCGGACGCGCTCACGGCAGGCGCAGCCGACGCGACCTTGGTTCTCGGCGGCACCGGCTTCGGGCGAAACGATCACGGCGCGGCGGGCCTGGCCCGTGCGGGCAGCGTCGAGGCCCACGGCATCGCCCTGCGGCCCGGCGAGACGGCGGGGTTCGGGCGCGTCGGCGAACGTCCGGTCCTGCTCCTCCCCGGCCGGCCGGACGCGGCCCTCGCGGCGTTCCTCGCCCTCGGGCGTCCGCTGATCCGGGCTCTGACCGGCGCGAGCCCCCCGGTTTTCGCGCATGCGCCACTCCTGCGGAAGGTCAGCTCGACGATCGGTCTCAGCGAAATCGTCTTCGCGCGCCGCGAGGCCGACGGAGTGATGCCCCTCGGCGGGGCGGAGCTGCCCTTGGGCCGCCTCATCGCGGCCGATGCCGCGCTCCTCGTGGCACCGGACTCCGAGGGTCATCCCGCCGGGACCACGGTGGCGGTGCTGCCCCTATGAGCATCGCCGGGGACGATTTCGCCACGCGCCTCGCCCAGGCGGCGCGACAGGAGCAATTCCTCAACGTGGTCAGCCGCGAGGAGGCGCATGCCCGCTTCCGCGCGGCAGTACCGCACGTCGCCCTCGGTGACGAAACGATTCCGCTCGCCGAGGCCCTCGGCCGGGTGCTCGCCCACGACGTCGCCTCGCCCATCGACGTGCCGCCCTTCGACCGTGCCTTGGTCGACGGCTTCGCCCTGCGGGCCGCCGACACGGAAGGCGCCCGCGACGGCCAGCCCCGCGCGCTCACGCTGAACGCCGAGATCCTGGCCTGCGGCGTTGCCCCGGCGCTCACCGTGGCCGCCGGGACCGCAACGCCGATCGCCACCGGGGGCATGATCCCGCGCGGGGCCGATGCGGTCGTCATGGTGGAGCGCACCGAGTTCGACGCGCCGACCCGATCGGTCGAAATCGTCCAGGCAGCGCGGCCGGGACAGTTCATCGGCTATGCCGGGGCCGACATGGCGGCCGGCGAGACGGTGCTGCGCCGGGGCGTCCCCATCACGGCCCGCGAGATCGGTATGCTGGCCGCCTGCGGCCTCGACACGGTCGCGGTCGTGCGCCGCCCGCGCGTGGCTGTGCTCTCCACCGGCGACGAGCTCGCGCCCCCCGGCGCGGCCCTGCCTCCGGGTGCGATCTACGATTCCAATGGCCCGATCGTGTGCGCCTCGGTCACCGAGAATGGCGGCACTGCCATTCCCCTCGGCATCGTCCGCGACGAGGAGGCCGCCCTCGAAACCGCTTTGCGCGCCGCGATCGCCGCGAGCGACCTCGTGGTGCTCTCCGGGGGCACCTCGAAGGGGGCGGGCGACGTCTCGCACCGCATCCTCCAGCGCCTCGGCCAGCCTGGCATCCTCGTGCACGGCGTCGCCCTGAAGCCCGGCAAGCCCCTTTGCCTCGCGGTGGCGGACGGCACCCCGATCGTAGTGCTGCCAGGCTTTCCGACTTCGGCGATGTTCACCTTCCACGACGTGGTGGTGCCGCTGATCCGCGCCCTGGCGGGCCTGCCGCCGCGCGAGGAGACCCATGTGGCGGCGACACTGCCCCAGCGCGTCGCCTCCGAGCAGGGCCGCACCGAATTCGTGATGGCTTCCTTGGGAGAGACCGAGGCCGGCCTCGTCGCACTCCCGCTGCCCAAGGGCTCCGGCTCGGTCACCGCCTTCTCGCAGGCCGACGGCTTCTTTACGGTGCCGGCGGCACGCCCCGGCTTGGAGGCGGGCGAGACGGTCGCGGTGACGCGCCTCGGGGCAGGGGTGCGCCCGCCCGATCTCACCATCATCGGCAGCCACTGCGTCGGCCTCGACCGTGTCGTGGGGCGCCTGGCCGAGCGCGGCTACCGGGCCCGGACCCTCTGGGTCGGCTCCGCCGGAGGTCTCGCCGCCCTGGCACGGGGCGAATGCGACCTCGCCGCCATGCACCTCCTCGATCCCGAGACCGGCCGCTACAACGAGCCTTTCCTGAGGGAGGGCATGGCGCTGGCACCCGGCTGGGGCCGCCTCCAGGGCATCGTCCACCGCGCGGGCGATGCGCGCTTCGAGTGCCTGGACGTCGCCAAGGCGGTGGCCGCGGTCCTCGCCGATCCGGAGGCCGTGATGGTGAACCGCAACGCGGGCTCGGGAACCCGGGCCCTGGTCGACGGTCTCCTCGCGGGGGCGCGGCCTCCGGGTTTCTTCAACCAGCCGCGCTCGCACAACGCCGTGGCGGCCGCGGTTGCCCAGGGCCGAGCGGATTGGGGTGTCGCCATCGCCACGGTGGCACGGGCCTACGGCCTCGGCTTCCTGCCACTCACCGACGAGCGCTACGATTTCGCGTACCGGACCGCGGACCGGGAGCGCCCGGCCCTGGCCGCTTTCCTCGACCTCCTGGACGAGCCCGAGACCCGCCGGCTGCTCGCGGAGGCCGGCTTCGCGCCGGCGGGCAGCGCATGAATCCAGCGCATCTCGACAATCCTGCCCGTGTCATCGGGCTCGCGGGCTGGAGCGGGGCGGGCAAGACGACCCTGCTGGCCCGGCTGATTCCGGCCCTGACCGCGCGCGGCCTGCGGGTCGCCACGGTCAAGCACGCGCACCACGCCTTCGACGTCGACCAGCCGGGCAAGGATTCCTACGTTCACCGGGCGGCGGGGGCGTGCGAAGTCATCGTCTCCTCGTCCCGACGCTGGGTCCAGATCCACGAGGTCGGTGACGAGGCGGAGGCGCGCCTGCCCGATCTCCTGCGTCGCCTCGCGCCGTGCGACCTCGTCGTTGTCGAGGGCTTCAAGCGCGAGGCGCATGCCAAGCTCGAGGTTCATCGCGTCGCCAACGGCAAGCCCCCGATGCATCCGGACGATCCCCGCATCGTCGCGGTTGCGAGCGACCGGCCGCATCCGGATGCACGCGTCCCGGTGGTCGATCTCGACGCCGTCGATGTGATCGCCGACCTCGTGCTGTCCCTGGCGGAGCCATTGGAGACGGCGCTGGCGCGCCTGGAGGGACGATGGCCCAGCTGACCGACGATTGCTTCGCCTTCGGCGGTGCGCTCATGCGCATCGAGGAGGCCGTGGCGCTGATCGGCGAACGCCTTCCCGTCCTGGCAGGCACCGAGTGGGTGTCCCTCGGGGACGCCGATGGACGCATCGCGGCCGAGGACGTGCCGGCGCTGCACGACGTGCCGCCCTTCGCCAATTCGGCGGTCGACGGCTACGCCGTGCGCCACGCCGCGCTGGTGGTGCAGGGCGAGACGGCGCTGCCCGTGGTTGGACGGCTCGCAGCCGGGGCTTCCCCCGAAGGCCGTGAGGCACATGCGGGGGCGATCCGCATCTTCACGGGCGCGCCGATGCCGGCGGGGGCCGACACCGTCTTTATGCAGGAGGACGTCCGGCGCGAGGGCGCGATGGTCGTGCTGCCGGCCGGGCTGAAGCGCGGCGCGAATGCCCGCGCGGCCGGCGAGGACATCGCCGCGGGTGCGATGGCGATCCCCGCCGGGCGCCGCCTGCGGCCGCAGGACATCGCGCTCGCCGCCGCCGCCGGCCACGACCGGCTCCCGGTGCGCACGCGTCTGCGTGTCGCCCTGTTCTCCACGGGCGACGAGCTCACCGAACCCGGCCGCCCCCTCGAGCCCGGCGCGATCCATGATTCCAACCGGGTGATGCTCGCGACGCTGCTAAACCGCTTCGGGGTCAGCGTCACCAACCTCGGCATCCTGCGCGACGAGCCGGCGGCCCTGGCCGACCGCATCGCCGCAGCCGCCGGCGACCACGACCTCATCCTGACCTCCGGCGGCGTCTCGACGGGCGAGGAGGACCACGTGAAGGCCGCCGTCGAAGCGCGGGGCTCGCTGATGTTCTGGCGTCTGGCGATCAAGCCCGGGCGCCCCGTCGCCATGGGGCTCGTGGCGGGGACGCCCTTCGTGGGATTGCCGGGCAATCCGGGTGCCGCCTACGTGACGCTGCTCTTCGTGGTGCGTCCGCTCCTCGCACGCCTCGGGGGAGCGAGCGCGGTGGCGCCCCTCGGCCAGCCGGTGCGGGCGGCGTTCGCCTACAAGAAGAAGGCGGGGCGCCGGGAATTCGTCCGCGCCAGCGTCGCGCTTGCCGCCGACGCCGTGCTGGAAGCCTGGAAGTATCCCCGCGAGGGGGCCGGGGTGCTCAGCTCGTTGACCGAGAGCGACGGCCTCGTTGAACTCGCCGATGCGGTCACGGCGGTGGCACCGGGCGACATCCTGACCTTCTACCCGCACACCTCGCTCTGGTAGGGCGACCCTGGGTAGGACGACGCCGGGTGCGCGTAGCCGAGCGTCGTCGCGGCGGCCTGCGCGATCGCGGCGAGGAAGAGGTCGAGGGTGTCCGGCGGCTCCGACCGCGCCAGGCCCGGGAAATCCGCCCGGATCGCCAGGAAATAGGTTTCCCACCCCAGCGAGTGGAAGGCGAGGCCGAAGCGCTGCGCGACCGCCGGGGTGCCCATGCCCACATCCGCGGCCCCCGTGGCGATCAGGGCGGCCACGGCCTGATGGGTGAACTCCTCGGTCTGCGCCCCCAGGATGTCCTCCGGCCCGAGACCCGCCTCCGCGCAGAGCCGCGCGAACCAGATCCGCGTGCCCGCCCCGCGTTGCCGGTTGACGAAGCGCAAGGACAGGCGCGCGATGTCGGTGACGGACGCGACGCCGCGCGGGTTGCCGGGCGGCAGCATGAAGCCCTGCTCCCGGTCGAACAGGGGGCGCACGACGAGACCGGTATTGGCGAACACCGCGTCGAAGGGCACCGGGGGAACGCCGCGCGCGCCGTAGTGAAACCCCGCCGCATCCGCGCTCCCCGCCCGCAGCAGCGCCAGGGCGTCGAGACTGCCCGCCACCGCGAGTTCGATTTCCGGCCGGTCCGTCACCGCGCCGAGCAGCAGGGGGTCGTGGCTCGCCGCGATCCGCATCCGCGTCGGCGCCTCCACCCGGAGCGCACGCAGGGCGTCGGCCAGCCGGATCTCCTCGGCGGCCAGGGTCGGTCCAAGCCGGCGGAAGGTCGCCGCGAGACTCGCGTGCAACGCCACCCCATAGGACGTCAGCGTCGTGCCGTGCCCCTTCGTCTTGACGGCGACCGGGCGCCCCAGCGCCACCTCGATCGTGGCGAGCCGGCTCCAGGCGGAGCGATAGGAGATCCCGAGGGTCCGGGCGGCGGCGAGCAGCGAGGGCGCCCCCGCGACGGCATCCAGGAGGGCGAAGGCCGGGCCGAGGGCCAGCCCGTCCGCCTCGCCCTCGACGCGCAGGCTCACTCGCATCGGCAACGCCTTTCCTATTGATCTTTCACATGATGGCATACCATCGAAGCGCGTCCCCCGCAGCCCGGTGACGATGCTTCAGACGCTCGACGACACGTTCCTGCGCCTCGCGACCCTCGACCGCGACGTGCTCGCCATCGCGTGGCTGTCCCTGCGCGTCAGCCTGAGCGCCGTCGGCATCGGACTCGCCCTGGGCGTTCCGGTGGGCGCGTTCCTTGCGGTCGCGGCCTTTCCCGGGCGCGGCGCCGTGGTCGGGCTCCTGAACGCCTTCATGGGGCTGCCCCCCGTCATCGTTGGCTTGGTGCTCTACCTGCTCCTGTCCCGGTCCGGACCGCTCGGGAGCCTCGGCCTGCTGTTCACACCGAGCGCGATGGTGGCGGCGCAGGCCGTCCTGGCGACGCCCCTGATCGCCGCCCTGACCCGGCAGGTGATCGCCGATTCGGAGGCGCATCTCGGCGAGCAGTTGCGCTCCCTTGGGCTCTCGGCACCGCGCCGGGCGCTGGCCCTGATCCACGACACCCGCTTCTCCCTGGTGACGACGGCGCTCGCCGCCTTCGGACGGGCGATCTCGGAGATCGGCGCCGTGCTGGTGGTCGGCGGCAACATCGACGGCCACACCCGCACCATGACCACCGCGATCTCGCTCGAGACCCAGAAGGGCGACCTCAGCCTCGCCCTCGCCCTCGGCGTCGTGCTGATGGGCCTCGTCATCGCGGTGAACGGCGCGGCCGCCCTCCTGCGCGGATACGCCGTGCGGGCCTTCGGGTGAGCGCGATGCCGAGCCTGCACCTCGACGACCTCAGCTTTTGCCGCAACGGCACGACGATTCTCGACGGGCTGACCGCCGACATCCCGGCGGCCGGCATCACTGCCCTGATCGGTCCGAACGGCGCCGGCAAGAGCATCACGCTCCGGATCATCGACGGCCTCATCGCCCCGACCCGCGGGCGGGTTCGGATCGTCGCCTCCGCGCCCGTGCGGCGCGCCTTCGTGTTCCAACGCCCGGCCCTGGTGCGGGCGAGCGCTCTCGCCAACGTCGCCCTGGCCCTGGTGCCCCTGCGGCTCAACCGCGCCGAGCGCGAGGCCCGCGCCCGCGCGGCGCTGGCCCGCGTCGGACTCGCCGACCGGGCCAGGGATCCGGCGACGCGCTTCTCGGGTGGCGAGCAGCAGCGCCTGGCCCTCGCCCGCGCCTGGGCGGTGGAGCCGGGCCTGCTCCTGGCGGACGAGCCCACCGCCAACCTCGACCCCGCCGTCACCGAACTCGTGGAGGCGCTGCTGGCCGAGATGGCCGCGCGCGGCACGAAGGTCGTGCTCGTCTCGCACAATCTCGGGCAGGTCATGCGGCTCGCCGCCGACGTGCTCGTGCTCGCGAAGGGCCGCGCCGTCGAGCACGGCCCGGTCCGCGCTATCCTCACCGCCCCCCAAAGGCCCGAGACCCGGGCCTACATCGCCGGAGAACTGCCTTGGACCTCCTTCGCCGCCGTCTCGTAGTTCGCGGTCTCGCCGCCGCCCTTGGCCTGATCGGCGCATTCGGCTCCGCACCGGCGCTCCGGGCGGACCCCTCTTCCATCGTGGTGGCCTCCACGACGTCCACCGAGCAATCAGGCCTCTTCAAGCACCTGCTGCCGCTGTTCGAGGCCAGGAGCGGCATCGCCGTGAAGGTCGTGGCGCTCGGCACGGGCCAAGCCCTCGACGCGGCCCGCCGGGGCGATGCCGACGTGGTGCTGGTGCATGATCGCCCGGCCGAGGAGAAGTTCCTCGCGGAGGGCTTCGCCACGAAGCGCCAGGACGTGATGTACAACGACTTCGTCCTCGTCGGCCCGAAATCCGACTCGGCCGGCGTGAAGGGGCACGACGTCGTGGCGGCCTTCGCCAAGCTCGGCACCGTCAAGGCGCCCTTCGTCTCGCGCGGCGACCGCTCCGGCACGCACAGTGCCGAGCTGCGGACCTGGAAGGAGGCGGGCGTCGATCTCGCCGCCGTGAAGGGTGACTGGTACCGCGACGTCGGCCAGGGCATGGGGCCGGCCCTCAACGCCGCCTCGGCCCTGAACGCCTACATCCTGGCCGATCGCGGCACCTGGCTGTCGTTCAAGAACCGGGGCGACCTCGGGATCGTGGTCGAGGGCGACAAGCGCCTGTTCAACCCCTACGGCGTCATGCTGGTGAACCCAGAGAAACACCCGACCGTGAAGGCCAAGGAAGGCCAGGCCTTCATCGATTGGCTCGTTTCCCCCGAGGGACAGGCGGCCATCGCGAGCTACGAGATCGGCGGCGAGCAACTGTTCTTCCCCAGCGCCGGCAAGTAGCGGCGCGAAGTCGCCGGTCGCGGAGCGCCGGCTATCGGCGCGATTGCCGGCGCCGGACCACGTACCAGACCGCGAAGACCAGGACCGCCACCACGAGACTGGCCCAGACCCAGTTGAAATCCGTCGCCGCCGCGTTGGCGGCCGCGGAGTTCGACCCGGACGGGCCGGACTCGCGGATCGGCGGCGCCGGGTTCATCTGCTGGGCCAGCGCCTGGCCCAGCGTGGCGAGCGAAAACAGGGCGGCACCCGCGAGGGTTCGTGCTCGCGTCATCGTGGAGCCTGCCTGCGCCACGCTCACTTCTCAGCCTTCCGCGCGGCGTCGTAGCTGAAGGCGGGGGCCGCCGTGAGCTGCGCCTTCGTCATGCGGACCTCCGCGTGCACCGGCGTCCCGCCGGCCATGACGGTGGCCGGCTCCGTCTTCGGCACCGTCGCGCCCGCCGTCGATCCAGTCGCGTTGCCGACCTTGCCGGCATGCATGTCCTCGACCGCGCCGAGCACGTCGCGGCTGGTGTCGGCCCCCGGCATGGTCTCGGGCGTGACCTTGGCGGCGGCCGCCTTGCTGGGCGCCGTCTCGGGCGTCGTCACCGAGGTCGGCCCGGAGGTGAGGGGAACGTCCTTAAGGTTCCAGGCGACCTGATCGAAGGGCACGGCGACGAGCTTCTCGCCGATCCCCAGGAATCCGCCGACGCCGATCACCACGGCGGCGATCCGCCCGTCGCTGCCCAGCAGGATGTCCTCGACCGAGCCGACGCGGACATGGTCCATGCCGATCACGGGCAAGCCGATCACCTTCGACCCTCGGAGCGAGCCCGGCGCCGGATTGGCAAGCGTCCGGCCCGGGGCCTCGGCCGTCGCTTGGGCCAGGGCGGGAAGTCCCGCGAGGAGGGTGGTCGCGGCCAGGAGGGACGCGCCGAGCGCTGCTGTGGGCAGGCGGCTGAACATGGGGGAAACTCCGAAACGACGCGCCGCGCGACGCACGGTGGGCGGCGGGACAACGCACGCCCGCGCGGCGGGGTTCATCGCGCGCCCGGATCGCCGCCCCCATCGCGATTTGACTCGCGCGCCCCGCCGTGGCGATCGTCCGCGCCGACGCCATGCTGTTCAACTGCCTCTCCGACGACCTCTTCAAGCCGCTGGCCTCGCCGAGCCGCGCCTTCAACGCGGCCCTGCTGCTGCATCTCCACGCGCGGATCTTCGGCGACACCGCCGAGCCCCTGCGCAAGAGCGATGTCCTGGCGGCGATCGGCGACTTCGCGGCCGATTACGCGGCCAGCGAGATCGCGGACGACGACGCGACCCCGGCGGACCCGGCGGAGCGCCGCTCCGTGGTCTACCGCCGCCTTTTCGACGCGGGCTGGCTGGTGGAACGGCGCGAGCGCTACGTCCCCGTGGTGGAGTTCGACCCCGAGGCCCGCATCCTGGTGGAGGAGCTGGCGCGGCTGAACCGGGGCGAGACACGCTCCTACGGTGGCGCCGTCCTCGACGTGCTGGGCAGCCTGGAGAGCGCCATCGCCAACCCGGCCGAGCGCTCCGAGGCGCTGGTCAATGCGGCCAAGTCGGCGCGCGCCTTCCTCAGCCACCTGCGCAGTCTCGCGGGCGCCATGCGCAAGAGCGAGGAGCGCATCCTGCGCGAGGCAGACCACGGCGCCGCCTTCCGGCTCTACTTCGAGGAGTTCGTGGCGCGCCACCTCGTGAGCGACTACCGGACCCTGCACACGCGCCTCAATCCCTTCCGGTTCCGCTCCGGCATCGTGCGCGAGGCGGGCCGCGCCTTGCGCGATTCCCTCACCCTGCGGGCGCTCGCCGAGGCCGGCCTGCGCGAGGGCCGCGCCCCGACCCTGGAGGCGGCCGAGCGCGCGGTCCGCGCGGATCTCGCCGAGATCCTGTCGATCTTCGAGGGGCTCGACCGGCACCTGGACGCGGTGGCCGACATCGTGGCCCGCCTGGAGCGGCGGATCGCGGCGGCGCTGCGCACCCTCGACCACCGCGATTCGGATCGGATCGAGCGCACCGCCGCCGCCCTGCGGGCGGTGGCGTCGGCGGATGACGACCTCGCGGGCCTGCCGGACCCTCAGGTCTCGCTCCTGCGCCCGCCCATCGGCGAACCGCATTGCTACGCGCCGCGCCTGCGCCGGCCGCCGATCGAGAGCGAGCCCCTCCCGGAATTCGAACTCGACCCGGCCATCGAAGCCTTCATCGCCGCCAAGGATGCGTTCCGCCTGCGGGTGGCGGTGACGCCGGAGCGGATCGTCGATTTCATCGAGGCGCAGATCGGGCGTGGGCGCGCGATCCGGGGCTCGCAGATCCGCATCGCCGACGTGGACGACTTCGTGGTGTTTCAGCGCCTGCGCGAGATCGACGTGCTGTTCGACGGCAGCCTGCGGCGCCGGTACCGCCTCTCGCGGGTCAAGGGCCGCGTCGCGAACGGCTGGCTGGATTGCCCCGACTTCCTGGTGGAGCGGGCCGGCGCCGGCGCGCGCTGATACGGCCCCGGCCGACCTTCGGGAAGCAGCGACACAACGAAGTCTTCGCAGTGCAGTCAAGTCTTCGCGCCGCAGCATGGAATAGAACCCTTGCAAATTCGTGAAGCGGGTTCATCCTCTGCTCTCCGCCAGACACGCTGCGGAAGGCACGGGAGCGTACCCCCATGAATGCCGGCAAATGCCTGATCAAGAATGCCTGGATCGCCGCCGAGGTCGGCCGGGAGCGCTGCGAGCGCGTCCTCGTGGTCGAGACCTACATCGCGGTCAGTCCCCTGGAGCCGAACTTCGACGCGTCCCGCTACGACGCCATCGTGGCGGAGGTCCAGCGGGTGCTCGCCGCCAACCCCTCCCTCGACCGGGCCTCGATCCTGAGCATGCACCGCGACACGGCCTGCCTGTCGCTGTTCCGGGCCCAGCCCGCCGCAGCCGCCTGAAGCCCGGGTTGGCGCCACGCGGGTTCGCCGGGTAGAGACCGGGGCCTTCACGCGGGCCGCGCCCGCGCCGGCTCAAGCGGGACCCGCCATGCTCGAACCCTTTCGCGCCATCGTGGACGGCGAGGAGCCACCGCCGCCGGGTGCCCGCGCACCCTCGGAGGAAGAGCTGACCCGCGCGCTGCAGGTGCTGCTCAAGAGTCAGTGCGTCTATGCCGGCACCCCCGGGATCGGCCGCTCCTACGAGCTCGCCCGGCACTACGCGCCGTTCTTCCAAGCCTATTTCGGCTGCCTCGGGTACCGCTTCGAGGTGGCGCACCGCGACCAGATGGTGTGCCTGCGCGTGCCCCTCGATGGAATCCGTCACGATGCCCAGGGCGAGCGCCTGCGCAAGGACGAGACTCTCGTGCTGCTCTCGCTGCGGCTGGCCTACGAGGAGGGCCTGCGCGCACACCAGGTCACCACGGAGGGCGTCGTCGAATGCACCACCGACGACATCGCCGAATCGATCCGCACGGTCACCCGCAGCGATCCGCCCGACGAGCAGCGCCTGATCGATATTCTGCGCCTGTTCGCCCGCAAGGGCGCCCTGCGCCTCGGCGAGCGCGACAAGGTCGAGAAGATCACGCCCCTGATGGTCCTGCCGGGCATCACCGTGCTGTCGCCGGACACCTGGATGGACCAGGTCCGGTCCTGGGGCGCCGCGCGGGGCGAGGAGGCGTTCTAGAAGCGTCGCGCCGCCCCCGGTCCCCAGCCCCGGAGGGGACGCGACTTGCATCCGGGGCCCGGCGCGTCCATGCGGTGTCGCTTCGACGCAGCATCGGGACCAGACCAGAGCCGCCGTGTACCGCCTCACCGACATCGTCCTGTCCAACTGGTACCTGATCCGCCGCGAGCAGATCCGGATCCGGGGCGCGGCTGCCCTGGTGGGCCCGACGGGCGCCGGCAAGTCGACCATCTTCGACGCGGTCGGCACCGTGCTGGCCGGCAACAACGCGAGCCGCTTGGCTCTGAACGCGTCGGCCTCCGGGCGCAGCGCCCGCACCGTGCGCGATTACTGCCTCGGCTGGATCAGCGACCCCGCCGAGGGTGGCCGCCCCACCCGCGAGGCCTGCGAGAGCCTGATCGTCCTCGTCTTCGAGAACGAGAAGACCGGCCGGGTCGTTTCGGCGGGGCTCGCCCTGGCGGCGCGCGCGGAGGAGAGCCGCGAGACCACGCTCTCGCGGTTCGTCCATGTCGGGCACCGCTTCGAGATCGCCGACTACGTGCGCGAGGCGCCGGCCGGCAGTTTCGTGGCGCCCTGGGCCGAGATCGCCAAGGATCTGCGTACACACGGCACCACCTTCGACGAGTTCCGCGCCTCCGGCGAACGCTTCACGGCCGAGTTGCTCGGGCTCCTGCGCGAGGGATCGGCGGTGCCGGAGCCGCGCCACTTCCTGCGTACCTTCTCGAACGCGGTGGCGTTCAAGCCGATCTTCGATTCCTCCGCCTTCGTGCGCTGCTTCGTGCTCGAGCCCGAGCCCCTCGACGTGGCGCGCATCCGCCAGTCGGTGGAGAACTGGCGCCGCTTGCGCGAGACCATCGAGGAGCTGGAGCGGCGCCTCGCCCACCTCGCCCGCATCCTCGGCCGGTACGAGACTTGGGCCGAGGCCAGCCTGTCGGCCGCACTCCACGAGCTTCAGGCCTCAGACGCCGATCTGCGACGCCGCGTCATCGACCTTATCGGCGCGCGCCACGCCCTCAAGGACGTCGCCGAGCGCCTGCGCATCGCCCGCGAGAGCGTCGCCACCAGCCAGGGTTTCGTGCGCGAGATCGACGGCGAGATCGCCGCCAAGAAGGCGCTGATCGCCGGCTCGGCGGCGGAGGGGCGGTTGGCTGCCTCCAACGCCGGCCTCGCGATGCTGGCCCGCGACCGGCGGGATCTGGCCGCCCGGGTCGCCGACCTCGTCGGGATCGTCCTCGATGCGGGCAAGCTCGCCGTCGTCGGCGGCGAGATCCGGCGAATCTCGCCCGAGGCCGCCCGGCTGGTGGAGGCCTGCGCCCGCTCGGGCCTGCGCCGTGAGGCCAACCCGGAGGAGACGCTGCGCTCCGACGGTCCCCTCGCGGGCCTGCTGGCCGGCCTCGCCGCCGCCCCCGAGATCGCCACGCCCCTGGAGCGCGCGGCCGAGGACGCGGCTTTGCGCGCCCGTGCCCAGGAGAACGAGGCGCAGTCCCGTGCGCCCGCCCCCGCTGCCGGCGGTCGCACCCCGAGCGCGCCGCGCCTGTCCTCGGACGTCGCCGCGTTCCGGGACGAGCTGGCACGCCTCGGCATCGACGCGACGCCGATCTGCGAGCTCGCCGAGATCGTCGATCCGGCCTGGGGCCCGGCCCTCGAAGGTCTGCTCGGGGCCGCGCGCGAGGCGCTGGTGGTCGAGCCCGACCGGCTCAACGCCGCCTTCGCGCACCTGGAAGCGCGAAGAAGCCAGTTCTACCGCTGCATCCTGGTCAAGACGACGGACACGGCCCGCCGTCGCGGCGGCCGCGACGATGAGGGCCCGTTGGCCCTGATCGAGACGCGCGATCCGCATGCCCAGGCCTTCCTCGGTGCCCGCCTCGGCGGCTATGATCTCGCCCCGAACGACGCGGCATTGGCGCATATGAGCCGGGCCGTGGCGCCGAGCGGGCGGTCGACCTCCGGCATGGCCTACTCGGTGGTGCGCCCCGTCCAGCTCATGATGACGCGCGGCCAGCGCGGCCCAACCGCCGAGAGCCGGCAGGACTGGGAGCAGGCGGTCGCCGAAGCCCGGCGCCTGCGGGCCGAGGCCGACGTGCTGCGCGAGGCCGCCCGCATCGCCGCCGCCCTCAAGAGCCGCATGGCGGGAACCAGCCTCGACCTGTCCGAGCTTCGCGCGGAGGCCGACGCGATCGAGGGCCGGCGCCGCAGCCTGACCACCGAGCGCGAGAGCGTCGAGAAGGCGGAGACCGGGGTGCTGGAGGCCGAACTGAAGGAGCTCGCCAAGGAGCGCTCCGCCTATCTCACCGAGCTGGTGCAGGTGCTAGAGCCCAAGCGAGACCTTCTGCTCGGCGAGGAGGCGGGACTGAAGGCCAAGGTCGCCGCTACCCGCGATCTCGCGCGGGCCGCGCTTCAGGCGCGCCGGAGCGCGCATGCCCGCTGGATCGGGGGCGACACCGTCCGCATCCGCCTCGTGCAGCCCGAGGGCTTCGACCCCCGCGCCGTAGCCACCCTGCGGGCGAAGCGCGCCGAACTAGAGCCCAAGACCCTGGCGAACCTCGCTCAGGTGTCGCGTGCCGCCGCGCGCGAGGCGACGGAGACCGCCCGCACCCAGGGGCGCGCCGCCGAGCGGGATCTGGCCGAGTACTGCGTGCAGTGGCGCATCGAGAATCCTCTGGGCAACGGCGATGCCCCGGCCTCGTTCGGCTATGCCTGGGCCAAGCGTGCCCACGACGAGGTGGCCGGGCACGAGTTGCGCCGCTACCGCGACCAGGCCTTGCGGGCGGAGGGCGAGATGCGCCGCCTGATGATCGAGGACCTGCTGACCCGGCTGGCGGACAAGTTCGAGCGCGTGCGCGCCCGTCTCGACGCCCTCAACGAGCGCCTGTCGACCCAGACCTTCACCGGCCAGACCTACGCCTTCGAGGCGGAGGTGGACCGGCGTTACGCCGCCGTCCACGCGCTAGCCCTCGAAGTCGCGCGCTCGCCGGACGCCGCGCAGGCGATCCTGCCGGGGGAGGGCGCCTCGCGCGAGAATCCCCCGCTGGAGGGTCCGCTCGCCGACGCCATCGCGGAGATCACCGCCCTCATCGGCGGCGACGAGAGCGCGGCGCGGCTGGCCGATTACCGCAACTACTTCGTCTACGAGATCGGCATGCGCGATCGGGCGGGCAACCGCACGACCATGTCGAACCGGGCTCTCAGGGGCTCCGGCGGCGAGGCCCAGGCGCCGTTCTACGTGGCGATCGCGGCGTCGCTCGCCTCCGCCTACTATCCCGGCGACCGACCCGGCGACGAGAATCCGGGGCTCGGCCTCTGCCTCCTCGACGAGGCCTTCTCCAAGCTCGACGTGCGCAACTCGCAGGCCCTCGTCGACCTCTACCAGGCCTGGGGCCTGCAACTCCTCATCGCCGCCCCGGAGGACAAGCGCACCACCCTGACGGAGGTGATGGACACCATCGTCACCGTCTACAAGAACCCGGACCTGACCTCGGTGCGCATCGAGGCCGAACACCCGCTGGAGGCGGCCAAGCGTGCGCTCGCGGCGATCAATCCGGAACGTCAGGGCATCGAGGGTTTCCGTCGGCCGGACGCCGCCGCCTGAAGCGGCGGCAGCGTTGACTCACGTCGCCGGGGATCAGGTTCGCACCGAGGCCTGCGGATCGACGGTGCCGGCATCCTGCTCCGTGCGGTCGTCCGCCGCTTCGTCGTAGGCCTGCGCCCAGGCCTGGTGGTCTTCGCTGCCCTCCGCGTAGGGGTTGCTGTCCCGCTGCTTGCCGTAGAGGCGCGCGTTGCGGCCCTTGATGAAGGGACTGTCGCTCGCGGTTGCGCCTTCGCTCATATTCAGAACTCCCCGTCGTGCCGCGTGATGAAGGGTCCGATGACCGCCGCCGGCACGTCGGTGTTCCAACACGGGCGCATGAGCCGGGGTTCAACCGAGGCGGGGACGGACGGTCACGATGCCGCGGCATGCCCGACCGCTCGCAGAAGAATGCGCGAGAGGTCCTCGGAATGGACGAAGGCCTCGAAATGCGCGTCCGTCGGCCTCTCGGCGGGGCAGCCCGGCATCTCGGTCCAAGCCGGGGCACGGCCCGGGTGGCGGGCCGGTCTGCCTCGTCCACGTCGAGCGCTTCCGCCCAAGCCGACCGGTCCGTCGATCGCGCCGAGGGGCCCCGGAGGACCGCTCAGGACCGCTGAAATCTGCACGACAGGGTTGTGAATGCCGGGGGCCGTGCGGACCGCCCCCTCGACACGGAACCATTCCATGGACCATGGATTGCGCTCTGAGTCGCCGATCGATGAAATGCCCGGGCCGTCGCGCCGGGGGGCTTTGGAGAAACCGTCCCTCGTGCCGAGCCGTGGACCGATCGTGTCGTACGATACCACCACCACGACCCTTCCGACGCTGCGTCGTGGCTCGCAGCTGCACGAGACCGAACGGCGCCTGAACGCGGTCCTGAACAATGCCTCCGTGGCGATCTTCCTGATGGATGACCGCCAGCACTGCGTCTACATGAACCGGGCCGCCGAGCTGCTGACTGGCTTCAGCCTCCCAGAAGTCCTGGCGCGGGACTGCCCGCTCCACGACATCGTGCACCACACCTATCCGGACGGACGGCCGTTCCCCCTGCACGAATGCGCCATCGACCGGGCCTTCCCCGAGAACAACCAGGAGCGCGGCGAGGAAGTGTTCGTGCACAAGGACGGACACTTCTATCCGGTCGGCTTCACGGCCAGCCCCATCCGCGACGACGGCGCCAAGATCATCGGCACGATCATCGAGGTGCGCGACATCACCGAGGAGAAGGCGGCGGCCGAGCGCCAGCGCCTGCTGACGAACGAACTCAACCACCGCGTGAAGAACACCCTGGCGACGGTCCAGTCCATCGCCGCGCAGACCTTCCGGGGTCGGACCGACCAGGCCGCGCGTGCCATGTTCGATGCCCGCATGGTGGCGCTGTCCAACACCCACAATGTGCTGACCGCAGAGAACTGGGAGAGCGCCGGCCTGCGCAGCGTCGTGGAGAGCGCCCTGGCGCCGCACGCCCTCGCGGAGGTCGACACCGCCCGGTTCGACCTCGTCGGCCCCGACACACGCCTCCATCCCAAGGTCGCCGTGACCCTCGCCCTGGCGCTGCACGAACTCATGACCAACGCGGCCAAGTACGGCGCCCTCTCGGTGCCGGAGGGGCGCGTCGCCGTGCACTGGACGCTGACCCGGATCGGCGAGGGCGAGCAACTTGATATGACCTGGACCGAGACCGGCGGGCCGGCGGTGACCGAGCCGACCCGAAAGGGGTTCGGCTCACGACTGATCGAACGTCAATTGCCGATGGAGTTCGACGGCACCGCGGTGATCGCCTACCCGCAGACGGGCGCCGTCTGCACGCTGAAGATCCCGCTCACCACGCTGGGGTGGCACGGTCGCGACGTCGTCCTGGGGCGTGACGTCCGATGAGCGATCTGGAGGGACGACGCGTTCTCCTGGTGGAGGACGAGAGCCTGGTGGCGATGCTGGGCGAGGATATGCTCCTCGATCTCGGCTGTGAGGTCACCGTGGCCATGCGCCTCGAGAAGGCGCTGGCGCTCGCCCGCCACGAAGCCTTCGACATGGCGATCCTCGACGTGAACCTCGGCGAGACGGTCAGCTATCCGATCGCCGACGTGCTCTTCGAGCGCTGCATCCCCTTCATCTTCGCAACCGGCTACGGGACGAGCGGGATCGCCCCCACCTACAATGCGATCCCGGTGATGCAGAAGCCCTATCAGGTCGGACAGATGGCGGCCCTGCTCAAGCACCTGCTCACCTGCGAGACGCTGGTGCGGAAGGGGGGCACGCCGGGAACCGGGGTTTCCTGCACCTGCGCCGTGGGTCCCGGCCGCACCGGGCCGACGGCGATCCGGATCGACTGAGGGCGGTACCGCTGCGGCCTTCGGTCCCCGTCGCGGCGCGCTTGCCGCCGGACCTTTCCGACCGATGTCACGTTCCATTGCCACGGACCGTGAACGCCAGACCGCATGCAGATTCATCTCGACGCCCTCGGCGGTGTCGCCGGCGATATGTTCGCCGCCTCCCTCCTCGACGCCTTTCCCGAGCTTGAGGCCGGGGTGCTCGCGAGCATCCGGGCGGCCTTGCCGGAGGTCTCCTGCGAGTGCATCCGCCACAATGACGGGATTCTGGCGGGGCGCCGCTTCGTCGTGGCCCGGTCGGGTGCGTCGGATCGGACGGCGCATCATCATGAGCATGATCACGCGCACGATCACACGAATACCCACGCGCATCGGCACTGGTCGCAGATCCGCGCCGTGTTGGAGCGGGCGCCCCTTGCGTCCGCCGTCCGGGTCCACGCCATCGGCATCTTCACGCACCTGGCCCAGGCCGAAGCCCGGGTTCACGGCATCGCGGTGGACGCGGTGGCTTTCCACGAGGTCGGCGCCTGGGATTCGATCGCCGACATCGTGGCGGCGGCGCACCTGATCGCGCATCTCGAGATCACGGCGGCGAGTGTATCGGCCCTGCCGCTCGGGTCGGGCCGGGTACGGACGCAGCACGGGCCGCTGCCGGTACCGGCCCCGGCCACCACCCTCCTTCTGGAGGGTTTCACCACCCTCGACGACGGCATCCCGGGGGAGCGCGTGACTCCGACCGGCGCCGCGATCCTGCGCCACCTGCGCGATCACGCCCCGCCCGCGCCGGCGGCCCCGCGCACGCTCGCGGCCACCGGCATCGGCTTCGGCAGCAAGACGCTGCCCGGCATCGCGAACTGCCTGCGTGTGCTGGCCTACGCGGAGGCCCCGGCGGCCGGAAAGCAGTCCGAGCACCGCGAACTCGGGATCATCGAATTCGAGGTGGACGATCAGTCCGCCGAGGAACTCGCCATGGGGCTCGACCGCCTGCGTACGCATCCCGACATCTTCGACGTCGTGCAGATGCCCGTCTTCGGCAAGAAGGGCCGCATGATGACTCATGTCCGCGCGCTCGCCCGGGCCAGCGCCCTCGAATCCGCGATCGCGGCCTGCTTCACCGAGACGACCACCATCGGTTTGCGCCACCATGTCGTTTCGGGCGCCGCCCTGCCGCGCCGGTCGCTGACCGTCACGGTCGAGGGCCAGCCGGTGCGCGTGAAGGTGGTGGACCGGCCGGGCGGAGCGACCGCGAAGGCGGAATCCGACGATGCCCTGGCCGGCGAGAGCCACGCCGCGCGGGCCTCCCTGCGCCGGGCGGCCGAGGGAATTGCCCTGCGCGGCTCGGAGGACGAGGCATGAGCGCCGCGTCGCGCGATCAGCTCGGGGCCGTGCTCGGCGAAATCGGGCCCCTCGCCGTCGCGGTGAGCGGCGGCGTCGACAGCCTCACCCTGGCCGCGATGGCGCACCGCGTCCTCGGCCGCGAGGGCGCGCTGATGGTGCACGCAGCCTCGCCCGCGGTGCCGGGGGAGGCGACCGAGCGCGTGCGCGCGGAAGCGGATCGCAGCGGCTGGTCCCTCCGCGTGGTGGAGGCCGGCGAGTTCGCCGATCCGAACTACCGGGCGAACCCGGTGAACCGCTGCTTCTTCTGCAAGACCAACCTCTACGGCACGATCCGGAGCGTGACGGACCGCCCCATGGTCTCCGGCGCGAACCTCGACGACCTCGGCGAGTATCGCCCCGGCCTCGACGCCGCCCGGGAGTACGGCGTTCGCCATCCCTACATCGAGGCCGGATTCGACAAGGCGGCGGTGCGGGCCCTCGCGCGGGATCTCGGTCTCGGCGCAGTCTCGGATCTGCCGGCGGCGCCCTGCCTGTCGAGCCGAGTCGAGACCGGCATACGGATCGAGCCCGAGACCCTGGCCTTCATCCACCGGGTGGAAACCCTGGTGGGGGCGGCCCTCGGCACCGGGATGGACCCAAGGCGGGCGGTGCGCTGCCGCGTCCGAGCCGCCGGCATCGTGGTCGAACTCGATCCGAACAGCCTCGAACGGCTCGATGCCGGGGCGCGCGCGGTCCTCGCGGCGCGCATCGGTGCCGAGCACCCGGCGGGTTTGCCGGACGCCCCCGTGCGCTTCATGCCCTACCGCACCGGAAGCGCCTTCCTGACCGGGAGCGCATCATGAGCATCGCGGAGGAGTTCGTGCTCGACTTCGCGCGCCCGGAACGGATCGGCCTGGAAGAGGCGATCTACGCCACCGGCAAGTCGGTCGAACAGATCGACGCGATCCTGGATTCCGCGGCGGCGCGGGACGCGTCCCTGCTGCTGACGCGCCTCGATCCGAACAAGCACGTGGCGCTCGCGATGGCGCATCGGGCGCGGATCGACTACTGCGCCGTCTCGCGCACGGCGATGTTCGGTCCGCGACGCGCGGTCGCCGGCCCCGCCCGCATCGGCATCGTGGCGGCCGGCACCTCGGACATTCCCGTGGCGCGGGAGGCGGAGCGCACGCTGGCCTACCAGGGGGTCGCCAGCACGCTCTTCGCCGATGTCGGCGTGGCGGGCCTCTGGCGGCTGACCCGACGCCTGGACGAGATCCGCGCGCACCCGATCCTCATCGTGGCCGCCGGCATGGACGCCGCGCTGCCCAGCGTCGTCGGCGGCCTCGTGTCGAGCGCGCTGGTCGCGGTGCCGACCTCCGTCGGTTACGGCGTCGCGGAGGGCGGTCGCACGGCCCTCGACGCCATCCTGGCGAGCTGCGTACCCGGCATCACGGTCGTCAACATCGACAACGGCTACGGCGCGGCCTGCGCCGCCCTGCGCTGGCTCCACGCCGCCCGCACCCTCGCCGCCGTGGAGGTCTGAGATGCCGACCCACCCGGATATCGCCCTCGTTCGACACGGAGACCGACCATGGAACGCCGCAGCTTCCTCCAGGGCGCCGCACTCGGCGCCGGCCTCGCCGCGACCGCACCGGCGGGTGCGGCCGTGACCGCGCCCGGCCTGCCCAACACCCGTCCGAAGGACCCGGCCGACCTGCCCCTGGTCACCGATCCCGGCGAACGGCGCGGCGAGATGCTCTACCGCGCCTTCGGGCGCCACGCCGAGAAGATCTCGGCGATCGGCATGGGCGGTTTCCACCTCGGCAAGAACGCGGTTTCGGACGACGAGGCGACACGCCTCATCCACGCCGGCATCGATCGCGGCATCACCTTCATGGACAATTGCTGGGACTATAACGGCGGGCGCTCGGAGCTGCGCATGGGCGTCGCCCTCTCGCAGGGCGGCTACCGCGACAAGGTCTTCCTGATGTCCAAGATGGACGGGCGCACCAAGCAGGAGGCGATGCGTCAGATCGACGAATCCCTGAAGCGCCTGCGCACCGACCGCATCGACCTCGTGCAGCACCACGAGATCCTGCGCTTCGACGACCCCGACCGGGTCTTCGCCGAGGGTGGCGCCATGGAGGCCTTCGTCGAGGCCAAGCAGGCCGGCAAGCTGCGCTACATCGGCTTCACCGGGCACAAGGACCCGCGCATCCACCTGCAGATGCTGGACGTCGCCGAGGAGCGCGGCTTCCACTTCGACTCCGTGCAGATGCCGCTCAACGTCATGGACGCGCATTTCCGCTCGTTCGGGCACCTCGTGCTGCCCTATCTGGTCCAGCACGGCATCGCGGCGCTCGGCATGAAGACCTTCGGCGACGGCGTCATCCTGAAGAGCGACGCACCAATCAAGCCGCTCGAATACCTGCACTTCTGCCTGAACCTGCCGACCAGCGTGGTGATCACCGGCATCGAGAGCCAGCGCGACCTCGATCAGGCCTTCGAGGCGGTGAAGACCTTTGTGCCCATGGACAAGGCGAAGGTCGCCGCGTTGCTGGAGCGCAGTAAACCCTACGCTCTAGAAGGCAAGTACGAGCTGTTCAAGACCTCCGCGACCTTCGACGGCACGGCCAAGAACGCGGCCTGGCTCGGCGAGGACGTGGAGAGCGTCAAGAAGCTAGCGCCGACGATGGAATAGGGACCGCACCCGCTCGGCGGCGAGGGGAGCCACCCGATGCCGTCGAGCCTGTGAACCGTTCCGGCGGATCGCCCCGAGGACCCGGCAGGTGCCTCAGCTTCCGGGCTTGCCGTGGACGTTGGCAAAGAACAACTCGCGCCAATCCTTGGCGCCGCGCCGGATCGCCTTCGTGCGGGCCATGAAGTCGACGTAGCGCAGGATCGCCTGGGGCGTCGTCGTGAAGGCGACCTGCGGCGAGGCGAGGATCGATGCGATCAGGCCCACATCCGACCCGTCGCGAGCGAGACGCGCATAGGCCTGCGCGGCGGCTTTCGGATCGCCCGCGATGGACGCGACCGCCTCCTCCAGGGCCGCCATGAAGGCGGCGTGGACGGTCGGATTGGCCTCCACGAAGGCGGCGGAAGCCCAGACCACGTTGAAGGTCGAGGGACCGCCGAGCACGTCGAAGGTGTTCAGGATCGTCCGGATGCCGGGCCGGCGCAGCTCCAGTTCCTGGATCGGCGCGGCGGTGAAATGCGCGCTCACCTCCTGGCCCGCCAGGAGGGCCGCCATGCCGTCCGGATGCGACAGGGTCACGGTCAGGCGGTCGAGATCGTTCCGCCGGGCCTCCCCGAGTTCCTTCTCGGCCGCCATCTGCAGGAACATGGCCTGGACCGAGACCTTCACGGCGGGCAGGGCGATCTTATCCCGGTCGGTGAAATCGGCGAGCGACCGAATGCGGTCCACGTTCGTGTTCATGAGGAGCGGCATGGCGTTCATCGCCGCCACACCCTTCACCGCCATGCCGGTCCCATCGGTCTTCGACCAGAGCAGGACGAGGGGCGGCACGCCACCGGCCACGAACTGGACCGAGCCGGACAGGAGCGCGTCGTTCATCGCAGCCCCGCCCGCGAGAGTGACGAAGCGGGCGCCGAGGCCGGGCAGGCCCTTCGCCGCCGCGTGCTTCCGGAGCAGACCCTGTTCTTCCATGATCATCAACGGCAAGTGCCCCAGGCTCGGCTGGCGCGCGACGACGACCTCCTGCACCTCGGCGCGTGCGGGCCGCAGGCCGCCGAGGAGGGGCAGGCCCGCGCCGAGCAGCCCCCCGGCCAGAACGTCGCGTCGGCGCATGTGAACCTCCCTGGGTCGAAACCGTGGTGGGGATGTGCAGTCAGCCCGCTTTCGGCCGGCGGATGACGGGGGCCGGCACGCTCTCGATCAGCACGTTGAGGCAGGCCGGGAGGCCGCTGGCATGGGCCTCCTCCAGGGCCTGCGGCAGATCCTCGGCCCGGGTGACGAGGGCGCCGTGGCCGCCGAGCGCCGTCACGACACGATCGTAGCGCGAACTCAGCAGGTCGCAGTGGCGCGCCCGCTCCGGCCCGTAGTTGCGGAGCTGGATCTGGTACTCGGCGTTCCAGCGGGCGTCGTTGCCCACCACCGCGATGAAGGGCAGGCCGTAGCGCACGGCGGTGTCGAACTCGGCCATGTGGAAGCCGAAGGTGCCGTCCCCCAGGATCGCCACGATGGGTACCGCTGGGTCGTGGAGCCGGGCCGCCAGGGCGAAGGGCAGCGACGCGCCGATGGTGCCCGAGACACCGTTGATGAGACGTCGGGACGCCTGCACCAGGGCCTGGGGCCATTGTCCGATCTCGCCGCCGTCACAGATCAGGGTGCCACCGGGATGCTGGTCGAGGAAGGCGGCGACGCCGCGGCACAGCTCGACCGGGTGGAGGCGGCCCTCCGCGCCGCGCCGATCATCCCAGTCCGGGGGGCGGTATGCCACCGCCGCCCGCACGGCGGCGTGCCAGTCGGTCCGGTCGCCAGGGCGGCGGGTGTCGAAGTATCGGGCGAGGGCCGCGAGTGTCGGCAGTGCATCGGCCGTGCCCGAGACCGAGAGGCGGGCCGGATCGACCCGCGCGGCAAGCGCGGGATCGGGGTCGACGATGACGAAGCGGCAGTCCGGCGCCACCGCAGGCGCCTCGCCGAACTTCAGGGTGAAGTCGAGGGGCTTGCCGACGAGCACGAGGCAGTCGGCCTGGGCCAGCACCTCGGCGAAGGCGCCGAGGCTCGGATCGTTGAGGCCGCGCGGGCTCTCCATGCCGAGGACGGGCACGCCCGAGGCCGCCTCCAGCGCAGGCATCCGGGCGCGGCCCTCGGTGCCGCAGGCGACCGGGCCGCACAGGATCAGAGGGCGCCGCGCCCGGCCGAGCTCCACCGCCACGGCCTCGACGAGGTTGGCGCCGGGCTCTTCGATCCGCGGCGTGGCGTCGGGAGGAGGCGACGGTACGGCCGAAGCGGGCGCCTCCAGGAGATCGACCGGGAGGCTCAAGTGGACGGGCCCCGGCCGGCCCTCCCGGGCGAGGCGCATGGCCCGGGCGACGTCGTCGGCGAGCGTCTCGACGGAGGCGGCTGTCCACGAGGCTTTGGTCATCGGGCGGGCGATGTCGGCCTGGGCGAGTTCCTGGAACGCGCCGCGCCCGATTTCGGACAGGCCGGCATGGCCGGAGAGGAGGAGGACCGGGCTTTCGGCGGCGAGCGCCGTGAACAGGGCGGCGGCGCCGTTCGTCTGCCCCTGGCCGCCGGTGACCAGGGCGACTCCGACCTCGCCGGTCAGGCGCCCCCAGGCATCGGCCATGTGCACGCAGGCGGCCTCCTGGCGGACATGCACCACCGCGATGTTCGTGCCCAGCAGGGCATCGAAGATCGGCATGATGTGGTTGCCCGACAGGGTGAAGATGCGGCGGACGCCGAGGCGCTCCAGGGTCTCGACGACGATGTCGGCTCCGCGCGGCTGGCCCATGGCGTTCGTCCCTCAAGATCCGGCGTAGGGGGAAAGCGGCCTCAGGCCGCCGCGTCGAGGAGGGATTCGCCGGGCCGCACATGCGTGAAGGCGACGGGCTCCAGGGAGACGTCGAGGCCGTCCGCTCCCTGGCGCACCACGGTGTAGTGCGAGGTGGCGAGATCCGAAGCGTCGGGGAAGTCCTCGCGGAAATGCGCTCCGCGGCTGTCGGTGCGGGCCAGCGCCGCGGCCTGGATCGACCGGCTGACGAGGACGAGGTTCTCGAGGTTGAGCCGGTCCATCCAGGTGAGGTTGTAGCGGCGGTCGCCGTCGGGGATGCCCGCCTCCGTCACCGCAGCCGCGAGGGCGTCGAGGCGCTCGCCGGCCCGCGCCAGCCCGGCCGCGTCGCGCAGGATGCCGACATCGTCCCACATGCTCGCGTAGAGGGCCTCCCGGATCGCTCCGAGGTCCCCGGCCGGGCGCCCCAGGGGGCCGTAGGCGCGGGCGAGCCCCGCCTCCACCGCGTGAGGATCGGGCTCGGCCAGATGCCTCACACCCCGAATGTCGCGGGCCATGGCGGCGCCGGCGAGCCCTCCGAACACCGTCGAGTTGGCGACGCCGTTGCCGCCGAGGCGGTTGGCCCCGTGCACCCCGCCGGTATCCTCCCCGGCCGCGTAGAGGCGCGGCAGCTCGGTGCCGCATCCGGGGCGGAAGGCGACGCCGCCCATCATGTAATGGGCGGTGGGGATGACCTCGACCCGGCCCCCGGCGAGGTCGAAGCCGCAATCGGCGCAGCGCTCGACCATGCCCTTGAACTTGCGCCGCACGTCCTCGGGTCCGAGATGGCTCATCTGGATGTAGACCCCGCCATGCGGGGTGGCGTGGCCCTCGCGGATGCGCCGCATGATCGAGCGGCTCACCACGTCGCGCGTCGCCCGCTCCGCGCGCGGGTCGTAGTGGTGCATGAAGCGCTCGCCCGAGGCATCGAGCAGGTAGCCGCCCGCGCCCCGCAGGCCCTCCTCCAGTACCGTGCCGGTCATCCGGGTGCCGGCCCCCGCCAGCAGGCCGGTGGGATGGAACTGGACCATCTCCATGTCGCGCAAGGGGAGCCCGACGCGGAGCGCCATGGCGAGCCCGTCGCAGGTCTTATCGCCCGAGGGCGTGTGGAACTTGTACATCGTCGGGCCGCCGCCCGTGGCGAGCAGGGTCGCCCTGGCGCGGACCAGGACCGGGATCCCGGTCCGCATGTCGACCATCAGCACGCCGGCGAGGCCGCTTCCGTCGGCGGCCGGAATCAATTCGAGGGCGCGGTGATCCTCCAGGCGCCGGACGTCGCGGCGCCAGACCTGCTCGGACAGGCGGTTGACGATCTCGATACCGGTGAGGTCGCCCTTGTGCACGGTGCGGTCGAAGGTCTGGCCGGCGAAGGCCTTCTGGTGGACGCTGCCGTCGGGGTTGCGGTCGAAGAAACAGCCGAGCTCTGTTTCCAGCTCGCGGATGCGGACCTGCGCCTCCGTGACCAGGGTCCAGGCCAGCTCCTGGTTGTTGAGCCACTTGCCGCCCTCGATCGTGTCCATGAAGTGGCGCTCGACCGAATCGCCCGGGGCGAGGGCAACGTTGTAGCCGCCCTGGACCATGCGGGTGCAGCCGCACTTGCCGAGCAATCCCTTGACCGCGATGGTGACCTCGAGCTCGGGCGCGGTCTTCTTGGCGTGGAGGGCCGCGAACAGGCCCGCCCCGCCGGAGCCGAGGATCAGGATGTCCGTCTCGACCATCGTCAGGCTGGCGTGCATCAGACGGCTCCCAGGCTCTCGATGATGGCGTCGCGCCGGCTGGCGACGTCGCGCTGGACGTCGGCGAAGAGCGAACCGCCGTGAGAATCCATGCCGACGAGGAGCGGGCCGAAATCGTGGATCGCGAACTTCCACAGGCTCTCGGGGTGGAGGTCGTCGAGGTCGATGTCCTCGATCCGCTCGATCCAGGTGGTCTCCAGGGCAGCGGCGCCGCCGACGATGGCGAGGTAGGCGCCGCCGTGCTCGGCGAAGGCCGCGAGGGTGAGGGGGCCCATGCCGCCCTTGCCGACGATGAGGCGCACGCCCTCGCGGCGCATCAGCGCGTCGGTGAAGCGCTCCATCCGCATGGAGGTGGTGGTGCCGATGCAGAACGGCGCGTAGCCGACGGGGGCGTCCGCCGAGACCGGCACCCGGTGGACGTTGGGCGCGGTGTGGATCACGGCGTGGCCGGTCAGATCGAGATGCGTCCGGCGCTCCCGGTCAAACATGTGGATCAGGGTGGCGTCGCGGATGCCGAACAGGGTTTTCCGCAGGGTGACGGTGTCGCCGACCTTCAGGGCGCGGACCTGCGCCGCGTCGATCGGCATGTCGAGAACGTGGTGCATGGCGCGGCCCTCCCGGCGGTGGCGTCGATACGGCGTTCGGATCAGTCGAAGGCGATACCGCCGGGGGTGAAGGTCGCCTTGGCCCGGCGGGCCGAGTGGCACTGGATGTTCACCGCCACCGGGTTCTGGGTGATGTGCGTCGCGGCGATCTCCACATGGACGGCGAAGCTGGTGGAGCGCCCGCCGAGTCCCTGGGGGCCGATGCCGAGCTCGTTGACGGCGCGCGACAGCTCCGCCTCGATCCGGGCGCCCTCCGGGTCGGAGCAGGCCGAGCGCAGCTTGCGCGTGGCCGCCACCTTGGCGAGGTGCATGCACAGGTCCGAGGTGCCGCCGATGCCGACGCCCACGATGGTCGGCGGGCAGACGCGGCCGCCGAGTTCGATCACCCGGTCGATGACGAAGCGCTTGACCGCGTTGATGCCGTCGGAGGGCAGGAGCATCTGAAGAAACGAGCCGTTCTCCGAGCCCGAGCCCTTCGGAATCATCTCGACCGACACGGTCTCGGGCCGATCGTCGAAATCCACGTGGATGATCGGCACGCGGATGCCGCAGGAGGTCTGCTCGTTCACACGCGTGATCGGGTGGACCACCGAGGAGCGCAGGGAGTGCTCGGTGGTGGCGCGGGCGCAGCCGCACCGGATGGCGGCCTTGAGGTCGGCGCCGTCGAAGCGCACGTCGCGCCCGATCGTCACGTTGTAGATCGGGATGCCGGTGTCCTGGCACAGGATGTTCTTGGTGCGCTCGGCCACCGCGATGTTCTCGACCATGGTGCCGAGGATCGCCCGGCCGGTGGCGCTGGTCTCCTCCCGCGCGAGATCGGCAAAGCCCGCCTTGATGTCCGGGGGCAGCAGCTTCAGGGCGCGGACGTAGAGGTCCCTGCACACCACTTCGACTTCGGTGAGGTCGAGGTCCATGCCGGTCTCCTTGAATGAGGGTTGGAGGGCGTTGCGTCCGGGCGGAGTCAGGCGCCGCCGAGGAGGAACAGGAGCCCCACAGCCAGGCTGACCGCCACGCAGACCGAGACGATGAGTGCCGTATGCTCGTGGGTGGCGAACCACTCGAGGGCGAGCACGCGCAACCCGAGGACGAGGTGCAGGGCGAGCGCGCTGACGAGGCCCCATTCGGCCATGCGCACGAAGCCGTTATGGGTCAGCCCGAGGAAGCTCTCGAAACGATCTGCTCCCTGAAGCGCAGTCCCGAGGGCGATGAAGTGCATCGGCAGGAACAGGGCCAGGGCGACCCCCGAGAGGCGATGCAGCAAAGCGGCGGCGAAGCCCGCGCGCAGACGGGCCGCCTGGAGGGCGCCACGCCGGGGGAGGGCGGTCTGCGTCCCGGCGCTCATGCGACGTACACCGCGAGGGCGGCGTGCAGGCCGAGGACGAGGAGGAGGGCCGCGACGGCGAGCATCGCCCCGTCGAGGGAGCGTCCGCGCCAGGGCGTCCACTCGCGCAGGATGCTGCGCAGACCGATGGGCGCGTGGATCGCCGCCGCCACGACGAAGACGTTGTAGAACACGAAGAAGGCCAGGTTGCCCTGCGTCCGGCCCAGGATCTCGCCGGCGGTCAGGCCGCCGCGCACGGCGTACAGGATCGTGCCGAGATGCACCGCCACCGCCACCGCGAGGATCACCGCGGTGCCGCGCTGGGCCACGTAGAGGAGCGGGCTCATGCCGACCTCCGGAAGTGCCGCGCGCCGAAGCGCTTCAGGGCGGACCGGGAGGTGGCGCGCTTCAGGCCCGCGATGGCGAAGGTCGGCGCCAGAGCCTTCGGACAATGTTCCGTGCAGCTCATGTGGGTGTGGCAGGACTGGCAGCCCCCATCCCCGGACACGGCCTCCAGCCGCGCGTCCTGCCCTCGGTCGCGGACGTCGTTGACCAGGGTCCAGGCCCGGTTGAGGGCGGCCGGCCCGAGATAGTCGGGGTTCCAGGTGACCACGTCGCAGGCGGCGTAGCAGACGCCGCAATTGATGCACTCGATGCCGGCATCCACCGCGCGACGCTCGGGCGAATCCGGGGCAACCACCGCGAAGTCGTCGAGCGGCGCGGCGCCCGGCTCGAAGGCGCCGTGGGCGGCCGTCCATTTCTGGAAGAACGGCTCCATGTCGACGGCCAGATCCTTGACCACCGGTAGGTTGCGCAGGGGTTCCAGGGTCAGGCCGTCGTTCTCCGCCACCGCCGCGACCCGGGTGCGGCAGGTCCAGCGCGGGCGGCCGTTCACCGTCATGGCGCAGGAGCCGCACATGCCGACCCGGCAGGCGAAGCGGTAGGCCAGGGTCGGGTCCTGCTCGCGCTGGATCTCGGTGACCACGTCGAGGACGGTCTGGGCCGGGCGCCGCGCCACGGTGAAGGCCTGGAATCCATCGTCCCGCCGGATGCGCACCGTCAGTGTCGCGTACGGCGCGGCTTCGATCGTGGGATCGGCCAGGGACGCGGTGGGAACCGGGGCGTTCATGCCTCAGCGCTCCGCCTTGGCGGCGGCGCCGGGAAAGAACAGCTCGCCCTGATCCGTGGCCTTGGCAGGCACGAGGCCGGCGCGGTTCATGTAGTCGAGATAGGCCAGCATGTTCAAGGGCGCGCTGGTCCACTGGGTCTGCGGCGCGCGGATGATCTCGATCGCCTCTGCCTCGGTCAGCCGGGCATTCTCCGCCTTGATCCACAGGGCCGCCACCTTGGCGGGCTCCGCCTTGATCAGCGCCAAGCTCTCATCGAGGGCGCCCCGGAAAGCCGCGACGATCTTCGGGTTGGCCGTGACGAAGCGGTTGCTCGCCCAGACGAGGTTGAAGGTGTGGGGGCCGCCCAGCACGTCGTAGCTGTCGAGCACCTTGCGGGCGCGCGAGTCCTTCAGCTCCATTTCCTGGAACGGCGGCGAGCCGAAATGCGCGGTGATCTCCGAGCGACCGCCGAGCATCGCCGTCTGCGCGTCGGGATGGCCCATCGAGACCGTCAGCGGATCGAGCTTTCCTTGCTGGCCGGGGCCGAAGGCCTTCTCGGCGGCCATCTGCAGGGTGATGGCCTGGATCGAACTCTTCACCGTCGGCAGGGCGATCTTGTCCTTCTCGGTGAAGTCCTTGATCGACTTGACTGCCGGATTCACGCTCACCAGCCAGAGCGGCATGGCGTTCAGGGCCGCCACGCCCTTGACCTGCAGGTTGCCCCGGGTGCGCCCCCAGATCGTCAGCATCGGTCCGACCCCACCGGCGGCGAAATCGAGGTTTCCCGACAACAGGGCCTCGTTCATGCCGGAGCCGCCGGTGAAGCGCAGCCACTCGGTCTTCAGTTCAAGGCCCTGCTGGCGGGCGTGTTTCTCGAGGAGCTTCTCCTCCTCCATCACGGTGAGCGGCAGGTAGGAGATGCCGAACTGCTTGGCGAGGCGCACCATCGAGGCCTCCGCCTGGGCGGCGCCCGAGGCAGTCAGTAGGGTCGCCGAGACCAGGGCCGCGGCTCCGCAGAGCCGGATGAGACGCCCGAGCGCCATGTGTTCCTCCTGCGTAGGCCCGAATTCTCTGGTCCGGTGCCGAGGGCCACGATAGCCTCGTCGCGACCGCTGTCAACGGTCATATGTCATATACATGAGTTGCCGATGGCGAACCGTACCAGCACCTTCCCTGGCCCCCCGGCACACCCCGAGAGGACGGGGCCGGCCGAACCCCTGGCGAGCCGCCCACTCTATCTGCAGGCGCGCGACCCGGCGTCGTCGCCGCCATCAACGAGTAATCGTCCGTCCAAACGGTCAATCTGCAGGGAACGATTGAGGGGCGGGTCCTCGCGCCCGCCCCTCCCTCGCCCCGCCAAGGTTTCAGGTCATGAACGGTCAGAATATTCGCATCCGCCTCAAGGCGTTCGACCATCGCATCCTCGATGCGTCGACCCGCGAGATCGTCTCGACGGCCAAGCGCACCGGCGCCACCATCCGTGGCCCGATCCCGCTGCCGACGCATATCGAGAAGTTCACCGTCAACCGCTCGCCGCACATCGACAAGAAGTCGCGTGAGCAGTTCGAGATGCGCACCCACAAGCGCGTCCTCGATATCGTCGATCCGACGCCGCAGACCGTGGACGCGCTGATGAAGCTCGACCTCGCCGCCGGCGTGGACGTGGAGATCAAGCTCTGAGTCCCGCCGGGATTTAGAGCTTACCGTAGAATCGCGCGAGGGAGACACCTATGCGCTCAGGCGTCATCGCACAGAAGGTCGGCATGACCCGCATCTTTACGGATGCAGGCGAACATGTCCCCGTCACCGTGCTCAAAATCGATCAATGTCAGGTGGTTGCCCACCGTACCGTCGAGAAGAACGGCTACGTCGCCCTTCAGGTCGGCGTCGGCAAGGCCAAGGTGAAGAACGTGTCGGCTGCCGAGCGCGGCCGGTTCGCGGTCGCCAAGGTCGAGCCCAAGCAGAAGCTCGCCGAGTTCCGCGTGTCGGAAGACAAGCTGATCCCGGTCGGCGCGGAAATCACCGCCGATCACTTCATCCCGGGCCAGTTCGTCGACGTGACGGGCACCACCACGGGTAAGGGCTTCGCCGGCGGCATGAAGCGCTGGAACTTCGGCGGTCTTCGCGCCACCCACGGCGTGTCCATCTCGCACCGCTCGATCGGTTCGACCGGTGGCCGCCAGGACCCGGGCAAGACCTTCAAGAACAAGAAGATGCCCGGTCACATGGGCGTCGACCGGGTCACCACCCAGAACCTGCGCGTCGTGCGCACGGATCCTGAGCGTGGCCTCATCCTCGTCGAGGGCGCCGTTCCGGGCGTTGCCGGCGGCTGGATCCAGATCCGCGACGCGGTGAAGCGCAAGCTCCCCGCGGACGTTCCGCAGCCTGGCAAGTTCCGTGAGCAGGGCGCTTCCGCCCCGGCTACCGAAGCGCCGGCTCCCGAGGCTCCCGCTTCCGAGGAGAACGCGTGATGAAGCTCGATATCACCACCCTCGACGGCGAGGGCGCCGGTTCGGTCGACCTCAACGAGACCATCTTCGGTCTCGAGCCCCGCGTCGACCTCCTTCAGCGCATGGTGCGCTGGCAGCTGGCCAAGCGCCAGGCCGGCACCCACGCGGTGAAGAACCGCTCGGACGTGAACCGCACCCGCAAGAAGCTCTACAAGCAGAAGGGCACGGGTAACGCCCGTCACGGCGCCGCCTCCGCTCCGCAGTTCCGCGGCGGTGGACGTGCCTTCGGTCCGGTCGTGCGCAGCCATGCCCACGACCTGCCCAAGAAGGTTCGCGCGCTCGCCCTGAAGCACGCCCTGTCCGCGAAGGTGAAGGATTCCACCCTCATCATCGTCGACGACGTGAAGCTCGCCGAGGGCAAGACCAAGGCGCTCGTCGAGCGCTTCGAGAAGATGGGCCTGTCCAGCGCCCTGATCATCGGCGGTGCCGAGGTGGACGTGAACTTCGCACGCGCCGCCCGCAACATCCCGCAGATCGACGTGCTGCCGATCCAGGGCATCAACGTGTACGACATCCTGCGTCGCGAGAAGCTCGTGCTGACCCGCGCAGCGATCGATGCGCTGGAGGCGCGTTTCCAATGAGTGCCGATCCGCGCCACTACGACATCATCGTCTCCCCGGTCATCACCGAGAAGGCGACGAACCTCACCGAACAGAACAAGGTCGTGTTCCGGGTTTCCCCGAAGGCGACCAAGCCGCAGATCAAGGAAGCGGTGGAGAAGCTGTTCGACGTCAAGGTCACGGGCGTGAACACGCTCGTCACCAAGGGCAAGAAGAAGATTTTCCGCGGGCTTCGCGGACAGCGCTCGGACGTGAAGAAAGCGATCGTGACCCTCGCCGAGGGTGAGACGATCGACGTCACGACCGGCCTCTGAGACAAGTCGGGTTAAGGATTACCACCGATGGCCTTGAAGACATTCAAACCGGTCACGCCGAGCCTTCGCCAGCTCGTGCTCGTCGACCGCCGTGAGCTCTACAAGGGCAAGCCGGTCAAGAAGCTCACCGAGGGCAAGTCGTCGTCCGGCGGCCGCAACAACCTCGGCCGCATCACGGTCCGTTTCCGGGGCGGCGGTCACAAGCGCACGCTCCGCAACGTCGACTTCAAGCGTCGCGAGCAGATGGGCGTGTCCGCCACCGTCGAGCGGATCGAATACGATCCGAACCGCACCGCGTTCATCGCGCTGATCGCCTTCCCCGACGGCACGCAGAGCTACATCCTGGCTCCGCAGCGCCTGTCGCCCGGCGACAAGGTGATCGCGGCCGAGCAGGTCGACATCAAGCCCGGCAATGCCGGTCCGGTCGGCAACATGCCGGTGGGCACGATCGTCCACAACGTCGAGCTCAAGATCGGCAAGGGTGGCGCGATCGCCCGCTCCGCCGGCAACTACGCCCAGATCGTCGGGCGCGATCAGGGCTACGTCACGCTCCGCCTGAACTCGGGCGAGCAGCGCCTGGTCCACGGTCAGTGCTTCGCCAGCGTCGGCGCGGTCTCCAACCCGGACCACATGAACATCTCGCTCGGCAAGGCCGGCCGCAACCGCTGGCTCGGCAAGCGCCCGCACGTGCGCGGCGTTGCCATGAACCCGGTCGACCACCCGCACGGCGGCGGCGAGGGACGTACGTCAGGCGGCCGTAACCCGGTCACGCCCTGGGGCGTTCCCACGAAGGGGAAGAAGACCCGCTCGAACAAGCGGACCGACGTCTTCATCCTGTCCAGCCGTCACAACCGTAAGAAGTAACGCCCATGGCACGCTCGCTCTGGAAGGGGCCGTTCATCGACGGCTACCTCCTCAAGAAGGCCGAAGCCGCTCGCGGTTCCAGCCGTAACGAAGTCATCAAGATCTGGAGCCGCCGCTCCACGATCCTGCCGCAGTTCGTCGGGCTCACCTTCGGTGTGCACAACGGACAGAAGCACATCCCGGTCTACGTCTCCGAGGAAATGGTCGGCCACAAGTTCGGCGAGTTCTCGCCGACCCGCACCTTCCACGGTCACGCAGCCGACAAGAAGTCGAAGAGGCGCTGATCATGGGCAAGCCCGCCACTCCCCGCGCGCTCCCCGAGAACGAGGCTCAGGCCGTCGCGCGCATGCTGCGCGTCAGCCCCCAGAAGCTCAATCTCGTCGCGCAGCTCATTCGCGGCAAGAAGGTCGACTCGGCGCTCGCCGATCTCGAATTCTCCCGCAAGCGGATCGCCCGCGAGGTCAAGAAGTGCCTCGAGAGCGCGATCGCCAACGCCGAGAACAACCACAACCTGGATGTCGACGACCTCGTCGTCACCCAGGCGTTCGTCGGCAAGGCGCTCGTGCTGAAGCGGTTCCACGCCCGTGCGCGTGGCCGCGGCGCCCGTATCCTGAAGCCCTTCGCGAACCTCACCATCGTGGTGCGCGAAGTCCCGACCGCCGAAGCGGCGTGAGGAGGACCTGATGGGCCAGAAAGTCAATCCGATCGGTCTGCGGCTCGGTATCAACCGGACCTGGGACTCCCGCTGGTTCGCCCAGAAGGGTGAATACGCCAAGCTCATGCACGAGGACGTCGCGATCCGCGCCGCCCTCATGAAGCAGCTCAAGCAGGCTGCCGTCTCGAAGATCGTCATCGAGCGTCCGCACCGGAAGTGCCGCGTCACCATCCACTCGGGTCGTCCGGGCGTGGTGATCGGCAAGAAGGGCGCGGACATCGAGAAGCTTCGCAAGCTGGTCGGCACGCTGACCAAGGCCGAAGTGACGATCAACATCGTCGAGGTGCGCAAGCCCGAGATCGACGCCACCTTGGTGGCCGACTCGATCGCCCAGCAGCTCGAGCGCCGCGTCGCCTTCCGTCGCGCCATGAAGCGCGCCGTGCAGTCGGCCATGCGTCTCGGTGCCGAGGGCATCCGCATCAACTGCTCGGGCCGCCTCGGCGGCGCCGAGATCGCCCGCCAGGAATGGTACCGCGAGGGCCGCGTTCCCCTGCATACCCTCCGCGCCGACGTCGATTACGGCGTCGCCACCGCCTTCACGACCTACGGGACGTGCGGCATCAAGGTGTGGGTGTTCAAGGGCGAGATCCTCGAGCACGACCCGATGGCACAGGACAAGAAGGCGCAGGAAGAGGGTGGCCGTTCGGGCGGCCGTCGCGAGCGCGATGGTGAGGGTGGCCGCGAGCGCGGCCGGCGCGAGCACGCCTGACGGCGCGCTCGTGACCCCGTCACCCAGAAAGGTGTTGAGAGGCTGCCATGTTGCAACCCAAGAAGACCAGGTTCCGTAAGCAGTTCAAGGGCCGCATCCACGGTGCGGCCAAGGGCGGCTTCGACCTCAACTTCGGGACGTTCGGCCTGAAGGCCATCGAGCCTGAGCGCATCACCGCGCGGCAGATCGAGGCGGCCCGCCGCGCGATCACCCGCGAGATGAAGCGCCAGGGCCGCGTCTGGATCCGGATCTTCCCGGACGTTCCGGTCACCGCCAAGCCCACCGAAGTCCGCATGGGCTCCGGTAAGGGTGCACCCGAGTTCTGGGCTGCCCGCGTGCATCCCGGACGTATCATGTTCGAAGTCGACGGCGTGGCCGAGGACGTTGCGAAGGAGGCCCTGCGCCTCGGCGCGGCGAAGCTCCCGATCCGCACGCGCGTCGTTCAGCGCATCGCTGACTAAGGGAGGAGGGGATCATGAAGTCGTCGCAGAGACAGTCGGATCTGGCCGCCCTGTCGCCCGATCAGCTGAACGATGAGCTGTTGAACCTGAAGAAGGAGCAGTTCAACCTGCGCTTCCAGGGCGCCACCGGCCAGCTCGAGAACGTCGCGCGCGTCCGCGAAGTCCGCCGCGATATCGCCCGCGTCCGTACGCTCCAGCGTCAGAAGACGCTGAAGTCGGCGCAGGCCTGAGGAGTACACCATGCCGAAGCGCGTATTGCAGGGCGTCGTCGTCAGCGACAAGGGCGAGAAGACCATCGTCGTCAAGGTGGAGCGTCGCTTCACCCACCCGGTGATGAAGAAGACCGTCCGTCGCTCGAAGAACTACCACGCCCACGACGAGTCCAACGTCGCCAAGGTCGGTCAGACCGTGTCGATCGAGGAGTGCCGTCCGTTCTCGAAGACCAAGACCTGGCAGCTCGTGACGGGCGCCGGGTCGGAAGCTCCCGCCGCTGAGGCGTGAGCCAACACACGGGACGCGGCAAACACGGGCGCAGGTTTCTGCGCCCGTTTTTTTATTCGCTCATGCGCTGCGCAGAGCTTGACGGACCCGTGGTCCCGATCCGATCGCGTGGAGGGCGCAGGCGAGGCAGGTAGGATCAGGGGGCCTCGACTGGGATCCGGGCAGACGCCCCTTCTTCCGCCAGGACGCCTCCGCAGCCCAGTCGCCGGCCATGATGCTGCCATAGGGCTCGACCGAATCGACGATGTCAGCGAGATCGTACTTCGTGATCTGCGCGCGAACTGACGTCGCGTCCTTGTAGGCACCTGGCAGTTCAGAGAGGTCCGGCTTACCGCAGAAGAACCGCGCGTCGATTCCCTCCGGCCATTCAGGTGTGTGTCCGCGCAGGTAGGCGGTTCGGCTCATGTTGCGACCGGCGCCGTGCGGGGCGAACCCCAGGGTTTCCGTGCGATTGCGATGACGGGCGATGAGGATCGGCGCGCCCATGTTCAGGGGGATCAGAGTCCGGCCGTCATCGTCCGGGGAGAACCCCGACCACGAGGGTGTCGCACCCTTGCCATGGTAGTAGAGCCCGTCGTCTCGCCGGAAGACGAAGTTGTGCTCGTTTCAGAAGCGATCGGCGACGCAGGCCCCCAGGCGACCCAAGGCGAGATCATGGATCGCGTAGTGGCTCGCCCGTGTCCATTGCCGCACGATCTGGAGCGCCTCCCAGTAGATGCGTCCGTTTTCACTGTCGGCCTTGATCCAGGCGTTGTGCGGCGGAACCGTGGGTGCGACCTTCGCCGTGTGGCGCTTCGCCAGCGCCATGCCTTTGGTGTAGAGTTGTGCTCCGAGGCCCCGCGAGCCGTGGTGGGTGACGAGAGCAGTCTGGCCCGACGAAGCCAGGCGGCCGACATAGGCGAAATGGTTGCCGTCGCCTTGGGTCGCGAAATCCCTTGCGGCCCGGCTGGCGAAACTTGCGAGAAACAGGTTCGCGTCGATGCGCGCGCCGATCTCCGCCGGCATCTCCACGGGGTCCGGGCGGCCGCCCGGTCCGAAATGGCAGACCGCCTGCACGGCATCGAGCACAGCGCGCGGGTCCGGCTCGACGGCGAGGACCGTGATGGCGACGGAACAGCAGATGTCGGCCGAATGGAAGCCGGGATGGATCGCATCCTCGCAAGCCACCGCCCCACCCACGGGGATCGTACCGGGCTCCCGACCGGACGGGCAGGCATCTGGCATGATCACGCCCGCGCGAATCGTCGGGACGCGCATCAGTTCGTCCATATGCGCGAACACCTTCGCGGCGTTGTCGCGTTCGACAGCGTCGTTCGCATCGAGGAAGATCCCATAGGGGAGGGGGACCGTGCGCATCGGAATCGTGGCGGGCACCATCTCGGCGACGGCATCGATGATCTCCCGGTCCGTCGCACCCGCGCTTCGCAGCCTGTTGGCCTCACGGATCGCGTCCGGGAAGTAATCCCCCGGCGTGAAGCCCCAACCAATCAACGCCGCCCCACCGATCGTCACAGTGCTGTTCCCCGTCTCCGCCCACGGCACCAGCGCAGCCCCGAACCGCCTAGGCCATGCGCTGCGGCGGGACGGGATGTCTCCGAGGATGCGGACGAACTGCCGCCCCGGCCTCAACCGATGGTAGCTCCGGATCGGATCGGTTGCACCGGATTTCTTGCGATATCAATGACGGTCGCGAACGCGGGATCCGCAGCCGGCGAGGTTTCTCCGACCGTTCCCGCAACGGGCCTTGCACCGGCAAGCCCCGTGATGTAATGGGCATGCCTTCGCGACAGTTGAGAAGGGTGCTCGCATCCTTCGAACGCGGTGACCGCGCCGGTGTGAGAGCACCGTTTGCGCGGTTCGTCATATGAGCCGGGGACATCAGATCCCCATCAGGCGTCGTCCGCCGGACAATACCGTCCGCGTGCGGAAACCCGCCTGAAACAATGGAAAGGTCACTGCCCGTGATCCAGATGCAGACGAATCTGGACGTCGCCGACAACTCTGGTGCGCGCCGCGTGATGTGCATCAAGGTTCTGGGCGGGTCGAAGCGTAAGTACGCCGGTGTCGGCGACATCATCGTGGTCTCCGTCAAGGAAGCGATTCCCCGGGGCCGCGTGAAGAAGGGCGACGTCATGAAGGCGGTCGTCGTTCGCACGGCGAAGGAAGTGAAGCGTCCCGATGGTTCGGTGATCCGCTTCGACAAGAACGCCGCCGTTCTGATCAACAATCAGAAGGAGCCGATCGGCACCCGCATCTTCGGACCGGTTCCGCGCGAGCTGCGCGCCCGCAACCACATGAAGATCATCTCGCTCGCGCCGGAGGTGCTGTAATGGCCGCCAAGGTCAAGAAAGGCGACAAGGTCGTCGTCCTCACCGGTCGCGACAAGGGTCGCTCGGGTGAGGTCATCCAGGTGCTCCCCAAGGAAGACCGGGCCTTCGTGCGCGGCATCAACCTAGTAAAGAAGCACCAGAAGCAGACGCAGAACCAGGAAGGCGGCATCGTCTCCAAGGAAGCTGCGATTCACCTGTCCAACATCGCCGTCGCCGACCCTAAGGATGGTCAGCCCACGCGCGTTGGTTTCCGCATTCTCGACGACGGCCGCAAAGTCCGGTTCGCCAAACGCTCGGGGGATCTGATCGATGGCTGAGAAGAACAACGACGGGTACGTCCCGCGCCTGCGCAAGCACTACGACGAAGTGGTGCGCCAGAAGCTGATCGAAGAGTTCGGCTATAAGAACCCCATGCAGGTTCCGGTCATCGAGAAGATCGTGATCAACATGGGTGTCGGCGAGTCCACCGCCGATTCGAAGAAGGCCTCCGTCGCCGCCGGCGATCTGGCCCTCATCGCCGGCCAGAAGCCGGTCATCACCAAGGCCCGCAAGGCCATCGCGACCTTCAAGGTGCGCGAGGGCATGCCGATCGGCTGCAAGGTGACCCTGCGCAAGCAGCGCATGTACGAGTTCATGGACCGCCTCATCACGATCGCGCTCCCGCGCGTCCGCGATTTCCGTGGCCTGAACCCGCGTTCGTTCGACGGCAACGGCAACTACGCCCTGGGCCTCAAGGAGCACCTCGTGTTCCCGGAGATCTCCTACGACAAGGCCGAGGCTACCTGGGGCATGGACATCGTCATCCAGACGACGGCCCGCACCGATGCTGAGGCGCGCGCGCTCCTCACGCAGTTCCGATTCCCGTTCCGGCAGTGAGCCCCGCTTAGGGTCTCAGACGCGGACACCGGAGAGAGAAATGGCAAAGAAAAGCTCGATTGAGAAGAACAAGCATCGCGAAGCGCTGGTGAAGCTCTATGCTCCCAAGCGCAAGGCGCTGCTTGCTACAGCGAACGACGAGTCCCTCGAGATGGAGGAGCGCTTCGAGGCGCGCCTCAAGCTCGCGGAACTGCCCCGCAACTCGTCCCCCACCCGCATCCGCAACCGCTGCGGCATGACCGGCCGTCCGCGCGCCTTCTATCGCAAGATGGGCATCTCGCGCATCGCGCTGCGCGAACTCGGCAACCAGGGTCTGATCCCCGGTCTCGTCAAGTCGAGCTGGTAAGGAGCAACCACCATGGTCAACGATCCCGTGGGTGATATGCTCACCCGCATCCGCAACGGTCAGCAGCGCCGCCGCAACGTCGTCCAGACGCCCGGTTCCCGCCTGCGCGCCAGCGTGCTCGACGTCCTCAAGTCCGAGGGCTACATCCGCGACTACGCGACCACGGATTACGGCAACGGCCGCACCGAGTTCGCGATCGAGCTGAAGTACTACGACGGCCAGCCCGTCATCCGCTCGATCCAGCGCGTGTCGAAGCCCGGCCGCCGCGTCTACTCGTCGGTGGGCGAGCTGCCGCGCGTCGCCGACGGTCTCGGCGTCACCATCGTGTCCACCCCGCAGGGCGTCATGGCCGACCACGAGGCGCGCGAGCGCAACGTCGGCGGCGAAGTGCTCTGCAAGGTGTTCTGATCTCGGACTTGGAGGAATAAGGCGATGTCTCGCGTAGGCAAGAAGCCCGTTCCCGTCCCGTCCGGCGTGACGGCCACGGTGACCGGTCAAACGGTGAAGATGAAGGGCTCCAAGGGCGAGCTCCAGTACGTCGTTCCCAACGTGGTCGACGTGAAGTTCGAGGACGGCGCCGTCTCGGTGCAGCCCCGGAACCAGACCAAGGAGGCCCGCTCGCTCTGGGGCACCTCCCGCGCTCAGGTGGCGAACCTCGTCGAGGGCGTCTCCAAGGGCTTCGAGAAGAAGCTCGAGATCACCGGCGTGGGTTACCGCGCCGCGATGGCCGGCAAGGCTCTGAAGCTCTCGCTCGGCTACAGCCACGACATCGAGTACGAGATCCCCGCGGGTATCTCGATCGCGGTGCCGAAGCCCACCGAGATCGTCATCTCCGGCATCGACCGGCAGGTGGTCGGCCAGGTGGCCGCCGAGATCCGCGACTATCGCGGCCCGGAGCCCTATAAGGGCAAGGGCGTGAAGTACGCGGGCGAGTTCATCTTCCGCAAGGAAGGCAAGAAGAAGTAAGGGCCGCCGAACATGTCACGCAAAATCGATGCACTCGACCGCCGCAAGGCGCGTGTGCGCCGCGCGCTGCGGGCGGCGGCCAACGGACGGCCCCGGCTCTCGGTGTTCCGTTCGTCCAAGCAGATCTACGTCCAGGTCATCGACGACGCTGCGGGCAAGACCCTCGCTGCGGCCTCGAGCCTCGACAAGGACCTGCGCACGGGTCTGAAGACCGGTGCCGACGTCTCGGCTGCTCAGGCGGTGGGCAAGCTCGTCGCCGAGCGCGCCAAGGCCGCCGGCGTCACCCAGGTGATCTTCGATCGCTCGGGCTACCTCTATCACGGGCGCGTCAAGGCGCTCGCCGATGCCGCCCGCGAGGGTGGCCTCGAGTTCTAAGTTTGGCGGAGGCGGGCGACTTCGGGCGCCCGCCGTTCCACACGATTCAAGCGAGCGGGTCCGCCACCCGCGCCAGTGAGATGGATAGTCAGTATGGCACGTGAACGTGAAGGCGGGGGCCGCGGCCGCCGCGAAGACCGCGAGGAGCGCGACAGCGAGTTCGTGGACAAGCTCGTCCACATCAACCGCGTCGCCAAGGTGGTGAAGGGCGGCCGTCGCTTCGGCTTCGCCGCGCTCGTCGTCGTCGGCGACCAGAAGGGCCGCGTCGGCTTCGGCCACGGCAAGGCACGCGAAGTGCCTGAGGCAATCCGCAAGGCGACGGAAGCGGCCAAGCGCGGTCTCGTCCGCGTTGCGCTCCGCGAGGGCCGCACCCTGCACCACGACGTCTACGGGCGTCACGGCGCCGGCAAGGTCATCCTGCGCGCCGCTCCCCAGGGCACCGGCATCATCGCGGGCGGCCCGATGCGCGCCGTCTTCGAGACGCTGGGCATGCAGGACGTGGTGGCCAAGAGCCTCGGCTCCTCGAACCCCTACAACCTCGTGCGCGCCACCTTCGAGGCGCTCAAGAACGAAGACAGCCCGCGCGCCGTCGCGGCCCGTCGCGGTCTCAAGGTGTCGGCCCTCCAGGCCCGTCGCCGTGACGCCGATCCGTCCGACATGTCCGAAGCCGCAGTCGCGTAAGGGGAGGGTCCGATGGCACAGAAGACTCTCCGGGTCGAGCAGATCGGCTCGCCCATCCGCCGCGAAGGCGACCAGCGCGCGACGCTGATCGGCCTGAAGCTCAACAAGCTGCACCGGGTTTCCGAGCTGGAGGATACCCCCTCCGTGCGCGGCATGATCCGCAAGGTGCAGCACCTCGTGCGCGTTCTCAGCGACGCGGCCTGAGGGAGGGCATCATGAAACTCAACGAACTCCGCGATAACGACGGCGCCACCAAGAACCGGATGCGCGTCGGTCGGGGCATCGGCTCCGGCAAGGGCAAGACCGCGGGACGCGGCGTGAAGGGTCAGAAGGCCCGCACCGGCGTCTCCATCAAGGGCTTCGAGGGCGGTCAGATGCCGCTGCATCGTCGCCTTCCGAAGCGCGGCTTCAACAACCTGTACTCCACGGACCTGAACGAGGTGAACCTCGGCCGCGTCCAGCAGGCTGTCGACGCCGGTCGCATCGAGGCGGGCGCCACCGTCACCGTCGAGACCCTGATCGCCGCCGGCATCTGCGCCCGCGCCCGTGACGGCGTGAAGCTCCTCGGCGTCGGCGAGCTCACCACCAAGTTGACCTTCGAGGTCACCCGCGCGTCGAAGTCGGCGATCGAGGGTGTCGAGAAGGCCGGCGGTACGGTGACCGTGACCTACGGCGACGGCGTCTCCACCCGGGGCAAGCCCGCCCGCGTGGTTGCGTAGCCCACCGTCAGACTTTAAGTCGAAGCTCTGAGCGGCGGCCCGTGCGACCTCGCGCGTGGCCGCCGTTCCCGTTTTATCAGGGACCATCCTCTTCTCGCCCGAGACGACGATGCCCCGTATGACCCCTCTCCAGGAACCGGTGTCATGGCCTCAGCCGCCGAGCAGCTTGCCGCGAACCTCAATTTCGGGGCTATCGCCAAGGCCGACGAGCTCAAGAAGCGCATCTGGTTCACGCTGGGCGCGCTCATCGTGTTCCGGCTGGGGACCTACATCCCGATCCCGGGCATCGACCCCGATCAGTTCGCGCGAAACTTCCAGCAGCAGGCGGGCGGCGTCCTCGGGTTGTTCAACATGTTCTCCGGCGGTGCCGTCGAGCGCATGGCGATCTTCGCTCTGAACATCATGCCGTACATCTCGGCCTCCATCATCATCCAGCTGCTCACCTCGGTGATCCCGAGCCTCGAGGCGCTGAAGAAGGAGGGCGAGTCCGGCCGCAAGGTCATCAACCAGTACACCCGCTACCTCACGGTGGTGCTGGCGCTGGTCCAATCCTGGGGCATCGCCTTCGGCCTGCAGAGTTCGAGCGCGGCGATCGAGCCCGGCCCGTTCTTCATCCTCTCCACGGTGATCACGCTCACCGGCGGCACCCTGTTCCTGATGTGGATCGGCGAGCAGATCACCTCGCGCGGCATCGGCAACGGCTCGTCGCTGATCATCTTCGCCGGCATCGTCGCCCACTTGCCCGTGGCCATCGTGGGCGCCCTGGAGCTGAGCCGCACCGGCGCACTCTCCTCGGCCGTCATCCTGGGCATGGGTGTCGCGGCGATCGCGCTCGTCTACTTCATCGTGTTCATGGAGCGCGCCCAGCGCCGGCTCCTCATCAACTACCCCAAGCGCCAGGTTGGCAACCGCATGTACGAGGGCCAGACCTCGTTCCTGCCGCTCAAGCTCAACACGGCCGGCGTGATCCCGCCGATCTTCGCCTCGTCGCTGCTGCTCCTGCCCGCCACCGTGGCGAGCTTCTCGGCCAATAACGGCGGCACCGGGATTCTCGCGACGATCACCACCTATATCGGCCACGGGCGCCCGCTCTACATGGTGCTCTACGCCGCCCTGATCATCTTCTTCGCGTTCTTCTACACCGCCGTGGTGTTCAACCCGCAGGAGACGGCGGACAACCTGAAGAAGCATGGTGGCTTCATCCCCGGCATCCGCCCGGGCGAGCGCACCGCTGCCTTCATCGACAAGGTGCTGACCCGCATCACCCTGATCGGCGCCCTCTACCTGACTTTCGTCTGCCTGGTGCCCGAGATCCTGGCGTCGTATTCCTCGGCCAGCATCGGGTTCGGCGGCACCTCGCTCCTCATCGTCGTCTCGGTGACGATGGACACGGTGGCGCAGATCCACGGGCACCTGATGGCGCACCAGTACGAGGGCCTCGTGAAGAAGGCCAAGCTGCGCGGGGCTACCCGCCGGCGCTGATCGCTGCCCCCGCGGCCGCTTTCGCAGGCCGTGGGCATCGCCTAGACCGTCTCGCGTGCCGTCGTCGCAAGGGGGCGCCGGCCTTCGACAAAATCGGACCTGAGGAAACGACACCATGCGCATCATCCTGCTTGGGCCGCCCGGCGCGGGGAAGGGGACGCAGTCCGAGCGGATCGTGGCGCGCTATGGCATCCCGCAGCTCTCCACCGGCGACATGCTCCGGGCCGCGGTGGCGGCCGGCACGCCGGTCGGTCTCCAGGCCAAGGCCGTGATGGAATCCGGTGGCCTCGTCTCGGACGCCATCGTGGTGGGCATCGTCGCCGACCGCATCGAGGAGGCCGACGCCAAGAACGGCTTCATCCTCGACGGCTTCCCTCGTACCGTGGAGCAGGCCAAGGCCCTCGACGCCATGCTGTCCGAGAAGGGCATCGCCCTCGACACGGTCGTGGAGTTCGTGGTCGACGAGAACGCCCTCGTCGGGCGCATCGCCAAGCGGGCCGAGGAGACGGCGGCCCGGGGCCAGCCCGTGCGCAAGGACGACACGCCGGACGTCTTCAAGACGCGCCTGGACGCCTATCGCCGCCAGACCGCGCCGCTGTCCGACTACTACGCCGGAACCGGCCTCCTGCAGACCATCGACGGCATGAAACCCGTGGATGCCGTGTCGCAGGATCTCGTCGCCCTTCTCGACCGGAACACGGCCGCTGCCTCCTGAGATGAGGCGCGTTCGCACCGCTGCGACGCTCCGCAGTCTCGACACCTGGCATTGACACAGGGACCGGTCCGCGCTAGTGGGCCGGTCTTCGTTCAGAGGAAATGGGTCCGGGTCGCCTCTCAGGAGGTCGATGCGGGCCGATTTGTCGTTTTGCACGGCGTGCAGGGGCCGGTCTCCACCGGACGCGCGTCACACCCCGGCACCGATGGATTTCGGCGCCCCATGGAGAGACACCTTGGCTCGTATCGCTGGCGTTAACATCCCGACCAACAAGCGCGTCGTCATCGCGCTGCAGTACATTCACGGCATCGGCCCCAAGAAGGCCGAAGAGATCACCGGCAAGGTCGGCATTCCGGCCGAGCGCCGCGTGAACCAGCTCACCGACGCCGAAGTGCTGTCGATCCGTGAGACCATCGACCGGGATTACCTCGTCGAGGGCGATCTGCGCCGCGAAGTCTCGATGAACATCAAGCGCCTGATGGATCTGGGCTGCTACCGTGGCCTGCGCCACCGCCGCAACCTGCCGGTCCGCGGCCAGCGCACGCACACCAACGCGCGCACCCGCAAGGGCAAGTCCAAGCCGATCGCCGGCAAGAAGAAGTAACGTTTTGAGATTGGGAGGCCGTGCTTCGCTCGGCCTCCTTCCCGTCGCGCTGTGTGCCCCGCATCGGGGGTCCCGCGTGGCGGCACGGTGGTCCGAAACCGCGCCGCCAACATCGCAAAAGAATCCCGAGCGCCTGGAATGACGGGCGCGCTTGAAGGACGAGAAGGTACAGATGGCCAAGGAAACCACCCGCGTTCGTCGCCGCGAACGCAAGAACATCGTCTCGGGCGTGGCGCACGTGAACGCCTCGTTCAACAACACGATGGTCACCATCACGGACGCCCAGGGCAACACGATCTCCTGGTCGTCCGCCGGCGCCATGGGCTTCAAGGGTTCGCGCAAGTCGACGCCCTACGCTGCTCAGGTCGCTGCCGAGGACGCCGCCCGCAAGGCCGCCGAGCATGGCATGCGCACCCTCGAGGTCGAGGTCTCCGGTCCCGGCTCCGGCCGTGAATCGGCGCTGCGCGCCCTTCAGGCTGCCGGTTTCACCGTGACGTCGATCCGCGACGTGACCTCGATCCCGCACAACGGCTGCCGTCCGCGCAAGCGCCGCCGCGTCTGATCGGACGCCGTCGCGATTCCCTGGATCAGTCACGGAGACACGTGTGTCGAATGCTCGGAATCCGCTCGCCGGTGTGCTGCGGTGGAGCTTGGGTGATCTGACGATCACGGTGATGAACGACGGCTACCTGCAAGGGTCGCTCGACCTCGTCACCGGGATTCCCCGCGACGAGGCCGGCGCCCTCCAGGCCGCCGGCTTTCGCGCGCAGGATCCCCGGATCACGCTGAACGCGTTTCTGATCACCGGTCCGGGGCGCAAGCCGCTGCTGATCGATTCGGGGATGGGCAGCTTCGGCGGCCCCACCCTCGGCCGCGTCCCGGCCGCCCTCCAGGCGGCGGGCGTCGCGCCCGAATCCATCGAGACCGTCCTGCTGACGCACCTGCACCCCGACCATGCCGGCGGCCTGCTCGCCGGCGACGGGATCGCGGCCTACCCGAACGCCGAACTCGTGGTGCATGCCGACGAGGCGGCGCACTGGCTCGACGACGGTGCCCTCGCGCGGGCGCCGGACGGGGCCAAGCCCTATTTCGACATGGCCCGCAAGGCGACCGCTCCCTATGCCGGGCGCCTGCGGACGATGACCGGCGGCACCGTGGCGCCGGGTATCGAGGCCGTGCCGCTGCCCGGGCATACGCCGGGGCATACCGGCTACCGGATCACCTCGGGCGACGCGTCGCTTTTGATGTGGGCGGACATCGTTCACCTGCCGGCGATCCAGTTCAAGCAGCCGGAAGCCGGTATGGTGTTCGACACCGACGGCGACCAGGCACGGGCCGTGCGTCGGCGCATGCTCGACGTAGTGGCCAGCGACCGCACCTTCGTGGCGGGCGCGCATCTCGAATTCCCCGCCCTGGGCTACGTCGCCCGGGACGGTGCCGCCTACAGTTTCGTTCCGGAACTCTGGGTCGCGGCACAGTAACCCTGAGCCCGACCGGCGCCGGAGGCGCGGTGTCGACGGGCAATTGCGTGGGCCGCCCTCGTGGCCCGCGCCGATCTTGCGAGAGGTAGCATCGTGGTCATTCAGAAGAACTGGCAAGAGCTCATCAAGCCGAACAAGCTTCAGGTCTCGACCGGACACGACCCCAAGCGGGTCGCCACCGTCGTCGCCGAGCCCCTGGAGCGCGGCTTCGGCACCACCCTCGGCAACTCCCTGCGCCGGGTGCTGCTCTCCTCGCTCCAGGGCGCGGCCGTGACCTCGGTGCAGATCGACGGCGTGCTGCACGAATTCTCGTCGATCCCGGGCGTGCGCGAGGACGTCACCGACATCGTCCTCAACATCAAGACCATCGCCATCCGCTCGCAGACCGAGGCACCGAAGCGCCTCACCCTGCGCAAGACCGGCCCGGGCACCGTCACCGCCGGTGACATCGGCACCGTGGGCGACGTCCAGATCCTCAACCCCGACCTCGTCATCTGCACCCTCGACGACGGTGCCGAGATCCGGATGGAATTCACCGTCGCCACCGGCAAGGGCTACGTCCCGGCCGAGCGCAACCGCCCCGAGGACGCCCCCATCGGCCTGATCCCGGTGGACGCCCTGTTCTCGCCCGTCACCAAGGTCAGCTACCGCATCGAGACCACCCGCGAGGGCCAGGATCTCGACAAGGACAAGCTGACGATGACCATCGAGACCAACGGCGCGGTCACGCCGGAGGACGCGCTCGCCTACGCCGCGCGCATCATCCAGGACCAGCTCCAGGTGTTCGTGAACTTCGAGGAGCCCCGCAAGGAGGAGGCGCAGCCGCTCGCGCCGCAGCTCCCCTTCAACCCGGCCCTGCTCAAGAAGGTCGACGAGCTCGAGCTCTCGGTGCGTTCGGCGAACTGCCTGAAGAACGACAACATCGTCTACATCGGCGACCTCATCCAGAAGTCGGAGGGCGAGATGCTGCGCACCCCGAACTTCGGTCGCAAGTCGCTCAACGAGATCAAGGAAGTGCTCGCCGCCATGGGCCTGCACCTCGGCATGGACATCCCCGGCTGGCCGCCGGAGAACATCGAAGACCTCGCCAAGCGCTTCGAAGAGCACTACTAAGCCGAAGCCGGCTTGGGCTGAACTTTTCGGCGCGTCTCGGCGCCGTTTGTTTGGCCGATCCATCGGGAGTTCGCGGAGCGCGGACTCCCAAAAGAATCCCGCCGCGGGGTCATGCGGAATGAACAGCCCCGATCCGGGGCGCTTGGCCGTACCGTGGCACGGCGGCCATCAGATAAGGACCAGCCATCATGCGTCATGGATTTCGCGGTCGTCGCTTCAACCGCACCACCGAGCACCGCAAGGCGATGTTCGCCAACATGTCGGCCGCGCTGATCAAGCACGAGCAGATCGTCACGACCCTGCCGAAGGCCAAGGATCTGCGCCCGGTCATCGAGAAGCTGATCACGCTGGGCAAGACCGACACCCTGCACGCCCGCCGCCTCGCCATGTCGCAGATCCGCGACGCGGACATGGTCCGCAAGCTCTTCGCCGTGATCGGCCCGCGCTACAACACCCGTCCGGGCGGCTACTGCCGCATCATGAAGGCGGGCTTCCGCTACGGCGACAACGCTCCCCTCGCCGTGATCGAGTTCGTCGATCGCGACGTTGATGCCCGCGGCAAGGATTCCGGTCAGATCGTGGACGAGGCCGCCTGAGCGGTTCGCCCGGCAAAGGAGTTGAGACAGGCGGCCTCCGGGCCGCCTTTTTTTATGTCTGGACCGGATGGCCGGTCATACCGTCGATCGCTTCGGTCGGCACGGTCTGAAAAGGCTCCCCCTCCCGGGTGCGAGAGGGGGCCCGCGCGCCTGCACGAAGCCTGATGGATCGACCGGAGAGGGCTTCAGGCCGCCCGGTCGAGGAGGCGCGAGACCTCCGCCGCGAGATCAACGGATTCGAAGGGCTTGCGCAGGACGGGCAAGTCGGCCGGGATCGGGATCGCCTCGGCATGTCCGGTGACGATGAGGACCGGCATCGTGGCCCAGCGCGCGCGCGCGATCTCGGCGAGTTCCACCCCGGTCATGCCCGGCATGGCAAGGTCGGCCACCATGAGGTCGAAGCCCTCGCGCTCCAAGAGCAACAGGGCGGAGGCGCCGTCGGCGGCCTCGCTCTCGGTATAGCCGAAGCTCGACAGGAACGAGGCGGTCACGTGCCGGACCTCGGCGTCGTCGTCGACGACGAGGATGCGGGCGGCGCGGGTGGCGGGGCGGGCGGCCGGGGCACGCGCGGCCTCGGCCGGGCTCGCGGCATCGGCCCGCGGCAGCACGATCTCGACGCGGGTGCCGGCGCCGGGCGCGCTCGCGATGCGCAGGCGCCCGGCGGATTGCTGGGCGAGACCGAAAACCATGGCGAGGCCGAGCCCGGTGCCCTGGCCCACCGACTTGGTGGTGAAGAAGGGCTCGCAGACCCGGGCCAGGATCTCGGGGGCGATGCCACTCCCCGAATCGGCGATCTCGACGCCCATGTAGTCGCCCGGCACCAGGTCCGGGTCGTCGTCGATCCGCAGGATGCGGGTCGCGATGCGGATCGTGCCGCCCTCCGGCATCGCATCGCGGGCGTTGATGCAGAGGTTGAGGATCGCGAGTTCGAGCTGGTCCGGGTCGACGCAGGCGGCCGGCGCCTCCGGGGCGAGGCGAGTCTCCACGGCGACGAGGCCGCCGAGGCTTCCCCCCAGCAGATCGTGCATACCCACGATCAGGCCGTTCACGTCCACCGCCCGGGGCCGCAGATCCCGTGAGCGGCTGAAGCTGAGGAGGCGGCGGGTCAGGGTGGCGCCCCGCTGGGCCGCCTGCGTGGCGTTGGTGACGAGGCGCTGGACGCGGGGCTGGTCGGCGATTTTGGGGCCCACGAGTTCGAGGCTGCCGAGGATCGCCGTCAGCAGATTGTTGAAGTCGTGCGCGATGCCGCCCGCGAGGGTCCCGAGGGCCTGCATCTTGTCGGACTGGCGCAGGCGCGCCTCGAGGGACTTCTGCTCGGTGACGTCCCGCTCGATCGTGGCGAGGTGGGTGATCGCTCCCGCGCCGTTGCGGATCGGAACGCGGGTGACGTGGCGCCAGCGCTCGGCGCCGATCGCGCCCTGGGCCAACAGGGTGTCGGCCGGCTCGCCGCGCGCCATCACGGCCGCGTCCGCCGCCCACAGGGCCGCGCCGTCGCCGGCGAGGGAATCCTCCGTCCGGCCGAGGCAGGCGGAAACGCTCTGCCCGAGGGCGTCCGCCTTGCGGGCGTTGAGGCGCACGAAGCGCCCCTCCGCGTCCTTGAAGGAGATGGCGTCCTCGGCATTGTCGAGGAGGCCGCGCAGCAGGGCGCGCTCGGTGGCCAGTTCGCGGGCGAGCGCGTGGCGCTCGTAGGCCTGGCGCACGGTGTTGCGCAGCAGGGCCGCGTCCCAGGGCTTGGTGGCGTAGCCGGTGATGCCGCCCTGATTGAGGGCCGCCACCACGGCGCTCATGTCGGCGTAGCCGGTGAGCAGGATCGCCTGGGCGTCGTGGATCTTGCGGGCCTCGGCCAGCATGGCGTCGCCGGTCATCCCGGGCATGCGCTGGTCGGAGAGGATGACGGCGATCTCGGGCGTGGCCGCCAGGATCGCCAGGGCCTCGGCGGGCTTCGTCGTGGTGAGGACGCGGTACTCGTCCTCGAACAGGTCCTCGAGGGCGATCAGGATGTCCGGCTCGTCGTCGACGGCCAGGATCGTGCCTTGTGACATGCTCAATCCGTCTGCCGTGGAATACCGATCACGAAACAGGCTCCGCCCCCGGCCGCAGCCTCGACGCTGAGCGAGCCGCTATGCGCCTGTACCACACTGTAGGCAATCGCGAGGCCGAGGCCGGTTCCGGACCCCACGGGCTTCGTCGTGAAGAAGGGCTCGAAGATCTTCTCGCGCAGCGCCTCGGGGATGCCCGGCCCGGTGTCGCTGATGCGGATGACGTCGGTCTCGGGCGCGGCGCGGGTCTCGATCCGGATCGTCCCGCCCTCCGGCATGGCGTCGGCGGCGTTGCCCAGGATGTTCATCACCACCTGATTGAGCAGGGCGGGGGTGCAGTGGATCTCGGCCCGGCCGGTGAGATCGCGCTCCACGGCGATCCGGTCACCGAGCTTGTGCTGGATCAGCGCCAGCACGGTCTCGATCGCCTCCGGCACGTGGACGCGGGTGCGTTCCCCCTCGTCGAGGCGGGAGAACTTGCGCAGGTTGAGTACGAGGTCCTGGATGCGGGTCAGGCCCATCCGCATCGCCCCGACCCGGTCGCCGCACTTCTGCAGGCGGCGGGCGCTATCGGGCGAGGCGGGATCGGCGGCGACCTCGCCGAGAATGCGCTCCACCGTGCCCTGATGCGCCAGGATGAAGGCCAGGGGATTGTTGATCTCGTGGGCGATGCCCGCCACGAGTTCGCCGAGGGACGCCATCTTGGCCGCCTGGACGAGCTTGGCCTGCGCGTCGGTGAGCTTGCGGTTGGCGGTGGCGAGATCGGCGTTGGCCTGTTCGAGGGCGCCGGCCAGAGCCGCGCGCGCCTCGGCCGCCTCCGCCTCGGCACGGGCGCGCTCCAGGGCGCGCTCCCGGTCGCCGAACTCCCCGGCGATGCGGCGGTCGTCCTCCTCCAGGAGCTTACGCCGCACGAGGCTGCGCACGCGCATGACGAGGATCTCGCCGTCGGATTTCGAGACGACGTCGTCGGCGCCGGCCGCGAAGGCCTCCACCAGGAAGTCCTTGGCCGGCTGCGTCCCCGCGATGCCGACCACCTGGAAGGTCGGCGCCCCCGCCTCCCGCCCGGCGAGGCCCGCGACCCGGCGCGCGTCGATGGCCCGGCACAGGGCGAGGCCGTCGTAGCCGGTGCCGAGGAGGTCGATGGTCACGCAGTCGAAGGCGGCCCCGTCCGCGTCGAGGGCGGCGAGCGCCGCGTCGTGGCCCTCGGCGGTGGCGACCTCGTGGCCCTCATGCGCCAGGAGGCCGGTGAGGTAAGTGCGGTAGGTGGCGCTGGCATCCACCACGAGGACGCGCCCGCGCCGGAAGGCCGAGCTTCCGGGCCCGTCGCCACTGCCCCGGCGCTCCCGCAGGAGCGCGCGGATGCGCAGGACGAGGAGGTCGCGATCGGCGGATTTCGCCACGTAGGCGTCGGCCCCGCTCTCCAGGCCCTGGCGCTCGCCGTCGCGGGCGCCGGTGAGCATGAGCAGGGGCAGGGCGCGGGTGCGCAGGGAGAGACGGAGCTGGCGGGCGAACTCGTCGCCGTTCATGCCAGGCAGGTGGTGGTCGGCCACTACGAGGTCGGGCAGGCGGGTGTTGAGGTGGTCGAGCGCCGCCTCGGCGGTCGCGCAGCGCTCCACCGAAAAGCCCTTCGATTCGAGGAGGAGGCGCAGTTCGAGGGCCTGGGTCTCGGAATCCTCGACCAGGAGCAGGCGGGGCAGGGTCTCGGCGGTCTCGCTCATGGGCCGCCCTCCGCGAGGCGCGCGAGGTGGGCGGCGATCCGGTCGAGGGGCAGCACGGTGCCGGCGGCCGACAGGCGGATCGCGGCCGCCGGCATGCCGAACACCACGGCCGTGCTCTCGTCCTCCGCGATGGTCAGCGCGCCGGCCTGGCGCATGTCGAGGAGGCCGGTGGCGCCGTCCTCCCCCATCCCGGTCAGGAGGACGCCGACGCCGCGCCCACCCGCGTGCCGGGCCACCGAGCGGAACAGCGCGGTGGCCGCCGGGCGCTGGCCGCCCACCGGGGCGGCGTCGGTGATGCGCAGGTGGCCGGCCGGGCCGAGTTCGAGGTGACGGTCACCCGGCGCCACGTAGACGTGCCCGGCCTCGGCCCGCTCGCCGTCACGGGCGACGGACACGGCGAGGCCGACGACGCCGTTCAGCCAGGCAGCGAAGCCCTCCATGAAGGCGCCGCCCATGTGCTGGACCACGAGGACGGGCAGGGGATAGCTTGCCGGGAGGCCTCCGATGACCCGGGCCAGCGCCGGGGGGCCGCCGGTTGAGGCGGCGAGCGCGAGCACGCTCGCGGCCTCAGGCACCCGGAGGGCCGCCGCGACCGGCGCCGGGGCGGCGCTCCGCCCGGCCCATTCCGAGCCGATCGGCCGGCGCCGGATGACCGGCACCGCCGCCATGATGCGCAGCTGCGTGCAGATCTCGGTGGCGACCGCGTCGTAGCCCGCATGCGTCGTCGCCACCGGCTTCTCGACCACCGAGAGCGCCCCGGCCCGCAGGGCGTTCATCGAAATGCGCAGGGAGGAATCCTCGATCGAATCGGCGATGACCACGATCGGCGTCGGCCGCTCGGCCATGATCCGCCGCGTCGTCTCCAGGCCGTCGATGCCGGGGAGCCGGATGTCCATGGAGACGACGTCCGGCCGGGTCTGGCCGATGGTGGCCAGGGCCTCCTCGCCGGAGGCGACCGCCGCCACCACCTCCAGGCGCGGATCGCGGCCGACGATGTGGATGAGGAGCTGGCGCACCACGAGGGAATCCTCGACCAGCATCACCCGGACCCGCGCGGGCGCGGGCTTGTCCTGCTCGTGTGCGGTCACAGCAACTGCCTGATGGTGTCGAGGAGCTGGCGCTGGTCGAAGGTCTGCTTGGTCAGGTAGGCGTCGGCCCCGAGTTCGAGGCCGCGCGCCACGTCCTCGGCGTCGCCCCGCGAGGTCATCAGGATGATGGGCAGGCGGGCGAAGGCCTCGTCGGCCCGCAGGGCCTTCACCAGGCCGAAGCCGTCGAGGCGCGGCATCTCCACGTCGGCGACCACGAGGTCCACGGGCTCGATACCCGCCCGCAGGCGGTCGAGCGCATCCTGGCCGTCGACGCAGACGACGACGCGGTACCCGGCCGCTTCCAAGATGCCCTTCTCCAACGTCCGCGTCGTAATGGAATCGTCGACCACGAGGATCGTCGAACGTGGCGCCTGGGCGATCGTTCCGCGCGGGCCTGTGGGTTCCGGCGCCGCACCGCGCCCCGTTTCCCCGGCCCGCGCCACGAGGCCGTCGGCATCGAGCACCAAGGCCGGCCGGTCCCCCGCCAGGATCACGGTTCCGGAGACGAGGCGCGGATCGGCGCCGATGGGCGGGGCCGGCAGCACCCGCAGGGTGCGCACGTCCGAGAGCCCGTCCACCGTCAGGACGCAGCGGCGCCCGGCGCCCCGCAGCAGGATGGCGGGGCGCGTGCCGCCCAACTCCGGCTCGGTTGCCCCGGCGAGGCCGAGCAGGCTGCGCAGGTCGAGGACCGGCAGGGTCGCGTCCGCCCCCTCGATCCTCAGCCGGGTGACGAGGCGGCCCATGGCCGGGGTCAGGTCGCCGGGGGACAGGCTCAGAAGGCGCTCGGCGGCCGCGCTCGGCAGGGCGTAGGTGACGCCGCCCGCCTCCACCAGCAGCATCGCCCTTTGGGCCGCCGAGAGCGGCAGGCTCATGGCGAGTTCGGTGCCGAAGGGCGCGCGGGCCGCAAGCCGGACGCTGCCGCCGAGGCGGCGGGCGGCATCGGCCACCACCGAGAGGCCCATGCCCCGGCCCGACAGGGTGTCGACGGCGGCGGCCGTGGAGAAACCGGGCTCGAAGACCAGGGCGAGGAGCGCCTCGCGCTCCGGCTCGGCCCCGGGGGCGAGCAGGCCCCGGCGCCGGGCGGTCTCGGCGATGGCGGCGAGGTCCGGGCCGCGCCCGTCGTCGTGGATCCGGATCAGAAGGCGCGCGCCCTGCACGCTCACGTCGAGGCCGATGGCGAGCGCGCTCGGCTTGCCCTGGTCCCGGCGCGCCTCGGGCGCGTCGGCCCCGTGGCTGAGGGCGTTGCGCAGGGCGTGCAGCACCGGGTCCTTCAGGACCTGGAGCATGGCCCGGTCGACCGGCAGTTCGAGGCCGCGCGCCGTGACGGCGATCTCGCGGCCGGCCTCGCGGGCCAGATCCCGCAGGGCCCGGGGGAAGCCGCCGAAGGCCGTCTCGGCGGGCACGAGGGCGAGGCGCTCGGCCTCCCCGGAGACCCGCGCCATCGCGCCCTCTACGGATGCGGCAACGGCGCCGCGCAGCCGCGACACCTCGGCGGCGTCCCGCGACAGGGCGAGGAGGCCGGCCTCGAGGCTGCGCCACTCCGCGTCGGACCGGGTCTCCGTCCGCTCGGTCGATGCTGGCGTCGATACTGGCGTCGATGCCTTGGCCGAACCCGACCGGCGGCGCGCGGCCGCGCCACCCCGCAGGCCCTCTGCGAGGCGGGCGAGGTCGGCCGCGCGGCGCGCGAGGCGGCCGAGGCCCTCCGCCACCTGGGTCTCGCCGCCGAGCGCGCTGGCGAGGTCGTGCGTGGCGCGCGTCAGGGCCTCGATCGCCTCCGCCGGCACGCGCAGGAGCCCCTGCGGGCCCTCGGCGGGACCGGCCTGGGGTATTTCTACAGCACCGGCCTGCGGCGCTTGGGCGGCACTGGCCTGCGGCGCTTCGGCGGGTTGGTCCACCGGGACGGGCCGGGCTAGCGAGGGTTTCTCGGGGAGAACCGGTTCGGGCGGGGCAGGGGTGGGGGCCGCGGGGGGCTCGGGCGCGGCGGCCGGGTCGAGGGTCCGGTCCAGGGCCGCCAGCGCATCCCCCGGCATGTCCGGCCCGGCCCCGTCGGTGAGCCCGGCGACGTAAGCCTCGATCCGGTCGAGGGCGAGGTGGACGGCGGCCGTGTCGGTCCGCGACAGGCCCGCGTCCTGAGCGGCCACGCGCTCGAACAAGGCCTCCAGGCGGTGGGCCACGGCCTCCACCGCCGGCAGGTCGACGGCGCGCGAGGCGCCCTTCAGGCTGTGGGCGCGCCGGAAGACGTCGTTCCAGTCCGGCCCGGATTCGGCCGTACCGCCGGCCAGGGCGTCGCGGATCGCGTCGATGTGCTCGCGATGCTCGACCTCGAAGGCCGCGAGGAGCAGCTGGCGGATGTCCATTTGGCGGATGTCCTTGCCGCCTCAGTGCCGGTAGCGCTCGGCCAGCGTCATCAGGGCCTGGGCCAGCTCGGTGAGGTTGGCGGAGGCCGCCTCGACCTCGCGGGTGCCGGCCGCCGTCTGCTGGCTCGCCTGCCGGATGTTCTGGAGGGCACCCATCACCTGCTCGATGCCGAGCTGCTGCTGGTTGGTCGAGGCCACGATCTGCTGGAAGGTCTGCACGCTCTCCTCGACCCGGGCGGTGATCTCCTCGATCGTGCGCTGCGTGGTGTCGGAGCGGGCCTTGCCGGTGGCCGCGCGCTTGACCGCCTCCTCGGTGAGCATGACCGAGGTGTTGATGCCCCGCTGGATCTCGCCCAGGATCGTGCGCACCTGGCCCGTGGCGGCCTTGGCCTGGTCGGCGAGCAGCTTCATCTCGGAGGCCACCACCGCGAAGCTGCGTCCGCTCTCGCCGGCCGCCGCCGCCTCGATGGCGGCGTTCAGCGCCAGGAGGTGGGTGCGCTCCGAGATGTCGTTGACGGTGGTGATGATGTCGCCGATCGCCTGGGTCTTCTCAGAGAGGGCGACGATGTTGCCGGCCACCGCCTCGGCCTGCTCGCGGATCGAGTCCATGGCGCGGGCCGTGTCGGCCACCGCACGCAGGCCGGCGCGGGAGGTCTGGGCAGTGGATTGCGCCGTGGCGATGACCTCGCCGGCCCGCTTGCCGATCTGGGCGCCCGAATGGGTGATCTCGTCGACGGTGGCGGCCGTCTCCTGCACGGCAGCGAACTGCTCCTCGACGCTGGCCGCCTGCTCCTGGGCGGAGGCGCGGATCTCGGCCGCCGCCGCATTGAGATCGGCGGTCGCCGCCCGGTTGGTGCGGGCGAGGTCGGCGAGGCCCGCGACCATCCGGTTGAGGGTGCGGCCGAGGCGGCCGATCTCGTCCTTGCCCCGGGCGTCGAGGGTGCCCGAGAGGTCGCCCTCGCCGACGCGCTCGGCGAAGGCCATCACCGCCTCGAGGGGCCGCACCACGGCCCGGCTGATCAGGATTGTGACGAGGATGCTGAGGAGGACGCAGGCGGCCAGGGTCCCCAGGATGGAGAGGCGGCTGCGCTCGTAGAGGTCGGCGACGCTGCGCTGGCCCGCCGCGATCCCCTCGTCGAGGGCGCTGCGCGTGCGCTCGATGTCGGCCAGGAACATGTCCTGGCTGCGGTTGAGCGCGTCGTTGCGGGCCTCGACGGCGTCGATGTCCTTGGCGGCGATGGCGGCGAACTGGGCTTCGCTGGCGGTGCGCAGCTCGCGGAACTCGGCCAGGGCCTCGATCGCGACGCCGTTCAGCTTGCGCCAGGTCTGGCTGCGCTCCTCGGATGCGGAGCGCGCGCGGTAGCCGTCGCTGGCCCGGATCAGCTCCGCCAGAATCGCGTCGGCCTCGGTGGCGGTCCGGCGCCAGGCGCCGGAGGCGTCGTCGCGCTCGGGGCCGCCCCGGGCGCGGGCCAGCAGGGCGATGATCGCGTTGCGCCGCTGGAGCCCCATGTCGCGGGCCTTGTTGGCGAGGTCGTCGAGCTGGCGCGCCACGGTGAGGTCGCGGCTGACGATGGCGTCCGTGGTGTCGCGCACCACGCCGATCTGCCCGAGGGCGTAGAAGCCCAGCGCCACCACCACGAGGGTGATCGCCACGAAGCCGAGGAGGATGCGTTTTCCGATCGAGATCGACACAGCTGGCTCAACGCTCCGCAAACCGGCCGGACCCCGCGGCGCGCATCGCCCCGCAAGTCGGCCTCATGGCAGGTTTCACCGCCATAGGGGCGGCCTCATCGCAGGTTTCGCCGCCATAGGGGCGGCTTCGGCAGGTTTCGCCGCCATAGGGGCGGCGTCGGCAGGTCTCGCCGCCGGAGGGGCGGCGTCAGGCATGGTATCGCCGTACGAGGCGGGGCAGGTCGATGATGACGAACGCGGATTCGGCGCCGGGCCCGGCGCCGGCCGGGGCATAGCCCGAAACCGCCTCGGCGCTCAAACCGGCCTCCGCATAGGCCGTGTCGATCGCCGCCTCGGGGATCTCGGCGACGCCGAGGACCCGGCCGACAGCCACGGCCACCGGGATGGCGGTTCCGCTCACCACCACCACGTGCCCGGCCTCCTGCCCATCCTCCCTCGCCGGGTCCACCCCCCGCCCCAGGGCGGGCGCCAGGGCCAGGAGGCTGACGACGCGTCCCCCCAGGGCGATGAGGCCGAGAACCGCCGGCGGTGCGCCGGGCAGGGCGGTCACGGGCCGGGCCGGCAGGACCTGCGCCACCTGGGCCAGCGGCAGGCCGAAGCGGTCGGCCCCGCAGGCGCAGACGAGGTAGGACCGGGTCGCGACCGCCGCCTGCGCCTGCCCGCGCCGGGCGAGCACCCGCGCGCGCTCCGCCCGCAGGGCGTCGAGCCGCACGGTCTGCCCGGTGCCGGCACGGGTCTGGGTCACGGAACATCTCCTGTCAGGCCGGCGCGGGCCAGGGCGGCGCTTCGGGCCAGCACGGCGCTTCGCGCGAGGTCGCCCGGCGCGATCCCGTCGCCCTCCGCCACCACCGCGTCCGGGGCCAGGGCTTGGGCGAGACGGACCGCATTGTCCAGCGCCCGGTCCGCTTCCCCGGCGCGGCCGAGGCCGAGCATCAGCAGGCCGAGCTGGTAATGGGCCATCACGAAGTCCCGGTCGAGGTAGAGGGCGCCGCGCAGGGCCCGCTCCGCCTCGGCATCCCGCCCGAGGGCGCGGGCCAGCAGGCCGTCGTAATAGTGCAGGGCGGGGTCGGTGGGCGCGGCCCGGATCGCGATCCGCAGCGCCCGCCAGGCCGCGCCGGTCTCGCCGGCATCCGCCAGGGCCCGGATGCGCGCGAGGTCCGGCATTGCCTCGGCCACGTCCTCGGGCGGCGGGGCGGGCCGCGCCACGCGCGCGTCCGGTGCCGGCATGGGAATGGGAACAGGGATGGGTGCGGGGTCGGGGAGCACGGCCGGGCTCCAGGCCGGCGGCGCCGGTGCGGGCCCGACCGCGCCCGGCGGCCGGTAGGCGACGGTCCCGGGCAGGTTGACCGACTCGAACAGGGCGGCGATGGCCGGGTTCGGCTCGGCGTGACCGAGGAGCAGCCAGCCCTCCGGGCGCAGGCGCCGGCCGAGCCCGCGCACGATGCCGAGGACCGCGTCCGCCTCGAAGTAGATGAGCACGTTGCGGCACAGGATCAGGTCGAATTCCGCCTGAGGCAGGGTGCCCCGGCCGTCGAGGAGGTCCACGAGGTTGCGCCGCTCGAACCGGACCATCCGGCGGAATTCCGGCCGCAGGGCGTAGGTGCCGTCGCGCCCCGCCCCCGCCACCGGGGGGCCCGGCACGAAATGGCGCAGGCGCTCGCCCGGCGGCAGGGTGCGCAGGGCCCAGCGGCCGTAGATCCCCGCCCGCGCGGTCTCCAGCGCCGTGACGCTGATGTCGGTGCCGAGGATCGAGACCCGCCAGTCGGGAAGCGCCGGGCCGAGAAGCTCGTGCAGCAGAATGGCGATGGAGTAGGGCTCCGCCCCCGTGGAGCAGCCCGCGCTCCAGACCCGCAAGCTGCGCTCCGCCACGCGCGCGGCGATCAGGGCGGGCAGGATCGTGGCGCGCAGGGCCGTGAACTGCTCGGCGTAGCGGAAGAAAAACGTCTCCCCGATGGTGATTTCGGCCTCCAGGGCCGCCCATTCGGGCCCGCCCGCCGCGCGGTCGTCGAGGAGGGCCCCGTAGGCGGTGGCGTCCGCGAGGCCCTGCGCCCGGAAGCGCTTGCGCAGCCGGTCGAACAGCAGGTCGTCCTTGTCGGCATAGTAATGGTGGCCGGTGCGGGCGATGATCCGCGCCTTGAGGGACGCGAAACCCGGATCGGCTTCCGGTCCGGAACGCGGCGGACGGCTCAACGGCGGCGCGCTCAGGCCGCGGGCAGGGCGGCGAGGCGGCGGGCCGCCGCGTCGGAGAGCGCCGAGAGGCGGTCCCGCTCCTCTGCCGAGAGGAGCGATCCCAAGCCCAGCACATGGACCAGGGCATCGCCGCGGGCGATCTCCGCGACGACGCAGCCGTTCAGGGTCCGCTCGGCCGGGACCGGGCGGATCGCGGCGGCCGCGACGGTGACGAGGTCCTGGACCCGGTCGACCAGGAAGCCGGTGTCGCCCGGCGCGTCGAGCAGGATGTGCCGGTAGAGCCCGTCGGCTTCCGGCGCGCCCGCGCGCAGGCCGAGGAGCCGGGCGAGGTCGAGGACCGGGACCGGCCTGCCGCCGAGGTTGAGGAACCCCGCGAGGGGACCGCCGCCAGCCGGCGGCGCGTGCAGGTCCGGCAGCGGCAGCACCTCGCTCACCGAGGCCCGCGCCAGGGCGCAGGCGACCCCCGCCACATCGAGGAGGAGGAAGGATTCGGGGGGAAGAACGGCATCGGTCTCGGACAGGGCCGGGGGTCCTCGCTGGCGGGATCGCGCTGGCGGGATGCAGGCCGGGAACGCGATCCCCGTCCGGCATCCCCGGCGTGAACCTAGATAGGACGGCGGCGCGCGGGCAGGCAAACCCGAATCCGGGCGCGCGACCCGCCGCCGTGACACGGCGCACCGGACCCGCCTCGCGGGCCGGGGATTTCTCGGCTAAGCCTCGCTCCCGCCCGCCGTGCATCCCGCTCGCTTCCCGCCCACAGGATCAACCCCATGTCCCGGTTCGCCCGTTCCGCGATCGTCGCCCTCGCGACCCTGCCCCTGGCCCTCGCGTTGGCGCCGGCGGCCCGGGCCGAGACGCCCGGCCCCGACTGGCTGACGCCGGCCCAGGTGACGCAGGCGCTGAAGGGCGCGGGCTATTCCGAGATCACCAAGCTGGAGGCCGATGACGGCCACTGGGACGGGGAGGGCCTCAAGGACGGGCGCAGGATGAAGTTCGATGCCGATCCGAAGACCGGCGCGATCCTGGGCGAGGTTCCGATCGAGTAGATCGGCGATATCGTGCCTTCGGCGTTGACCGCTTCCCATCTCTTCGGTAAGACACGCGTCACGATTTTCGATTCGTCCGACGCTTCCCGCGCCGGCCGAACAGGACAAGATCTCTACCGATGCGTGCCATCCTTATCGTAACGGAAGCGCCACTGACGGGGCGGGCCTGACACCAGGGTCCGCGATCCGGATGGTGGCGCATGCAGGGTCCCTCGGGGCCCTTTTTTATTGCCGCGACGAGCCGACGACACGAACACGCACACAGTTTTAAGGAGCAGGACGATGGGCGGCGAGGTCATGACCGGGGCCGAAATGGTCATCCGGGCGTTTCAGGATCAGGGTGTCGATACGCTGTTCGGGTATCCCGGCGGCGCGGTGCTGCCGATCTACGACGCGCTCTTCCACCAGGAGACCCTGAAGCACATCCTCGTGCGCCACGAGCAGGGCGCCGTCCACGCCGCGGAGGGCTACGCGCGCTCGTCCGGCAAGGTCGGCTGCGTCCTCGTCACCTCGGGGCCCGGCGCCACCAACATCATCACGGGTCTCACCGACGCACTGCTCGATTCGATCCCGCTGGTCTGCATCACCGGCCAGGTCCCGACGCACCTGATCGGCACGGACGCGTTCCAGGAATGCGATACGGTCGGCATCACGCGCCACTGCACGAAGCACAACTACCTCGTCAAATCGATCGACGACCTGCCGCGCATCCTGCACGAGGCGTTCTACGTCGCGTCCCATGGCCGCCCCGGCCCGGTCGTCATCGACCTGCCGAAGGACGTCCAGTTCGCGTCCGGCGTCTACGAGCGCCCGACGCAGAACGGCCACAAGACCTACAAGCCGGCCTTCAAGGGCGACGCGGCCCAGATCCAGGCGGCGGTCGAGCTGATGGCCTCCGCGCGCCGGCCGATCCTCTACACCGGCGGCGGCGTCATCAATGCCGGCCCGCACGCCTCGGCCCTGCTGCGCAGGCTCGCCGCCGAGACCGGCTTTCCCGTCACCTCGACCCTGATGGGTCTCGGCGCCTTCCCGGCCTCGGACGACCAGTTCCTCGGCATGCTCGGCATGCACGGGACCTACGAGGCCAACCTGGCGATGCATGATTGCGACGTCATGGTCTGCATCGGTGCGCGCTTCGACGACCGCATCACCGGCCGCCTCGACGCCTTCGCGCCGTTCTCGAAGAAGATCCACGTCGACATCGACGCCTCCTCGATCAACAAGGTCGTCAAGGTCGATGTCGGAATCGTCGGCGATTGCGGCTCGGTGCTCGAGGACATGCTGGCCGCCTGGAAGGCGCAGCCGCGCCAGCCGGACAAGGCGCGCCTGGAGGATTGGTGGACCAAGATCCAGGCCTGGAAGGCGCGCGACTGCCTCGCCTACTGGCCGTCGGGCACGATCATCAAGCCGCAATACGCGGTGCAGCGCCTCTACGAGGCCTGCAAAGGCCGGGAGACCTACGTCACCACCGAGGTCGGCCAGCACCAGATGTGGGCGGCCCAGTACTTCAAGTTCGATGAGCCGAACCGCTGGATGACCTCCGGGGGCCTCGGCACCATGGGCTACGGCCTGCCGGCGGCCATCGGCACGCAGCTCGCCCACCCGGAGGGCCTCGTCATCGACATCGCCGGCGAGGCCTCGATCCTGATGAACATGCAGGAGCTGTCCACGGCGGTGCAGTATCGCTTGCCGGTCAAGATCTTCATCCTGAACAACGAGTACATGGGCATGGTGCGCCAGTGGCAGGAGCTGCTGCACGGCTCGCGCTACTCGCAGAGCTACTCCGAGAGCCTGCCGGACTTCGTGAAGCTGGCGGAAGCCTACGGCGCCAAGGGCATCCGCTGCGAGAAGCCGGGCGACCTCGACGCGGCGATCGCCGAGATGCTCGACTACGACGGCCCCGTCGTCTTCGACTGCGTCGTCGACAAGAAGGAGAACTGCTTCCCGATGATCCCGTCGGGCAAGGCGCACAACGAGATGCTGCTGTCCGACTACCTCGGCGAGACCGGGGTCGAGCTCGGCGACGTCATCTCGGAAGAAGGCAAGATGCTGGTCTGAGCCTCCGGACCCATCCCACCGCATCCGGACCGGGCTCCCGCCCGGTCCCATTCGATCGGCCCGGCCGGGCCTCACACGACACGCCATCGCAGACGCAGATCCGGGGCAGCCCATGAACGCCATGAACACGCACTATCCCGATGCCGGCCGGGTCGAGCCGATCAACCGGCACACCCTGGCGGTCATCGTCGACAACGAGCCCGGCGTGCTCGCCCGCATCTCGGGCATGTTCTCGGGGCGCGGCTACAACATCGAGAGCCTGACGGTCTCGGAGACCGAGGTGGCGCGCCACCTCTCCCGCATCACCATCGTCACCGCCGGGACCGACGCGGTGATCCAGCAGATCAAGGCCCAGCTCGACCGCCTCGTGCCCGTGCACCGGGTCGTCGACCTGACCCTCCAGGGCAAGGCCCTCGAGCGCGAGCTCTGCCTCGTCAAGGTGGCGGGCACCGGCGAACACCGGACCGAGTCGCTGACCCTCGCGGCGGCCTTCGGCGCCAAGACCCTCGACGCGACCCTAAACTCCTTCGTGTTCGAGGTGACCGGCACCACCGAGGAGATCGACCGCTTCATCGGCCTGATGACGGTGATCGGCCTCGTGGAGATCTCCCGCACGGGCATCGCCGCCATGGGGCGCGGCGCCGAGGCGATGTAGGTCCTGGCGGCGAGACCGCGCTATGATGTGATGGCGCCGGTCTGCGACGGAGGCGAGCGAAGCCGGAGCGGGAGGGGTCGGACTACGCGGTCCGTCTGTTGGCCGATGAGGTCCGGCGCCTTGGTCGGTCCGAAGGCCAGACCGTGGAGGTCCTTCCGAAGGCACCGCGCGAGGACGCCGCTATCTCGGCGCTCTGGCCAGGCCGGCGCGGTTCTCGTCGATCAGGTCCGCTCCATCGATCGCCGTGCGCGAACGCTCCGATGGCTGGGAACGGTCCCAGCCCAGACCCTCGCGGAAGCCCGCTCCAAACTGGCGGCCCTCATCGGCATACCGGTGGGCGACCCGCCGAAGGAAAACGAACCGCCATGACCACCCTCTACTACGCCCCCGGCGCCTGCTCGCTCGCCTCCCACATCGCCCTGGAGGAGACAGGCGCGCCCTACGAGACCGTACGGCTCGACCTCGCCAAGGGCGACCAGCGCGCGCCCGAATACCTCGCCGTCAACGAACGCGGCCGCGTGCCGGCGCTGGTGGAGGGCGACTGGGTGCTCACCGAGAACACCGCGATCCTGCGCCACATCGCCCGCACGCACCCGCAGGCCGGTCTCTGGCCGGAGGCCCCGCGCGACCAGGCCCGGGTGGACGAGTGGCTGGGCTGGCTCTCGATCAACCACCACCCGGCCTACGCGCATATCCGCCGGGCCGGGCGCTACACCAGCGACGAATCGGCCTTTCCCGGCATCCAGGCCAAGGGGGCCGAGACCTGCGGCGACCTGTTCACGATGACCGAGGTCAAGCTCTCCAACGGCGGCTGGGCGCTGGGCGAGCGCTATAGCGTCGTCGACCCCTATCTGCTGCTGTTCTGGACCTGGGGGCGGGGCCCGACGCTGGGCTTCGACATGGCCGAGCGCTTTCCCGCCTGGACGCGCCACGCCCGCGCCATGGCCGCGCGCCCAGCCGTGAAGACAGTGTTCGCCCGGGAAGGCTTGACGCTGCCCGAATAAGGATCCGGCGAGGGAGCGCCCCCTTGTTCGGATCGCCGAATCGGACTACGAAGCCGCGTACCGTACGGTACGGTACTGGTATTCGACAGGCATGACCGCGACGGCCACACGGGAAGAGACCGGGCACGAGGCGCCTTCGGCCCGCCAGCAGGCGGTGCTCGATGCCGTGCTCGCCCTCCTGGTCGAGGAGGGGGACCAACTCACCATGGACGCGGTGGCGCGCCGGGCGAGTTGCTCGAAGGAGACCCTCTACAAGTGGTTCGGGGACCGCGACGGGCTCCTGACCGCCACGGTGCGCTGGCAGGCCTCGCGGGTCCATGCGGGCCGCGACGCGGGTGGCCCCCTCGACGCCGAATCCCTGCGCGAGCGCCTGCTCGACTTCGCCGTGAGCTGGCTCGACGTCATCGCGGGCCGCACCTCGGTGGTGCTCAACCGCATCGCCATCGCGCATGCCGGCTCGCGCAAGGGCAACCTCGGCGCCATCGTGCTGGCGAACGGGCGCCTGGCCATCGGCGCGCGGGTCAAGCCCGTGCTCGAGGCGGGACGCGCGGCCGGGCTCCTGGCCTTCGACGACGGCGAGACCGCCTTCCGGACCTTCTTCGGTCTGGTCGGCCGCGACATCCAGATCCGACTTCTTCTCGGCGACGCTCTCGAACTCGACGCCACCGAGATCCGACGCGACGCGGCCCGCGCCGTCGACCAGTTCCTGGCCCTCTACGGCCAGGCCCATCCCTGACACCCCACGAAGAGAGGAACCAATCCATGCGGGTCTATTACGATCGCGACGCCGACCTCAACCTGATCAAGGGCAAGAAGGTCGTCATCGTCGGCTACGGCAGCCAGGGCCATGCCCACGCGCTGAATCTCCGCGATTCCGGCGTCAAGGGTATCGTCATCGCGCTGCGCGAGGGCTCGGCCACCGCCAAGAAGGCTGAAGCCGAGGGCTTCACGGTGATGAACGTGGCCGACGCCGCCAAGCAGGCCGACGTCGTCATGATGCTGACCCCCGACGAATTGCAGGGGGACATCTACAAGGAGTCCCTCGAGCCGAACATGAAGCAGGGCGCCGCCCTCCTGTTCGCCCACGGCCTCAACGTGCACTTCAACCTCATCGAGCCCCGCAAGGACCTCGACGTGCTCATGGTCGCCCCGAAGGGCCCCGGCCACACTGTGCGCGGCGAGTACCTCAAGGGCGGCGGCGTGCCGACGCTCATCGCCATCGCGCAGGACGCCTCCGGCAACGCCCACGACCTCGGCCTGTCCTACGCTTCGGCGAACGGTGGTGGCCGCGCCGGCATCATCGAGACCACCTTCAAGGAAGAGTGTGAGACCGATCTGTTCGGTGAGCAGGCCGTGCTCTGCGGCGGCCTCGTCGAGCTGATCAAGGCCGGCTTCGAGACCCTCGTCGAGGGCGGCTACGCCCCCGAGATGGCCTATTTCGAGTGCCTGCACGAGGTGAAGCTGATCGTCGACCTCATCTACGAGGGCGGCATCGCCAACATGAACTACTCGATCTCGAACACCGCCGAGTACGGCGAGTACGTCACGGGTCCCCGCATCGTCACGCCCGAGACCAAGGCCGAGATGAAGCGCGTCCTCAACGACATCCAGTCCGGCAAGTTCACCCGCGACTGGATGCTGGAGAACAAGGTCGGCCAGACCTCGTTCAAGGCCACCCGCGCCAAGCTCGCCGCCCACCCGATCGAGGAGGTCGGCGCGAAGCTCCGCGGCATGATGCCGTGGATCTCGGAGAAGGCGCTGGTCGACAAGGCCAAGAACTGATTCTTGCCCGTTGCAGCCGGGCTTCGCTCGGCTGCACGTCGCGGAGGAAGCCGGCGTCGCGCGAGCGGCGCCGGCTTTTTCGTGCGCGGACGACAGGTCGCCTCGCCCTCGCCATGGCGAGAGATGAAGGGATCGAATGTTGTGCTCGGAGAGGTTTCCCGCGATCATCGCCGCCAACGGCTGCCCGGTTGAGAGCGGCCGAAACGCAGAGGACCCCCATGGCATCGCTCTATTACGACGAGCATCGCGCGCTTCAGGAAGAGTTCAACACCGTCAAGCTCGCGGAGCGCCTGGACACCGGATGGGTTCAGGAGCAGATCGGCGAGACCGAGGCCGCCTTCATCGGCAGCCGGGACATGTTCTTCCTGTCCACCGTCGACCCCGACGGCATGCCGACCGTCTCCTACAAGGGCGGCAGCCCCGGCTTCGTGAAGGTGCTCGACGGCAACACGCTGGTGTTCCCCGGCTTCGACGGCAACGGCATGTGGTACTCGATGGGCAACATCGAGGGGCAGTCCAAGGTCGGCCTGCTGTTCATCGACTTCGAGACCCCGCACCGGGTCCGCGTCCAGGGCCATGCCCGGATGCTGCGCGACGATCCCCTGATGGCCGAGTACACGGAGGCCAAGTATCTCGTCCGGGTCGAGGTCACGAAAGCCTGGGTCAACTGCCCGCGCTACATCCACAAGTATCAGAAGGTGGCGCAGAACCGATACGTGCCGACCCCCGAGAAGGAGACGCCGCTCGCCCTCTGGAAGCGCCTCGACATGGTCGCCGACGTCATCCCCGAGGAGGACAAGGCCCGCGTCGCGAAGGAGGGCCGGATCGAGCTGCCGGAGTACGAGGCCCGGGTCGCCCGCGGCGAGAGCTGAGCCGCGATCCTTACGGCGCCCGGCGCGCGACGATGAAGACCCGCGGAAAGGCGAGCAGACGGCGTCCGTCGCTCCGTGGGGGATACGCTTCGTCGATCGCGGCCGCGTAGGCTTCGAGGAAGCCGGCCGCCGCGTCGGGTGCCAACGGGTCCAAGAAGGGGCGCAGCCCGGTCGCGCTCACCCAGGCGAGGATGGCGCCCGCATCCGCCATCCGGTGGTAATAGGCGGTGCGCCAGACATCCACGTCGGCGGCGAGCGGCGCCAGGAGATCGTAGTAGCCGGCCGGCTCCAGCATGCGTCCGACCCGGCCGGCCACGACCGGGTCGCCGATGGCCTCGGCCCAGGCGCCGGCCGCCGCGATCTCGCGCATGAGGCGGTGCGAGGGCTCCGCGAGGTTGTCGGGCATCTGCACCGCGAGCACCCCGCCCGGCGCGAGGAGGCCGAACAGGCGGGGCAGCAGCACCCGGTGGTCGGGCAGCCATTGCAGCACGGCGTTGGCATAGATCAGGTCCGGCGCCCGTTCCGGCCGCCAGGTCGCGGCGTCGCCCTGCGCGAAGGCGAGGCCGGGCAGGCGGGTCCGGGCGCTCTCCAGCATCGCCGGAGAGGTGTCGAGGCCGATCACCTCCGCGTCGGAGTAGCGCGCCGCGATCAGGGCCGTGGAATTGCCGGGCCCGCAGCCGAGATCGTAGACGAGGCGCGGCGCGTCGAGGGGGATGCGGGCCAGAAGCTCGGCCGCCGGGCGAGTGCGCTCGTCCTCGAAGCGAACGTAGAGAGCGGGATTCCAGTCGGTCATGCGCGCCCTCGCTCCCGTTCCGCCCTCAGCACCCGAGTTGGTCGGCCAGATCGGCCAGATCCCGCGCCGCGTAGGTGACCGACCCGGCGGGCGCGGTCTCGCCACCGCCCGGCCCGTGCTCGCGGGGGCGAGCGATGTGGGCGGTGGACAGGCCGTGATGCGCCGCCGCCGCGAGATCGGCCGAGTGGGCGGCGACCATCAGGGTCTCCGCCGGGGCGAAGCCGAGGGCCGTTACCGCGTCGCGGTAGAGGGCCGGCTTCGGCTTGTAGTCGCGGGAATGGCCGGCGCCCAGGATCGCGTCGAAGATCAGCCCGTTGCGGCGGGCGAGGTCGATCATCAGCCGAACATGGCCGTTCGAATTCGGCGCCAGGAGGTGACGCGTCCGCAGGCGCCGCAGGGCGTCCGGCACGTCGGGCCAGGCGTCGAGCTGGTGCCACGCCTGGACAAGCTCCCGCCGCACGGCATCCGGAACGTCGGCGATGCCGAATTCCGCCAGCACCCGGGGCAGGGATTCCGCCTGGAGCGTATCGAGGTCCACGAAGGGACGGACACCGGAGCGCACGGTCTCCATCGCGGGCTCGTAGCGCCGTCGCCACGCATCCGCGAAGGCACCGGTATCCAGGGACGGGTCGGGGCCGAGCAGGCGCGCGGCCTCGCGGGCGATTCCGGAGCGCCAATCGACGAGCGTCCCGAAGACGTCGAAGACGAGCGCCCGGATCATCACCGCACCGCGTGCAGCCGCGTCCGCCGGACGAAGCCGACGATGTCCTTGACGGCGTCCAGGGTCGGGGCCGCGATGGCCTCTGCGCGCTCGGCTCCGTCGGCCAGCACCGCGTCGATCTCGGCCGGATCGGCCACGAGGCGCTTCATCTCGGCCCCCAGCGGCGCCAGGGTCTCGACGGCGAGTTCGACGAGCGCGCCTTTGAACGCGGAGAACTGGGCGCCGCCGAAATCGCGCAGCACATCTTCCCGCGAGACGTCCTTCAGCGCCGCGAAGATGCCCACGAGATTGTCGGCCTCGGGGCGGCCAGAGAGACCCGCGACCTCGGAGGGGAGGGCGTCCGGATCGGTCTTGGCTTTCCGCACCTTGGCCGCGATAGAATCGGCGTCGTCCGTGAGGTTGATCCGCGAATTGTCGGAGACGTCCGACTTCGACATCTTCTTGGTGCCGTCGCGCAAGCTCATGACGCGCGCCGCCGGCCCACCGATCAGCGGCTCGGTGACGGGGAAGAAGCCGGCCCCTTCATCGTGCCCATGGGCGGCGATCGACTGCGAAAAATCGTTGTTGAACTTCTGCGCGATGTCGCGGGTCAGTTCGAGGTGCTGCTTCTGGTCCTCGCCCACGGGCACGTGGGTGGCGCGGTAGGCCAGGATGTCGGCCGCCATCAGCACCGGATAGGCGTAGAGCCCGACGCTTGCGTTCTCCCGGTCCTTGCCGGCCTTGTCCTTGAACTGGGTCATGCGGTTGAGCCAGCCCAGCCGCGCGACGCAGTTGAAGATCCAGGCGAGTTCGGCGTGCTGGGGCACCTGGCTCTGGTTGAAGACGATCGAGCGCTTCGGGTCGATCCCGGCGGCCAGGAACGCGGCGGTGACCTCACGGATCTGGCCTTTCAGCGCGGCCGGGTCCTGCCACAGGGTGATCGCGTGCATATCGACGACGCAGTACAGGCACTGCGCATCGCGCGCCTGCATCTCGACGAAGCGCTTGATGGCGCCGAGATAGTTGCCGAGATGCAGGTTGCCCGTAGGCTGTACGCCCGAGAACACCAGTTCCTTGAACGCGCTCATCGTGGCGGGGTCCTTCCTGGAAGGGCCGAGGCGACCTCGCATCCCTGGAAAACCCGGCTTCTGGCATCGCGGCTCGGGCGGGGTCAAGAACCCGCGCCCGTCCGACACCATCGGCCGTTTTTCAACGCCGAGGCGCGCGCCCCGACAATAACTATAAGTTGTTTTCTATCTGGAATCCCGATACCAGAATCCATGTCGCGAATCGGGATGATTCGAAACGACGACAGTATTCCCGGAGGGCAGCATGCCATCACGTCTTGTCCGCGCCGGGCGCCGGGCCGCCCTTGGCGTCGTCGTCCTGCTGCCTCTACTACCCGACACTGTCCCGGCGCAGTCCCAGCCGCAACCGGTACTGGTCGACCAGGGTGCGAACTGGGCCGGGGCGGAGAAACGCCGGGCGTTCTACAGCCAGGACCAGGGCTCGCAGCTGATGCCCCTGACGTGGCTTCAGGCACTTCGGAAGCCGGACGGCGCGCCCTTCCTGGCCGACAGCCTCTCACGCTACGGTTATCTGCCGAACCCGGACAGCCCGACCGGCCTGCCCGTCGGCTTCACCGCCGCCGGCTCGCCCGGCGGCGAGTTCGCGGGCATGACCTGTGCCGCCTGCCACACCCGGCAGATCGACGTGGGCGGAACCGCCTACCGGATCGACGGCGGCCCGGCGATCGTCGATTTCCAGAGCTTTCTGGCCGATCTCGACAAGGCCGTGGGCGGGGTCGTCGCGAGCCCTGAGGCCTTCGCGCCCTTCGCGCGGTCCGTCCTCGGCGCCGAGGCCTCGGAGCCGAACACGGTGCGCGCCCTCTTCGTGGCGGTCGACAACTGGTACTATCGCTACCACACGCTGATCTCGCGGGCCCTGCCCGCCAAGCCCTGGGGTCCGGCCCGCCTCGACGCCGTCGGGATGATCTTCAACCGCCTCACCGGCCTCGATATCGGCACGCCCCCCAACACCGTGATCCCCGAGAACATCCACGTGGCGGACGCGCCGGCGCGCTATCCCTTCCTGTGGAACGCGCCGATCCAGGACAAGACGCAGTGGCCGGGCTTCGCCGACAACGGCGACGACGTCCTGGCGCTGTCGCGCAACCTGGGCGAGGTCTTCGGCGTCTTCGGAACGTTCGAGCCCAAGGCCGAGTGGTGGCGCGTCCTCGGCTACGATTACCTGAGCAACAATTCGGCGAACTTCGACGGGCTGCGCAAGCTGGAGAATCTCGTCAAGCAGATCGGGCCGCCGAAATGGCCCTGGGCGCTCGATGTCGGCCTCATCCGACAGGGCAAGGCCATCTTCGCGAGCACGGACCCGGCCGTGAACTGCAAGGGCTGCCACTGGCCGCGACCCGGCACGCCGCGCTTCTTCAACGACCAGACCTGGGCGACGCCGATCCAGGACGTCGGTACCGATTCGCGCGAGCACGCGGTCATGAAGTGGACGGCCAAGAGCGGCGTTCTCACCGGGGCGCACGTCCCCTTCCTCCAGGCGCCGCTCAAGGCAGAGGGCGAACTGGCCTTCAACATCCTGGCCAACGCCGTGCTCGGCTCGATCATCCAGAGCTACGTGCCGCCGCTCTTTGCGTCCCTGCGCACCCGCGCGGAGAAGGGCGCCGCGGTCGCCGACATGGCGAAGGACTTCGTGCTTCCGCCTAAGCTGCGTGAGCTGAAGGGTGCGTTCCCGACGCGGCCCGACGGCACGCGGCCGGAGATCCTGCGCACCGAAAGCGAGAGCTTTCCCTACGAGTCGCGCGTTCTCGAAGGCATCTGGGCTGCCGCGCCCTACCTCCACAACGGCTCGGTGCCGACCCTGGCCGAGCTTCTGAAGAAACCGGCGGACCGCAAGGCGCGGTTCAAGGTCGGTCCGAACTACGACACCACGGAGGTCGGCCTCGCGGCGGACCAGACCAAGTTCGACTTCGTCCTCGAGACGACGGATTGCAGCGCCCGGGATTCCGGCAACAGCCGCTGCGGCCACGATTACGGCACGAACCTCTCACCCCAGGAAAAGGCGGCCCTGATCGAGTACCTGAAGACCCTGTAGGTCTTCGCTCACGGCTCGCGGACCGCGCCCCCGGCGCCGGTGCGGGCCTGCCCCTCCGGGCAGAGGTCGAGGAGGACGCAGCGCCCGCAGGCGGGGTTGCGGTGGTGGCAGACGTGCTGCCCGTGTAGCATCAGCACCTCGTGGTTGTCGTAGAGGGCCTGCGCGCTCCAGTCGGCGGGCAATTGCGCCCGCAGGATCGGGTGCGACGGCCCGACATCGACGCGGGGGCCGATGAGGCCGGTGCGCTGGGCCACGCGATGGTGGTGGCTGTCCACCGGCAGGGCCGGCATCCGCAGGAGGCTGAAGGAGAGCACCGCCGCGCTGGTCTTCGGCCCCACCCCGGGGATCGCCTCGAGCCAGGCCCGGGCCTCCTCCACCGCCATGTCCTTGAGGAAATCGAGGGTGAGGGCGCCCTGACGTGCCTTCACGGCGGAGAGGATCGCCTGGAGGCGCGGCGCCTTTAGTTCCGGCCAGGTCACCCCCGCGATGGTCGCCTCGATCTCGGCGACGGGGGCCGCCAGCATCGCCTCCCAGTCGGGATAGCGGGCCCGCAGCGCCTTGAAGGCGCGGCCGGATTCGGCATTGCGCGTCCGGTGGGAGAGGAGCGAGGAAACGAGTTCACTTAAGGGATCGAGACTGTGGAAGTACGGGATCGGGCAGCCATAGACCGGGCAGAGGCGCGCGTGGATCGCCAGGGCCTTGTCGCTGAGGGCAGGGTCGACCGCGGTCGCTGTAGATTTCGCGGGTCGGGTCCGGCGGGGGCGGGGGCCGGCGAGGTCGTGCCCTGATGCGATCGGCATGCTGGGTGAATCCGCGTGCGTCGGCGCGGTTCCCCGACGCGGCACCGGTTCACCCCCGGGCTGACGGATTTGGCAAAGCGTAACGCGCTGCCCCGGCGGGGTGCCTTGCATGACGCAGTGCACTGTGAAACCCTGGACCGGTCATCAAAGATGGTACGGGAGAGCCCAGGTCGAGCGTTTCACCAAGCGAAGCCTTCGAACCATGGCGCCGACGGAGCAACCACCCCCGGAAACTCTCAGGCACAATCACCGTACCGTTGGACAATCTGGAGAGAGGCGCCTGACGGCGTCCACCGAAGGAGAAATCCCGGGCCGCATCCGCGGTCGGGGAGAAGCTCTCAGGTAACCGCGACAGATGGGGGCAACCGGAAACGCTCAGCCGAGCTTCCGGAAGCTGCTTGTCGTGGAGTGATCCGATGTCCCCCGATGTTGCCCGCACGCCCCTGCATGCCTTCCACCTGCGCCACGGCGGCCGGATGGTCCCGTTCGCCGGCTACGCCATGCCGGTGCAGTATCCGGCGGGCCTGCTCAAGGAGCACTTGCACACGCGGAGCGGCGCCGGCCTGTTCGACGTGTCGCATATGGGCCAGATCCGGCTCACCCCGCGCTCTGGCGACCTCGACGACGCGGCGCGCGCCCTCGAAACCCTGCTGCCCATCGACGTGCTCGGCCTGACGCCGGGCCGCCAGCGCTACGGGCTCCTCCTCGACGCGTCGGGCGGCATCCGCGACGACCTCATGGTCGCCCATTGCGGCGACAGCCTCTTCCTCGTGGTCAACGCCGCCAACAAGGCCGCCGACGAGGCCTATCTGCGGGCGCATCTCTCCGACGTCTGCACCGTCACCGTGCTGGCCCGGGCCCTCGTCGCCCTGCAGGGGCCGGGCGCGGAGGCGGCGCTCGCGCGCCTCGCGCCGGAGGTGGTTGAGATGCGCTTCATGGACGTGCGCATGCTCGGGCTCATCGGCGCCTCTGCCCTCATCACCCGCTCCGGCTATACCGGCGAGGACGGCTTCGAGATCTCCGTGCCCGAGGACCGGGCCGAGGCCCTGGCCGAAGCGCTGCTGGCCGATCCCACGGTGCTGCCGATCGGGCTCGGCGCCCGCGATTCCCTTCGCCTCGAAGCGGGCTTGTGCCTGCACGGCAACGACATCGATCCCGGCACCGACCCGGTGGAGGCCGGCCTGTCCTGGGCGATTCCCAAGGTGCGCCGGCGCGGCGGCGCCCGGGCCGGCGGCTTTCCCGGGGCGGCGCGCATCCTCGACGCCCTGGAGACCGGCCCGGCCCGCAGGCGCGTCGGCCTTCGTCCGGAGGGTCCCACGCCCGTGCGGGCGGGGGCGCCGCTCTTCGCCGACGAGACCGGCGCGGCCATCGGGCAGGTCACCTCCGGCGGCTTCGGGCCGAGCCTGCAGGCGCCGCTCGCCATGGGCTACCTGCCGGCCGCGCTCGGCGCCCCCGGCACCCGCGTCTTCGCCGAGGTGCGCGGCAAGCGCCTGCCCCTGGTGGTGTCGGGACTGCCCTTCGTTCCGGCGGGCTTCAAGCGCGCCTGACCCCCTTCCATCCAACACCCAGGAGAGAGCGATGCGGAAGTTCACGGACGAGCACGAGTGGCTGGACTGCGCCGGCGACGTCGCCACGGTGGGCATCACCACCCATGCGGCCGAGCAGCTCGGGGACCTCGTCTTCATCGAGCTGCCGAAGGTCGGCGCCAAGCTGACCAAGGGCGAGGCCGCGGCCGTGGTCGAGTCGGTGAAGGCGGCCTCCGACGTCTACGCGCCGGTCTCCGGCGAGGTGACCGAGATCAACGACGCGGCTGTGGCCGACCCGTCCAGCGTCGGCGCCGATCCGCAGGGCGCCGGCTGGCTCTACCGCATCCGCCTCGACGATCCGGCCAGCCTCGACGGCCTGATGGACGAGGCGGCGTACGCCGAGTTCGCGAAGTAGCGCCGCCGCTTACCCTCCCCCTATGCGGGGGAGGGTGCCCACGGAGTGGGCGGGAGAGGGGACGACCTCTCCGGATACGGCGCTCCCTCATCCGCCCCGCTGCGCGGGCCACCTTCTCCCGCAAAGGGGAGAAGGGATGCGACGGCATCGTCCAGATCATTCACAATCCGAGGCCCCCATGCCCCACGACCGCTACGACCCCTACGACTTCGCCAACCGCCGGCACATCGGCCCGACGACGCAGGAAATCGAGGCGATGCTCGGCGTCGTGGGCGCTCAGAGCCTGCACGCCCTGATGGACGAGACCCTGCCGGCCGACATCCGCCAGGAGGAGCGCCTCGACTTCGGGGTCGCGATGACCGAGCGCCGGGTGATCGAGCACATGCGGGGCATCGCCGACAAGAATCGGCTCCTCGTCTCGCTGATCGGGCAGGGCTACCACGGCACCACCATGCCGCCGGTGATCCAGCGCAACATCTTCGAGAACCCGGCCTGGTACACGGCCTACTCGCCCTACCAGCCCGAGATCAGCCAGGGCCGCCTCGAGGCGCTCCTGAACTTCCAGACCCTGGTCTGCGACCTGACCGGCCTCGACATCGCCAACGCCTCGCTGCTGGACGAGGCTACCGCCGCGGCGGAGGCCATGGGCATGGCCCAGCGGATCGGCGCGAATGGGAAGACCGCCTTCTTCGTGGATGCCGAATGCCTGCCCCAGACCATCGCGGTGCTGCGCACCCGCGCCGCGCCGCTGGGCTGGACCATCGTGGTCGGAGATCCGGCCACCGACCTCGATCCGGCCCAGGTCTTCGGCGCGATCTTCCAGTATCCCGGCGTCTGCGGCGGCATCCGCGACCTGACCGGCGCAATCGCCGACCTGCACGCGGCCGGCGCGGTTGCGGTGGTGGCGGCCGACCCCCTGGCGCTCACGCTCCTGACCTCGCCGGGCGAGATGGGCGCCGACATCGCCATCGGGTCGATGCAGCGCTACGGTGTGCCGATGGGCTATGGCGGCCCGCACGCGGCCTACATGGCGACCCGCGACGCCCACAAGCGCACCCTGCCGGGCCGCCTCGTCGGGGTCTCGGTGGATGCCCGCGGCAACCGCGCCTACCGCCTCGCGCTCCAGACCCGCGAGCAGCACATCCGCCGCGAGAAAGCGACCTCGAACATCTGCACCGCGCAGGTGCTGCTCGCCGTCATCGCCGGCATGTACGCGGTGTTCCACGGCCCGCGCGGGCTCAAAGCCATCGCAGCCCGGGTCCATCGCGACGCCGTGCGCCTCGCCGGTGGCCTGGAGGCGCTGGGCTTCACGGTGGAGCCGGAGCACTTCTTCGACACGATCACCGTGCGGGTCGGCGCCTTCCAGGGCCTGATCCTCGGGCAGGCGGTCGCCAACGGCGTCAACCTGCGGAAAGTTGGCGCGGAACGCATCGGCATCACGGTGGACGAGCGCACCCGCCCCGACATCCTCCAGGCGGTGTGGCGCGCCTTCGGGGCGACGGACCCGGTCTACGATGACGCCTGGCCGGAGAGCCGCCTGCCGCAGGCGCTGATGCGGACCTCCCCCTACCTGACGCATCCGATCTTCCACATGAACCGGGCCGAGAGCGAGATGACGCGCTACATGCGCCGCCTCGCCGACCGGGACCTGGCGCTCGACCGGGCGATGATCCCGCTGGGCTCCTGCACCATGAAGCTCAACGCCACCGCCGAGATGCTGCCTATCTCCTGGCCGGAATTCGCCGAGATCCACCCCTTCGTGCCGGCGGACCAGGCGTTGGGCTACCGGGCGCTCATCGACGACCTGTCCGAAAAGCTCTGCGCCATCACCGGCTACGACGCGATCTCGATGCAGCCGAATTCCGGCGCGCAGGGGGAATATGCCGGGCTGCTCGCCATCCGCGCCTATCACCTGTCGCGGGGGGACGCGCACCGGACCGTCTGCCTGATCCCGTCCTCGGCCCACGGCACCAACCCGGCCTCGGCGCAGATGTGCGGGATGAGCGTGGTGGTGGTGGGCGCGGATGCGCAGGGGAACGTCGACCTCGACGATTTCCGCAAGAAGGCGGAGCTGCATTCCGAAAAGCTCGCCGCCTGCATGATCACCTACCCGTCGACCCACGGGGTCTTCGAGGTCCAGGTCCGCGCGATCTGCGACATCGTCCACGGCCATGGAGGACAGGTCTATCTCGACGGGGCCAACCTCAACGCCCTGGTGGGTCTCGCCCGCCCCGGCGACATCGGCGCGGACGTCAGCCACCTCAACCTGCACAAGACCTTCTGCATTCCCCACGGCGGCGGCGGCCCCGGCATGGGCCCGATCGGCGTCAAGGCGCACCTGATCCCGTTCCTGCCCTCCGACCCCCGCACGGGCGAGGAGGGGGCGGTCTCGGCCGCGCCCTACGGTTCGGCCTCGATCCTGCCGATCTCCTGGAGCTACTGCCTGCTCATGGGCGGGCGCGGCCTGACCCAGGCGACCCGCATCGCCATCCTCAACGCCAACTACATCGCGGCCCGCCTGAGCGGCGCCTACCCGGTCCTGTATTCCGGCGCCCAGGGGCGGGTGGCGCACGAGTGCATCATCGACGTGCGGCCATTCCAGAAGAGCGCGGGCGTCAGCGTCGACGACATCGCCAAGCGCTTGATCGATTGCGGCTTCCACCCGCCGACCATGTCCTGGCCAGTGGCCGGCACCCTGATGATCGAACCCACCGAATCCGAGACCAAGGGCGAGATCGACCGCTTCTGCGACGCCATGCTGGCGATCCGCGAGGAGATCCGCGCCATCGAGGAGGGGCGGATCGACCGGGCGAACAACCCGTTGAAGCACGCCCCCCACACGGTGCGCGACCTCGTGGGGACCTGGGAGCGCCCCTATTCCCGCGAGGCGGCCTGCTTCCCCTCCGGAAGCCTCGGGATGGACAAGTACTGGCCCCCGATCAACCGGGTCGACAACGCCTACGGCGACCGCAACCTCGTCTGCGCCTGCCCGCCGGTGGACGCCTATAGCGAGGCGGCGGAGTAGGGGCGTCGCGCCGGCCGCTTATCGCCCCCATTCGGGGTGGGAGCGGCCGGCGCGGGTCTCTATACCCAGCTCAACCCCCGATCCGGATCGGCCGCAGAGCCACACGGGGGAAGTCGCGAGAGGCGCTTTATGGGACAGATCACATCGTCCTGGCTGTTCTGGGCCGTGCTCTCGGCCGTGTCCGCGGCCCTCACGGCGATCTTCGCCAAGGTCGGCGTCGAGAACGTCGGTTCCGACTACGCCACGTTCGTGCGGACCCTCGTCATTCTGGTGGTGATCGCCGGCATCCTCGCGTGCACCGGCGGCTGGCAGGCGCCCACCTCGGTGTCGGGGCGAACCTACCTCTTCCTGGTGTTGTCCGGCATCGCGACCGGGGCATCCTGGCTCTGCTACTTTCGGGCGCTCAAGCTCGGCGAAGCGGCCCGCGTCGCACCCATCGACAAGCTCAGCGTCGTGCTGGTGGCCGTGTTCGGCGTGCTGTTCTTGGGCGAGCGGCTCTCGGCCCTGAACTGGGCCGGCGTCACCCTGATCGCGGCCGGCGCCGTTCTGGTCGCGTTCCGGTGATGAGCGACGGCCGCCACAACGCTTCGGCCATCTTCGCGTCGGAGAATCGCCCATCCACCCGACAGGGGCCTGCGCGGTCGATCGCGACCGCCACACCGGAGCATGCCATGCCGGAGACGCGCTACACGATCCTGCCCAGCCCTATCGGGCCCCTCGTTCTGGCGGGCATCGACGCGCGGCTGGCCTGCATCGGCTTCCCCGCCGGCAAGGGCGCGGTGACGCTCAAATCCGACTGGCTGCGGGACGACACAGCCTTCGGACAGGCGCGGGCGCAGCTCGATGCGTATTTCGCCGGGCGCCTGAACCGGTTCGACCTCGAACTCGCCCCGCGCGGCACGCCGTTCCAGCTGGCGGTCTGGCAGGCGCTCACCGAGATCCCGCCGGGCGAAACGATCAGCTACGGCGAACTCGCCCGGCGCATCGGGCGCCCCAGCGCCAGCCGGGCGGTGGGGGCGGCCAACGGGGCCAACCCGCTGCCCATCGTGGTGCCCTGCCACCGGGTGATCGGCGCGGGCGGGGCGCTGACGGGCTTTGCCGGCGGGCTCGAGACGAAGCGCTTCCTGCTGGCCCTGGAGCGCGGGCAGGGCGCCGCGGCCCAGGCACAAATGAGCCTGCTCTGACCCGAGCGGCTCAGGCCCGAACCTATTTCGGCAGGGCGTAGATGTTCACGTCGAGCTTCTCGTCGGCCTTGTCGTTGAGGTCGGTGACGTATTCCTCGATGAACCGGTCCTGCACCACGACGTCCTTGGCGTCGAGATAGGCGGTCAGGGTCTCGTAGGTGCCGTCGATCTCGTCGTAGGAGCCCTTGTGCGGGAAGCGCAGGGCGCGCCCGCTCGGCGTGGTGCCGAAGCGCAGGCCGTCCGCCTCGGCGGGTTTGGGGTCCGGCATCGCGGCGATCGGGATCATGGCGTCGTACTGGAAGCCGTCGTCGTCCGTCTTGGCGAAGACCGCGAGGGGGCGGCCCACCGCCTGGATGCCGGCCTTGGCCAGATCCGCCTCGATGCGCTGGAACGCGGCCTTGAGGCTCGGCACCGCCTCCTCCCACTTCGCGCGGCCCGCCAGGATGGCGGCGGGCTTGGCCGGCAGCGAGACCTCGTCGACGTCGTTGGCGTCGCCGGGCGTGGCCACCAGGGTCTGCCGCGGGCCGGTCGTCGGCGTGGCCGAGGGCGCCGCACCGGCCTGGGCCGGCACCGGAATGTCGGCCGTGCCGGGATTCTTCGGGTCGGGATTGGTGGTGGTCGGCAGCGGGTTGGCCGCGGCCGGCGGGGTCGCGGGCGCCGGCTGGGCGAGGGTGGCGGCTGGGAGCGCGAGGCACCCGGCGAGCAGGACGACGAGCGACTGGGAACGGATCAAGGCGGTGGCTCCGGAGCGTCGCTGAGGCGCGGGTGACGTCGAATCGCATGACCCGGACCCAGAACCGGGAACCTAGGCGCGATGGGGCCGCCCGGCGAGAGCGCATGCGTGCCGCGACGCACGAAGCGCGCGCAGCGCGGCGCTTCTGCAACGCAGCCGCGCCCCGAGCGCGCTGTCTGCCCCCGTGCGTGCGCCGGCGCTTTGCCCTATAGCCCCACCGGATCGAACACCCGTCACGCGGGGCACGCAGACGAGGCGGCAATGGACATGACGGCAACGGACACGGCGACATGAGCGAGCTGGCCCATCGGCGGTTCCTGAAGATGCACGGGGCCGGCAACCGGATCGTGGTCCTGGACCTGCGCGGCACGTCCGTGCAGGTCACGGCCGGGGAGGCGCGCGCGATCGCGGCCGATCCGCGCTCGGCCTTCGACCAGCTCATGGTCATCCACGATGCCCGGAACCCCGGCACCGACGCGTCCCTGCGCATCTACAACACGGACGGCTCGGAATCCGGCGCCTGCGGCAACGGCACCCGCTGCGTCGCCTACGCGATGTTCGACGACCCCGCCATGGCGCGCCCCGCCGAGAGTGGTCGGCTCACCCTGGAGACCCGGGGCGGCCTGGTCAGCGTCAAGCGGGTGGCCGAGCGCTCCTTCACCGTCGACATGGGGCGGCCACGATTCGCCTGGGCCGAGATCCCGCTCGCCGAGCCGTTCCAGGACACGCGGCGGATCGAGCTCCAGATCGGGCCCATCGACGATCCCGTCCTGCACTCGCCCGGCGTCGTGAACATGGGGAACCCGCACGCGGTCTTCTTCGTGGACCGCGATCCCGAGACCTACGACCTCGCTCGCATCGGCCCCATGCTGGAGAACCATCCCGTCTTTCCCGAGCGTGCCAACATCTCGGTGGCGCAGGTGCTGGGGCCGGACCGGATCAAGCTCCGGGTCTGGGAGCGCGGGGCCGGGCTGACGCTCGCCTGCGGCACCGCCGCCTGCGCCACCCTGGTGGCGGCCGCGCGCCTGCGCATGATCGGCCGGGGCGCCACGGTGAGCCTGCCCGGCGGCGACCTCGTCATCGAGTGGCGCGCCGACGACCACGTGCTGATGACGGGCCCGGTGGCGCTGGAATGGGACGGCACCTTCCCGCCCGAGATGTTCGCGGACGACGGCGCGGCCTGACGATGGCGGTCGAGACCCTGACCTTCGGCTGCCGCCTCAACACCGTCGAGTCCGAGGTGATGCGCGGGCACGCGGAGGCCGGGGCCGCATCCGCCGACCTCGTCATCGTCAACACCTGCGCGGTGACGGCGGAGGCCGGGCGCCAGGCCCGCAAGGCGATCCGCCGCCTCGCCCGTGAACGGCCCGGCGCCGAGATCGTGGTCACGGGCTGCGGCGCGCAGGTCGAGACCGAGGCCTACGCGGCGATGCCGGAGGTGGCACGCCTCGTCGGCAACGACGCGAAGGGCCGGGCCGAGACCTGGGCGGGGCCGGCGCGCCCGGAGGCGCGGGCCGCCATCGACGACATCATGGCGGTGCGAACGGCCACCCCGACCCGGATCGCCGGCATCGCCGGGCAGACCCGCGCCTTCGTGCCCGTGCAGAACGGCTGCGACCACCGCTGCACGTTCTGCGTCATCCCGTTCGGGCGCGGCAATTCCCGCTCCGTCCCACTGGCCGACGTGGTCGCGCAGGTCGCCAGGATCGTGGAGGCGGGCGGGCGCGAGGTGGTGCTCACCGGCGTCGACCTCACCGCGTATGGCCGCGACCTTTATGCCGCCTCGAGCCTCGGGCGCCTCGTCCAGGCGATCCTCGCGCAGGTGCCGGAGCTCGCCCGCCTGCGCCTCTCCTCCATCGATTCCATCGAGGCCGACGACGCCCTGATGGCGGCGATCGCCGGCGAACCGCGGCTGATGCCGCATTTCCACCTCTCCCTCCAGGCCGGTGACGACCTCGTCCTGAAGCGGATGAAGCGGCGCCACACGCGCGCCGACGCGGTCCGGTTCTGCGACGCGGTCCGGGCCCTGCGCCCCGGTGCGGTGTTCGGGGCCGACCTCATCGCGGGCTTTCCCACCGAGACCGAGGCCCAGTTCGCCCGCTCCCTCGACCTCGTGGCCGAATGCGGGCTGACGCACCTGCACGTCTTCCCCTACTCGCCGCGCCCCGGCACCCCCGCCGCACGGATGCCGCCGGTGCCGGGCGATATCGTGCGGGAGCGCGCGGCCCGCCTGCGCGCGGCGGGCGCCGTCGCCCTGGCCGCGCACCTCGCCGGGGAGGTCGGCCGCACGCACCGGGTGCTCACCGAGCGCGGCGGCCTCGGGCGCACGGAGGGCTTCACCCCGGTGCGGCTGGCGCCGGAGCCTCCGCCGGGGATCTTTCGCGAGGTGACGATCGCCGGGCATGACGGCCGCGTGCTCATCGCGGGTTGAGGCGCCGGCGTGGTCCCGATCGCGATGTCCTCAGCCGCCGAAGCCGCAGGCCTCCAGGCCCGTGCGCATATGCGCGGGGGCCGGCGCCTCGACGTGGATCGGCGGCTTCTTCGGATAGAGCGGCAGGGCGAGGGCGCGGGCGTGCAGTTGCAGGCCGGGCCCGCCGCTGCGGGGGGCGGTGCCGTAGATCGGGTCGCCCAGGATCGGAAAGCCCAGCGTGGCGCAGTGGACGCGCAGTTGGTGCGTGCGTCCGGTGACCGGCGAGAGGGCGAGCCAAGTCAGGCCGCCGCCGCGCCCGAGGACCGTGAAGCGGGTCAGCGCGGGGTCGCCGGCCGGGTCGGCCTTCATCCACCAGGAGCGGGGATCGTCGGAGCGCCGCGCCAGCGCCAGGTCGATTTCGCCGGCCTCTGCCTCGGGGCCGCCCTCGACCAGGGCCCAGTAGGTCTTCTCCACCGTGCCGCTGGCGGCGAAGAGCTTGTTCAGGCGGGCGAGCGCCTTGGCGTGGCGCCCCAGGGCGAGGCAGCCGGAGGTGTCGCGGTCGAGGCGGTGCGCGGCCTCCGGCCGGCGCGGCAGGCCGAAGCGTAAGCGCTCGAGATGGTCCGTAAGGGTCTCGCCGCCCTTCGGGCCGGGATGGACCGGCAAACCGGCCGGCTTGTCGATGACGAGCACGAGGGCATCGCGGTAGAGGAGGCGCGCGCCTATGTCTGTTACGAGGGCATCGGCTGTGGGCATACCGACGCGCTAACCATGCCGGGTCCGGGGAGCAAGCGGGAATGAGCGAAGACAAGAGGCCGGGCTGGCTGCTGCGCAAGATGTTCGGCACCAAGGAGGAGCCACGTCCCGCGCCGGTGCCGGTGCAGCCGCCGGACCCGAAGCCGGACCAGACGCGGGCGCCCGCTCCGGAGCCCGAACCGGTCGTAGCGCCGATCGCGCCCCCACCCGAATCCCCGGCCTCGTTCTCCGAGGGCCAGCCGGACTTCGCCACCGCCGCGACGGACGTCGCCCACGTGCCGCCCCCGCCGGGGGAGCCGGCCACCGGCACGCCCGACAAGAACGCGGTGCCGGACGAGCTCGAAGGCGCCGACCTGCAGCCGGTGGAGGGGGCCGAGGAGCGCCCACCCGCCGGCACGGCCGGCGACGACCCGGGCCGGGGCGCCGAGGCCGCCGACACTGCGGCCAGGGCCTTCGCGCCCGAGCCCGTCCTGGTGCCTGAGCCGGCCCCCGAGCCCGTGCCGGAACCCGAGCCCGAGGTCTCGACACAGATCTTCCTGCCCGAACCCGACCTGGGCTCCGAGGAGCCGAAGCGCGGCTGGTGGAGCCGCCTCACGGGGGGCATGAAGCGCACCTCCACGGCGCTGACCGAGCGGGTCACGGGTCTCTTCACCAAGCGCAAGCTCGACGCCGACACCCTGGAGGAACTCGAGGACGCCCTGATCCAGGCCGATTTCGGCATCGAGACCGCGACGCGGATCTCGGAAGCCGTCGGCAAGGGCCGCTACGAGAAGGGCATCTCGCCGGATGCGGTCCGCGAGATCCTGGCGGCGGAGGTGGAGCGCGCGCTCACCCCCGTGGCGATCCCGTTCCGCATCGACACCTCGAAGAAGCCCTTCGTGATCCTGATGATCGGGGTCAACGGGGCCGGCAAGACCACGACCATCGGCAAGCTCGCCCTGAAGCTGAAGGCCGAGGGGCACTCCCTGATGCTGGCCGCCGGCGACACCTTCCGGGCGGCGGCGATCGAGCAGCTCAAGGTCTGGGGCCAGCGCACGCAGACCCCGGTGATCGCGCGGGCGCAGGGGGCGGACGCGGCGGGCCTGGCCTACGATGCCTACGAGGCGGCCAAGGCCCAGGGCACCGACGTCCTCCTCATCGACACCGCCGGCCGGCTCCAGAACAAGGCCGGGCTGATGGCGGAACTGGAGAAGATCCTGCGGGTGATCCGAAAGATCGACCCGCAGGCCCCCCACGCCGTCCTCCTCGTCCTCGACGCCACGGTGGGCCAGAACGCGCTCAGCCAGGTCGAGCTGTTCTCGAAGGCGGCCAACGTCACCGGTCTCGTCATGACCAAGCTCGACGGCACGGCGCGCGGCGGCATCCTGGTGGCGCTGGCGGCCAAGTTCGGTCTGCCCGTGCACTTCATCGGTGTGGGCGAGGGGGTGGAGGACCTGGAGCCCTTCGAGGCCCGCGACTTCGCCCGCGCCATCGCGGGCCTGGACGCCGGCTGAGGCGTGGCCCTCGCCCCCTGAAGCGCCGTGTCGCGGCGGGCCGCCGCCCGGAACCCTCTATGATGGACCCCATGCAGATCGAAGCCGTCCCCCCGCACCGCCACCTGCCGCCCCTCGTGAAGCTCGCCCTCGAGCTTGGGCCGCTGATGATCTTCTTCTTCGGCAACGCCTATGCCGAGCGCCTCGGGGTGCACCCCGACCAGAAGCTGTTCGTGGCCACCGGCGTGTTCGTCGTCGCCACGGTGGTGGCGCTCGGCATCCACTACGCGCTGATGCGGCGTCTGCCCATCATGCCGCTCGTGTCGGGCGTGGTGGTGGTGGTGTTCGGCGGTCTCACCCTGGCGCTCCAGGACAAGACCTTCATCATGATGAAGCCCACCATCGTGAACACGCTGTTCGGTCTCGTGCTCCTGGGCGGGCTCGCCTTCGGCAAATCGCTCCTCTCGGTGGTGCTCGATTCGATGTTCACCCTGACCGAGGACGGCTGGCGCAAGCTCACCTTCCGCTGGGGCGTGTTCTTCCTCGTGCTGGCGGCCATCAACGAGGTGGTGTGGCGCACCCAGACGGAGGATTTCTGGGTCAGCTTCAAGGTGTTCGGCATCATGCCGCTGACCATCGCCTTCGCGCTGGCGCAGACGCCCCTGCTGATGCGCCACGAACGCAAGGAACCGGGGGCGGGCTCGGCCTGAGCGGGACCCTCAGGGGGCGCCGAGGATGCGGGCATACTCGGCTTCCGGCACTCCGTAGGACGCCCCCGCGATCGTCCTGAGAACGGCGCGGTCGCGGATGCTGATGCCGCCGCGCCGGGTCTTCAGGGCGCCGGAGAGTTCGAGGACGCGCAGACCCGTGGTTACGCCTGCGCGGCGCACGCCGAGCATCTGCGACAGCAATTCGTGCGTGAGCGGCAGGTCCTCGCGGTCGGCCCGGTCGTGACACATGAGGAGCCAGCGGGCCAGGCGCTGCTCGATGGTGAACTGCGCGTTGCACAGGGCCCCCTGGGCCAGCTGAACGGAAAACACCTGGGCGTAGCGCAGCAGGTGTTCGCTCAAGGTCCGGCTGGCGGCCAGCGCCTGGCGAAAGGGGCCGGCCTCGATGCGCAGGGTTCGACAGGGCACCTGCACCAGGATGGTGTGCGGCGAGGCATCCACTCCGTTGAGAAGGGCGAGGCCGGTCATACCCTCGGGGCCGATGATGCCCGCCTCGGCGCGGGTCCCGTCGCCCGCATGGGCCACCAGAGACAGCATGCCGGGCTCGGGGAAGTGGACCGCCGCCACGGATTCCCCCGGCCCTTCCAGGACCGCGCCCTGCTCGAACGAGCAGCGAACGAGATGCCCTCGCAGACGGTCGAAATCGGCCGCGCAGAGGGTGCGCAGCAGGTGGTTGCGGATTTCAGTCTGGATGGGGAACGACGTCACGACTCCGCAGATCTCACGGGCGGGACTCCGAACGCATCATCACCCGCGGCCCGATCCGTCTCGGGCGACGCAGCGGACATGACACATCGACCGAACGTTGTGAAGAGAATGCTTCAGTACACTTCAGTCCGCTAACGTACGAATTAAAGTTTCCAGCGAAATCTATCACAACCCTAAGATTTAATACTGCGGTAGTCCGGGAGAATACCTGCGGCGGCGACGCCGGAACCAGTCCCCCACAACCACCCCATCGGTCCAGGGAGCGGACCCGGGGAGCGGGCCGGGCGCTTGAGCCCGTGGGTCTTGCGGCTTATGGTCGGCGCGGGGACGATGGAGGGCGGCGCCTGCCGCTCGAGCGATGCCGTTCGGCCCGCGCGCGAGGCGGCATCGGCCTGGGACGCGCCGGACGAGACGCCCATGCCTCGGTACTTCCTCAACATCCGGGACAACGACGCCCTGATCGCCGACCCCGACGGAGACGACATCCCGGACCTCGACGAGGCCCGGACCCTCGCCCTGGAGATCATCCACGACATCCTGGGACGCCCCAACGTCTACGGTGCGCCCGGACCCTGGCAGGCGCGCAGCTTCGAGATCACGGACGAGGCCGGCACGGTCCTGCTCACGATCCCGTTCGCGAGCGGCTGATCGGGGCGGGCTGCTCGCAAGATCGAGGTCCTCGACCACGAGACGCTGAAGGCCGTCGCCGGCGCAGCGACGTGATGCCCGAGCGTGCGTACCGGCGCCCGATCGGCGTCGCCCCCCGAGGCAAGGTTGCCCCCAGGAATGCGCTCAGCGCGCGGCCGGGGTCCCGGCGGCGCGGATCTTGTCGAGGACGCCGGCGTAGTTCTCCGGCGTGACGATGCCGACGAGCTTGTCGCGGATGGTGCCGTCCGGTCCGATGATGAAGGTCTCGGGCACGCCATAGACCCCGAAATCGATGCCGACGCGGCCCTCGACATCCATCCCCACCGCCGCGAAGGGCACGCCGTTGCGGGTGAGGAACCGGCGGCCGTTCTCGGCCGTGTCCTTGTAGTCGACGCCCACCAGCCGCACCCCCGGCTCGCGTGCCAGCCGCATGAGCTGCGGGTGTTCGATCTGGCAAGGCGCGCACCAGGAGGCCCAGAAGTTCACCACCGTGACCCGGCCCAGGAGGTCGTCGCGGCTCAGCCCCGGCACCGGGGCGCCGTTGGCGTTCAGCCCCGGCATCGCCGCCAGGGCGAAGGCCGGAGCGGGCTTGCCGATGAGCGCGGAAGGAATCGCCGCCGGGTCGGCGCCCGAGCGCAGGCGCAGGAAGAAGATCCCCGCGAGCAGCGCGAAGGTGACGAGGGGCAGGACGAGCAGAAGCGAGCGCCGGGCCGGGGCCGGTGCCTCCGTCAGGGGTCCGCTCACGGGCGCTCCCCCGTGCCGTCCTGCAGGGCGGCGAGGGCCCGCGCCTGGGCTCGGTGGTCGCGCAGGGCGTGCAGGATCAGCCCGCCGACGACGAGGGCGGTGAAGGCGTAGGCGCCGAGGATGAAGCCGGCATGGGGTCCGAGCATCAGGGTGCGACTCCCGTGGATCGGGCGAGGGGGCAGAGCATCGGCGGTCGCGCGGCCGGTCTCACAGGCCCGGAACGGCCCGGCCGAGGGGCGCCGCCGACCGGCCCTGGGCCGGGGCGGCGCCGCTGTCGAGCCGCTCGGCCTCGCGGATGGTCAGGGTGCGAACCCGGCGGCGCAGGATCTCGGTGCGCATGCCGGCGAGGTGCAGGGTCACGCCGAGCACGGTGAAGGCCAGGATCATCTCCAGGAGCGGATAGAGCATGCTCGGATCGATCGCCGAGCCGCCCATCCGCATGATCGAGGCGGGCTGGTGCAGGGTCGACCACCAGTTCACCGAGAACTTGATGATGGGCAGGTTCACCGCGCCCACCAGGGTCAGGATCGCGATGGCGCGGGCGGCCCGGTTGGGATCCTCGATGGTCCGCCACAGGGCGATGATGCCGCAGTAGATCAGGAACAGCACCAGCATCGAGGTCAGGCGCGCGTCCCAGACCCAGTAGGTGCCCCACATCGGCTTGCCCCAGAGGGACCCCGTCACGAGGCAGATCAGCGTGAAGGCCGCCCCCACCGGCGCGGCGGCGCGCTGCGCCACGTCGGCCAGGGGGTGCCGCCAGACCAGGGTCCCGAGGGCCGAGATCGCCATGGAGCCGTAGAAGAACACCCCGAGCCAGGCCGCCGGCACGTGGATGTACATGATCCGAACGGTCTCGCCCTGCTGGTAGTCGGGCGGCACCACGAACCAGGTCAGGTAGAGTCCGACCGCCAAGAGCAGCCCCGAGAGCCCGGCGAGCCAGGGCATCACGGGCTGCGTCCAGCGCAGGAAGTGGCCGGGATGGGCGAGACGAGTCCACATGGTCCCGCCCTCTACCCCAGGGTGCGGTGCAGCGGCAATGCGGGGCCTGCGCGCAAGGCGCCGCAGCGGATCAGTTCCGCGTGCGCTCCGCCGCGGCGATCTCACGGGCGAGGAACGCCGTCATCCGCTGCCAGGACGCGTCGTTGTCACCGCGAAAGTTGAGTTCCCGCGCGATCCGGGTCTCGCCGGAGGCGGTGTCCACCAACCGGGCGAACATCTGCATGATCAGCGTGCTGCTCTTGTGGACGACGCCCACGAAGGCAAGCCGTGCTCCGGTCGCGCGCGCCTGCGCCAGGATGCAGGCGGCGTCGGTCTCGGGGCAGGCCTTGGCGAGAGCCTCGGCGGACATTTCGACGACGCCAAGCCGGCTCGTATGCCCAAGCCGGCTCGCGAGGTCCCGTGCCATGGCGGCGAGGCGCTCGGCATGGGCGACAGATTGATCCTGGGGTTCACCGGAGGTGTCGAGCAGGCGGATCGGTAGGACGACGAGGTCCGGCCCCGGGACGGGCTGCGCTCGGGCGGGGGTAGGGACCGCGAATCCTACGAGCGCGGCCAGCAGGAGGGCCGGGCGGACGCGGCGATGGCGGGCGATCTGCAGGATGGCGATCGGTGGAATCGTGGCGATCGGTGGAATCATGGCGCTGTCCGCTCCTGTGCCGGCCGCGCACGCTCCGGTGCGCTTCCCGCCGGCCGCACGATCATGCCGGTCGGACGTGGGCACGGTCTTGCCATTCGGTGCCAGAGAATCGAGCCTTGTCGGGAGGGACGGGCCTTGCCCGGGGGACGGACCATCCGGCCAAGGGAGTGGTCGTCATGCGGATCGGCTTGACCAAGGCGCGCTCGATGGGGCCGGTCGCGGAGGCCGTCGAACGCGGTGGCGGGTCGGTGGCGCGGGTGTTCGCCCGCGCCGACCTGCCCCTTCGACTGATCGAGGAGCCCGACCGGCTCATCCTGCTCTCCGACCAACTCCGGATCGTGGAGAGCGCGGCGCGCGAGATCGGCGACGCGGCCCTGCCGGCGCGCCTGTCGCTCGGCGCCGGGGTGGCGAGTCTCGGGCCCTACGGGATGAGGGTCTGCGCCTCGGAAAGCCTCGGACTCGCGCTCAATCTCGGCACGGCGCTGATCGTCCGGCACCTCCAGACCGCCACCGCCATGGCGGTCACCGTCCGGGACGGGCGCGCGCACGTCAGCTACGCGGTGACCGACGCGAGCGCGGTCGGGCGCCAGAAGAACGAGATCCTCGCCCTCGGCTACATCCTCGACGTCCTGCGCCGCTTCCTCGGCGCCGATTTCGTCCCCGCGGAGGCCAGTGTCTCGGGCGCGATTCTGACAGACCGCGGCGCGATCGAGGCCGCCCTCGGCTGCACCCTCAGCCTGCGCAGCGGAGCCGGAATCACCTTCGATGTCCGCCATCTCGCGGCCGCCAACCCGAGCACGACCGCCGGGGGCGATCAGCGCGACACGGCTCCGGTGCCCGACCCGGCGGATTTCATCCTCTGCATCGGCCACCTGATCCGCCTCGGCCTGCTCGAGGCCCGGCCGCCGATCGACTGGCTGAGCCGACGGCTCGGCCTGTCGCGCCGCTCGCTCCAGCGCCGCTTCGAGGCCCACGGAACCACCTTCCTGTCCTGCCTGACCTCGGTCCGGACGGAGGAGGCCAAGCGGCTGCTGGCGACGACGGATCGTCCGATCGGACAGATCGCCCTCGATCTCGGCTACGCGGACCCGGCGCATTTCAGTCGGGCCTTCCAGGACTGGACCGGATGCCCGCCCAGCGCCTGGCGGCGGGGCGTCCGGCCCTGATCAGCCGTTCGCCTGGAACCCGGCCAGGGGGGCCGCCACGCGGCAGACGAGGCCGGTGGGGGCGTAGTCGAGACGGATCGTGCCGCCGACGGCGCCGACGAGCCCGCGCTCGATCAACCGAGAGCCGAAGCCCTTGCGCGCGGGCGCCACCACGGGCGGGCCGTTCGCTTCCGACCAGACCACCCGGACGGACGGGCCTGTGGGCTCCGGGACGAGGCTCCATTCCAGGGAGACGCGGCCGTCGGGGACCGAGAGGGCGCCGTACTTGACCGCGTTGGTCGCCAGTTCGTGAAGCATCAGCGCCAGCGACAGTGCGGCCTTCGCGCCGAGGACGATGGGGGGACCGGCGACGTGGAAGCGCCCGGGCTGGCGGTCGTCGTGGATCGAGAGGGCGCCGCGCATCACGGCCTCCATATCGGCGCTCTCGTGCACGCCGGCGAGTAGGATGTCGTGGGCCTTGCCCAGGGCGATGAGGCGGGCCGCCAGGGCTTCCTTGGCCGCCTCCATGTCGGTGACGTTGCGCAAGGTCTGCGAGGCGATGGCCTGGACCATCGCCAGGGTGTTCTTGAGCCGGTGGCTGAGTTCGCGATTCAGGATGCGCTGCTGCTCGTCCGCCTCGATCCGGGTCAGGCCACCCCAGGCCCGCTCGGCCACTTCGCGGGCGAAGGTGACCTCGCCCGCGCTCCAGTCGCGGGGGACGCGGTCGAGGACGTAGAGGATGCCGACGAGCCGGCCGCGTCTCAGGACCGGCACCTTGATCACCGCCCGCAGGCCGAGGCGCGCATAGGCCGCCGGATCGTCGACGCCCTCCGGGTTGGCGGCGATGTCGGGCACGCTGAGGACGTCGCCGCGCGTGAGGCGGCCGACGCTGGCGGCCAGGGGCGAGCGCGCGGCGGCGGGCAGCCCCGCGGCGCCGGGCGCATCGGCCCCTTCGGCGACCCAGTCCGGGGTGATCGAGGCGATCTGCCCGCCGGGATCGACCTGGACGTAGCCCGCGCGGACGACGCCGAGGGTGCGGCCCAGGCTCTCGGCCGCTGCCGCCACCACGTCCGCATGGGTGTGCAGGTCGCGCAGGCGGTCGCTCAGGGTGATCAGCGCCTCGCGGCGGGCATCGGTGCGCTTCTCCTCGGTGATGTCCTCGATCATCGCGGTGGCGTGGACGTCGCTGCCCAGGCGCTGCGAGACGAGGTTGACCCGGGCCCAGATGATGCGCCCGTCCAGGCGCCGGTAGCGCTTCTCAAGGCGCAGTTGCAGGGTCTCGCCGGAGGCCAGGCGCGCGTGCAGGGCCTCCCGGTCGGGATCGTCCTCGGGGGGCGTCCAGCGGGCGAGGGAATGGGCGAGGATCTCGGATTCCGGCGCGCCCCAGATCTCGCACAGCTTGGCGTTGACCGCGAAGGCCCGCACGCTGCGGGGATCGAACTGGACGATGCCGATATTGGCGCCCTGGAACACCGCCCGGAACTGGGCGGCGGCCCGGTTGCGCTCCGTCAGGTCGAGCATGGCGCCGACCATCCGCACGGCCACGCCGGAGGCATCGCGAACGAGGTGGCCCCGGTCGAGCACGTCGGCATAGGTGCCGTCGGCCCGCAGGAAGCGGTACTCCTGGCTCCAGGCGTCGCCGCTGCCGGCGATCGCCCCGTGGAGGCCGGCCTCGACGCCGGCGCGGTCCTCCGGATGGAGGCGGGCGCGCCACCAGGCGTCGGTGGGCTCGATCGCGTCGGGCGCCCAGCCGTAGGCGGTGGTCAGGCCCCCGTTCCGCAGCACGGTGCCGGTGACGAGGTCCCAGTCCCAGATCGCGTCGTTGGTCGCCCGCGCGGCCAGGCGGTAGCGCTCCTCGACGGCGCGCGGGAGTCGGACCTCCTCCACCGGGGCGATCTCGCCGCAGGCCGGGGCGCCGGGGCGGCCGGGCTTCGCATCCGGACCGGACCCGTCCTGCGGCGTGCCGGGCGGCCTCTCTGCGGCGGGCGTCGTCATGGAGGGGGCGTCATGGAGGCGGCGTCATGGCGGGTGTCGATAAGTCCGGTCTCGGGGTCGGGCGGGGCGGGTCGGCGTTCAAGCGGGCTCGGGGGTGGCCAGCACCCGGGGATCCTGCGGGCCGGGCCGGCCGGACGGCGGCTCGACCGCGAGGAGCAGGCCGTCGGCCCCGTAGATCGCCCCGAGGACCGCCTCGTAGTGGCGCCGGACGACCCCGTGGCACTCGCAGGCCGCCGCCTCCGCCTGGGGCCGGCTGCGCATGGTGATGCGCCCGCGCCCGACCTCGATCAGGCCCTGGCGGCTCAGGGTGCGCAGGATGCGGGTGAGGTAGGTGCGCTGGACGCCGAGCATCGCGGCGAGCAGTTCCTGCGTCACCGGCAGGGATTCGGTCCCGATCCGGTCCTGCAGGGTCAGGAGCCAGCGCAGGCAGCGCGCCTCGATGGGGTGCAGCGCGTTGCAGGCCACGGATTGCAGCACCTGGGCCAGCAGGCAGTCGGCGTAACGGGTGAAGAGGTTGCGCAGGGCCGGCGAGCGGGCCTTGGCATCCTGCAGACGGCCCGCGTCGAGGCGCAGGACCGGGCCGCCGATCTGCACCGCCGCATGGGTCGAGGCCGGCAGGAAGCCACTGCTGACGATGCCCCCGACGGCACCCTCGCGACCGACGGTGGCGGTCTCGGCGCCGCGCCCGTCGCGCATGACCACCATCAGGCTGACCACGGTCTGGTCGCAGGGAAACGCGATCGTCTTCACGGACGCACCGACCTCGAACAGGGTCTCGCCGCGTTCGCAGACGACGTATTCGAGGTGGGGATCGAGCAGGGCCCGGTCCTCGGGCCGCAGGCCGTCGAGGAGGAGGTTGCCCGGAACGGGGATGATTCGGGACGAGGCGGTGTTGCGGGTCGACATCGAACCCCGCACCGGATCCGAACCTTCAGGGGAGATCGAAGCGCGAGCCGGATCGTCCGTCAAATCTTGGGCCGAAGCCATGGAGCGCGCCGCGTTCACCGTCTGTCTCTTCGGCCTCTAGCGCATCGCCCGCGCGGCCGTCTGTCTACAAGTAGACATAAGTGAGACAATTCCGTCCTTTTGATGGGAAGTCTTGGTGACGGGATGTCTTCGGCGGAAGAGCGAGGGCTGGCTCAAGCCTGCCCGGCCTCGTCGCCCTCGCCGATGCAGTCCAGGGCACGCTCCACGGCGGTGACCGCGTCGAGGAGGTTCTGGACCGTGCGCTCGACCTCTCGGGCCGGGCGGCCCATCGCGGCGGCCCGGGCGCTCACCGCCTCCAGCTGCTCCAGGAGCGCGAAGAGGTCGTCGGCGACCGCCACCACGTCGGTGACCACGACCGCCGGGGCGGAGGGGCGTCGAAGGAAGGGGACTACGTTGCTCATTGGCCCCATGTGTCGCGTGTTCGCCGCAAAAGCGCCAGCCTGCGGGCCGTCGGATTCCACATCTTCGGCCCCCTGAGGCCGCTTGCCTGCCAGGGTGGTGAGCGCATTCGTGGCGCGGTGACATCACTCCGCCAGGAACCGGCGACGATTCGTTAGCCTTGCGCTTGACGCGCGCAGGACGTCGGCAGCACCACGGGTCCACTCGCGACACCAGGAAACCAGCCGATGCGCCTTGCCCCCCTCGTCCTCGCCGCCGCCCTCCTCGGCGGTCTCTGCGCCTGCAACAGCGACAGCCCGAGCGGTCGCAGCGGCGTCTCCGACGCCTTCGACACCAGCAACTACCGTCGCTCCAACGATACAAACGGCACCCAGACCCGCCGCGACGTGAACCGCCAGTACACCCAGCCCTCGATGCCCTCGATCGCGAATCGCGGGAACTGAGGCGAACCGAACGCCCCGGGCTTTTCAAACCCCGGCCCCACGCCGCCACGGCGGCGGCGGGAGCCGGACTTCGTTCCGTCAGGCTTCGGCGCCCTCCGGCTCCTCGGCCTCCTCATCCGGATCGCCGGCCTCCGCGCCTGGACCGTCCGCCCCATCATCCGGATCAGACGGTTGGGCGAGCGGCCGGAGGAATGACCGGTGGACATGCCCGTCGACGAGCCCGTCGCCCTCGACGTCGATGCGCGCCCAGTCTTCGCGGTTTCCGTCGAAGGCCATCACGGTCACCACTGTTCCGGTCGCGATCGCGCTCAGGATCGGGAAGTCGAGCCCCGGCCCCGCCCGAAGCTTGAGACTGCCGCGCGCGACCACGCGAAACTGACCGATTTCCGCCGCGACAGCGCGTCCCCGCGGGGCGGGCGCTGATGATTGCCACCCCTTCTGGGCGGCCTTACGCAGCCAATCCGGCGCGTTGGCGGAAGCGCCACCGGCCCCCCAGACCAGTCGGGACGTATCCCGCGGCGACGTGCCGAAGCCGACATGGAGCGTCGTCGAGCCCATGTAATCGACGCCCGCACCAATGCCGGTCGCCCCGTGGGCGGCCGCGGCCGTGACGAAATCCGCCACGCTGGACCGATCGCTCGCCTTCGTGAAATCGAGGGCCCGGTGCCCGTCGACGAGTAGCTGAAGGTCGGCGGCATAGCCGTCGTCGTGCCGCGTCGATCCCGTGCGCTTGCGACACGTGCCCTTCGGGCACTGTCCGCCGGAGGTCACGCGAACGATCTGGATGCCGGCCGCATCCGCGGCCTTGATCAGCACCGCCTTCAGCGTCGGATGGATCGGCAAGTCCCTGATCTTGCCCTTCGTGTCTTCCCGTACGATCGCCATAACCACCCTCACAACTAAACCAGAGCGATGATCAGACAACCTCAAGTTATATTCAAGGGCTTCGGTGGCTCCCTCAGTTCTTCGCAAGCGCGTCCGCGAAGGCGATCATCCGGTTGCGGGCATAGGTCGGCAGGCCGGCGCTGATCGAGGTACCGGTGTTGAAGGACGAGTTGCCCATCAGCACCTGGGCCGGCAACAGGTTCTTGAGCACCGGCACGCGGGCGTATTCCTGCTTGCGGTCGAGGACATCGGCCTTGATCGCGAGCGCCATGTAGGTGGTCACCACGGTCTTGGTCGGATCGCCCGGCATGGGCTGGAACACCGCCAGGAACTTGCCGAAGCGCAGGATCTGGTTGACCCAGAAGATCGTCTGCTCCAGCCCGCCGGTCACCGGGGTGTCGATCTTCGTGAGATTGCCGAGCGCGGCGATCTCCGCCGGGGGCAGGGTGCGCAACTCGCTCTGGAACGCGACGAACTCGGCGATCTTCTTCGTGGCCCCGTCCTCCAGACGGTTGGCGAGCTTCACGCCGAGCGGCAGCTTGCCCTCGAGGTCGTAGCGCGATTCGATGCAGGTGGTGCCGGCCTCGCACCAGGGCCGGTCCGGCCGCTTGGCGAAGGCGGCGGCCGGGTCCTTGTTCGGCGTCGCATCGGTGGGGTTGAGTGCCTTGTGCTTGATCACCGGGTCCATCTTGGCCACGAAGCCGAGGGTGGCGTAGGCGGAAAGATCGATGCGCTCCGGGGCCTTGGCCACCACGAAGCGCCCCTGCGCCACGTAGACCTTGAGGGTCTCGTGCCGGCGCTTGGCGACCCCGTTCAGGGTCTGCACGTAGTCGGGCTCGGTATAGGCCGGGTGAGGCGCCAGCGCCGCGCGCTCGCCGGGGCGGAGCTTGCCCCAGTCGAGGTAGGGCACGAGGCCGCTCTCGGGCTTGGCCGGATCGTCGCGGTGGTCGGTGAACAGGATGGTGCCGGGCTTCAGCCCCGCCACGCTCGCCGCCTCGATGGCGGGCACGTCCTTGATCCGCTCCGAGAGGGCGGGGGTCACGGGGGGCTGCTGCTTCATGCCCTCCTGGGCGTCGGCGGGTCGCGGGCCGGCTTGCGCCGTCAGAGCCAGGGCGAGGAGGAGGGTGGCCGGAACTTGGCTGTGCACGTCGGGGCCTCGGGGGTCAGGAGCGGGGCGCGTCACGGAACGCCCGGTCGCGGGCGGCTCACACTCCGCGCACGGCGGCGCGGCGGGCGTTTCGGGAGGGACACTCAGTAGGGCGGGTCGTCGCCGAAGAGGTAGTCGGGATCGCGGCGGCGCGGGCGGGGGCGGACCTCCTCCTCGTCGCCGAAGGGCGAGCGCTGGGTGCCGGGCCACGGCTGATAGGTCTCGGCTTGGGCCCGGCGGCCGCGCCGCTCGCCGAACGGGTCGAGCAGGTCGGAATCGGGCCCGGCGCGTCGGTTGTAGACCCCGCCGGCGAGGTCGGGGGAATCCGGGTCCGCGCCGAGGTCGCCGTCCTCCGGATCGGGCCGCATGGCGGTCCGGGTCTCGCGGGGCAGCAGCTTGTACTGGGTGTCGGCCATGCGGCCGTCCGTGACCCGGAAATGCTCCTGGAAGCCGCCGCCCTCCACGCGCTCGCCGCTGCGCGGGTCGATGCTCGCATCAGCGAGGAACTGGCGCGCCTCCGGGGTGGGGGGCGCGAGGGGCGTGCGCGGCACGCCGTTGGCCCAGGCCGCCTGAAGGATGGTGCCGGCGATGGGCACGGCGAGGTGGCCGCCGGTCTGTCCGCGCCCGAGGGTCCGGCGGGTGCCGTCGGCGTTGTCGTAGCCGACCCAGACCACGATGGTGATCTCGTTGGTGAAGCCGGCGAACCAAGCGTCGTTCTCGTTCTCGGAGGTGCCGGTCTTGCCGGCGACCGACGACGAGAACCGGGCGAGCGCGGCCGCCGTGCCGTGGTTGGTCACGCCCTGCAGCATGGTCTTCAACTGGTAGAACGCCACCCGGTCGGCCGAGCCGATGCGGGTCGGGGCTCGCGCCGCGCGGGTATAGAGGGCCTTGCCGTCGCGCTCGATCGATTCGAGGGCGTAGGGCGCCGGCCGGGCGCCCTCGTTGGCCACCGCCGCGTAGAAGGCCGCGAGATCCACCATCCGCACCGGTTGCGCGCCGAGCACGAAGGGGTAGTAGCGCTCGCACTCGGCGTAGATCTGCGCCTCCAGGGCGAGGTCGCAGACCTTCTGCAGGCTGGCCGGCGCCTTGTCGGCGATGCCACCCTGGAGCAGGCGGGCGGTGACGAGGTTCTTCGAGAATTCGAGGCCGCGGCGCAGGGTCGTGGCCCCGGCACCGCCGCCGTCGTAGTTCTTCGGCGACCAGGACTCGCCGACCCCGCCGATGGGCGGCAGGGTGATGGCGGAATCCATCACCAGGGTGTTGGGCTGGAGCCCTGCGTTGAGGGCGGCGAGGTAGGTCAGCGGCTTCAGGGTCGAGCCCGGCTGGCGCACGGTCTGGGTGACGCGGTTGAGCTGGCTCAGCGGATAGGAGAAGCCCCCCGCCATGGCGAGGATGCGGCCCGTGCGGTTCTCCAGCACCAGGGCGGCGCCCTGGACGCCCGGGCGCACGCGCAGGTCGGTGCGCGGATTGCGCGCGTTCGGGTCGCGCAGCTTCACCCGCACCACGTCGTAGGGCTGGAGTTTTCCGCGCGCGGGGCCGGGCTCCAGGCTGGCGGTGCGGCCGTCGGCGAGGCCGACCTTCGGGGTGCCGCCGCGTCCCGCATCCAGCACCACCGCGAGGGGCCAGTGCACGTCGTAGAGCACGGGCCGCGCGGTCTCCAGCGCCCGCTGCCAGGCCGGTTTCGGGCGCTCGATCTTGGGCGCCGCCTTCTCGGCGGCCGCCGCGGCCTTTCGCTCGGCCTTCGTCTTCGGGGCCGGGACGGGCTTCGGGGAGTCGCCGACGAGGAGCGGCACGCCCAGCGGCGAGGCCTCGACGGCCGGAGCCGCGCCTTCGAGCTTGTGCACCGCGTCGGCGATGTTGAGTTCCGGCCCCTCGTAGCGGGCGCGGCCGGTGGAGCGCTCATAGGTGGCGAGGCCCTCCTGCAGGGCCGTCTCGGTGGCGGTCTGCAGGCCGGCATTGATCGTGGAGCGCACCACGTGGCTGGCGGCCGTGAGCGAGTCGACCCCCGCGAAGGTGCGCACCTCCCGGGCCAGGTGGTCGACGAAGTAGAACCCGGCATCCCGCCGGGTCGCGTCGAGGGGCTTGAGGCCCAGCGGCGCGTTGGCCGCCTCGCCGAGCTGCGCCTCGGTGATCACGCCCTCCTCCTTCATGCGCGCCAGCACGTAGGCCCGGCGCTCGCGCGCCCGGTCGGGGTACTTGTCGGGGCTGTAGAAGTTCGGGCCCTTGGGCATGCCGGCCAGCAGCGCCGCCTCCGGCACGGTGAGCTGGCCCACCGATTTGCCGAAGTAGCTGCGCGCCGCCATCTCGATGCCGTAGGCGCCGCGGCCGAGATAGATGCCGTTGAGGTAGAGTTCGAGGATACCGGCCTTCGGCAGGATGTGCTCCAGGCGGGAGGCCACGATCATCTCGCGGATCTTGCGCTCGTAGGTGACGTCGTCGCCCACCGAGAGGTTCTTGACCACCTGCTGGGTGATGGTGGAGCCGCCCGCCGGCCGGCCCGGGGAGGCGAGGTTGCCGATGAAGGCGCGGATCACGCCGCGCTCGTCGATGCCCTTGTGGGTCTCGAAGCGCTTGTCCTCGGCCGCCACGAAGGCCTTTTGGACCATCGCCGGAACCTCGGCGATGGGCACGCTGAGGCGCCGGCCATTGGCCTCGAAGGCTTCCGCGTAGCGTTTGCCCGCGCCGTCGAGGATGAGGCTGGCGCCCGGGAGCTTGCGCTCCTTCAGGGCCTCGGCCGAGGGCAGGTCGGCCACCGCCTTGTTGAAGAAGGCGATGACCTCGCCCGCGTCGAAGGGCGAGTCCTTCGGGTTCTCGCCCTTGCAGAACTGGCGGTAGCTGACGTTCAACTCGCCGATGTCGAGGCCGTGCAGGATCTTCGGGGCGCTGGCGCCCGCCACCGCGCTCGGATCTTCCATGGCGGTCGAGATCAGCTCGTCGAGGTTGATGTCCTCGATGTCGAAGGCCTTGCGCATGTGGGCGCAGCCGTCGCGCAGGATCTGCACCACCTGGGCCCGGTCCGTCACCGGATCGAACTGCGTCTTCACCGCGTCCGGCCGCGTCGTGACCTGGCTGAGCGTCAGCGCCGTGGCGAACAGCTTGATCAGGATGATGTTCATGCGGGCCGGGATACCGGAGGAAGGGTCGTGGCGCGGAGGGGCCGCACGGTCATAGCCGAGACCGCGTGCCGGAGCGTGGCAGATGCGCTGCACAAGGCGGCTGATTTAAGGACGATGCGGCCACGCTTGGGGCATGCCCCAGCGGCAACGCTTTCTCGCGGGCCCGCGTTATGGCCCGGGGCGGCCGCCTCCGGAGACGCCCGCATGATCAAGGACCTCTGGTACAAGAACGCCGTCGTCTACTGCCTGTCGGTCCGGACCTTCCTCGACGGCAACGGCGACGGCATCGGTGATTTCGCCGGGCTGGAGCGCCGGCTCGACTACCTGCAGGGCATCGGCATCACGGCGATCTGGCTGATGCCGTTCCAGCCCTCGCCCAAGCGCGACGGCGGCTACGACATCTCCGACTATTACGGCGTCGACCCGGATTACGGCTCGCTCGGCGACTTCGTCGCCTTCACCCACGCCGCCAAGCAGCGGGGCCTGCGCGTCCTGATCGACCTCGTGGTCAACCACACCTCGGACCAGCACCCCTGGTTCCAGTCCGCGCGCTCGGACCCGGATTCGCCCCACCGGGACTGGTACGTCTGGTCGAAGACCAAGCCGCCGCACGCCGACGAGGGCATGGTGTTCCCCGGCGTGCAGACCACCACCTGGACCCGGGACGCCAAGGCGGGGGCCTACTACTTCCACCGCTTCATGCCGTTCCAGCCCGACCTCAACACCGCCCATCCGGCGGTGCGGGCCGAGATCCAGAAGATCATGGGTTTCTGGATCCAGCTCGGCGTCTCGGGCTTCCGCATGGACGCGGTGCCCTTCGTCATCGCCAAGAAGGGGCCGGAGGTCACGGGCGAGCCCGACGAGCAGTTCGACATGCTGCGGGACTTCCGCGAGTTCCTGCAATGGCGCCAGGGCGACGCCATCATCCTCGGCGAAGCCAACATCCTGCCCAAGAAGGACCTGGACTATTTCGGCGACGACGCCGACCGGCTCCACATGCTGTTCAACTTCCAAGTCAACCAGGCCCTGTTCTACGGCCTCGCGGCGGGGGACGGACGCCCCCTCGCCAAGGCCATGCGCAAGACCTGGAACCGGCCCGATTCCGCCCAGTGGGCGGTGTTCCTGCGCAACCACGACGAGCTCGACCTCGGGCGCCTCACCGAGACCCAGCGCCAGGCGGTGTTTTCGGCCTTCGGGCCCGAGAAGGGGATGCAGCTCTACGACCGGGGCATCCGGCGCCGCCTCGCCCCGATGCTCGGCGGCGACCAGCAGCGCATCGAGCTCGCCTATTCGCTGATGTTCACCCTGCCGGGCACGCCGGTGCTGCGCTACGGCGACGAGATCGGCATGGGCGACGACCTCGCGCTCAAGGAGCGCGAATGCGCCCGCACGACGATGCAGTGGAGCCCCGAGGCGCAGGGCGGCTTCACCAAGTGCGAGACCCCGACCCTGCCGGTGATCGACAGCGGTCCTTACGGCTTCGACCACGTCAGCGTGGCGGCCCAGCGCCACGACCGTGGTTCGCTGCTCAACTGGATGGAGAGCGTGATCCGCACTCGCAAGGAGGTGCCGGAGATCGGTTGGGGCGACTTTTCCGTGATCGAGACGGCCTCGCCGGCGATCCTGGCGATCCGCTACGACTGGGAGGGCAACTCCGTGCTCTGCGTGCACAACCTCGCGGGCACGCCGATGGAGGTCGAACTCTCCGCCGAAATCGGGGGGCCGGAGGGCCGCACCCTCGTGGACCTCCTCACCGGCCGCCGCTGCGAGGCGGACGCCGACGGCCGCCATTGCCTGATGATGGAGCGCTACGGCTACCACTGGTTCCGCGTCGGCGGCCTAGACGCGCCGTTGAAGCGGCGGGTGGGGTGAGCCGGCCGATCCGTCCGACGGGCGCGGCCCGCGAGGGCCTTTTGACCGCGCCGGGCGCGGGGGACTGGGTGAGCCTGACAGTGGAGGGCGCCGGCGAGCGATGACGCCTTTGCAAGGACAACATCTTCAACCCGCAACTTAAGCGATTGCCAAGCCATACAACTTGAAGTAGAAATACCCGATCATGAGGTTGGGCGGTGAGACCCGACGCTGAAATGACGGGAGAAGTCGATGCCCGAGCGGGCCAGGCTGCTGCAATCGATCGCAGCGATCACACGAGACTACCGTGCGGGTGCGTTGCCATCACCTACGCCCGCCCATGTCGAACGATGGATCAACCAGTTTCCACACGACCGCCAGCAACCGATCCTTGCGGAGATGGAGTATGTCCTGGGAAAGACGTACGTCTCCCAGGCGGCTGTGAAGAGCTTCCTCACGCGCCTCATCAACCACAGACGATGGACGAAGGGCGACCCAAGGTCGTTCTGGCGTCAGGTGAATTTTTTGGACATCCAACCGCGCGGCCGATCGCAGACCGAATTGTTGGCTCTGTTCGATGCGATGCTGCAGGAGGAATGCGGGATATCGATCGCCGAATGCGGTCAGGGGACCAGGTTTCTTTACCTCGACGACAGACTTTTCTCCGGGGGACGGCTCGGCACCGATCTGGACAATTGGATCAAGGAGGCGGCGCCGCAGGAAGCACAGCTTCTCGTCGCGCTCGTTGCCCTGCACACGCAGGGCACTTATTTCACGAGGCAGAAACTAGACGCAGCAATTCCCGCCTCGCGCAAAAACATAACGTTACGCTGGGCTTACCAACTTAAAATCGAAGACGGCCTCTTTCAGTGCAACAATTCTGATGTCCTGCGACCGACCGGCCCCGGAAACGATCCTGCCGTGCCGGCTTACATCGAATCACTCGGTAAAGATCAGACTTGGCGCACGGGAGACAGTTTAGGCCCCAAACAATTCTTCTCCTCGATCCAGGGAAGGGAGCTCCTGGAGCAAGAATTTCTCAGACAGGGCGTCGCGATCCGTGCGATGTGTCCCTACCTCAATGTGCACCAGAAGCCATTGGGCAACACGACGATGCGGACAACGGGCTTCGGGACCCTGTTCGTCACATTTCGGAACTGCCCGAACAACGCACCCTTGGTTCTGTGGGCTGGCGATCCGTGGTACCCTCTCTTCCCCAGGTTGACGAACTGACGTGATGGCCGAACCCGACCCGAGGATGTACCGCGCCGACGAGGTCGTCGCCTTTCGTAAGACAGGCGAGGCGTTCGGTGGGCTGTCGAACATGGCGCCCGGCTTTCCCCTTTGGATCGCCGGCGTATCGTTGCGGACCTCGGAAGCTCTCTATCAAGCGTGCAGGTTTCCGCATCGGCCGGAGGTCCAGAGGCTCATCGTGGAGCAGGTCAGCCCGATGACAGCGAAGATGCGCTCGAAACCCTATCGAAACGACAGTCGTGAGCATTGGGACGATCTGCGCGTGCCTGTCATGAAGTGGTGTCTTCGGGTGAAACTGGCGCAGAACTGGACAAGCTTCGGAGACCTTATCCTCGCAACGGGCGGGAGAGCGATTGTCGAGGATTCTCGAAAAGATGATTTCTGGGGTGCGATCAGGGATGCCGATGGCAACTTTCATGGCAGGAACGTCCTGGGGCGGCTCCTCATGGAGTTGCGGGAGAAGCTAAGGCAGGAGCCGGATAGCCTGAAGGAAGTCGCGCCGCTGAAACTTCAGGATTTCACCTTGCTGGGCCATGAAATCCCGCTGGTGGCAGCCGAGACGTCGAGGGCCGGGGAGCGACGCAAGCCCGCCCAGGCCAGGACCGAGACCTTGCACCTGTGGGCCTCGTCCTAACGCGAGATCTCCCGCAGGCATGCGATGCGCATCCCTCGGGACGGCGGTCCTGCCTCCAGCAGGGCCGTCGCGGCGTTCACGCCCCAACCCCGAACCGGATTAGCAATCCGGAAGATCGTCCAGGTTGTTCCGGGTGGTCTGATCTCGATCCGTGCGCAGGTACTTTCCCGTCGCACCCTGGACGCCCCGGATCTCGGTCCGTCCGTTGGTCCAGGGAACGTGATAGGTGTGCAGCCCGGACTCGATGTCGTTGATGGCGTCCTGCTTCCGGCGTGGGGACCATGGGTCGCCGTCGTTGCACAACGCCGTGATGTCGCCCTGCCGGTTCTTTCCGGTCTTCCTGACCGCACGATCAGCCCTGGTGTCCGCGTCCTTCCGTTGGCAGCCCGCCGAGACTACAAACTTCACGTAATTTCAGCCGCGAAAAATAAAACCTCATAGAAATCTTTAACGACGGTCGAGCCGGGGATAAAGTCGGCGGACCGCACAGGAGATCGGCCATGGCCCGCATCCGCACCCATCCCGGCGAGATCCTCGCGGAAGAATACCTGGCGCCCCTCGCCCTCTTGGCCCGGCAGGTCGCGGCGGAGATCGGCGTGCCGCCCAACCGGGTCTCCGAGATCATCCGGGGGCGGCGCGGCATCACCGCCGACACGGCGATCCGGCTCGGCGTCCGCTTCGGGACCGCGCCGCAATTCTGGCTCAACCTCCAGAACGCCCACGACCTGTCGGCGGCGCGGGCGACGGTGGATTATTCCTCCGTCCGCCCCCGCGCGGCCGAACCCGCCACGACGTCCTGAGGCTCGCCCGACCCGCTACTTGTTGCGCCCGAGCAGGACCAGCCAGCCGATCCCGATCACGCAGACGACCGCGCCCACCGTGATGAAAGCCGGGGTGCCGAGGTCCATGAAACGGGGGGCGAGCTGCGTCGCGAAGGCGGCCACGATGAGCGCCACGGCGATGCGGGCGGCGGCGCGCTCGATGCCGCGGGTAAGCTTCTCGATGCCCTTGAGCTCGATCTCCACGGTGACCCGGCCCTGCTTCAGGCGCACCAGCATGAGGTGGATCAGGGTCGGCAGCTCGGAGGCCGCGCCGAACAGGCCCGCGCCCACCGCCTCGACCTTGCGGGTCAGCCCCTTGATCGAGAATTGCGAGGCGAGCTTGCGCCTCACGGTCGGGCCGGCGGCGGAGAACAGGTCGAAGCCGGGATCGAGCTGGCGCATCACGCCGTCGGCCGTCACCAGTCCCTTGAACAGGATGGCGAGATCGGTGGGCATGGCGAGATCGTTCTCGCGCGCCATGGTCATGAAGTCGGTCAGCAGCGCGCCGAAATCCAGCGATGCGCCGGTGTGGCGCGCCACGAAGGCCTGGGAGGAGGCCTCGAGCTTGGTCAGGTCCGGGTTGCTCGAGCCGCTCCAGTCCAGGAGCACCGCCATCAGCCCGTCGGAATCCTCCTTGAGCATGGCGCCGATCAGCATCAGGAGTTGCGTGCGCCGACGCTGAGACAGGCGCCCGATGATGCCGAAATCGATGAAGCCGATCCGGTTGCCCGGCATGATCAGCATGTTGCCGGGATGCGGATCGGCGTGGAACACGCCCTCGATGAGCGCCATCTGCAGGAAGGCGTCGGTGCCCTTCTGGGCGAGCAGCACCTTGTCGTAGCCGGCCGCATCCAGGCGGGCATGGTCGTTGGGCGGGATGCCGTGTACGAATTCCTGCACGAGCACGCGCTCGGAGGTCCATTCCCAGTGGATCTTGGGCACCACGATGTCCTCGCGGTCGGCGAAGATCGCCGCGATGGTCTCGCAGTTGCGGGCCTCGTTGATGAGGTCGAGCTCGCCGTAGAGGCCGCTGGCGAGGTGGCGCATCTGTTCCTGGGGCTGGTAGCGCCCGAATTCCGGCCACTCGTCCACGACGATGCGGGTGGCGTGGCCCATCAGGCGCAGGTCCGCCTCGATGGTCTTGCGCAGGCCCGGACGCAGCACCTTCACCACCACCTCCTCGCCGGTGAGGAGGCGGGCGCGGTAGACCTGCGCGATGGAGGCGGCCGCCAGCGGCGTGGTGTCGAACTCGGCGAAGATCTCCGAGGCCGGGCCGCCGAGATCCTCCTCCAGCTGCGGCCGGATGCGCTCCCAGGGGATCGGCGAGACCTGGCTGTGGAGCTTCTCCAGCTCCTCGGTCCATTCCGGGGTGAGGAGGTCGGGCCGGCTCGCCAGGATCTGGCCGAGCTTGACGAAGGTCGGCCCGAGCGTCTCGATGGCGCGCCGCACTCGCTGGGGCTGCGACAGGCGGGCGATGTCCACCTGCGGCGTCCGGCGCTTGGCCAGCCGCGCCACCTGGGCGAGGCCGAGGCGCTCGACCACCTTGGTCACGCCGAAGCCGATGAGGACGGACGCGATCTCCCCGAGGCGCTGCCGGTCCCGTGCGGCGACGAAGGCGGTTTTCAGCATGTGCGCGCGAGACCCGGGGCGGGGGAGGGGAGGCCGTCCGCGACGGACGGCCGAATGGTGGTTAAGGCTCCGCTAGTCCCCTGGCGAGGCCGAAGTTTGACCATGACGCCGCCGGGGACGCGGCGGATTCGCCCCCGCACCGATCTCGGGCTAGACAGACGGCATCCCGCGCCGCCGCGGCGCCATCCCCGCGAGACCCCCGATGCCAGGCACGCCCCGCGCCGGAATTGTTCCGGTGACCCCCTTCCAGCAGAACTGCACCCTGATCTGGTCGGACGAGACCAAGGTCGGCGCCGTGGTCGATCCGGGCGGCGACCTGGAGCGCATCGAGGCGGCGATCGCCGGTCAGGGCATCACCATCGAGAAGATCCTGCTCACCCACGGGCACATCGACCATGCGGGCGGCGCGGCCGAATTGCGGGACCGGCTCGGCGTGCCGATCGAAGGTCCGCACGAGGCCGACCGCTACCTTCTCGACAGTTTGCCGGAAACGGGCGCCAATTACGGCCTCGACGGTGCGCGCGCGGTGACGCCGGACCGCTGGCTCGCGGACGGCGACGTGGTCGAGGTGGGGGGCCTGGCCTTCGACATCCTGCACGCCCCCGGCCACTCCCCCGGCAGCGTGGTGTTCATGAGCCGCGACGCGCGGTTCGCCCTGGTGGGCGACGTGGTGTTCAAGGGCTCGGTCGGCCGCACGGACCTGCCCGGCGGCAGCCACGAGCAGCTGATCCGGGCGATCAAGGACCGGGTGCTGCCGCTCGGAGACGACGTGGCCTTCATCCCCGGCCACGGTCCGACCAGCACGCTGGGCGAGGAGCGCCTGACCAACCCGTTCCTGCAGGATTGAGATGCGCCGGGCCCGTCCCCGGCGGGCCGGCCGGGCGCCCTTGACCTTTGATTAAAGCGGCGCGCGCATCATGCAACGTTTCCGGGCCCGTACGGACCCGGAAACGATGCATTCTCAATGCGAAACGCCTATATTGCGCCGATAGAAGAAACGCAGGCGCGCGGGGGTCCGGCCTGGGCCGACGAGCCCAGCCCGAGAGCCCGCCTGCCCGAGGAAGTTCATGTCCGACAGCTCCCACAAACTCGCGGCCGATGCCTACGGCGCGGAATCCATCCGGGTCCTCAAGGGGCTCGACGCCGTGCGCAAGCGCCCCGGCATGTATATCGGCAATACCGACGACGGCTCGGGCCTGCACCACATGGTCTACGAGGTGGTGGACAACGCCATCGACGAGGCGCTCGCGGGCCACGCGGACCTCGTCTCCGTGACCCTCAACGCCGACGGCTCGGTCACGGTTTCGGACAACGGGCGCGGCATTCCCACCGACATCCACAAGGAGGAGGGCATCTCGGCGGCCGAGGTCATCATGACCCAGCTCCACGCCGGGGGTAAGTTCGACCAGAACTCCTACAAGGTCTCCGGCGGCCTGCACGGCGTCGGCGTCTCCGTGGTCAACGCCCTGTCGCAATGGCTGCGCCTGCGCATCTGGCGAAACGGCATGGAGCACGCCATGGAGTTCCGCCACGGCGATTCGGTCTCGCCCCTCGTGGTGGTGGGCGAGGGCAATGGGAGGCGAGGCACCGAGGTGTCGTTCCTCGCTTCCACCGAGACCTTCACGAGCATCGAGTTCGACTACGCCACCCTGGAAAAGCGCCTGCGCGAGCTCGCCTTCCTCAATTCCGGCGTGCGGATCGTGCTGACCGACGCGCGCCATGCCGAGCACAAGCGCGAGGAACTCTACTACGAGGGCGGCGTCGAGGCGTTCGTGCGCTACCTCGACCGCTCGCGCAAACCCATCGACGGCGTGGCCAAGCCCATCATGGTCCGCTCGGAGCGCGACGGCATCCGCGTCGAGGTGGCCCTGTGGTGGAACGACTCGTTCAACGAGACCGTGCTGCCGTTCACCAACAACATTCCGCAGCGCGAGGGCGGCACCCACCTGGCGGGCTTTCGCGCGGCGCTGACCCGTCAGGTCACCGGCTACGCCGAATCCTCCGGCATCGCCAAGCGCGAGAAGGTGACGCTCACGGGCGAGGATTGCCGCGAAGGGCTCACGGCGGTGATCTCGGTGCAGGTGCCCGAGCCCAGCTTCTCGTCGCAGACGAAGGACAAGCTCGTCACGGCCGCCGTGCGCCCGGCGGTGGAGAACGTCCTCAACGAGGGCCTCTCGAACTGGCTCGAGGAGAACCCGACCCAGGCGAAATCCGTCATGGGCAAGGTGATCCTGGCGGCCTCGGCCCGCGAGGCGGCCCGCAAGGCCCGCGAGACGGTGACGCGCAAGGGCGTCCTCGACATCGCCTCGCTGCCGGGCAAGCTCGCCGACTGCCAGGAGCGCGACCCGTCCAAATGCGAGATCCTGCTGGTCGAGGGAGATTCCGCCGGCGGCTCGGCCAAGCAGGGTCGCGACAGAACGTTTCAAGCGGTTCTTCCGCTGCGGGGCAAGATCCTCAACGTCGAGCGGGTGCGCGCCGACCGGATGCTGTCGTCGGACCAGATCGGCACCCTGATCACGGCACTGGGGGCCGGCATCGGCCGCTCGTCCACGGACCGCGAAGGCTTCAACCCCGAGAAGCTGCGCTATCACCGCATCATCATCATGACCGACGCGGATGTGGACGGCTCGCACATCCGCACCCTGCTGCTCACCTTCTTCTATCGGCAGATGCCGGAGGTGATCGAGCGCGGGCACCTCTACATCGCCCAGCCGCCCCTCTACAAAGCTGCCAAGGGCAAGCGCGAACTCTACCTCAAGGACGAGCGCGCGCTCGAGGACTACCTCATCGACGCGGGCGTCGAGGGAGCCGTGCTGCGCCTCGCCTCCGGCACCGAGTTCGGCGGCCCGCAGCTGAAGGCCCTCGTCGAGGAGGCGCGCCAGTTCCGCGGCCTGATGCAGGCACTCCACACCCGCTACGACCGCGCCGTGGTGGAGCAGGCGCTGATCGCCGGCGCCTTCCGGGTCAACGTCGACGAGAACCAGGCCGAAGCCGAGGTGCTGGCCGAGGGGTCCGCCCGGCGCATGGACCGGATCGCCGACGACATCGAGCGCGGCTGGGAGGGCTCGGTGTCGGAGGGGGGCTATGTCCTCAGCCGCACCCTGCGTGGCGTGCGCCAAGTGGCGACCCTCGACGCCGCGCTGCTGGCCTCGCAGGAGGCCCGCCGCCTCGCCGACCGGGCCGAGGCCCTGCGCGAGATCTACCACGAGCCCGTCACCTACGCGCGCAAGGGCGACGAGACGGTCCTGCACGGTCCCGTCGGCCTGTTCGAGGCGGTGATGGCCTTCGGCCGCAAGGGCCTGCAGCTCCAGCGCTACAAGGGCCTCGGCGAGATGACGGCGCAGCAGCTCTGGGAAACCACCCTCGATCGCGACGTGCGTTCGCTCCTCCAGGTCAAGGTCAAGGACACCCAGGACGCCGACGACCTGTTCGTGAAGCTGATGGGCGACGTGGTGGAGCCGCGGCGCGAGTTCATCCAGGACAACGCCCTCAGCGTCGCCAACCTCGACGTTTGATCGCTCCAAGATTGGACAGTCGATGAAATGCTGAGAGACTTCCGACGGTAAAAGGTCGGCTCGGACACGCCCATCTTTCGGCAGTCCTCGTCCACCGTCGCACCGTTCTCCGCCTGCCGCAGGGCAAAAGCGATCTGTTCGTTCGTGAAGCGTTTGCGAGGCTTGGCATCCACCCTCCTGCAGAGTTCAGGATGCCCAAAAAACTTGCGCTCGGCGTGGTCCAGTTTGCTGGGTCAGGGTCACACTGGAGGCGGGGATCACGTCTTGTCCGGCTCGGTCGAGGCAGCGGCTATGGCGCCAACGCCGTGGCCCAGGTCCAATCCCCTATGGGGCGGTACGCTGCTCGGCAGCACGGGGGCGTTCGAGGGCTCGTCACGCACCCGTGCGACGCCGGCCTCCACCTGTTGGACGAGATCCGCGAACCTGTACGGCTTGCTGAGCAAGCGCGTACCCGGCGGCAACTCGCCTAGAATCTCAGCGGTCGCTCCCGAAGTGACGATGATGCCGACATCAGGCCAACGGTGGTGAACGAGGTGGGCGAGGGCCACACCACCGCCCACGATGCCGCGCCCCGTGATCAGCATGCGCACGGTGGCTGGTCCTTGGAGCACCGCCACTGCCTCGGCGGCGGTGCCGACCTCGATGGTCTCGTAACCGAGATCCGACAGCATGTCGGCTGTGACCATCCGCACGAGTTGGTCGGCCTCGGCGATGAGGATGGCGATGGGCTTGCTGTCAGTCACAGACGGGCTCCGCATGATCGGGGCGGGAGCGCATGCTGCTCTCAGGCACTGGCGGCCGGGACCGAAGCCAGTGATGTTTCCTTATGCGCCGATTGTCCGCTCGGCGCGATGTTTCATGGTGGTGGCACACGGGGAACCGAGGGGCGGGCGCTGGTGAGGCCCTTCTTTCCCGACCTGGCCGTGGGACGGACCTGCGGCTCCCGACCCATCCCCGCTGGACACCGAGGAGCGATCGACGTTCGAACGCGGTCGCTCGGGCTGAGCGGTTTCGGAATCCACACGTTCCCACGCCACCCTTCTGGAGACATGACCGACCACCGAGTGCGCACTTGCGCGAAACGGGTCGTCCCGGTGTTATCAAGCCCGAAGAGGACGCGGGCTGCGACGACCCTCTCCATTTCCGTTCACAGAGCTAAAGATACCTGAGGCAAGCGATATCGCGCCGGGATGCCTTAAAACGTGAGAACCAGGCCGTAGGCCAGTAGAGCGGTACGATCAGCCCGACGTACCAAGCCAGTATCCAGCCATAACTCGCTACGCCGAACACGCTGCCCTGCGTCGGCCCCCAGACGGCGGCAGAGCCATGGTACAGCAACCTCAGTACCGTCAGGTGCAGCAGATAGAAGAACATGGGCGCTCCGCCGAACACCGCCAGGGCCGCGACGGCCGATGCGTCGCGCGTCCGCTCCAGCGCAACGAGGAGCAGCGCCCCGATGCCGAGCGTCAGCAGCAGGAACAGCAGCGAGGGAGGATACTTCGTCAGCGCGAGGAAGCTCAGCGTGGTCCGAAACGCATCGCCCTCGACCACGAACCAGGGCTTGTCGCCATAGCCGTTCGCCAACCGCAGCAATACGAAGGCGCCGAGCATCGTGAAGCCCAGGGCCATGAACCGGCGCTCGCGGGTGCGCACCGCGACGCTCGGCAGGAACCAGGGACCGATTGCGTAGCCGAGCACGATCACGCCGATCCAAGGCAGCACCGGATAGGTCGTCTTTGCGATCAACCAGAACGGCAGCGCGATGACGTCGCGCTGGTGCAGCATCGCCCAGACCGGGAAGAACGGTTGGTCGGGCTGGAGGTGGATCGGGTCGAGGAGGTTGTGTCCGCAGACGATCAGCAATCCGACCGCGAACAGGACCGGACGTGGCAGGCCGATCAGGGCCGCGAGCACGATTATGCAGACGCCGATGCACCAGATCACCTGCAGCCAGAGCGTCGGACTGGCCACGCCCCAGTACAATTCCGACAGGTAGAGGACCTCCAGAGCCATCAGCACGAGCCCACGCTTTAGCAGGTAGGCCCGCGTCTCCGCCAGCGAGTGCCGGGTGCCGAACAGGTACGCAGCCACGCCGGTCAACGCGATGAAGATCGGCGCGCACAGGCTGACGGCGAGACGGGCCAGGGCCACGGCCGGCAGGGTGGTCCGGGCGTCGACAGGGTCGGCCACGGGAACGTGGAGGAACCAGGTCTCGCGCAGGTGATCGAGGAGCATCAGCACCATCACCAGCCCGCGCAGGGCATCGATCGAGGCGATGCGGCCGGAGACGGCCGGTGCGGAGGCCGACGCCTCCGGTACTCCGTCGTGCACGCCCATCAGAACCGTGCCGTCATGCTGACGGTGACCCGACGCGGTTCGCCGACCCCGACCCAGAAGCTGTTGTAGGAGCGCTCGTAGTAGGTCTCGTCGAAAATGTTGTCGACGTTGATCCCGAAGCGCAGGTTCTCGTAGCGATAGTAGACCAGCGCGTCGGTCAGGACGTAGCCCGGCAGGCGGAAGCGCTCGTTGCCGCTGTCGCCGAGGCGCGAGCCGACCGCCCGAAACCCGCCGCCGATGCCAAAGCCCTTCCAGTCGCCGGCCTGGACCTCGTAGATTCCGAGGAGGGAGCCGCTGTGACGCGGGATGTTGAGGAGCGGCGAACCCACCCGAAGGACTTCGTCGCGGGTGACCGCCGCGTCGATGAAGGCGTAGCCGCCGATCACCCGGAATTCCGGCGTGACCTGCCCGACGAGGCTGACGTCGAAGCCCTGGCTGCGCACGGCCCCGGCGGCGATCTGGAAGAAGAAGTCCGCCGGGTCGGTGGTGAGCACGTTCTGCTTCTCGATGTGGAACGCGGCCGCCGTCACGCTCAAGCCGTCGAACAGGTCGAGCTTGGCGCCCACCTCGTAGGCGAACCCGGTCTCGGGCGCGAAGGGCCGCGACGCGCTGTCGAAGCCGGTGTTGGGTCGGAACGAGGCGGCGACGTTGCCGTAGAGCGCCAGGAACGACAGCGGCTGGTAGACGAGGCCGGCCCGTGGCGAGAACCCGGTGCGATCCTGCTCGGTCCGCTCGCCCGCGACCTTGTCCCGGAAGGTCTGGTTGTAGAAGTCGGTCCGGTTGCCGATCAGCAGCTTCCACTCGGGGCTGAGGGCGATCTGGTCCTGGAGATAGACCGCCGTGTTGCCGACGTTCTCGCTTGCGCTGTAGCGGCGCGTGAAGGGCGGCTTGGCCTGCCCGTAGATCGGGTTGAACAGATCGATGGCGAAGGGGTCGAGGCGCGGGGTCGAGCGCAGGAGATTCTCGGTGCTGTTATAGCGCTCGTGCTCCAGGCCGAGCAGGAGGGTGTGGGCGATGGGCCCGGTGTCGAAGCGCCCGACGAGTTCGGCTTGGCCGATGGCGACGCCCCAGGTGAAGTCGTGCCGGCGGAACTCGCGCAGGAACGTGCGGCCATCGTCGAGGATTCCGGTCACGCCGGTCTGCAGGCCGGTGAGGCTTCCGGTGTTGAGGTGAGTGGCAACCCGCAGATGCCAGTCGGTGTTGAAGGCGTGCTCCAGGCGGACCTGCAGCAGCGCGCTCTCGGACACGGAATCGTCGCCGGGCTCGCCGAAGAAGCGCGAGCGCGGGACGAGGCCGAGGCGGTTGTTCACCGCCACCGTGCCGCGGTCGAAGGTCTGGCGGTTGCGCAGGTACTGCGCCTCGAACGTGATCTTGGTGTCGGGCGTGACCTGCCAGCTCACCACGGGTGCGACGAGGACACGGTCGCCGTCGACGTAATCGCGAAAACTGTCCTGCCGGGCGAGCACGCCGTTGAAGCGGTAGAGGACGCTGCCGTCCTCGCTCAGCGCTCCGCCGGCATCGACCGTGGTTCGGGCGGTGCCGAAGCTGCCGAACAGGGTGCCCATCTCGACGAAGGGCCGGGCGACGGGCTGCTTCGTCAGGATGTTGACGCTCCCGCCCGGATCGCTGCGTCCGTAGAGGGCACCGGCCGGACCCTTCAGGACTTCGATG
>NZ_JAKSYI010000108.1 GCF_022829285.1 Methylobacterium sp. J-078
GACCAAGCTCGAAGGGCCGATCGAGATCCTGGCCCGCGAGGTCGCCAAGGCCCGCGACGTGCTCTACCTGGGGCGCGGCACCAGCTACCCGATGGCGCTGGAAGGTGCCCTGAAGCTCAAGGAAATCAGTTACATCCACGCCGAAGGTTATGCAGCGTGTGAACTCAAGCATGGGCCCATCGCCCTCATCGACGAGAGCGTGCCGGTGATCGTGATCGCGCCCCACGACGCGATCTTCGAGAAGACGGTCTCGAACATGCAGGAGGTGGCCGCGCGCGGCGGGCGCATCATCCTGATCGGCGACGCCAAGGGCGCGGCCGCGGCCGGGCTCGACACCATGGCCACCGTGACGATGCCGGACCTCGACCCCGTCGTGGCACCGATCGTCTACGCGGTGCCGATCCAGCTCATCGCCTACCACACCGCCGTCTTCATGGGTAAGGACGTCGACCAGCCGCGCAACCTCGCCAAATCCGTGACGGTGGAATAGCGACGCGGCCCAGGCTGAAACCTTTTGCCGCCCGCGTCCGTACCGCGCCCCGAGTCCCCCTTCCGGGGGCGGGTGCGGACGGTCCGGTCCAGCGCCGGAGCCCCCTTGTCCGGACCTCAGCCTGAGAGAAATTTACTTTCAAATTCAGGAACTTGCGTAGGATTCAGCGCTTCTCCCAATGCCCCGGAAGGTCGATCCTTCCCTCAGCAGGAGACGACGCATGAAGACCACCACCCTGGCCCTTGCCGCAACGATCCTCGGTTCCCTGGCGCTCGGCGCCGGTGCCGCCACCGCCGCGCCCCTGGCCGTCAGCGGCCTGCAGACGGATGGCGCGAGCGTCACCCAGGTCCGCATGGACCGCAGCGAGCGCATGATGATGAAGAAGCGCATGATGCGGAAGCAGATGATGAAGCGCCACATGATGAAGAAGCGGATGATGAACCGCATGTGAGGCGGCCCGTCCGGCAAGCCTCGGAGGGGTCCGACCGGACCCCTCCCTTCTCGCAGATCCCGTCGGTCGAACGGATTCGGGTGCGACATCGCATCGTCGGCCGGTACGCACGATAACCGCGCGCGTTGATGTAATCCGTCCGCCCATCGTCCATGATCGGCCGGTCGCGGCTCCACCCTTGGCCTTCCGCGCTTGAGAGACCCGTGAGCTCCCGCCTCACACGCGTGGAGCGTCGCATGCCGCGTTTCTATTTCGATATCCAGGGTTTCCACCGTGAGCGCGACGAGGAGGGCGTCGAGTGCGCCGATCTTCAGGCCGCTATCCGCGAGGCCAAGAAACTGCTGCCCGCCATTGCGATGAGCGAGGTGCCGGAGGATGGCGAGCGTCACGCGGTCACGGTTCTGGTGACGGACGAAGACGGCCACCCGGTCTACTCGGGCGCGCTCTCCTTCGTGGGGAGCTGGCTGATCCGTTAGAGCATTTTCGAGCGAGGTGGATGCCGGCTCGCGTGAAGAAAATGAGACCACATAACGAGATAGAGCATTTTTCGTGATCCAGAGATCATGGAACATGCTCTAACGTCCGATCGGGGACGGCGGCCGCGTCCGCGGCTTCGATGCAGCGGCGCCGGCGTCCCGTCCTCGTGACGGGATCGCCGCCTTGGCTTCGTGTCCGCGCCGGACCCGCATCGGCCGGAATCCTCATGAGACGCTGATACGGACGGCCCCGTCCCCCGCTCGAACCCTTATGCGTCGGGGTCCAGTTTGCGGGGGCGGTCCAGCGAGGGATCGCGCGAACCCCTAGCGTTCCATGCCCGTCCCCCTTGCCGCCGCCATCCGCACCGAGGCGCCCGCGTCACCGAGCCGCTTCATCGTGGGCCAGGACCCGCAGGGGCGCTGGGTCGCCCTGGAGGTCCACGGACTCGGCGGCGGCCTGTTCCGCACCCGCCACGACGCCCTGCACTACGCCACCGACCTCACCGGCCGGCGTCCGGGCGCGGTCGAGATCGCGACGGACCGGATCGAGCTCCGGCTCTGATCAGGTCCGGCCGTCGTCCTCCGGCGCGCGCAGGCGGTAGCCGATCCCGGTCTCGGTCAGCAGGATGCGCGGCCGCTCGGGATCGGCCTCCAGCTTGAGGCGGAGCTGGCGCATGTAGACCCGCAGGTATTGCGGGTCGGACGAGGTCGAGACCGCGTTCATGAGCTGGGCGTGGGTCAGGGCCTTGCCGGCGTGCTGGACCAGCACGCGCAGGAAATCGTACTCGCGCGGGGTGAGCTTCACCTCGGCGCCGCGGACCCGGACGATGCGGCGCACGAGATCGACGCTGAGGCCGTCGACCGCGAACAGGGGGCGCTCGCCCTGGACCGCGAGCTGGTGGCGCAGGGCCGCGCGGATGCGGGCCAGGAGCTCGCCCATGCCGAAAGGCTTGGTGACGTAGTCGTCGGCCCCGAGGTCGAGGGCCTCGACCTTGCCGGCCTCGTCGTCGCGGCTGGAGAGGACCACCACCGGCAGGTCGGGGTGATCCGCCCGGATGCGGCGCAGCAGGTCGTGCCCGCGCATGTCGGGCAGCCCGAGATCGAGGATGATCAGGTCCACCGTCTCGCGGGCCAGGAGATCGAGGGCGGTGCGGGCGTTCGGCGCCTCGAAGACCCCGTAGCCCTGGGTGGCCAGACCCATGCGCAGCAGCTTGCGGATGGGGGGCTCGTCGTCGATCACGAGGATGCTGTGGGTCATGGTCTGGGGATCATGGTCTGGGAATCATGCGGCGATATCCGCGCGACCGCGTCCCGGGACCGGCAGCAGGATGGTGAAGGCGGCGCCGGGGCGGTCGCCCCGGTTGCCGGCCGTCAGGGTGCCGCCCATGGCCTCGACGAAGCCGCGGGCGATGGCGAGGCCGAGCCCCGTTCCGGCCCGGACGCTGTCGCCCTTGGCGGCCCGGTAGAACTTGTCGAACACGCGCTCCACGTCGGTCTCGGGCAGCCCGTCCCCCTCGTCGAGCACCGCGAGGCGGACCCGGCCGGGTCCGACTGGCCCGGGCTCGGAGCGCCCGCCCTCGCGCCGGCCCCGGACCGTCACCGTCGAGCCCTCCGGCGCGTACTTGGCGGCGTTGTCGAGGAGGTTGACCAGGACCTGCTCGAACAGGACGGGGTCAAGGCGCAGGGGCGGCAGATCGGCCGCGAGATCGAGGACGACGCGGTGTCCGGCCAGGATCGGCCCGAGGCGCCGCAGGGCCGTGTCGACGGCCTCGCCGACATCCTGCGGGGTGAGGTTGGCCGCCACCGCCCCGGCCTCCAGGCGGGTCATGTCGAGGAGGTTGACGATGAAGCGGTTGAGCCGCTCGGATTCGGCGATGATGGTGGCGAGCAGGTCGGCCTTGGCCTCGCGCGGGAGCGCCGCGTCGAGGTCGCGCAGGGTGGTGGCGGCCCCCAGCACCGAGGCCAGCGGCGTGCGCAGGTCGTGGCTGATCGAGGTGAGCAGGGCCTGGCGCAGGCGGTCGGTCTCGGCGGCCCGCTCGGCCCGGTCGAGATCCTCCACCAGGCGGACGCGCTCGATGGCGAGCGCCGCCATGTCGGCCAGCGCGTCGAACAGGCGCCGGTCCTCCGGCGAGAGGAGCGGGCCGGTGCCGTCGGCGTCGAGGCCGATCACCCCGACGATGCCGCGGCCCGTGCGCATCGGCAGGAACAGCCGCCGCGCCCCCGGCAGGGTGTCGGCGCCGCGTCCGGCCGGGCGCGCGTTGTCGAAGGCCCAGCGCGCCGCGCCGAGATCCGCCTCGTCGAGCCGGTCCTCCGGCGGGTAGCCGGCCCGGACCGCCAAGGTGCCGGCGTTCAAGGTGCCGGCGTTCAGGGCGCCGGGCTCCGGGGGGGAGGGCTCGGTCAGGAGCAGGACCACGCGGACCTTCAGCATGGCGGCGATCTGGGCCGAGGTCGCCCAGAGCACGTCGTCGAGGGTGCCGCATCCGGCGAGCTTGCGGCTGAAGCCGTAGAGCCGCTCCGTGGCCCGGGCGCGGCCCTGGCTCACCACCGCGACCGAGCGCGCGCGGGCGGCGAGGTTCGAGACGAGCACCGCCACGAGGGTGAAGAGCAGGAAGGCGGCGACGTTGGTCGGGTCGGCGATGGTGAAGGTGTAGACCGGCGGCAGGAAGAAGAAGTTGTAGGCCAGCGAGGACGCGCCCACCGCCGCGAGCGAGGGCCCGAGCCCCCAGCGCACGGCCACCGCCACCACGGCGGTGAGGAGAAAGAGGTCGGCGTTCTCCACGCCCGCATAGGGCTGGGCGAGGAGGGCCGCGCCGAGCCCGGCCGCGATCGACGCGAGGGCGAGCGCGTAGGGCCAGGCGTCGAAGGGGCGCGGCGGGGCGGCCCGGGCGGCGCGCGGGGTCCGCGTCTCGCCCGGCATTCGGCCCGGCGCCGCGTCGCCCGGCACCACGTGCACGCCGATGCTGCCGCTGCGGCGCACGAGGTCGTGCACCACCGAGCCGTTGACGAGTTCGAACAGCCAGGAGCGCGAGGCCTTGCCGACCACGATGTGGTTGACGTTGTCGGAGCGGGCATAGGCCAGGATGTCGTCGGCGATGCGCCGGCCGCCCGGCAGGGTGACGGCGTCGCCTCCCAGCCGGTCGGCCAGCCGCAGCGCCTCGGCGATCCGGTCGCGCGCCGCCTCGTTGAGGCCCACCATGCGCGGCCCCTCGATGCAGAGCGCCGTCCAGGGCGCGTGCAGCCGGTCCGCGAGGCGCTTGGCGTAGCGCACCAGGCCGGCGGAGCGGGGATCGTCGCTGACGCAGACCAGCACCCGCTCGCCCGCCGCCCACGGCCCGGCGATCGCGTTGGCCCGCATGTGGCTGAGGAGCTCGTCGTCCACCCGGTCGGCGGTGCGGCGCAGCGCCAGTTCCCGCAAAGCCGTCAGGTTGCCGCGCGAGAAGTAGTGCTTCAGCGCCCGCTCCGCATGGCTCGGGAGGTAGACCTTGCCGGCCTTCAGGCGCTCGATGAGGTCGTCCGGGTTGAGGTCCACCACCTCGATGTCGTCGGCCCGGTCGAGGACCCCGTCCGGCACGGTCTCGCGCACCCGGATGCGGGTGATGGAGGCCACCACGTCGTTGAGGCTCTCCACGTGCTGGATGTTCAGGGTGGTCAGGACGTCGATGCCGGCATCGAGCAGTTCCTCCACGTCCCCGTAGCGCTTCGGGTGGCGCGAGCCCGGCGCGTTGGTGTGGGCGAGCTCGTCCACCAGGGCCAGCGCCGGCCGCCGGGCCAGCAGGGCGTCGAGGTCCATCTCCTCCAGGACCGTGCCGTGATAGGGCACGGCGCGGCGCGGAATCGTCTCGAAGCCGTCGAGGAGGGCTTGCGTCTCCGCCCGGCCGTGGGTCTCGACCACGCCGACGACCACGTCGATCCCGGCCTGCAGCCGGGCGCGGCCGATGGTGAGCATCTCGTAGGTCTTGCCGACCCCGGGGGCGGCCCCGAGGAAGACCTTGAGCCGGCCGCGCGTGCGCGCCTCCCGGCGCGCGGCCTCCAGCAGCGCGTCGGGCGAGGGTCGGTTCGGGTCGCGGCCGGTTCCGCTCATCTGGTTCGGGTCGCGGCCAGTCCCGCTCATTTGGATCAGGTCGCGGCCAGTTCCGCTCATCTGGTTCGGGTCGCGACCAGTCCCGCTCATGCGGCCTCCTCCCGCGGCGCTCAGCGACGGGCCAGATCGTCCAGGGCGAGGTTGAGCGCCAGGACGTTGACGCGCGGCTCGCCGAGGAGCCCGAAGTCGCGGCCCGCGACGTGCGCCGTCACGAGGTCGCGCAGGGTGTTCTGCGCGATGTTGCGCGCCTTGGCCACCCGGGGCACCTGGAACAGGGCGGCCTCGGGCGAGATGTCGGGGTCGAGGCCGGAGCCGCTCGCGGTGACGAGGTCCACCGGCACGGGCACGCCCGGGTTCTCGGCCGCGCGGGCGTCGCGATCGGTCCGGACGCGCTCGGCGAGCGCCGCGCTGGTCGGCCCGAGATTGGAGCCCGCGGAGTTCGCCGCGTTGTAGGGCGCCGGCACGGTCTTGGCGGCGTCGGCCGGATCGGCGGCGCTCGTGGCCGACGGGCGGCCCTGGAAGTAGCGCGCGCTCGTGAAGGACTGGCCGATCAGGCGCGAGCCTACGACCCGGCCGTCGCGCGCGATCAGGCTGCCGGCGGCCTGTGCGGGGAAGATCGCCCCCGCCAGCCCGGTGATCGCGAGGGGATAGGCGAGGCCGGTGAGCGCCGTGAGCGCGACCAGCAGGACGAGGGCGGGGCGAAGCTGGGACAGCATGACGGACTCCTGGGGCGGTTCGCGGCAGGTCAGACGAGGTGGAGGGCGGAGACGGCGAGGTCGATGGCCTTGATGCCGAGGAAGGGCACCAGGAGGCCGCCGAGGCCGTAGACGGCGAGGTTGCGCCGCAGGAGCGCCGCGGCCCCCACCGGCCGGTAGGTCACGCCCCTGAGCGCCAGCGGGATCAGCGCCACGATGATGAGCGCGTTGAAGATGATGGCCGAGAGGATGGCGCTGCGCGGCGAGGCGAGGCCCATGACGTTGAGGGCCTGGAGCTGCGGGTAGAGCGTCAGGAACATCGCCGGGATGATGGCGAAGTACTTGGCGACATCGTTGGCGATGGAGAAGGTGGTCAGCGCCCCGCGGGTCATCAGCAGCTGCTTGCCGATGCCCACGATCTCGATGAGCTTGGTCGGGTCGGAATCGAGGTCGACCATGTTGCCGGCCTCGCGGGCCGCCACCGTGCCGGTGTTCATCGCCACGCCGACATCGGCCTGGGCGAGGGCCGGCGCGTCGTTGGTGCCGTCCCCGCACATGGCCACCAGCTTGCCCTGCGCCTGCTCCTTGCGGATCAGCGCGAGCTTGTCCTCCGGGGTGGCCTGCGCCAGGAAGTCGTCGACGCCGGCCTCCGCCGCGATGGCGGCCGCCGTCATCGGGTTGTCGCCGGTGATCATCACGGTGCGGATGCCCATCCGGCGGAGCTCCGCGAAGCGCTCACGGATGCCGCCCTTCACGATGTCCTTCAGGTAGACCACGCCGAGGAGGCGTCCGTCGCGGGAGACGGCGAGCGGCGTGCCGCCGGCCTTGGCGATCTCCTCGGCGATGGCGCGGATCTCGGCGACCGCCTCGGTCTCGGCGGCCGGCTGGTAGGCCAGCGCCGCGTTGGAGCCGCGGGCCGCCATCGGTTGGCCGGACATCGGCTGACCGGACAGAGAGGCGATGACCGCGTCGACGGCGCCCTTGCGGATGGACGACCCGTCGAGGTCGACGCCGGACATGCGCGACTGGGCGGTGAAGGGCACGAAGGTGGCGTTGAGGCCGGCCATGTCCCGCGCGCGGAGGCCGTAGGTGTCCTTGGCCAGCACCACGATGGAGCGGCCCTCCGGCGTCTCGTCGGCGAGCGAGGCGAGCTGGGCGGCGTCCGCCAGATCCTGCTCGGTGACGCCGCGCACGGGGCGGAACGCGGTGGCCTGCCGGTTGCCCAGCGTGATGGTGCCGGTCTTGTCGAGGAGGAGCGTATCGACGTCGCCGGCGGCCTCCACAGCGCGGCCCGACATGGCGAGCACGTTGAAGCGCACCAGGCGGTCCATGCCCGCGATGCCGATGGCCGAGAGGAGCGCCCCGATGGTGGTGGGGATGAGGGTCACGAACAGCGCCACCAGGACGATGACCGGGATGGCGCCCCCCGCATAGGACGCGAAGCTCGGGATCGACGCCACGGCGAACAGGAAGATCAGGGTCAGGCCGGCGAGCAGGATGTTGAGGGCGATCTCGTTGGGGGTCTTGCTGCGCGAGGCGCCCTCGACCAGGGCGATCATGCGGTCGACGAAGGTGGAGCCGGCGGCGGCCGTGATGCGCACGCGGATCGCGTCGGAGAGCACCTGCGTGCCGCCGGTCACCGCCGAGCGGTCGCCGCCGGATTCGCGGATGACGGGGGCCGACTCGCCCGTGATGGCGGCCTCGTTGACGGAGGCGACGCCCGCGATGACCTCGCCGTCGGACGGGATCAGGTCGCCCGCCTCCACCAGCACCACGTCGCCGACCTTGAGGGCCGTGCCCGGGACGATCTCGACGTCGCGCCCCGGGCCGGTGAGGCGCTTGGCCTGCATCTCGGTGCGGGTGCGGCGCAGGGAATCCGCCTGCGCCTTGCCGCGCCCCTCCGCCAGAGCCTCGGCGAAGTTGGCGAAGATCAGGGTGAACCAGAGCCAGAGGATGATCTGGCCCGAGAAGGCGAGGCCGTCCGCGCCGGCGGCGAGGTCGCGCACGAACAGCACGGTGGTCAGGGCGGCCACGACCTCGACCACGAACATCACCGGGTTGCGGATCATGACGCGCGGGTCGAGCTTACGCAGGGCGCCGAGGAGGGCCGGCCCGACGAGGGCGGCGCTGAACAGGGATGAGGCGGGACGGGACATGATGCGGTGTCCGGAAGGGGAGGGTCGAAGACCGGGCGCGGCGCGCCGGGTCGGGATGTCGGTTCGGGGCGCCGAGGCGCCGTTGGGGCGCCGTCAGGGCGCGAGGGCGCCGTCGAGGGTCAGGGCGCGGCCGATCAGGGCGGCCGAGGCCATGAGGGCGAGCCCGCCCAGCAGCGTGACGCCGAGGAGCCCGAGGATCAGGTCGGAGAGCCGGACGGGTGCTGGGGGCCCGGGGACGCGGCGCCCGCGGGCGGGCCGCCGGCGGACCGAGAGGTGATGGCGGGGGATGCGCCGGGCGGGGAGGGTGCGCGGCATCTCAGCCCCCCGCCGGATACGTCTGGCCGAGGCCGCCGGCGAGGTGCTCGACGATGGGCCCGAGGGCGAGGGCGGGGAAGAAGGTCAGGCCGCCCACGATGAGGATCACGCCCACCAGCAGCCCGACGAACAGGCCGCCATGGGTGGGCAAGGTCCCGGCCGAGGCCGGCAGCGTCTTCTTGGCGGCGAGCGACCCCGCGATGGCCAGCGCCGGGACGATGACGAAGAAGCGCCCGAACAGCATGCCGAGGCCGAGCGTCGTGTTGTAGAAGGTCGTGTTGGCGGAGAGCCCCCCGAAGGCCGAGCCGTTGTTGGCCGCCGCCGAGGTGAAGGCGTAGAGGATCTCCGAGAAGCCGTGCGGGCCGGCATTGGCCGGGCCCGCGAGGCCGGCGGCGACCACGGTGGCGAGCGCCGTGAAGCCCAGCATCATCAGGGGCAGGCACAGGATGGCGAGCATCGCCATCTTGACCTCGCGGCCCTCGATCTTCTTGCCGAGATATTCCGGGGTGCGCCCGACCATGAGGCCGGCCACGAAGATCGTGACGATGACGAAGATCAGGATGCCGTAGAGGCCCGCACCCACGCCGCCGACGATGATCTCGCCGAGCTCCATGTTGATCAGCGGGATCATCCCGCCGAGCGCCGTGAACGAGTCGTGCATGGCGTTGACCGCGCCGCAGGACGCCGCCGTGGTCACCGCCGCGAACAGGGCCGAGGCGAGAATCCCGAAGCGGACCTCCTTGCCCTCCATGTTGCCGCCGGTCAGGCCGAGGGCATCGAGCACAGGGCTGCCCGCGCCCTCGGCCCAGTAGAGAACCGCGGTGCCGGCCAGGAACAGCACGCCCATGGCGGCCAGGATCGCCCAGCCCTGGCGCTCGTCGCCCACCATGCGGCCGAACACGTTGGTCATCGCCGCGCCGAGGGCGAAGATCGAGACCATCTGGACGAAGTTCGAGAGCGCGGTCGGGTTCTCGAAGGGATGGGCCGCGTTGGCGTTGAAGAAGCCGCCGCCGTTGGTGCCCAGCATCTTGATCGCGACCTGGCTCGCCACGGGCCCGACCGCGAGGGTCTGCCGCGCACCTTCGAGGGTGGTGGCCTCCACCGCCGCGCCGAGGGTCTGGGGCACGCCCTGGGACACGAGGAACAGCGCGTAGACGAGGCAGAGCGGCAGCAGCACGTAGAGGGTGGTGCGGGTGAGATCGACCCAGAACGAGCCGACCGTCCGGGCCGAGGCCCGGCTGAATCCGCGCACCAGGGCGACGGCGAGGGCGATGCCGGTGGCGGCCGAGAGGAAGTTCTGGTGGGTCAGGCCCAGCATCTGCGACAGGTAGGACAGCGTGGTCTCGCCGCCGTAGGACTGCCAGTTGGTGTTGGTGACGAAGCTCACCGCCGTGTTGAAGGCGAGATCGGGCGCCACCGCGCCCTGGCCGTCCGGGTTGAGCGGCAGCGCCGTCTGCAGGCGCAGCAGCCCGTAGAGCGCCAGGAAGCCCAGCCCGTGGAAGGCCAGCATGGACAGGGCGTAGGTCAGCCAGTGCTGCTCCTGGGCGGCATCGATGCCGGCGGCGCGGTAGAGCCCGCGCTCGACGGGCGCGAGCACGGGGGAGAGGAGGGTGCGCTCGCCCGCGAACACGCGGGTCATGTAGCCGCCGAGGGGCTTTGCCAGCGCGACGACGACCGCGCAGAACAGCGCGATCTGGAACCAGCCGTTGAGGGTCATGGCGGGATTAAGTCCTTGGGGAGAAAGCCCCGGGCGAGAAAGCCCCTGGGGAGGTGGTTCCCTCAGAACCGCTCGGGGCGGACGAGGGCGTAGGCGAGGTATCCGAGCAGCCCCAGGGTCACGAGGGCGCCGAGGGTGAGGTCCAGGGTCATCGGGGGGACCTCAGAGGCGTTCGCAGAGGGCGGCGTAGCCGGCCGCGAGGCCGAAGAAGGCGAGGCCCACGGCGATGAAGACGAGGTCGGTCATGGAGAGGGGTCCGTTCCGGTTCGGCCGAGGGCCGGCGCGACCGGCCCTGCGCGTCCTCCGATGTGGCCCGGAACCGCGTGAGGATTCGAGAGGGACGCGCGGGCGATTCCATTAGGAACCCGTGAGGATCGGGCGGGCTGCGGCCCCCCGGGAGGGCGTCGTCCCCGGGGATCCCCAGGCCCTTCCGAATGCTGTCTCGGGGGGCGCGACAGCATTCCGCCCGCTCGCGCGCAGACATCAGCTTAGAACGACTTCAGATTTGAAAGACTATAAGCTATATTTCAGAAACACGTTTCGTCTTGATTCGTAATCCTGAAGCAGCCATCAAGCAGAGACTGCGCCGCGCGAGGCGCCCATCTGCGTGTGCCATGCCCGATCGCTCCTCACGTCCTACCTTGCTCTTCCCCACCGCGATCTTGGCCACGACGATCCTGGCCACGACGATCCTGGCCGGCCCCGTGGCGGCCCAGCAAACCAGCGTGCAACTCGACCAGCTCTCGGTCGAGGGCACGGCGCCGCCCGCGGCCGGCAGCGGCAGCGGGGCCAATCTCAGCGGCGGCGACGGCGGCACGGCGGCCACCAGCGGCGGCGGGGGCGGCCCCTCCGGCATCACCGGCTACACCGCGCGGGTCAGCCCCACGGCGACCAAGACCAACACCCCGCTGCTCGAGACCCCGCAGGCGGTGACGGTCCTCACCCGCGAGGCGCTCAACGACCGCAACGTCCAGACCCTCAACGAGGCCATCGGCTACGTGGCCGGCGTCTCCTCGAACGTCTTCGGCTTCGATCCGCGCTTCGATTCGTTCTACGTCCGCGGCTTCAGCCTGACCTACGACGGCATCTTCCGGGACGGCCTGCGCCAGGTGGCATCCGGCCTGACGGTGCCGCGGATCGAGCCCTACGGCCTCGAATCGGCGACCATCCTGCGCGGTCCCGCCTCCGGGCTCTACGGCCTCGGCTCGCCCGGCGGCATCCTGGACGTCACCTCGAAGCGGCCGGTCTTCACGCCCTTCGGCGAGGTGCAGCTGCAGGTCGGCAACTTCGACCGTTACCAGGGCAATTTCGACATCGGCGGCCCGGTCGAGGGCACGGGCGGCACGCTCGCCTACCGCGTCACCGGCATCAGGCGGCAATCCGACACCTTCATTCCCGGAGGCTCGGACGACCGCACCACCATCGCGCCGGCCTTCACCTGGAAGCCGTCCGCCGACACGACCTTCACCTTCCTGAGCGAGTACCAGGAGACCAAGCTTCCCGGCTCGACGACGTTCTTCAACCAGAACCTGCGCCCGACGCGCCTCTACTCGGGCGATCCGGCCTTCAACGACTTCAAGCAGCGGCAGGGCCGGGTCGGCTACGCGTTCGAGCACCGCTTCGACGCGGACCTCGTCTTCCGGCAGAACCTGCGCTTCTACGACATCAGCAACGACTATCGCTACGCGTCGATCTCAGCCCTCAGCCCCGACGGCCTGAGCGCGAGCCGCTCGACCGGTTACTCGAAGCAGTCCCTCAGCCAGATCACCCTCGACAACCAGATCGAGGCGCACCTCGCGACGGGACCTGTCCAGCACACGCTGCTGGCGGGGCTCGACTACGCGCATTCCGACTTCGACTACCGCTTCGGCTTCGGTACGGCGCCCGATCTCGACCTCGTCACGCGCAATTATGGCCAGCAGCCGATCCTGGCGCCGCCCCTCGGACCCCGCACCCGCCAGCGCCAGGATCAGGTCGGCCTCTACCTGCAGGAACAGGCCAAGTTCGACCGCTTCGTGCTCACCCTGACCGGCCGCTCCGACTGGGTGTTCCAGAACACGATCGATACTACCGGCACCGCCACGCAGCAGAACGACCAGGCCTTCACCGGCCGGGTCGGCCTCAACTATCTCCTGGCCCCCGGGCTGGTGCCCTATGCCAGCTACGCCACCACCTTCGCGCCGCAGCCGGGCGCAGATGCCGCGGGGCGGGCCTTCCGGCCGGCGACGGGCGATCAGATCGAGGCGGGCATCAAGTACCTGATCCCCGGCACCAACATCCAGGCGGGGTTCGCCGGCTTCGACATCGTCCAGAGCAGCGTGCTGCGCACGGACCCGAACAACGTCGCCTTCCAGCTGGCGACGGGCGCCATCGCGTCGCGCGGCTTCGAGATGGAGGCGATCGCCAACTTCGCGCCCGGCACCAACCTGACCCTCGCCTACACCCATCTCGACCTGCGCTATCTCAGCCAGACCTCGGCCACGGGCCAGGCCCTGGACGGCCGGTTCCTCTCCGGCATTCCGGGCGACACGGTCACGGGCTTCCTCAGCTACCTGTTCCCGCCGGGCTCGGCGCTGCGCGGCCTGACTCTCGGCGGCGGCATCCGCTTCAACGCCAACAGCTACGCCAACGACGAGAACACGGTCCGCAACCCGACCGTGACCCTGTTCGATGCGCTGGTCGCCTACGATTTCGCCGCCCTCGACCCGAAATACAGGGGCTTCCGGGCTCAGGTGAACGCGAACAACGTGTTCGACCGCGATTACTTCACCTGCCAGGCCGGCTTCTGCTACCGGGGAGCGCCCGCCACCGTCATCGGCAGCCTGATCTATCGCTGGTAGGGCGCGCCGGGCCGCTTCGGGTTCATTCCCGCTCGGGCCGGGCCTCCCAGATCGCGGCCTCGACGAAGGGCCGCTTCAGCTGCGGGCCGGCGCCGCTGCGCTGGATGAAGTCGTTGGCGCCCGGATGGCGGCGGATCGCCCGGGCGAGGTTGAGCCGGTAGCCCGCCTCGAAGACGAAGGGCGGCGCCATCGGGTCGGCCATGTAGGCGGCCACCGCCGCCTTCACGTCGGTCTCGGAGATGAGGCCCAGGTCGCACAGGGCGCGGATCGTCAGCTTCTCGGTCATGCCCTTAGCCTTAAGCCCGCGCGGGCCCGCTCCGCAACGCGGGAGGGGCGCCGAACCCCGCGCGGCGGCCTTGAGCCCGACCGGCGCAGGGGCTACCTCTAGGGCAGGGGTCAAGCTTGCCCGGGGAACTGTCCTTACCGCCGCCTCCCCGGCGGAGGGCCGCCCGGGACGCCGTTCCCCCCGGCCGAAAGTGCATCCGTGGCGCCCACCATCCCCCCACCGCTCCCCCCACCCGAGGCCGAGGCCGGCGCCCGCCCGCGGGTGAGCGCGCGGGGGCGCCTGCGCACCTACTTCCTCACCGGCATCATCGTGTCGGGGCCGCTGGCCATCACGATCTACCTGACCTGGTGGTTCATCAGCCTCATCGACGGCTGGGTGAAGCCGCTCGTGCCGGCGAGCTACCTGCCCGACCATTACCTGCCGTTCTCGATTCCGGGGCTTGGCCTCCTCATCGCCTTCGTGGCGGTGACGCTGCTGGGCTTCCTCACCGCCAACCTCGTCGGGCGCAGCGTCGTCGAGTTCGGCGAGGTGCTGCTCGCCCGCACCCCCGTGATCTCGGGGCTCTACAAGGGCCTGCGCCAGATCTTCGAGACGCTGTTTTCCGCCAACGGCACCTCGTTCCGCACCGTCGGCCTCGTGGAATTCCCCGTGAAGGGCACCTGGTCGGTGGTGTTCCTCTCCGCCCCGGCCGCCCCGGACGTGCAGAACGCCCTCGCCCCGGGGGGCGACCATGTCGGCGTGTTTCTCCCTTGCGCCCCCAACCCCACCACCGGGTTCTTTTTCTACCTGCCGCGCACCGACATCGTGGAGATCGCCATGAGCGTCGACGACGCGGCCAAACTCGTGATGTCGGCCGGCGTGATCCAGCCCGACGACCCGGGACCCAAGGAATCCCAGGCCAAGGAATCCCAGGCCAAGCTCCAGGCCATGGCGGCGAGCCTGCGGGCCGCCCACGGGGAACCGCCGAAGGTCGACGCCTGATCCGAGCGCCCCGGGCGTCTCGTGGTCGAAACCCGAGGCTTGGTGCCCTCTGCAACCGCCCCAACCCGGTCGTGGACCGGACGGACGGGTCCCGACCCGACACCGTCGCAAACGGCCATTCGCGGGTCGAACGTTCCGGAGCTTTCGTCGCGGCGCCGAGACGACAGGGATGGGGCGACGGCCAGCAACGGCGGCGTTCGCGGGCAAAGACGATCGTCTTAACCAAGCCTCGGTGAGCCTGCCCCGCCGGTCAGTCTCCCCGAGATCGGGCTCATCGAGGTCCGGTATCAGGCCTTGAGGTGCCGGAACATGTTGGCGCGCGCCTCGTCGTCCATCTCTAGCTTGAAGGGGAAGCGGTCCTTGAGACCCACCGCGCGCGCGGCGGCCGGGCGGGCGGCAATCTCATCGTGGTGGCGCTTGAGGTGGGGCAGTTCCGCCCAGGCCGTCTCGCCGAGGACGAAGGGGACCATGCGGGCCCATCCCCAGGCGCTCATATCGGCGATCGTGTACGCGTCGCCCACGAGATAGCGGCGCTGGGCGAGACGGGCGTTCAGGATGTCGTAGTGACGGCGCGCCTCGAAGCCGTAGCGCGCCTGCGCGTAGGGCACCTGCTCGGGGGCGAAGTGCCGGAAATGGACCGCCTGGCCGGAGAACGGCCCGATGCCCGTCGCGACGAACATCAGCCAGGACAGGAGGGAGGCCCGGTCGCCGCCCGAAGGCGGCAGGAATCGTCCGGTCTTCTCGGCCAGGTAGAGCAGGATGGCGTTGCTGTCGAAGATCACGTCCGCGTCGTCGACGAGGACCGGCACCTTGCCGTTCGGGTTGAGGGCCAGGAAGTCCGGGGCGAACTGGTCACCCTTGCGGGTGTCGATCGGGATGGGCTCGTAGGGCAGTCCGAGCTCCTCCAGCAGCAGCGCGACCTTCGTCGGGTTCGGAGAGCCGTTGAAGAAGAACGTCAGCATTGAAAAACCTTTTGTGGATGTGTCTTGAATTTGCCGACAGCCGGCCATCCAAGCAAAATCTCACTACAGTCCGGAAAACCAATTGTAGCCCTGATCCTCCCAGTAGCCACCCGGATAATCGTTCGTCACCGTGATGGCCATGATGTGCTTGGGGTTCTTGAACCCGAGCTTGGTCGGGATGCGCAGCTTGACCGGAAACCCGTATTTCGGCGGAAGCGGCGCGCCGGCGTAGTCGAGGGCCAGGATCGTCTGGGGGTGAAGCGCGCTCGGCATGTCGATGCTCGTCCAGTAATCGTCGCCGCAGGCGAAGCGGACGTAGCGGGCGGTCGTGTCGGCCCCGATCCGTTCGAGGAAGGTGCGGAGCGGGACCCCCGACCATTGGCCGATGGCGCTCCAGCCCTCCACGCAGACGTGGCGGGTGATCTGCGCTTCCTGCGGCAGGGTCCTCAGGCGACGAAGCGTCCACGGCGCCTTGTCGGAGACGAGGCCGGCGAGTTCGAGCCTCCAGGTGGCGCCGTCGATCACCCGGATCTTGCTCGCCGGATAATAGGCGTTGAAGGGGAAGTCCGGGGTGATGTCCGCGACATCGAAGGTCGGGGCCAGACGCGTGCCCCCGAAGAGGGCGCCCTGGACGCGATCGTTCAGCCGCGAGATCCCGCCGAGGACGCTCTCCACCTGCGGGTTGTCGGAGATGTCGCAGCCGCCGAGGGCGAGGCTCCCGGCCGCGACGAGGCCGCCGCGCAGGAACAGGCGGCGATCGGCCCGGATCGGCGGCGTCTCGGGAACCACGAGACCGGGCCGTGGACGGCGCAGAAGGCGATCGAGGGTCGTCATGGCTTCACCACGCGGTTGCGGCGCAAATGGATCTCACGGCCGACGATCATCGTCGGCAGCGTCCTTGGGACCAGGAGCACGAGGGCGAGGTGCACCACGACGAAGCCGGCGATGCCCGCCATGGCGAGGAAATGGACGATCCGCGCCGTATCGTAGCCGCCCATCAGGGCCGTCAGCGGGGCGAACTGGACCGGCTTCCAGATCGCGAGGCCGGAGAGCACGATGACGATCCCGATGAGCAGGACCACCACGTAGAGCAGGCGCTGCACGGCGTTGTAGACGCCCGGGTCGTGGGGGAGCCGGAACCGCAGGGCCGCGACGAAGTCGCGCGCGATCTCGCGCGGCCGCAGGGGCGTGAGGCGCCGGCGCAGATGGCCCGAGATCAGCCCGTAGGCGAGGTAGACGAGGCCGTTGGCGATGAGAAGCCACATCCCCGCGAAGTGCCATTGGAGAGCACCGCCGAGCCAGCCGCCGAGGGTGATGCCCTTCGGGAAGGCCCAGTCGCCGAAGATCGGCGAGGCGTTGTAGATGCGCCATCCGCTGGTGATCATGATCAGCATGGCCAGGGCGTTCACCCAATGGGTGATCCGCACGACGAGGGGGTGGATCGGGCGCTCGGCCCGCGACGGAGGGGCGTGCATCGGAGCCTTCCTGGGGTTGCTGACGTGACGAACGGCCCGCCCGAGGACCCTGTCGGCCTCAGGCGGGATCGCGCCCGACGAGGACGGGCGCCGGGGCGGTGAATTCGGGGAAGAAGCGTTTGAGGTCCCGCACCTTCGCGGCATCGTTGGCGACGATGTACGGGTGGGCCGGATGCCGGGCCATAAAGTCCTGGTGGTAGGCCTCGGCCGGGTAGAACGCCGCGCCCGGCTCGATCCGGGTGGCGACCGGGGCGCCGTAGACCTTGGCAGCGTCGAGTTGCGCGATGTAGGCGCGGGCCACGCTGCCCTGCTCGGCATTCGCGGGGAAGAGCGCCGAGCGGTATTGCGGGCCGTGATCCGGCCCCTGCCGATCGACCTGCGTCGGATCGAGGGCGACCGAGAAGAAGACCCGCAGCAAGGTGTCGTAGGAGACCACGCGCGGGTCGTAGGTCACCCGAACCGCCTCGGCGTGCCGCGTGCGCCCGCTGGACACGGCCTGGTAGTTCGCGCTCGCTTCGTCCCCGCCGGCATAGCCCGACACGGCCTCGCTGACCCCGCGGACGCTCTGGAACACCCCCTGCACGCCCCAGAAGCAGCCCCCGGCGAAGACCGCGCTCTGAAGCCGGGCGGGTTCCCGCGACGGCGTCGCGGCGGCCGGCAGGCGCCGGCTCGCTTCCTCGGCACCGGCCCCGACCGTCATCGAGAGGCCGAGGCCGAGCAGGGTCAGGACACCGCCGACGAGCGCCGCGTTGCGGCGCGTGCGATGTGGGGGAACGGTCGCGGGTTTGTTGACTGGGGACATGGGGATGGTCCTTTGCGGGACGGGGAGGCGTGATCGGTCAGGCGGGCTCGAAGCGCAGCGCGACGCCGTTCATGCAGTAGCGAAGCCCCGTGGGGGCGGGTCCGTCGGCGAAGACGTGGCCGAGATGGCCGCCGCAGCGGCGGCAATGCACCTCCGTCCGGCTCATCCCCAGGCTGGAATCCGTCGTCGTGCCCACGGCCTCCGCAAGGGGGGCGGTGAAGCTCGGCCAGCCGGTCCCGCTCTCGAACTTCGCGCTGGAGGCGAAGAGCGGCTGGTCGCACCCGGCGCAGACGAAGCGACCGGCGCGCTTCTCGGCGTCGAGCGGGCTCGAGCCGGCGCGCTCGGTCCCGTGCCGGCGCAGGACCGCGTAGGCGGCGGACCCAAGCTGCGCCCGCCAGGCGGCCTCGCTCTTCACGACGGCGAAGGTTCCGGCCGCGGCACGGTCGCCGGCCAGGGTCCCTCCGGCGGCGCGCAGGAACGTCAGGATGCCGAGCGCCGAGACGCCGGCCGTGAGGATCTGTCTGCGGTCCATGATGCCGGGTTCCTTGCTCTGGTCTGTCATTCGCCTCGCGGATCGGGCCGGTTACAGGTCGGCCTCGCCGGGCCGGGATCGCGGTCCGGCGGTTCCGTCGAGGAGGCGGCCGCCGAAGAGGCCGTTGAGGCCGACGACGAGGAGGACGGCGACGAGGTGAACCAGCAGGTCCGTCGCGGTGGCGTCGTGGGGATGGAACGGCACCAGCAGGGCCGCGGCCGCCGCGGCCGCCGCGAGCCCCCCGAGGGCCGCCGTGAGGTTGGGGCGCAGCGGACAGGCCCGGCGCAGCATCAGCACCAGCAGGACGGAGAGGGGCAGGGAGACCCCCATCAGGAAGACGAAGCAGCCCCGCATCTCCTCCGGCTCGGCGAGGTTGGCGGCCGGCGCGAGCCAACCGCGCAGGCAGCCGAGGCCACTGGCGCCGAGCCAGAGGAGGAGGGGCGGAAGCGGCAGCAGCGACCAGGCCGGGCTGCGCCCCGGCACGCTGCTCTGGAAGGCGGCGAGGGCGGCGGCGAAGGCCGTGAGGATCGCGCCCAGGGCCGCCCAGTGCAGATCCGGCACGGCGAGGCGCGCCCGCAATCCCGAGAGGTCGGCCATCGGCACGAGGAGGAGGCCCACCGCGAGCACCGCGCCGGACCAGACGAGGGCCCGGCGCCCCGGGCCCGGGAGCCGGCGGACCGGCGTGAGCGACCGGGCCAGATCCTCGACGAGGTCGTGGGTGGACAAGACTTGGGTGGATCGGTCGTGAGTGGCCGGATCAGGCATCCGTGCCCTCCTTACGGGATGAGAGAGAGGCGCGCAGGGCCTTGAGACCGCGATGGAAGTTGACCTTGAGCGCCCCCTTGGTCCGCCCGGTGAGCGTCGATGTCTCCTCGAGGGACAATTCGCGCAGGGCGATGTGCTCGATCGCTTCCCGCTGTCCTTCGGGGAGATGCGCGACGGCCGCGGCGAGGATCGTTGCGCGCTCGCAGCGCGCCAGGTCGTCACCCGGCATGGGACCGTCGTCGGCCCGCGCCTCGTAGGCGAGCGGCTCGTGGACTTCCTGCGGACGACGCCCCTTGCGGCGCAACGCATCGACCGCCCGCCGCTGCGTGATGGCGCGCAGCCACGGCAGGAACGGGCGGGCCGGATCGTAGGTCGCCCGCGCCCGATGGAGGGTGAGCAGGGTGTCCTGCACCACGTCGTCGAGGGCCGCGCCCTGAACACCCCTGGCCCGTGCCATCGCGGAGATCACCGGCACGCAATCGCGCAGGAGCGCCCGGTAAGCGGCGGCATCGCCGATCTGGGCCGCCTGCATCGCGGCGGACAGGGCTGCCTCGCCGGACAATGCCGCGGGTCGAACAGGCATGGGCGCAGGGATTCCGAAGGCTGCGGGGAGAGCCGGGAAGAAACCCGGCACGCGGAACGGGCGACCCGAAAGGCCGACCCGCACCGTCCGCACGAGGCCGAACTTACTTCTTCATGGAGTCCTTCGCCATGCCGTCCTTGGCCATCGAATCCTTACTCATCCCGTCCTTACCCATCCCGTCCTTGGCCATCCCGTCCTTGGACATGGAATCCTTGGCCATCCCGTCCTTCTTCATGCCGTCCTTGGCCATGGAGTCCTTCGCCATGCTGTCCTTCGCCATGCTGTCCTTGGCCATGCTGTCCTTGGACATGGAATCGACGGCATAGGCCGGGGCTCCGGAGACGGCGGTGGCGAGGACGAGCGCAGCAGCGACGCGAAAGAGAGTGCTCATGTGAGGTTATCCTTCTGGGATGTACCGAACATCTTGGCGGTACTGGAAAGTCTTTCGAAGAGGTGCCGATGTCGGTTACAGGTCAGGGCGAAAAATCCGTCGTGATCGTCTCCGGCCTCTCGCGCTCCGCCCGCAGGATGGCGGCCCGCATCGTCGCCGGCGTCAGCAGTTCCGGCAGGGCCTCTCCGCGCGGCAGGCCGGGCCCGTAGACGGCCACGAGCGGGATCCCGAAGCGTCCGAAGCGGCGCAGGAAAGCGAGGATGGCCGGGTCGGCCTGGGTCCAGTCCGCCCGCATCGCGACTGCGTCGGGCGCCGACAGGCGCGCAAGGGTCTCCGCGCGATCGAGGGTGGTGACGTCGTTGATCCGGCAGGTCAGGCACCAGGACGCCGTCACGTCCACGACGACGACCTTGCCCTCCGCCACCAGGGCCGGGATCGCCTCGGGGGCGAAGGCGCGCCAGGGTCCGCCCTCCGTCCGAGCCACCGGGGAGGGTCCGACGCCGGACGGCCACACCGTGACGGGGACGAGCGCGAGGACGAGGGCCGCCGTGACCAGGCTTCGGCGGCGATCGGGACTGCGCCCCCGTCGGCTCAGGGCGAGCCAGCCGAGGAGCAGGGCCAGGATGCCCGCCAACCCCATCGCCCGAGGGATGCCGGCCACCGCGGCGAAGACCGTAATCAGCCATATGGCCGTTCCGAGGAGCAGAAGGCCGAACCCGACACGAAGCCGAATCATCCAGCGCCCCGGTCGCGGCAGCAGGCGCGTCCAACCCGGTTTCAGCGCGAGGAGCGCGAAGGGGAGCGCCATTCCGAGGCCGAGCGCCGCGAAGACCAGCAGGATGTCGACACGTCCCCGGGTCAGCGCGAAGCCCACCGCGCTTCCGACGAACGGCGCCGAGCAGGGCGTGGCCAGCAGGGTGGCGAAGGCGCCGGTGAGGAAGGCCTCCGACAGGCGGCCGGACCCGCGCAGCGATCCGAGGGCGGCGAGCGGGCGGGGCAGCCCGATCGTGACCCATTCGAACAGGCTCGCGGCGAACAGCACCGTGAGCAGGGCCATGCCGGCGAGAAACCACGGCGCCTGGAACTGGATGCCCCAGCCGATACTGGCGCCCGAGGCCTTCAGGACGATCAGAACCAGGGCGATGGCGAAGAAGGATGCGACGATGCCCGCCGCCGTGGCGAGGAGTTCGGCCCGGACGCCGCGTCGATCCGCTCCGGCTGCCCGCGTCAACGTGAAGGCCTTCAGGGACAGGACCGGCAGGACGCAGGGCATCGCATTGAGGACGAGGCCTCCGAGCAGGGCCGTCGCCAGGATGGCGAGCCACGCATCCCAGCCGATGCCGTCCATGGGCGGAACCGTGAATTCGGCGCTGCGCGGGCCATCGACCAGGGTGACGCGGAGATCCGTCTCCGCGACGTCCGCCGGCAGCCTCAGGACGAGCCGGGCCGCGTGGCCGCCGTCGGACAGGGCGACCGCCGGAGGGGCGGTCACGGCCCCCTTCGGACCCTCGGCGAACAGGTCCGGCGCCACGAAGGCGCGGCGTTCGCTGGTCACCCGCAGGACCAGGCGCCGATCGTGCGGCGGTCCCTCGCGGGCCTGCCCGACGACGGCGAAACCCGCCGCCTCCGGCGGTCCGGGAACGCGCCCGCGCGCGGCCCCGATCAGTCCCGCTTCCGCCGAGGGGCGATCCGGTCCCGCCGGCAGCGCGAGGTCGAGGGTGGCGCGATAGGGCACGCAGACCTCGCCGCAGACGGCGTGCACGAGGCGCAGGCGCAGATGCGCGGCCCCGTCGCCGCGCCGTGCGAACCGGAGGGGCAGGACGGTTCCGGATTCGTACACGAACGTCTGAAGGTCGCCGACGGCGAGGCGGCGCGGCGCGGGCCAGGCGATGGCGTCGAGCACGAGCCCGTCCGATCCGCTCCCGTCGAAGGTCGGGGCGAGGCCGGCATCGCCCGGGCTGCGCCACGCCCCGTGCCAGCCGTCACCGAACCGAAACGCGAGGGCCGCCTCGACCGGCGATCCCGGGCTCACGGCGTCCGTGGCCGTCACGAGCCGCACCGCCGCCCGGTCGTCGCCGATCCACGCAGTGGACGCCGCGCGCGCCGGGAAAGTTTCCAGGAGGACGAGGGCGAGGCACGCGAGCAGGCTTCGCCGGACAGGGTCGCGCAGGACCATCCTCAGGCGCTCGCGCGGAGCAGGCGCCGGCCGAACCCGGCCCCGGCCCCCGCGAGCAGCGCCACCGCGAGCGCGTGCAGGGCCAGATCGTTCAGCGCCATGGCGAAGGGGTGGAACAGGCCCAGGACCGAAGCCGCGGCGGAGGCCGCCGCGAGACCCGCGAGGCCGCCGCTCAGGGAGGGATGGAGGGCGTAGCCGTTCCGCAGGATCGCGGCGAGGAGCAGCGCGAAGGGAACGCCGAGCCCCAGGATGAACCCGACGCAGGCGCAGGCGTCCGACAGGGAGATCGGTGCTCCGTGCGCCGCTCCCGCCCCGGACACACTCGCCCCGATCCAGAGCGCGAGGCTCGGCGCGGGCAAGAGGGCCCAGCGCGGATCACGGTCGGGCAGCGTCGCCAGGATGGCGGCGGCGGCGGCCGTGACGGCGGTGGCGATCGATCCGACGGCCGCCAGAACGAGGTCCGGGTCGCCGGCGTGGCGGGACAGCGCCCCCTTCAGGTCGGCGACCGCCGCGAGGCCGGCGCCGGGGAAAGCGACGACCACCAGCCAGCCGAGCATGCGCCGGAGCGGTGAGCCGGGGCGCCGGACCGGTACGAGGCTGCGGACCAGCGCGTCGATCAGGCGGGCATGAGGCAAGGCGCCGGGGCTCGGCTCCTCGTTCCGAAGGGGCATGTCTCAGCTCCCCGGCGAGAGGCGTGCGGCTCCGAGGATGCGGCCGTCCGATCGCTGCACGATCACGGCGGCATCCTGCCCGGCCGGCAACGCCTCGCTGAACTGCAGGGGCTCGCCCGACCAGGTGCCGAGGGTGCGCAGGGAGCGCACGACATTGGCCTGCACGAGGGTGCGTCCGCCGTTCTCGCCCCGTGCCACGGGGGTGCGCAGGGCGTGGTCGAAGCCGACGAGGATGACCCGGGCGCTGCCCTTGCCGGAGCCGACCGTCACGGCGATCCGGCCGTTCCGGCGCGCGACGGCGATCTCGGTTTCGGCGCCCATCTCGGCCCGGGCCGCCGCGACGGCCGAGGCGGCCTCCGCACGGCGCGATCCCACCACGCTCCGGCGGCCGTCGATCACGAGCTGGGGCGTGAAATTCCCCTCGCCGAGACGCCCCGCATAGGCCGCCTGCCGCTCGGTCGCGCCTTCGAAGGATGCGGTGTCCTTCCAGCCGAGATCGTCCCAGTAGGTGACGTGGAATCCCAGTGCCAGGAGGTCGTCGCGGCCGGCGAGCTCGCCGAGCAGCGCCTCCGCCGGCGGGCAGGACGAGCACCCTTGCGACGTGAACAGTTCCACCACCACGGGCCGGGCCAGGGCAGGGCCGCCCGTGAGCATGACCGGCGCGAATGCCAGGAGGAGCGGAACGAGGCGGGACGACATGGCGTGCTCCGTGACGAGGCGGGATATCCGTCATTCGTCGGAGGCGCAGCCCGGTTACAAGCGATCGACAGCGCTCTGCGGTTCGCGATGCGTCATCGGCCGAAATCCGGATCGAGGGGACCTGAGGGCAGGAATTTTAATCTTCGCGTAACCGAATCGGGGTGGCCGGCGAACCCTCGTGAGGTCCGTACACGCACCCGCCGCGGTTCTCCGCGCGGTCGATCGTCAGCGGAACAGAAGGGATGCTCGGCGATGCCTGCGCACCAAGCGCCCTCCGACGTCGAACCCGCGTCGGCCCCTCGTTCCGGTTTGCCGATGGACCTTGATGAGGCCGGCGCCCCGCACCCCTTCCGCTACGCCGCCGTTCCGCGCCTCACGCGGTTCTCGGACGTGCTCGACGAGGCGCGCTACGTCCCGGTGCCGGATGCGTGGTGGATCGCCCTCTGCGACGTGGTGATGTCGACGCGGGCGATCGAGGAGGGGCGCTACCGGTCCGTGAACATGGCCGGGGCCGCCCTGATCGCGGCCGTGCGCAACGCCCTGCCGGAGGCCGACACGCCGTTCGTCTTCGGCGGCGACGGTGCGACCCTGCTGGTCCCACCCGAGCATCGCCGGACGGTCGAGACGGTCCTGGCCGCGACGGTGACCTGGGTCCGCGAGACCCTCGGCCTCGAATTGCGGGCGGCCCTGATCCCGGTCGCGGCGGTGCGGGTCGCCGGCCACGACCTGCGGATCGCGCGCTACGCGGCCTCGCCGACGGTCGATTACGCGATGTTCTCCGGCGGCGGCCTCGCCTACGCGGAGGCTGCCTTGAAGCGCGGGCTCCATGCGGTCCCGGCGGCCCCGGGGGGCGCCAGGCCCGATCTCACCGGCCTGTCCTGCCGGTTCGAGGCGGTTCCGGCCCGAGACGGCCTGGTCCTGTCCCTCATCGTCCTGCCCGAGGGGGGCGCCGACCGGAACGTTGTGCTGGCGGTCCTCGGCGAACTTCTGGCCGAGGTCGAGGCGAGCCCCGGCATGGGACGCCCCGTGCCGGAGTCCGGTCCCGCGATGCGGCCGCCGTGGTCGGGCCTCCGGGAGGACGCGCGCGGACACGGTGCGGCGGCGGGGTCGCGGCTGCTTCGCCTGGCGAGCCTGTTCCTGTCGCGCGGCGCGGCTTTCGCGCTGTTCCGCCTCGGCGTGCCGTTCGGCCGCTTCTCGCCGCGCCGCTATCGACGGCGGCTGGCGGCCAATGCCGATTTCCGGAAATACGACGACGGGCTTCGCCTGACCGTGACCTGTCCGGTCGCCACGGCGGATCGGATCGAGGCGCGGCTCGCGGCCGCGCGAGCGGCGGGGCTGGTGCGCTACGGCCTGCACCGCCAGGGGGCCGCGGTGGTGACCTGCATCACGCCCTCCCTTCTGCGCGACGATCACGTCCATTTCGTCGATGGGGCCGACGGCGGTTACGCCCGGGCCGCCGCCATGCTCAAGCGGCAGCCATGACCGGGCCGGAGATCCCGTTCCTCGCCGGCCTGGACCCGGAGGCCGCCGCCGCGGTGCGGGCCCGCATGGTCTCGGTGGCGGTGGCCGGGGGAAACACGCTGTTCGCGCAGGGCGAGGCCGGGGACGCGCTCTACACCCTGGTCTCCGGCGCCATCGGGATCTCGACCGAAGATCACGCGGCCACGCCGCGCCGGATCGCCCGGCTGCGGCCGCCCGAGAGTTTCGGCGAGATGGCGCTGCTGTCGCCGGCCCCCCGATCGGCCACGGCCACGGCCCTGCGGGATTCCAGTCTGCTGCGGCTGAGCCGCGCGGATTTCGAGGATGTGGTCGCGCACCATCCCCGGATGCTGCTGTACTTCGCGGGACGGCTCACCGAGCGCATGCGTGCCACCCAGTTCGGAGAGGCGGTGCGCCACAGGCCGCGCAGCTTCGCCGTGCTCGCCGTCACGGACGGGCTCGATGCGGCGGCGTTCGGGGACGCCCTGGCGGCGGCCCTCGACGCCACCCTGCCGGGCCGCACCGGCTGCCTGACACGCTGGCCGGACGGCGCGGACGAGACCTGGTTCCACGACTACGAGACCCGCCACGCCCGCACGATCTTCGTGGCTCACGAGGTCGGTTGCCCGTGGTGCCGGCTCTGCCTGCGCCATGCGGATCACGTCCTGCTGCTCGCCGAGCCGGGCCGGCCGCCGCGCCACGGTGCCGCCGCCTGGCTCGGGAGCCTGCGATCGGACTGGATCCGGATGGATCTCGCCGTCCCGCAGGACGCGGATGCGGTTCTGCCCCGCCCCCTTCACCCGGGTGTCGCCGCCTTGCCCGCCGCCCTGCGCATCCCGGTCCGGGCCGGCAACGCGGACGATCTCGGCCGGCTGGCGCGCCTCGCGAGCGGCACGGCCCGGGGCCTCGTCCTCGGCGGCGGCGGCGCGCGCGGCCTCGCCCATCTCGGCGTGCTGCAGGCCCTGGCGGAGGCCGGCTACGCCCCGGACTTCGTCGGCGGCACCAGCATGGGCGCGGTGGTCGCGGCCAGCCTCGCCATGGGTCTCGGCATCGACCGCATCCGCGCCCGGACCGTCGACTTCTTCGTCGGCCACAATCCCCTCAACGACTACACGCTGCCCTACCACGCGCTGACGCGCGGGGCGAAGGTCGATGCGGGTCTCGCCGCGTGGTTCGGCGGTGCCCGGATCGAGGATCTCTGGCTCCCCTTCCTCTGCGTCTCCTCGAACCTGACCACCGGCACGGCGATGGTCCACCGCACCGGCGACCTGCCGGGGGCGTTGCGCGCCAGCATCGCGATCCCGGGCCTGCTCCCGCCGGTCTGCACCGCGGAGGGCGTCCTGGTGGATGGGGGCATGATGAACAACCTGCCGGCCGACGTGATGGCCGGCCTGGAGCGGGGACCGGTGCTCGCCATCGACGTCGGCAGCGACCGCGCCTTCGGCGAGATGCCGGTGCGCTCCTGGCGCGGACGCCTGATCCGGCGGATGCTCGGCGCCCCCGACGCCATGCCGGGCATCGCCCCCCTGCTGCTGCGGGCCGCCACCGTGTCGGGCGACGCGCAATCGATGATGGCGGTCGGTCACGCCACCGCCCTGCTCAAGCCGCCGCTGGCCGGCATCGACCTGCGGGCCTGGTCGAGCTTCGAGGCGATCGCCGAGATCGGCTACCGGCACACACACGCGGCGATCGCCGAAGGCCGGTTGCGGGCCTGGGCGGGGGGCGACGGCCCGCGTCGGACATGAGCGGCGCGGGGAAGACGGGTGCGCGGGCGCACCCGACCGGAGGCCCGGCCTGTAACCCTTGGGTGCGCCGCAGCGATTACCGTGCATCGCAACCGACACATCGAGGACGTTCCGCCATGAAGGTGCTGATCGCCGCCACGGCCCTGACGGGGCACGTCAATCCGCTCCTCGCCGTCGGCCGGCTTCTCGCCGCACGCGGGGACACAATCGTCATGGCCACCGCCGAAGCGTTTCGCGAGAAGATCGAGGCCGCGGGCCTGCGCTTCTCGCCCATCGACGACGGCCATGCCGCGGAATACCGCGAGACCAGCCTGCCGGCAGGCCCCGAGCGCTACCGGCGCGAGTTCGAGCGGCGCTTCATCGACCCGATCCCGGTCCAGGCCGAGGCCCTGCGCCGCCTGATCGCGGTGGAGCGGCCCGACGTGATCGTCGCCGGAAGCCTGTTCCTCGGCGTGCTGCCGATGCTGCTCGCCTCCGAGCCACGTCCTCCGATCGTCGTCCTCAACGTCAGCTTCCTGTTCCTCGACCGCCCGGACGACGCGCCGGTCGGCCTCGGCCTGCCGCCGGCCCGAACGGACGCGGAGCGGGCCCGTTACGCGGTCCTGAAGGCCGGGATGGACGCCGCCTTCGTCGCCCCCGTGCGCGCCCATGCCGACGCGCAACTGGCGCGGCTCGGCCTGCCGCCCCTGCCGGCCTCGCTGCCGCACTCCATCGCCGTCCTGCCGGACCTGTTCCTCCAGCCGACCGTGCCCGACTTCGAGTACGATTTCGGGACGCTGCCGCCCAACCTGCGCTTCGTCGGCCTGCTGCCGGCGCTGAGCGCCGCGGTGGCGCTCCCCGACTGGTGGCAGGCGCGCGACAGGGCCAAGCCCGTCGTCCTGGTCACGCAGGGCACCCTCGCGAATGCCGATTTCGGCGAACTGGTCGAGCCGACCCTCGCGGCCCTGGCGGAGCGCGACGACCTGCTCGTGGTGGCGACCACGGGCGGGCGCCCCGTCGAGGCCTTGCGCGGACCGCTTCCGGCGAATGCCCGGGTGGCGCCGTTCCTGCCCTTCGACGCGATGCTGCCGGAGGTGTCCCTCCTCGTCACGAACGGCGGCTACGGCAGCGTCTCGCAGGCCCTCGCGGCCGGCGTGCCGATCGTCTCGGCCGGGCTGACCGAGGACAAGGCGGAGATCGGCGCCCGCATCGGCTGGTCGGGCGCCGGGCTCGATCTGGCGACCAACGCACCGGCGATCCCGGCGCTGCGCGAGGCGATCGAGACGGTGCTGGCCCAACCCCGCTACCGCGCGCGGGCCGCATCCCTGGCGCGCGCCTTCGCGGGGCTGGACGCCGGGTCGGCGGTGCTCGCGGGCATCGACGAGGCGGTTCGCACCCGCTCGAGCCTCCGGGGGATCGCCGCATGACCGCCATCCCGATCCTCGGCCGTGCCCGAGCCCTGGCCGGAGAGACGGCGAACCGGAACCGCGACGGCTGGCGAACGTCCGGGCCGGTCGCGTTCGCGGCCACGCTCGTCCTCGCCGCCGTCACCGGCCTGCCCCTGGGGTCGGTCGCCAAACTGATCCCTCGGGCGGACGATCCGTCCGAACCGTTCCTCGGCCTCTGACCGTCAGCGAGGTATCGCCATGACCGATCCCATCGCGTCCGCTCCAGGCGAGGCCGCGCCGCTTCGCGTCGTGGTCGACCTCAACCGGTGCCAGGGCTACGCCCAGTGCTGCTACGCGGCGCCGGGTGCCTTCGAGGTCCGGGGCCACGAGATCCTGTTCTACGACCCCGCACCGCCCCGCGCGCGACGGGGTGAGATCGAGCGGGCCGTCCAGGCCTGCCCGGTCCGCGCCATCAGCCTCCAGGCGGATCGCGGAGACACGCCGTGAGCGCCGCGGAGGCCGGCATCGTCGTCGTCGGCGCGTCGCTCGCCGGTCTCCGGGGCGCCGAGGCCCTGCGCCGCCACGGCTATGCCGGCCGGCTCACCCTCGTGGGCGACGAACCACATCGCCCCTACGACCGGCCGCCCCTGTCGAAGCACGTCCTGTCCGGCGAGCTGGCGCCGGATGCCACCGTGCTGCCGGAACGCGCCGCCCTCGATGCGCAGTGGCGGCTGGGTCATGCGGCGGTCGCCCTCGACCGGGACGCGAAGGCGATCCGCCTCGCGGACGGGTCGGTGCTCGCCTACGAGCGGCTGCTCATCGCCACCGGCGCGCAGGCGCGGCCCTGGCCCGCCGCCTCGGGCGGTGCGCTCGCCGGGATCTTCACCCTGCGCGGCCGGGACGATGCCGCCCGGCTGCGGACCGCGTTGGCCGGGGGACCTGCCCGCGTCCTCATCGTCGGCGCCGGCCTGATCGGCTGCGAGGCGGCCTCCTGCTGCCGCGATCTCGGACTGCCCGTCACGCTGGTCGATCCCAATCCGACGCCGCTCGCCCGCTCGCTCGGCACCTGGGTCGGCGGCGTGATCGCCGATTGCCTGCGGGATGCCGGCGTAACCTTTCATGCCGGCGCACAGGTGCTCCGCTTCGCGGGCGACGCCTCGGGCCGGGTCGCTCGCGCCCATCTGGCGGACGGGGGCGCGGTCGAGGCCGATCTCGTGATCGTGGCCCTCGGCGCGACGCGCGCCACGGACTGGCTCTCGGGCGCGGGCCTGATGGCCGATGCCGGCGGCGTGACCTGCGACGGCGCCTGCCGGGTGCTCGGCGCCGATGGGACGCCGTGCCCGGACATCTACGCCGCCGGGGACGTCGCGCGCTGGCCCAATCCCCTCTACGGCGGCCGGCTGATGTCGGTGGAGCATTGGGGGAACGCCGTCGCGCAGGCCGCGCACGCCGCGCGCAACATGCTGGCGCCTTCCGAGGACCAGCAGGCCTATCACCATCTGCCGGCCTTCTGGTCGAGCCAGTTCGGGATCAACATCAAGGCCGTCGGCTTGAGCGCGGGCGCGGGCGCCGACGCGGTCGCGATCGTCCAGGGCTCGCGGGCGTCGCGGCGTTTCCTCGCCGTCTATGGCCGCGCCGGACGCAGCATCGCCGCCGTCTCGTTCGATCAGGCGCGCTGGCTCCCCGCCTATGCCGAGGCGGTCGCGGCCGGCCAGCCATTCCCGCCGATCCGCGATGCGAGCGACCAGGGCGGCTTCCTCGCCATGGCGCCGGGCTTCCCGCCACCGCGTGCCGCTCCCACCCCCATCGAGGCCCACCATGGCTGAGGACACGCTGTTTTCCGAGGTCCTGGACCCCGCCAACCGGGCGGATCCCTATCCGATCTACGCGCGGCTTCGCGAGAACCCGGTCGCGCCCCAGCGCGACGGCAGCGTCGTGGTGAGCAGCCACGCGGCGATCCGCAGCCTGATCTTCGACCCGCGCCTCAGCTCCGAGGATCTGCCGCCCTCCCACCGCCCGCGCACGGGCAACCCGCTCAAGGATTGGCTTCTCAATCCGATCAAGGACCGCATCGCCACCGCGCACCGACCCCTGATCTTCCGCGATCCCCCCGACCACGACACCCTGCGCCACGCCGTGATGCGCGCGTTCTCGGTGGCGCGGGTCGAGGCGCTGCGGCAGCGCATCGTGCGGGACGTGGACGCCCTCATCGACGCCTGCGTCGGACGCGACGAGGTCTGCCTCGTCGAGGACCTGTCCTACCCGCTCCCGGTCTCGGTGATCTGCGACCTGCTCGGCGTGCCGGAGGCGGACGAGCCGCGGTTCCAGGCCTGGGCGACGCAGCTTGCCACCGCCCTGGAGCCCGATGCCCGCCACGACGAGGCCAGCCGGCACCGGACGGTGGCGGCCTTCGACGCGATCTCCGGCTACATGCGCGCCCTGATCCGCGAGAAGCGTCGACGCCCGACCGCCGACATGCTCAGTGCGCTGGCCGCGCCGGGCCCCGACGGCAAGGCCGTGATGGGTGATTTCGACCTCATCTCGACGGCGATCCTGCTGCTGGTGGCGGGCCACGAGACCACCGTGAACCTGATCACCAACGGCATGCTCACCCTGCTGCGCCATCCGCAAGAGTTGGAGCGCCTGCGCGCCGATCCGGAGCGCGCACCGCGGGTGATCGAGGAGCTGCTCCGCTACGAGCCGCCCGTGCATTTCCGGACCCGGAAGGCCCTCGGGGCCATCGCGGTCGCGGGACGGATCATTCCGAAGGGCGCACCGGTCATCCTGCTCTTCGCCGCCGCGAACCGCGACCCGGCCCGCTTCGACGATCCGGACCGTTTCGACCCGGATCGGGAGGACAACCAGCATTTCGGTTTCGGCGGCGGATTGCACTACTGCATGGGCGCCCCGCTCGCGCGGATCGAGGCCGAGATCGCCCTGGTCGCCCTCTGCCGCCGCCTCGTCGCCCCGGGGCTCATGGCCGATCCCCCGCCCTACCGGCCTGGAGCCTCCCTGCGTGGTCCCGAGAGGCTCGGCATCCGGATCTCGGGCATTGCTCCGGGGTGATCCTGAAGCCGGAACTCGGTGGACGCGCGCGTGGCGCGATGTTTCGCCGGCACGGCAGCGTCCTCAACCCGCCGTCGCCCCGGCGTCGTTGCGCTCACCCCGATGGGCTCAACGTCCGTGGCGCATTTTCCACTTTGGAGAGGTTGAGGGTCCGGTCCGCTTTGGAGAGGAGAAAGTACTGGGCCACGGGCTCACCTGAACGTTTTGCGTTGATGTGAGTTCTATTGGATGAATGCGACTAGGTCAACGCTTTTAATTGCCCTTGACGCTTAAAAGCGCTGATGTTACCGATTTGAACCATGACACGAGAACAGTGCCGTGCCGCCCGTGCTTGGCTTGATTGGCCCCAGCAGGAGCTGGCCAAAAGAGCGACCGTAGGGCTCAGCACGATCCGACAGTTTGAGAATAATCTTCGAGTTCCAATCGCCAACAATCTGTCGGCGATGAGAAGAGCTTTTGAAGAAGCTGGCATCTCATTCATTGAAGCTGGGATCACGTATTGTGACCCCAGCCCCGCCTCAGAACCTGCCCCTGACACGGACGAGGACGAGGATCTTCTAGGCTAAACTTAACGACTTAGAACGGCAGAGGACTCGCCCCGAAGTGGGAGAGGCCGCGCACGATCTTAGAGACCGTGCCGCCGTTCACACAGAAGTAGAAAGCCGCCTGATCCTGCTTCCAGCCGAGGTTCTTCACGGCATGGAGGATGTGACAAGCGGTGAGGAGGTCGCAACGATACTTGGGCATGTTCGATCCTTGTCGCCACACGGGCGAATTGAAGAGGACCGACTTGAACAGGGCGACCAAAGATGCGACTTAAGAAGCTGACGGGTCGTCGCTCTCTGATCGTTGTCCAAGCCGGGTAGCGTTTAGGTGTGAAGGCTTAGGGTCAGGCCGGTGTTAGCGCACCGGCCTGACCCGCTAGGCTCTTCTGAGCCGATGGTGGCCGACCATCACATTCTCCTTCGTTTGCGCCGGGTAGGACGCGGGGTGGAGTGGAAACCTCAGCTTTTGGCTGGGGCGGCATCTGAGACCTCCGACGCCCCCGCGTCGGCGGTCTCATTCGTTTTAGGGTCCACCCGGTAGGGGAGCATCGGCTGCTTAGCCATGATTGCTCGACCCTTATCCGTCAGTACCCAAACTGAATTCCTTTGCTCAACCTCGCCGGCTTGGCTCATCCGGCTTAGTTGTGGGCTGAAACTGGTACGCTCTAACTGCCCCTCAAAGTAGCGTCCGCTTAGGGCGGCGAGTAAATCAGCTGAATCTAAGCCAGAGGTGAAGGCATCTAGAGTCAAGCGTGCAGCTTGCTTGATAGTAACAGACCCAACTGGATAGCTGTCGGTTAAAAACGGCTCCCCATTCTTATTAACCTTAGGTGCGTCCGGGTCAAAGCCAACTTTCTTAGCGGTATCAACGATCAGATCATACTCGCGTTTGGCTTCACCGAGTTCGGACTCTAAGAGCTTTAGATCGGACATCATCTGTTGGTGGCGCTGCTCAAGCTCTTGCACCCGCCGTTTTACTGGCGGCCATGCTGCTCTGATGATGTCTTCAAGCCCGGCCATTGGTTCCGCCATGATCGGCATGCCTTCGCCGCAGACTCCAAATTAGACTGCTGGACTCCAATCCACAAGAGCCCACAGGCAGTCTCCCGCGATTTTCTTCGCGTCAGGCTCCAACGGCGCTTGGTTGACGAGTCGTAAAGGGACTCGGCGGCTCCTGTCTCAGTTTGATCGGAGTCGAAACAAAAACCCGCGCCGCTGCTGCGGGGGGTACGAGAGCAAAGCTGAAACATGGAAGAAACTGCTATGGACAGCCGAATGAAGGCGCGTCTCGCGCGCGCGCACGCGAAAAGTGTTCCGCCAAAGCTACGCTTGGCCAGTCCTCTGAAATTGGAAGAATGTTCTAAAACATCCTCACGAAGGCCGGGAAACTTTCCGTACCTACCTTAAGATCAACCTCAACGCTTTTAGTTGAGGTTGCTGCATAATACCGCGAAAATGCTCTAACCCGCTCCCAGCAGCCGGATCGCCGCGTCGCGCTCGAACAGGTAGAGCAGCACCCGCAGGGCCTGACCCCGCTCGCTCCGCAGGCCGGGGTCGCGCTGGACCACGAGCTGCGCGTCGTCGCGGGCCACCTGCAGCAGTTCGGCGTCGCTCTCCAGGCTGGCGAGGCGGAAGGCGGCCATCCCCGATTGGCGCGTGCCCAGCACCTCGCCCTCGCCGCGCAGGCGCAGATCCTCTTCCGCGATGCGGAAGCCGTCCTCGGTCTCGCGCATCATCTCGAGGCGGGCCCGCGAGACCTGGCCCAGCGGCCCGCGATAGAGCAGCAGGCAGGTGGAGGCCCGCGCGCCGCGCCCGACCCGGCCGCGCAGCTGGTGGAGCTGGGCGAGACCGAAGCGCTCGGCATGCTCGATGACCATGATGGTGGCCTCCGGCACGTCGACGCCGACCTCCACCACGGTCGTCGAGACGAGGATCTTCGTCTCGCCCCGCTGGAAGCGCTCCATGGCGGCGTCCTTGTCGGGGCCGGGCATCTTGCCGTGGATGAGGCCGACCGCATCACCGAAGCTGTGACGCAGGTCCCCGAACCGCTCCTCGGCGGCGGCCAGATCCACGAACTCGGATTCCGCCACCAGGGGGCAGATCCAGTAGACCCGGTCGCCGGCGGCGAGCGCCCGGTTCAGGCCCGCCACCACCTCGTCGAGGCGGTCGGTGGAGACGAGGCGGGTGGCGATGGCCTTGCGACCGGCGGGCTTCTCGTCGAGGACCGAGACGTCCATGTCGCCGAAGCAGGTCAGCGCCAGGGTGCGGGGGATCGGGGTCGCGGTCATCACCAGGATGTCGACGGCCGCGCCCTTGGCGCCGAGCGCCAGGCGCTGGTGCACGCCGAAGCGGTGCTGCTCGTCCACCACGGCGACGCCGAGATCGGCAAAGACCACGCTGTCCTGGAACAGCGCATGGGTGCCGACCACGATGTCGACTTCGCCCGCCGCCAGCGCCGCCAGGGTGGCGCGGCGCTCGGAGGCCTTGTCGCGCCCGGTCAGCAGGCGCAGGCGCAAGGGGGCGGCGAGGGGCGCGAGGCGCTCGAAATGCTGGCGGGCGAGGATCTCGGTCGGCGCCATCAGGGCGCCCTGGCGGCCGACCTCCACGGCGCTCGCCAGGGCGAGGAGCGCCACCGCGGTCTTGCCCGAGCCGACATCGCCCTGGAGCAGGCGCAGCATGCGCCGGTCGGAGGCGAGATCGCCCCGGATCTCGGCGACCGCGCGGCTCTGCGCGCCGGTGAGCGCGAAGGGCAGGGCGGCCTCGATCCGGCCGCTCAAGGTGCCGTCCCCCGCATTGGCCCGGCCCGGGGCACGGCGGTTGCGGGCCCGCATCAGCGCCAGCGCCAGCTGCGAGGCCAGGAGCTCGTCGTAGGCGAGGCGCCGCCGGGCCGGGGAGCGTGGCGGCGCGGTCGCCCCCTCGGGGATGGGCGGCGGCGCGCGCTCGGGCCGGTGCTCGGCCCGGAGCGCATCGGCGAAGGCCGGCAGGCCCTCGCGGGCGATCCAGGCCGGGTCCTGCCACTCGGGCAGCACCGGCAGGCGCTCCAGGGCGGCATGCGCCAGCTTCGAGATCGCCCGCGAGGTCAGGCCCTCGGTGGCGCCGTAGATCGGCTCGACGGTGGGCTGGGCGGCCAGGCCCGCCTCGTCGACGATGCGGGCCGGATGCACCATCTGGCGGTGCCCGTCCCAGAGGTCGATGCGCCCGGTGATGTAGCGGTGGGCGCCCAGCGGCAGCATCTTCTCCACGCGGGCCTGGGGCATGCCGAAGAACACGAGCGTGATGTCGCCGGTGGGGTCCTCCACCAGCACCCGGAAGGGGCGGCGCCCCGGCCCGGCTTGCGGCGCCCGGTAGCCCGTCACGGTGACGCCGAGCGTCACGGGCTCGCCGGGGGGCGCCTCGGCGATGGAGCCCATCATCCGGCGGGCGACGCCCCCTTGCGGCAGGTGGAACAGGAGGTCGACGATCCGGGCCGGCTGCTCGGGGGTGCCCAGCAGCCGCTCGATCATCGGCGCCATCTTCGGGCCGATGCCGGGCAGGCCGCGCGCGGGCGCGAACAGGGCATCGAGAATGCTCGGGCGGAGCAGGGGCGGGCGGGGCGCGGGCTCGGTCATGCCCGCCCCCGGGCGCCGCGCGCGTCGGGTCGGACCAGACCAGATCTGTGAGCCGGGACGGGGTGCATGCCCCCCGCCATAGAATGCGGAGCGTGACCGGGGCAACATGCGCGTTGCCGCTCCCGGGCCCGCGCGACCGTTCCCGCGCCCGCGCGACCGTTGCCATGGCTCCGCCACCCGCCCTATGCGATGATCCTCCGCTCCGATCCGACGTCCTTCGATCCTGGGATCACGGGATCACAGCAGCACAGGACCGACCGTATGTCCGGCACCACCCGCACCAGCGCCGACCTCGATCCGCGCCGCCGCCGCACCCTCTTCCGGGCCTGGCACCGGGGCATCCGCGAGATGGACCTCATCATGGGCCGCTTCGCCGATGCCGAGATCGGCACGCTCTCGGAGGAGGAGCTCACGCTGTTCGAGGCCCTGATCGAGGTGCCCGACCGCGACCTGTTCCGCTGGCTCACTGGCGAGGACCCGACGCCGGAGAACTACGACACGCCGGTCTATCGCCGCCTCAAGGCCTTCCACAAGCACGACGCGCCGATCCATTAGGGGCCGGACTCCGCCGCCCGGCTCACCGGGCTCCAGCGCATTCCCGACGGGCCGCCCAGGGTCGGAGCCGGGATTGCCGTTCGGCTTGCCGTGATGGATTGAAGTCGGCCGCCACGACAGGATAGGATAGGATCGCCGACGAGGCGCCAAGGCTTCTTCTTTATCAGCACGACGCCATCAGACGAGAGAGGCAGCGTCATGCCTGACATCGTGGGATTGAACGACAAGCTGCGGAACGTTGTCGATTACAGCGGCATTACCTCCGCCTACGAGAAGATCATTACCGAGATAAGTGGCGATATATCGTTTTATTTTATCCTGATCTATTCCCTACAGATGCTCATCATAATCCTTGGGTCTTCTTCTGCGGCAATCGTTGCACTACAGAATAACAGCAACGAACGATGGGTCAAGCCTCTGGCTGTCATCCTGACGCTGCTGTTGACCATATCGGCCTCGGTTCAGAACGTCTTTCATCTGAAAGAAAACTCGGACGCGCTGGTGAAGTTGTCCGGCAAGATCCTGGAGGAGACGGCCGAGATCGGTGTGGAAATGCAAACACCGCAAACGCCCGAACAGACCCGCGAGAACATCTCAAAACGGGTGAAGACGTACAACATGTTCTACACCGAGCGCCTCAGGATCCGGGGCAACGTGGAAGCTCCGAAATCCTGACCCTCGCAAGAGGCCGAACGACCGGGCCGGGCCGGGGAACGGACCTCCGCGCCTCCGCGAAACCTGCGTCCGGCTTGGCACGACCACAACCTGCCGACTGGCCCGAGGCGCGCCACTGCGCGGGAAGCCACGGACATGTGAAGGCGGCGCCTGCGTCAGCGCGGCGGCGGCGATTCGCGCCCGCACGGGCGACACGGCACCTTGATTTTCGGGGCGGACGCTAGATTTCGCTCGCGGTGCGGGATCACGCACGGGTTGCCGTCGTACGCCCCCCGCCGGCGGCGCGGAACCTTGCGACCCGATCCGCCCGACGAGGCCGGTCCTGTATCGAGAGGGATTCCGATGAACGAGATGACGATCGACAAGACCAACACCGAATCCTATCCGATGGCGGGCCGATGCCCGTTCGGAGGCGACCGCATCGGCGGGGCGCTGGGCAGCCGCCCGGCCCTGGAGAACTGGTATCCGCACCGCCTGCGGGTCGAGCTCCTGCATCAGAACGGGCTCGCGGCCGATCCGCTCGGCCCCGATTTCGACTATGCCAGCGCGTTCGCGGCGCTCGACTACGACGCGCTCAAACGCGACATCAAGCAGTTCCTGACCTCGTCGGTGGCGTGGTGGCCGTCCGATTACGGCAATTACGGCCCGCAGATGATCCGCATGGCCTGGCACTCGGCCGGCACCTACCGCATCGCGGACGGGCGCGGCGGGGCGGGGACCGGGATGCAGCGCTTCGCGCCGATCTCGAGCTGGTGGGACAACGGCAACACCGACAAGTCGCGCCGCCTCCTGCAGCCGATCAAGCACAAGTACGGCAACGCCCTGTCCTGGGCCGACCTGATGGTGCTGACCGGCAACTGCGCCCTGGAGATCATGGGCCTGCCGACCTACGGCTTCGCCGGTGGGCGCCTCGACGCCTGGGAGGCGGACGACGCCACCTACTGGGGGCCGGAGGTCGTCGAGATGGGCTCGGTCTCGAGCTTCGACGAGATGGTCAACCGCGACCAGCGTTGGCGGGGCAAGAACGGCGACGCCGATTACGATCTGGAGAACCCGCTCGCCGCCTCCCACCAGGCGCTGATCTACGTGAACCCGGAAGGGCCCTACGCGAACGGCGATCCGCAGGGCTCGGCCAACGACATCCGGGTGACCTTCACCCGCATGGCCATGAACGACGAGGAGACGGTGGCGCTGATCGCCGGCGGCCACGCCTTCGGCAAGAGCCACGGCATGGTCCCGGCCAAGGAGATCGGGCCGCCGCCGGAGATGGCGCCGATGGAGGCGATGGGGCTGGGCTGGCACAACCCGAAGGGCGCCGGCAAGGACACGATGACCAACGGCATCGAGGGCAGCTGGACCCCCGACCCGACGAAATGGGACAACGCCTACCTGGAGAACCTCTTCCGGTTCGACTGGGAGCAGACGAAAAGCCCGGCCGGCGCCCTGCAATGGACGCCCAAGGACCCGAACGCGCCCCGGACCCCCGACGCCCACGTCCCGGGCCAGTCGCACCCCCTGATGATGATGACCTCCGACATCGCCCTCAAGGTCGATCCGGAGTACCGCAAGGTCTGCGAGAAGTTCCTCGCCGACTTCGACGCCTTCACGCAGGCCTTCTCCAAGGCGTGGTACAAGCTCACCCACCGCGACATGGGCCCCAAGCACCGCTACCTCGGCCCGGAGGTGCGGATCGAGGACGGCCTCCTCTGGCAGGACCCGATCCCCGATGCGGCCTACGCGCCGATCGGCGAGGCCGAGATCGCGGCCCTCAAGCAGGCTGTCCTGGCCACAGGCGTCTCGGTCTCGGATCTGGCCTTCACCGCCTTCTCGGCGGCCTCGACCTACCGCGACAGCGACAAGCGCGGCGGCGCCAATGGCGGACGCCTCGCCCTTGCTCCGCAGAAGGATTGGGCCGTGAACCGCCGGGCCGCGCCCGTGGTCGAGGCTTTGCGCGGGGTCATGGCCGCGTTCAACGATGGCCGCAGCGACGGCAAGAGGGTCTCATTGGCCGACCTCATCGTGCTCGCCGGCTGCGCCGCCGTGGAGCGGGCCGCCCGGGACGCGGGGGTCGAGACGCCCGTGCCGTTCACCCCCGGCCGGGTCGACACCACGCAGGCGCTGACCGACGTCGAGATGTTCACCTGGCTGAAGCCCGTTGTGGACGGCTTCCGCAACTACGTCGACGACGGGTTCGGCGCCATGGCACCGAAGCTGTCGCCGGAGGAGATGTTCCTCGACAAGGCCAACCTGCTCACTCTGACCGCGCCCGAGTGGGTGGTTCTGACCGGCGGCCTGCGTGCGCTGAACGCCAACCACGACGGCTCGAACCAGGGCATCTTCACCGACCGGGTCGGCGTGCTGACGACGGACTTCTTCCGCACCCTGACCGACACGGACCTGGTCTGGGAGAAGGCGGACGCGACGGGGACCGCCTTCGCCCTCAAGGACCGCGCGAGCGGGCAGGTGCGGTTCACCGCCACCCGCGCCGACCTCATCTTCGGGTCGAACGCGCAGCTGCGCAACATCGCCGATGCCTATGCGGGCAGCGATGGCCAGCGCCGCTTCGTGGCGGATTTCGTGCGGGTCTGGGACAAGGTGATGATGCTCGACCGGTACGACGTGAAGGGCCACCGGCGTTACGGACCCATGGCGGCCTGACCGATGGCCGACTGATCGCCCCGTCCCACGATCCGCCGGACGGGGCGCGGGCGTTCCGGCACTCCCTCGCGAGCGCCGGAACGCCGATTATTCTTGACAATATTCCTATTTCGTGCGCCTATGGCCCCACCTGCCGCCCGCACCAAACGGGAGCCCGACCGGAGACCGACCGGATGGGCTGGGGGGCGGCGGGGCGGTGCCCGCGTCGGTGGCTTCGGTCGCTGCCGCCCCGGGCGACGGCTCGCTACGACCGTTGGCTCGGGACAGGGCGGCGCGCCGGGGAGGAAATGCCCTTGGCCGGCCGACCCGTCGCTGGGACAGCGGAGAACAGCTGCGGCGCCGCCCATGACGAGGCGGCGTGCGACGAAGGCTCGCTCGGAAGCGTGCGGGGTCCCCTTGGAACCCGCCGAACTTAGCGCCAGCGCGAGACCCGTCGGAGACACCGCGACGCTGATGGCCCCGGCGGCGACGCCGGAGCCGAGGGACGCCGGGGGACCGGCACAATCAAAAGCGCAGTCCAAGGGTTCCGCGGCGTCCCGCGTCCCCGTTCGGCGTGTCGTTTCTTCGGGCCATGCCCCCGGCGCGGAATCGCGCGCGGGGGTGAAGCCGCGTGGGGGATGAAGCCACCGAGGCCGACCCTCCCCCCTCTGCGGGGGAGGGTGGTCGCGGAGCGACCGGGAGAGGGGCGCGCGCTTTCCGGAGAGGTCGCCCCCTTCACCCGCCTGCTCCGCAGGCACCCTCTCCCGCAGAGGGGAGAGGGTTCGCGCGGCCCGCGCTGCGCCGGATCAACGCGGTGGGGTGCGTTAACGCCGGTACGCCGCCGCGCGGGTCTGGTAAGGACCGGGCTCAGGGATACATACGGTCCTGCCTCGGGGGGATCGAAGCGCCCGCCGAGACGGCCGTGGCGGTCCTTCTTGAGACGAGGAGCCGGACGGACGCGCACGCATCCGACCGGCGCAGCACGAGTGCAAAACCCAGACCCGATGGCCAAACCCCAGCCCAAAGCTCCCGCGCCCGCGCCCAAACCCCAGACGGCGCGCTTCGCCCTGCCGAAATCCGGCGCGCTGGCCCGCGCCCTGGAGTCGCTCAAGCGCGGCGACAGCCCGACGCTCGCCAACGTGCCGGAGGGCTTCGACGCGGTCGTGGTGGCGGATCTGGCCCGGGCGCTGAGCCGCGATTTCGAGGGGCCGGCGGTGCTGGTCCACGTCGCCCGCGATTCCGGGCGCTCGGCCGCCTTCGTCAACGCCCTGAAGTTCGTCGCCCCCGAGATCGAAGCGATGAGCGTGCCGGCCTGGGATTGCCAGCCCTACGACCGGGTCTCGCCCAACGCCGCCATCGCGGCCCAGCGCATGACCGCGCTCTCGCGCCTGTCCCGCTCGCGCTCCTCGGAGGAGCAGCCGCGCATCCTCTGCACCACCGTCAACGCTTTGATTCAGAGGGTGCCTCCCAGAGAGAAGATCGCGGTGGAGACGTTCTCGGCCGCCATCGGCAACGTGGTGCCGATGGACACCGTGATGGCCTGGGTCGAGGCCAACGGCTTCCTGCGCACCGGCACCGTGCGGGACACCGGCGAGTACGCGGTGCGCGGCGGCATCCTCGACCTGTCGCCGCCGGGGCTGCCGAACCCGATCCGCCTCGACTTCTTCGGCGACACCCTGGAGTCGATCCGCGCCTTCGACCCCGAGACCCAGCGCACCGTCGGGCAGCTGCGCTCCCTCGACCTCGTGCCGATGAGCGAGGTGCAGCTCACCACCGAGACGATCCGGCGCTTCCGCCAGGGCTACGTCTCGAATTTCGGGGCGGCCACCCGCGACGACCGGCTCTACGAGACGATCAGCGAGGGACGGCGCTATGCCGGCCTCGAGCACTGGATGCCGCTGTTCTACGACCGGCTCGACACGCTGTTCGACTACGTCGGCGGCGTGCCGATGGTCTTCGACGCGCAGGTGGACGAGGCGGCCGGTGAGCGCCTGACCCTGATCCGCGACTATTACGACGCCCGCGCCGAGGCGGTGAAGGCACCGTCCCCCGGCGTCGCGCCCTACAAGCCGCTCAAGCCCTCCGCCCTCTACCTCACCCCCAACGAGTGGCGCGACCGGGTCGCGGCGGCAGCGGTCGCCCGGCTCACCCCCTTCTCGATGCCCGAGAGCCCGGACCGGGCGACGATCGACTGCGAGGGCCGCCAGGGCCGCACCTTCGCGGCCGAGCGCGCCGACGAATCCGCCAGCGTGTTCGACGCGGCGGTCGCCCACGTGAAGGACCTGCAGGGCTCCGGCCACCATGTCATCCTGGGCTCCTGGTCCGACGGCTCGCGCGACCGGCTCTGCTCGGTGCTGGCCGATCACGGCCTCAAGAAGCCCGTGGCCATCAACACGCTGGCGGCGGTCAACGCCCTCAAGCGCGGCACCGACGTGGCGGTGGCGGTCTGGGGCCTGGAATCCGGCTTCGTCGTCGACCGGCTCGCGGTGATCTCGGAGGGCGACATCCTCGGCGACCGGCTGGTGCGCCAGAAGCGCAAGGCCAAGCGCCCGCAGGACATCATCCTGGAGGTGCAGGCCCTCCAGCCCGGCGACCTCGTGGTCCATGCCGACCACGGCATCGGCCGCTTCGTCGGGCTGAAGACGATCACGGCCGCGGGCGCGCCGCACGACTGCCTGGAGATCCAGTATGCCGGCGGCCTGCTGCTGCTCCCCGTCGAGAACATCGAGCTCCTGACGCGCTACGGCTCGGAGGACGCGGAGGTCGCCCTCGACCGTCTCGGCGGCGGCGCCTGGCAGGCCCGCAAGGCCAAGATGAAGAAGCGCATCCTGGAGATGGCGGGCCAGCTCATCCGGATCGCGGCCGAGCGCTTCGTGCGCCAGGCCCCCCGCCTGCACGCGCCGGAGGGCCTCTACGACGAGTTCGCGGCCCGCTTCGCCTTCAACGAGACCGAGGACCAGGCCAACGCCATCGACGCGGTGCTGACCGACCTCAACGCGGGCCGGCCGATGGACCGGCTGGTCTGCGGCGACGTCGGATTCGGCAAGACCGAGGTGGCCCTGCGCGCCGCCTTCGCGGGCGCCATGGGCGGCAAGCAGGTGGCGGTGGTGGTGCCCACCACCCTCCTGGCGCGTCAGCACTACCGGACGTTCAGTGAGCGCTTCAAGGGCTTGCCCGTGGAGGTCGCGCAGATGTCCCGCTTCGTCTCGAACACCGAGATGAAGCGGGTGCGCGACGGGCTCGTCGCCGGCACCGTCGACATCGTGGTCGGCACCCACGCCCTGCTCGCCAAGAACGTGGCCTTCAAGGATCTCGGCCTGATCATCGTCGACGAGGAGCAGCATTTCGGTGTCGCCCACAAGGAGCGCCTCAAGGCGCTCCAGGCCGACGTGCACGTGCTCACCCTCTCGGCGACGCCGATCCCGCGCACCCTGCAACTCGCCATGACGGGGGTGCGCGAACTGTCCATCATCGCCACGCCCCCGGTGGATCGCCTGGCTGTCCGCACCTCCGTGACGCCGTTCGACCCGCTCCTCGTCCGCGAGGCGCTCCTGCGCGAGCGCTATCGCGGCGGCCAGTCGTTCTACGTGGTGCCGCGCATCGAGGATCTGGCCGAGGTCAAGCGCTTCCTCGACACCGAGATGCCCGAGACCACCGTGGCGGTCGCCCACGGCCAGATGGCGGCCGGGCAGCTCGAGGACGTGATGACAGCCTTCTACGAGGGCAAGTACGACGTGCTGCTCTCGACCACCATCGTCGAATCCGGCCTCGACATCCCCACCGCCAACACGCTCATCGTGCACCGGGCCGACATGTTCGGTCTCGCCCAGCTCTACCAGCTGCGCGGCCGCGTCGGGCGCGCCAAGGCCCGGGCCTACGCGCTGTTCACCACCCCGGCCAACCGCACCCTGACGGTGCAGGCGGAAAAGCGCCTCACGGTGCTCCAGACCCTCGACACCCTCGGCGCCGGCTTCCAGCTGGCCTCCCACGACCTCGACATCCGGGGTGCGGGCAACCTGCTCGGCGACGCCCAGTCGGGCCACATCAAGGAGGTCGGCTACGAGCTCTACCAGCAGATGCTGGAGGATGCGGTCACGGCCCTGAAGGCCGGCATCGACGAGCCCGTGGAGGAGGCTTGGTCGCCCACCATCGCGCTCGGCGCGCCGGTCACGATCCCGGAGGACTACGTCGAGGACCTCACCGTCCGCCTCGGCCTCTACCGCCGGCTCTCGACCCTCGAGAACGACGCCGAGATGGAGAGCTTCGGCGCCGAGCTGATCGACCGCTTCGGTACGCTGCCGCCGGAGGTGGAGCAGCTCCTCAAGATCGTCACCATCAAGATCCTGTGCCGCGACACCAACGTGGAGAAGGTCGAGGCCGGCCCGAAGGGCGTGGTCATCCACTTCCGCGACAAGGCCTTCGCCAACCCGCAGGGCCTCGTGACCTACGTCGCCGAGCAGGCCTCCTTCGCCAAGGTGCGCCCGGACATGAGCATCGTCTTCATCCGCGAACTCGACAGTATCCCGGAGCGGCTCAAGGTGACGACGACGATCCTGCGCAGCCTCGCCACCATCGCGCGTCGCAAGAAGGCCGCGTGAGCCCCAACGCGAAAAGGGCGCGCCGGCTGGCGCGCCCTTTTCGAAGAACCAGGGGAGGGGCTTTGGTGTCCCTCCGTGCCGGGCCTCTCAGAGGTCGGGCTGGTTGAGGACGTAGGGGCCGATCTGGCTCTGGAGATCGATGAACGTGCCCGAACGGCGCGCCATCACCTCGTCGACCACGATCACCGGGATGCCGGCCTGGCGCATCTGCTCGCGCAGGCGCTCGGAGAGCTGGGCATAGGCCGGGTCGCGCCGGGAGGAGGCCTGAAGCAGGATCGCGGCCGGGCGCGCGATCACCGCGAGCACGTCGTGCGCCGCCTCCAGGGAGGCCGTGACGCTGGCGTAGCCGAGCTCCGCGAGCTCGGCGGCGAGCGAATGATCGATGGCACGGTGGCCATCGTCGACAACGAGAACTTGTTGCAGCGCACCCATGAGCATCAGTGCTAGCCCATCCATCGTCCCTTGGGAAGAGACCTGTGTGACAACACACATGGAGGCGGTTGGTTCGCCGGCCACGGTTCGATCAGCAAACTGCCTCGCCACCGGTGACCAGAGGATGAACCGAATCGGTGCGCCGCATCATCCGCGCACAGGAATGCGCGCCCGGGGACGCCAAGGCTCTGGAAGGGCCCGATATTCCGGTTCGCCGCGCCGCGGCGGCGGACCGGGTCAGGGCGCCGGAGGAACCCGATTTCCCGCCCCGCCCGAAGTGACGGGGGCATGACGGGTCAGGCGCGATGGATCGCCAGGGTCTGCCCGTCCTCGACGCCGCTCAGGAAGGCGGAGGCGTTCCAGGCGTCGGCCATCTCGGTCGGCGCGATCTCGCGCTGCAGCGGTTCGGCGTGGCAGGCGCGGCCCCGGAAGGCGAGGCGGCCGTCCGCATCCCGGCGCAGGGCCATGAGGGTGGAGAACAGGGGGCCGCGCTCCGGGCAGGCCAGGGTAAGGGCGACGTCGTTGGCGTCCCGCGCGCCGGTGAGCAGGGCGGTCTCGTCGAAGGCGACGACATCCACGATCGGGCGGCCCGCCTCGGGGCTCAGCCAGCGCGGCCCGAGGCGTCCCGGGGCGCGATGCGCCAGGACGATGGAATCCAGGGTCGCGGGCAGGCGGCTGGCGGCGAGGTTGCGCTCCAGGGCCGCGGGGGCGACGAGGCGGGTCGGGAGCGGCCGGTCGAGGGCCGCGGCGAAGCTGCGCGCCTCGAAGACCGGCAGGGTCTCCAGGCCGGCGCCCCCGACGAGAGCGGCCCCGAGACCGGTGACGAGGCCGCGCAGGTCGCCCTGCGGAAGCAGGGAGAGGATGCGGTCACCCGGCAGGACCCGGGCGGTGACGAGGTGGACCGCGATGGCCGCGAGCAGGGCGTCGCCGCTGCGATGGACCGGGCGGGCGGGATCGCCGCCCGCGAAGCTGATCAGCCCGCCGGGCCCCGGCGCGTGGGGGCCGCCCGTCCCGTCGAGGGCCATGGCGTCGAGGTTGATCACGCCGTCCGGCACGTCCGGCCCGAAGGCGGCGAGGTAGCGCAGGCCGAAATAGCGCACCGCGACCCGGCAGAGGCGCTCGGCCGGGGCGAGGGCGCCGCAGCGGGACTGGGTGATGATGGCGGGGAGGGCGGCGGCCTGCACCGCGACGAGCAGGGCCTCCTCGTCGAGGTCGAGGGGCAGCAGGCAGGGGATGTGCCCGGCCGCCTCCACCGCGAGGTAGGCCAGGAAGCTCTCCGAACTGCCGGCCAGCGCGATGCCGATGCGGCTCGCCGGTGCCAGGCGCCAAGTCCGCAGGCCGTTGGCGAGGCGGCCCACGATCTCGGCGGCGGCCGCGTAGGTCCAGCTGATGGCGGGCCGCCCGCTCCAGACGGACTTGTGGGGGGAATCCACGAAGGCGAGGCGTTGCGGATGGGCCTGCGCGGTGGCCGCCAGCAGGGTGCAGAGCCGTTGCGACCGGGGCGGGACGCGCACGCCCTCCGCCCCCGGACCGGCGGAACCGGATTCGGATGCGGGTCGCGCCTCCCGTCCGGCCGCGTCCCCGTTGCCGGGGACACCGCTCGTCGGGACGGCGATGCGGGACAGGGGAATGCCCGCCCGGATGGAATCGAGGAGATGGGCTGCTTGCTGCGCCGACACGTGCGCTGACTCCCGCTACCCGTCGTTCATGAAGGTTTAGGGTTAAGCCTCGCTTAAGCGCCGCCCGTCGGATCGACGGCAACCCGGGGCGGTCCGGAGCCCGCGCAACGGCCGCGGTGTCATGTCTTCGCCGCAATCGGGAGGAAAGCAGGCCGCCCTGTCGTTCGGGCGGGATTGCGCCGTCGACCGGCGCGGCCCGTGGGCGACCGGACGGGGGCGGAAGGGTTCCGCCGCGCCGGTGCGTCCCGGTCCAACCATGATCTCGGCCAAGGGGTGATCTCGGTCACAGGGGGCAATTCCGGCGATCCGGCACGGCGATTTCGCCGGGCTGCGGCCGGAACGCCGCCGCGATGCCCGAAGCGCCCTTGAAGTCCGAACCATTCGATGCGAATCCGCGCGCCAACTTCACGGCGCATCCCGCGAGCCGAATCCGTTACGCCGACATCCAAGGGGTCTGAGCTGATGTTCTTCGCCAACCATCCCGCGCGCCCGCTGCGCGTCGCCGCGTTCCTCGCCCTGGCGGGTCTTGCTGGAGCAGGTCTTGCTGGAGCCGGGCCGGCCCTCGCGCAGGCGCCCAAGGGCAAGCCGGCGGCCCCGACCGCACCCGCTCCGACGGCCCCGCCGGCCGGTGCGCCGACCAACGCGGCCCAGACCGGCCCGCAGATCGTCAACGTGAAGTCGGATCCGGCCCAGACGGAGTGGACCAAGGTCTGCGGCAAGGACCAGGGCAGCGGCACCGACGTCTGCTACACCACCCGCGACTTCGTCTCCGACCAGGGCCAGCCCGTCCTGGCGGTCGCCGTCTACGAGATGAAGAACGCCGCCCAGAAGCAGGAGGTGCGCGTGGTGCGCTACCTGCTGCCCCTCGGCCTCCTGCTGCAGCCCGGCATCCGCTTCACCGTCGACGGCCAGCAGGCCACCGCGGGCAAGTTCGCGGTCTGCTTCCCCAACGGCTGCTTCGCGGAAGCCGGCGGCGTCGGCCCCGAGCTCATCAACGCGATGAAGAAGGGCACGTCCCTGAACGTCAGCGTCCAGAACCAGACCCAGCGCGAAGTCACCTTCGCGGTGCCGATCGCCGGCTTCGGCAAGGCCTTCGACGGCCCGGCCATCGACCCGAAGGTGCTCGAGGAGCAGCAGAAGAAGCTTCAGGCCGAGCTCGAGAAGCGCTCCGAGGACATGCGCAAGAAGCTGGAGCAGCAGAACGCCGGCGGCGCGGCCGCCCCGGCCGCCACCGCTCCCAAGCCGTAAGAACGGCGCATCCGGCCGGTCGCCCCAGTGCGGCCGGCTCCCCAACGAAGAAAGGCCAGGCGCGATGCCTGGCATTTCTTCGTTGGGGAGGCTTCGTCAGTTGGCGTGGGCCGCCCCGCGCATGCGGTAGCTGCCGTCGGCACCCCGCTCGAACACCTCGGCGATACCGGTGTGGCGCAGGGCCTCGCCGGAGGTATCGGGCACGAGGTTCTGCTCGGACACGTAGGCCACGTACTCGCTCTCCGCGTTCTCGGCGAGCAGGTGGTAGAAGGGCTGATCCTTGCGCGGCCGGACCTCCTCGGGGATCGCCAGCCACCATTCCTCCGTGTTGTCGAACACTGGATCGATGTCGAACACGATGCCGCGGAAGGGATAGATGCGGTGGCGCACCACGGCGCCGAGGCCGAACTTGGCGGTTCTCATCAGGGAATCGGGTGCGATCGATCGGGTCATGGTCTGCAAAATAAGACGCCGCGACCCGGTTGTCATCGGCGGCGCGCCGCCGATGACGGGAGGCATGCGCGAAACGCTCAGGCCAGACCGTAGGTCTTGGCGAGTTCCGGATCCTTTTCGGCGACGAGCTTGGCGAGATCGACGATGACCTTGGCCTGCTTCCAGGTGGCGTCGTCCTGCATCTTGCCGTCGAGCATCACCGCGCCGGTGCCGTCCGGCATCGCTTCGACGATCCGCACCGCGAAGGCGACCTCGGCCGGATCGGGCGCGAAGACCCGCTTGGCGATGGCGACCTGATTTGGGTGGAGCGTCCAGGCCCCGGCGCAGCCCATCAGGAAGGCGTTGCGGAACTGGGCCTCGCAGGCATCCCCGTCCGAGAAGTCACCGAACGGGCCGTAGAAGGCCTTGAGGCCGTTGGCCATGCAGGCATCGACCATTTTCGCGATGGTGTAGTGCCACAGATCCTGCTGGGCGCTCGCCCGAGCGGCGCCATCCGACGTCGGATCGGCGATGACGCGGTAATCCGGGTGGCCGCCGCCGACCCGGGTGGTCTTCATGCCGCGCGACGCCGCCAGATCGGCGGGGCCGAGGCTCATGCCGTGCATGCGCGGCGAGGCCGAGGCGATGGCGTCCACGTTGGCGACACCCTCGGCGGTCTCCAGGATGGCGTGGACGAGGATCGGCTTGGTCACCCCATGCCGGGCCTCGAGCTGGGCGAGCAGCTGGTCGATGTAGTGGATGTCCCACGGCCCCTCGACCTTGGGCACCATCACGACGTCGAGCTTGTCCCCGACTTCGGCGACGATCTCGAACAGGTCATCGAGAATCCAAGGGCTGTTCAGGGCGTTGATGCGGGTCCAGAGGCCGGTGCCGGAGGCGGCGAAGTCGGTGGCCCGGGCCATGGCCACGAATCCCTTGCGCGCGGCCTCCTTCTGGTCGATCGGCACCGCGTCCTCGAGGTTGCCGAGCACCACGTCCACGGTGGCGGCGAGCTCCGGCACGCGGGCGCGCACCTTCTCGTTGTGGGGCGGCACGAAGTGGATCATCCGCTCCAGCTTGACGGGAAGCTCGCGGAACGGCGCCGGGGCACCCGTGGCGAGGGGTTGGAAGAAGCGGCGTGGCAATTTCATGGGCGTCTCAGGCTCCTGTTCTTCTCGTCCGTCGGGGTCCCGCCTCAGCGGTTAGTTCAAGGCCTGCCACCTCGTAAAGGTGTGCGGGCGCACGCAAACCGTTTGCCCCGCGGCCCGAACAGGCGTCTCATCGGAACGTGAGTCGTCCCCTCACGTTTTCAGGTCCGAGGGGGGCACCTCAACCAGACGCGAAGGACGGACCCCATGTCCGGATCATCGATCAGGCGGAACGGGCTCCGGCATCCGGTGCTGCTCTGCGCGGCCGTGATGGCCTTGAGCCTTCCGCAGGCGACGTTCGCCGCAGAGCGGGGCAAGTCCGGCGAAGCGCGCCGGACCGAGCGCGCCGCCTTCACCGCCGCCGAATCGGCCGCCGCCCGTCCCGACGGACTTCCCGCAACGGTGCGGATCGCGGGCGACGACGCCCCGGCCTTCCGGGCCCTCGTCGAGGGGGCGTCCGCGGCCGCGCAGCCCTGGCTCGTGCTCTCCGGCGGCGGCGAGAACGGCGCCTTCGCGGCCGGCCTCCTCAACGGCTGGAGCGAGGCGGGTACCCGGCCGGCGTTCGGCATCGTCACCGGCGTCAGCACCGGCGCGATGATCGCGCCCTTCGCCTTCATCGGTGCCTCGGGCGACGCGGCGTTGCGACAGAACTACACCGAGATCTCCGCCGCCGACGTGTTCGAGTTCGGCGGCACGAACGAGGCCCTCACCGACACCTGGCCGCTCAAGCGTCGGATCGAGCGGGCGGTGACCCCGGACCTGCTCCGCGCGGTGGCGGCCGAGCACGCCAAGGGCCGGCGCCTGCTCGTGGCGACCACGGCGGTGGACGGCGAGCGCCCGGTCCTGTGGGACATGGGCGCCATCGCGCAGGCCGGCGGACCGAAGGCACTGGCGCTGTTCCGGTCGGTCATCCTGGCCTCGTCGGCCGTGCCGGGCGTGTTCCCGCCGGTGATGATCGACGCGGTGGCGGACGCCAAGCACTTTCAGGAGATGCACGACGACGGCGGCACCACGGCGCCGTACTACCTCGCCCCGGAGGCGCTGCTGCAGGCCAAGGACCCCGCGCCCCTGCCGACGCGCCAGGTCTACCTCGTGATCAACAACAGCCTGACGCCCGATTTCCAGATGGCCTCGCGCACCACCCTGAGCGTGCTCGGCCGCTCGATGTCGGCGGCGATCAAGGCGCAGACGCGCGCAGCCCTGGCCCTGAGCCGGAGCTTCGCCCAGCGCACAGGTCTCGACCTGGAGGTGGCTCAGATCGACGACCGCTTCGGGAAGACCTCCGCGGCGCCCTTCGACCAGGGCTACATGAAGGCGCTGTACGCCCACGGCGTCGAACTGGGCCGGGCCGGCACCGCCTTCCGGGGGAGCGACACGCGGCCGGACGACGTCGCCACCGGCTCGGTGAGCCGCCACACCCTTCGCGAGGTCCCGGCCGCGCCGGAGACACTGGCTCGGTCCGAGGTTCGGAGCGTCGCCGGGCGCTGATCAGCGCATCAGGCTCTCGGCGCGTCAGCGCATCAGACTTGGCGCCCCGAGGCGGGGCAGCACGCCTTCGCGCATGACGACCCGGCGCAATGGGCCGATCGTCGTCATGGCGAGGAGCCCGAGGCCGCGCAGGGCATCCACCGGCAGGAGGCCGGTGAGCAGGGAGCGGTTCAGGGCGTCCACCGCCGTGGTGCGCAGGCGCGCATCGAGGCGCCGTCCCCGCGCGAAGCCGGCGAGCGCGGCGTGCGAACCGGGATCGCGCCCGTCCTCCACCGCCCGCATCACCGCGTCGCGCAAGGCGGCCGCGTCGCGCAGGCCCAGGTTCAGGCCCTGTGCGCCGATGGGGGGGAAGACGTGGGCGGCCTCGCCGATCAGGGCGAGACGGGCCGCGACCGGGCTCGGCACGGACAGGCCCCGCATCGGCACGAGGCCGCGTGGCCCGTCGATGCGCATCGATCCCAGCATCGCCTGGGCCTGGTGCTCGACCGCCCGGGCGAGGGCGTCGTCGTCGAGGGCGGAGAGTCGCTTGGCCGGCCCCTCGCTCATCACCCAGACGAGGCTCGACCGATGTCCACCCGGTAACGGCACCAGGGTGAACGGCCCCTGCCGGGTGTGGAACTCGGTGGAGACGTCGCGGTGCGGCCGCGTATGGGCGAGGATCGTCGTGATGGCGCTCTGCGGATAGGCCCAGCTGCGCGGCGCGATGCCGGAGGCCTCGCGCAGCCGCGAGCGGGCGCCGTCCGCCCCGGCCACGAGGCGGGCCGACAGGGTGGTGCCGCCGGCCAGCGTGATCGTGGCCGCGTCGGCACCGGCCGCAAAGCCCGCAGCGTCCTCTTCGAACAGGGTCAGGTTGGCGGCGGCCCGGGCCGCGGCGCGAAGGCCCTCGACCAGGCGGGCGCTCTCGACGTTCCAGCCGAAGGCGTCGAGGCCGATCTCGGTGGCGACGAAGCGGGCCGGGGGCGGGCGGAACAGGCTGCCGGTGTCGTCGACGATGTGGAGTTCGGCCAGCGGGCTCGCATGGGGCGCGATCGCCGCCCAGACCCCGAGGGCGTCGAGGAAGCGCACCGAGCCGTCGAGGAGCGCCACCGTGCGCCCGTCGGCCACGGGGGCGTGCCGGCCGACGAGGGCGGTGGGCACGCCCTCGCGGGCCAGCGCCAGGGCGAGGCTCAGGCCCGCCGCGCCGGCACCGACCACGGCGACCGCGAAGGATTCGGATTTCGGATGAAGTGTCGCCACGGGCTCGCGGTCTCCTGACGGGCGGCGCATCGGTCTCTGCAAGAACCCGGCTTGAGACCGGCCTGCCCGAAGACCCTAACGCTTACAGAGGCGTGTCACCGCGCCGGTCAAGGTCGCGATGGTGCCGCAGGGACCCGGCTTGTACCATCCTGCCCCAGGCCGTGGACATCGGCGGCCCGGAGGATGTCCGTTCCATGAGCCTGTTCATCGCCCTGCTGGCGCTCGGCTTCCTGATGCTCGTCGCCTACCGGGGCTTTTCCGTCATCCTGTTCGCGCCGGTGGCCGCCTTGCTGGCGGTGCTGCTCACCGACCCCTCAGCGGTGCTGCCGGTCTTCTCCGGCCTGTTCATGGAGAAGATGGTCGGCTTCGTGAAGCTGTACTTCCCGGTGTTTCTGCTCGGTGCCGTGTTCGGCAAGGTCATCGAGATGTCGGGCTTCTCCCGCTCCATCGTCAAGGCGGTGATCGACCTCGTGGGCGCGAGGCGTGCGGTGCTCTCCATCGTGCTGGTCTGCAACCTGCTCACCTACGGCGGCGTCTCGCTCTTCGTGGTGGTGTTCGCGGTCTATCCCTTCGCGGCCGAGGCCTTCCGCCTCAGCGACATCCCCAAGCGCCTGATCCCCGGCACCATCGCGCTCGGCGCCTTCTCCTACACGATGGACGCGTTGCCCGGCACGCCGCAGATCCAGAACATCATCCCCACCACCTTCTTCGGCACCAACACCTGGGCCGCCCCCTGGCTCGGGCTGATCGGCGCAGCCTTCATCCTCGTGGTCGGCGTCGCCTATCTCGATCGGCGCATCGCCTCGGCCAAGGCCAAGGGCGAGGGCTACGGCACGGGCCACAGCAACGAGCCGCAGGTGATGGACGAGGCAGCCCGCGCCCACCCGGCCATCGCCCTCCTGCCGCTGATCGTGGTGGGCCTGTCGAACCTCGCCTTCACGGCCGCGATCCCGCGCCTCTACGGCGCGAAGGCCGAAACGGCGCTCGCCGGTCTCGACAAGCCCATCGTCACCACGGTCTCGTCCGTGACCGCGATCTGGGCGGTGGAACTGGCGCTGCTGGCCGGCATCCTCACCGTGCTGGTCTTCGCCTGGCGACCGGTCGCCTCAGGCTTCGCCGAGGGCAGCCGCGCGGCGGTGGCGGGCTCGCTGCTGGCCGCCATGAACACCGCCTCCGAATACGGCTTCGGCGCGGTCATCGCGGCGCTTCCCGGCTTCCTCGTCATCCGCGACGCCCTCTCGGCGATCCCGAATCCCCTGGTCAACGAGGCCGTGACGGTAACGGCGCTCGCCGGCATCACCGGCTCCGCCTCCGGCGGCATGAGCATCGCGCTGGCCGCCATGTCCTCCACCTTCATCGCGGCGGCGCAAGCCGCCAACATCCCCATGGAGGTCCTCCACCGGGTGGCCGCCATGGCGAGCGGTGGCATGGACACGCTGCCCCATAACGGCGCCGTCATCACCCTGCTGTCGGTGACGGGCCTGACCCACCGGCAGGCCTATGCCGATGTCTTCGCGATCACGGTCCTGAAGACCGTGGCGGTGTTCCTGGTGATCGGGGTCTACTACCTCACCGGGATCGTCTGATCTCCGGCCTCCTCCGGCTCGACGAGCCGCAGGGTGAGTTCGGTGAAGGGCCGGATGTCCCAGGTCGGCCCGGCATGAAACATCATCACCACGGGCCGGCGGGCCAGGACCCGGAATTCGGGGAGCCCCGCATCCGGGCGCAGGATCGTGCCCGGCTGGACGGCGGGGTCGTATCCGGCGGGGCGTATCCACACGATCTCGTCCATCGAGCCGATCCGCCTTCAGGGTCGCGTCGTCCCGGCGCCCGTCCGCAGGATTCGGGGGCGGAGGCCGGATACCCTGCGTTAATCACGCGGGCGCGATGGACGCAATCGGATTGGGCCGGGCGCGCATGATGGTCCGGTCCGGTGCGGAGGCGCACATGGCGGCCGGGGGGCGGGATGAGACCCTGCACCATTGTCGGCGCGCCGGGACCGTCTATGTCGCACCTCACTGCGGTCGGCGGCCCCGCCGGTCCCGTCGAAGACCCCAATCGAGGAACGACACGATGCCGAAGGCGATCCAGGTTCACGAGTACGGCGGCCCCGAGGTGATGCGCTACGAGGACGTGGCGCTGCCCGCGCCCGGTCCGGGGCAGATCCACGTCCGGCAGACCGCCATCGGCGTCAACTTCATCGACATCTACTTCCGCTCGGGCGCCTACAAGGCGCCGCAGCTGCCCTTCACCCCCGGCAAGGAGGGCGCCGGCGTGATCGTGGCGCTCGGCGAGGGCGTCACCGACTTCCGGGTCGGCGAGCGGGTGGCCTACGGCTCGGCCGCGAGCACCTATGCGGAGGAGGTCGTGATCGAGGCGAGCGCCGCCGTGCATCTCGCCGACGACGTCGACGACAAGACCGCCGCCGCGATGATGCTCAAGGGCCTCACCGCCGAGTACCTGCTGCACCGGACCTACGCGGTGAAGCCGGGCGACACCATCCTGTTCCACGCCGCCGCCGGCGGTGTCGGCCTCATCGCCTGCCAATGGGCCAAGCATCTCGGCGCCACGGTGATCGGCACCGTCGGCTCGGCCGAGAAGGCGGAACTCGCCCGCGCCAACGGCTGCGACCACGTCATCCTCTACCGCGACGAAGATTTCGCGGCTCGGGTGAAGGAGATCACCGGGGGCAAGGGCGTGCCGGTGGTCTATGACGGCGTCGGCAAGGACACCTTCCCGGCCTCCCTCGACTGCATCAGCCCGCTCGGCATGTTCGTCAGCTTCGGCTCGGCCTCCGGCCCGGTGGACGATTTCAGCCTGGCGCTGCTGGGCCAGAAGGGCTCGCTCTACGCCACCCGCCCCTCGCTCTTCGCCCATGCGAGCAAGCGGGACACCCTAGACGCCATGGCCCGGAACCTGTTCTCGGTGGTGGCGAGCGGCGCGGTGAAGATCCCGGTCCACAGCACGGCCAAGCTCGCCGACGTGCAGCAGGTCCACCGGGATCTGGCCGCCCGCAAGACCACGGGCGCCACGGTGATGATCCCGTGATTCCGACCGCGCGGGACGTCCTCCTCGTCATCGACGTGCAGGGGGACTTCCTGCCCGGCGGGGCGCTCGCCGTGCCCGGCGGCGACGCCGTGATCGCGCCCGTCAACCGTCTGCTCGGCCTGTTCCCGCACGCGGTGCTGACGCAGGACTGGCACCCGCCGGGCCACGTCTCCTTCGCGACCAGCCATCCCGGCCGGGCGCCCTTCGACACCGTGCCGCTGGCCTATGGTGCTCAGGTGCTGTGGCCGGAGCATTGCGTGCAGGGCAGCCCCGGCGCCGACCTCTCCGCCGCGCTGGAAGCGGACCGCGCCGAACTGGTGATCCGCAAGGGTCACCACCGGCAGGTCGACAGCTACTCGGCCTTCCTGGAGGCCGACCGGCGCACACCCACGGGGCTGACCGGCTACCTGCGCGAGCGCGGCTTCACCCGGGTGGTCCTGTGCGGCCTCGCCACCGATTACTGCGTCGCCTGGAGCGCCCTCGACGCGCGGGCGGCCGGTTTCGAGGCGCTGGTGGTGGAGGACGCCGTGCGGGGCATCGACCTGGACGGCTCGGTGGCGCGGGCCTGGGCTGAGATGACGGCGGCCGGGGTCGGGCGGGTCACGAGCGGGGCGATCGGTGGATAGGACCGGGTTCCCCTCCCCCTTGTGGGGAGGGGCCAGGGGTGGGGTGGCCCCGCCGGCCTCCGCAACTTGAGGGTCGCCCAACCACCCCCACGCCTAACCTCTCCCCACAAGGGGAAGAGGGACGCGTCGCGGTCTACACCGCACTTCCGTAGAGATCGTACGCATCCGCGCGCTCGATCTTCACGGTGACGATATCGCCGACCCGCAGGGGGCGGCGCGACGTGACATGGACGTTGCCGTCGATCTCGGGGGCGTCGTATTTCGAGCGGCCCTTGGCGACGCCGCCCTCGGCCGCGTCGATGATTACGGGCAGGCGCTTGCCGATGCGGGCCTTCTGCAGGCGGAGGGAGACGCCCTGCTGCGCTTCCATGAAGCGACGCTTGCGCTCGGCCTTCACCTCCGGTGGAACGGGGTCGCCGAGGCCGTTGGCCACCGCGCCGCCCACCGGCTCGAATTCGAAGCAGCCGACGCGCTCGAGCTTGGCCTCTCGGATCCAGGCGAGCAGCTCCTCGAACTCGGCTTCGGTCTCGCCGGGAAAGCCCACGATGAAGGTCGAGCGGATGGCGAGATCCGGGCAGATCTCGCGCCAGCGCCGGATGCGCTCCAGTTGCTTTTCCTGGTTGCCCGGCCGGCGCATGCGCTTGAGTACAGAGGGGCTCGCGTGCTGGAGCGGCATGTCGAGGTAGGGCAGGATCTTGCCCTCCGCCATCAGCGGAATGACGTCGTCCACGTGCGGATAGGGGTAGACGTAGTGCATCCGCACCCAGGCCCCGAGCTCGCCGAGTTCGGCGGCGAGGTCGTAGAACTTCGCCCGCACCTCCCGGTCGCGCCAGGGGCTCGACGCGTAGCGGATGTCGACGCCGTAGGCGCTGGTGTCCTGCGAGACCACCAGCAGCTCCTTGACGCCGGCCTTGACCAGCTTCTCGGCCTCGCGCAGCACGTCGCCCGCCGGTCGGCTGACGAGGTCGCCGCGCAGGGAGGGGATGATGCAGAAGGTGCAGCGGTTGTTGCAGCCCTCGGAAATCTTCAGGTAGGCGTAGTGGCGGGGAGTGAGCTTTACCCCCTGCGGCGGCACGAGGTCGAGGAACGGGTCGTGGGCCGGGGGCACCGCCTCGTGCACCGCCGCCACCACCGATTCGTAGGCCTGCGGCCCGGTGACAGCGAGCAGGTTTGGATACTTTTCGCGAATTTCCTCGGGCTGGGCGCCCATGCAGCCCGTGACAATGACGCGACCGTTCTCCGCCATGGCCTCGCCGATGGCCGAGAGCGACTCGGCCTTGGCCGAATCGAGGAAGCCGCAGGTGTTGACGATGACGACGTCCGCGCCGTCATGCCGCCGGGCGAGCTCGTAGCCCTCGGCGCGCAGGTGCGTGAGGATGCGCTCGGAATCCACCAGCGCCTTGGGGCAGCCCAACGAGACGAAGGAGATTTTCGGGGCCGCCTTGGCGGGGGCCGGCGGCAGGGGGGATGCGGTCATGGGCGCTCGTCGGGCCGGCGCGGTTGGAACCGGACCGGCCGTGGAATCGGGGGAGGGCGGGACAAAGAGGTTGACAGCCCTATAACGGGATTCGCCCGCCTAAGCGAGCCGGGCGGGTCCGAGCCATGCGCGGATCGCGCTTTTGCCACGCCGTCGCGCATGCCACCTGTGCATGATACCGCAGGCCGCGACGGATGCTTCGACCCCCATTGCTGCGGCACCCCGGGATCGTCGGTCCGTCCCCGCCCTGAAACCTTCGAGTCGTCATGTGGATTGCTGACATCCCGTTCGTCGAACCCGTCGCGGCGGCCGAGGCCCTGGCCGCCCTGCCGGGGCTCGCGTTCCTCGACAGCGCCATGCACCACGACACCCTGGGCCGGACCTCCACCCTGGCGGCGGACCCGTTCGGGCGCTTCCGGTTTCGCGATGGCGTTGCCACCCTCGACGGGCGAACCGTGCCCGGCTCCGGCCTGGAGGCGCTGCGCGCCTGCCTCGCGCCCTACCGCACGGCCCGCGACCCGGACCTGCCGGACTTCGCGGGCGGCGCCATCGGCTACCTCGCCTACGATCTCGGCGCGACGCTGGAGCGGGTGGCGCCCCCGGCCCGGCGGGCGGACCTGTGCGACGACATCGCCTTCAACCTCTACGACACGGTGCTGAGCATCGACCACGGCACCGGGCGCTGCCGCCTCCTCGCCACGGGCTTTCCCGAGACCACGCCGGCGGCGCGCGAGGCCCGGGCCCGGGCCCGGCTGGCGCAGTTTTCCGCGCGCCTGGCCGAGGCCCGGCCGAGCCCCGAGCCGGCGGCGCAGGGGCCCCTCGCCTGGCGCTCCAACTTCACGCGCGCCGGCTACGAGGCGGCGGTGGAGCGGGTGCGCGACTACATCCGGGCCGGCGACATCTATCAGGCCAACATCGCCCAGCGCTTCGAGGCCGACCTGCCGGAGGGCTTCGACCCGTTCGGTCTCTACCGGCGCCTGCGCGCCACCAACCCGGCGACCTTCGGCGCCTACCTCGCCTTCGAGGGCCTCAGCGTTGCTTCGAGCAGCCCCGAGCGCTTCCTCAAGCTCAGCGGGCGGGCGATCGAGACCCGGCCGATCAAGGGCACGGTGCGGCGCGTGGCCGACGCGGCGGCCGACGCCCGCCTGGGCGAGGCGCTGCAGGCCAACGCCAAGGAGCGGGCCGAGAACATCATGATCGTCGACCTCCTGCGCAACGACCTCTCGCGCATCTGCGAGCCCCACAGCGTACAGGTGCCGGTGCTGTGCGGCCTCGAATCCTACGCCTCCGTCCACCATCTCGTGTCGGTGGTCACCGGAACCCTGAAGGCGGACATGGATGCCCTCGACCTGATCGCCGCCACCTTCCCGGGCGGGTCGATCACCGGCGCGCCGAAGCTGCGCGCCATGGACATCATCACCGAGATCGAGGGCGACGCGCGCGAACTCTATTGCGGCGCCATCGGAGCGCTGGGCTTCACCGGCGATCTCGACACCTCGATCGCCATCCGCACCGTGTTCATGGACCGGAACCGGGCCGTGCTCCAGGCCGGGGGCGGCATCACCCTGCTGTCCGAGCCGGGCCCGGAATACGAGGAGACCCTGACCAAGGCCGCCCGGGTGTTCCAGGCGTTCGAGCCCGATGCCTGCGATCCCACCTGCGAACCCGACGCCGGGGCGGGGAGGGCGCCGTGATCCTCGTCATCGACAACTACGACAGCTTCGTCTTCAACGTGGTGCGCTACTTCGAGGAGCTGGGCGAGACCGTGCGGGTGGCGCGCAACGACGCCCTCGACGTCGCCGGCATCCGAGCCCTCGCCCCGCAAGCGATCGTGATCTCGCCGGGCCCCTGCACCCCGGCGGAGGCCGGCATCTCGCTGCCCGCCATCCGGGAGCTCTCCGGCGCGGTGCCCCTGCTCGGCGTCTGCCTCGGCCACCAGGCCATCGGCGCGGCCTTCGGCGGCCGGGTCGCCCGCGCGGGGCGTCCCCTGCACGGGCAGGCGACCCCGATCCATCACGACGGCGCCGGGCTCTTTACCGGCCTGCCCGACCCGATGCAGGTGGGGCGCTACCACTCGCTCATCGTCGCGCCGGAGCCCGACATGGCCGACCGTCTCAGCGTCGACGCGGTCTCGGCGGAAGGGGAGGTGATGGCGCTCTCGCACCGGACCCACCCGACCTGGGGCGTGCAGTTCCACCCGGAATCGGTGCTCACCGAGAACGGCCACGCCCTCTTCGCCAACTTCCTGCGCCTCGCCCGCGACTGGCGCGCCGACCATGCCCTGCCGGCCAAGACCGATGCTGTGGTTTGACGGCGGCCTCACCGCGGGGCCGGTGCCCTTCGACCTCGCCGACCGGGGCCTGACCCTCGGGGACGGGGTGTTCGACACGGCACTCGCCCGCCACGGCCGCATCGTGTTCGAGGCCGCGCACGTGGCGCGCCTCTCCGCCGCCACTGCGACGCTGGGCTTTGCCGTGGCGCCGGAGCGCATCGTGGACGCCATGCGGGCGCTGGCCGAAGCGGCGGGCCGGGCCCACCCCCTGGCGGCGATCCGCACCACCATCACGCGGGGCTCCGGCCCACGCGGCCTCAGCCCCCCGACCGAGCCGCGGCCGGTTCTGTGGGCGAGCGCCGCCCCGGTGGGACCGGCCCTCGCCTTCGCGCCCTTGACCCTCGACCCCACGGAGATCCGCCGCAACGAGACCTCGCCGGCCGCGGGCCTGAAGACGCTGGGCTACCTCGACGCGGTGCTGGCCGCCGGCGCCGCGCGGGCCGCCGGCTTCGACGAGGCCCTGTTCCGGAACACGCGTGGGGCGGTCGCCTGCGCCGGCACGGGCAACCTGTTCGCGGTGATCGACGCCACCCTCGTCACCCCGCCCCTCTCGGACGGCGTGCTGCCCGGCATCCTGCGCGCCGAGATCCTGGATCGCGCACGACGGCTGGGCCTCGCCGTCGCCGAACGGAGTTTCGACCTCGACGCGCTCCTCGCCGCCGAAGCGGCGTTCGTGACCAATTCCCTGCGGGGCCTCGCCCCCGTGACGGCGATCGGCAAGACCGCCTTCGCCAGCCCGGCGCACCCCGCAGTGACGGCCCTCGTGGCCGATCTCCGCGAGACCTTCGCTCCATGAGGGCGCCGCGCTTCTGGTGGCGCCTGCCCCTGATGGCGGCCTACGGCTTCATCGGAATCGTGCATCTCGCCGCCCCCGACGCCTTCCTGCCGATCATGCCGGCCTGGGTCCCGGAACCCCGCCTCACCGTGATCGCCACCGGCCTGTGCGAGCTCGCCGGGGTCGTCGGCCTCGCCTTCGCGCCGACCCGGCGCTGGGCCGGGATCGGGCTGGCCCTCTACGCGGTCTGCGTCTTCCCGGCCAACCTCAAGCACGCACTGGAGGGAATCGTCGTGCCGGGCCTGCCCGACAGCTGGTGGTATCACGGCCCCCGGCTGGCGTTTCAGCCGGTCTTCGTCTGGTGGGCGCTCTATGCCGGCGGCGTCATCGACTGGCCGTTCCGCCGTCGCCCGGCCGGACCTCCCGAGATCAGCCCTTCTCCGAAACCTTGACCGCCGCCCAAGCGGCTTCCATCGCGTCGAGGTCGCTGTCGACGAGGCCGGTCCCTGGCGCCTCCAGGGCCGCCGCCATGGCGTTGAAGCGCCGTTCGAACTTCATATTCCCTTCTCTTAGGGAATATTCCGGATCGATGCCCAGATGTCGGGCGAGGTTGGCCACCGAGAACAGCAGGTCGCCGAGTTCCTCCGCCACCGCCGCCCGGGTGCCGTGGGCCATGGCGTCGGCAACCTCGTCGATCTCCTCGCGCACCTTTTCCACCACCTGGGCCGGGTCGGACCAGTCGAAGCCGTAGGTGGCGGCCCGTGCCGAGAGTTTCTCCGCCCGCGTGAGGGCCGGCAGGGGCAGGGGGATGCCCGCCAGCGGTCCCGTCTCCCGCGGCGGCTTCGCCCGGCGCTCCCCGGCCTTGATCGCCTCCCATTGCCGCGCCACCGCCTCCGGATCGCGCCGGGGCGAGCCTGCGGGCAGGAGGGCGCCGTCCGGCGCGAAGACGTGCGGATGGCGCCGGACCATCTTCTCCATCACTGCCCGGACCACGTCCGGGAAGGCGAAGAGCCCGGCCTCCTCGGCGATGCGAGCGTGGAAGACCACCTGGAGCAGCAGGTCGCCGAGCTCGTCGCGCAGGTCCTCCGCGTCGCCCCGCGCGATGGCGTCGGCCACCTCGTAGGCCTCCTCCACCGTGTAGGGCGCGATGCTGGAAAAATCCTGGGCCACGTCCCAGGCACAGCCGGTCTCCGGGTCGCGCAGCTGCACCATCAGCGCCAGCAGATCCTCGATCCTCACCTCGTTCCTCCAAACTGTACCGCGATGGGCCTCCCTTAGCGGATCGCGGGCCAACCCGTGAGGCTGGGGATGGATGCGGGAGGGACGGTGGCTTCCTTTGGAAAATTCCCTTGAAAAAGCCTTGGCCGGTGGTGTGTTCGTTCTTCCGAACGGCTCCCGGACCCTTAGGAAAGGTATCAGTAAGAGATTCTCAGAGAGTCATTTCTGAGAGTTATATGGGGGCGTCGAAAACCTTGTCGTGCCAGCGGCTTGTTGGTGGTTCGCGTATCGAACTCTGCGTGGATGCGTATCGAACTCTGCGTGGATGCGTATGGGATTCTGCGTGCGCGAACCCGGCCGGCGCATGGGATTCTGCGTCGATGCGTATTGGGTTCGGCGTGGATCGCGGGTCCGGCCGGTGAACTCTGGGGATTGTCCCGAATCCGACCCCGTATCGAACTCTGCGTGCGCGTCCCGGGGCCGGACGCGGCGCATGGACCGGCCGGGATTTTCTCCGTTCCGGCCGGTGGATAGCCGGGATGATTCGGGGCTCCGGCGCCGGCCGCCGAGACTCCGCGGCGGGGAATCGGGCATGGTCGGCGCACGGCCGGGTCGGGACTGTCGATCCCCGCGTCCCGCGCGGGCGGCACGCGGGTCCGCACCGGGATCTTGGCCGGGATCTTGGCCGGGATCTTGGACCGAAGAGCATGGGGCGGGGTCTGTTGGGGATCGAGGACACATTGGCGGGCATCCGCGACGCCGACCTCCTCGCCGAGGTCGAAGCGGCGCGCGGCAGCTTCCTGTTCGCCACCATCGCGGAGACCATCCTGCACCGGCAGCGGGCCCGGGACGCGGAGGTGCTCGCGCGGGGTGCCGTGGCCGGGCGTCGCCAGGCCATGGGCCGCGACCAGCGCCGCCGGGACGCCATCCGCGAGGTCATCGAGACCGAGCCCACGGGCCCCGAGAACCTGCAGCACATCCACTCGGTGCTGGCGCTGTGCGGCCTGCCCTACCGCGACCCCGGCGATGCCCGCGAGTTCTTTCGGGAGTATGGGCGCAACTCGCTCAGCCTGCTGGCCGGGCGCCTGAAGAACCCCGCCACCGGCGAGATGGAGTTTCAGGGCCTGCCCTACGGCCCCAAGGCCCGACTGGTGCTGCTGCATCTCTGCACCGAGGCCGTGCGCCAGCGCAGCCCCACCATCGCGGTGGCCGACAGCCTGTCGGGCTTCATGAAGGAGATGGGCTTTGCCGTCACCGGTGGCGAGCGCGGCACCATCCGGCAGTTCAAGGAGCAGCTCGCGCGGCTCGCCGCCTGCACCCTGCAGATCGGCCTCTGGGACGGGGCGGGAAGCGCCAGCACCCTCAACGTGCCGCCCTTCCGCCAGCTCGACCTCTGGCTGCCCCAGGGGGCCGACGGGGTGGTCTGGCAGAAGAGCGTCCAGTTCCACCAGGATTTCTACGACAACCTGATCCAGCACGCCCTGCCCGTCGACATCCGGGCCGCCAGGGCTTTCTCGGGCTCGGCGCGTAAACTCGACCTGCTGTTCTGGGTCGGCTACCGCCTGCGCGCCCTGCAGCGGCCCCTGCGGCTGACCTGGGACAACCTGCACAAGCAGTTCGGCGCCGACAACGCCAGCCTCCGCAGCTTCCGGCAGGCCTTCAAGGCGGATCTCGCCCACCTGCAGGAGGTGTTTCCGAAACTGCCGATCCGCCTCGACGACACCGGCATGCTGCTCCAGCCCGCCGACCCCAGCGCCCTGCTGATCCCGCCCCGCGGGGCCAAGCTACCGCGCAAGGCTGTAGCCTGACGGTATATTCCCTTCGTAATTGGGGAATAAGAGTTGTCGACCGATCGGATAAAAGGAATAAGACGGAATGTTCCGCTTTCCAACAGCGCGAACGCATTGTCCGTGAGGCGTCCATGTTTCTCTCAGAGGCCGAGGCCGAGGCGGCCCTACGCGACATGCGGCGCCGCCGCGACGAACTCGACCGCGTCATCGCCGAGCACCAGCTCTACCTCGAACTCGGCCGCCGGCTCGGTGCGCCGACCCGCGCGACCGAACCGGCGGCTCACCGGCCGGCGACTCCGGACCCCATGTCCGGCGCCGGGATCGCCCCCGACCGGCCGCCGGATCAGGCGCGGGCGGGCGAGGACCTCGTGGCCGCGCGTCGGCACGGACGCGCCCTGGTCGCGGCGGCGGTCAACCTGCTGCACGAGGCGGGCCGGCCGCTCCATGCCGGCGAGATCCTGCAGGGCCTGACGGCGCTCGGCTTCGACCTGCCGGGTCACGACCCCGTGGCCGCCCTCAACACCCGCCTGTGGAAGCGCGCCGTGCCGGGCGGACCCCTGAAGCGCCTCGGCGAGGCGGTCTACGCCCCGGCCGAGGAGGACGAGGATCTCGGCTGACGGGCGGGCCGCCCTGGCGCATCCGAGACTTCGATCGGGCAGGGCCAAGGCGGCGAGCTGCCCGCCGGGGCCGTCGTTTGGATCGGTGAGTCTGCCGGTTCTTCGCCCCAATGGCGCGCGGGCAGATGCGCCGGGTGGATTCGTCCTCGCCGGTGGCCTCCGGCGCAGAGCGCGGGTCGAGGACAGGGCGACCGTAGCCCGGCGAGGTCCGCTCGGGGGCGACCCGTATCGCGTCGTCGGCGCGACAGAGTCGGATACTGGTCTGCGCGTGGTAGGCGGTGACGTCCCGCGCGCCGAAGCGAAATGACGCGGGCGGCGTCGCCGTCGCCCGCGTAGGCCGCTCAGAAGAACGGCCCGTAGAGCGGGCGCGGGCGGTAGTACCCGTAGCGCGGCCCGTAGAAGGGGCGGGGGCCGTAGAAGGGACGCGGACGATAGTACCCGTAGGGCCTGTACATGGGCCGGCAGTAGCCGAACCGGTTCGGGATGAAGCCGGGGCCGCAGCCATAGGCGACGGTCTCGACGGCCGCACCCGCCAGGGTGCCGGCGGGGGCGGGCGCGATCGGGGCGGCGTGAGCGGCCGAGGCGAGGCTGACGCCGCAGGTGACGGCCAGCGCCGTCACGAGCGATTTCACGGACATGGAACCATGACCTTCTGCTGGTGTCGGAATCCGGCCCCGCGCGGGCCGGACCGCCCGAACGTGCCAGCGTTTTTCTGAACGCATGCTGACGGGCGCACGGGCCGGATCAGGCGGCGGGCAGGACGCGCGGGGCCGGGGCGGGCCCCCGGCGCAGGATGCGTCGGCGCGCCGGTTCCTCGACCCAGAGGTGCCCGGCCACGCTGAGCGCCAGGGCGAGCGCGGTGGCGATCCCGGCGCCGAGCCAGGGCAGGGCGGCGAGCCGGCCCCCGAGGGCGAGCCGGTCGAGGCTGTTCACGAGGGCGTAGGCCGGGGAATGGACGAGGTAGAGCGCGAAGGAGATCCGACCGAGGAAGACGAATCCGGGCGCCACCAGGGGGCCGCGGTGGATCTGCGCGCCGGCCAGGATCAGGGGCGCCCAGGCCAGGGCGGTGAGCCCGTTGTGCAGGAGCGCCTCGGGCAGGTGGGGCGCGGCCGCCGAGAGCCCGAGGGCGCCCAGGGCGGAAAGGCCGAGGAGGGCCAGGGTCGGGAGCCGCAGGCGCGTCCAGGCCACGTAGAGGAGGAGGCCGGCGACGAATTCCGGCAGCCGCAGCAGGGGATTGTACTTGATCGCCTGGGCGAGGAGCACCGCGTCGGCGCTCCCCGTCTCAGGGGAGATCAGCGAGATCCCGGGGGCGAAGTGCGCCCAGGCGAGGCTGGCGGCGGCGGCCAGCGCCGCCCAGGCCGCCAGGGTGAGGCGCGCGGTGCGGCCCGGGGCGCGCAGAGCCAGGGGCAGGAGCAGCGGGAACAGGGCGTAGAAGAAGAGCTCCGCCGAGACCGACCAGCTCGGGCAATCGAGGGCGCAGGCCGCCCCCGGCACCCAGGCGTGGAGGCCCAGCGGCGCCAGGACCGCGCTCGCCGCCATCAGGCCCTGGAGGGGCGGGGCCGATTTCGCCACCCAGGCGGCGAACCAGGGCAGGCTGAGGGCGAGGGCGACGAGGTAGAGCGGAAACACCCGTGCCACCCGCGCCCGGCGGAAGCGGGCGAGTGCCCCGGGTTCGCCGAGATCCACGCTGCGGTAGGTGTAGGCCAGGATGAAGCCCGAGAGCAGGAAGAAGAACGTCACCCCCGAATAGCCGAGCCCGATCAGGGCCGGGGGCGTCGCCGCGGGGAAGAAGAACCCCGCATAGTGGAACACCAGGACGTAGGCCGCCGCCACGAAGCGCAGGGCCGTGAGCGCCCGCAAGGGGGCGACCGGCGGATGGGCCGGGGCCGCGCCCGCCTCCGCCAAGCCGATTGCCGGCGGACCCGTCACCGGGGTGCGGCCCCGATCACCCGCGCCCCGGCGGAGAAGCGTAGGCCCAGCACCGCCACGGCGAGCAGGAAGAACAGGGCGTTGGTGGCCTGGTAGAACACCGATTCGAACACCGCGACCATGAGGGTGAACAGCCACATCCGCAGGAACAGCATCGCCAGCGGATCGATGCCCCGCGTCCCCCGCGCGCGCAGGCGGGTCTCGAGGTCGGCGAGGGGGGCGAGGACGAGCCACCAGACCGTGAAGGCGAGGCCCGGCAGGCCGCTCTCCAGGGCGGTGTTGAGGTAGCCGTCATGGGCGTCGGTGGCGCGGTTGACCCAGGTCGTCGCGTCGGCGCCGCCGCCGTAATACACGCTCTCCCAGAAGGCGCCGTAGCCGAAGCCCGTGACGGGCTTCTTGGCGATGTTGTCGACGGCGAAGGCCCAGATCTCGGTGCGGCCGGTATAGGTCGGGTCGGTGGCGAGACTCGCGATCACCGACGCGATGGCCGGCGAGAGCACCGAGCCCACCGTGGCGACGAGGATCAGGGCCAGGGGCCCGAGGAGCACGAGCCGGTGCCAGTGGCGGGAGGGAAAGAGCGTGCAGGCCCAGGTCAGGCCGAGCACCGCCGGGGTCATGGCCAGCGAGGTCTTGGAATTGGTGAAGGCGAGGAACACGCCCGCCAGGACCACCACCGCCCAGCCGAGGAGGCGCTGTCCCATCCCGGCCCAGAACAGCCCGATGATGATGAACATGCCCATGGCGGCGCCGGCGCCGTTCTTGTGGGCGTAGACGCCGCGCCAGCTGCCCGCATGTTCGGGCTCGATGAGATCGAGGGCGGTGTGCATCGCGCGCTCGGGCACGAAGACAAGGCCGAGATAGCAGAGGACGAGCACGATCAGCACGCTGCCGCCGAGCACCCCAGCGAACTGGCGCGCGTCGCGGGCGAGCACCAGCACGCTCACCACCCCGCCGAACAGGATGAAGAGCGAGATCAGCCGGCGCGCCGAGACGGCGGGCTCGATGGAGAAGGCGGTGGAGACGCAGATCCAGCCGAGCATCGCCAGGATCGGCAAGGTGGCCAGCGGGCGCAGGGCCGCCCGCCCGCGCCAGGCCAGCACCGCCAGGGAGACCGCGCCCATCCCGAGGAACAGCACCTGATTGACGACGTTGCCGCCGGCGCGCGAGGCCGCGTTCTCCGCCGCCGTCCCGTCGAGGAACGGGTCGGCGCCGATCAGGACGAAGAGCAGGATCGCGCCCATGATCCCGATGCGCGCGGCATCGGGCAGGTCCCGGCGCAGTGCCGCGCCCGAACCGGTGGCGATGCCCGTCGTCATGCTCCACTCCCGCGTCCGAGGGCCGGCGAACGAGGCGCCATCCTAGCGCCCCTCGTCCTGATCGATAGGCGTGCAGAATACCGTCCCGCTCGCGAAGGCGGTTCCAACCCGTCGACACTGTCCGGCCGGTGGGGACGGCGCAACCCCGTGCGGACCCGGTGGTTCGTCGCCGGAGCGACGGCCATTCCCCCGGATCGGGAGAACGATGACCTCCTTCGAGGACGAGAAAGAGACGATCCCGCTGTTCATCCCGGGGAGGATGCCGTGACGGGGGTGAATTCTTGCACTCCAGGCCGCTGCATGCGACTGCGCGGGACATTCACGCCGGGCCATGCCGCCTCGACCCCCGAGGCCGGTGCGGCCCGGCGCTCCGATCCGCCGTCCTGGAACCGTCCGATGCGCCTGACCCGCCGTGCCGCCACCCTGTCCGCCGCCTTCGCCACCCTCGCCGCCTGCGCGGGCCTCCTCGCCGCCGGCCCGGCCGCGGCGCAGAGTGCCGCGCCGGTTCCGGTGCGCATCGGTGTCATCCCGGTGATCGGGGCGGCACCGATCTTCGTGGCCAACGGCGAGGGCTGGCTCAAGGAGGCGGGTCTCAGCCCGACCTTCACCACCTTCGAATCCGGCCCGAACATGATCCAGGCGCTCGCGTCCGGCACCATCGACGTCTACGTCGCCGGCGTCGCGCCCCTCGCGGTGGCCCGCACCAAGGGCATCGACGTGCGGGTGGTGGCCTCCACGGCCATCGAAGAGATGGTGTTCGTGGCGAGCCCGAAGCTCGCCCCCTACTTCGCGGAGGGCGCCGACAAGGGGGAGGCCTTCGCGAAGTTCCGGGCCAAGGAGGGCAAGGCCGCCCGCCTCGCTACGCAGCCGGCGGGCTCGGTGCCCAACACCACCCTGCAGCACTGGCTCTGGCAGGTGGCCAAGGCCGACAAGGCCAATGCCGAGGTGGTGGCGATGGGCATCGACGCGACCCAGCAGGCGATGCTGGCCGGCGCCGTCGACGGTGCCTCGATCCGCGAGCCGGCGCTGACCATCGTGCAGATGCGCAATCCCGCCATCAAGCTCATCGCCACCGGGGGCGAGATGTTCCCCGATCAGCCGGGCACGGTGGTGGGCGTGTTCGGCGCCTTCGCGGACAAGAATCCGGCCGCCGTCGAGGGGCTGGTCAAGGCCGTGGTGCGCGCCGTCGACCTCCTGAAGAGCGACCCGGCCCGCGCGGCGAAACCCGTGGAGGCGGCGCTCGGCAAGGGCATCACCGACACCGCCACCATCACCAAGGCGCTGACCTCGCCGGCCGCGAAGTTCACCGCCGATCCGCGCCAGATCATCGAGGCCACGAAGAAGATGCAGGCCTACCAGGTCTCCATCGGCACCCTCGACAAGGACGTGCCCCTGGAGGGCCTGTTCGAGCCGAAATACTACGAGGCCGCCACCAAGCGCTGACGCGGCGCGGCCCCGGGGCTGCTCGCCTGACGGCCTACTCGGCGGCGAACAGCCCGGGCAGGCCCGAATCCCCCGCCGGGGACGCGGCCGGACCGCCGGGCCTCGCCTCGGCCGCGGCCTTCGGATCGCCCGGCCCGGTCTCGCAGGCGAGCGCCGGCAGGGCGACGATGCGATTGCCGCGGTAATCCATGCGGCACACGATGGTGCCGCGGGTCTCGACATAGGCCAGCAGACGCCGGGCGCGGCCCGGCGAGCGGCTGCCGATCGCCCGGGCCAGGGCCTCGTCGCCGGGGCAGGGCTCCCCGGCGAGGGCCGCGCGGGCGAGGAGCAGGAACAGGCCCTGGACCTCGTCCGGCAGGGTGGCGGCGACCCCTTGTGCCTCCTCCCAGCGCCCGTCCGCCTCGTCCGGGGCGACGTCGGCCCCGTCGAATCCGGCCCGGGCGACGCCGAGGCGGCGGCGGAAGGCGGCGAGGCTGATCGCCTCGCCGTCGAGGCCGCGCATCCGGCAGCGCACGAGGAAGTCCTGGTAGACCACCGCCACCGGCTGGCCGCCGGCATCGGGGTCGGCGGCAATGCCGCGCAGGACCGCGTCGAGCCCAGCCCGGATCTCCTCCTCGCTCAGCGGCGCGGGCGCCTCCACCGGCTCGGGGCGGTAGGCGCTGAGCTCGCGCATGAGGTCGGCCGGCGTGGCGCGCGGCGTTGGCGGCGTGCGGGGCGCTGGCGCCCACGCCAGCGCGGGCTCGTCGGCCGAGCGGGTGAGGATGAGGGCGCGGAGATCCGCGTCCGCCGGGGCGGGCAGGGGCACGAGCTTCGGGGACCCCGAGCGCGCCGAGGTCGTTACCGGCCCGATGCGCAGGGCCAGGGGGCGCCGGCTGAGGGCGGGCCCCAGCGCCACGAACTCGCCGCGCGACAGATCGCGAAAACGCTCGGCGCCGCGCCGGTCGAGGCCCAGCAGGTCGGCCGCGCGCGCCATGTCGATGTCGAGGAAGGTGCGGCCCATCAGGAAGTTGGTGGCCTCGGCCGCCACGTTCTTGGCGAGCTTGGCGAGGCGCTGCGTGGCGATGATGCCGGCCAAGCCCCGCTTGCGGCCCCGGCACATCAGGTTGGTCATGGCGCCGAGGGAGGCTTTCCGCGCCTCGTCCGAGACGTCGCCGGCCGCCGCCGGCGCGAAGATCTGCGCCTCGTCGACCACGATCAGGGCGGGGTGCCAGTGGGTGCGCTCGGCCTCGAACAGGCCGCCGAGGAAAGCGGCCGCCGCGCGCATCTGCGCCTCCATGTCGAGGCTCTCCAGGGTGAGCACCACCGAGACCCGGTGCGCCCGCACCCGGGCGGCGATGGCCTGGAGGTCGGGCTCCCCGTGGGCGCCGTCCACCACCACGTGGCCGTAGGCCTCGGCAAGCGTGACGAAGTCGCCCTCGGGGTCGATGATCACCTGCTGCACCGCGCCGGCGCTCTGCTCCAGCAGGCGCCGCAGCAGGTGCGACTTGCCCGAGCCGGAATTGCCCTGGACCAGCAGACGCGTGGCCAGGAGCTCCTCGAGGTCGAGGCACGCGGGCTCCGCCCCCGGCCCCATGCACAGACCCATCTCGATGCCGACCGTCATGCCTGCTCCGGCTCCCGCGCCGAGGTTCGTTCCCCGGGGCTCCTCTGGCTCTCGCACGAAGGTCTTAACACGCGTGCCCTCGGGCAGGTCCGTTGCCCGGGGCGGGCGTCCACAGGTGAGGGGTCGCACCCGGAGAAGCTAGGAAGGTCTGTATTTGTTCTCTTTCTGTTCGATTTCTCGAGCCGGTCGATGGGTTCAAAAGTCTAGGTCCTAATACCTATGACTAAATGCATAGGTCTATCAGCCTAGGAAGTGAAGTTTCGGATTTGACGCCTCTGGAACAAACAAGAAACATAGATCGGCGCATGCGATGGGTCTGCATTAAGTTGCACCCGGATCCGGGACACGCCCTTGCCGCACGGGCGGCCTGATCCAGGTAATCCGGTCATGAACCCGATTCTCGTCGTCGCGCTCGTCTGCGCCTCCGCCGTCCAGGCTCCGGATTGCTCCCGGGACACGGCCCTCGACATCATCACGGGCCCGGCCCACACCCTGCAGGAATGCCTGATGCAGGGGCCGGTGCTCGCGGCCAATGCCGGGCATGGCAACGAGCCGGGCACCTACGTGAAGACGCGCTGCGAACCGCGGCGCTGAGCCGGCCGGAACGGAGCAGCCGATGGACGATGTCAGCCCCGAACGCGCGGTGATGATCCGCCTGCGGGCCCGCCTCGCGGTGGTGGAACGCGCCGCCTGGTTCGGCCTTGTCCAGGCCATGCGCACGCAGCCGGCCGAGACCGAGGCCTACCTCGCGGCCGAGCGGGCCAAGTGCGCCGAGGGCTTCGGCCAGCGCGGCTGGGCGGCCGACCTGACGGAGGCCGAGCGCCGCATGCTCGGGGCCGAGGTCGATGCGGGCCTCGCCGGCCTCATCGCGGATGCCAAGGCCGAACTCGGCCAGACCTGACGGGTTCCGGCCAAGCGTCAGCCCCCGAAACGGTTCGCCCAAGCCGGGGGCCCGGCCCAGCCGGGCGGCACCGTCGCGCGATGCACGCCGATCGCCACCGCGCGGGCGAGCGTGCGCGCGGCCGCGTCGCCGATCCGCGCGAGGTCGAGGACGGGGTCGGCGAGGGGCACCCGGCCGGTGGCCACGGCGAAGACGGCGTCGCCGTCCAGCGGTGTGTGGACCGGGTGGATCGCCCGGGCGAGGCCGTCCTGGGCCATCACGGCGAGGCGGCGCGCCTGGGCCTTGGTGAGGGCGGCGTCGGTGGCGACCACCGCCAGGGTGGTGCTGGCCCCCGCGCCCGAAAGCGTCTTGCGCGGCCAGTCGAAGGCGTCGGCCGGCATCGCGGCGGGGGCGCCGAGTCCGCCGTACTCGCAGCCGATCTCGTAAGGTGCGGCCCAGAAATGCGGCCCCGCCCCCACCGTCACCCGGCCGAAGGCGTTCACCGCCACCAGGGCGCCGACCTGGAGGCCCGAGCCCGCGACGTCCACCAAGCCCGCGACCTCGGCGGAGGCGGAGCCGATCCCGCCCTTCAGGTTCGCGGTGGCCGCCCCCGTCCCGGCCCCGACGGAGCCGAGGGCGAAATCTCGCGCGGCGGCCGCCGCCGCCGCGTAACCGAGGTCGCGGTAGGGCGAGAACCGGCCCCAGGCCTTGTCGCCGCCGTTGAGGAGGTCGAACAGGATCGCGGCCGGCACGATCGGAACCCGGGCGGGGCCGACGGGAAAGCCGCGTCCGGTCTCGGCGAGGTGGGCGACGACGCCAGACGCCGCGTCGAGGCCGAAGGCCGAGCCGCCGGAGAGGACCAGGGCGTCGATACGCTCCACGGTGCGCTCCGGATCGAGGAGGTCGGTCTCGCGGGTGCCGGGGCCGCCGCCGCGCACGTCGATGCCGGCCACCACGGGCGCGTCGAACAGGAGGGCGGTGGCGCCGCTCGCGAGGCGCAGGTCGGTGGCGTGGCCGACCCGGATGCCGGCGATGTCGGTGATGCGGTTGGTCAGCATGGCGCCTCCCCGGGATACCTCGGTGCGGTCTCCGGCCGAAGGATCGGGTCCGCGCACGCCGCCTATGCCGACGGCGCGGGTGCGGACCTCAGATAAGCAAACATGTGCGGTACATAATCAGCCTTGCCGATCCCGATCCCCTGGTTCCGCAGAATGGCGTACGCCGTGACGACGTGGAAGTAGAATTGGGGCAGCGCCCAATCGCGCGCATAGGTTTCGCCCGTCATGTCGAACGTCACGCCGCCCGGAAGTTCGATCGCGATCGGCAGCGTGTCCCCGGCGTCGAGGGCGTCGTCCGTCAGACCGTCGAGATGGGACAGGGCCTGGTCGATCCGGGCCCGTGCATCGGCGAGCGATCCGGGGGCGTCACCGGCCTCGCGCCCCTCGGCCGCCACCGCGGCGAGCGACGGGGGGATGGCCTGCCCGCGCAGGCGGAACGTCGCGTCCTGCGCCTGATAGGCCGCGAAGCGCAGTTGCGCGGCGAGCGGCAGCATATCCGGCGCCAGGCGCGCCGATAGCAGGCCCTCGGCCCCGGCCGGCGCCTGCCGTTCGGCCGTGTCCAGCAATCCGGCGAGGGTCTTCAGCATGTTCCGGTAGGTCGGTACGAGAAGGTCGGTCAGCGGCATGGCGATCTCCGGGAAAGGCGGTCGTCGGGTCGGGTTCGCGCGTCGCGCTGAAGCTCCCTCAAGCGGCCCGCGCCTGCCGGGCGGCGCGGGTGGCGTCGACCGCGTAGATCGCCAGCGCCAGCCAGATCAGCCCGAACAGCACCGCGCGGTGGGGCTCCAGCCGCTCGCCGTAGACGAGGGTGCTGAGCACGAGGAGACAGGAGGGCGCAAGGTACTGCATCAGCCCGAGGGTCGCGAGGGTGAGCCGTTCGGCGGCCGCCGCGAACCAGATCAGGGGCAGGGCCGTGGTGGCCCCGGTGAGCAGGATCAGGCCTGCCCGCACGGGGTCGCCCTGGATCACGGGCGGCGCGAAGGCCGCGAGGTAGATCAGCGCCACCGGCAGGAGCAGCAGCGTCTCGGCGGCAAAGCCCACCATGGCGTCGACGCCGACGACCTTGCGGGCGAGTCCGTAGAGCGAGAAGCTTCCCGCAAGTGCCAGCGAGACCCAGGGCAGGCTGCCGGCCATGACGACGGCCAGCAGCACGGCGCCGGCGGCCAGCAGCACGGCCGCGGCCTGGACCGGGCGCAGGCGCTCGCCGAGCACCACGGCGCCCAAGCCCACGCTCATCAGCGGGTTGATGAAGTAGCCGAGACTCGCGTCGAGCATGTGCCCGGACTGCACGGCCTGCAGGTAGAGGAGCCAGTTCACGCCGATCAAGCCGGCCGAGAGGACGAGGAGCCCGTGCCGGCGCACCAGGGGGAAGGGGTTCCGGATCCGGCGACGCAGAGCCACCAGCAGCCCGGCGACGAGCAGGCTCGACCAGACGATGCGGTCGGCGAGGATGCTGGGCGCCGGCACGGCGTCGAGCAGGCGGAAATGCACCGGGACCACGAGGCCCCAACTCAGGTAGGCGCCGAGCGCGTAGATCAGACCCAAGGCCCGCCTCCTCCTGCCACCGCGTCGCGGCCAAAGGGGGCCGGGCGCGGCTTATAGCAAGTCTTCGACGGGGATCACCCGGGCGACGATCATCCGGCGACCGCGCGCGTTCTCAGCGCGCGCGGGTGAGGGTGACGGCGGGGTCGCCGCGCATCAGGGCGTTCAGGCGCTCGGTGTCGAAGCCCTCGGCGGTCCGCTTCACGGGCGGCTTGGGCGCGGCGGGCTTCGGCGTCACCTTGGCGGCCGCCTCGCGCGCCGTGGCGGGCTTGGGCGGGGTCGTCCGCACCACGGGCGTCCGGGCCGTCGTGCCGCCGCCGTCGCGCCCGAGGATGTCGCTGATCGAGGGACCGGTCTCCGCCGGCAGCGATCCCGTCACGGTGGGCTCCGGCGGACGGGCCCGGGTGAGGGCGGCCACCGGCGCGGCGGATCGGGACGCCTTGGGGGCCGGATGGTCGAGCCGGTCGACGCAGGCGAAGGCGATGGCCAGGGCGCTGCCGCCGAAGACACTGCCGACGACGATGTTCCGCAGGATACGCAAGGGACGGGCTTCCCGGATACGCGAGTACCGGACGGGATTTAGCGCGTCTGCGTTAATGAACCGGAGCCGGCCTCCGCGCGCCGTTTCCTGCGCCGGCACAACTCCGCTCAGAGGATGCGCGCGAGAAAATCCCGGGTGCGGGGATGCTCGGGCCGCTCGAAGAAGGCCTCGGGCGGGGCGACCTCGACGATCTGGCCCTCGTCCATGAACACCACCCGGTCGGCGACGCGGCGGGCAAAGCCCATCTCGTGGGTGACGCAGAGCATGGTCATGCCGCGGGCCGCCAGATCCGTCATGGTGTCGAGCACCTCCTGCACCATCTCGGGGTCGAGGGCCGAGGTCGGCTCGTCGAACAGCATCACGGCCGGGTCGAGGCAGAGGGCGCGGGCGATGGCGACCCGCTGTTGCTGGCCGCCGGAGAGCTGGCCGGGATAGCGGTCCGCCAGATCCGCGATGGCGAGGCGCGCGAACTCGTCCCGTGCCCGGGCCTCGGCGGCCCGGCGGTCGATCCCGCGCCCGTGGATCGGCGCCAGGGTGCAGTTCTCCAGCACGGTGAGGTGGGAAAACAGGTTGAAGCTCTGGAACACCATGCCGACGGAGCGCCGCACGGCCGGGATGCGGGCGGGGGTGAGGTCGTGGCCGTCGACTCGGACCGTGCCGCCTTGATAAGGCTCGAGGCCGTTGACGCAGCGGATCAGGGTCGACTTGCCCGAGCCCGAGGGGCCGCAGATCACGATTTTTTCGGATTGCGCCACCGCGAGGGAGACGTCGCGCAGGACGTGGGCGGTCCCGAACCACTTGTTCACGCCCAGGAATTCGACCGCCGGCGTCGTCGTGGCGGGGGACGTCATGACCGGCCCCGCTCGCCGGCGGCGAGGCGGCGCTCGATGAAGGCGGCGTAGCGCGCCATCGCGAAGCACACCGCGAGGTAGAACAGGGCGGCGAAGGCATAGGCCGTGGCCGGAATGGTCGGTGCCGACCAGCGCGGGTCGGCGCGGGCCGCCTCCAGCACCCGGATGAAGTCCGCGATGCCGACGATGGAGACCAGGGTGGTGTCCTTGAACAGCCCGATCAGCGTGTTGACGATGCCCGGCACCACCACCTTGAGGGCCTGGGGCAGGATGACAAGGCGCATGGCCTGTCCCTTCGTCAGCCCGAGCGCCAGGGCCGCCTGGCCCTGACCCTCCGGGATCGCCTGCAGGCCGCCGCGCACCACCTCCGCCATGTAGGCGGAGGCGAACAGCGCGATGCCGACGAGCGGCCGCACCAGCCGGTCCACGGTGAGATCGCCGGGCAGGAACAGCGGCAGCATCACGTTGGCCATGAAGAGCACGGTGATCAGCGGCACCCCGCGCCAGAATTCGATGAAGCCGATGCAGGCGTAGCGCAGCACCGGCAGGTCCGAGCGCCGCCCCAGGGCGAGGAAGATGCCCAGCGGCAAGGACGCGACGATGCCGACGAGCGAGACCACCACCGTCACCAGCATGCCGCCCCACAGGCTGGTGGCGACGGGAGCGAGGCCCAGCACGGAGGAGCCCGAGAGTAGCCAATAGGCGAGGACCGGGCCGGCGACGAATACGAGCACGGCCCCGAGGCCACGGCGCGGCGCGTCGAGCCACAGCATCCAGGCCGTGCCCAGGGCCACGAGGCCGAAGAACAGGTTCGGGCGCCAACGCTCGGCCGCCGGGTAGGAGCCGTAGACGAGGTAGTTGATCTTGGCGCCGATGAAGGCCCAGCAGGCCCCCACCGGGTGCCCGGCGACCTCCGGCCGGCAGGCCTCGCCCGAGTTCCCGCTCCAGACCGCGTCGGTGACGAGGAAGCGGATCACCGGGGGCAGGAGGAGCGCCAGCCCGGCCAGGATCACCAGGGTGGTCAGGGTGTTGCCGGGGCTCGAGAACAGGTTCTTCCGGAGCCAGCCGGCGGGGCCGCCGGTCCGGCGCGGGGGCGGGGCCGGCGGCAGAAGGGTCTCGCGGATCACGGTCATCGCGTCGCCTGCCTCATCGAGATACGGGCGCCGCGCGGCGGTTATAGGCGTTCATCATGGCGGCGAGGCCGAGACTCAGGGTCAGGTAGACCGCCATAGTGATGGCCACGACCTCCACGGCTTGGTTGGTCTGGTTGAGCACCGTGCCCATGAAGACGTGGACGAGGTCGGGATAGCCGATCAGCACCGCCAGGGACGAGTTCTTCGTGATGTTGAGGTACTGGCTGGTGAGCGGCGGCACGATCACCCGCATCGCCTGGGGAATCGTGACGAGGCGCAGGGCCTTGGCGCGGCCGAGCCCCAAGGCTGCGGCGGCCTCCCCCTGGCCGCGGGCCACGCTGGCGAGACCGGCGCGCACGATCTCGGCGATGAAGGCTGCCGTGTAGGTGGAGAGCCCCAGCAGCAAAGCGGCGAATTCCGGCAGCACCCCGAGGCCACCCTCCGGCCCGTAGGGACCGGGGGAAGGCCAGGCGATCCCGACGGGATGCCCGGCGAGCGCCAGCCCGATCCAGGCGAGCGCCGGCGGGCCGAGCACCCAGGCGAGGGCCGGCCATGCGACCGGGCCGGTTTCCGCCCCGGTCTCCACATGCCGGGCCGCGCGGCGCGCCCGGGCGAGCGCCGCGATGATCCCGGCCGCGAAGGCGAGGGGCACGAGCCAGGCGACTCCGAAGAAGTCCGGGCGCGGCAGGAACAGCCCGCGCTGGCTGAGATAGGCCCCGCCCCAGGCCGCCGGGTGCTGCGCCTCGGGCAGCGCCACCCGCACGGCCACGTACCAGACCAGGAGCTGGAGCAGGAGCGGCAGGTTGCGCAGGGTCTCGACATAGGTGGCCGCGAGCGTCCGGGCGAGCCAGTTCGGCGAGAGCCGGGCGATGCCGACCGCGAACCCGATCAGCGTGGCCAGCCCGATGGCGAGCCCTGAGACCAGCAGCGTATTGAGGAGCCCGACGCAGAACGCGTCGAGATAGGTCGAGGTGGCGGCGGCATAGGGGATCAGCCGCTGGCTGATGTCGAACCCGGCGGCCCGCGAGAGGAAGCCGAATCCGGCCGTGATGCCCTGGCGCGCGAGTTTTTCGGACGCGTTGGCGAAGGCCGCATAGGCCAGCGCCGCCAGCGCCAGGGCGACGAGGGCCTGGAGCAGGAGGGCGCGGGTGGACCCGGTCCTCGGCCCGGACCCGGATTCGGGCGGCCCCGCCCTCACCGGATCGGCGGCCCGTATTGCAGGCCCCCGTTCGTCCAGAGGGCGTTGAGCCCGCGCGGGATCTTCAGGGGCGTCGCCTCGCCGAGGTTGCGGGCGAAGACGTCGCCGTAATTGCCGACGTGGCGGACGATCCGGTAGGCCCAGTCGTCGGTGAGCCCGAGGCCCCGGCCGTAGCGACCCTCGACGCCGAGGATGCGCTTCACGTCCGGGCTCAGGGTCTTTTCGCGCAAGGCCGCGACGTTGGCCTGGCTGATCCCCGCCTCCTCCGCGTCGATCATGGCGTAGTGGGTCCAGGCCACGAGGTCGCGCCAGGCATCGTCGCCCTGGCGCACGCCGGGCGCGAAGGGCTCCTTCGAGATCGCCTCCTCCAGGATGACGTGCTCCTCCGGATGCGCGGTCTTCAGGCGCTCGCCGTAGAGGGAGGACTTGTCCGTCGAGTAGGCGTCGCAGCGCCCCGATTCGTAGGCGCCGAGCGTCTGTTCGCTGTTGGCGAAGGTGACGACCTGGTAGCTCAAGCCCCGCGTGCGGAACCAGTCGGCGGTGTTGAGCTCCGTGGTGGTGCCCTGCTGCAGGCAGATCGTCGCCCGGTCGAGCTGCTTCACCGTGGTGATGGTCAGGGATTTCCGGACGAGGAACCCCTGCCCGTCGAAGAAGGTGATCACGGGGAAATTCATCGCGGCGGTGTCGCGCGACAGTGTCCAGGTGGTGTTGCGGGCGAGCACGTCGATCTCGCCCGATTGCAGGGCGGTGAAGCGCGCGGCCGAGGATTGCGGGATGAAGCGAACGCGCTCCGGATCGTCGAAGATCGCGGCGGCGAGCGCCCGGCAGAAATCCACGTCGAGGCCGTGCCAGCGCCCCTGCCCGTCGGGCATGCTGAAGCCCGCCACCCCGCCGCTGACCCCGCAGACGAGGTGCCCGCGCGCCTTCACCTGGGCCAAGGTGCCATCCTGAGCCGGTGCCGGAGACGCGGCGAGCAGGGCACCGAGGAGCGTGGCGAGGGGCGTGACGGAGACCAGTCGCATGCGCGCATTGCAGGGGATCGCGCGCCGCGGTCAAGCCGCCGGTTGACGGAACCGCGCGCGCCGGTCGTCCGACCCACCCCGTCATTCCGGGACGCCGCTGGCGAGCCCGGAATCCGGACGCGCGCGCCCCGGCCATCACCCGCAGGTTCTGAGCAGGAGCTTTACTTGCCGATCCGTCGTCCGCTCCGATCGAGCGGATGACGGATCATACCGGACCTGGAAACCGTCGGATCGCCAGACGCCCAAGCCGGATCAGAGCACGGCCAGTCATCAGGTGCAGGAGACCGGATCAGAGTGGATCCCCTGGCGGTCCGAGCCTTGCCGCCACGGGAAGACCAGCCGCATGTAGGCACCCGTCGAGGGTCCGGCCACGACTTCGGCGTGCCCGCCGTGCAGGTGCATGATCCTCTGGACAAGGTCGAGCCCGAGGCCAGCGCCCTTGCCACCCTGCCGCGCGCGGTGGAACGGCTCGAAGACCTGGTCGAGCTGGTCCGACGGGATGCCGGCGCCCTCGTCGGAGACCTCGATCCAACCGGCGCAGGCGACTCCTACCCGGATCGTGCCGCGTCGGCCGCCGTGATCGATCGCGTTCTGGATCAGGTTCGTGAGCGCACGATCGAGGGCGGTTTCGTCGCCGTTGACGATCACGGTCTCCGCCTCGGGCTCGAACGTCACTTCGTAGCCGGCCGCGAAGGCAAGAGGCGCGAGGTCGAGGACCACGCGCTTGGCCAGGGCCACGAGGTCGACGGGCAGGAGGGTCGCGTGATCCTGTCCCAGGCGCTGCAGGTCGAGGAGCTGTCCCGTCAGCACGGTCAGCCGCGTGGTGTCCTCCAGCAGGCGCGTCTTCTCCGGCCCCGACGGCAGCGCGGAGATGCGCGTCGTCAGAATCGCGATCGGAGTCCGCAATTCGTGAGCGGCATCGGCCAGGAAGCGCTTGTGGCTCTCGTAGCCCTTGTCGAGGCGGGCCAGGGCTTCGTTGACCGCCCGGACCAAGGGAAGGATCTCGACCGGCACCCCCGCCTCCGTCAGGCGCGCGCCGCTGCGGCCGATATCGATCCGCTTCGCCTCATCCGCGGCCCTTCCGAGCCCGAGCATGGCACGGCGCACCACGAGGGGCGTGACGAGGAGCGTGGCGACCGTCATCAAGCCGATGACGAAGAGGTTCAGGTACAGCCACGGCAGGAACGCGGCCACGACCTGACGCAGGAGCGCGGGCCCCTTGCCACTCGTGAGCATCTGAACCCGGCCGGCCGGCGTATCCACGCGTTGCAGGACCGCCACCGGCGCCGTCTCATCGCTGCGATCCCCGGCGACGACCGCGCTTTCGATTCGGTCGAGGCCCGGCATCAGGGGGGTCAACATATCCGGAAGCCGTCCTTCCGACAGCTGGTGGCCGGCATCGTCGCGCACGACGAACCAGAAGCCGTCGACCTCGCGCCTCAACCGATCGAGTTCCTTGGTCGGCCGCAGCACGAGATCGCCGTCGGAAGTCCGTTCGACCGCTGCCGTAAGAGCCTCGATGGTGCTCAGCTGATAGGTTCCACCGCTGATGGCCCCGCTCATCCAAAGGGCGCCGACGACACCGACGACGGCGAGGTTCAGAAGTGCGAAGGTCGCCGCTTGCGCGGTGGCGGTGAGAACGACGAGCCGCCATTTGAGGGAAGATGGGCGCCGCAGGCTCATGGGGTTTCCCGCAAAAGGTATCCGATCCCGCGCACACCGTTGAGAATCAGGCCGCTGTCGGCGTCCGCGAGCTTGCGGCGCAGACGCGAGACCTGGGTGTCGAGGGCATTCGGCTGGACCTCGTCGTCGAGGCCGAACACGGCCTCCATCAGGGCGTCGCGCTGGACCATGCGGCCCAGGCGACGCAGGAGCGCCTCCAGGACGAGCGTCTCACGCCGCGTCAGATCGAGGATCTCGCCATCGATGCGGGCCTCGCGGTTGGCGAAGTCGAAGGCGAGCCGTCCGCTCCGTACCACCTCGGTCTGCAGGTTCGCGGGGCGGCGCAGCAGCGCGCGCAGCCGCGCCAGCAACTCTTCGAACGCGAAGGGCTTGGACAGGTAATCGTCCGCCCCGTGATCGAGGCCGGCGACCCGGTCGGCGATCTCGCTTCGAACCGTCAGCACGAGCACGGGCACCCGGCTCCCGCCCGCGCGCAGCTTCGGGATCAGGGACAATCCGTCACCATCGGGAAGCTGCCGGTCGAGGACGATGACGTCGTAGCCACAGGCTTCCGCCATCGCCTCCGCTTCCCCGAGGTCGGCCGCGCGATCGACGACGATGTCATGGCGCGACAGCACGGCGCGCAGGGCGGAGGCCATCTCCGGTTCGTCCTCGACCAACAGCATGCGCATCGACGAACCTCGCGGGGCCCCCCGCGTCCTCTAGCCCGGGCCAACCCCGGAATCCTATCGCGCCTGTCTGTCGGCAGTCTTGCAGGACGGCCCGGACGTTCGAATTTCGTGAAAAATTTTCCGCGGTCACGAACGACAGCTTCTCGACAGACAACCATGAGATCGTTTTGCCCTCGATAAAAGTAATAAAAACACAGTATCGAGCAGAAAAACGAAAGATGTATTACATGGAAATCTATAGAGAAACATTGGCTGCCGGCAGCCAGACAGGCCGAAAAGGCTTGGGTGGCAAGCTCTCCGACCTGCTACCCTTCCTGCGGGAATTCGTGCGCGACCCTCGGGGCGTTGCCTCCATCGCCCCGTCCGGACGTGCGCTCGCCTCTCTGATCACGCAGGAGATCTCGTTCCGGACCGGTCCGGTCATCGAGCTCGGCCCGGGCACCGGTGCGATCACGCATGCCTTGATCGCGCGGGGCGTCCGCGAGCGGGACCTGACGCTCGTCGAGTACGGCTCGGACTTCGCCCGCCTGCTGCAGATGCGTTTCCCGCAGGCACGGGTGTTGTGGATGGACGCGGCGGCCCTCGATCGGCACGTGCTCTTCCCGAACGGGTCGGTCGGAGCGGTCGTCTGCGGTCTGGGCCTGCTGAACATGGACGAACGCAAGGTCGCCGCGATCCTACACGGAGCCTTCCGATACCTGCGGCCGGACGGGGCGTTCTTCCTCTACACGTACGGCAAGCGCTGTTCGGTGCCGGAGCCGCTGCTCGATGCGCTCGGCCTGCAGGCGACCCGCATCGGACGGACGATCCGGAACATCCCACCGGCCGGCGTCTACCGGCTCTCGCGCCGTCCGTTCGCGGGCTGACGGTCATGGAACCCTCGGCGCTTCTCCCGCTCTTCGTGAATCTCGGTGTCCCGGGATTCTTCGCGGCCGCATTCGCGGAAAAGTTCATCCCGATCGTTCCGTCCTACATCATGCTGATGCTGTTCGGGATGAGCGTGGCGGACGACATCACCCTCCTGTCCGCCATCCTCGCGACCGGGGCGGGGTCGCTGGCCGCCTCCCTCTGCTGGTACGGGATCGGGCGCGGCCTCGGCGAACGGCGCGTCGAATGCGCGGTCGCGCGATACGGCAGATACGTGCTGTTCGGGCTGCCGACCTACGTCAGGCTCGCCGAAGCCTACCGCCGCAATCGCTTCTGGGTGACGCTGGTCGGGCAGACGGTCCCGGTCGCGCGAATCTACCTGGCCCTGCCGGCCGGCGTGCTCCGGCTGCGCCCGGCCTCGTTCGCCACCGCCGCCGGTACCGGCATCCTCGTCTGGAACACGCCGTTCCTGGTCTTGGGCCACGCCCTGCGCGAGACGGGCGCCGACCCGCTCGAACTCGGCTTCCGGGTTTCGATCGCGCTCGTCACCGCCGAGATCGGCCTCGTCGCGGGCACCAAGCTGCTCCATCGTCGCCGGCGTGCGTCCCTGGACGCCGCGGCACGCGCCGTCTCGCAGGAGGCGCGTTAGAGTGCCTCACGAAACGCCCGACCGCGACGGGTCTCGCCTTCGCCAGGCCGGTGCAGCGGGCGTCTTGTGAGAGACATCAAGGCGGTGTGGACAGTTGGGGTTCGCAGGGTGGCCTGGGGGTGATTCAAGTCGGGCTCCCGGAGGCTGGGCTCGGGTGTTTTGGATCGTCCGGTCTCGAGTGGCGAGCTGTGGGACCGCGCGGCGCCGCTCATGACCCCCTCCGACCCTGCGGCGCTCCGACCCCCTGGGTTGACGGGAGCGCGCGCGCCGGGCTTCGGTCGCGGCAGGTCCATCCCTCGCCCACCGGTGCCGATGTCGAACACGCCCCCCCGCGATCCCGCCCGCTTCGGGGCGAGCACCCGCCTCGTTCATGCGGGACGCGACCCCTCCGCCCAGCACGGCTTCGTCAACACGCCGATCTATCGCGGCTCGACGGTGCTGTTCCCGACCTACGACGACCTCCAGCACCGGCGCGGGCGCTACGATTACGGCACCTCCGGCACGCCGACGACGGATTCCCTCACGAGCGCCTGGAGCGAACTCGCGGGGGCCGCCGGCACCGTGCTGACGCCGTCGGGCCTCGCGGCGCTCACCGTGGCGCTGATGGCGGTGGTCTCGGCCGGCGACCACCTGCTGATCAGCGATTCCGCCTACCGCCCGACCCGCATCTTCTGCGACGGCGTCCTGAAACGGTTCGGGGTGGAGGTCGAGTACTACGATCCCCTGGTCGGCGCCGGCATCGCCGACCTGATGCGCGACACCACGAAGGCCGTGCTCGTGGAGGCGCCGGGTTCGCAGAGCTTCGAGATGCAGGACGTGCCGGCGATTGCCGAGATCGTCCACGCGCGGGGCGCGGCGGTGATCATGGACAACACCTGGGCGACGCCGCTCCTGTTCCCGCCCCATGCGCGGGGCGTCGACATCGCGGTCGAGGCCGGGACCAAGTACCTCTCGGGCGGCTCGGACCTGCTCCTCGGCCTGACCTCTGCGAACGCGACATACTGGCCGGCTCTGCACCGGACCTTCGAGCACTTCGCCATGTGCCCCGGCCCGGAGGACGTGTTCCTGGCCCTGCGGGGCCTGCGCACCATGGCGTTACGCCTGCGCGAGCACGGGGCGCAGGGGCTCGCCATGGCGCAGTGGCTCCAGGCCCGGCCGGAGGTGGCCCGCGTGCTCCATCCGGCCCTGCCCGACGATCCCGGCCACGCGATCTGGCGCCGCGACTTCTCCGGCGCCTCGGGGCTGTTCGGCGTCATCCTGAAGCCCGTCCCGGAGCGCGCCGTGGCGGCGATGCTCGACGGCCTCGAACTGTTCGGGATGGGCTTTTCCTGGGGCGGCTTCGAGAGCCTCGTGATCCCGTTCGACTGCACGAAGTACCGCACCGCCACCCGCTGGAATCCCGGCGGCCCGGGCTTACGGTTCCACATCGGGCTGGAGGATGTGTCGGACCTGCAGGCGGACCTCGACGCGGGGTTCGCGCGGCTGCGCGCCGCCGCCTGAGCGCCGGGCGTCGTCAGGGCGCCAGCCAAGCTCCGCGCCAGCCGTCGGCCCGCTCCCAGGCGGCCCGGCGGTGGCCGCGCCGGTCGAGGTAGAGGAATTCGAGGCGGGCCACCGCCACCACCACGGCGCAGAAGTTCGGCCGCCCGAGGGTCAGCGCGGTCTCGGCATCCGGCAGGGTGTAGGCGTCGCCGGCGGATAAGCGCGCGCCGGGGGCGGGGTCGGCACCGTAGCAGACCCGGCTCATCGCCATCGAGCCGGCCCAGGCGGTTTCCGCCAGGGCGTCGTCGGTGTGGAGCGTCGCCGGGCCGGAGGCGCGGATCTGGATCTTCGTCGCGGAATCGTAGCCGTGCAGGGCCGCGACCCCGGAGGTCGCGATCTCGGCCGCCTTGTCCGAGCGGCGGTCGCAGTGGAAGCGTAAGGCTCCGGCCGCGGAGTCGGCGTCCCGCAGCACGACGGTGCGCACCTGCGGGTGGCCGCAGGCATCCACGGTGGCCAGGGCCGGCATGTGGAAGGCGTTCCGGCGGAGACGCGGCCCGTCCTCCAGCAGCCGCCAGACCTCGGCGAAAGCCGCGCCGAGGTCGTCGTGGAAGGGCGGCAGCGGCGTCATCGCGCCGGGGCGGCCGCCCGGGCGGCGCGGCGCTCGCGCAGGATCAGGGCGACGTTGCGCAGGTAGATGAAGGTCGACAGCGCCTGCCCGAAGATGATCACCGGCTCGCGCCGCACGAGGCCGTAGACCAGGGTCATCAGGCCGCCCGCGATGGAGAGGAACCAGAAGGCAAGGGGCATCACGCTCCGGCCGGCCCGCTCGGAGGCGAGCCACTGCACCACGAAGCGGGCGCCGAACACCGCCTGCGCCAGGATGCCGAAGACCAGCCAGGCATCGAAACGGGTGACGAAGACGTCGTAGACGTAGCCGCGCACGTCCTCGGCGAGCTGGATCAGCATGGTTCAGGCTCCCGTCACGTCCGTGACCCGCGGCGTCACCCGCTTGCGCCGGATCAGCCACCACACGCCGGCGAGATCCAGGAGCCCGACCCAGAGCCGGTCGAACAGGCCGTATTTCGAGGTGCCAGTGAAGCGCGGCCGGTCGACGACGTCGCGGTGGACCACGCCGAAGCCCTCGCGGGCGACCAGCGCCGGCATGAAGCGGTGCTGCCCGTCGAAGAACGGGAGCGTGTGGTAGACGTCCCGGCGCACGAGCTTGTAGCCGCAGCCGGTGTCGCGGGTGGCGTCCTTGAGGATGCGCACCCGGACCCCGTTGGCGATGCGCGACTGAAGGCTCTTGAGCCGTCCGTCCTTGCGCCCGACGCGCTGGCCTTGCGCGAGGCCGGTGCGCGGCCCGCCCGCCTCGATGGCCTCGAGCAGGGGCGCCAGGAAGGCCGGGTCGTTCTGGCCGTCGCCGTCCATCAGGGCGCAGACGGGCGCGCGGGCCACCGCGATGCCGCTGCGGATGCCGGCGGCCTTGCCGGCGGTGCGGTCGTGGGCGAGCACCCGCAGCCAGGGCCGCCCGACGCGGGCTGCCGCGAGTGCCTCGGCGGTGCCGTCGGTGGAGCCGTCGTCGACGTAGATCACCTCGAAGGGTGCGAGCGGCGCGCAGGCGGTCTCGAGTTCGGCGACGAGGCTCGCGATGTTGCCGGCCTCGTTCTTCACCGGGATGATCACGGAGAGGCGCATGGGTGCTGGATCCGAGGAGGTCAGGGCATCGCCGCGTAGGCCGAGAGATCGACCCGGCGGCCGCCGTTGATGTTGAAGCCCGAGACTGCGCCGACCCGGTTCGGCACCAGCCCGGCGGCCCCGGCGGCGGCCTCGAACGCAGTCGCGAACCGGCCCTCCACGTAGACGAGGCGGCAGCCTTCGCCCTTGAGGAAATCGACGGCTTCCGGGCCGGTGCCGAGCATGGCGAGGTCGGTGCCGATCAGGAAGACGAAGCTCGGCTCGCGGTAGCCGAGGCTGGCCACGCGCGGATGCGGGCAGGGCAGCGCGTCGCGGATCGCCGCGAGGCGGGGCGAGACCTTGAGGGCGGCGATGACCGGCTGGGTCAGGCCGAACACGGCGGGCGAGAGCAGCATCGCCGCCAGGATGCCGAAGCCGAGGGCGCGCTCGGGCAGGCCGCGGGCGAAGGCGCGCCAGGCCAGGGCCGACACGGCGCTGGCAGCCAGCAGCAGGGGCAGGCCGGCCCAGGGCAGGGTGCGGTCGTAGGCGAAGGCGAAGGCCGAGAGGCCGAGGGTGAGGCCGACCGGGATCAGCACCACGAGCCCGGCGGTGAGCCGCGCGCCCCGGCGCTCGGGATGAAGCGCCCCGGCGGCGAGCGCCCGCAGGGTGAGGATGGCGATGGCCGGCATCAGCGGCAGTACGTAGTGGGGCAGCTTGGTCGGCACGATCTCGAACAGGATCCAGGTCGGCACGATCCAGGCGAGGAGGAAGGCGATGGCCGGATCGCGCCGGTGGCCCCAGGCGAAGGAGGCGCTGAGCGCCGCGAAGGCGGCCCCCGGCCAGAACGTGCCGAAGAACGCCACGAGGTAGGCGCCGGGCGGGGCGAAATGCTTCTCCGAGCCGCCCTGCACCTTGCTCAGCATGTCGTGGCCCACCGCCTCCCCGTAGAAGGCGCCGCCGCTCTTCCAGGTGATGGCCGCGAACCAGGGCGCCACGATCATCAGGGTGAGGGGCAGGCCGAGGCCGGGCCGCAGGGCCCCGAGCCAGCGGCCGGACCCCGACCGGACAGAAAGCACCAGGGCCGGCAGGCCGCAGAACAGCGGCACCATCGGGCCCTTGATCAGGATGCCGAGGGCGAGGCCGAGCCAGAAGGCCAACACCGTGACGGTGTCGAGGCGCCCGGGACCGGCGTCGCGCCGGAGCCAGGCCCGGGCGAGGCCGCCAAAGGTCGCCACGGCGCAGGCGCAGAGGAGCGCGTCGGTCTTGGCGAGCCGCGCCTCGGCCGAGAGCACGACGCAGGCCCCGAACAGGGCGGCGGCGAGGAAGGCCCCCCGCCGCGGCAGGAAGACCAGGGCCGACCAGTAGGTGAGGAGGACCGCCCCGATGGCGCCCAGCAGGGAGGGGATGCGGTAGAGGCCGATCGTGGTGCGGGCGTTCGGCACGCCGATGGCCTCGGCGGCGCCGACCACGGCGGCCTGGGCCCAGTAGATGCCCACGGGCTTCTTGTGCCGGGCCTCTCCTTGGAAGCGGATGTCGACGAGGTCGCCGGTCTCCAGCATCTGCTTGGAGGCCTGTGCGAAGCGCGGCTCGTCCCGGTCCATCGGCTGGAGCGAGGCGATGCCGGGCAGGAAGCAGACGAGGCAGAGGGCCACCAGAAGGGCGCAGGCCCAGGCATGGCTCCGGGTGGCGGCGGACAGGAGGGTGTCCGGGAACGCGAAGGCGTCGCCGCGAGCCGGGCGGGGCACGGTGGCGCGGTCGATCATGCGGGGGGATGGGCCGTCAGGGGGGACATACGCGGCTCCGGACCGGCACGCGGCCCCAGAAACCGGTCGAAGATTCCGGTCGATGCCGCGAGGCCGGCGGTGTCGATGATGCGGCCCGGAATGTCAAATCGCGCCGCCGCCGCCCTGTCCCGCGCGGGAGCCTGCGAGCCGAAGGGGCTCCCGACGATCCGCCGGCCCTGGGGAACAGGGCCGGACCGTCTCCGTTGTCACCCCGTCGCGGCACCGGCCGCCGACGTGAGATTGAGGGATATTCGTTATGAGCCTCCTCGGCAGCATCGTCAGCAAGATCCTCCATCCCTTCGGCGGCGGAGATGCCCAGGCCAAGCCCTCGGAGGCGAACGCACAGCCCTCCGCCGGCGGCTCGGATGCCCCCGCCTCGACCCCGACCAGCACCGGCGCCCCGGCCGGCGGCCCCGTCGACGTCGAGGAGGTGCTCAACGGAATGGCGGCGAAGAATTCCCAGACCCTGAACTGGCGGACCTCGATCGTCGACCTGATGAAGCTCCTCGACCTCGATTCGAGCCTCAGCGCCCGCAAGCAGCTCGCCGACGAGCTGCACTACACCGGCGACAAGGAGGACTCGGCCACGATGAACGTCTGGCTGCACAAGCAGGTCATCAAGAAGCTCGAGGAGAACGGCGGCAAGGTCCCGGCCGACCTCAAGGATTGATCTTCTTTTTTCGGACTATTCGGCGCGGCCTGTTTCAAAGGCCGTGCCGCCGGGGCAGGGGGCGCATGCTCCCTGCCTTTTTCATTTCGGCGCGCGCTCCAGACCGACGGCGCGGGACCCCGCCGTCAGCCCTCCAGCCGCTGCCCCAGGCGGCCGGCCAGATCCTGGATGAACTGGAACGCGGTGCGGCCCGAGCGCGAGCCGCGGGTGGTCGCCCATTCCAGCGCCTCGGCCCGGATGCGGTCGGGCTCGGCCTCGAGGCCGTGGCGCGCCACGTAGGCGCGGATCATCGCCAGGTACTCGTCCTGGCTGCACTTGTGGAAGCCAAGCCAGAGGCCGAAGCGGTCGGACAGCGAGACCTTCTCCTCCACCGCCTCGCCGGGATTGATCGCCGTGGAGCGCTCGTTCTCCACCATGTCCCGGGCGAGCAGGTGGCGCCGGTTCGAGGTGGCGTAGAACAGCACGTTCTCGGGCCGTCCCTCGATGCCGCCGTCCAGCGCCGTCTTCAGGGACTTGTACGAGGTGTCGTCGCCGTCGAAGGAGAGGTCGTCGCAGAAGACGATCCAGCGATGGGCGTCGCCCCGCAGCGTCGCCATCAGGTCGGGCAGGGCCTCGATGTCCTCGCGATGGATCTCCACGAGCTTCAGCGGGAGGGTACCGGGTGCCCGCGCAGCGTTGATCTCCGCATGCGCCGCCTTGACCAGCGAGGACTTGCCCATGCCCCGCGCGCCCCACAGGAGCGCGTTGTTGGCCGGCAGGCCGTCGGCGAAGCGCTGGGTGTTCTCGACCAGGGTGTCGCGGGCCCGGTCGATCCCGGTGAGGAGGCCGATCGCCACCCGGTTGACGCGTGGCACCGGGATCAGCCGGCGCTCCGGCCCCCACAGGAAGGCGTCAGCCGCATTCAGGTCGACGGGGGCACGCGGGGCGGGAGCGGCGCGCTCCAGGGCGGCGGCGATCCGCTCCAGCACAGGCAGGAACGCCGCGAGGGTGGCCGGATCGACGGCCGGGTCGGCGGGGGGCGTGGCGGTCATGGGGCGGCTCCTCGAACTCGCGTCCAGCGACGGGGCAGCTGGGACGGGTGCCGTGCTTTACGGTGCCGGGAGGCCGCGATGAACCCGATAAATCGCGTCCCGGCCGGCGATTCACGGGCCGGCGACCCATTCGCCTCACCCGTGCGGCGTTGCTTTCACTTAGGCCGTGGCTATAGTCCGCGCGCTTTTTGACAAGCCCGGACGCCCCCTCGACCGAGGGTTTGGCGGCGCGGGCCTCATCCTTGAGGAGTCCTCCGCTTGATCACCCCCGCCTTCGCGCAAGGGGCCACCTCGGCCGCTGGCGGAGCGGACATCGCCTTGCAGGTGGTGCCGTTCGTCCTCATCTTCGTCATCATGTACTTTCTGATCCTCCGTCCGCAGCAGCGCCGCGTGAAGGAGCATCAGAACATGGTCAAGAACGTGCGCCGCGACGACACCGTCGTCACCACCGGCGGCATCGTCGGCCGCGTCACCAAGGTCGCCGACGAGGCCTCGGAGATCGAGGTCGAGATCGCGCCCAACGTCCGCGTCAAGGTCGTGCGCACGATGATCTCGGAAGTCCGCGTCAAGGGCGCGCCGGTCAAGGCCGCCTGACGGCGGCGACCCGGGCATGCGGGCCGGGCACGAGGGCCCGCATCGCCAGTGAAGAAACGGACACAGGACGGTACCGGCGGATGCTGCGCTTCTCGAGAACCAAGATCGTCACGACGCTGGCCGTCATCCTGATCGGCCTCAGCCTCGCCGTGCCGAGCTTCTTCTCGCACGAGCAGCGCAAGGGCTTCATGGCCTCCCTGCCGGGCTGGTTCCCGAGCTGGATCGTGCCCCAGCGCGCCATCGTGCTCGGCCTCGATCTCCAGGGCGGCTCGCAGCTCCTGCTCGAGGTCGACCAGAACGAACTCGTGGCCTCCCAGGCCAAGGCCCTGCGCGACGACGTCCGCCGCATCCTCCAACAGGAGAGCGTGCGCGCCGAGGGCGGCATCCAGCTCCTGCAGCGCGGTGTTCAGGTCCGCGTGACCGACGCGGCCGCGCGCGCCAAGCTGCTGCCGAAGCTGCGCGAGCTCGCCCAGCCGATCTCCAACCCCCTCGTCGGCCAGGGCGCGGGCCGCACCATCGACATCGCCGAGCAGCCCGACGGTCTCGTGCGCCTGACCCTGACCGATGCGGGCATCACAGACCGCACCCGCCGCGCGGTGAGCCAGGGCATCGAAGTCATCCGCCGCCGCCTCGACTCGACGGGCACCACCGAGCCGTCGATCCAGCAGCAGGGCGCCGACCGAATCCTGATCCAGGTGCCGGGCGAACAGAACCCGGAGCGCCTGGAGAAGCTGCTGGGCTCCACCGCCAAGCTCGAATTCCGCATGCTTGCGGACTCGCCCTCCGGCGACGTCGATCTTCTGCCCTCGCGTGACGAGAAGGGCGCCAAGGTTCCGGTCGAGCGCCGGATCATGGCCGATGGCGGCGATCTCACCGACGCGCAGCCGGCCTTCGACCATCAGACCCAGGAGCCGATGGTCAGCTTCAAGTTCAACCTGAAGGGCGCGCAGCGCTTCGGCCAGGCGACCTCGGAGAATGTCGGCCGCCGCATGGCCATCGTGCTCGACAACGAGGTGGTCTCTGCGCCGCGCATCAACACCCCGATTACCGGCGGCTCCGGCCAGATCACCGGCAACTTCACGGTCCAGCAGGCCAACGACCTCTCGGTCCTCCTGCGGGCCGGCGCGCTGCCGGCGAAGTTCACCGTGGTCGAGCGCCGCGTGGTCGGTCCCGGCCTCGGGCGCGATTCCATCGAAGCCGGCAAGATGGCGACCCTGGTGGCCGGTGCCCTCGTCGTCGTCTTCATGTTCGCCACCTACGGGGTGTTCGGCTTCTTCGCCAACATCGCCCTCATCGTGCATGTGGGCCTCATCCTCGGCCTGATGTCGGTGCTCGAAGCCACCATGACCCTGCCGGGCATCGCCGGCATCGTGCTCACCATCGGCACGGCGGTGGATTCCAACGTGCTGATCTACGAGCGCGTGCGCGAGGAGGTGCGGGCCGGCCGCTCCATCGTCTCGGCGCTCCAGGCGGGCTTCGACAAGGCCTTCGCCACCATCATCGATTCGAACTCGACCATGGCGATCGCCGCCCTGATCCTGTTCTTCCTCGGCTCCGGCCCCGTGAAGGGCTTCGCCGTGGTGTTCATCCTCGGCATCCTCACCACGGTCATCACCGCCGTGACCCTGACCCGGATGATGATCGCCCTGTGGTACAACATGGCCCGGCCCAAGGCCCTGCCGTTCTAATCGCCGGCCCTGCCGTCATCTCGGACGGCCGGCCTTCGTGGCCGGCATCCTTGACCAAGAGTTTCGAGACCGATCATGCGCCTGCTCCGCCTCTGGCCCGACGAGTCGCACGTCGACTTCATGCGCTTCCGGCGCCTCACCTTCCCGCTCTCGGCCTTCATGTCCGTGGCGACGGTGGTGCTGTTCCTGACCGTCGGCCTGAATTTCGGCATCGACTTCAAGGGTGGCACCCTGGTGGAGCTTCAGGCGAAGTCGAAGACCGCCGATGTCGGCGCGGTGCGTCATACGGCGAACGGCTTCGGTTTCGGCGAGACGGAAGTGCAGGAACTCGGCGGCGAAGGCACCGTGCTGGTGCGCTTCCCGCTGCAGCCGGGCGAGCAGGGCCAGACGGCGGTGATGCAGAAGGCGCATGCCGCCTTCGACGCCGATTACGAGTTCCGCCGTACCGAGACCGTGGGCCCCCGCGTCTCGGGCGAGCTCGTGCAGTCGGGCACCATCGGCGTCGTGCTGTCGGTGCTCGCGGTGCTGTTCTACCTCTGGTTCCGCTTCGAGCGGGAGCTGGCGCTCGGCGCCATCGTGGGCACGCTCCACGACATCGTGCTGACGCTCGGCGTCTTCGTCATCACCCGCATCGAGTTCAACATGACCTCGATCGCCGCGATCCTCACCATCGTGGGCTACTCGCTGAATGAAACGGTCGTGGTGTTCGACCGGACCCGCGAGCTGATGCGGCGCTACAAGACGATTCCGACGGTCGAACTCCTCAACCTCTCCATCAACTCCACCATGTCCCGCACGGTGATGACCGCGACCTCGGCCTTCCTGTCGCTGCTGGCCCTGGTGCTGTTCGGCGGCGAGGCGATCAAGGGCTTCGCCATCGTGATGCTGGCCGGCGTCGTGATCTGCACCTACTCGGCGATCTTCGTCTCGACGCCGGTGCTGATCTATCTCGGCCTGATGCTCTCGGGCGTGAAGGCGCAGGGGCGCGCCACGGGTGGGCGCGTGCCCCAGGCGGCGGAGTAGGGGCGGCCATGGCGTCTTCCGGCAGCCTGCACGACGGCTTCGTTCCCGGGCGCCACCTCATCGACGCCTACGGCAACGGCGGCTTCCGCTTCGCCGAGATGTCCCATCGCGGCTCGATCCTGGTGACGCCGTCCGGCATCCGGGCCTGGGACGTGACCGAGCCCCGTGCCATCGACCGGAACGCGCTGCGTCCGATCCTCGCTGAGGCCGGGACGGTGGAACTCCTCCTCGTCGGAACCGGGCTCGACATCGCGCCTTTTCCCGATGCGCTCCGGCGTTGGCTCAAGGAGGGCGGCATCGGCCTCGACGTGATGCAGACGGGGGCCGCGGCGCGCACCTACAACATCCTCATGGCGGAGAACCGCAAGGTCGCCGCCGCCCTGATCGCGGTCGCATGATGAAGCGCGGGACATGACGGATTCGGACACCCGGACCAGCCCGGCCGAGGGCAACCTCGCCTTCGCCTTCCAGCATTGCGAGGGCTTGGTCCGGGACGGCGATCCCGACCGCTACTTCGCCACCCTCTTCGCGCCCGCTTCCGTCCGGCCCCACCTCTTCGCCCTCATCGCCTTCAGCCTCACCGTCGCCCGGGTCCGCGAGGCCGCCTCCAACCCGATGGCCGGCGAGATCCGCCTGCAATGGTGGCGCGACGCCCTCCAGGGCGAGGCCCGCGGCGACGTGAAGGCCAATCCCGTCGCCGCCGCCCTCGACGACGCCATCGTCCGGCGCAAGCTCGGCCGCCAGCCCTTCGTCGACCTCATCGACGCCCGGGTCTTCGATCTCTACGAGGACCCGATGCCCCGGGTGAACGACCTCGAGGGCTATTGCGGCGAGACCGTCTCGGCCCTGATCCGCCTCGGCGCCCTCGTCCTCTGCGACGGGGTCGAGCCCGGCGGCGCGGCGGCCGCGGGACACGCGGGCGTCGCCTACGGGGTCACCGGCCTCCTGCGCGCGCTCCCGTGGCACGCCCGCTCCGGCCAGGTCTACCTGCCCGCCGATATCCTCAAGACCTACGGCGTCACCCGCGAAGACATCGTCACCGGGCGCGGCGGCCCCGGGCTCCTGCGCGCCACCGCCGACCTGCGGGCGCTCGCCCGCCGCCACCTCGAGGCCTACGAGGCGGCCCGCGCCACCATCGCGCCGGCCGCGCGCCCCGCCTTCCTGCCCGTGGCCCTGGTGGAGCCCTACCTCGCCGCCATGGAGCGGCCGGGCTACGACCCCCTCAACACGGTCATCGAGATTCCGCGCTGGCGCCGCCTCTGGACTCTCTGGCGCGCCTCCCGCCGGGGCTGAACCGAACCGGCCCTCGAAAAGGGAAGCCGCCATGAAAAAGGGCGGCCCCGAAGGAGCCGCCCCGTCTTCATCCCGCCCGGAGCTTCCGGCTCAGCGGGCCTTCTTCGTCAGCTTCTCGGCGATCTCGAACATCTCCTGCGGCGCGTAGTCCGGGGTGAAGGCCGAGGGCACGCCGGTGAGCTGGTGGATCTTGCCGCCGTCCGGCATGCCCTCGACGACGCTGAGCTCGCCCGGCGGGTCGCCCGGCAGCGCCATCTCGCCGTTGCCCCAGATGCCGGCCATCTCGGTGTAGTCGCCCGGGCTGAAGGTGTAGAGCCGGCGGTGCGAGCCCTCCTGGAGGTACTTCTGGCACTCGGGGATCTTGTCGAGGTTGATGTTCGGGGTCGGCAGGAACTTCTCGATCTCGACGCCGGTGATCTTCTTCAAGGCCAGGGCGTAGGCGTGGGCGTGGACCGAGCCGCGCACCAGCAGGTAGCCGCAGACCTCGCGGCCGGTCGGGTCCGTCAGGGTCTCGTAGACGCGCAGCTTGTGCAGGCGGGCGCCGCATTCGAGGTGGAAGTTGTGCAGCAGGTCCACCACGACGTTGCCCGTGGTGGTGATGAAGTCGTTGTTCCAGGAGGCGCCGTTGCTGTTGACCGGTGTCACGCCGCCGCCGTTCGACAGGAAGGCGGCCGCAAGGCGGATGTCCTTCATGTCCTCGAACGGCGCCTTCGAGATGTCGCCGCCGTCCTTCGCGTCGCCATCGTTGTCGGGACCGTTGGCGAGCATCGCCACGCCGTTGCTGACGAGCTCGACATGGCCGAGTTCCTCGGCCGTAATCGCCGCGACCAGGCTATAGAACGGGCGCAGCTTCGATTTGCTGCGGAAATTGAAGCTCTGGAACATGTAGTTCCCCAGAGTCGACATCTCGCCATACTTGCCGCCGAGCAATTCCTGCAGCGCCGCGGCGGCGTTCGGATCTTTCCGCTTGGGGGCAGGAAGCTCGGCCTGTAGCTTGTCGACGCGCATAAACATAGATTTATTCTCCGGTGCCGATCGCTCGGGGTCTCGTGGGGGAAGTGGCCGCCGCAGGCGCATGTTCCCCTCACGCGGGTAGGAATGCGCAGGGTGCGGCGCCGTCGACCGCTGCGAAAAAGCGCCCTGGCGCCTCGGCCCGGATCACGGATATCCATGCAACACCCTCTGAATACATGATTAACCGCGTTGAGCCGGCCGGACCGCTCTGCTAGCTACGGGTACAAGGCCCGGCACGAGATCGGGCTTGCCCGGAGGAGTAAGGCGCCCGTGAACACAGTGACCACCTGGAATCAGGTCTACGACCCATTCGGGAATGCCTGGCTCTCGACCCTCGCCGCCTCTCTGCCGGTCATCGCCCTGCTCGGCATGATCGCGAGCGGCAAGGTGCAGGCCCATATCGCGGCCGTGCTCTCCCTCGTGCTGGCTTTCTGCGTCGCCGTCTTCCTGTTCGGCATGCCGGCCGATCTCGCCGCCCGCGCCTCCGGCTACGGCGTCGCGCTGGGTCTGTTTCCCATCGGCTGGATCATCCTCAACGTCATCTTCCTCTACCGCCTGACGGTGGAGAAGGGCTGGTTCGCCACGCTTCAGCAATCGGTGGCGGGCATCACCACGGACCGGCGGCTCCAGCTGCTGCTCGTGGCCTTCGCCTTCGGCGCTTTCTTCGAGGGCGCGGGCGGCTTCGGCACCCCGGTTGCCGTCACGGGCGCGATCCTGATCGGCCTCGGCTTCTCGCCGCTCGCCGCCTCCGGCCTCTCGCTCATCGCCAACACCGCGCCGGTGGCCTACGGGGCGCTCGGCGCGCCCATCCAGGGCCTCGCCTCGGTGACGGGCTACGACCCCTACATCCTCGGCGCCATGATCGGCCGGCAGCTGCCGTTCTTCTCGATCATCGTGCCGTTCTGGCTGATCTGGGTGTTCGCGGGCTTCCGCGGCATGATCAAGATCTGGCCCCCGATCCTGGTCTGCGGCGGCTCCTTCGCGGTAGCCCAGTTCCTGATCTCGAACTACGTCAACCCCTGGATCGTCGACATCGGCGCCTCGCTGATCTCGATGGCTGCCCTGGTGGCCTTCCTCAAGGTCTGGCAGCCCAAGGAGATCTGGACCTCCCCGGCGCTGCGCGGCAACGACCCGTCCATCGGCTACGTCAACGGCGGCCGTCCGGTCTCGCTCGGCGCCGCCGTTCCGGGCGACCTGCCTAAGGTGGATCTCGGTGGCCGTACCGCGACCTCCCGCGAGATCGCGATGGCCTGGGTTCCGTGGATCATCCTCTCGGTGATCGTGGCGATCTGGGGCACGGGCTGGTTCAAGAGCCTCGTCAACCCGATCTTCACCTGGAAGTACGAGGTGCCGGGCCTGCACAACGTGATCATGAAGGTGCCGCCGGTGGTGGCGAAAGCCCATCCGGAAGCCGCCGTCTTCGCCTTCACCTACATGTCCTACACGGGCACCGGCGTGCTCTTTGCCGCGATCATCTCCGGCCTGATCATGCGCTTCTCGCCCTGGCGCCTGGTGACGGCCTATATCGAGACGATCTGGGTGCTGCGCTACTCGCTCATCACCATCGCGGCGATGCTCGCGCTCGGCGTGCTCACCCGTTACGCGGGCGTCGATGCCACCCTCGGCCTCGCCTTCGCCGGCACCGGCATCCTCTACCCGTTCTTCGGCACCCTGCTGGGCTGGCTCGGCGTGGCGCTGACGGGCTCCGACACCGCCTCCAACGTGCTCTTCGGCGGATTGCAGAAGATCACCTCGGAGCAGCTCGGCCTGTCGGGCATCCTCATGGCCTCGGCGAACTCGTCGGGCGGCGTGATGGGCAAGATGATCGACGCCCAGTCGATCGTCGTCGCCTCCACAGCGACCGGCTATTTCGGCCAGGAGGGCAAGATCCTGCGCTTCGTGTTCTGGCACTCGATCGTGCTGGCCTGCCTCGTCGGCGGCCTCGTGATGCTGCAGGCCTACGTGCACCCGTTCAGCGCCATGGTGATCCACCCGTGATCGACTGAACGCCGCAACGCCACGCGATCAGCCCGCCCCGGTCTCCGGGGCGGGTTTTTCATGCGCGCTGCCCATCGGTGGATTCGCGCTGTCCGGTCCGAGCACCGGACAGTTCGGCGGAATCGTCCGGCCATTGTCGCTGTCGCGGGCCCGGATCGGGGCGCTATGGCCGTCCTCCGGGGAGCGGGGAGGCGGATCGTGCGCAGGGAAACGGCGGGTTGGGGCAGCGGCCTCGTGGGAATCCTCATCTTCAGCGCCTCCCTGCCGGCGACGCGGATCGCCGTCGGGGGCTTCACGCCCCTGTTCCTCACCTCGGCGCGGGCGGTGATCGCCGCGATCCTCGGTGCGGGGCTGCTCCTCGCCCTGCGCCAGCGGCAGCCGGCGCGCGGCGACCTCGCATCCCTGGCCCTGGTCGCCCTGGGCGTCGTGGTCGGCTTCCCGCTGCTGACCGCCCTGGCGCTCCAGCACGTCGACGCCGCGCATGCCGTGGTGTTCGTCGGCCTCCTGCCCCTCGCCACGGCCCTGTTCGGGGTTCTGCGCGGGGGCGAGCGCCCGCGGGCCGCCTTCTGGCTGTTCTCCGTCGTGGGGGCAGCGGCCGTGGCGGGGTTCGCCCTCGCGCAGGGCGGCGGCGCCTCCCCCGCCGGCGATCTCCTGATGATTGCGGCCATCCTGCTCTGCGGCCTCGGCTATGCCGAGGGGGCCGTCCTCGCGCGCCGCCTCGGGGGCTGGCAGGTCATCTCCTGGTCCCTCGTCCTGTCCCTTCCGGCGATGGCCGTGCTGGCCGTGACGACGCGGCCCTCGGCCTGGGCCGGAATCGGCTGGCCGGCCTGGGGCGGTCTCGCCTACGTCTCGGTGTTCAGCATGCTGGTGGGCTTCGTGTTCTGGTATCGCGGGCTGGCGCTGGGCGGCATCGCGGGGGTCGGCCAGCTGCAGTTGCTGCAGCCCTTCCTCGGGCTGGCGCTGGCGGGCTGGCTCCTGGGCGAGCCCGTCGCCCCCTCCATGCTGGCGGTGACGGGCCTCGTCGTGCTCTGCGTGGCGGGCGCCAAACGGTTCGCCTGAACACGAGCGGTTCGCCTGAAAACCGGCCCGAAAGGCCGCGCGATCTGGTAAGCTCACGGGGCCATGTTCAGCCTCGCCTCGCGCTATACCCTCGCCAAGCTTCCCCCCGCCGAGACCGCCCGCCTGCGCCTGACGCGGCTGGAGCCGGCCGACGCCGAGGCCGTGCGGGCACTCACCGACGATCCGGCCATCATCGAGGCGGTGGATTTCCTGTCCGCCCCCTTCACCCTGGCGGATGCGCGCCGCCTCATCGGGCCGGCCAAGGTACGCAAGGATTGCTTCCTGGGCGCCTGGCAACGGGTGGACGGCACCCTGGCGGCGATCGTCGGCCTCCACCTGCGCGGCGACCACGCCGCCGAGATCGGCTACTGGGTCGGCGGCGCGGCGCGCGGACAGGGGATCGGCACCGAGGCGGTCCGCGCCGCCCTCGGCCTGCTGCGCGAGCGCTTCCCCAACCGCTTCATCATCGCCGAGTGCCGACCCGAGAACGCGGCCTCCGTCGGCCTCCTGCGCAAGCTGGGGTTCCGCGACACCGGCGACGAGGGTCACCGGCCCGGACGGCGCATCTTCACATATGAGCCGGGCTGACGCGTTCCGCGGCCGGAACCCGGGCGAGCCCTCGGTAGATCACGATGGTGGCCAGCAAACCGCAGGCGCCGCCCAGCGCCATCCAGAGCCCGGGGGCCGCCTTGTTGGCGGTGGCCTCGATGAGGGAAGTCGAGATCAGCGGCGTCATCCCGCCGAAGAGGGCGGTGGCCAGGGAATAGGCCAGGGAGAATCCGGCCGTGCGCACCGCCGGCGGCACGATCTCGGTGAGCGCCACCACCATGGCGCCGTTGTAGCTGCCATAGAGGAAGGACAGCCACAGGAGCACGGCCAACATGGTCTCGAAGGTCGGATGCGCCACGAGCCAGGCCAGGGCCGGATAGGCCGTCACGAGGGTCAGGCCCGAGAACAGCAGCAGGATCGGGCGCCGGCCGATCCGGTCCGAGAGCGCCCCCATCACGGGGAGCCAGAACAGGTTCGACACCGCGACGCAGAACGTGACGATCAGGCTGTCGGTGTCGGAGAGCTTGAGGACGCTCTTGCCGAAGGTCGGGGTGTAGACCGTGATCGCGTAGAACGCGATCGTGGTCATCGCCACCATCAGCATCCCGAGCCCGACGATCCGCCAGTTCCGCCCCAGGGTGCGCACCACCTCGCCCACCGGCGGGTGGACCTTGCGGGCCTGGAAGGCCGGGGTCTCCTGCAGCGAGCGCCGGATGTAGAACAGGAACGGTACGAGGAGGCAGCCGATCAGGAAGGGGATGCGCCAGCCCCAGGCGCCCATCTCGGCCGGCGACAGCAGGCGGTTGAGAGCGTAGCCGATGGCCGCCGCCGCCATGATCGCCACCTGCTGGCTGCCCGACTGCCAGGCGACGTAGAAGCCCTGGCGGCCGGGGGGCGCCAGCTCGGCGAGGTAGACCGAGACGCCGCCGAGCTCGACCCCGGCGGAAAAGCCCTGGAGCAGGCGACCGACCAGCACCAGGGCGGGCGCCAGGAGGCCGAGGGTGGCGTAGTCGGGCACCAGGGCGATCAGGATCGTGCCGGCGGCCATGATCGCCAGGGTGACGATGAGCCCCTTCCGGCGCCCGACCCGGTCGACATAGGCCCCGAGCAGCACGGCGCCGAGGGGCCGCATGAGGAAGCCGGCCCCGAAGGTCATGAAGGTCAGCATCAGCGAGGCGAATTCGTTCTCGCTGGGGAAGAACGCCTTGGCGATGTAGGAGGCGTAGAACCCGAATGCGAAGAAGTCGAACATCTCCAAGAAGTTGCCGCTCGTCACCCGCAGGACGGCGGCGGCCCGGGAGCCGCTCTTGTCGTGGTCCGGATGGCCCGCCATCGGAATTCCCTCCCCTGATACGTTCGACATTGGGTCGTTCATCCCAACGTGATCGTATTTTTTCGTGAGCGCTAGGGGAGGCGGGGGGCACAGGCGTTTCGATGCGGCCGGCGGGTTTTCGGGCGCCGCCGGCGCAACCCTACTCGGCGGCGATCCGCGCGGGCCCGTTCCCCATCCAAGCGGCGAGGTCGGCCCGGGCCCGGTCGGTGAGCGCCTTCTTCTTGGCCACCGCCTTCTCCGGCCCCTTCAGGCGCCGGCCGGCCTCGCCCTTGGGCGCGTGGTCGAGGGGCGGGAACAGGCCGAAATTCACGTTCATGGGCTGGAACGAGCGCGGGGCGCCGGCATCTTCGGCCGCGATGTGGCCGCCGGTGATGTGGCCGATCAGGGCGCCGAGCGCCGTGGTGGCGGGCAGCGGCGCCAGGGCGTGCCCCAGCGCCTCGGCCACCGCGAAGCGGCCGGCCATCAACCCGATGGCGGCGCTCTCGACATAGCCCTCGCAGCCGGTGATCTGGCCGGCGAAGCGCAAGCTGGGCCGCGCCTTAAGGCGCAGGGTCGCGTCGAGGAGGCGGGGGCTGTCGAGGTAGGTGTTGCGGTGCAGGCCGCCGAGGCGCGCGAACTCGGCGTTCTCGAGGCCCGGGATGGTGCGGAACACCCGCACCTGCTCGGAATAGGTCAGCTTCGTCTGGAACCCGACCATGTTGTAGAGGGTGCCGAGCGCGTTGTCCTGGCGCAGCTGGACGATGGCGCAGGCCTTGACCGTCGGGTCGTGCGGGTTGGTGAGGCCCACCGGCTTCATCGGGCCGTGGCGCAGGGTCTCGGGGCCGCGCTCGGCCATGACCTCGATCGGCAGGCAGCCGTCGAAGTAGGGCGTGGTCGCCTCCCACTCCTTGAAGCCGATCTTGTCGCCCCCGATCAGGGCCTGGATGAAGGCGTCGTACTGCTCGCGATTCATCGGGCAGTTGATGTAGTCGGCCCCCGTGCCGCCGGGCCCGACCTTGTCGTAGCGTGACTGGAACCAGGCCTTGCCCATGTCGATGGAGTCGCGGTGCACGATGGGCGCGATCGCGTCGAAGAAGGCGAGCGATTCGGCGCCCGTCAGTTCGCGGATCGCCTGCGCCAGGGACGGGGCGGTTAGGGGACCGGTGGCGATGATGGTCCGGCCCCAGGATTCGGGCGGCAGGCCCTCGACCTCTTCCCGCACGATCCGGATGCGCGGATGCCCCTCGATCGCGGCGGTGACGGCCCGGGCGAAGCCCTCGCGGTCGACGGCGAGCGCCCCGCCGGCCGGGACCTGATGCGCGTCGGCCGCGCGCAGGATCAGCGACCCGAGGGTGCGCATCTCCTGGTGCAGGAGCCCGACGGCGTTGCCGTTGGCGTCGTCCGAGCGGAAGGAGTTCGAGCAGACGAGCTCGGCGAAGTCGCCGCCGTGATGCGCCTCGGTGCCGCGCACCGGGCGCATCTCGTGAAGGACCACGTCGTGGCCGCTCTCGGCGATCTGCCAGGCGGCTTCCGACCCGGCGAGGCCGCCGCCGACGATATGGATGGAACTGTCCGTCATCGGCACGGGATAAACCCGCCCGGAAGTTCGATCAATGGAGTTGCGGGCTGGCGAGGAAGCGCTCGCGGTCGGAGGAGGTCACCGAGAGCTTGAGGGGCTTGCCGTCGCGCTGGATCGTCAGCGGCACCCGCACCCCGGCCTCGCCCAGCGCCCAGACTTGGCGGAAGAAGCCGGCGAGGTCGGCCACGGGCTCGCCAGCCACCGCCACGATGACGTCGCCCGGGCGCAGGTCCGCCGCCTCGGCGGGGCCGTCGTCGGCCAGCCCCATCACCACCACGGCGTCCTCGCCGTCGCTGGCATAGAGGCCGAGCCAGGGGCGCACCGGCCGGTCGACGCGGCCCCGGGTGGTGAGGTCCTCGAGGATCGGCGGCAAGAGGTCGATCGGCACGATCATGTTGATGGTCTTCGGGCCCCCCGTGCCGCCCTGCTGCAGTTGCAGGGAGCCGATGCCCAGCAGCGCCCCGTCCGGCCCGATCAGCGCCGCTCCGCCCCAGTGCGGATGCGAGGGGGCGGTGAACAGGGCCTCGTCGAGGACGTATTCCCAGTAGCCGGCGAATTCCTGGCGGGCGACGATCTCGACGGCGAGGCTGCGCGCGCGGCCGCCGACCCCGGCCATCACCGCCCGGTCGCCGATCTTGACCGGGCCCGAGCGCCCGAGCTTCAGCGGCTTGATCTTGAGGTCGCCCAGCGCCTGGACGAGGCCGAAGCCCGTGACGGCGTCGAAGCCGACCACGTGGCCGGGCACCGAGCGCCCGTCATGGGTGGTGAGCCAGACCGACTCGGCTTCCGTCACGAGGTAGCCGATGGTGAGGACGAGGCCGTCCTCGCCGATGACGACGCCGTTGCCGGCCCGCTCGGTGCCGAGCGTCTCGGCGGTGAAGGCCTCGGGCGGCACCCGCGTCGAGAGCGCCACGATGGCGGTGAGCGCCTGCTCGAGGTCGTAGCCGTAATCGGCGGCCCGGGGCTGCGCGGATGCGGGGATCTTCCAGTCTCCGGGCGAGGCCATGCCAGCGTCCTTCCTGCCGTCGTGTCGCGTCGTTGAGACGGGAGATAGGTCGCCGGCTCGGATTCCGACAGTCTCGTGGCCTTCGATCAGGGTCCGGTGCGCAGCACCTTGCCGGGGTTGAGCAGGCCCTGCGGGTCGAGGGCGTCCTTGATGCGGCGGGCCAGCGCCATCTCCTCCGGCCGGCGGTGGCGCACGAGCTCGTCGACCCTATACTGGCCGATGCCATGCTCGGCCGAGATGCTGCCGCCGAACTGCGCCACCGCGTCGTGGACGATGCGGTTGATGGCTTCCGATCCGTGCTCGGGGCCGATGATCACGTTGTAGTGGATGTTGCCGTCGCCCATGTGGCCGAAGATGTTCGGCCGGGTGCCCGGCGCGCCCGCGGCCAGGGCCTCGCCCGCCGCCGCCAGGAAGTCCGGAATCGCCGGGATCGGCACCGAGACGTCGTGCTTGACGCTTCGACCGGCCCGGGCCTCGGCCTCGGTGATGTGCTCGCGCAGGGCCCAGAGGGCGGCCGCCTGCTGGCCGGATTCGGCGAGCACTCCGTCGGTGGCGTCGCCCCGCTCCAGGACCTCGCCCAGCAGCGTCTCCACCGCCTCGCGCAGCCCTTCCAGGCTCGATCCTGCCTCCATCAGCACGGTCCAGCCGGCCTCCGCGATGGGACTGGTCAGGCCGGCATGCTCGGCCACCAGGGCGAGGGATTCGCCCGCGATCAGCTCGAAGGCCTGGATGGTGTCGCCGAGCGCATCCTGCGCCGCCCGGAGCAGGCGCAGGGCCGCCGCCGGGTCCGGCACTGCGAGGAGCGCGGTCGCGGTGTGGCGCGGCCGCGGCACGAGGCGCAGGATCGCGGCGGTGACGATGCCGAGCGTGCCCTCGCTGCCGATGAAGAGCTGCTTCCAGTCGTAGCCCGCATTGTCCTTGCGCAGGGCCCGGAGACCGTCGACCACGGTCCCGTCGGCCAGCACCACCTCGAGGCCGAGGACGAGGTTGCGGGTCATGCCGTAGCGCAGGACGTTGATGCCGCCCGCATTGGTGGCGATGACGCCGCCGAGCATGGCGGAGCCCTCCGCCGCGAGGCTGACGGGCAGGAGGCGGCCTTGCGCCTCCGCGGCGTCCTGCGCCACCTTGAGGATGCAGCCGGCCTCCGCCTCCAGGGTCAGGCCGAGGGGGTCGACCCGGCGGATCGCGTTCATGCGGGCGAGCGAGAGCACCACCTGACCCCCGGAGGCGTCCGGGGTTGCACCGCCCGCAAGGCCGGTATGTCCCCCCTGGGGCACCACCGCGACGCCGGCTGCGTGGCAGGCCGCCATCACGGCGGCGACCTGCGCCGTGCTGGTCGGGCGCGCCACCGCCGCCGGCCGGCCGGGGAAGAGGCGGCGCCAGTCGACCGCGTAGGGGGCGAGATCGTCCGCGCCCGTGAGCAGGCCGCCCCGGCCGAGGCAGGATTCCAGGCGGCCGAGAAGGTCGGCGGGCGCGGCTGTCTGGCTCATCGGCGGGTTCCTCGTGCGGGGGCTCTGGGGCGGGCCACGGCCTCGAAAACGGGTCGCCCCGGCATCCCGGCGCCGGCCTCGCGGGTCAAGGGGGCGACCTGACAATCGCCGCCGATGTTCAAGACCGGGCCTTGACCGGGCCGGTGAACTGGCTTCTCACACGGCCCATTCGGGGACTCGCGCCGCGCGCCCGACGGCCGCGCGCAGCTCCAGGGCCCGGCGCCGCATCCGCCCCGCCGGGCGCGACATCCAAGAAGAAGACGATCATGGCCGAACGACTCTCCTTCCCGAAGGACAAGATCCGCGTCCTGCTGCTAGAAGGCATCAACGACAGCGCCGCCGCGCTCTTCGCCGCCGCCGGCTACACCAACGTCGTGCGGGTGGCCAAGGCGCTCGATCGCGAGGCCCTGCACGAGGCCCTGCGCGGCACGCACATCCTCGGCATCCGCTCGCGCACGCAGCTCGACGCGGCGGCACTCGCGGCCGGCGAGCGCCTGCTCGCGGTGGGCTGCTTCTCGGTGGGCACCAACCAGGTGGACCTCGAGGCCGCCCGCCATCGCGGCATCCCGGTCTTCAACGCGCCCTACTCGAACACCCGCTCGGTGGCCGAGCTGGTCATCGGCGAGATCGTGATGCTGATGCGCCGGATCGTGCCGCGCTCGGTGGGCGCGCATGCGGGCGAATGGGACAAGTCGGCCACGGGCTCGCAGGAGGTGCGCGGCAAGACGCTGGGCATCGTCGGCTACGGCAATATCGGCTCGCAGCTCTCGACGCTGGCCGAGGCCATGGGCATGCGGGTGGTGTACTACGACCAGACCGACAAGCTGCGCCACGGCAACACCGAGCCCACCGATTCGCTGACCGCCCTGCTGGCCCAGAGCGACGTGGTCTCCCTTCACGTGCCGGAGACGCCCGAGACCCACAACATGATCGGGGAGCCTGAGATCCGGGCGATGAAGCCCGGCGCCTTCCTCATCAACAACGCCCGCGGCACCGTGGTCGACCTCGACGCCCTGGCCGCGGCGCTCCGCGACGGCCACCTGCGGGGCGCGGCCGTCGACGTGTTCCCGGTTGAGCCCGGCTCCAACCAGGAGCGCTTCGTCAGCCCCCTCCAGGGCCTGCCCAACGTGATCCTGACACCGCATATCGGCGGCTCGACGGAGGAAGCGCAGGAGCGCATCGGCTCGGAAGTGGCGCGCAAGCTCGTGGATTATTCCGACATCGGCTCGACCGTCGGCACCGTGAACTTCCCGCAGGTGCAGCTGCCGGCGCGTCCCACCGGCACCCGCCTGATCCACGTCCAGCGCAACATCCCGGGCATGCTGGGACGCCTCAACGACACCTTCGCCCGGCGCGGGGTGAACATCGCGGCGCAGTTCTACCAGACCGACGGCGAGGTCGGTTACGTGGTGGTGGAGACCGACGTCACCGACGCCGATGCGGAGGGCCTGCTGGAGGAGATCCGGGCCCTCGACGGCACCATCCGCGCCCGGCTGCTCTACGAGCGCCGCTGACGGGCCCCCGGTGGCGCCTCGGCGCCGCCTCGGTTAACCTGGGTTGAGACGGTCCCGTCCGAAGGACCGCGACCGGATCCAGCCGTCCTGGCGCCGGACACGGAGGAAGCCCAGAGTTGCGTGTCAGTTCCCTGCGTGGCGATCCCCCGGCGGACGATCCCGCGCGCGCCGACGCCGCCCTCGCGGGGCTCATCGCGACCATCGCCCGGCATGACGAGGCCGCCCTGCGGGCCCTGTATGATCGGACGGCCCCGAAACTTCTCGGGGTGATCCTGCGTATCCAGCCGGATCGCGGCATGGCCGAGGACGTTCTGCAGGATACCTTCCTGCGCGTCTGGCAGAACGCCGCGTCCTACAGCCCGGCGGCCGGACGGCCCCTGGCCTGGCTCTGCACCATCGCGCGCAACCGCGCGATCGACGGCTTGCGCCGGCGCCGCGAGGTGCAGGGGCCGATCACCGAGGACGGGGAGGATTGGGTGGAGCGGCTGGCCGACCCCCACGACAGCGAGGGCACGATCCTCGACGGCCAAGCGCTCCAGGCGTGCCTCGGCCGCCTCGAGGCCCTGCACCGCGACTGCATCGTGCTGGCCTATTGCGAGGGCCAGTCCCGCGAGGACCTCGCCCTGCGCTACGACCGCCCGGTGAGCACGATCAAGACCTGGCTGCATCGCGGTCTCGCGACCCTGCGCGGCTGCCTGGACGGTGCCGCATGAGCGCCGGCACACCCTCCGATCCCGGCGCCTCCTCCGGCGACCGCGACCTGCGCCTGGCCGAATCCGTGCTCGGCACCCTCGATCCGGCCGAGCGGGCCCTGGTGGAGCGCGAACTGGCCACGGACCCCGCCGCGCGCGCGGCCCGCGACGCCTGGGAGCGGCGCCTGGCGCCGCTCGCCCTCGCGGCGCCCGAGGTCGCGCCGGGGCCGGACGTCTGGCCGGCCATCGCCCGCGCGCTCGCCCGCGCCCCGGCCTCCCCCACCGCTGCCAATGACGACGCGATCGGCCCCCTCCGCCGATCCCTGCGGCGCTGGCGCCTCGCCGCCGGCACGGCCGCCGCCCTGGCGGCGGGTCTCGCCCTGTTCATCGCCCTCGGGCCCTCCCGGCCGACCGGCGTGGACGGGCGCTACGTCGCGGTGGTGAGCCGCGGCGGCGAGGCGCCCGCGCTCCTCGTCAGCGTCGACACCCGGGCCGGCACCGCGCGGGTCCGCCCGGTGGAGGCGCAGGCTCCGGCGGGACGCAGCCTCGAACTCTGGTATGTCGGCGCCGGCCAGGCCCCGAAGACCCTCGGCCTCGTCGGATCGGGCACCCGGGGCCTATCCCTCGACGGCCTGACCACGCCGGCGGCCGCCGACGCACTCGCGGGCGGGACCTTCGCGGTCTCTGTCGAGCCGGAGGGCGGCTCGCCCACCGGCCAGCCCACCGGACCGGTGGTGTATTCCGGCCGGTTGATCCGGGATTAGGAGCGCGGCGCGCGGGGGGCGGCCTCCGCCCCGGCGAGCTCGGCAGCGAGCCGCTCGGCATAGCGTGCCGTCCGGTCCGCGAGGTTCCTGACCTCCGCGAGCCCGCGGTGGAACGCCTCCGGGCCTTCCTGGGCGATCCGCTGCTCGTTGCAGCTCTCCAGGGCCCGGGCCGCGTCGGAGAGGGCGAAGAACCCCAGCGTGCCGGCGGAGGACACGCAGTGATGCGCCTCGAAGCGGAGCTGATCCCGGTCCTCCCGGGTCTCGCAGGCGCCCGCGAAGCTCGCATCCAATTCCTTGGCGAGGGTCTCCAGGGTGCCGGCGATCCGCCCGCCGCCGATCAGGCCGATCACCGCGTCATAGGCGATCCGGTCGAGGAGGCTCGGATCGTCGCCGGGTCGGCCGGCCGCCCGGCGAACCGTCTCCCGGCCGCTCGCGCGCGGGCCGGCTTCATGCTGGCCGGCTCCCGGGTCCGCCTCCCGCGCGAGCCAGTGCTCGATGACCCGGTAGAGTTCCGCCCGGTCGAAGGGCTTGCCGACGTGATCGTCCATGCCGGCCTCCCGGAACATCCGGACCTGATCGGGCAGCACGTTGGCGGTCATCGCGAGGATCGGGATCGTGGCGGCGCCGCCGCCGAGCGCGCGGATGTGCCGGGTCGCCGTCATGCCGTCCATGCCCGGCATCTGCACGTCCATGAGGACGAGGTCGTACGCCCCTTCCGCCACGGCGCGGATGGCGGAGGCGCCGTCCGCGACCACGTCGACGGCGTGGCCGCCGATCTCCAGGACCGCGCGGGCGAGATTCTGGTTGATCCGGTTGTCCTCGACGAGGAGGAGGCGTCCGGCCCGCCCGGCGACGGGGGCGGCTGCGCTGGAGACCCGCCGCGCGGAGGGCCCGAGGGGCAGGGTCAGCGTGAACCAGAACGTGGCGCCGATGCCCTCCTCGGAGAGGACGCCGATCTCGCCGCCCATGAGGTCGATCAGCTGCTTGCAGATGGCGAGCCCCAGACCCGTGCCGCCGAAATCCCGCTCGATCGAGCCGTCGACCTGGGAGAAGCGCTGGAACAGCCGGCCCTGCTTGGCGCGCGCGATGCCGATGCCGGTATCGGCCACGTTGAAGCTCAGGCGCTCGCCGGTCTCGGTCGTCCCGGCATGTCGCAGGCTCAAGGTCACGGCGCCCCGCGTCGTGAACTTGATGGCGTTGTTGAGGAGGTTCAGCAGGACCTGCCGCAGGCGCGCCGCGTCGCCGTACAGGCTGCGGGGCAGGGCGGGGTCGATCACCGCCCTGACCGCGAGGCCCTTCTGTTCGGCCGAACCGCGCACGATGCACAGGCTGCTGTCGACCAGGGTCCGCGGGTCGAAGGCCTGCCGGTCGAGGGCGACGGCGCCGGCCTCGACCTTCGAGAAGTCGAGGATGTCGTTGACGATCGTCAGCAGCGCGGCGCCGGACGTCCGCACGAGCTCGGCTTGGCGCAGGAGGTCGGGGGGCAGGCGGTCGGACGCGATCATCAGGTCGGTGAACCCGAGGATGGCGTTCAGCGGCGTGCGGATCTCGTGGCTCATGGAGGCCAGGAACTCGGTCTTGGCGAGGCTCGCGCGCTCGGCTTCCCGCTTGGCCGCCTCCGCGTCGCGGGTGCGGGCCTCCACCCGCGCGCTCAGGGTGGCGTTGAGTTCCCGCAGCTCCGCCTCGCCCGCGCGCAGGGCGCGCTCGGCCGCATCGCGCGCGGTGTCGTCCCGCATGGTCAGGATGGCACCGACCCGGTGTCCGTCACGACCGATCAGGGGGCGGGCGGAGCCGATCGCCAGGACCTCGACGCCGTCCGGACGCCGGACCCGCCACCGGGCATCCCGGACCGTGGCGCCGGTCACGGCCCGCGCGAGCGGCAGATCCTCGGGCGGGTAGGGCACGCCCTCCTCGGTGTAGAGGTGGTAGGTCTCGCTGTAATCGTCCGGTTCGACATCCAGGCGCGCGACGCCGTGGATCGCGGCGGCCGCCTCGTTCACCAGGGTGATCCGGCCCGCCGCGTCGGTGACGATCACGCCCTCGGCGAGCTGGCCCAGGATGGCGTCGTGCGTCGAGTCCAGCACCTCGCGGTAGCGGGCCTCACTCTCTGCCGCCGCCGCCTCGGCCCGCCGGCGGGCGGCGATGTCCGCCGCGCGTTCGCGGGTCAGGGCCTCGCCGGTCCGCAGGGCCTCGTGGAGGCGCAGGTGCGCGACGACGACGCGGGCCAGGTCCTCGAGCCGGTGCGTGTCGTCCGTCGACAGGCTGCGCGGTTTCGTGTCGATCAGGCAGAGCGTGCCGACCCGGATGCCCGGTCGCAGGATGAGGGGCGCGCCGGCGTAGAACCGGATGCCGGGCGCCCCGGTGACGAGGGGATTGTCCGCGAAGCGCGGGTCCTGCGTCGCGTCCGCGACGACGAGGACCGTGTCGGCGAGGATCGCGTGGGCGCAGAAGGAGACCGCGCGCGACGTGCCCGGCAGGTCCAGGCCGCATTGGGCCTTGAACCACTGGTCGTGCTCCTCCACCAGCGAGACCAGGCAGATCGGAACCCCGAACAGCGCCTGAGCGGTCCGGCAGACGGCGTCGAAATGCGGTTCCGGGGCGGTCCCGACCAGGGCCAGGGCCCGCACGGCGTCGAGCCGCTCGCGCTCGTTCTCGGGTTGAGGCAGGACTGGCATACGACGCGCTTGGGTCCGGACGGCCTGGACGGGGTTGATGCCAGTAGCGGCAATCTGCCCTTACGTGGTTAACGGCCCGCGCGTTTCAGATCCATGGTCAAGCTTTCGTGACGACGTCCGGATCGGGCGTCGCGCGGCCGGCAGAGCTCGGCATGACCAACCGCGACGACGTCGGGCGCATCGCGGTCCGATCTCACCCCAGCAGCCGGTCGAGGGTGATGGGGATGTCGCGCACCCGCACGCCGGTGGCGTGCCAGACCGCGTTGGCGATGGCGCCGGCGGTGCCGGTGATGCCGATCTCGCCGACCCCCTTGATGCCGAGCGGGTTCACGTGCGGATCGTGCTCCTCCACCAGGATCGCCTCCATGGACGGCACGTCGGCATTCACCGGGATGTGGTACTCGGCGAGATTCCCGTTCATCACCCGGCCCGAGCGCGGGTCGAGCACCGCGTGCTCGTGCAGCGCCAGGGACACGCCCCAGATCATGCCGCCGTAATACTGGCTGCGCACGAGGTGCGGGTTGATGATCCGCCCCGCCGCGAAGGCGCCGACGAGGCGCGTCACCCGGATCTGGCCGAGGTCGGGGTCGACCTTCACCTCCGCGTAGACCGCCCCGTGGGCGTGCATCGCGTAGGTTTTCTGCGCGGCAGGATCGCCCTGCCCCTGTCCCTTCGCCTCGACGGAGGTCCGGCCGGCGCGGGCCAGGATCTCGCCGAAGGATTCGGAGCGGGCGGGGTCGTCCCGGCGGGCGAGGCGCCCGTCCGCGGCGGTCACGCCCGCATTGCCGGCGCCGTAGAGGGGGGAGGCCCGGTCGTTGACGGCGAGCTCCGCCAGGGCCGCGATGGCGCCCTTCGCGGCGTTGTCGACCGCCGTGCCGCTGGTGGCGGTCCCGGTGGAGCCGCCGGCCAGGCCGCCGTTCGGCAGGTTCGAATCGCCGATGCGCAGTTCGATCCGGTCGATCGGGAGCCCGAGACCGTCGGCGCCGATCTGGGCCAGCACGGTCCAGGCGCCCTGACCCATGTCCTGGGCGGCGGTCTCGATGAGGCCCGTGCCGTCGGCCCGGAGCGTGGCGCGGGCCTCGCCCTGCATCATTCCGGCCGGGTAGGTGGCGGTGCCGAGACCCCAGCCGACGAGGAGCCCGTCGGCGTCGCGCATCTGGCGCGGCTGCCGGGGGCGGGAGGCCCAGCCGAAGCGCTCGGCCCCTTGCGCGTAGCATTCGCGCAGGGCCTTCGAGGAGAACGGCCGATGGCTGATCGGCTCCACCTCGGCGTAGTTGCGCAGGCGGATCTCCAGGGGGTCGAGGTCGAGTTCCAGGGCCAGCTCGTCGAGGGCGCTCTCCACCGCGACGCTGCCCGAGGCCTCGCCGGGCGCGCGCATGAAGATCGGGGTGCCGATATCGGCACGGGAGACCGCGTGCGTCGTCGCGATCGCGCCGGCCGCGTAGAGGTGGCGCGAGAGGATGCCGGAGGGCTCGACGAAGTCGTCGTGCTGGCTCGTCAGGGTCAGGGTGTGGTGGTCGAGGGCCGTCAGGGTCCCGTCGCGGGTGGCGCCGAGCTTCAGGGTCTGGCGCGTGGCGGCGCGGTGGCCGACCGGGCCGAACATCTGCTCGCGCCGGGTCACCAGCTTGACCGGGCGCCCGATGAGCTTGGCCGCCATGATCCCGAGGATCTGGGGTGCGGTGACGAAGCCCTTCGAGCCGAAGCCGCCGCCGAGATAGTGGCAGACCACGTGGATGTTCTCCGGCGGAATGCCGAACAGGCCCGCGAGCCGTCCCTTGGCGATCCAGAGCGCCTGGGTCGGCGTGTGGAGCGTCAGGCGGTCGCCGTCCCACTCCGCCACGCTGGAATGGGGCTCCAGGGCGTTGTGGTACTGCGCGGCCGTGTCGTAGGTCGCCTCGATCCGCGTCTCGGCCGCCGCCATGCCGGCGGCGATGTCGCCCGAGCCCTCGTCGGTGGCGGAGCCCGCCCCGATGGTCTCGGGGCTGAACACCTCGCCGGCCCCGAGGGCGACGCTGACGGCCTCCGATTCGTAGCGGGGTGCGAGCAGGGCCGCGCCCTCTGTGGCGGCCTCCAGCGTCTCGGCGACGACCACCGCGATCGGCTGGTTGGCGTAGCGCACGCCGTCGTTCTGCAGGAGGTCGAGGCGGAACGCGAAGGGATTGTCCTTCAGGTCCGGCGACTTGGCGAGCTTCGGGGCGTTCTCGGGGGTCATCACCGCGATCACGCCAGGATGCGCTTCCGCCGCCGCGACGTCGAGATGGGTGACCCGGCCGCGGGCGACCGCGCTCACCGCCATCACGGCGTGGGCGAGGCCCTCGGGCCGGAAATCCGCGCTGTAGCGGGCGGCCCCCGTGATCTTGGCATGGCCGTCGCGCCGGGTCAGGGGCTGGCCGATGGAGGCGCCGTGGCGCTGACGCTCAGGCATGGGCGGGGGCTCCGGCCGAGGGGGTGAGGGGGGCGAAAGGGGAGGCGGCAAAGGGACTCGCCGGAAGCGCGGGGACGCGCTCCGGGGTGCCGGCGGCCGCCAGGGTGAGTGCGCGCACGACGATGCGGCGGGCGAGCTCGATCTTGTAGGCGTTGTCCCCCGAGGGTCTGGCATCCGCCAGCGCCGCCTCGGCCGCCCGGGCGAAGGTCTCCGGGGTCGGGGCGGCGCCCGCCAGCAGGCGCTCGGCTTCTCGGGCACGCCAGGGCTTCAGGGCGACGCTGCCGAGCGCGATGCGGGCTTCCCCTATCCGGTCGCCGTCCATCCGCAGACCGACCGCCGCCGAGACCACCGCGAAGGCGTAGGAGGTACGCTCGCGGACCTTAAGGTAGCGGCTGTGGCCGGCGAAGTGCTCCGCCTCGGGCGGCAGGGTGACGGCGACGACGAGGTCGCCGGGCTCCAGAATGGTCTCGCGCTCAGGCGTGTCGCCGGGCAGGCGGTGGAACGCCTCCAGGGGCACGGAGCGGGCACCGCCCGGCCCCTCGATCTCCACGGTGGCGTCCAGCGCCGCCAACGGCACGCAGAAGTCGGACGGGTGGGTGGCGATGCAATGCTCGCTCCAGCCGAGCACCGCGTGGCTCCGCGTGACGCCGCCGAGCGCCGCGCAGCCGGCGCCGGGGTCGCGCTTGTTGCAGGCGCTGGCAGTGTCGTAAAAATATTGGCAGCGGGTCCGCTGCAGCACGTTGCCGGCGGTGGTGGCGGCGTTGCGCAACTGGCCCGAGGCCCCCGAGAGCAGGGCCTCCGCCAGCGCCGGGTAGCGCCGGGCGATGCTTACGTCGTGTGCCAGGGCCGCGTTGCGCACCAGGGCGCCGATCCGGGTCGCGCCGTCGGCGCCGCGCTCGATCCGGTCGAGGCCGGGCAGGCGGGTGATGTCCACCAGCGTGTCGGGCCGGCTGATCCCGCCCTTCATCAGGTCGACGAGGTTGGTGCCGGCGGCGAGATAGGCGGCCCCCGGTCGGGCGGCGGCCTCCACCGCCTCGGCGACGCTGGTCGCGCGGATGTAGTCGAAGGCCTTCACGCCGCATCCTCCGCGAGCTGGCGGCCGGGCAGGACGTCCGGCCCCGTTATCGCCGTATGGGCGGCGAGCACGGCTTGCGTGATGCCCGCGTAGGCGCCGCAGCGGCAGAGATTGCCGCTCATGCCCTCGCGCACCCGCTCGGGGTCGCCCCCGGTCTGGCCCTCCTGGATCAGCCCGACCGCGCTCAGGATCTGGCCCGGGGTGCAGAAACCGCACTGGAACCCGTCATACTCGAGGAAGGCGGCCTGGACCGGGTGCAGGGCATCGCCCTCGGCGAGACCCTCGATCGTGGTGATCGAGGCCCCGTCGTGGCTGACGGCCAGCGCCAGGCAGGCATTCACCCGGACGCCGTCGATGAGGACGGTGCAGGCGCCGCACTGGCCCCGGTCGCAGCCCTTCTTGGCCCCGGTGAGGTCGAGGCGCTCGCGCAGAAGGTCGAGGAGGGTGACGCGCGCATCCTCAAGGACGATGCTGCGCGCCGCCCCGTTCACGGTCAGCGTGATGGAAAAGCTCATGCGGGGGACGCCTCCGGCCGGCTTGTCTGGAAAGGGTCCAGATAGAACCGCGGCGGTGTCCGACCAGGGGCGCTTCTCAGCGCCCCGCCGCCTTGGCCTCCGCTTCCTTGCGCTTCAGGATGGCCTGCAACTGGGCGATCTCGGCCTCCTGTGTCTTGACGATGCCCTCGGCCAGCGCCCGGACTTCCGAGTCCTTCGAGTATTGCAGGGCGACCCGCGCCATGGCGACGGCGCCGGTATGGTGGGGGATCATGCCGGCGGAAAAATCGCGGTCGACGTCGCCGGAATAGCGGATCTCCATGTCGCCGTGCATGCGCATGGCGGCTTCCTGGAACGCCTTGGTGGAGGGCGAGGGGGCCCCGGCCTTCGCGCCGGCGGGCTTTCCCCCGTGCTGGTGGCCCGGCGTGCCGTGGCCATGGTCGTGGCCGTCCCCGTCGTGGTGATGGTCCTCCGCCGCCGGGGCGGCGGCGGTCAGGGCGAGGAGTGCGAGGGCGCTCAGGAGTGCGGTCGCGGTCTTCATGGGGGCGATCTCCTTGGGGTCAGAACAGGGCCGGGGCGGGGGCGCCCGCGACAGGGCCGGGTGCGGGTGCCCGCGCCGCCCGCAGGCGGGCGAAGGCGCCCGCGCCGAAGCGCAGGACGAGGACGGGGGTGAGCGCCGCGTCGAGGAGGGTGGCGCTGAACAGGCCGCCGAAGATGGTCACGGCGACGGGATGGAGGATCTCCTTGCCGGGGGCGGTGCCGTCCACCAGCAGCGGCACCAGGGCGATGCCGGCGGCCAGCGCCGTCATCAGGACCGGTACCAGCCGCTCGTTGCTGGCCCGCAGCACCAGGGCGGGGCCGAAGGGCAGGCCCTCGGCGAGCCCGAGGTTGAGGATGTGGCTGATCTTCAGGATGCCGTTGCGGGCGACGATGCCGGTGAGCGTCACGAAGCCGATCATCGAGGCCACCGAGAGGGGCAGCCCCGCGATCAACAGCGCAGCCACGCTGCCGATGAGGGCGAGCGGCACGTTGCCCATGACGATCAGCGCCAGCACCCCGGAGCGGTAGCGGCTCGCCAACAGGGCGAAGACCAGGGCCAATGAGACGAGGCTGAGGAGCCCGATGGTACGGGTCGCCTCCCCTTGCGCCTGGAATGCGCCCTCGAGAGTCGCGGTGATGCCCTGGGGCAGGGTGGTCCGCGCGAGCGTCTCGGCGATGGCCGCGGCCACGGCCGAGCCGTCCGCCCCGGCCTGGGTGTTGGCCTGGATGACCAGGCGCCGCCGGCCGTTCTCGCGCAGGATCTGGTTGGGGCCGTCGCGCTCGGCGATGTCGGCGAGCGCGTGGGCCGGGACCCAGCCGGTGGGCGTCTCGATGAGGAGTTCGCGCAGGGCCGCCACCGAGCGGCCGGATTCGGGCAGCCGCAGGGTCACGTCGTAGCGGCGCAGGCCGTCGACGAGCGTCGAGACCACCCGGCCGTTGGCGAGCCGGCTCACCGCATCCACCACGGCGCCGGGACTGATGCCGTAGAGGGCGGCGCGGCCGGAATCGACCCGAACCTCGAGCTGGGGGATGCGGACCTGCTTCTCGATGGCGAGATCCGCGATGCCGGGGATCTTTTCGAACGCCGTCTTGAGGGCGTCCGCCGTGCGGCGCAGGCCGTCGAGGTCCTCGCCGAACAGCTTGAGGGCGATCTCGGCCCTGACCCCGGAGAGCATGTGGTCGAGGCGGTGCGAGATCGGCTGGCCGATATTGACCGAGACCGGCAGCACCCCGAGGCGCGCGCGCAAGTCCGCCACGATCGCCTCGCGCGGGCGCCCCTTCGGCTTCATGCCGATCTCCAGGTCGGTGGAGTGGACGCCCTCGGCGTGCTCGTCGAGTTCGGCCCGGCCGGTGCGGCGCCCGACCCGGTCCACCTCCGGGATGTCCAGCACCAGCCCCTCCGCGATGGCGCCGATCCGGCTCGATTCGGCGAGCGAGATGCCCGGCGTGAAGGCGAGGTTGACGGTGAAGGAGCCCTCGTTGAACTGCGGCAGGAAGGCCCGTGGCAGGGTGGTGGCGGCATAGGCCGCCGCGCCCACGCCGAGGATGGCCGCCGCCATCACGCCGCGCTGGTGGCCGAAGGCGAACGCGACGAGGCGGCCGTTGCCGGCCTTCAGCCCCCGGATCAGCCGGCCCTCCGGCGCCTCCAGGCCCTTGAGGCCGGGGAGCAGCCAGGAGGCCAGGGCCGGGGTCAGGGTGAGGGAGACGAGAAGGCTCGACAGGATCGCGATGATGTAGGCCTGACCGAGCGGCGCGAAGAGCCGCCCCTCGATGCCCGAGAGGGCGAAGAGCGGCACGAAGACGAGGCAGATGATCACGGTCGCGTAGACGATGCCGGAGCGGACCTCGTTGGAGGCCGCCACGATCACCGCGAAGGACGAATGGGGCGAGCCCCCATTCAGGTTCTCTTGCCGGTTCTCGCGCAGGCGCCGCAGGATGTTCTCCACGTCCACCACCGCGTCGTCGACGAGTTCGCCGATGGCGATGGCGAGGCCGCCGAGCGTCATCGTGTTGATGGAGAGGCCGAGCGCGGAGAAGATCGCCGCCGTGGCGAGGATCGAGACGGGAATCGCGGTCAGCGAGATCAGGGTGGTGCGCGCGTTCATCAGGAAGGCGAACAGCACCACGGCCACCACGGCGACGGCCTCGAGGAGCACCGTCACGACGTTGCGGAGCGACGTCTCGATGAAGTCCGCCTGCCGGAACAGCACCTTGTCGGCCTTGATTCCGGGCGGCAGGCTGGGGCCGAGCTGACCGAGCGCGTCTTCCACGGTCTTCGTGAGCCGCACCGTGTCGACGCCCGGCTGCTTCTCCACTGAGACGATGACGGCGGATTTGCCCATGTAGCCGCCGTCGCCCCGCCGGGGCCGGGGGGCGAAGTCCACCTCCGCCACCTGGCGCAGGTAGACCGGCCCAGCCGGCGTGCCGACCACGAGGTTGCGCAGGTCGTCGAGGTCGATGGTCCGGCCGATGGCGCGGATCAGCACCTCGCGGGCGCCCGCATCGGTGAAGCCGCCGCCCGCATTGGTGCCGAAGCCTTCGAGCGCCTGGGTCAGGCTGGCGTTCGTGACGCCGAGCGCCCGCATGGCGGCGGGGTTCGGCGCCACCCGGAACTGGCGCACCTCCCCGCCGATGGGAATGACCTGCGCCACCCCCGGGATCGCGAGGAGGCGCGGGCGGATGGTGAAGTCGGCGGTCTCGCGCAGGCTCATCGGGCTCGCGGTCTCGGACGTCACCGCCACCAGCAGGATGCCGCCCATGATCGAGGAGACCGGCCCCATCTGGGGCATCACGTTGGCGGGGAGTTCCGTGCGGGCCAGCGCCAGCCGCTCGGCCACGAACTGGCGCGCCCGGTAGAGATCGGCGTCCCAGGCGAACTCGACGGTGACGATGGACAGGCCGATGCCGGAGACCGAGCGCACCCGGGTGACGCCGGGCAGGCCGTTCATCCGGGTCTCGATCGGGTAGGTGACCCGCTGCTCCACCTCCGGGGGGGCGAGCCCCTCGGCCTCCGTCATCACCGTGACGGTGGGGCGGTTGAGATCGGGCAGGACGTCGACCGGCAGACGGGTGAGGGCGAGGAGCCCGGTCAGCACCAGGGCGGCGGCGAGCGCCAGCACGAGCAGGCGGTTGCGCAGGGACTGCGTGACGATGGCTTCGAACATCGGGCGCTCCCGTCAGCGGATCTGGTCGAGGAGCTCGGCGCCCTGGACGACGACGCGGCGCCCGGCCGCGATCCCGTCCTCCACCAGCATCCGGTCGGCATCGAGGGGCGCCACCCGCACCGGGCGGCCCATGAAGCGCTCGGCGCTGACATGCTCGTAGACGAGGCTGCCGCCCTCCGCCCGGACGATGCCGGAGCGGGCCACCGGCAAGCCGGGCTTGGCCGAGCCGATAGGGGCCAGCACGGTGACGAACTGGCCGAGACGCAGGCTGCGCCCGTCGCCTTGAATCGCGAACTGGACCGGGACCGCCTGGTTGCGGTCGGCGAGGCCCGTGCCGCGATAGGCGAGCTGCAGAGTGCCGCCGTCGCCGAGCCGCGCGGTGGCCCGGCTGCCCTCGGCCAGCGCCTCGAAGCTCAGGGCCTCGACCCAGAGCCTGCCCGGGTCGACGATCCGGTAGACCACCGTGCCGGGGGCCGCCATGGCGCCCGCCACCGCGTTCGCTTCGGCGATGACGCCGTCGACGGGGGCGACGAGGGCTTCGGGCTCGCGCCGGATGGCGTCGAGGGCGGCGCGGCGGTCCCGCAGGCCGCCGAGTTCCGAGCGGGCGTCGTCGAGCTGCGTCTGCGCCACCGCGCCGGTGCTGGAGAGGCGCTCGAAGCGCCCGACCCGGCGCTCCAGGATGGCGATCTGCTGGTCGAGTTCGCCCTGGCGCTGGCGCATGTCGGAGACGTCCACCGCCTGGACCGGCGGGGTCACGGTGGCGAGCACGTCGCCGCGCGCCACCCGCGTGCCGAGGCGGGGAAAGCCGCGCTCGGGCGGCGCCAGCCGGCCGCCGACGGAGGATTGCACCACGCCGCTGGCATTCGGGTCGGGGATGATCCGGCCCGGCAGCTCGGCGCCGCGGGTGACGGAGGCTTGCGCCGTCAGGCCGGTGCGCAGGGCCAGCAGGCGCTGGAGCGATTTGGGCACGAAGACCGAGCCGTCGGGCAGGCGACGCGCCCGCTCCATCAGGGTGCCGCCGGTCAGGGCCGCCGGGGTGACGGGGGCCGCCGTCTCGTCCGGGCCATGGCCCTCGTGCGCCTGCGCCGCGCCGCCGAGGATGAAGGCCACGACCAGCGTCGCCCCGACCGCGAGAAGGCCGACGAGAGCCTGGCCCGCGCGTCGCCGGCGCGCCAGGGCGAACACCCCGAGCCCCATCAGGAAGCCGCTGGCCGCCAGGGCCGCCGGATTCTGCCGGGCGAGGCGGTCGGCCAGGGCCGTGGCCGTCGCGGCTGCGACCGGGGTCGACGGGCCGGCGGCCGGGGTCGCGGCGGGCAGGTGGAGATCGAGGTTGAGGATGTCGGTGCGGCCCTCGACCGAGACGCCGACGACGAGGTCGTGGTCGTCTCCGGCCGCGAGCCAGGGGGCCGCGAGACGGTAGGTGCCGGGCGCCGTCTCGGCGGCCCTGCGCCGGCCCTCCGGCGTCATCACGGCGACCCCCGCCTCCGGGACGGGGGCGTTGGTGGCAAGCGCGTCGAGGTAGAGCACGAGGTCGGTGCCCTGCACCACGGCCACGAGCTCGAAACGCTCGGAGACGGCCTCCGCCCGCGGGGCGGTCGCGGCCGGGGCGGGCGGCGCTTCCGCGCCGTGATCGTGGCCCTCATGGGCGAGGGCCGGCCCGGACAGGGCAGGGGGGCCGAGGAGCGCGAGGGCGACGAGGAGAGCGAGCACGCGCAGGGCGGCCGCGAGGCAACGGAGCATGGACCAGGATTCTTTCGCCGAGGAGCACGGAACGGCGTCCCGGCCTCGCGCCTCCGTCGGGAGTCTCGCGGGCCTGGGGGACGCGGGGCAGCGTCGGGCTTAGGATCTGGGTGGTTCGGGAAGGGCTTCCGGGACGATGTCCGTCCGGGCGGGGAGGGCGCGTGCCAGGGCGCGGTCGCCTGGACCGCGCGGGCCGGCCGCGTCGTCGGTGTCCGGGGCGAGCCCGGCCCCGGTGCAGCAGGAGCCCGTGCGGCAGCCTGCATTGCAGCAGGTACCGTCGCAGGCGCCGGTGCCCAGCGCCCTGACCGGGGAGGCCGCCAGCACGACGACCGTCCGGACCGCGAGGTGGGGGAGCAGCGTCTGCGCCTCGCCGGTCCGGGCCTCGGCCGATGCGGTCGGGGGGAGGGCGGTCGCGGAGGCACTTGGCGCGCGCGGATGGCCGGCATGGGCCTGCGCACCCGACGGCATGAGGCCGACGGCGATCAGAGCGATCACCGCCGCGAGCCAGAGTGCCATGTGCCGGACGCGCGTCATGTCGGGCCGGTGCATAGCACACGGGACGGGAGAGCGACAGACCGGTTTTCGCGCGCGGCGTGCCCGCGGACACCCGGGATCACCCTAAGGGGCTGGGAACGCAGGCGGTTTGGCGGAGCCGGTTCCCCTTCCCCGCCGCATGCTCTAAGCGGGCGGCCCGGGCGGGAGTGGAGGACGGCGCGCGATGAGAACACTCCTGGTGATCGGGATCGGCACCGGCAACCCCGAGCACATGACGATCCAGGCGATCCGCGCCCTCAACACCGCCGACGTGGTCTTCGCCCTCGACAAGGGGCGCGCGAAGGCCGACCTCGTGGACCTGCGCCGCGCGATCTGCACCCGCTACCTCACCGAGAAGCCCTATCGCTTCGTGGAGGCGCAGGACCCGGAGCGCGACCGCAACCCCGCCGATTACGGGGCCACCGTCGAGGCCTGGCACGCCGCGCGCGCGGCCCTCTACGAGGCGATGATCGCGCGCGAACTGGGGCCCGAGGGCTGCGGCGCCATCCTGGTCTGGGGAGATCCCTCCCTGTACGACAGCACGCTTCGGATCATCGACCGGATTCTTGCGCGCGGAACCCTCGAACTCGCGGTCCGGGTGATCCCGGGCATCACCAGTGTCCAGGCGCTGGCGGCCGGCCACCGCATCCCCCTCAACCGCATCGGCGGGCCCATCACCATCACCACCGGCCGGCAGATCGCCGGCGGCCTGCCTAAAGGCGCGGACGCCACCGTGGTGATGCTCGACGGCCGGCCCCGCTTCGACCACCTCGACCCCGATCTGACGATCTACTGGGGCGCCTTCCTCGGCACCCCCGACGAGATCCTGGTCTCCGGCCGCCTGGGCGACGTCGCCGCCGAGATCGGCGCCTTCCGCGAGGCCGCGCGGACCCGCCACGGCTGGATCATGGACACCTACCTCCTGCGCCCGCCCGAGCGGACCTGAGGCCGCCTGCGACACGTTCGACCGCGCCTTGGAAGACTTTGGCGGTCTCCGGGATCGGTGACAGGCGATTCTTCTCCGTTGCGGCGGGGCCACATCGACAAACATCCCTCTCCTCAAATCTTGAGAACCGCCGCGACTGCGCGAGGACTGGCAGGGTGTTTGCGTGAGACTTCGCAGGGCCAATAATCGGCCTGTCCTGCCGCCGCGATGATTGTCGCTGGCGCCGGATCGGGAGGGCTGTCGCATGGCGGATGAGGTTCGGATTGCGGGGTTCGGCGCCAGGCGCCAGCTTGGACAAGGGCGCCGCCGGCTCGGTACGGCGATCCTGGCCGCCGCGGCCTGCTGCGCCCTGACCGCCTCCGGCGTGCCCGCCCTCCTCAAGGCCACGTACGCCGACCTCTCGCTGCGACTGGAGGACCTTGTCCAGACCCGCGCGCCGGGGCCGGCGGCCCGCATCGCCCTCGGCCCGTACGGGCGCGACGTCCGGCTCGCCGGCGAGATCGGGGAGGGGACGGCCGCGCGCCTCGGCACGCTGCTGGCCGCCCACCCGGAGGTGACGCGCATCCACCTCACCAGCGAGGGCGGCCTCGTCGACGAGGCCCTGGCGATCGGCGAGCTCATCGCCGCGCGGAACCTCGCCACCTACGTGCCGGATTACTGCGTTTCGGCCTGCACCCTGGCCTTCGTGCGCGGCGCGACCCGGTCCCTCGTGGCGCAGGGTCGCCTCGGCTTCCACGCCCCCTACGATGCCGGCCTGTTCGGGCAGATCCTGCAGGCGGAGGGCTCGGTGGAGCTGGCGGCCTACGTGGCGGCGGGGGTCGAGCCGGCCTTCGCGGCGCAAGCCCTCGCGGTCCCTTCCGAGACCCTCTGGATCCCCGAGGCCGTGCGGCTGATCCAGGCCCGGGTCGCCACCGAGATCGTGGAGACCGACCGCTTCCCGGATTCCACCCTCGACGACGATCCGAGCCCCGCCGGCGCCCGGGCGGCAATCCTGCGCGCCCTGCCCCTGCTGGAGGCGCTCGACGGGCGCGGGACGATCCTGGCGGACATTGCGAACGCCTATCTCGACGGCTACCGGGCCGGGCGCCCGGAGGGCGAGGCCCTCGATGCCCTGCGCGGCCGCGCCCAGGCCGAGATCGCGCGGGTGCTGCGCGGCGCGGACGATGCGACCTGGGTCGAGATCGGCCGGACGCTCCTGCGGGCGATGCGGCGCGCCGAGCCCGAAGCCTGCCGCGCCATCGGCGGGGAGGGCAACCTCCTGCTGGCGCAGGAGGCGCTCTCGGCCGGGAGTGGGGGGCGGGCCGACGCCGCGCCGCGCGCCCTGCTCGCGCGGGCGGTGGGGCAGGGCGGCGGGGCCTTAAGCCCGGCCCGGTCCGCGGCGCGGCCCCCGCGCGACTGCGCCGGACTGATCGCGGCCTATGCCCGGGCGCTCGCAGGCCCCGAGGCGGGGGCGACCCTGCGGGCGCTGGCGAGCCACCCGCCCCGCCCAGCCCAGGAGGCGACGGCCCTGCCCCGCTGATCCTGCCGGAAACCCTGCGGACGACTTCGGGCCCGGGCTCCCCGTCTCAGTGACGCTGCCCGTCCGGCGCCTCCCGGAGATGGCGGGCGAGCTCGAAGCCGATCTCCACCATGAGGCGGTCGAGGAGGCGGGTCAGCCCTGGGCGTTCGAGGGCCTCGGCGAGGCCCCGCAGGGCGATGGCGTGCTCGGCCATCCGGTTCACCCGGTGCTGGTCCCGGGCGTTCTCCGTCCGATCCTCCGTGAGGTCGAGGACGATCCCCCGCGCCCAGGTCGGCCGCCCGGCGGGGTCGCGCTCGATGCGGCCGCGCAGGTCGAGCCAGCGCGCGGCGGGCGCGGTGCGGAAGGCCACCGCGAAGGTGCCGCCCCGCGTGATGGCCGCGTGGAGTGCGCTCTCGAGGCGGACCCGGTCGTCCCCGTGCGTCGCCGCGAGGAGATCCGCCAGGGGACGCCCCCGCCTCCCCGCCTCCGGCACGAGCCCCAGGAGCCGCGCCAGGGGCGCCGAAAGGGCGAGGCGATCCGCCCAGATGTCGTGGCGCCAGACGCCGACCACGCCGGACGCGGCGAGAGCCGCGCGCAGGCCGTCCGGATCGTCCGCGCCGTCCGGACCGAGGGAGGGAGATCGCGCCATGAGCTTCCTCACCGGCACCCACGGACCGGCCACGTATTGACCTGAGGTTGAGAGTCCGGACGGCCCGGGATCGTCCACAGGTCGGTATTCTAGGAGAGATCAGACCGCGCGAAAAGGGGACGGGGTGAATTTGGGTTCCCATCAGGCAACCTGAGATTGCTGATCGCGGCCGCGGCTCAGCCCGCAGGCTTAACCGTTGGTTAACCATGATGGGCGACACCCGGATCGCAGCATCCTGGTGTCACAGGACGGGGACCAGCGGCCATTCCCCGCCGCCGATCCGGGCCTGCCGGACCTGTCCGCCCGCCTCACGTCACCCGGATTCGTCGACGCTCGCGAAGGGATGTCAGGATGAAAGCCATCACGTTCGTCACCCAGAAGGGGGGGAGCGGCAAGAGCACGCTCTGCATCTCGCTGGCGGTCGCCGCTCAGGAGCGCGGGCTCTCGGTCTGCATCCTCGAGATGGACCGCCAGGCCACGATCAGCGACTGGCTCGACCATCGCAGCGCCGAGGGCCCGGAGGTGGCGCAGATCGACGCCACGCAGATCGAGGGCGTGATGGCCCAGCTGCGCGAGTCCGCCTACGACTACGTCTTCATCGACACGCCCGGCGTGGATTCCGCCGGCACCCTCTCGGCGATCCGCGCCGCCGACCTCTGCATCATCCCGTGCCGCCCGACGCCGGCGGACCTGCGCGCCTTCAAGCCGACGCTGGCGGCGATCTACCGGCTGGAGAAGAAGTTCGCCTTCGTGCTGAACCAGACCCCGCCGCGCTCCTACCGCATCCGCGACGCCGCCGACGGGCTCGCCGTGCTCGGCATCCTGCCCGACGTGAACATCGTCGCCCGCACGGACCACCAGGACGCAATCGGCGTTGGACAGGGCGTCACCGAGTTCAACCCGAAGGGGCAGGCCGCCATGGAGGTGCGCAAGCTCTGGGGCTGGATCGAGAAGCGCATGCAGGTGAGCAAGCATGCCAAAGCCGCCTAAGCTCAGCCTCGCCTCCATCGTCGCGGCGTCGTCCGCGCCGGGAAAGCCCCAGCAGACTGCCGAGATCGTCCAGCTCGACACCGGTGCCCCGCCCCGCCGCACGCCCGCCACCCTGAAGGAACGCGCTCGCCAGATGTCGGTCTATCTCGAGCCGCCGGTCTACGACCAGCTGCGCGACATTGCTCATGCGGAGCGCGCCAAGATGCACGGCCTGATGTTGGAAGCCCTCGACCTGCTGTTCAAGCAGCGCGGCGCCCGCTCGATCGAGCAGCTCAACGACCCGGGGGCCCGCTGAGGCTTCGGGTCCTTCGTAAAAACCCGAAAAAGAGAGCCCTGACAGTCTTTTGTCAGGGTGTCCGTACGCGCCGGATGAGGGCAGGGTGGATGCCGCGCTCGAATGGGCGTGCAGGCTCCGAACACCGGAAAATTCAGGTTCAACGACAAGCGGTTACGCAGACATCCTGATCTGTCGCATCAGACCCGAGCCCCAAGGCATCCGTGCCGAGGGACAGGTCCGGCCCGGCATCGTTCAGCCTTCTTTTACGCCATCCGGACAATCCTCCGGCTCTCGAACGGGGCGGAAGCGCCCCCGCCGAGGGTCCGGCCGGTCCTGCTCTTGCCCGCCGGCGGGCCGATCCAGCGTGTGTGCGTATCGGGGCGAGGGCTTGGGGCGGATCATCGCGATGGCGCGTTCGACGAAGGCCGGACATCCGGGGCCGGCCCCGCTGCCGCTGTGGCGACTGCTGGCCGTCTCGGCCGTGGCCCTGACCACCGCCAACTGCGCGCAGAACACCCAGAAATTCGCCGGCGCCCCCGCCTCCGGCGGCTCGGGCCGAGATCCGAAATACGGCGTCAAGGCGAGCCCGCGCCTCTACAACGAGGGCGACGTGATCCCCAAGGGCGGCGGCCGCCGCTTCTCCGGAAAGCCCTACGTGGTGGCCGGGCGCACTTACGTGCCGCGCGAGGATGCCAAGGGCTACGTCCGTGAGGGCCTGGCCTCCTGGTACGGCGCGGCCTTCCACGGGCGCCTGACCGCCAACGGCGAGGTCTTCGACCGCAACTCCATCGCCGCCGCGCACCCGACCCTGCCGCTGCCGAGCTACGCCCGCGTCACCAACCTCGCAAACGGCCACTCGATGATCGTGCGGGTGAACGATCGCGGCCCCTATCACGCCAATCGCCTGATGGACGTTTCCGAGGAGGTGGCCCAGGCCCTGGAATTCCGCCGCAGCGGCACCGCCCGGGTTCGCGTCGAGTATGCCGGCAAGGCCTCAACCGCCGGCAGCGACGACCGCAAGCTGCTGGCGACCCTGCGCACCGACGGGCAGCCGGCGGCCATCCGTGGCCAATCCCCGGTGATGCTGGCCGATCTCGGTCCCGACGCGCCCCAGGTGCCCTCGGAGCGCCTGGCCCGCGCCACCCGCCCGGCCCTGGCCTTCAAGGAGGCCGGCGAGCGCGAGGCCGACGCCGAAACCGCGAATCCGGCCTCCGGCGTTGCGAGCGCCGAGGCGCCCGAGGCGGCCCCGGCGCCGCGCCCGGCCCGGTCCGCGCCGGTCCTGGTGGCGGGCGCCGCCACCGTGGCGGTCCCGGCCGCGCTCCAGCCCACGGCGAACCGCGACACGACCTTCCGGCCCGTGCGGCACGCCCCTGCCGAGCCCCATCACGCCGTGGCGCAGGCCGCCCCGCTCAGCCTCACGCCGCCGCCCCTGCGGTTGGCCGGCGCCCGGCCGGAGCCCGGCCGGGTCGAGGTCGCGAGCCGCTTCGCCGCCGTGCCCTCCGCCGGCAAAGTAACCGGCAAGGTCCCGCCGGCCACCGCCGCATTCGCCCAACCCGCGCGGCCCGTGACCGGAAAGCCGGAGTCCGGATCGACCCGCGTGGCCGCCGCGGGCAGACCGCTGGCTCCGCTGCAGGCCTCCGCCAGATCCTCCGGGTCACACCCAGCCGCGACCCGGCTCGCCGCGCAGGATTCCTCCGGCCTCGCCTCGAAGGCGGGCTCGACGCCCAAGATGGCTCCGGCTCCCAGGACGGATCTGGCCTCCAAGATGGCTCCGCCGTCGAAGGCAGCCCTGGCCCGCCTCGCGGCCGATGCCACGGCACCCAAGGCGGGCGGTACCAAGGCGGCGTCCGCGACCTGGGCCGGCGCCGCCGACAGGACGTCCGTCGCCGCAGCGCCCGCCAAGGCACAGGGGCGCGCCCGGGCCCAGTTCGCCGAGGCCCGCTGAAGTCCGGGCGCGAGCCCGGAGCCGCGCGGCGGATGGATCGTCGCGTGCTTGAAATCGCACGGGATTTGGTTCGATCTTGGCGGCGATTGCCTGTAACGTCACGCTTGATCGTGGGGGCGGTGACGGGGTCGGCGTGAGGCAGGACATGGGTTTGAGATCAGTCGTGGCAGGGCGCGCTTCGTTGCGGCGCGGCGTGACGTCGGGCGTCGTCCTCGCCGTCGCGATGGCGGCGCTGAGCTTGGTCAAGGTGCCGGCCGCCCTGGCCCAGAGCTTCCAGACGGCGGCCCCCCACGCGATCCTGCTCGATGCCGATTCCGGCTCGGTGCTGTTCGAGAAGGGGGCCGACGAGCTCTTCTCCCCTGCCAGCATGGCCAAGCTGATGACCACCGAGATCGTGTTCAACGAGATCCGGCAGGGCCGGCTCACCATGGACTCGGAGTTCCAGATTACCGAGGACGCCTGGCGCCGGGGCGGGGCGGGGGGCGGCGGCTCCTCGATGTTCGCCCAGCTCAACAGCCGCATCAAGCTGTCCGACCTCCTGCGCGGCCTCATCGTGCAATCGGGCAACGACGCCGCCATCGCCATCGGCGAGGGCATCGCGGGCTCGGAGGAGAATTTCGGGCGGATGATGACGGCGCGGGCGAAGGTGCTCGGGCTGACGCGCTCGACCTTCCGCAACGCCACCGGCTACGCGGCGCCCGACCAGAAGGTGACCGCCCGCGACCTCGCCAAGCTCGCCCTGCACCTGATCGAGGCCTATCCGGACCTCTACAAGATCTTCGCCGAGCGCGAGTTCACCTGGAACAAGATCAAGCAGCAGAACCGCAACCCGCTCCTGACCCTCGATATCGGCGCCGACGGCCTGAAGACCGGCTACCTCGAGGAATCCGGCTACGGCCTGACCGGCTCGGCCGTGCAGAACGGGCAGCGCCTGATCATGGTGGTGAGCGGCCTGAAGACCGCCCGCGACCGGGCGGCGGAATCGCGCAAGCTGATGGAATGGGGCTTCCGCGCCTTCGAGCCGCGCCAGATCTTCACGGCGAACGAGACCGTGGCGGAGGCCTCGGTCTATGGCGGGGCGGCCGGCAGCGTGCCCCTCGTCGCCAGGAAGCCCGTGCGCGTGCTGCTGCCGCGCGGCTCCGGCGACAAGATCACCGCGAAGGCGGTCTACCAGGGCCCCCTGGTCGCCCCGATCGAGCAGGGCCGGGAGGTCGGCCGCCTGCGCATCACCCGCGGCGAGACCCAGGCCCTCGACCTGCCGCTCTATGCCGGCGAGGCGGTGGAGGCGGGCACCATCCCGCAGAGGGCCCTCGACGCCACCTGGGAGGTCGGCACCGGCCTGTTCCGCAAGGCTTTCGAGAAGGCCGGCGCGAAATCGTGACGGCGCGGGCGGGCGGAGCGGGCAGGGGGCGCTTCATCACCTTCGAGGGCGGGGAGGGGGCCGGCAAGTCGACCCAGATCCGGCGCCTCGCCGCGCATCTGCGCGCGCGTTCCGGCCGCCCCGTGGTGACGACGCGCGAGCCCGGCGGCTCGCCCCGGGCCGAGGCCATCCGCGAGGCGCTGCTCGCGGGGCTGGCCAAGCCCCACGGCCCCTTCGCCGAGGCGCTGCTGTTCTGCGCCGCCCGGATCGACCACCTCGACACCCTGATCCGCCCGGCCCTGGCGGCGGGCGAGATCGTGCTGTGCGACCGCTTCGCGGATTCGACCCGGGCCTACCAGGGCGCGGCCGGCGGCCTCGACCCGGCCCTCCTGACGAGCCTGGAGGAGGTGGTCGTCGGCCAGACCCGGCCCGACCTGACCCTGATCCTCGACTGCGACCCGGAACTCGGGCTCGCCCGCGCCCGCGCGCGGCAATCCGCGGACGAGACCGCCGGCGCCGCGGCGGGGCCGGACCGCTTCGAGGCCGAGGCCCTGGCCTTCCACGCGCGCCTGCGCGCCGCCTTCCTCGCCATCGCGGCGGCGGAGCCGGGGCGCTGCGCCGTCGTCAACGCGGCCCTGTCCGCCGATGCCGTCGAGGCCGCGATCCGCACCGTGGTGGCCGAGCGCCTGCCCGGGCTCTTCGCCGAGACGCCGGGAGCGCACGGCGATGCGGCCTGAGCGCCCCCCCGAGGACGTCGAGCCCGGCGACCTGACCGAGGTCCCGCGCCCGCGCGAGCGGGCCGGCCTCGTCGGCCATGCCGAGGCGGAGGCCGCCTTCGCCGAATCCATCGGCTCCGGGCGCCTGCACCATGCCTGGCTCATCGGCGGCCCGCGCGGCATCGGCAAGGCGACCCTGGCCTACCGGGTCGCCCGCTGGCTCCTCGCCAACCCCACCGCGCGGGACGTCCCCCCGCACCTTTCCGTCGATCCCGGCCACCCGGTGGCGCGGCAGGTTGCGGCCCTGTCGCACCCCAACCTCGTGGCCCTGCGCCGGACGCGGGCGCCCAACGCCAAGACCCTGGCGACCCGGATCTCGGTGGATGCGGCGCGTGGCGCCCTCGCGCTCTTCGGCTCCACGGCGGGCAGCGCCGGCGGCTACCGCATCTGCATCGTCGACAGCGCCGAGGACCTGAACGCCAACAGCGCCAACGCGCTCCTCAAGATGGTGGAGGAGCCCCCGCCCCGCTGCCTCTTCCTCATCGTCAGCCACGCGCCGGGGCGGCTCCTGCCGACCATCCGCTCGCGCTGCCGGGCCCTGACCCTGCGCCCGCTCGCGCAAGCCGAGGTGGCGCGGGTGATCGGCGGCTTTCCCCCGCCCTTCGTGCAGCCGAGCTCCGAGGCGCTCGCCCGGGCGGCGCAGCTCTCGGAGGGCTCGGTCGCCGACGCCGTCGCCCTCCTCGATCCGGCCCGGGCCGGCCTCGTGTCCGAGGTCGAGACCCTGCTGGCCCGCCTCGACCATCCGGACTGGCGCCGCATCCTCGCCCTCGCCGAGAAGCTCTCGGGACGCGAATCCGACGAGCTCTTCGCGGCGAGCCTCGACACGGTGTTCCGCTTCGTCTCGGCCGAGCTCGATCGGCGCCGGCACGAGCCCCCCGCCCGCCTTGCGGCCCTGGTCGAGGTATGTGACAAGATCGCCCGCGCCGCGCGGGAGGCCGCGACCTACAATCTCGACCGCCGGCCGCTGGTCCTGTCCCTGTTCGGCGACCTGGCCGGCGCGCTCCGCGACGCCGCCTGATCGGCATGGTAAGCAGATTTCGCAAAAGCGGCCGCCGGTTTTGCGACAAAAATCTGCGACACAACAATAGCCTAAGCTGACTTGCGTTGGTACCCCAACGCAAGTCAGCTTAGGCTTCCGCCGTCCTGTGATCCCAGGACCCGATTCCGGGACCTGATCCTGTGAACCCTGTATCCGGGGAACCCCTCGACGTGACCGCCACCGACCCGGCAAGCCGCAAGACCTTCGGCCTCTCCACCGCGATCTCCTACCCGAACGGCGCGCCCCATATCGGCCATGCCTACGAGGTGATCGCCACGGACGCGATCGCGCGCTTCAAGCGCCTCGACGGCTACGACGTGCTGTTCTCCACGGGCACCGACGAGCACGGCGTCAAGATCCAGCAGACGGCGGCCAAGGCCGGGATCGGCCCGCGCGAACTCGTGGACGACATGTCCGCCCGCTTCCGCGCCGTGGCCGAGGCCCTGGACTGCAGCCACGACCGCTTCATCCGCACCACCGAGCCCGAGCACTACGCCGCCGCCCAGGAACTCTGGCGCCGGATGGAGGCCAACGGCGACCTCTACCTGTCGAAGTACGCCGGCTGGTACTCCGTGCGCGACGAGGCCTACTACGCCGAGGACGAACTCGAGGCCGGCCCCGACGGCACGCCCGTGGCCAAGGCCACCGGCACGCCGGTGACCTGGATGGAGGAGGAGAATTTTCTCTTTCGTCTGTCCGCCTATCAGGATCGGCTGCTCGCCCTCTACGAAGCCGAGCCCGACTTCATCGGCCCGGAGACCCGGCGCAACGAGGTGGCGAGCTTCGTGCGCTCCGGCCTCAAGGACTTCTCCGTCAGCCGCACGAATTTCGACTGGGGCGTGCCGGTGCCGGGGCATCCCGACCACGTCATGTACGTCTGGGTCGACGCGCTCACGAACTACCTCACCGTCACGGGCTTCCCCGACGACGCCGATCCCCGGAGGCAGTTCTGGCCGATGGACCTGCACGTCATCGGCAAGGACATCGTGCGCTTCCACGCGGTGTACTGGCCGGCCTTCCTGATGTCGGCGGGTCTGCCGCTGCCCAAGCGCGTCTTCGGCCACGGCTTCCTGCTCTCCAAGGGCGAGAAGATGTCGAAGTCGCTGGGCAACGTCGTCGACCCGATGGACCTGATCGCGACCTACGGCGTCGACGCGGTGCGCCACTTCGTGCTGCGCGAGGTGCCCTTCGGCGGCGACGGCAATTACAGCCACGAGGCGATCATCACCCGCTACACGGCGGACCTCTCGAACGGCCTCGGCAACCTCGCCCAGCGCTCGCTCTCGATGATTGCCAAGAACTGTTCCGGGCTGGTCCCCGAGCATGGCACCTTCACGGACGACGACCGCGCCTTGCTGGCCCTGGCCGATGCCCTGCCGGGCACCGTGCGCGAGGCCATGGACCGGCTCGCCCTGCACACGGCGCTCGCCGAGATCTGGGCCGTGATCACGGCCGCCGACCGCTACTTCGACGCGCAGAAGCCCTGGGTCCTGCGCAAATCCGATCCGGCCCGGATGGCGGCCTCGCTCTACGTCGTGGCCGAGACCCTGCGGGCCATCGGCATCCTGGTGCAGCCCTTCATGCCGGGCTCAGGCGCCCGTCTCCTCGACCTCCTGGCCGTGCCGGCGGACCGTCGGCAACTCGCCGATGTGGGGGAGGGCGGCCGCCTCGTGCCCGGCACGCCGCTCCCCGCCCCCGTCGGCCTGTTCCCGCGCTTCGTCGAGCCGGAGACGCCGTCCGCGTGAGCGACGGTGCCTCGCCCGCCCGACCGTTTTCTGAGCCCCCCTGTCATGCTCGTCGATAGCCATTGCCACCTCGATTTTCCGAACTTCGCGGAGGATCTCCCGAGCGTCGTCGCCCGCGCCAAGGCGGCCGGCGTGAGCCGGATGGTCACCATCTCCACGCGGGTCGCCAAGGCCCGGACCTACGAGACCCTGTCCGAAGCCCACCCGGAAATCTGGCACACCATCGGCACCCACCCGGACGGGGCGGGCGATGAGCCCGACGTGCCGACCGAGGCCATCGTGGCGCACACGCACCATCCCCGCTGCATCGGCATCGGCGAGTCGGGCCTCGACTTCCACTACGACAACGCGGCCCCCGAGGCGGTGCAGGAGCGGGTCTTCCGCCGTCACATCGCCGCCGCCCGCGAGACCGGCCTGCCGCTGGTCATCCATTCCCGCGATGCCGATGCGGAGATGGAGGCGATCCTCGTCGACGAGATGGCGCGCGGCACGTTCACGGCCGTCCTGCACTGCTTCTCGTCAGGCGCGCGCCTCGCGGAGGTCGGCGTCGAACTCGGTTTCTGCGTGTCCTTCTCCGGTATCGTCACCTTCCGGCGCTCGCACGACCTGCGGGCGATCGCCCGTTCGGTGCCGCCCGACCGCCTCCTGGTGGAGACCGACGCCCCCTTCCTGGCGCCCGAGCCGCATCGCGGCCGCACCAACGAGCCGGCCTACACGGCGGACACGGCCCGCTCCCTGGCCCAGACCCTCGACATGGACTTCGCGGAGCTCGCTGCCCTGACCACCGCCAATTTCCACCGCCTGTTCCACAAGGCCGCAGGGTGAGCGGGGCAGGGGGCCCGGGTCGGGACGTGACAGGCCCCGCCCCCCTCCGATACCAACGGGAGCGGAGGTGCCGATGGCTGCATTGACGGTGACGATCCTCGGCTGCGGCTCGTCGGGCGGCGTGCCTCGCGTCGGCTATGGCTGGGGGGCGTGCGATCCGGGCGAGCCGCGGAACCGGCGCCGGCGCTGCTCGCTCCTGGTGGAGCGTCACGATCGTCCGGGGGAGGCGGCCACCACCCTCCTCGTCGACACCGCGCCGGATCTGCGCGAGCAGCTCCTGGCCCGGGCCGTCCAACGCCTCGACGCCATCCTGTTCACCCATGCCCATGCCGACCACACCCACGGCATCGACGACGTGCGGGCGCTGGTGATCCACATGCGCCGACGCATCCCGGTCTTCGCCGATGCCCGGACCCGGAGCCTGCTGGAGGCGCGCTTCGGCTACTGCTTCGAGACGCCGCCCAGCAGCGAGTACCCGCCGATCCTCGACATGAACGACCTGGCGGACGGGGCGGCGATGCAGGTGGAGGGGCCCGGCGGGGCCGTGACGGCCCTGCCCTTCGGCATGGAGCACGGCAACGAGGCCGCGCTCGGCTTCCGCTTCGGCCCGGTGGCCTACGCGCCCGACGTCAGCCTGATGCCGGAAACGTCGCAGGCACGGCTGCACGGGCTCGACCTGCTGATCATCGACGCCCTGCGGGAGACCCCGCACCCGACGCACTACTCGGTCTCGGACGCCCTGGCGCTGATCGAGACAGTGCGTCCACGCCGGGCCATCCTGACGAACCTGCACACGGATCTCGACTACGCGACCCTCGCGGCCAAGCTGCCTGCGAACGTCGTGCCGGCCCATGACGGCCTGAGCGTCACGCTGGACCTGTGACGCTTCCGGAGGAGGGCGGTCCGGCCGCCTTCCCGGTCCGGTCCTCAGTTCTGGGTGCTGGCATCCTGCGGCAGGCCGGCATTGGCCAGCAGCTGCGCGGTGGCGGCCCGGGCCAGGCGGTCGTAGCCCGCGTCGGTCATGTGCAGGCCGTCGGGGCCGATCATCTGGGTGGGCGACAGCAGCCCCTGCGCGGCCCAGGCCCGCATCATCGCGTTCCGGCGGATCACCGGCACGTTGAGCTCCGTGGCGATGGCGTGCAGGGCGGCGCCGTAGGCCTCGGCCCCGTCGGTGGTCGAGAGCTTCTTGCACCATTGCTGGTCCATCAGGACCACGTCGGCCCCAGTGGCGCGCATGGCGAGGATGCCGGCGCGGGTGAGCTCGGCGAAGCGCTCGACGCTGACGCCGCTCATCGGGTCGTTGCTACCGGTCTGCCAGATCACGAGGTCCGGCTTGTCGGCGAGCACGTCGCGCTCCAGCCGCCGGGCCATGGCCTCGGAATCGTCGCCGCCCTTGCCCCGGTTGAGCACTGTGACGCTGGAATGCACGGAGCCCATCGTGCCGAGCCGCGCCGCGAGGTCGCGCTGGAGCTGGGCCGGGTAGGTCGTGGCCGGGGAGGAGGCGCCCGAACCCTCGGTTGAGGAGGAGCCGAAGGCCACGATGCGGATGGCCTGACCCTGGCTGATGAGGCCGGCGAGGCGGGGCAGGCGGGCCAGCGCCCGGCGCGGGATCGCCGGACGGACCGTCGGCGCCGACCGCGCGGCCTCCGTTGCACTGGCCTGCGCCGGCTGCGCAATGACCTGCGGCGGCTGCACCAGGGCGGTGCGCTGCGGCTCGGCCCGCGCGCCCGTGGCGAGCGAAACGGACCCGATGGCCAGAAGAGCCAAGCTCAGGATTGCGGAGGGGCGCGCAAAGATCGGCATCGCGTTCGCTTCGGAGAGGATCGATTCGGGCGGGCTTCCGCTCGGACGGCGCCCGGTATCATGTATTATGGGGAGGAATTGTGACATCCGCCAGCGGTTTAGCACTGCCGGGACCTGTCGCGCACCCGGGACCTGCCGATTGCGTGAATCCGCCGTGTGGAGATTGCATGAATACGCGGTGTCGGGAATGGGTGAACCCTTCGTCAGCGTGAGGCCCCTGCCCCCGTTTCCGCAGGCTCAAGTTCCATAATATATCTTATGCGAACGGTGTTCCTGGCCTGGGATGTGGGTCCGCTTGCCGGACCGGACCCGGTTCTCAACGCGCATCTTCGAGGATTTGCGGAGCCCGGCGCTGGCGCGGCCTGTGACCCGCATCGGGCCCATCCCGCATCGAGACCATGCGGCGGCGGCCGGGGCCGGGGGTTCGCGAAGACCCCTCCCCGCGCCGCCGGTGCCGGGACAGAACCGCGAGGCGCCGCGCCGCGCGGCACCACGCCAGGAGGCGCCGCGATGGGCATGCGGGCGGGATTGCGATAGGACGCGCCTCGACCGGTCGCCCGCGCGATCCGTCACGACGGAGACCCCATGCTGAAGGCCTTCCTCGCCTATTACCGGCCGCACCGGACGCTGTTCCTTGTCGATTTCGGCTGCGCCGTGCTGTCCGGCCTGCTCGAGCTCGGCTTTCCCATGGCGGTGAAGGTCTTCGTGGACGTGCTGCTGCCGCGCCAGGACTGGCAGCTCATCCTGCTCGCCGCCCTCGGCCTCGGGCTGGTCTACGTGGCCAATGCCGGCCTGATGGTGGTGGTGACCTATTGGGGCCACGTGCTCGGCATCAACATCGAGACCGAGATGCGGGCGCGGGCCTTCGACCACCTGCAGAAGCTCTCGTTCCGGTTCTACGACAACCAGAAGACCGGCCACCTCGTCGCCCGCGTGACCAAGGACCTGGAGGAGATCGGCGAGGTCGCCCATCACGGCCCCGAGGACCTGTTCATCGCCGTGATGACGCTGCTCGGCGCCTTCGGCCTGATGCTGTTCGTCCACCCGCCGCTCGCCCTGATGACGGCCGCGATCCTGCCCGTGATCGCCTTCGTGACCCTGCGCTACGGCGGGCGCATGACCCGGAACTGGCAGGCGCAGTACGGCCGGGTCGGCGCCTTCAACGCCCGCATCGAGGAGAATGTCGGCGGCATGCGGGTGGTCCAGGCCTTCGCCAACGAGCCGCACGAGCGGCGCCTCTTCGCTTGCGACAACGCGCGCTACCGCGCGACCAAGCTCGAGGCCTACCGGATCATGGCGGCCAGCCTGTCGATCAACTACCTCGGCATGCGCCTCGTCCAGATCGTGGTGCTGCTGGGCGGCGCCGCCTACGTGGTGCGCGGCGAGCTGAGCCCCGGCGGCTTCGTCGGCTTCCTGCTGCTGGTGGGCGTGTTCTACCGGCCCCTGGAGAAGATCGGCGCCGTGGTCGAGACCTACCCGAAGGGGATCGCGGGCTTCCGGCGCTACGCGGCGCTGTTGGCCACCGCCCCCGACATCGTGGACCGTCCCGATGCCGTTGCGGCACCGCCCTTGCGCGGCGACATCCGCTTCGAGGGCGTGCGGTTCGGCTATGCGGAGGGCCGCCCCGTCCTGCGGGACCTGACCCTGGCGATCCGGGCGGGCGAGACGGTGGCCTTCGTCGGCCCCTCGGGGGCGGGCAAGACGACGCTGTGTTCGCTGATCCCGCGCTTCTACGAGGTCGAGGCCGGGCGGATCAGCATCGACGGGCACGATATCCGGGACCTCACCCTCGCGTCCCTGCGCCGGCAGATCGGCATCGTGCAGCAGGACGTGTTCCTGTTCGCCGGCACGATCCGCGAGAACATCGCGTATGGCCGCCTCGATGCGGATGACGGCGCCATCCGGGCGGCGGCGAGCCGGGCCCGCCTCGACGGCCTTTTGGAGACCCTGCCCGAGGGCCTGGACACGCTTGTGGGCGAGCGCGGGGTGAAGCTCTCGGGCGGCCAGAAGCAGCGCCTCGCCATCGCGCGCGTGTTCCTGAAGAACCCGCCGATCCTGATTCTCGACGAGGCGACCTCCGCCCTCGACACGCAGACCGAGCAGGAGATCCAGCTCTCCCTTGTCGAACTCGCGCAAGGGCGCACGACCCTGGTCATCGCCCACCGGCTCGCCACCATCCAGCAGGCGGACCGGATCGTGGTGGTGGGCGAGAACGGCATCGTCGAGGAGGGCCCGCACGAGGCCCTGCTCAAGTCCGGCGGCGCCTATGGCCGCCTCTACGCCGCGCAGTTCGGGCCGGCGCGGCACGCGGCCCAGACCTGAGGCTTGGCCGCGGGCAGGGGCGTCGCCCCCCTGCCCCACCGCGCCTCGTCCCCCCCCTGCCCCCGGTTGCGAAGGCGGCGCGCTTTCAGCGCGTGGCGAACTTGATGCTGATCGCGGCCTTGGCCACGAGGCCGGGATTGGGCAGCGCGTTGAGGTACTGGGTGTAGCGCTTGTCGAAGGCGTTCTGGAGGATGAAATCCGCCTTGATCTGGTCGTTGACCCGGTAGGAGGCGAAGAAGTCCACCAGCGCGTAGGCCTTGGTCGCCAGGATGGTGGCGCCGGCCGGCAGGTCGGTGCGGGCATCCACGAGGTTGAGGCGGCTGCCCACCGTGAGGCGGTCGTCGAGGAAGCGCAGGCCGAGCGTCGCGCTGATCCGGTCGGGCGGCACGGTGACGAGGCTCTGGCGGGTCGCCCTGTCGCGCCCCTCGGTGTGGGTGGCGGCCAGCGAGACGAAGCCCCTGCCCCAGTCGTAGGCGCCCTCGAGTTCGACGCCCGAGAGCTCGGCCCGGGCGATGTTGAGGTACTGGAACGACTGGACCGGGATCACGCAGGGGAAGCGTCCGGGAATGCGGGCGCAGGTCGAAGCCGGGATGCCCGCGATGGCCGGCACGAAGTAGGTCGGCCCCACCGCCTGGATGTTGATGAAGTCGTCGATCTCGTTCTGGAAGACGTTGACCTTGGCCCGGAACACGTCCCCCGGAACCAGGACCTCGTTGTATTTCAGGTTGACGCCGCCCTCGACCGTGCGGGCCACCTCGGGGCGCAGGGTCGGGTTCGGCAGGATGCTGAAGGCCGGGAAGGGGTGGATGCCCTGGACCAGCGTCTCGGTGATCGAGGGCGCGCGGTAGCCCTCCGCGTAGGTGCCGTAGAGCTCGATGCCGGGCAACGGCGAGACGCCCACCGTGATCTTCGGGGACACCCGCTCGCCGCTGGAGCGGTAGATTCCGCCCGACAGTTCGTAGGTGTCGTAGCGCAGGGCCCCGATCACCCGGAGCCAGTCGGCGTAGCGGATCTCGTCCTGCACGAAGGCGCCGGCCAGCGAGCGCTCGCCCGAGGGCGTGAAGGCGCTGCCGAAGCCGCCGGCCTTGTCGGTGGTGTGGACGCTGTTGCGCACGACGTCGCCGCCGATGGTCAGCGCGTGGCTGAGCGCCCAGGTGTCGAAGCGCGCGGTGTTGTGGACGTCGAGGCCCGTGGTCTCGATGTCGTAGGTGATGCGGTCGCCCGCGCGGGTGCCGAGGCGGCCGTAGAGGCCGCTCGCGGTGTCCTGCAGGTAGGTCAGGTCGTTGTGCGTGGTGGTGGTGTAGCCCTTGATGCTGAGATCGAGCAGGGGCACGTCCGGCCGGCTGAACCGGTAGCCCAGCGTGTAGGTGTCGGCCTGCACCGCATTGGCGAATCGCGCGCCGGCGTTGCTGGTGCCCGCGTTGGCGAAGTCGAAGCGCTGCAGCAGCGCCGTGCCGCTGATCTCGTGCCCGTCGGCGGGGCGGAGGTTGAATTTGGCGAGCCCCGAGGTCAGTTCGTTGCCGGTGTCGCGCACCAGGGTGCCGAGGCCGTCGCGGTACGGTCCGTTGTTGCGGAACACGAACTGCCCGAACACGTCGGCCGCCGTACCGATGCGGGCGCCGAGCGCCGTGGAGTTGATGAATTTCTGGCCGTTGGTGCCGAAGCCCTGCTTCTGCACGGCGCCGGCCGTCTCGTCGGGGGCCAGGATGTCGTCGATAGAGCGGGTCCGGAAGGAAGCGACGCCGCCGATGGCGCCCGACCCGTAGATGGTGGCGGTCGGCCCCCGGGTGATGTCGACGCCGCCGACGAGTTCGGGATCGAGGTAGAACACGCCGTTGGCGCTGTGGCCCGAGGTCTGGAAATCCTGGCGCGCGCCGTCGACCAGCACGTTGACGCGCCCGAAATCCTGCAGGCCCCGGATGTTGATCGCCTGGGCCGGGTCGTTCTGGTTCTCCTGGGTGGTGACGCCGGGCACGTCGCGCAGCACGTCCGAGAGCCGGCTCGGCTGGATGCGCTCGATCTGCTCAGCTGTGACGACGCTGGTGCCCGAGAGCGCGTCGACCGCCGAACCGGGGGTCTTGGTGGAGGAGACCGAGATGGTATCGAGGCTGACATCGGCATCGGCCGGTCCCGCGCGGACGGGTGTGGGCGCCGGAGCCTGCCCTGGACTCTGCGCCTGCGCGGCGCCGAGGGCCGCGCACGAGACGCCGAGCGCCAGCCAGGCGCGGTGAGACGATCGGGACATGGGGAAATCCGCCGGGAACGCAGTCGAACGATTGGCTGGCTGGCGGAGGGCTGGCTGGCTGGTGCCCGGGTGGTCTGGGGGGCGCGCCCCGACGGGTCAACGGAGGGGACGCAGCCGCGATCTGGAGGCGTTCGGATCTGCCATCGGGCGAATCTGAAGCCGTTCCAGGCTTGCGAAAACTTCGCTCACGCCTGTGGCATGGATGCCACACGGCGCTGCGGCAGGACGAAGGGCTGGCCGGGTCCCGGAATCTGGCCGACGCGCCAGGGCACGCCGAACACGTCCGCCAGGAGGTCGTCCCGGACGATGTCGGCCGGGGCACCGCGGGCGACGATGCGCCCGGCCTCCATCACCACCAGGGTGTCGGCATAGGCCGCCGCGAGGTTGAGGTCGTGCAGGATCGCCACCACGGCGGCGCCCTCGGCGGCGATCCGCGCGGCGGCGTCCAGGAGGCTCGACTGGTGGCGCAGGTCGAGGCTCGCGGTCGGCTCGTCCAGGAACAGCACCTGGCGCGGCGCCACGGTCCGCCCGGCCGCGAGCTGGCACAGGGCCCGGGCGAACTGCACCCGGGCCTGCTCGCCCCCGGAGAGGGTCGCGTAGATCCGGTCCGCCAGGTGGGCGACGTCGGCGCGGCGCAGGGCCTCCTCGAGGATCGCATCGCGCGCGGCGCGTCCGAGACGGCGACCGATGCCGTCGAGACCGATCCGCGCCACCTCGGCGGCGGCGAACGGGAAGGTCAGGCGCGCCGCCTGCGGCATCACCGCCCGCAGGGTCGCGAGGCGCCAGGGCGGGATCGCCGCCGCCGGCTCGCCCGCATAGGCGAGGGTGCCGGCGAGCGGCCGCAACTCCCCGCTGAGGAGCCGCAGCAGGGTGGATTTGCCGGCACCGTTGGGACCGACGATGACCTGTACCGTTCCGGGATCGGCCCGGATGTCGGCCGCCTCCACGAGGCACCGTCCGCCCGCCGCGTAGGTCAGGCCCCGGCCGAGGAGGAGCGGCGCCTCACTCATGGGCGACGCGCGACCGGCCGAGCAGCAGCCAGAGGAAGACGGGCGCGCCGACCAGCGCCGTGACGATGCCGATCGGCAGTTCGGCGGGTGCCACGACGAGGCGCGCGGCCACGTCCGCCAGCACCAGCAGGGTCCCGCCGAGGAGGGCGCATGCGGGCAGGAGGCGGCGGTGCTCGGGGCCGATGACGAGGCGCAGGGCATGGGGGACGACGAGGCCGACGAAGCCGATGACCCCGGCCGCCGCCACGCCGGCCCCCACCGCCACGGCGACCAGCAGGATGACGCAGCGCTTGAGGCGCTCCACCGCGATTCCGAGGTGGAAGGCCTCCGCCTCGCCCAGGACCAGGGCGTTGAGGCCGCGCCCCAGGAACGGCACGAGGACGAGGACGGGCAGGATCGCGGGGGCGCTCGCCGCCACCTTGGTCCAGGTGGCGCCTCCCAGGCTGCCCAGCGACCAGAAGGTGAGGTCGCGCAGCTGCCGGTCGTCGCTGGCATAGACCAGGAGGCCCGTCAGCGCACCGGTCAGGGCCGCGAGGGCGATGCCGGCGAGAAGCAGGGTCGCCACGGCGGTGCGCCCGCCCCGGGAGGCCACCGCGTAGAGCCCGAGGGTCGCCGCGAGCCCGCCCAGGAACGCCGCAACGGGCAGGGTGGCGTAGGGCAGAGGGCCGGAGAGGCCGAGGGTTGCCCGCAGGCGATCCCCGAGGACGATCACCGCCGCGGCGGCCAGCCCCGCCCCGGCCGAGACGCCGACGAGGGCGGGATCGGCGAGGGGGTTCCGGAACAGGCCCTGCATCAGGGCACCGGAGACCGCGAGGCCGGCGCCCACGAGGAGGCCGAGGAGCGTGCGCGGCAGCCGGATGTTGAGGATCACCAGGGCCTCGCGCGCCAGGTCCGGGTCCCCTCCCCCCTGCAGCAGGACCGCGACGACGCGGCCCGGCGGGATCGCGACCGCGCCGAGGCCGAGGGAGGCCAGCACCGCGCCCGCCAGGGCCAGGCCGAGGACCGCGAAGACGAGGAGACCGGACCCGCGTGCGGCGGACGCCCTACCCCGCGCCTCAGCCACGCCGGAGGTCCGGATAGGCCCGCCGCATCACTGTGTCCGCCGCCTCGGGGGTGCGCGGGCCGAAGCCGAGGAGCGTGAGCCCGTCCAGGGTCACCAGGGCCTGGCGGGCGGCCGCCGGGCTCTGGGCCAGGGCGGTCCCGGGGGCGAACACGGCCTCCGGCGTCGGCGGGCTGCCCTCCGAGGCCATCATCACGACGAGATTTGGGGCGGCGGCCACGATCGCCTCGTCGGTGATCGGCTTGAAGCCCTCGATCCGATCGGCCGCGTTGCGGATGCCGGCGAGCGCCAGGATGCCGTCCGCCGTCGAGTTGCGCCCCCCGACCATGACCCGGCCGTTGGCGAGGGAGAGGACGACGAGGGCCCCGATCGGGCGCTCCACGCGAGCCCGCGCCTGCGCCAGGGCCGTGAAGCGGGCGGCGACCGCCTGCCTCAGGGCCTCGGCTTCCGCCGCGAGCCCCGCGAGGCGGCCGACAGCCAGGATCTTGTCGAGGACGCCCTCGGCGGAGGGCGGCTCGCGCACCCACCGGACCGGCACGCCCGCCTCCTCCACCAGCGCCAGCACGGCGGGCGGCCCTGCGCCCTCCGCCGCGATGACGAGATCGGGGCGCACGGAGAGCAGCCCCTCGGCCGAGAGCGCCCGCAGGTAGCCGGCATTCGGCTTCTGCCGCAGCACCTCGGCGGGGAAGGTGCTGGTGGTGTCGACGACGGCGATGCGCGGGCCGGCGCCGAGGTCCCACAGGATCTCGGTCACGGCGCCCCCGAGGGAGGCGATGCGGGTGGCCGTCCCGCCCGCGGCGGGCGGCCCGTCCGCGACGGCGGGCGCAGCCGCCCGCGCGGGACGGAGCATCAGGGCGCAGCCGGCGGCGAGGAACGCGGCACGGCGGGTCGGGTCGGGCGCGCGGGTCATTTGGTGAGGATCAGCTTGTCGTTGGCGGTGATCCGCAGGCGGTAGCGATCCCCGCCGTGCAGGATGGTGATCTCGCGCTGCCCGCGCAGGAGAGATTGCGAGCTGATCTGCGCCGTCGCTCCCGCCGGCGGCATCGGGATCGCGGGTTCCTGAACCGCGGGGGGTACGGAATCGACACCGTCCGGCTGGGACATCTTGTAGGACTTCCAAGGTATGTCTTTTCGTTGTAACAACTAAAAAGAACATCGACAGGCATGTACGGTGATAAATACGCTCGACAGATAGCACAAGCCGGTCTATCGCCCGGTTCGACCAAGCGGATCGTCGAAGAGGTGTCCCGTGTTCATTGCCATGAATCGCTTCAAGGTCGTCAAGGATGCCACCGCCGAGTTCGAGCAGGTCTGGCTCGGGCGCGACAGTCACCTCGGCGAGATGCCGGGCTTCGTCGAATTCCATCTCCTGAAGGGGCCCGAGCACGAGGACCATGTCCTCTACGCCTCGCACACCGTCTGGCGCTCGAAGGCCGAGTTCGAGGCCTGGACGCGCTCGGAGCAGTTCCGGAAGGCCCACAGCCGGGTGCCCTCGACGAAGCCGCTCTACCTGGGACATCCGAACTTCGAGGGCTTCGAGGCGGTCACGGCCTGAGGGCCGCCGGTCAGGCCCTCGGCCCGGCCGCTTTCTGAGGACTCACGCTCGCCCGGGTCCGGGGCGCCGCAGCCCGGCCGCCAGCGGCAGCGCGCCGGCGCAGAGCGCCGCCATGCCCCAGAACGCCTCCGCCCCGAAGCGGCCGTAGAGCCACCCGGCCAGCCCGGTCAGGACGGTGTTGGCGAGCCCGAGCCCCAGGGTGGCGTAGAGGGTCTGGGCGGTGGCGCCCCCGCGCCCGGGTACGAGGTCGGCCAGCAGGCGCATGTTGGCGAGGTGGAGCAGCGCGAAGGTGAACCCGTGCAGGGCCTGGCCGAGGGCCAGCATCGGCACCGCCACCGTCGTCGCCATGATCGCCCAGCGTAAGATTCCGGCGGCGGCGGCCAGCATCGCCGCCCCGGCGGTGCCCAGGCGCGCCAGCAGCCATGATCCGCCAAGGACGAACACGGCGACCTCCGAGAGCACCGCCAGGGACCAGAGCAGGCTGACCGTGCCGGGGCCGAGGCCCGCCGCGCGCCAGCGGATCACCGCGAAGGCCTCGTGCAGGGCGTGGCTGCCGATGACCAGGGCCGCCACGACGAGCACCCGCCGGAAGAGCGGCGCGGCCAGCAGGCCGCGCAGGTTCGGGGCTGCCAATCCGTCTGCCTCCGCTCGGGCGGGAGGCGGAGCCGCCGGAACCCGGCCCGCGGCCAGGGCGGTGAGGAGGAACAGGAGGCCGCTCGACACCAGGATGCTGCCGAGGCCCGCCCAGGCGACGGCCTGCCCTGAGAGCAGGGTGGCGAGGATGAACGCGGCCGATCCGGCCCCCCGGACCCAGCCGTAGGCGAAGGCCCGCCCCCGCTCGATCGCCGCGATCTCGATCGCCGCGAGGGTGAGGGCGTCCGCCAGGGGCGCGAGGGCGGCAAGGGCCGCGGCCTGCGCAAGGCCGATGAACAGGAGCGCGAAAAAGCCGTGCCCGAGGAGCGTGGCGAAGGCGAGGAACCCCGCCGCCGAGGCCCCGGCGGCCAGGACGGCGCGGGTCGCGTCGAGACGGTCCGCGATCCGCCCCGCCAGGGGGCCGGCCAGGAGCCGTATCAGGGTGCCGGCGGCGAGCACGATGCCGATCTCGGAGGGGTCGAGGCCGCGCTCGCCGAGGAAGCTGGGCAGAAAGGGCGAGACGGTGCCGTAGGCGGCGTAGAGGCTGCCCTGCAGGAACACGAAGGCCGGGAAGGACCCGAGGGCGGGTCGTCCCGGCGCGGAGGGCGCGTGCACGGTCGGGCTCCCGGCGCGGGGTGGGGCGGGGCCGCGTCTCGCCCGTCCCTCCCCGATCGGGGAAAGCCCGTGCCGATCGCGGGCGGCTCAGGGTCGGCGCGTTCAGTCCATTCAGAGTTGATGCGTTCCGCGCATGCGGAGGAGTTCCAGGATCGCCAGGGCCATTGGCGCCCCGATGAGGAGCAGAGCAAAGATCAGGGCCATGCGTCACCTTCCGTCACGGTTGCGGCGGACCGGGGCCCGGGCGCCGTCCTTATCAATGCGGAACCGGCGCGATGGGTTCGCCGCCCCGCGCGGCCCTCAGCGCACCCAGACCTTCACGTCGTACTCCGCCGCCGTCCCGTCCGGGTTGATGATGAGGATGCGGTAGGTGTCGAGCCCCTCGAAGTTCTCCTCGGTCTCGTGGGTCATCCGGAGGCCGGGCGCGCGCTTGGCGCTGCAGGCGGCCAGCGGCGAGCCGGCCGCGTAGCGCGGGAAGGACTCGGTCTGCGCGAAGGTCACGGTACCGTGGCGCGGCGGCTCCAGGATGCGGGCCACCACGGGACCCTGCGACGCGCAGTCGGGGTAGAGGTAGGAGAAGAAGGCGATGGCGCGTGCCTCGCCCTTCGGCACCACCCGCGTCAGCGGGAAGGACTGGATGGGGACGGGCGTGCCGGGCGCGGTCCCGGCCGGGGGCGGCACCGGCATCTCCACCGCGCGCGCGGCGGACCATCCGGACAGCAGGAGGGCGGCGAGGAGAGAAATCAGCGGCTTCAGACGCATGACGGGCTCCGGGCCGTCCGACTCGGCCCCTCCCTCAGTCTAGAACGGAGCGGGCGACCGGCAAAGCCAGGGCGCCGGGCTCGCGCCCCGGGGGCCGGCCCCTCAGGCGGCCGGTCGGAGCGCCCTGCCCTGCGGCGCCTCGAAGCGCGCGAAGCGCAACGCCAGGGTCGGCAGGACGAGGAGATTGAGCACCGTCGAGGTGGCGAGGCCGCCGAGGATGACGATGGCCATCGGACCCTCGATCTCGCGGCCGGGCTCGCCGGCTCCGAGGGCCAGCGGCATCAGACCGAGGCCGGTGACGAGGGAGGTCATCAGGATCGGCACCATCCGGTCGGCGGCGCCGAGCACCGCCGTGTCGCGGTCCCAGGCCTGCCCCTCCTCCACCACGAGGTGCTCGTAATGCGCCACCATCATGATGGTGTTGCGCAAGCTGATCCCGAACAGGGTCACGAAGCCGACGATGGACCCCAGCGAGAGCACCGCCCCGGTGGCGAAGACCGCGAGCACGCCGCCCACGAAGGCGAAGGGCAGGTTGACCAAGACCAGCATCAGGTTGCGCAGGCTGCCCGTCACGATGGCGAGCAGCAGCACGATGCCGAGGCCGGCGAGCCCCGAATAGAGAAGGAGGTCGCGCCGGGCCCGCGCCTGCGCCTCGGCCGAGCCGGCGAAGCTCACGTAGGTTCCGGGGGCCAAGGCGACCTCGCGGGCGACCTTGCGCTTGGCGTCGGCAACGAAGCCGGCGATGTCGCGCCCCGTCACGTTGGCGGTGACCGCCTGGACCCGCTGCGCGCCCTCGTGCTGGACCTGGTAGCGGCCGGAGGTCTCGTAGATGTCCGCAACTTGTGCGAGGCGCACCACCCGGCCGCCGGAGCCGCGCAGGGGCAGGTCGCTCAGGGCCGAGAGCCGGCCGCGCGTGGCGGAATCGAGGATGACGAGGACGTTGAAGACCGCGTTGCCCGAATAGGTCTGGCCGACGATGTCGCCCTGGTAGGCGGTGCGCACCACCTCCATCACCTCGACGGCGGACAGGCCCCAGTGGCGCAGGTCGTTGGGCCTCAGGCCCACATTGACCTGGGGCAGGCCCGCCGGGGAGCTCTGTTGAATGTCGGCCGCGCCCCGCACCTCGGCGAGTTCGCGGGCGATGTCGCGGGCGGCCGTCTCGATCGCGGCGAGATCGTTGCCGAAGACGTTGATCACCACCGGCGCGGTGAAGCCCGAGACGGTCTCCTCGATCCGCTCGGTGAGGAAGGTCTTCAGGGAGAACGCGGCGCCCGGAAAGCCCGCCATCACGGCGCGGATGCGGGCCTCCGCCGCCCCCTGCCCCGCCCCGTCGAGGCCGGGCTCGAGGTCGATGTGGATCTCGCTGTAATGGGTGCCGGCGGTGTCCTGGCCGGCCTCGGCCCGGCCGATCTGCGCGGCGACCGCCCGGATGCCGGGGATCGCCTTCAGCTCGGCGGTGATGCGGGTGCCGAGACGCATCGATTCCTGCAGCGACGTGCCGGGGGCGGCCGCCATGTGCAGGATGAGGTGGCCCTCCTTGAGGTCGGGCAGGAAGGTCGAGCCGAAGAACGGCACCAAGGCGGCCCCCAGGAGGGTGACGAGGAGGCCGCAGGCCATGACGAGGGCGGGATACCGGTCGATCCGGGTCAGCAGGCTCGCGTAGTGGCGGCGGGCGGCGCGCATCACCGGCGGGTCGCGGGTGTCGGCCGCGCGCCGGCCGGTGAGCAGCCACATCGCGAGCGCCGGCGTCACCGTGAGGGCGACGGCCAGGGACGCCACCACCGCGAGGATGTAGGCCAGGCTCAAGGGTCCGAACAGCCGGCCGGCGATGCCCGACAGGGCGAGGACGGGCAGGAAGACCAGCAGCACCGCGATGGTGGCGTAGGCCACCGCCGTGCGCACCTCCAGGATCGCGTCGAGGACCACCCGCCCCTCGGGGCGCGGGCCGCCGAGGCGGCGGTTCTCGCGCAGGCGCCGGACCACGTTCTCGACGCCGATCACCGCGTCGTCCACCACCTCGCCGATGGCGATGGCGAGGCCCCCCAGCGTCATGGTGTTGAGGCTCTCGCCCAGCGCCTGGAGCGCCACCACGGCGGCGATGAGCGAGAGCGGGATCGCCAGGGCCGAGATGATGGCGGTGCGCCAGTCGTACAGGAAGACGAACAGCACCACGACCACGAGGATGCCGCCGAGCCCGAGGGCCTGCAGCACGTTGGCGTTGGCGATGGTGATGAAGTTGGCCGGCCGGAACAGGTCGGCGTGCAGGGTCACGCCCTCCCGCTCCAGGGCCGGGCGCAGGTCCTCCAGGGCCGCCTCGACCCGGGCGGTGACCGCGCGGGTGTTGGCACCGTACTGGGCCCCCACCATGAGGAGCACGCCGGGCCGGCCGTCCACCAGGGCGGCGCCGATGGCCGGCTCGCCGGTGGCGACCACGTTGGCGACGTCGGCGAGCGTCACGCTGGCCCCGCCCTCGTTGATCAGTACCGTGCGCGAGACCGCCTCGGGGCTGAGGGACTGCCCGTCGGTCTGGAGGGCGATGCGCTGGTTCGCCGTATCGACGAAGCCGGCCCCGCGCACGCCCGTGGCTTTCCGCGCGGCGGCCAGCACGTCGTTGACGCCGACGTTGAAGCGCACGAGGTCGTTGGGGCGGATCTGCACCTGGAGCGAGCGCACCGCGCCGCCATAGACCGAGACCTGGGCGATGCCCGGCACCGCGAGGAGGCGCAGGCGCAGCGTCCAGTCCGCCAGGGTGCGCAGGTCCATGTCGGAGCGGCTCTCGGTCGTCAGGCCGACCAGCAGCACCGTGCTGGTGGCGGAGGTGAGCGCCGTCATCGCCGGCGGCAGCACGCCCTGCGGCAGGCGTCCGGCGAGCGCCGTCAGCCGCTCGGTGACGAGCTGGCGCACCCGGTAGATGTCGCTGCCGGCCCCGAAGGTCACGGTGATCACCGACAGGCCCTGGATCGAACTCGAGCGCAGGGAGACCACCCCCGGCAGGCCGTTGACCGCGACCTCGATCGGCTGTGTCACCAGCACCTCGACCTGTTCCGGGTTAAGGCCGGGGGCCTCGGTCTGGATCACCACGGCGGGCGGCGCGAATTCCGGGAAGACGTCGTACTGGGCGTCCGCCAGCACCACGAAGCCGTAGGCGGCCAGCGCCAGGCTCAGCGCCAGGACGATGCCGCGGAAGCGTACCGCGAAGGCGACCAGCGCCGCCTGGGGCCCGCGCGCGTCCGACGCCCCGGGTCCCCTCGCCTCAATCGTCATCGACGCCGCCCGAGACCTGAAGCTGGCTCTTCATCTCCTCGGAGAGGAGCGCCTGAGCTCCCGAGAGCACGATCTCGGTGTCGCCGGGCAGGTCCTCCACCACGTAGGCGTCGGCCGACATCGGCGGGTCGGCCTTGAGCCGGTGGCGGGCGAAGGCGTCGGGGCTCACCGCCCGGTAGATCCAGGCCGCTCCCTGCCAATGCACCACCGCCTCCTCGGGCACGCTCAGGCCCGTGACGCTGCGGTCGGCCGCCAGGAAGGCCAGCATGCTCATGCCGGGCAGGAAGCCGCTGTCGCCCGGCACGGTGTAGAAGAAGCTCAGGCCCTGGATGCGCGGGTCCGTGCGGGTGGCGGGGGAGACGTAGGTCAGGGCGACCCGCGCGCTCTGGGGCGGCACCTCGGCGAAGGCCGCCGCCGGCGGGCCCTTCAGGCCCTCCCCCGGCGGCAGGGTGACCTGCACCAGGAAGTCGGTCCGCTCGATGAGCCGGGTGACGGTGGCCGAGCGCTCGACGATGGCCCGGCCGATCACCGGCCCCCATTCCTGCTGGGCGGTGGCCGAGAGGGTGCGCACCTGCGATTCCGCCGCCGCCAGGGCGGCCTGGTCGGTCTGGGCCGTGCCCCCGGCGGTCTCAAGCTGCACGGTGGTGGCGTATTGACCGAGCGACCTCGCCCGCTGCAGGGCGCTGCGCGAGACCTCGGCCCGGGCCTGGGCGGTCTGGAGGGCGGCCCGGGCGCTGGCATAGGCGTTGGTCAGGTCGGTGACCCGGGCCAGATCGAGGACGCTGCCATAGGCCTGCAGCTCCTCCCGGTGGTCGGCGAGGGGCCGGGCCTGCGTGACGATGCCGATGCGGGCGCGCTCGGCGGCCGAGAGGCGCACCACGGTGCGGCCCTCCTCCACGGCGGTGCGCTGGGCCGGCAGGTGCACGAATTTGGCCGGCCCGGGTCGGGCCTGAAGCGCTTCGAGGCGCTCGCGCACCGCGCCGAGGAGGGCACCGCCCTGGGGCGAGACGGCGAGGCCGCCGAGGCCGACCGTCAGCAGGCCGGCGAGGAGGAGGGATCGCCACGTCACCGGATGTCTCGCCCTCCCCGATTGGTCCGCGGCCGTGTCGCCGCCGCGTTCCGGGCCGGCATAACCTTATCCACCGGCATAGGGAATCGGCGCGCCCGTCGATAGCGCGGGCGGATCGATAGCGGGGGATGGGTGCGGCCCTGGGGGGCGCCAGCGGCGGAGGCGGGTGGATTTCGATGGCGGCGTTGCGCCGTGCAGCCTGTCCCCGCGCGGCGCGGCGGGCTATCCCGCCCCGGTCGCCGGCCGCGTGCCCGGCCTGAGCCCAGGGAGATCCGCCCATGCGCGTCCCGGAGACGCCCGCCGGACGCGCGGCCGAGCCGGCGGCCGCGGCCGAGTCGGCCGCCGCCTACCCGCTCCTCGTGTTCACGATGCTGCTCTGGGGCGGCAACGTGGTGGCGAGCAAGTGGGCGGCGGGCGAGGTCTCGCCCCAGGTGCTCACCTGCCTGCGCTGGGCCTTCGCCTGCCTCGCCCTGGCGCTGCCGGCGCGGGCAGGCTTCGTGGCGGAATGGGACCGGCTGGCCCGCCACTGGCGCTACGTCCTGCTGATGGGAGCCTGCGGCTACACCCTCTACGCCAGCCTGTTCTACGCCGCCGGGCTGTTCACCAGCGGCATCAACATCGCCCTGTTCCAGGGGTCGATCCCGGTTCTCGTCATCCTGATCAACTACGCCGTCCTCCGGGTGGCGGTGACGGGCGCGCAGGTGCTGGGCGTCGTCGTGACGCTCGCAGGCGCCGTGGTGGCGGCGACCCACGGCGACTGGCGCGTGCTCGCCACCTTCGCCTTCAACCGGGGCGACGTGCTGATGCTGGTCGCCTGCCTGCTCTATGCCGGCTACACCGTGGCGCTCTCGCGCAGGCCCAAGGTCTCGGGCCTGAGCTTCTTCACCGCGGTGGCGCTCTCGGCCCTCGTGACCTCCCTGCCGCCGCTCTACGCCGAATGGGCGCTGGGCCACACGATCTGGCCGACCCGCAAGGGCTGGGTCATCGTGCTGTTCGTGGCGCTGGGGCCTTCGCTCATCGCGCAGCTCGCCTTCATGCGCGGCGTCGAGCTGATCGGCCCGAACCGGGCCGGTCTCTTCGTCAACCTGGTCCCGATCTTCGGGGCGGGGCTCGCCATCCTGCTGGTGGGCGAGCCCTTCCGCTGGCACGAGGGCCTCGCGCTGGCGCTGGTCATCGGCGGCATCGCCATCGCCGAGCGCCTGGGGCGTCGGCGGGTGGCCTAGCCGCCCCCGCCGGCCGGACGACGCAGCTCGAACCGGGTCTCCGGTTCGGCGGTGAAGTAGTCGAAATAGCCGCCGCGCAGGATCGGCCGCATGGCGCCGGTGTCCACGAGGCCGTCCTTGACGAAGCGGTCGTCGATGTAGATCGAGACCACCTGCCCGATCACCAGGAAGTGCGAGGCGTCGCTGCCGTCGAGCGGCGTCAGCGGCACGGTCTGCAGCCACTTGCACTCGAGCGCGGCCGGCGATTCGGCGACCCGGGGCGGCCGCACCTTTCGCGAGGGCGCCGGGGTCAGGCCCGCGTAGGCGAACTCGCTCGTCCCCCGGGGCAGGGGCGCCGAGGTGGCATTCACCGCCTCGCGCAGGTCGTAGGTGGCGATGTTGCAGACGAACTCACCGCCCTCCTCCGCGAAGGTCATGGCGTCCTTGCGCCCGGCCGAGGAAAACATGACCATGTCGGGACCGGACGCCACCGCGTTGAAGTAGGAATAGGGCGCGAGGTTCACCGCGCCCTCGCGGTTCATCGCGCTGATCCAGCCGATCGGGCGCGGGGCCACCAGGGCCTTCAGCGGGTTGTGCGGCAGGCCCTTGGTCTCGGCGTCGTAATGCATGGGGTGCCCTTCAGAGCCGGGTGACGATGTCGGCCAGCACCGGTCGGGGCCGGTCGGGCGGCACCTCGTCGGCGCGCCCGATATGGATGAAGCCCGCGAGGCGCTCGCTGGGGTCGAGGCCGAGGACGTCGAGGATGCGGGAATCGTAGGCGAACCACTCGGTGAGCCAGGCGGTGGCGTAGCCCGCGGCGTTGGCCGCCACCACGAGGTTCATGGCTACGGCGCCGGCCGAGAGCACCTGCTCCCATTCCGGAATCTTGACGTGCGGCCCGGCCCGCGACACCACCGCCACCACCAGGGGCGCCAGGGCGAGGCGGTTGCGCTCGAGATCCAGGCGGGCGGCGTCGGCCTCCGGATGGTCGGCGGCGTAGGCCGCGGCGATCGCCTCGCCGATGCGGGTGCGGGCCTCGCCCGCGATCACCAGGAAGCGCCAGGGCGCCAGCTTGCCGTGGTCCGGCACCCGCGACGCGATGGTGAGGATGGCGTCGAGCTCGGCCGCGTCCGGGCCCGGCTCACTGAGGCGCAGCGGCGGGACCGAGCGGCGGGTGCGCAGGAGATCGAGGGTGGCGTTCATGGCATCCCTGGAGCAGGATCGGGCGGGTGGAGGCTGAGCCGTGGGAGGGCCCGGAGGCCGGACCGGCCTTGCCGCCGCCATGGTCCGGTTCCAGAGGGCGGGCACCGGGGCGCGGCGGCCGTTCGTGACATGGCGCGTCGGCGGCGGATTGGCAACGCCGGCGGGGCGCCCCGGTCGGGATTGGGAGGTGCGGGATGGCGCGGGCAGGGTACGGATCGGTCTTGCTGGGCTGCGCCCTCCTCCTCGGCGTCCATCCCGGGGCCGCCTCGGCGCAGGACGGAAACGCCTTCCACAACCGGATCGGGCCCAACCTCCCCTCCCCGTCCATGTCCGATCCCTCGGTGCCGCCGCTGCCCAGCGTGGCGAGCGCGGCCCTCACCCTCTCGGCGGTGTTCGCCGGGGGCGACAAGCCCCTGCGCTCGGGCCTCGCCTGGCGCGTCTACGAGGACCGCACGGACGGGGCGAAGCCCGCCATCGTCGCCCGCTCCGAGGCGGCCGAGCCGAGCTTCACCCTGGCGCCGGGCTCTTACGTCGCCACCGTGACCTACGGCTTCGCCAGCGCCTCGCGCCGCGTCGTCATGGCGGGCCGGCCGGCCTCCGAGCAGCTCAAGGTCAATGCCGGGGCGCTCAAGCTCTCGGGCGCCATCGGCGACGTGAAGCTCAGCCCCGACCAGCTCGCCTTCTCGGTCTTCGTGCCGATCGGGACGAATTCGGAGGGGCGCCTCGTGCGCAGCGGCGTCAAGGCGGGCGAACTCCTGCGCCTGCCCGAGGGCACCTACCACGTGGTCTCGACCTATGGCGGCTCGAACGCGATCCAGCGCGCCGACCTCAAGGTGGAGAACGGCAAGGTCACGGACGCCACCCTGAACCACCGCGCCGCCACCCTGACCCTGAAGCTCGTCGCGGCCGAGGGGGCGGAGGCCTTCGCCGGCACCGCCTTCAGCGTGCTGACGCCGGGCGGCGACACCATCCGCGAGGCCATCGGCGCCTTCCCGCAGGTGACCCTGGCGGAGGGCGACTACGTCCTCATCGCCCGCCACGACGGGCAGGTCTACACCCGCGAGTTCAAGGTCGAGAGCGGCCTGAACCGCGACGTCGAGGTCATCGCCAAGGCGTCCTGACGACGAGGGCACCGATGATCGTGGGGAGGAGGGCGCGGATGCGGCAGGTTTCGATCGGCGCCCTCGCCCTTCTCCTGGCGGCGATCCCGGCGGGCGCCCGAGCGCCGGACGGGGCCGAGCCGGGCCTCGACGCGGACACCGCCGCCCGCGTCACCGCCCTTCTCGGCCGCACCTTGCGGATGCCCGAGACCGCCCGCTACGGCCGCCTGCGCGCGGGCCGCGCGGGGGCGTTCTGCGGCGAGGTCGAGACCACCAACCGCATGGGCCAGCCGGTCGGCCCCCGGCACTTCGTCGCCGACCTCGATGCGGGGATCGCCGGCATCCTTCCCGACGGGCCGGAGCTGCGCAATCCGGGGAGCCCCCAGGATTACGCCGCCATGCAGCGCATCCTGACCCTATACGCGGCCAACTGCGCCGCCTGATCCGGGCTCCCTCCGGATAGGGTCCGGAGGGGGCCCGGCCTTCATCAGGGCGTCGGTGCCTCGCCGTGCTGGCCATCCAGGGCGACGTTCTCGCTCGGCACGGTCTCGACGACCGCATCCGCCCGGATGCGGTCCGGCGCGGTCGCCTCCGCCACCAGGGCGGCCAGGGTCTCGTCGAGGCCGCCGGTGCGGGTGTGCTGGCTGCCGAGGCGCCGCACCGAGACCGTGCGCTCCTCGCCCTCCTTGCGGCCGACGACCAGCATCACCGGGACCTTGGCGAGCGAGTGCTCGCGGACCTTGTAGTTGATCTTCTCGTTTCTCAGATCGGCCTCGACGCGCAGGCCGAGGCGGGTGGCGGCGGCCACGACCTCCCGGGCATAGGGGTCGGCGTCGCCCGTGATGGTGGCCACGACGATCTGCACAGGGGCGAGCCAGAGGGGGAAATGCCCCGCGAAATGCTCGATCAGGATGCCCGTAAAACGCTCCAGCGAGCCGCAGATGGCGCGGTGGACCATGACCGGGGGCTTCTTGCCGCTCTCGGCATCGACGTAGAACGCGCCGAAGCGCTCCGGCAGGTTGAAGTCGACCTGCGTGGTGCCGCACTGCCAGTCGCGCCCGATGGCGTCGCGCAGCACGTACTCGAATTTCGGCCCGTAGAAGGCGCCCTCCCCCGGGTTGATCGCGGTCTTGATGCGGCCGCCGGACTGCTCCTCGATCTGGGTGAGCACGCGGGTCATGACCTCTTCGGCATGGTCCCAGAGGGCGTCCGACCCGACCCGCTTCTCGGGGCGGGTCGAGAGCTTCACCACGATCTCGCCGAAGCCGAAATCCGCGTAGGTGGAGAGGATCAGGTCGTTGATCTTCAGGCACTCGTCGGCGAGCTGGTCCTCCGTGCAGAAGATGTGCGCGTCGTCCTGGGTGAAGCCGCGCACCCGCATCAGCCCGTGCATGGCCCCCGACGGCTCGTAGCGGTGGACCACCCCGAACTCGGCCATGCGTAAGGGAAGGTCGCGATAGGATTTCAGCCCGTGCTTGAAGATCATCACGTGGCCGGGGCAGTTCATGGGCTTCAACGCGAACCAGCGCTTGTCCTCGGCCTCGTCGCCGGCGCTCTGGGCCGCGAACATGTTCTCGCGGTACCAGCCCCAGTGGCCGGAGGTCTCCCACAGGGCCTTGTCGAGGATCTGGGGGGCGTTGACCTCCTGGTAGTCGCCGCGCAGGCGCCGGCGCATGTAGGCGATCAATTCCTGGAACACCGTCCAGCCCTTGGCGTGCCAGAACACGACGCCCGGCCCCTCCTCCTGGAAGTGGAACAGGTCCATCTCGCGCCCCAGGCGCCGGTGGTCGCGGCGCTCGGCCTCCTCCAGCCGGTGCAGGTAGGCGTCGAGGTCCTCCTTCGTGGCCCAGGCGGTGCCGTAGATGCGGGTCAGCATTGGGTTGTTGGAATCACCCCGCCAATAGGCGCCCGCCACCTTCATCAGCTTGAAGGCGGTCCCGACCTTGCCCGTCGAGGTCATGTGCGGGCCGCGGCAGAGGTCGAACCAGTCGCCCTGGCGATAGACCTTCAGGTCTTCGCCGGGCGGGATCGCGTCCACCAGTTCGACCTTGTAGGCCTCGCCCTTCTCGGCAAAGAGCGCCCGGATGTCGTCCCGCTTCCAGATCTCCTTCGTGAAGGGGGCGTCGCGGGCGATGACCTCGCGCATCTTCGCCTCGATCTTCGGGAAGTCCTCCGGCGTGAAGGGCTCGGCCTTCGCGAAGTCGTAGTAGAACCCGTTCTCGATCACCGGGCCGATGGTGACCTGCGTGCCCGGCCACAGGGCCTGCACCGCCTCGGCCAGCACGTGGGCGCAGTCGTGCCGGATCAGCTCGAGGCTGCGCGGGTCGGCGCGGTCGAGGAACTCGATGCGCGCATCGTGCGCGATCGTGTCGTCGAGGTCGCGCACGGTGCCGTCGAGCGCCATGGCGACGGTGCGCTTGGCCAGGGACTTGGCGATGCCCTCGACGACGGCACGGCCGGTGATCGCGGCGTCGTAGCTGCGGGTGTTGCCGTCGGGGAAGGTCAGGATCGGCATGGCCGGTGGCTCCTTGGAGGCTCACTCCTGCGTACGCGGCAGGTAAGCGGGGGCGGGTCGTGATCGGGGCGGCTGCCAGTGCGGCGCCGCGCCCGGCCGTTTAGACCCATTCGCATTGGGAAGGAATGCGCATTGGGCAGGAAGGAGAAACGCCACGCGATCCCATCCCGCTCCGGCCCTGACAATTCCCGGGGATCATCAATCCCCGCGTCCCGTGGTGGCGGCCGATCAATTGACAACGTGGGCGCGAGACGACTGATGCTGGCCGACCACCGGGCCCCGAGCACGGTCGAGATCAAGAAAACATCCACGCCACAGAACAAAAGTCCGGTCCCGACGGGGCGCAGGGCGATCGCCGGGAGACACGTTCATGCCGAGCCCCGCACAGACGGTACATCCCGAGGGCATCGCGATCACGACGACCGCCCAGGTACCGGGGGCGCACACGCCCGTGGGCCAGGTCCCGGCGCGGAAGCTGTGGCCTCATGGCTGGTGGCGCCTCGTCGACCTGCAGATCGGCATCATCCCGCTGCCGGTCTACGTGATCCTGGTGGCGCTGCTCTCGGTGCTGACCGCCGAGGGCGAGATCAAATCCGATGCGCCGACGATGATCGCCGTCCTGGTGCTGGGGGGCTTCACCTGCGCGGAGATCGGCAAGCGCCTGCCGGTCCTGCGCCAGATCGGAGCGGGGGCGATCTTCGCCACCTTCATCCCCTCGGCGCTGGTCTATTACGCGCTGATCCCGGGGCCGATCGTCAAGGCGATCACGGACTTCACCAAGTTCACCAACTTCCTCTACCTCTACATCGCGGCGATCATCGTCGGCAGCATCCTGGGCATGGACCGGGCGGTGCTGATCAAGGGCTTCCTCAAGATCTTCGTCCCCCTCGGCCTCGGCTCCCTGGCGGCGGGCTGCGTCGGAACCCTGGTGGGCACGCTCCTCGGGCTGGGTGCCCACCACACGTTCTTCTTCATCGTCGTGCCGATCATGGCCGGCGGTGTCGGCGAGGGCGCGATCCCGCTCTCCATCGGCTATGGGGCGATCCTCGGCATTCCGCAGGGCGACGTCTTCGCCCAGGTGCTGCCGCCGGTGATGCTGGGCAGCCTCACGGCGATCATCCTGGCCGGCACCCTGAACTGGGTGGGCAAGCGCAATCTGCACCTCACCGGCGAGGGCCGCCTGCAGCCCGACACCGAGAACGACATGGAGGCGGGCACGCCCGTCGAGACCGGCCCGATCGACGCCGCCACGGTGGCGGCGGCCGGCCTGACGGCGGTGACGCTCTACCTGCTGGGCGTGATGTGCCACCACCTCACCGGCCTGCCCGCCCCCGTGGCGATGCTGTTCCTTGCGGTACTGGCCAAGCTCGCCAGCGCGGTCTCGCCCCGGCTCCAGGCCGGCGGCTTCATCGTCTACAAGTTCGTGCAGGTCGGCATGACCTACCCGCTGCTCTTCGCCATCGGCGTCTCGCTCACCCCCTGGGACAAGCTGGTGGCGGCCTTCACGCTCCCCAACCTCATCACCATCGTGGCCACCGTCGTCACCCTGATGGCGACGGGCTACGCCGTCGGGCGCCGCCTCGGCATGTACCCGATCGAGACCGCCATCGTGAACGCCTGCCACAGCGGCCAGGGCGGCACCGGTGACGTGGCGATCCTCACCGCCGCCAACCGGATGGCGCTGATGCCGTTCGCGCAGATCGCCACCCGCATCGGCGGCGCGCTCACGGTGACGGGGACGCTGGTGTTTCTGAAGTGGATCACGGCGGCGCCGGTCTGAGAGCCGGGTGCCGGCCCGAGGCGTCGCGGCAGGCTATCGTCCTGGATCTTCACGTGCTTGTGAATGACTTTCCCTGGGCGATAGTCTGATTTTGTCGTGCGTCTTGCGGTCGAAGGGCAATCGAAGCGAGCGGATAAACAGACCTTAAGAGGTTCAGGGCCAGAATACCCTCAGGATGACCTGAACGGTACGGCGTGCCGAGGCCTCCTGCGAGGAAGGTCCGGCGCGGTTCGATGCATGTCTGTCCGGGGAACGCGATCCCAGATGAGAACGGTTCGTTGCCGAGGTGGGTCGAGGCCGAACTCCGACGGCCCTGGTCGCAGATCGGCTTCGGCGCCGCCCTCGAAGCGCGATATCAGCGCGCGATCGAGCCGGGCCGCACGCGCCGCTACATCCTCTGCCACCTCTCCGGGATGGCTGTCTTCGACCTCTTCATCTTCATCAACGCCCTCGTCATTCCCGACGTTCTCGCGCTGGTGATCGTCCTCGATCTCGCGGTCCTCACGCCCGCGCTGCTCGTTCTGGTCTGGCTGATGCACCGGAGGATCGTTCCGTCCGTCCTCGCCAGTACCCTCTTCCTGTTCCCGATCATCGGCACGATGCTGGCGCTGATGCTGGCGTCGCACATGCAGAACGCCGTGATGATCGCGTTCGCGATCCCGATGGTCATGGTCTACGGCTGCATCGCCCTGCCGCTCCCGGTCCCCCAGGCGGCCATCGTGGCGATCGGTGCCACGATGCTCACGGCCGGGGCCGTCGCGTTCCATCCCCGGTTCGACCTCGGCGGCGGTCTGTTCGCCATCATGCTCAACCTCAGCATGGCCGGCTACCTGCTGTTCGCCGCCTTCCGCAACGAGATCAGCGAACGGCGCTTCTATCTCCTGAACCTGCGCGATGCGCTGCGGTCCGAGAGCCTGGTCGAGCGGAACCGGACGCTGCTCAGCCTCTCCGACACCGATGGCCTGACCGGCATCGGGAACCGTCGGGCCTTCGATGCCCGGCTCGAGAGCGTCTGGCGCGACCAGGGTCCGTGCCGGACGCCGGTCGCCCTGATGATGATCGACATCGATCACTTCAAGCGCCTCAACGACACCTACGGCCATCTCGGCGGCGATGCCTGCCTGCGGGCGGTGGCGGCCATCGTCGACGGGACGATGCGGGACCCGGCCGCGGCCACCTTCCGGTACGGCGGCGAGGAATTCGCGGTGATCCTGGTCGGGCCGGAGGCCGGGCGGGTCGACGTGATCGCCGAGCAGGTCCGCAGGTCCGTCGAGGCCGCCCCGGTGTCCCTCCCGGGCGGTCCCCAGGGCGGCGTCGGTGTCACCGTGAGCATCGGGTGCGTCGCGATGGTGCCGGACGCCGATCGTCCGCACGTGACGCCGATCGCCATAGCCGACGCGGCCCTGTATCGGGCCAAGCTGAAGGGGCGCAACCGGGTCCAGATGGGGCTCGCGGCTCCCGATGCGGTCCTGCAGGTCGCCTGAACGGCGGGATCGGCCGAACAGGACCCGCAACGGGACCGGCCTCACCCGCTCTCGACCGCCTCGCAGGCGAAGGGCGAGGGCGGCGCGTTCACGCCGCGCCAGCGGCCGTAGCGCCAGGGCGTGAACCAGGCGGCCCGCGCCGGCAGCGCCTCCGGCACGAGGTCGATGCCGTGGGTGCCGAAGGGGCCGCAGCGGCAGATGCGGGAAAACCCGATCCAGCCGCCCGCCCAGAGCCCGTGCCGCTGGATCGCCCCGTCCGTATAGGTCGAGCACGAGGGCCAGTGCCGGCACTGGCGGCCGATCAGGCTCGACAGGGTGAGCTGGTAGCCCCGGATCGCCCCGTGGGCGAGGCGGCGAAGCAGCATGCTACTCGGCCGCCACCGCCCCGGCCTCGACCCGGTCGAGGGCATCCACCACCGCGTCGAAGGTCAGGAGCGTCGAGGCGTGGCGGGCCTTGAAGTCGCGCACCGGCTCCAGCACGGCGAGGTCGGCCCAGGCGCCCGCCGGCGCCGGCCCGTTCTCCTTGAGCATCCGCCGCATCGCGGCGCGGACCTCGCGCAACTCCTGGGCGCTGGCGCCGACCACGTGGCGCGCCATCAGCGAGGACGAGGCCTGGCCCAGGGCGCAGGCCTTCACCTCGTGGGCGAAATCGGTGACCGTGCCGTCCCGCACCGCCAGATCCACCGTGACGGTGGAGCCGCAGAGCTTCGAATGCGCGGTGGCGCTGGCATCCGGGGCGGCGAGACGCCCGAGGCGCGGGATGTCGGCAGCCAGTTCGAGGATGCGACGGTTGTAGATGTCGTCGAGCATGGCGTTCCGTTCCGTCTGCGACCTGATCCGCGCGGCCCGCCGGGAGGCCGGCAGGCCGCCGGCTTCCGATCCGAAGGGCTGATCCGCGCGGCCCGCATTGCGCGTCGGCGCGATAACGTCGATATAGGCGCCAACGCACCGTTTCGCGAGGAGGCGGCTCGTCGACCCTGGCCGCGCCCACGGCCCGGGTCGCGCCACGGCAGACGGCACCGTCCGGGCATCGGCCGCTTCACGGCCCCATGGTTCGACGATGTACGCAAAGCCTGACAGCCACCCGATGACGACCCGGATCGCCCGGGCGGAAGATGCCATGGATGCCGCGCTCAAGTCCCTCTCCTACCGCCTGACCGAGACGGAGGAATCCGGGATGGAACCGACCCGCCAGAACGGCGCCCTCAGCGCCATGCGCAACGACAACGCGCGCGTCGCCGAGGCGCCCGAGCCCGAGATCGCCCCCCTGCCCGCCTCCGCCCAGCGGGTGCCGGACGCCATCGCCACCGGCCGCCCGAGCCGCGAGGAGGCCGAGGCCGCCGTGCGCACGCTCCTGCGCTGGGCCGGCGACGACCCGACCCGCGAGGGCCTGCGCGACACCCCGGCCCGGGTGGTGAAGGCCTACGGCCAGATCTTCGGCGGCTACGAGCAGGACGCCGACGCGCTCCTCGAGCGGGTCTTCGAGGAGGTCGAGGGCTATTCCGATATCGTGCTGGTGCGCGACATCCCGTTCTACTCCCATTGCGAGCACCACATGGTGCCCTTCATGGGACTGGCGCACATCGCCTACTACCCGACCAAGGGCGTGGTCGGCCTGTCGAAGCTCGCCCGCGTGGTCGACACCTTCGCCCGCCGCCTGCAGACCCAGGAGACCATGACGGCGCAGATCGCCGACGTGATCGAGAGCATCCTCAAGCCCCGCGGCATCGCCGTGATGGTCGAGGCCGAGCACCTCTGCATGGCCATGCGCGGCGTCCAGAAGGCCGGCGTCTCCACCATCACCACCCAGTTCCGCGGCGCCTTCCGCAACGACGCCAACGAGCAGGTCCGCTTCCTCACCCTCGTGCGCAACAAGTCCTGAGCCGGCCCGCGATGACGTCTGTCTCCCGATGACCCGCGCCTTCCCGGAGCCGGGCAGCCGGGCCGAGGTCGAGGAGGGGGCGGCCTTCACCCCCCGCTTCGACGCCAACGGCCTCGTCTCCTGCATCGCCGTCGATGCTGCCGACGGGCAGGTGCTCATGCTCGCCCACATGAATGCCGAGTCGCTGGCCCGCACCCTGGAGACCGGCGAGGCCTGGTACTGGTCGCGCTCCCGCGGCGAGCTCTGGCACAAGGGCGCCACCAGCGGTCAGGTCCAGCGCGTCGTCGAGATGCGGGTCGATTGCGACCAGGACGCCGTGCTGATCCGCGTCGCGGTCGGCGGCGACGGCGGTTGCTGCCACACCGGCCGGCGCGCCTGCTTCTATCGCCGCGTCGATCACGATCCGGCGACCGGGCAGGCGACCCTGCGGCCCGCCGATGCCTGATCCCGGTGCGATGCGGACCTGTCCGAGGCGGCCCCCGTCGTGCGTTCCGTATTCCTGCGCCCCGTGTCGATGATGTGGGACGGCCTGTCCCCGGGGGCCGCGCAGGCCGAAATCCGGCAGGTCTCGCCCGCGCGCGCGCGCTTTCCCGCCGGCGCCGTCGAGCCCGTGCCGGCGCCGCAGGCTCCCGGCCCGCGCATCGGCCTCGCGCTTGGCGGCGGCTCGGCCCGGGGCTGGTCGCAGATCGGGGTGATCGAGGTGCTGGAGGAGGCCGGCATCCACCCGGCCGTGGTGGCGGGCTGCTCCATCGGTGCGGTGGTGGGCGGCTGCTACGCGGCGGGCCAGCTCGGCCTGCTCAAGGCCTTCGCCCTGTCGCTGACCCGGCGCAGCGTGATGGGCCTCCTCGACCTGCGGCTCCGCTCCGGCCTCATCGCGGGTGATCGCCTGAAGCGGCGCCTCCAGCACGATCTGGCCGACCGCCGCATCGAGGGCCTGCCGATCCGCTTCGCCAGCGTCGCCACAGACCTCGACAGCGGCGAGGAGGTCTGGCTCACCCGGGGCTGCCTCGTGGAGGCGCTGCGCGCGTCTTACGCCCTGCCCGGCATCTTCCCGCCGGTGCGCTGTGGCGGCCGGCTCCTCCTCGACGGCACCCTGGTCAACCCGGTGCCGGTGACGATCGCGCGGGCGCTGGGAGCCGACCTCGTGATCTGCGTCAACCTCAACGGCGACCCGCGCCCCGGCGTGCGGGAAGCCTCGCCCGCGCGGATCACGGCCGAAGCGGTGCTGCCCGTCCCCCGCCGTCCCCGGCGCTGGATCCTGCGCCGTCCCGGCTCGCGCCAGGCCGGAGGCAGCGAGCCCGAGCGGGCGAACGGCCTCGCCACCCCGGGCATGGCGCGGGTGATGCTCGACGCCTTCAACATCACGCAGGACCGGATCTCGCGGGCCCGCCTGGCGGGCGACCCGCCGGACATCGCCATCGTGCCGCGTCTGTCCGAGATGGGCCTGTTCGAGTTCCACCGGGCCGCCGAGGGGATCGCCCTCGGCCGCGAGGCGGCCCGCGCCGTCCTGCCTCAGATCCGCGGCCTCGTGGCGGCGGCCGCCGCCCGGATCTGAGGTGGTTCCCGGCCGCTGGCGCGATGCTCCGGCCGGCTCAGGTCAGGCCATGGTGATGTAGTCGCGCATCGCCCGATGCTCGGCCTCGACGGCCTCGATCCGGCGCTTGACCACGTCGCCGATGGAGATGAGGCCGGTGAGCCGGCCATCCTCGACCACGGGCACGTGGCGGAAGCGGCCATCGGTCATGAGGTGCATCACCTCCTCGATGCTGCAGGCGCGGGTGCAGGTGGTGACCTCGGCGGTCATGTGCTCGGAGACCAGGGCGTCGAGGGCGTTGGCGCCCTTGGCGGCCAGTGCCCGCATGATGTCGCGCTCGGAGAGGATGCCGCGCACCGCTCCGTCCGCATCGCTGACGACGACGGCGCCGATGCGCTTCTCGGCCAGGAGGTGGATGGCCTCGTCGAGGGTGCGCTGCGGCTCCACCGTGATGACGGAGCGGCCCTTCTCGGCGAGGATGCGAGCGACGGTCATGGACGTGTCCTTTCCCTGAATTCACCCGTGGGACGGGGCGGCCGGGCTTGGCCAGTCGCGGCAGGGTGCCCGGCTCGGTCTGAGGCGATTGTGTGGCCCCGGCGCCCACATGGCAAGATCCCGCAAGCCCGAGGCGTGCGGATTGCAGGATAATTCAGGACCCTGGGGGTGGCCCGGGCTCGCCGTCAGCGCCCGTAGCGGTCGATCAGCGGCAGCAGGAAGAAGCCCGCGATGAAGCCCCCGAGATGGGCGTCCCAGGCGACGGAGGTCGCCTCGGCACCGAGCGGCAGGGCGATGATGCCGAACAGGAAGTTCGTGAGGAGCCAGATGCCCAGGAACATCACCGCCGTGCGGTTGCGCATCAGTTCGGGGATCGTCTGCAGCGGCGGCGGAGCGGGACGCTGCCAGGGCGGTCCGCCCCCGGCGTAGACGGGGGGCGGCCGGAACACGAAGCGCGCCGCCGCCGCCATCAGGGCGGAGACGCCCGCCGACGCCCCGATCAGGGGCGCGGTGCTCAAGGGGTCGAGGATGACGTGGAGGATGCCGCCCGCCACCGCGCCGGCCAGGGCGATGAGGCCGTAGCGCCAGGGGCCGTAGCGGCGGGCCACCGGCGAGCCGAAGGCGGCGAGCCAGACCGTGTTGAAGATGACGTGCATCCACGAGCCGTGCAGCAGCGCGTAGGTGGCGAAGGTCCAGGGCATCGCGGCGGGCTCGGCCGCCACGTAGCGGGCGAAGGCCTGGCGGGCCTGGACCACGTCGGGATCGCCCGCCAGGGTCGCGGCGTTCGCCAGCAGGTCCCCGGCCCGGGCGGGGTCGAGGGCCACGCTCCAGCGCCCCGGGATCAGCGCGAGGTCGATCAGGGCCGCGATGTCCCAGATATCCGGCAGCACGAATTCGCGCAGGGCGTGGATGCCCACCAGCACCCCGATCGACGCGGTGACCACGCCCGGCATGTTGAAGATCGGAACGCGGTTCTGGGGCGGCAGGTCGGGCGTGGCATCCATGGCGCCACCATGTCGGCTCCCGGATCGGCCCGGCAAGTCCTGCGTGCCGCGAAAGACCCGCGCGGTGCCAAAAACCAGCGCGGCGCGAAAAACGGGAGGACGCGCGCGGGCGCCCTCCCCGAGGTGGAAGGCCGCCCGGTGACGCCTGAGCGTTCCCGGGCACCGGCCAGGACCAGCAAGCCGCCGGGCCGGCATGGCCGACCCGTTCCTTCCCGTGTCTCGCGGGAGGGCGGCGCGGCCTCCCTCCGGCAAGGCCCGCAACTTCGCCTGAAACTTGGCGGTGGACAACCCGCCCGGACCATTAACCTTGACCGAAACTTAACGGGGCGCGGAAAATGCGGACGGCATAGGCTGTGCGGGTGACGGACCACATCCTTCGGGTCCGGCCCGGTTCGCGCCGACGGTTTCCGAGTTCGAGACGGTTCGCTTCCGAGCCGTGCCAATGTGGGACACCATGAAGCACCCGACCAGCCGCATGCTCCACAGCTACTGGGACCGCCTGCGCCGCGCGCGCGCTGCCCCCGAGCGCAGCGAGATCGAGCCCGGCGAGATCCGCACGCTCCTGGCCGACAGCCTGATCCTCGAAGTCGACATATCCCGCGCCGCGGCTTCCGTCCGGCTGGCCGGAACCCATGTCTGCGCCTTGTTCGGGCGCGAGCTGAGGGGCCGGTCCTTCGGCGAGATCTGGGGCACGCCCGACGCCGATCCGTGGCGGCTGGTCGAGGCCGTGGCCGTCGACACGGTCGGGGTCGTGGCGGGCCTGCACGGCACCACGGAGCGCGACGAGGCCGTCGACCTCGAATTGCTGCTGCTCCCCTTGCGCCATCATGGCGAGACCCACTCGCGCATCCTCGGCGCGCTCAGCCCGGCCTGCGTGCCCCACTGGCTCGGCATCCGTCCGGTGACGCGCCTGCGGGCGACCTCCATGCGCATCCTGGGACACGAGCCGGCTCCGGCCGCCCTCGATGCCGAGGCGACGCTGCGCAACCTGCCCGAGCCCGCCAACGACACCGCCCCGCTCCGCCGGGGGCATCTCCTCGTCCATCCGGGTGGGCGGTCCTGATAAGTACGCCCGATGGCAACGACGTTTTTCGAGGCGTCCTGCGGCGGTTGCGCAAAACTTTCGTAACGCCGAGGGCCTATTTCTACCGGGAGTGAGTCCTCGAAACGAGTACATCCGCCCGCCATGATCGAGGCCACCCCACGTTCTGCCGCCAAACCCTACCGTGACATCCGTGGCTCCGACCTGCGTCGGCATCAGCGCGTCAAGGTCTCGATGCTCGGCCGCTACATGCTGTCCGACCGGCGGGAATATCCTTGCCAGACCGTGGACATGTCGCCCGGCGGCGTCCGCCTGACCTGCGCGGTCGTGGGCGACCTACAGGAACGCGTCGTCCTCTACCTCGAGCATATCGGCCGGCTCGAGGGAACCATCGCGCGGCTTCTACCCGGCGGCTTCGCCGTTCAGCTCATCGCGACCCCGCGCAAGCGCGACAAGATCGCCTCGCAGTTGACCTGGCTCGCCAACCGCGATTCGCTCGGGTTGCCCGAGGGCCGGACCCACGAGCGTCTCACGCCGCACGCCGCCGGTGTCGTCCTGCGCCTGGAGAGCGGTCGCGAGGTGCAGGCCCGGATCATCGATCTCTCGATGTCCGGCGTCGCCCTCTCCACGGCGACCGCCCCGCCCCTCGGCGCGAGCGTGATGGTCGGGCGCACCCCGGGCCGGGTCGTGCGCTACTTCGAGGGCGGCCTCGGCGTGCAGTTCATGCTGCCGATCTCCCCCGACCTGTTCCACGAGGGTTTGACGCTCTGAGCGTCACGGCTCCGCCAGCGGCAGGCCCCGGCTGCTGGGGTGCCACAGCAGATCCGGCGTCGTGGTGAAGAGCCGCTTGTGGGCCAGCGCCGCATAGGTGTCGGTCATCCCCGCGATGTAGTCGGCGACCCGACGGGCGATGCGGCCCTCCCCCGCCCCCGCGAGGCCCTCCGACCACTCGTCCGGCATCGCGCCGGGCTCCGCCGTGAACCGGGCGAACAGGTCGGACACGATCAGGTTGGCTTTCTCCCGCACCGCGAGCACGCCGGGATGGCGGTACATCCGGGCGAACAGGAAGGCCTTGATCTCCGCATCCGCCCGCGCGATCGCCTCCGAGAAGGCGATGACCGGCGCCCGCGCCGCCCGGATGTCGGCGACCGAGCGCGGATCGAGGGCGGCGATGCGCCGGGTGCTCTCGGCGATCACGTCCTCCACGAAGCGGGTGATGACGCGCCGCGCCAACTCGTGGATTTTTCGCGAGGCTTCGAGATTCGGATAGAGGCGGTCGATCTCGTCGAGGAGGCCGCGCAGGAACGGCACCTCGGCGAGGTCGGAGAGATCGAACAGGCCGGCGCGCAGGCCGTCGTCGAGGTCGTGGCTGTCGTAGGCGATGTCGTCGGCGAGCGCCGCGGCCTGCGCCTCGGGCCCGGCGAAGCGGGCGAGTTCGAGGTCGTTGAGGGCGTTGTATTCGAGGATCGCGGCCGGGATGCCGCGCGCCGTCCAGCGCGGGGTCGGCCGCCCCTCCGACTCCAGCAGGGGACCGTTGTGCTTGACGAGGCCCTCCAGGGTTTCCCAGGCGAGGTTGAGCCCGTCGAAGCCGGCGTAGCGCCGCTCCAGCCGGGTGACGAGGCGCAGGGCCTGGGCGTTGTGGTCGAAGCCCCCGTGGGCCGCCATGCAGGCGTCCAGGGTGTCCTCGCCCGTATGCCCGAAGCAGGTGTGGCCGAGGTCGTGGCTCAGGGCGAGCGCCTCGGCGAGGTCCTCGTCGAGGCCGAGCGCCCGCGCGAGCGCCCGGGCGATCTGGCTCACCTCCAGGGTGTGGGTCAGCCGGGTCCGGTAATGGTCGCCCTCGTGATGCACGAAGACCTGGGTCTTGTGCTTGAGGCGCCGGAAGGCCGAGGAGTGGATGATCCGGTCGCGGTCGCGCTGGAAGTCGCTGCGCGTGGGCGAGATCGCCTCCGGGATCAGGCGCCCGCGGGTGGCCGCCGGGTCGGTGGCATAGGCCGCCCGCCAGCGCTCACCGCGCCGCCGGGCCTCGCCCCGCCCAGTCTCATCCGCCTGCATCACGTCTCGCCGCCCCCCATTCGATCGACCGAGAGAGTTCCGCCGGCCTCGGCCCGGCCTCCAACGCGCCGCCGCGTTGCAGCATCGGCCCCCCAGGCATATCTTGTGTGCCCTAGCAGTTGTTCCAACGCCGCCCCGGCCCGCGACCGGCCGGGACGGCCGGCGGATCTCGAGAGCACCCCGCGAGAATATCCCCGATGGCCGACATCACTCTGACGCCCCGCGCCGCCAAGCGCATCAACGAGATCATGGGCGCCGAGCCGCCCGGCGCCTCCCTGCGGATCAGCGTGAACGGCGGCGGCTGCTCGGGCTTCTCCTACGCCTTCGACATCGAGCGGGCGCGGGCGGCCGACGACGTCGCGATCGAGCGCGACGGCGCCACCGTCCTCGTCGACCCGATGTCGCTGGAATACATGAGCGGCTCGACCATCGATTTCGTGAACGACCTGATCGGGCAATCCTTCAAGATCGAGAACCCGCTCGCCACCGCCTCCTGTGGCTGCGGAACCTCGTTCTCCCTGTGAGGCGCCGGGGGCGGTCGCGGCGCGCCGTCCCGCGATTGCCTCGCGCGCGAAACTGCGTCACGGATGAGCCTGCTCTTTCGACAGCGCCCTCCAAGCCAGCGATTCCGGATACGCCCATGACCCGCTCGAAAGGCCGCCCCCTCTGTGCGTGGGCGACCGGCGCCTCGGCCTGCGTCCTGGTCCTCCTCGGGGCCGGCCTCGCGGCGCGGCCCGGGCCGGTGCTGGCCCAGGAGGCGGCCTCGGCGGTGCAGGACGTGACGCTGCAGGACGTGACCTTCACCTTCGGCGATACCGTGCTCAAGGCGCCCCGCATCACCGCGAGCGGCACGCGCCTCTCCAAGGACGAACTCACCGCCCTGCTGAAATCCGGCCCCGGCGAGTCCTGGCCGGCCCGCCTCGTCCGGCTGGACGCCGCGAGCCTCGCGATCCCCGAATTGCGGGTGGAGCGCGCGGGGCCGGCCGCGGCCCCGGTCGTGACCTATCGCGACGTCATGGCGCGGGATGTCCGTGCCGGCCGCATCGCCGAATTGACGGCCGCCGGGGCCTCGATCCTCGTCGCGGGCGGGCCGCAGAAGGGCACCGGCACCTATGGCCGCCTGCGGGCGACGGATGTCGACCTCGCCGTGCTGGCCCGCCTCTACGGCGAACCGGGCGACGGCAAGAGCGCCCTGCAGCGGGTCTACGCCACCTTCTCGGTGGACGAGGTCGCCTACGTGGATGCGCGCGGCACCGCCGTCACCATCGCGCGGATCGAGGGGCGCGACCTCAGCGGCCGCCAGATCCCGGCCACCTGGACCGGGGCGCTCCAGGCCTTCACGGGCGTCGATTACGAGACGATCGCCCCCGCCGAGCGCACGCGCCTGCTGACCCTGGGGGCCGACCTCGCCGAGGCGGTCTCCCTCGGCACCCTGGAGGCGACGGGCCTCAGCGTGCAGGAGGCCAAGCCCCGCGACGCGTTCCGCCTCGGCATCGCCCGGATGGGGATGACCAATGCCGGCGGCACCCTGGAGGACATCACCTTCTCGGGTGGCGACGGCGCCAAGGCCCGCATCGCCCGCCTCTCCCTGGACGGCTTCTCCCTGAGCCCCACCATCGCGGCCCTGCGCAAGCTCGCGGCCCTGACGGCGGAGCCCTCCGAGGCCGATCTGCGCCTGCTCACGCCGGCCATCGGCACCCTGGCGCTCAAGGACCTCAGCCTCGACCTGCCGCCCGAGCCGGCGACCCCGCGCGGCCCCCGCGACCCCGCCGACGCGACGGGCGCAATGAATGTGGGCCTGCGGGACGCCGCCCTGAACTTCGCCCCGCCCCGTGACGGGGTGCCGACCGCCGGGCGCCTCAGCCTGTCGGGCCTGACCCTGCCGGCCTCGGCGGTGGCCGGGGTGCCGGGCCTGGGCTCCCTCGGCCTCTACGGCTACAGCGACCTCGACCTCGCCCTCGTGGCCGACACCTCCTGGGACGAGGGGGCCCGGGAGCTGAAGCTCAGCGAGGTCTCGATCTCCGGCAAGGACATGGGCCGCGTGCGCATCAACGGGATGATCGGCGGCATCGGCCCGGAGGTGTTCAACCCGGACGTGGCCATCTCGAGTTTCGCCATGCTGTCGGCCACCGCCAAGGCGCTGGACCTCACCATCGAGAACACCGGCCTGTTCGACCGCTTCATCGCCGCCCAGTCGAAGGTGCTCAGCCTCAAGCCCGAGGAGCTGAAGCAGGAATACGTCACCGCCAGCGTCTTCGGCGTGCCCGCGATCCTGGGCAATTCGGCGGGTGCCAAGGCGGTGGGCGCCGCCATGGGCCAGTTCGTGACGAAGCCCGGCACCCTCTCCCTGAGCCTGCGGCCCAAGAACGGCACCGGCATCGGCATGCTGGAATTCGGCGCGGCCCCGACCCCTGCGGCCCTGTTCGACCGGCTCGAGGTCAACGCCAAGGCGAACTGAGGCCCGCTCTCTCAGGTCGCCCGGATCACGCCGCCCGGCTCGTCGGAACGGCGGCGGCCGCGACGCAGGCCCGCGCCAGGGCGTCGGTCGCATCGAGCAGCACGGCGCCGAGCGGTTCCGCCGCGTCGCACAGGGCAAGCGGGATCTCGGTGCAGGCCATCACCACCTGCCGGCACCCGCCCGCCATCAGCGCCTCGGCCGCGGCCTGCAGTAGCGGCCGGGCCTCGGCGCCCTGCCCCGCCTTGACGAGGCGCACCGCCCGCATCACCGCCGCCTGATCGGCGGGCGCGCGGCAGGCGAAGCCGTGGCGGCCGAGATGGCGCGGATAGAGCCCCGTGCGAAGGGTGCCGTCGGTGGCGAGCAGGCCCACGGGCCCGCCGGCCACGCCCCTGCGGGCGAGCTCTGCTGCCACCGCGTCGACGATGTGCAGGATCGGGATGGGCGTCAGGGCCTGGAGCGCGCCGTGCCAGTGATGGGCGGTGTTGCAGGGGATCGCGAGGTGGGTGGCGCCGGCCGCCTCCAGACGGCGCAGCGCCAGGGTCATCGCCGGCAGCGGGTCGGGCCCCTGCCCCAGGATCGCCCGGGTCCGGTCGGGAATATCGGCGGCCTGGGCCACCATCACGGCGAGATGGTCCTGATCACGGGCAGCGGGCGTCGCCTCCACGAGCTTGCGCAGGAAATCCACCGTCGCCATCGGCCCCATGCCGCCGAGCACGCCCAGCACCTCGCTCCCCGCCATCGCCCGTGTCCTCTCCGCTCGTCCCGGTGACGGGATGCGCGAAGTCCGGCCCGGGGGCCAATGCCGTGTCGGAAAGGCCCATGCGAGTTCGGACTAACCTGGGTTCGGATCGACCTGGGTTCGGACTAACCCGCCTCGGCCGCCGCCCAGATCGCCGCGACGGCGGCGCGCGCCTTCGCTCCGTACGCCTTGGCGCCGTTCCGGTAGAGCCGGATCTCCAGGGGCACCTCGGGTCCGGCCACGACGAGGCGTCCCTCGGCGAGTTCGCGGATGACGAGGCTGCGCGGCACGAAGGCGAGGCCGTACCCTTCGAGCGCCATGCATTTCAGGGCCTCGGCCATGGGGTTGGCATGGACCACCGGCCCCATCGGCAGGCCGAGCTCGGCCTGGGCGAGGTGGCTGACGCGGCCGAGGAAGGAGTCGCGCCCGTAATCGAGGCGCGGGAGCGGCCCGCCCTCGGCCAGAGCCGGGCTCCGCACCGCGACCAGCGCATCGGCGCCGACCGCCCGGTGGGGGTAGAGCTCCGGGTCGAGGGGGATCGGCACGCCCGGATGGTGGAAGGTCAGGAGGAAGTCCGAGCCACCCTCCACCAGGGCCTGGAGGCAGTCGTGGAAATCGTCCGGCTGGAGCCGGGTCGCCACCGGTCCGGTGCGCGCGGTCAGGGTCCGGAACCAGGCGGGGAAGAACGTCAGCGCCAGGGTGTGCAACCCGGCGATGCGCACCCCGGGTTCGGCCGAATCGAGGCCGGCGCGCAGGTCGGCCCGGGCCCCGAGGAGCACCCGCACGCTCTCCTCGGCGGTGTCGCGGAAGCGGCGCCCCTCCGGGGTCAGGGTGGTGGGATATGTGCTGCGGTCGACGAGGCTCACCCCGAGCCAGAGTTCCAGGGCGCGGATGCGCCGGCTGAAGGCCGATTGGGTGACGTGGCGGGCCTCCGCCGAGCGGGAGAAGCTGCGGGTCTGGGCGAGGCTGAGGAAATCCTCCAGCCACTTCAGCTCCACGGACGCCCCCGGACCTATGCCAGGTCGCGCACCACCACCCGGCCGCGCTCGGCCGAGAGGGCGAGGCGGCCGCCCTTGAGGGCGAGCGCCTTCTCGCCGAACAACGCCCGGCGCCAGCCGTGCAGCACGGCCACGTCCGCCGCGTCGTCCTCCGCGATGGCCTCGAGGTCGTCCACCGTGGCGATGATCTTCGGGGCGACGCCCTCCGTCTCGCACACGGCCTTCAAGAGGACCTTGAGCAGTTCGACGAGGGCCCCGTTGCCGCCGCGGCTGCGGGCGCGCTCGGGGAGCGCGATGTCCGAGAGGTCGCGGGTAAAGCCCCGCTCCACCGCCGCCAGGATGTCGGTTCCGGTGCGCGAGCGCTCGAAGCCGGCGGGGATCGAGCGCAGGCGGCCGAGCGCCTCGACGTTGCGCGGGGCCGAGGTCGCGACGTCGATCACCGCCTCGTCCTTGAGGATGCGCCCGCGCGGCACGTTGCGGCTCTGGGCCTCGCGCTCGCGCCAGGCGGCGACCTCCATCAGCACGGCGATCTCGCGGGGCTTGCGCATCCGCCCGGCGAGGCGCCGCCAGGCGGAAGCCGGGTCGGCCTTGTAGGTCTCCGGCGAGGTGAGCACGCTCATCTCCTCGTCGAGCCACTCGCCGCGGTCGGTGGAGAGGAGCTGACCCGCCAGCACCTCGTAGACCTTCACCAGATGGGTGACGTCCGAGAGGGCGTAGCTCAGCTGCGCGTCCGAGAGCGGCCGGCGCGACCAGTCGGTGAAGCGCGAGGACTTGTCGATCTTGGCCTTGGCGACATCGTTGACGAGCTGCTCGTAGGAGACGGAGTCGCCGTAGCCGCAGACCATCGCGGCGACCTGGGTGTCGAAGAAGGGCTGGGGCAGCAGGCCGCCGAGGAGCCAGATGATCTCCAGGTCCTGGCGGGCGGAATGGAACACCTTCACCACGCCCTCGTCGGCCATCAGGGCGAAGAACGGCGCGAGGTCGAGGTCGGGCGAGAGCGGGTCGACGAGCACGCCCGAGCCGTCCGGCGCCGCCATCTGGATGAGGCAGAGCTTCGGATAGTAGGTCGTCTCCCGCATGAACTCCGTGTCGACGGTCACGAAGGGATGCGCGGACAGGCGGGTGCAGGCCTCAGCCAGGGCCGCAGTGGTGGCGATCAGATTCATAGAATCGGCTATACCGAAGGTTCTCGCCTCAGGCGAGGGACGCCGGACCCGGTCGTCGGAAATCCTTACGCCGCCACGACGCGGGGCCTCTCCACGCGCGCCCGGGCCGGTGGCGTTCGCGTCGCCTGCGCGCGGCGCTGGGCCGTGCGCTCTCGGCGCTGCGTCTCCGCGCGGGCGAGGAGCCAGTCGAGGATGCCGGCCTCGATCCGCTGGCCGCCGACGGCGAGGCGCCGGATGCGGTCCGTGCGGAAGCCGCGGTAGCCCCCGCGTCCCCGATCGATGCCGCCGAGAAGCGTCCGGCCGGGACCGAGCTTGAGTTCGCGGGCCTCGACCCGACGCGTGCTCCAGGCTCCGTTCGCGTCCTCGTAGACGATCTCGAACGTTCCTTCGAGGGCAAGCACGCGCCAGGCGCCGTCCCGGCGCTCCGCCACCACGGAGGGATCGGCCGATTGCCCGGGGCGTTGGGCCATGAGGTCAGGAAAACCGTTTCGTTTCATGACGTTAATGTGGTGTGGCGCGTGTCCCGGCACAAGCCGCCATGGCCTTTCGCGTCAGCCCAGATAGTAGGTCGGCCAGCGCGGATGGAGGGGCGCGGCGGCACCCGCACCCCCGCGCGGGACGACGACGCTGCCCAGGCCGAGGGTGAACGGCAGCGGCGGCGCCCCTAGCAGCGCGAGGTACGTGTCGGGCAGGTGCTGGTGGAGATTCTCGAAGACGTAGGCGATGAGTTCGCAGCCGATGGACGGCGTCCTGACGGTGCCGGGAAGCGGCACCGGCTCGCCGATCGCCGTGTAGCCGTACCCTCCGAGGGCGAGCCGCGCCGTCGTGGCGAGGAGCAGGGCGGCGACCACCATCCCGCCCTTCGGCGCGGGCTCGTAGAAGTCGTGGGTCTCGAAGACACGGTCCCAGCCATACGCGACCGTGTCGAGGGTGTTGAAGCAGCGGATCGCCCGTCCGGCGAAGGCCGTTCCTGGGCCGAACAGGGCCGCGAAAGCGGCGTTCCCCGGCGTCATCCCGGCGAAAGTCACGATGTGGATCGCGCTCGCCGGAGCCTGTCCGGCGAGCCAGAGGGCGACCACCGGCGCGAGGGTTCCGCCGAGACTGTGCCCCGTCACCGTGAGCGAACGCTCCGGCGGCAGCCCCGCGACGGCTCCGGCCAGCGTCACGCCCGCGTCATCGGTGAGAGCCCGCAGGTTGTCGAAACCGGTGGCCGTTCCGGCGGAGATCCTGGCCTCCGGGCTCCCGGGCCAGGGAACCATATCGCCGAATGGACTGTCCTCGTCGCCATCGGCCCAGTAGGCCGGCGAGAAGGGGTTGGGATAGGTGCCGCGGATCGCCAGCACGCATTCGCCCGTGACGCGATGGCGGGCGAGATAGGCGAAGTTGACGGGCGGGTCCGGCGGCGCGGCGAGCCAGACCAGGCTCCAGTCTCCCCCGGTGAGGGAATCGGTGGCGAGGTAGCCCGTGATCCTTCCGGGATCGCCATAGGCGATCCCCGCGAGGGTCATCAGTTCGGCGGTCGAGGGAGGCATCGCGGAATTCCCTCAGCCGGTGACGACCGGGCCACCGCCGATCGGGACGGAATAGGCCGCGGCCGCGATCGGCACGAGCGGACTGCCCTGCTGGCTGACGAAGAACTGGCGCACCGTCGCGGTCACCAGGAAGGTGGCGCCGCTCGACGGCGTGAGTTGCACGAAGCCGCGATTGCCGGCCGCCTCGGTGATCGCGACCGATTGCGAGGCCAGCGCGAGGCCCGTCGCGACGTATTGCAGGCCGATGATGAGTGTCTGATTTGCCGGGACGGTCAAGTAGATGTTTGGGCCGGCCGGGGTGTTCTGGAAGTAGCTCGTGAAGTCCAGGATCCTAAGGTCGTAGTTCACCAGGTTGGCGGCGAGCTTGATCTTTCCTCCCGAGGGCGCAAGCACGAACGGCACTGTCGGCAGGTAGCGCAGCTGGATCTGAGCCGAACCGCTGCTCGCCGTATTGGTGATCTGGATGAACGTGCCCTGGAGGACCAGCGGCACCTGCGTCAGGCCGGGCACGATCGGCTCGCCGAGGATCTCGAACGGAACGCTGTAGGGTCCCGCGGCCAGGGACTTCACGGCATCGAAATCGTCGTCCGACATCATTCGGTCGGGGGGAAGCGCGGCGGGGTTCTCGACAATCAGCATGGCGTCACCTCTGGAGCGGGGAGGCCGGCGCAAACGCCTGGACGAAGCGCCGGAACGGTTCGCACGCTGTCAGGAGTACGGTCGCGCGCCATCGACGACGGTCTGGGCGGCACGCCACGACACTGCGGTCTGAGAATCGGAGGATTCTGTTCCTGAACTTGCGATTGTGAGCATAGCTCTTTGAACAACCTGAAGCAACGATTAATCCTACCTCAGGTTGTTATTTATGGGTGCAATGCCGCCGGTCAGTCGGCGCTCCGCGACCCGGTCGCCCCCCGTCGCCTTGACTTCGTACCCCCCGCGTGAATGGTGCGCCGCTCAATCCCAAGAGCCCGTGATCCGTCAGTTTGTGATGCAACAGCCCGCCATGCACCGTTACCGGACCCATACCTGCGGGGCGCTTCGTCCGTCCGATGTCGGCCAGGGCGTACGCCTCTCCGGCTGGTGCCACCGCATCCGGGACCATGGCGGCGTGCTGTTCATCGACCTGCGCGACCATTACGGCCTGACCCAGTGCGTGGTGGATTCGGATTCGAAGGCCTTCCAGGCCGCCAACGCGGCGCGCTCCGAGTGGGTCATCCGCATCGACGGCCGGGTCCGCACCCGCCCGGCCGGCACCGAGAACCCGGATCTGCCCACCGGCGCGCTGGAGGTCTACATCGACGACCTCGAGGTGCTCGGCCCGGCGGGCGAGCTGCCGATGCCGGTCTTCGGCGACCTCGACTACCCGGAGGAGACGCGGCTCAAGTACCGCTTCCTCGACCTGCGCCGCGAGAAGCTGCACGCCAATATCATGAAGCGCGGCGCGATCATCGACAGCCTGCGCCGGCGCATGCGCGAGGGGGGCTTCTTCGAGTTCCAGACGCCGATCCTCACCGCCTCCTCGCCGGAGGGCGCACGCGACTACCTCGTCCCCTCCCGCGTGCACCCGGGCAAGTTCTACGCGCTGCCGCAGGCCCCGCAGCAGTTCAAGCAGCTGACGATGATCGCGGGCTTCGACCGCTACTTCCAGATCGCGCCCTGCTTCCGCGACGAGGACGCGCGCGCCGACCGGAGCCCGGGCGAGTTCTACCAGCTCGACATCGAGATGAGCTTCGTCACCCAGGAAGACGTGTTCCAGGCGGTGGAGCCCGTCCTGCGCTCGGTCTTCGAGGAATTCGCCGAGGGCAAGCGCGTCACCGGCACCTTCCCGCGCATTCCCTATGCCGAGGCGATGCTGAAGTACGGCGTCGACAAGCCGGACCTGCGCAACCCGCTGATCATCGCCGACGTGACGGCCGAGTTCGCCCGCGAGGACGTCGCCTTCAAGGCGTTCAAGGGCGTGATCGCGTCCGGCGGCGTGGTCCGGGCCATCCCCGCCACGGGGGCGGCGACCCAGCCGCGCTCGTTCTTCGACAAGCTCAACGACTTCGCCCGCGCCGAGGGCGCCCCGGGCCTCGGCTACATCATCTTCGAGGACGACGGCGGCACGATCACGGGCAAGGGCCCGATCGCCAAGTTCATCCCGGCCGAGGTCCAGGCGGCCATTCGCGAAAAGACCGGCATGAAGGCCGGCGACGCGGTGTTCTTCTCCGCCGGCACCGAGGCCAAGGCGGCGGCCCTCGCCGGCAAGGCCCGCATCCGCATCGGCGACGAACTCGCCCTGTCCGACAAGGACCAGTACGCGTTCTGCTGGATCACCGACTTCCCGATGTACGAGTGGAACGAGGACGAGAAGCGGATCGACTTCTCGCATAACCCGTTCTCGATGCCGAACTTCGAGCGCGAGGCGTTCCTCGCCCTCGACCCGGCGGACGCCGAGACGATCCTGAACATCAAGGCGTTCCAGTACGACATCGTCTGCAACGGCACCGAACTGTCCTCGGGCGCGATCCGCAACCATCGCCCCGACGTGATGGAGAAGGCCTTCGGCATCGCCGGCTACGGCCTCGCGGTGCTGGAGGAGAAGTTCGGCGGCATGCTCAACGCCCTGAAGCTCGGCGCCCCCCCGCACGGCGGCATCGCGCCGGGCATCGACCGCATCGTCATGCTGCTCTGCGGCGAGCAGAACCTGCGCGAGGTCGTGCTGTTCCCCATGAACCAGCGCGCCGAGGACCTGATGATGGGGGCGCCGGCCGAGGCCACGCCGAAGCAGCTGCGCGAGCTCCACATCCGCCTCAACCTGCCCGAGAAGGGCGCCTGAGGCCGACCGGCCCCGCGGCCCCGCACCGGGGCGGCGGGGCCGTCCGGGGCAAGACCTCCCGAGGCGACCATGCCGAGCGTGATCGCCGTCGTCGTGGCGCATGACAGCGCCGAGCGCCTGCCGGCCTGTCTGAGCGCCCTCGCGGCCGAGCACGTCCCGGCCCTCGTGGTGGACAATGCGAGCCGGGACACCTCGGTGGCCGTGGCCCGCGCGGCCGGGGCCGAGGTGGTGGAGAACCCCCGCAACGAGGGGTACGGCCGCGCCAACAACATCGGCGTGGCGGCGGCCCGGCGCGCCGAGCGCGTCCTGATCCTCAACCCGGACGTGGTCCTGCGGCCGGGCGCCGTGGACGCGCTGCTGGCCGCCGCGCGCGCCTACCCGGATGCCGGGCTGCTCGCGCCCCGGCTGGTCGAGCCGGACGGGCGCGTCTTTTTCCAGCCGCGCTCGCTCCTCTCACCCTATCTGGCGAACCCGAAGGGTCGGCGCGCCCTGCCGGAGGGAGACGTCTGCGCGCCCTTCCTCTCCGGCGCCTGCCTGATGCTGCGCCGCGACCTGTTCCTGGCCCTGGGCGGCTTCGATCCCAACATCTTCCTCTTCTACGAGGACGACGATTTCTGCCGCCGGATGGCGGATGCGGGCCATGCCCTCGTGCATGTCCACGCAGCCCAAGCCGTGCACGAGCGCGGGCGCTCCTGCGCGCCGGAGCCCGGCCGGGTGTTCCGCACGCGCTGGCACCAGGCCTGGTCGCGGGCCTATGTCTGCGCCAAATACGGCCTGTCCGATCCGAGTCTCGGCGTGCTCGCGGCCAACCTGCCGAAGGCAGCCCTGACCGGCCTCGCTCTGCGGCGCGGGCGCTTCGAGCGGTATGCGGGCTCCGCCGCCGGCGCCTTCGCGGCCCTGCGCGGTTTCAGCGCCCTCGCCCGCGAGGGCCTGCTTCCATGAGTAAAATCCATGCGGGAAGGCACCACCCCGTGATGAAGCGCCTCACGCCCGCCGAGGCCCTCGCCCGCGCGGTCGACGCCCTCGTGGCCCAGGGCTTCGCCGTGAGCGCGCGCAACACGCGGGGCGACAGCGTCTACCTCAAGCCCGGCGCCTGCGCCTTCGCCCTGCGGGTCTCGAACCACGCCCGCACCCCGAAGCAGCGCAAGAACCACCCCGACGCCATCACCAGCCTCGTCCTGCGCGACCCGACCTCGGAGGTGGCGCTGGCGGAGGCGATCGCCGTGGCGGTGCGCAATTTTGCCGGTGAACGGGCCAAGCGCGAGCGGGGGCCTGCCGGGAATGCCATGTCCGGTCAGGGATCGCGGCCCTGCGACCAGGCTGCGACGGCCGGGGGCTGTTCCGACAGGGGCGCGCCGATGTCGGACAGCCCCGCCGAGGTCTAGCCTTCGGCCGGAGCGTCGTCGCGAAAATACGGCTCCACGGGGCCCTTGAGCTTCACCGTCATCGGGTTGCCGGCGCGGTCCAGGGTCTTGCCGGCCGAGAGGCGGACCCAGCCTTCGCTGACGCAGTATTCCTCGACATTGGTCTTCTCGACGCCCTTGAAGCGGATGCCGATGCCGCGCTCCAGCATCTTCTCGTCGTAGAACGGGCTGTTGGGATTCACAGCGAGGCGGTCGGGGGGCGTATCGGACATCGTCGCGGGCCTTGGATCGGTTCACGTCGTGCGGTGTGGACGGCGAGCGCTAGCGGGTAAGGGATTCGACGCGAGGCCGCAACGCCGAGCCGGCCGGAGCCTCGCTGCGGGGGTCGCCAGGAACGCAATCCCCGTCGCGATGGAACAAAACGCCCCGATCGTCAGCGTCGCGCCGCGATCCAGACGCGACAGGAGCGCCCCGCCGTAGGAGTTTGTGCCGATGGGGAAACCGGTCCGAACGGCGGGCGGGCACGGTCGATCCGGGTCTCCAGCCGCGGGTTGCGCCCATCCGGCAGCCGGTGCAACAGGAGCCCCCAGCGAAAATCCCGCCGATGATGGGAGACGCGCTCCGATGACGGGGCAGCGCGCAATCCTGAGGAGGACGACCATGGGCGACAATATGTCCGACGATCTCAAGTCGGGAGCGCTCGTCTACCATCGACTGCCGCGGCCCGGGAAACTGGAGATCCAGGCAACGAAGCCGCTGGGCAACCAGCGCGACCTGGCTCTGGCCTACTCGCCCGGTGTCGCCGCCGCCTGCATGGCGATCCACGAGGATCCCCAGGAGGCCGCCACCCTCACCATCCGCCAGAATCTCGTCGCGGTGCTCACCAACGGCACGGCCGTGCTGGGCCTCGGCGATATCGGCCCCCTCGCCTCGAAGCCCGTGATGGAGGGCAAGGCCGTCCTGTTCAAGAAGTTCGCCGGCATCGACGTGTTCGACATCGAGGTTGCCCAGCACGACGTGGCCAAGCTCGTCGACGTGGTCTGCGCCCTGGAGCCGACCTTCGGCGGCATCAACCTCGAGGACATCAAGGCGCCCGAGTGTTTCGAGGTCGAGGAGCAGTGCCGGGCCCGGATGAACATCCCGGTCTTCCACGACGACCAGCATGGCACCGCGATCATCGTGGCGGCCGCCGTCCTCAACGGCCTGGAACTCGCCGGCAAGCAGCTCTCCGACGTCCGCATCGTCACCTCAGGGGCGGGCGCGGCGGCGCTGGCCTGCCTCAACCTGCTGGTGTCGCTGGGCGCCCGCGTCGAGAACATCACGGTCACCGACATCAAGGGCGTGGTCTACAAGGGCCGCGCCGAACTGATGGACCGCTGGAAGGACGTCTACGCGCAGGAGACGCAGGCCCGGACGCTCGCCGAGGTCATCCCCGGTGCCGACGTGTTCATCGGCCTCTCGGCCGGCGGTGTCCTGAAGCCCGAATACCTGGAGAAGATGGCCGACAAGCCGCTGATCATGGCGCTGGCCAATCCCTACCCCGAGATCATGCCGGACCTCGCGCAGGAGAAGCGCCCCGACGCGATGATCTGCACCGGACGCTCGGACTTCCCCAACCAGGTCAACAACGTCCTCTGCTTCCCCTACATCTTCCGGGGGGCGCTCGATGTCGGCGCCACCTCGATCAACGAGGAGATGAAGCAGGCCGCCGTGAAGGCGATCGCGGCGCTGGCCCGCGAAACCCCCTCCGACGTGGTCGCCCGCGCCTATGGCGGCGAGGCCCGGCCCTTCGGCCCGCGCTCGCTGATCCCGAGCCCGTTCGATCCGCGCCTGATCCTGCGCATCGCCCCGGCCGTCGCGCAGGCCGCGATGGATTCGGGCGTCGCCGGGCGGCCGCTCGAGAACATCCAGGCCTATACCGACAGCCTCGACCGCTTCGTCCACCGCTCGGGCTTCATCATGAAGCCGATCTTCTCCAAGGCGAAGGAGAACCCCAAGCGGGTCATCTACACCGAGGGTGAGGACGAGCGCGTGCTGCGCGCCGCGCAGGCGATCTGCGAGGACAAGGTCGCCCGGCCGATCCTCGTCGGCCGGCCCCGGGTGATCGAGACCCGGATCAAGCGCTTCGGCCTCTCCCTGAAACAGGGCGTCGACTTCGACCTCATCGATCCCGAGGACGATCCGCGCTACCGCGACTACGTCGCCACCTACCTGGAGGCCGCCGGACGGCGGGGCATCACGCCGGACGCCGCCCGCACCCTGGTGCGCACCAACAACACCGTGATCGGCGCCATCGCGGTGCGCCGCGGCGAGGCGGACGCGCTGATCTGCGGCCTCGAAGGGCGCTTCGAGACCCGCCTGCGGGTGATCCGCGACGTGATCGGCCTCGCCCCCGGCGTGCTCGACTTCGCCGCCATGAGCCTGATCGTCACCAAGGAGGGCGCCTACTTCCTCGCAGACACCCATGTCCGCACGGACCCCAGTGCCGAGGAGATCGCGGATGTGGCCGTGGCCTGCGCCGAGCATGTCAGCCGCTTCGGCCTGACGCCGAAGATCGCGCTCCTCAGCCACTCGGATTTCGGGCAGTCGGATTCGCGCTCGGCGGTGAAGATGCGCACCGCCCTGGGGCTGATCCGCGAGCGCCGGTCCGACCTCGAGGTCGACGGCGAGATGCAGGCCGATTCCGCCCTGTCGGAGATCATCCGCGACCGGGTGATGCCGGCCTCGCGCCTCAAGGGGGCGGCCAACGTGCTGATCCTGCCGAACCTGGACGCGGCCAACATCGCCTTCCAGTTCGCCAAGGTGCTGGCCGATGCGCTCCCCGTGGGGCCGCTGCTCATCGGCCCGGCCAAGCCGGCCCACATCCTGTCGCCGTCGGTCACCGCCCGCGGCATCGTCAACGTCACGGCCGCCGCCGTGGTCGAGGCGCAGGCGGCCGAGGTCGGGGCCAGCCCCGTCCTGGCCGAGCCCGGCGTCGGGCCGACCTCCGCTTAAGGGGTCCGACGAGGGTCCCCGGCAAGGGGCGGACCCGCGCGTGGGACGCAAGGGCGGCGGCTGAGCCGCCGCCTCGCCCTCGCCCGTCAAATGCGATAGCCCTGCTCGTGAGGGGCGTGCGACGACCGGGCGCTGGTCCGGTTCGCCGTCGCGGGACGGGAGACACGGGATGCAACTCGGCATGATCGGCCTCGGCCGAATGGGCGGCAACATCGTCCGCCGCCTGCTGCGGGACGGGCACGAGGCGGTGGTCTTCGACCAGAACCCGGAGGCGGTCGCCGCCCTGGTGTCGGAGGGCGCGGTGGGGGCCGACAGCCTCGCCGACTTCGTCGCCAAGCTCAGCCTCCCCCGCGCCGCCTGGGTGATGCTCCCGGCAGGCACCATCACGGAGGCCACGGTGAAGTCCCTCGGCGGTCTGATGGCCGCGGACGACGTCATCATCGACGGCGGCAACTCGTTCTACAAGGACGACATCCGCCGCGCCGCCGAGCTGAAGGGCGCCGGCATCCACTACGTCGACGTCGGCACCTCCGGCGGCGTCTGGGGCCTGGAGCGCGGCTACTGCATGATGATCGGCGGCGACCAAGCCGCCCTGGAACGCCTCGACCCGATCTTCCGGACCCTGGCGCCGGGCGTGGGCACCATCCCGAAGACGCCCGGGCGCGAGGGCCGCGACCCGCGGGCGGAGGCCGGCTACATCCATGCGGGCCCGAGCGGGGCGGGCCACTTCGTGAAGATGGTCCATAACGGCATCGAGTACGGCCTGATGCAGGCCTATGCCGAGGGCTTCGACATCCTCCGGCACGCCGATTCCGAGGACCTGCCCGAGGCCCAGCGCTTCGACCTGAACATCGGCGACATCGCCGAGGTCTGGCGGCGCGGCAGCGTGGTTTCGTCCTGGCTCCTCGACCTCACCGCCGGGGCGCTCGCCCAGGACGAGCACCTGGAGAACTTCACCGGCTTCGTCGCCGATTCCGGCGAGGGACGCTGGACCCTGAACGCGGCGATCGAGGAATCGGTGCCCGCCAACGTGCTCTCGGCCGCCCTCTACGCGCGCTTCCGCTCCCGCGAGGAGGCGAGCTACGCCGACAAGCTGCTCTCGGCCATGCGCAAGGGATTCGGCGGCCACCAGGAGCCGAAATAGGCCCCGAAGGCGCGCTTCGGCTTGCCTGCCCGTCCGGGGGATCGCCCCCGGATCGATCAACTCCCTGCCACCCGCTATCGAGGTGCCGATGATCCCCCTGCCCGAGCGCGCCGAGATCCTGGCCGACGCCGATGCCGTGGCGAAGGCCGCGGCCGGGCGCCTCGTCGCCCTCTGCCGGAGCGCGCCCCGGCCCGAGATCGCCGTCTGCCTGTCGGGCGGCTCGACCCCGAAGCGCCTCTACGCGCGTCTCGGCGCGGATTATCGGGCAGACCTGCCCTGGAACCGCCTGCACTGGTTCTTCGGCGATGATCGGATGGTGCCGTGGACGGATGCGGCGAGCAACGTCCGCATGGCGCGCGAGGCCTTCGGCGATGCGCCGATCCCCGAGGGGCACCTCCACGGCATCGACACGCGCGGCACCCTCGAGGCGGGTGCGCGCGCTTATGCCGAGACCCTGAGACGCTTCTACGGGGCGGACGAACTCGATCGGGCGCGACCGCTGTTCGACCTCGTCCTGCTCGGCCTCGGCGAGGACGGGCACACCGCCTCGCTGTTTCCCGGCAAGCCGGCCCTGCGGGAGCGCCACGCCTGGGTGGCGCCCGTGCCGGAGGCGGGGCTCGCCCCGTTCGTGCCGCGCATCACCCTCACCGTGCCGGCGCTCGCCTCGGCCCGCGAGGTTCTGTTCCTCGTCACGGGGGCGGGCAAGCAGGAGCCCCTGCGCCGTCTCGCCCGGGGCGAGGACCTCCCGGTCGGGCACGTCCGCAGCGTCGGGCAACAAGTCTGGCTCGTGGACCGGGAGGCCGCGGGGGCCTGAACTCCACGAAACCTGGTCATTCGCGCCGCGTTCCCGGTCTCATCTGATGAAAAGTGTTGCGTCGGCGCAAGGTTCGCGCGAACACTTGAGGATTGCCGGAATATCCCGGTCTTCGTGACGTTGCGCCATGGGCGTGGACCCCTTCGTCGCCCTGCCCCTTCGCCCGCTTTCCCGAAGGGAACTGCGCCTTGCGTCCCGCAGCCGGATCGGGCCTTTGCGCACCGTCGCCGAGGGCGGCCGCCATCCCATCCTGCGCGGGATTCGCGCCGGTGCCCTGGCGGGTCTGGCGATCGTGGCCGCGCTCAGCCTGCCCGTCTTCCTCGTCCTCGGAGTGAAATCGTCGCCGCCACCCGGATTCCAGGCTTCAGCCCGGCTCCCGGATGCGGAGCCGGAGACATCCGGCCGGGTCTGGACGGAGGCGTATCGGGCATCGGCCGTGGCCGCCGAGCCGGCCCCCGCCCCCGTCGAATCGCCGCGCGTCGCGGTCGATGGCCCCCGCGGCCCGGCCCTGAGCCTCGACCTGATCCCGGCCCTCGACGACGGCAGCGGGATCGGCGGCCTGGAAGAGCGGCCCGTGGCGAAGCCCGCCCGCGCGCCCCGGACCGCAGCGGCGCGCGCCGCGCGCTCTCCCTGAACCGGCGCGCCGCGCGCTTCCCCCGAATCGACGTTCGAGGGGCCCGCGCATGAAAAGACCCGCCGCGACGCTGTCGGGCGGGTCGAACGCAGGCTTAAATCCGTCGGACGGAGGGATCAGGCGGCGCGGCGGGCTTCGGTGCGGGCGTTGTCGTTGAGGGCGACGAACATGCCGGCCGAACCCGTGTCGGCGGTCGAAGGCGCGGCGTCGTCCGTGAGGAGGGCCAGCATCGGGCCCACGGCGACGGCGGCGAGGCCGAGAACAAACAGAGCGATCATGGCGGAGACCTCTGTGGCGTTGCGATAAGTGTGTATCGCACTGCACCATTGATTTTGGTATGCCACATACCGCAGTGCGGTCATGCCGATATTGCACGGCTCCGGCACGGATTTTTTTATTTCGTCGAACGTACTTCGCCCGGGCGTGGGCCGGGGTCGGGGTTTCAGCGGTGCGGCGTGTCGGCCACGACCGGGAGGAGCGGGAGCAGGTAGTAGCCGCTCGTGAGCAGGATGGCCGAGAGGACGAGGCCCAGGGACGAGACGTAGAGCACGGCGAAGACGTCGCGGTTGAAGTCCGCGGTGCGCAGGACGATGCCCGCGAAGGGAATGCTGACCAATGCGATGAGGATGGAGAGGATCATCTCGGGAAACTTCGGCGGAGGGAGGGCGGAGGGGCGTGGCTGACGTGTCATTCGCCGAAATGGGCGCCGGCTCGCCGAATGATGCCTGAACAGGAATCCACGCAAGGTCACGTCATGCCATTCTGCCGCATGCCGCCGGGTCCGCGAGCCTGCCTCGCCCGCCCCCGGCCCCCGGGATGCGTCGGCCCTCGAACGGGCGCGCTGTCCGGCCGTGGATCTGGCATCGACAGCCCCGCTCCCGGAAGGGCATCCGGCGCGGGGCTGTCGGGTTTCTGGAGAGCGATCCCCTCCATGGGCCCGCCCCCGTGTGACGGGGGCGGGCGCCGGGCTCAGGCGTGGGCGAGGACGCCGGCGGGCTGGACGTTCCCCTGCGCGGCGTGGTGCCGCTTGAGCATGGGCCGGAGCACCGCCATGGCCAGGAAGGCCGCGATCAGATCCATCACCGCCACGGTGTAGAGCACGGTGGCCCAGGTGCCGGTGGCCTGCATGAGCAGGTTGCCCACGGGGACGAACAGGGCCGCGAAACCCTTGGCGCAGTAGAGCACGCCGTAGATCTTGCCGATGTGCTTGGAGCCGAAGGTGTCGGCGGCGGTGGCGCTGAACAGGGAGTAGACCTCGCCCCAGGCCAGGAACACGATGCCCGATAGGATCACGAAGGCCCAGGGGTTGGTGCCGAAGTAACCCAGGGCGACGATGCCGATGCCCTCCATGGAGAAGGCGATGAACATCGTCTTCTCACGGCCGATCCGGTCCGAGATGTAGCCGAAGAGCGGGCGCGAGATGCCGTTCATCACCCGGTCGAGCATCAGCGCGAAGGGCAGGGCCGCCATGGCGAAGAAGTACAGGTTGACCTGGAACTCCTTGACGCCGAGATCCTGCGCGATGACGCCGAGCTGGGCCACCGCCATCAGGCCGCCGGTGACCGTGCAGGTGAACATCAGCAGCATCACCCAGAACACCGGCGTGCGCAGGGCTTCGCGCAGGGTGTAGTCGCGGCGGGTCTGCAGCACCTTGGTGGAGTAGACGACCTCGCCCTTGGCCGGACCGCGCAGGCCGATGGCCGCCAGCATGATGATGCCGCCCTGGATCAGCCCGAAGGTGAAGAACGCCTGGGCGTAGCTGCCCTGGGAGATCATGTTGGCGATCGGAATGATCGTCAGGGCCGAGCCGGCGCCGTAGCCGCCCGCCGTCAGGCCGACCGCGAGGCCGCGCTTGTCCGGGAACCACTTCAGGGCGTTGTTGATGCAGGTGGCGTAGACGCAGCCGACGCCGATGCCGCCGGCCACCGAGCCGAGGTAAAAACCGGAGAGCGAGGTCGCGTAGGAGTTGATGATCCAGGCCAGGCCCGTCATCAGGCCGCCGAACATCACCACCCGGCTCGGGCCGTACTTGTCGATGAAGTAACCTTCGATCGGCGTCAGCCAGGTCTGTACCACGACGAAGATCGTGAAGGCGACTTGGATCGCGGCGCGATCCCAGCCGAATGTCTTCTGGATCTCCGGAACGAAGAGGGTCCAGGCGTATTGAATATTCGCCGCCGCGACCATGCAGGCCACGCCGAGGACAAGTTGCAGCCATCGATTGACGGTCGGTTTCGCCGTTGGGGGCGCGGCAGCGGTCAGGGCCATGAGCTTTCTCCCTTATTCGATCTTGTGTTTCGTGCTGTTATGCAGAGTTCGAATTATCTTGCAATTTCGCGCCCCGCTGGCGTGGGGTGACGCTGCGGCGCCAAAAATCCAGGGCCGCATGTATGCATTATTTGGTATACCAGATATGCGTGCAAGCAGAATAATTCAGTCGCCAAGCCCCATTTTCCGGGATTAAGGGCTCGCCTCGCCCGTTTATGCGCCCTGGGATCAGTAAGCTCTGGGCGGTGCTCGGTGCCGGGATGGTCCGCACCTGTTAAGTCGCTGAAATACCTGCGGATCGCCGCTTGAGATCTTGATGTGGTCCCATCTGGTCTTGGATCGCCGCCGCCCCGACGGCAATCCGCAGCGCTGTCCCCGCAATCCACAAGACATGCGTCATCCGCATCGCGGTGCGTCTTGCACTGCGAAACACCTGATTCGGCGCGTGGGGCTTCAGGCGAAGTGCTTCGAGAGCTTGAGCCCTTGCGCCTGGTAGTTCGAGCCTGCCCCCGATCCGTACAGGGTGGCCGGGCGCTCGGCCATGCGCTCGTAGACGAGGCGGCCGACGATCTGGCCGTCCTCGAGGAGGAACGGCACATCGCGCGAGCGCACCTCGAGGACGGCGCGGGCGCCGGCACCTCCGGCGGCGGCGAAGCCGAAGCCCGGATCGAAGAAGCCGGCGTAATGGACCCGGAACTCGCCCACCAGGGGGTCGAACGGGACCATCTCGGCGGCGAAGTCGGGCGGCACCTGCACTGCCTCCTTGGAGGCCAGGATGTAGAACTGGCCGGGATCGAGGATCAGGGCCCGCGACGGGTCGGCTTGCAGCGGCTCCCAGAAATCCGCCGCCCGGTGGGCGCCGGGCGCGTCGACGTCGACGAGGCCGGTATGGCGCCGCGCACGGTAGCCGACCAGGCCGGAGAAGCCCGAGAGATCGATCGAGACGCCGATGCCGCCCTGGAAGGTCGGGTTCGCCGCGTCGACCAGGGGCGAGGCCGCGTGCAGGGCGGCGAGCTCGGTGTCTGTGAGGCGGGGCTCGCCGCGCCGGAAGCGGATCTGCGACAGGCGTGAGCCGGTGCGGACCTTCACCGGGAAGGTGCGGGGCGAGATCTCGGCATAGAGCGGCCCGTGATAGCCGGCCTCGACCTGATCGAAGGCGGCGCCCCGGTCGGTGATGACGCGGGTGAAGACGTCGATGCGGCCGGTCGAGCTCTTCGGATTGGCGCTGGCGGCGAGGTCGTCCGGCAGGGCGAGGTGCTCCTGCAACTCGGCGATGTAGACGCAGCCGGTCTCCAGCACCGCCCCCTGCGCCAGGTCCATCTCGTGCAGCGCGAAGGCCGCGATGCAGGCCGAGACCGTGCGGGCGCCGGGCAGGAAGCTGGTGCGCACGCGGAACACCCGGGCGCCGAGGCGCAGGTCGAGGCTCGCGGGTTGGATCTGGTCGGCGGCGTAGGGCGTGTCGGGCCGGATCGCGCCCGCGCGCGTCAGGGCCTCGATCCCGCCCGCGGCCAGAATTCCGTGCTGGCGGCTGTCCGCCCCGTCCCGCATCGCGTCCGGCATCCGTTCGCACCACCCGCTGATCAATCGGGCACCGCCCCGGCGACCGGGGCGGGAACGCCGTATCCTGCACGATTGCGGCCGGATCGCCTAAGGTCCGGTTAAGCGTCCGGGTCCCGGTCGATCCGCAGGACGATCCAGGCGAGGACGAGACGCGCGATGGCGCCCATGGCGATGAGCCCTGCCAGCGCGCTCGCCAGCAGCGGGAACCCGGCGGGCCAGGCCAGCAGGGCGGCGGCGAACAGGACGGCCCCGAGGCCGGCGGCCGGCCCGAAGGCCAGCACCAGCGAGGGCAGGCCGGCGATCCGGGGCGGGCCATCCCCGCGCCGTGCGAGCCAGGCTCCCGCCGCCTGCGCCAGACCGTCGAGGATCAGCGCCCCGGCGAGCGCCCCCGCGGCCCAGCCGTTGCGCTCGGGCGCGGACCAGGCGAAGGCGCCGGTCAGGCCCGCGATGGCGAGGCTCGCGAGGAGCGCCCGGCCGGGCGACGGCAGGGTGGTGCGCGAAACGGTCTCCTCGACCACGGGACACGGACCTCGATCTTGCGCGGGCACCCCCGCATTCGCCACGATTGACGCGGTTTTGCGAGGGCCGTACCACGACGCCCTGTGCTTGTCGCGAACGCAGCGCGCGCGGGGTTTCAGGTCCGGCCAGGGAGGCAGAGACGGCGATGTACAAGGCTCAGACGCGCGGAATCAGCGTGACGGTGATGCCACGCTTCGTCGAGGAAGAATCGTCGCCGGCCGAGAGCCGCTACTTCTTCGCCTACACGGTCGAGATCGTGAACAACGGCTCGGAGCAGGTGCAACTGCGCTCCCGCCACTGGCGCATCGTCGACGGGCGCGGGGAGACCCAGGAGGTCCGCGGCGCCGGGGTCGTCGGCAAGCAGCCGGTGCTCGAGCCGGGCGAATCGTTCAGCTACACCAGCGGCTGCCCCCTCACCACGCCGGACGGCCTGATGGCCGGCAGCTACACCATGGCCACCCATGGCGGCGAGAGTTTCGAGGCGGAAATCCCGGCCTTCTCCCTCGATTCGCCCCACGTTCGACGCAGCGTGCATTAGGGCCATGTCCACCGAAGGCCCGCGTCCGGAGACCCTCGACTGGCTGGCGCGGCTCGTGGCCTTCGACACCGAGAGTTCGAAATCGAACCTCGCGCTCATCGACAGCGTGGCGGCCTCCCTCGACGATCTCGGCGTGCCCTTCATCCGCGTGCCCAACGCCACCGGCGACAAGGCGGCCCTGTTTGCCACCATCGGGCCGAACGTCGACGGCGGTGTCGTGCTCTCGGGCCATACCGACGTGGTGCCGGTGACGGGCCAGGCCTGGAGCGCCGACCCCTTCACCCTGCGGGTGGCGGACGGGCGCGCCTACGGGCGCGGGGCCGTCGACATGAAGGGCTTCTGCGCCCTGGCGCTCGCGGCGATCCCGCGCTTCCTGGCCGCCGACCTCAAGCGCCCGATCCACATCCTCCTGTCCTACGACGAGGAGACGACCTGCCTCGGCGTCGCCGACACCATCGCGCGCTTCGGCGCCGACCTGCCGCGCCCGGGCGCGGTGATCGTCGGCGAGCCCACCGACCTCGAAGTGGCCGACGCGCACAAGAGCATCGTCACCTACCTCACCACCGTGCACGGCCACGAGGCGCATTCAGCCAAGCCGATGCTCGGCGCCAACGCCGTGATGGCGGCGGCCGACCTCGTCTCGGAGCTGAACCGGATCGCCGACGCGATGATCGCGCGCGGCGACGCCTCGGGGCGCTTCGACCCGCCCGCCACCACCGTGCATGTCGGCACCATCGCGGGCGGCACGGCCCGCAACATCCTGCCCAAGGTCTGCACCTTCCACTGGGAGTTCCGCGGCCTGCCCGACCTCGACATGGGCGAGATCCCCGCCCTGTTCGAGGCCAAGGTGCGCAGCGTGCTGCGCGACCGGCTCAACCGCTACGGCGATTACGGGCGAATCGAGACCCTGGAGGAGGTCTCGGTGCCGGGCCTCGCCCCCGAGCCGGGCTCGGCGGCCGAGCGGCTGGCGCTCCGGGTGGCGGAGCGCAACCACACGATCTCGGTGCCCTACGCCACGGAGGCGGGGCGCTTCCAGGTCGCCGGCATCCCCACCGTGGTCTGCGGCCCGGGCTCCATCGACCAGGCGCACCAGCCGGACGAGTACATCACCCTGGCGGCTTTGCGCGCCGGCGAGGCCTTCATGGACCGGCTCATCACCGAATGCGTGGCACCATGACGGCCTTCGTTCCCCGGACCATCGCGGCGGACGGGCCGGTGAAGCTGCGCCCGCTGGAGCGCGAGGATCTGATGTTCGTGCATCAGCTCAACAACAACGACAGCATCATGCGCTACTGGTTCGAGGAGGCCTACGAGTCCTTCGCCGAACTGGCGCAACTCTACGAGCGCAACATCCACAACCAGACGGAGCGGCGCTTCATCATCGCCAATTCGGAAGGCGCGCCCGCCGGCCTCGTCGAGCTCGTGGAGATCAACCATCTGCACCGGCGCTGCGAATTCCAGATCGCGATCCACCCGGCCTTCCAGGGCCAGGGCTACGCCCCACGCGCCACCCGCATCGCCATGGACTACGCCTTCAGCGTCCTCAACATCCACAAGCTCTACCTGCACGTGGACAAGGACAATGCCCGCGCGGTGCGGATCTACGAGCGCTGCGGATTCGAGCCCGAGGGCATCCTGAAGGACGAGTTCTTCGTCAACGGCAAGTACCGCGACGCGGTGCGGATGTGCCTGTTCCAGCCGGCCTATCTCGCCCGCCGGGGCGGCGGCGACATCGCCGATCCGGTGCTGAAGGCCTGAGCGCCGGGCCTCCGCGTAGAGGTCCGGCGCCATTTCAGGTCATTCGATTTTGCCTTGCGATCAGTTGCGGCCCGCGCCGCCCTGCCCGCCTGTACGCTCGCCGGCACCGCCGCCATTACCCATGCCGCCGCCGGACTTGCCGCCCTGCGCGCCGGAATTCATGCCGCGCTCGGCGCCCCCGCTCCGGTTGCCGGTGTTCATGGTGCCGCGCTCGGCGCCGCCCGAGCGGTCGGCCGCGTTGCGGATGCCCGAGCCCTCGGTCCCACGGTCGCGGTTCATGCCGCGCTCGGCCGAGGCGCCGTTGCGGCCGCCCTGCTGGCGGGTATCGGCATTGCGGATGCCGTCGCGCGACTCGCTCTGGGTCGAGCGGACGTTTCGCGTGTCGCGCCGCTCGTCGGTGCGGGACGAGACGGCCTTGCCGCGGAAGCCGCGCTCCTCGAAGCGGGCGCCGACGGTGACGCCGCGGCGCTCGGTCACCGTCAGGCGGCGGTACTCGGGCGAGCCGTAGAGCACGCGCTGCCCGCGTACGACGACGTAGCGGGTGCCGGGACGGCGGGTCGTCGTCTCCTCGACGCTGACGAGGCGCCGGTACTGGGGCGAGCCGTAGAGGACGCGCTGGCCCCGGATGGTGACGTAGCGCCGACGCGAGCGCTCGACGACGCGGTCGCCGCCGCGATGCTCGACGGTGACGAGGCGGCGATATTCCGGTGAGCCGTAGACCACGCGCTGGCCACCGATGAACACGAAGCGGCCCGAGCGGCGCCCGCCCTCGAAGCGCTCGCTGCGCGTCTCGCTCCGCGACTGGACGGAGACACGGTCGCGCTGCTCGCGGCCGCCGACGCGGTCCTCGCGGGAGGACGTGCGCGTCGCCCGGTCATCGGAACGGTCGCCGCGCGCGCCATCCCGGTCACCGCGCTGCGCGCTGCGGCCCTGCGAGTCCTTGTCCCGAGACGCCTTGTCCTGAGAATCCCGGCCCTGAGAATCCCGGGCCGCCGTGTCGCCACGGCCGCCGGTCTCCATGCGGCCGCCCTCGCGGCGTCCGCCGGCCTCGGCCCGGCCGCCCATCTCGCCGCGGGCGCCTGAGGCCCCCTCGCCGCCACCCTGGTTCCGCGCGGCGGCCCCGCCGCGCGCACCAGCCTCGCCACCGGCGCCACCCGCCTGGCTGGCGCCCTGCGCATAGGCCGACGTCGTCATCAGCAGAGCCGTCAAACCGACCACGAAAGTTTTCATCGACGTTCCTCCAGGACTCTTGTTGAGCACATTTGAGAAACTCGAAACGTCGAACCCTCAGAAACGGTTCAATCGAAAACTTTGAAGTCGAGCGAAGCCATCTACGCTGTACTGCAACATACTAAGGCCAAGCTTGGTTCTGAGATGACAGTTCTTGTCGTCCGGGCCCGAATTCAACCGTTCGATCGGCTGGCGACGTCCGGAGCGGCAACGTCAGGCGAGGACATGCCCTGCGCTGCAACCTCCGCTTCCACCGCCGCCGGATCGAGGTCGTAGCGCCGCGAGCAGAACTCGCAGGTGATGCCGATCCGGCCGTCATCGGCGATCATGTCCCGGCGCTCCTGGGGCGAGAACGAGGTGATCATGCCCATCACCCGCTCGGGCGAGCAGCGGCACTGCTCGCGCACCCCCTGCCCCTCGAACACCCGCACGCCGCGCTCGTGGAACAGGCGGTAGAGCAGGCGCTCGGCCGAGACCTCGGGGTCGACGAGCTCATGGTCCTCGATGGTGGAGACGAGGCTGCGCGCCTCGACCCAGGCATCGTCCTCGGGCATCCCATGCGCGTCGAGGTGGACGTGGCCCTCGGGGATGTCGCCGGGCGGCAGGTCGGCCAGGCGCGCGCGGTCGATGGATTGGGGCAGGAACTGCACCAGCAGGCCGCCGGCCCGGTAGGTCCGGGCGCCGCCGGCATATTGCTCGGCCACCGCGAGGCGGACCTGGGTCGGGATCTGCTCCGACTGGCGGAAATACTGGTGCGCCGCCTCCTCCAGGCTCTGGCCCTCCAGGGCGACGACGCCCTGGTACCGGCTGCTGGTCGGGCCCTGGTCGATGGTCATGGCCAGGTGCCCCTGCCCGATCAGGTCTCCGTCCTGCAGCGGGCCGGCGCCGAGGGCCTCCACCCGGGCGGTGTCGAAGCGCGCGGTGGCGCGCAGGCGATCGGGCGCCTCGAAATCGACGACGATCATCGCGACGGGGCCGTCGGTCTTGGTCTGGAGCTGGAAGCGGCCTTCGAACTTCAGGGACGAGCCGAGGAGCACGGTGAGGGCCGCCGCCTCGCCGAGGAGGCGCGCCACCGCGTCGGGATAACCGTGGCGTCGCAGGATGATGTCGACGGCGGGGCCGAGACGGACCACGCGGCCGCGCACGTCCAGCGCCTCGACGGCGAAGGGCAGCACGACGTCGTCGTCGCCCTCGATGAGGAGGGGGGCGACGGGTCCGGCGGTCGTTCCAGCAGGCGTTCCAGAAGTCATGGCAGCTCCGATCGGGCTCGACGAACGCGAGGGCCGGGCCACGGACCACGCGACCCCTCGGGGTCGGGATCATGGTCAGGGGATCGCCGAGGGAAATCGGCGGCGCACCGGTCGGAACGGCCGCGCTCGTCGCGCGGCCGCGCCCAACCCTCGGGCAGGGATTAAGCCCTATATAGGCATCCGGGCGCGGCGGCGCGACAGGGTCGGGCCGCGGCGCTTGGCAGATGCCGTCCGCTGTCCTCAGAGGCCGTGGGCCCGCAGGCACCAGGCGAGGATGCCCTTCTGGGCGTGCAGGCGGTTCTCGGCCTCGTCGAAGATCACCGATTGCGGCCCGTCGATCACCTCGGCGGTGACTTCCTCGCCGCGATGGGCCGGCAGGCAGTGCATGAAGATCGCGTCCTTGGCCGCAGCCGCCATCAGCTTGGCATCGACCCGGTAGGGCGCCAGGATGTTGTGGCGGTGCTGGTCGTCCTCGTCACCCATGGAGACCCAGCAATCGGTGACCACCGCGTCCGCCCCGTCCACGGCCTCGTAGGCGTCGGTGGTGACGTTGACGGCGGCGCCCTGTGCCTTCGCCCAGTCGAGGAGCGGCTGGGGCGTCGACAGTTCCGGGGGGGCGGCGATGTTGAGGGTGAAGTCGAAGCGCGCGGCGGCGTGCACCCAGGAGGCGAGCACGTTGTTGGCGTCCCCCGACCAGGCCACGGTGCGGCCCCGGATCGGCCCGCGATGCTCCTCGAAGGTCAGGAGGTCGGCCATGATTTGGCAGGGGTGCGAGACCTTGGTCAGGGCGTTGATCACCGGCACGGTGGCGTACTCGGCCAGTTCCAGCATCAGGCCGTGGTCGAGGATGCGGATCATGATCGCGTCGACGTAGCGCGAGAGCACCCGGGCGGTGTCGCCCACGGTCTCGCCGCGGCCGAGCTGCATCTCGCTGCCCGTCAGCATCAGGGTCTCGCCGCCGAGTTCGCGCATGCCGACGTCGAACGACACGCGGGTGCGGGTCGAGGGCCGGTCGAACACCATCGCCAGAGTCTTGCCGATGAGGGGACGGTCCTCGGCCAGTTCGCCCTTGCGGCGGCGCGCCTTGATGCGGGCGGCGGCGTTCAGAACCGTGCGCAGCTGCTCGGCCGAGAAATCCTTGAGGTCGAGGAAGTGGCGGGTTCCGTGGCCGGTCCCGTTCAGTGTCGTGGTCATCGGTCCGTTCTTCGTGTGCGTGGTCCCGGTTCGGGCGGTTCCGGTCGAGGCTGGCCCGGTCCGGGCAGGTCCGGCGTCGCGGCCGGGAGGGCGGGCGGCGGTCCGGCTACTCGGCGGCGCCGCGCAGGCGCGTTCCGAGGCGCCCCGCCGCCGTGTCGAGGCGGGTGACCGCCTCGGCCACGTCGGCCTCCGTGATGATCAGCGGCGGCAGCAGGCGCACCACGTTGTCGCCCGCCGGGATCACCAGCAGGTGCGCGTCGCGGGCGGCGGCCGCGAACTCGGTGTTGAGCACGTGGAGCTTGAGGCCGAGCATCAGGCCCTCGCCGCGGATGTCGGCGATGACGGTCGGGTGCCGGTCCTGCAGGGCGGCCAGGCGCTGCTTCAGGATGAGGCCCATGCGCTGGACATGGTCGAGGAAGCCCTCGGCCAGCACCACGTCGAGGACCGCGTTGCCCACCGCCATGGCGAGCGGGTTGCCGCCGAAGGTGGTGCCGTGGCTGCCCGCGGTCATGCCGCGCGCGGCGTTCGCCGTGGCGAGGCAGACGCCCAGCGGGAAGCCGCCCCCGATGCCCTTGGCCGCGCTCATGATGTCGGGGGCCGCCCCCGACCACTCGTGCGCGAAGAGCTTGCCCGTGCGCCCGACCCCGGTCTGGACCTCGTCCATGATCAGCAGGATGCCGTGTTCGTCGCAGAGCGCGCGCAGGCCGCGCAGGCATTGCGGCGGCACCGGGCGCACGCCGCCCTCCCCCTGGATCGGCTCGATCAGGATCGCGGCCGTCTCCGGGCCGATGGCCGCCCGCAGGGCGTCGTGGTCGCCGAAGGGCACCTGATCGAAACCGTCGACCTTCGGGCCGAAGCCCTCGATGTACTTCTGCTGACCCCCGGCCGCGATGGTGGCCAGGGTCCGGCCGTGGAAGGCGCCCTCAAAGGTGATGATCCGGAAGCGCTCCGGGTGGCCGCCGGCGGCGTGGTACTTGCGCGCCATCTTGATGGCGGCCTCGTTGGCCTCGGCACCCGAATTGGCGAAGAAGGCCACGTCCGCGAAGGTCGCGTCCACGAGGCGCCGGCCGAGCCGCTCGCCCTCCGGGATCTCGAACAGGTTCGAGGTGTGCCAGAGCTTGCCCGCCTGCTCGGTCAGGGCCTCCACGAGGTGCGGATGGGCGTGGCCGAGCGCGTTCACCGCGATGCCGGCGCCGAAGTCGAGGTATCGCTCGCCCCCGCGTGCCTCGAGCCATGCGCCCTCGCCGCGTTCGAAGGCGATGGGAGCCCGGGCATAGGTCGGCAGAAGGGCGGATGTCACGATCCCGTCTTCCCGTGTCTCGCGGCGGCGCTTCGGCAGCGCGACCGCACCAAATGAAAGTGCCGCCTCGGATGGGGCGGCACGCGCGCGATTACTAGAGAAATGTCCAATTCTGTCAACGACAGACCGGGTTCACATCCCTGACATGCCTGCCAATTAGGCTGTCGTGCGCGGCACGCGGTCCGCTCTGCATCCTGCCTTGCACCCTGCGCCCGGAAGTGCTCAGAGCCGCGTCAGGCCGGACACGCCGACGCCGGCCGCCCACGAGAGGAACGACGCAGCATGAGCACCGTCACGGAACGCCTGGAGGCCCTCGGCCTGACCCTGCCGAAGGCGGCCGCCCCCGTCGCGAACTACGTGCCGTTCGTGCGCAGCGGCAACCTCGTGGTGATCTCGGGCCAGATCTGCTTCGGCGCCGACGGCAAGATCGCCGCCGCCCACATCGGCAAGCTCGGGGCCGAGGTCTCGGCGGAGGACGGCATCGCCGCGGCCCGGCTCTGCGCCCTCAACGTGCTGGCCCAGGTGCAGGCGGCGGTGGGCGACCTCGAGCGCGGTGTCGTGCAGTGCATCCGCCTCGGCGGCTTCATCAACGCGGTCCCGACCTTCGCGGGGCTGGCCGGCATCATGAACGGCGCCTCGGACCTCATGGTGGAGATCCTGGGCGACCGGGGCCGCCATGCCCGCTCCACCGTCGGCGTCGCCGAACTGCCCCTCGACGCGGCCGTCGAGGTCGAGGCGATGTTCGAGGTCAAATGACCCCGAACGCCCCCGACTGGCTCACCGCCCGGCCCATCGCCCATCGCGGCCTGCACGACCGGCCGGCCGGCGTGCCCGAGAACACGGCTGCCGCCGCCGAGGCGGCGATGGCCGGCGGCTATGCCATCGAGTGCGACGTGCAGCTCAGCGCCGACGGCGAGGCGATGGTGTTCCACGACGAGACCCTGGGCCGCCTGACCACGGCCCAGGACGCGGTCGGCGCGCGCCCCGCCGCCGCCCTCGCGGCGCTGGCGGTGGCGGGGAGCGCCGAGCGCATCCCGACCCTGCCGGATTTCCTCGCCCGGATCGGCGGGCGCGCGCCCCTCGTGATCGAGGTGAAGTCGCGCTACACCGGCGACCTGCGGCTCGCCGAGCGCGTCGCCACCCTGGCGACCGCCTATGACGGCCCGGTGGCGCTCAAATCCTTCGATCCGCACGTCGTCGCGGCCCTGCGGACCCTGGCGCCGGAGCTTCCGCGCGGCATCGTCGCCGAGACCCGACAGGAGGATCCCGCCTACGCGACGCTGGCGCCGAGCCTGCGGCGCGCGCTCTCCGACCTCCTGCATTTCGACGAGACCCGGCCGGATTTCCTGTCCTGGCGGGTGGACGACCTGCCCTGCGGGCCCGCATTCCTGTGCCGGCTCCTGGGACAACGGCCCGTGATGACCTGGACGGTGCGCAACCCGGACCAGCGCCGCCACGCCGAGGCCCATGCCGACCAGATGGTGTTCGAGGGATTCCGCCCCTGAGGATCCGGGGCGCCCCCTGCGACGGCGAGGGGCCCCGGCCCGCCCTTGGCCCGCCGGGTCCCGGGGACTAGATTGCCCGGCGATGATGAACCCCGGCGAGACACATCGGTCCGGCGAGCGTTCCGGGTCCGGCGAAGAGCCCGGCGCTCCGGCCGAGACCGTGACGGAGCTTCAGGTGCGGGCGGTGCCGGGGCTCGCCGGGATCCCGGCGGCGGAGTGGGATGCCTGCGCCACCTCGGCCGAGACCCTCTCGGGGGGTGACGAGACCCACAACCCCTTCGTCTCGCACGCCTTCCTGTCCTCATTGGAGGATTCGGGCTGCGTCTCACGAAAAGTCGGCTGGCTCCCCCTGCATGTGGCGGTGGAGCGCGAGGGCCGCCTCGTCGGGGTGGCGCCCTGCTACCTGAAGTCCCACAGCCAGGGCGAGTACGTCTTCGATCACGGCTGGGCGGACGCCTACGAGCGCGCGGGAGGCAGCTACTACCCGAAGCTCCAGGTCAGCGTCCCCTTCACCCCCGTCACCGGCCCGCGCTTCCTCATCGCGCCGGGACAGGACGTGAACGAGGCGGCCTCCGCGATCGTCGCCGGCCTGCGGGCGTTGCGCACCGAGACCAAGGCCTCCTCGATCCACGTCACCTTCATGCAGGAGCGCGAGTGGGACCAGGCCGGGGCTCTGGGCTTCCTCCAGCGCGTCGACCAGCAGTTCCACTGGGACAATGCCGGCTATGCCAGCTTCGAGGATTTCCTCGCGGTGCTGGCCTCCCGCAAGCGCAAGGCGATCCGGCGCGAACGCCGCGACGCCCTCGCACCCGGCATCACCATCGAGCACGTCACCGGCGCCGACCTGACCCCCGCCCACTGGGACGCGTTCTACGAATTCTACGCCGATACCGGCGCGCGCAAGTGGGGCCGGCCCTACCTGAACCGCAAGTTCTTCGGGCTCATCGGCGAGCGCATGCCCGAGCGAGTGCTCCTGGTGATGGCCCGGCGCGAGGGCCGCTTCATCGCCGGTGCCATCAACTTCATTGGGGATGTGGCTCTCTACGGCCGCAACTGGGGCTGCGTCGAGGACCATCCCTTCCTGCATTTCGAGGTCTGCTACTATCAGGCCATCGATTTCGCCATCGCGCGGGGGCTGAAGCGCGTGGAGGCCGGGGCCCAAGGTGAGCACAAGCTCGCTCGGGGCTACCGCCCGGTCCTCATGCACTCGGCCCACGACATCGCCGACCCGGCCCTGCGGCGGGCGGTGGCCGATTACTTGAGGCGCGAGCGCGAACACGTGCTGGAGGCCGCCGAGGTTCTGGACACGCTGACGCCGTTCCGGCGGGAATCCTCGGACGGATCTTGCGACGGACCTTCGGGCCGGGCGGTATCCGACTTGCCTGGGCCCGCGCCGGAGGCCAATGCTTCCGATCGACCACCGCCCGCCGACGAAGCGCCGCCCGCCGACGAAGCGCCGCCCGCCTCCAACGAGGCGCGAGAGCCCAAGGACGATCCGTGAGCCCCATCGACCGCATCAAGAGCTTCGCCGACGACCTCGTGGCGATCCGCCGTGATTTCCACGCCCACCCCGAGCTCGGCTTCGAGGAGGTCCGTACCTCCGGCATCGTGGCCGAGGAACTGACGCGCTACGGCATCGCCGTGCATCGCGGCATCGGCGGCACCGGGGTTGTGGGCGTGCTGGAAGGGCGCACCGGGTCCGGCCGGCGGATCGCCCTGCGCGCCGACATGGACGCGCTGCCGATCGAGGAGGAGACCAACCTGCCCTACCGCTCGACGGTGCCGGGCAAGATGCACGCCTGCGGGCATGACGGGCACACCACGATGCTGCTGGGCGCGGCGCGCTACCTCGCCGAGACCCGCGACTTCGACGGCACCGCCCTGTTCGTGTTCCAGCCGGCCGAGGAAGGCCAGGGCGGCGCCCGCGCGATGATCGCGGACGGGCTGTTCGAGACGTTTCCCTGCGACGAGATCTACGCGATCCACAACCAGCCCAACGGCCCGCACGGCAAGATCAAGCTGCGCCCCGGCCCGGCCATGGCGGCCGCCGACTTCTTCGACATCCGCATCGCCGGGCGCGGCGCCCACGCGGCCCAGCCGCAGCAGGGCATCGACCCGATCGTGGTCGGCTCCACCCTGGTCCAGGCCCTGCAGTCGATCGTCTCGCGCAACGCCGACCCGCTCAAGAGCGCGGTGCTCTCCATCACGCAGTTCCACGCGGGCGCGGCCTACAACGTCATTCCGGAGGGCGCCCACATCACCGGCACGGTGCGGACCTTCGATGCGGACCTGCGCACCCTCGTCACCACCCGCATCCGCGAGATATCCGCGGGCATCGCCGCGGCCTACGGCGCCACCATCGACGTCGACATCCGCGACGTGTTCTCCGTGCTGATGAACAGCCCGGAGCATGCGGCGGCGGCGGCCGAGATCGCCCGCGAGCTGTTCGGTCCCGAGGGCGTCGACGACCAGTCGAAGCCCCGCATGGGCAGCGAGGATTTCGCCGACATGGTCGCGCGGGTGCCCGGCGCCTATGCGTGGATCGGCTCGACGCCGGGCCCCGGCCTGCACAATGCGAGCTTCGACTTCGACGACAGCATCATTCCCCTCGGCTCGGCCTTCCTCGCCCGCCTCGTCGAGCGGCGCACCGCCGCCTGAGGCGGCCCGGACGGCGGCCCGCCGCCACGCAACCGCGTGCCGCGAGGGCCGCCAGGGATCCGCCGATGGACATCTACGAACTGACCCCGAGGGCCGCCGACGGCACTCCCTATCCGCTGGCCCAGCACCGGGGATCGGTGATCCTGATCGTCAACACCGCCTCGAAATGCGGGTTCACCCCGCAATATGCCGGGCTGGAGGCCCTGGCGCGGAAGTACCGATCGGCGGGCCTCGTGGTGCTCGGTTTCCCCTGCAACCAGTTCGGCGCCCAGGAACCGGGGGACGCCGCAGAGATCGCCGCCTTCTGCAGCCTGACCTACGCGGTCGGCTTTCCGGTGCTCGCCAAGGTCGCGGTGAACGGACCGGGGGCCGACCCGGTCTTCGCCCACCTCACCCGCGCCAAGCCCGGGCTCCTCGGCAGCCGCGCCATCAAATGGAACTTCACCAAGTTCCTCGTCGGCCGCGACGGCCGGGTCATCGCGCGCTACGCACCCTCGACCAAGCCCGAGGCCCTCGAGGCGGTGATCGCGGCTGCCCTTTCCGAGCCCGCGCCGTAGGCTTCAGGCGCTTGCCGGTGCGGGACTTGCCGCTGCGGAACTTGCCGGTGCGGCATCGGCCGTGGCGCTCGCCCGCGACTGGACTTCGATGAACACCCGCGTCACGTCGGGGTCGCGCGCCTTCAGCCGGGTCTCGATGCGGGCCACCATGGCCTCGATCTGCCCGGCGCTGAGGGTGTCGTCCATGTCGAGGCTGACGTTCACCAGGATGTCGGAGGGGCCGAGATGCTGGGTCAGCACGGTGTTGACGTGATGGACACCCGCCTCCCCGCGCACCACCTCCCGGATCGCCGCGACGAGTTCGGGGTCGGCCGCCTCGCCGATGAGGAGGCCGTGCGTCTCGATCATCAGGAAGATCGCCATCCCCACGAGGATCAGGCCGATGCCGATCGAGGACCAGCCGTCCAGGGACGGCATGTCGAGGATGTGGGCGAGGACCACGCCCGCGAGCGCCACCACGAGGCCCATCAGCGCCGCCACGTCCTCCGCCAGGACCGTGAACAGGGACGGATCCTTGGAGCGGCGGATGGCGGCGAGCGGCGGGCGGCTGCCCTTCTCCGCCCAGAACGCCTTCAGGGCGACGAAGCACGAATAGCCCTCGGCCAGCACCGCGAAGCCCAGGATCGCCACGTTCACCCAGAAGCCCGAGAGGTGGTAGCCGAGGAACGTCGCGTCCGCCGCAGGCTCCGGGTGCTGGAGCTTGTGGATGCCCTCGTAGATCGCGAAGGCGCCGCCGCCGAGGAAGATGAACAGCGCGACGATGAAGGCGTAAAAGTATATTTCGCGCCCGTAGCCGAAGGGATGCGTCGTCGTAGCCGGGCGCTGCGCGCGCTTCATGCCGATCAGCAGCAGGATCTGGTTGGTGGTGTCCACCACCGAGTGGACGCCCTCCGCCAGCATGGCCGAGCTGCCCGTGAGGAAGGCCCCGACGAACTTGGCCGCCGCAATGGCAAGGTTGGCGCCGGCCGCGGTGTAGATGGCGCTGGTGCTCTCGTGGGCCATGCGGGGCGGGTCTCTCAAGGCTGTGCGGGCGGGCGCCCGGTGGCGTGGCCCCGGCGCGCTGCACCGCGAAGCGCGTCTCCGGGCGAGCGCCTCCAGGCAAGCGTTGCCGCTGGGGGCAAAGCGCAAGCAACGCGCCGGCCGGCCGGAAGGTTCGCCGCACACGGATCATTCGGCGCTCCCGTTCGTGCGGAAGCCGGGATCGGGCCAAGCGGGCCTGCGCGCGGTGGACGCGGCGCACCGGCCTGTGCATCGTGCGCGCCGATCGCACGAGCCAGACCCGGAGCCGGCCGCCATGACCGACACGCACCCGCCCGCTTATGACCCCGACAACATCTTCGCGAAGATCCTGCGCGGAGAGATTCCGGCCGAGCGCGTCTACGAGGATGCCGACACCCTCGCCTTCATGGATGTGATGCCGCAAGGGGACGGCCACACCCTGGTGATCCCCAAGGCCCCGGCGCGCGGGCTCCTCGACGCGGACCCGGATTCCCTCGCCGCCGTTGCGCGCACCGTGCAGCGCGTCGCCCGCGCGGTGAAGGCGGCCTTCGCGGCCGAGGGCCTGACGGTGTTCCAGTACAACGAGCCGGCGGGTGGTCAGACGGTGTTCCACCTCCACGTCCACATCGTGCCACGCTTCGAGGGCGTACCCCTGCAGCGTCACACCGGCGGCATGGCCGACAAGGCGGTGCTGGCGGAGCACGCCGACCGCATCCGGGCGGCGTTGGCGGCCGGATGAGGCGCGGGTTCAGGCGGCGCTGGCCGGCGGGCTGGTGAGCAGCCGCCGCAGGGCGGCGTTCTCGGCCTCCAGTTCATTGATCCGGCGCACCAGGGCGAGCATCGACGCGGTGTCGTCCGGCGCCGTCACCGGGGCCGCCAGGGGCGCCGGTGCGACGGCCTGCGGCGCCGGGATCGCCTCGTCCGCGAAGGTCACGCCGATGCCGTCGGCCCGGCGCCAGCACAGGCTGGCGCGGTAGGTCTTCTCTTTCTGCGGGATGTAGAGGTCGAAGCCCTCGGGCAGGGTCGAGGTCTCGGTCAGGGCGAGGCGGGCGCCGGAGGCGGACAGGTCCCGCACCAGGCAGTCCATGGACGAAGCGCCCTTGTTGAAGATGATCCGCCCCTTGAGGAACGTCTTCTGGCGAACTTCCCTGCGATGCTCCGACATGGCCTTCTCCGGCAAGGGGTCGTTCTCCGGCTCCGGGGCCCCCAACGATGGCCGACCCTGGCACGGCGCCCCTTAAGGAATGATCGCCAGAATCCGCGACCCGGAGCGGTGCGATCCGGCCGGGCTCACTGGAAGCGCGTGTCCATGGTCTGGAACAGGTAGAAGCCGTTGAAGCGCACAGCGGTCTCGGCGGCCCGGTCGTCGAAGTCGGACGGCGCGTCCGCCGGATCGTCGAGCTTGCCGCCGAAGGCCCAGCGCCCGTTCCCGAGGAAGGGCGGCACGGCCCGGCTCTCCGGCACGGCGCAGCACAGGCCCTCGACGCTCCTGAGGCAGAAAACGTTGTAATTCTGCATCGGTCAACCTCCGATTCGCCCACCTAAGCTACGCCCTAGGGTGCCAATCGGACAGCACTGTGTCGATCAGGTCTCCGGAACGTTGCGGGCGAGTTCCGCCAGCCAGGGCTCGGCGCTGCCGTCGGAGGGCGCACGCCAGTCCCCACGCGGCGACAGCGCCCCGCCGGCCGAGACCTTCGGCCCGTTGGGCAGGGCCGAGCGCTTGAACTGGCTGAAGCCGAAGAAGCGCTTGAGGAACACGCCGAGCCAGCGCCGGATCTCGGGCAGGTCGTAGGCGCCGCGCTCGGGTTCGGGGAAGTCCGGCGGCCAGGCCCCGGCGCCCGCATTCCCCCAGGCGTGGAGCGCCAGGAAGGCGATCTTCGAGGGCGGGAAGCCGTAGCGGAGGGTGTAGAACAGGTTGAAGTCCTGGAGCGCGTAGGGGCCGATCACCCCTTGCGTGCTCTGGGGCTTGGCGCCGGCCGCCACCGGCACCAGTTCGGGCGAGATCTCGGTGTCGAGGATCGCCGCCAGGGTCGCGCCCACTTCCGGCGCGAACTGGCCGGTGCCGATGACCCAGCGGATGAGGTGCTGGATCAGGGTCTTGGGCACGCCGGCATTGACGCCGTAATGGCTCATCTGGTCGCCGACGCCGTAGGTGCACCAGCCGAGCGCCAGCTCCGACAGGTCCCCGGTGCCGATGACGATGGCGCCGTTCTGATTGGCGAGGCGGAACAGGTAGTCGGTGCGCAGGCCCGCCTGCACGTTCTCGAAGGTGACGTCGTAGACCGGCTCGCCGCGCCCGAACGGGTGGTCCATGGCGGTGAGCATCACCGTGGCGGCCTCGCGGATGTCGATCTCGCGGGCGGTCGTGCCCAAAGCCGCCATCAGCGCGTGGGCGTTGGCCTTGGTGCCCTCCGAGGTGGCGAAGCCCGGCAGCGTGTAGGCCAGGATGTTCGTGCGCGGCAGGCCGAGGCGGTCGAGCGCCTTGGCCACCACGATGAGGGCGTGGGTGGAATCGAGGCCGCCCGAGACGCCGATGACCACCCGCTTCGTGCCCGTCGCCTCCAGGCGCTGGGCGAGGCCCGCCACCTGGATGTTGTAGGCCTCGTAGCAGTCCTGCGCGAGGCGGCCCGGATCGGCCGGCACGAAGGGGAAGCGTTCCAGGCGGCGCATCAGGCCGAGATCGCCGGCCGGCGGGGCGAGCCGGAAGGGGATGCGCCGGTAGGTGAGGGCCCGTCCGCGTCCGGAATCGTCGAAGCTGCCGGCCTGGAGGCGCTCCTGCGCCAGCAGTCCGAGGTCGATGTCGGCGAGCGTCATCACGGGCTCGGCGGAGAAGCGCGGGCCTTCCGCGAGGCGCACCCCGTTCTCGTCGATGCTGGTCTGCCCGTCCCAGGACAGGTCGGTGGTGGATTCCCCCGTGCCGGCGGCCGCGTAGACGTAGGCGCAGAGGCAGCGCATCGAGGCCGCGCGGGTCAGCATCGCGCGGGACTCCGCCCGGCCCACCGTGATCGGGCTGCCCGACAGGTTGGCGAGCACCGTGGCGCCGGCCAGCGCCGCGTCGGTGCCGGGGGAGGCGGGGACCCAGAGGTCCTCGCAGACCTCGATGCCCAGCACGAGGTGGGGCACGTCCTCGGCGGAAAACAGCAGGTCGGTGCCGAACGGCGCGTCCAGGCCGCCGATCCGGATGGTCTCCCCCGCGATGCCGGCGCCGGAGGCGAAGTGGCGCTTCTCGTAGAATTCCCGGTAGTTCGGCAGGAAGCTTTTCGGAACGACGCCGAGCACGCGGCCGCGATGGATGGCGAGCGCGCAGTTGTAGAGCCGGTGGCCCCAGCGCAGGGGCGCGCCGACGACGAGGACGGGTCGGAGCCCCTCCGATTCGGCGACGAGGCGGGCGATGGCCGCCTCCACCGCGTCCAGCACCGTCACCTGCAGGAACAGGTCCTCGATGGCGTAGGCCGAGACGCAGAGTTCCGGAAACACCGCCACGGCCGCGCCGGCCTCGTCGCAGGACCGGGCGAGGGCGAGGATCCCTTGCGCGTTGCGGGCGGGGTCGGCCGGATGGCTGCGGGTGGTGCAGGCGGCGACCCGGGCGAAGCCGTGCCGGTAGAGGGAGCGGAAGTCGGCCATGGAGGCTGAGGGTGTGGCGGCCGGGGCTTCGAGCGCCGAGGGGCTGGACAAGGGGCGGGGCTCCGGGCTGGTCGGGCCCGCACCTTAACCCCTGCCGCCATCCGCCTCCAGGGCAAGCCGGTTCCAGCGCAAGCCGCTTCCGAGGCAAGCCGCCTCCCGGGCATGCGTCGCGGACACGGGTCGGCATGATGGCTCGCATCCGATGGGCCGGGGCAAGCGTCTGTTAACGACGATGCCGCTAACTCTTGGCCGAACCGCGCCGCTCCCGGCGGCGGACCCGTATTGAGTACATCCGGCCAATCATGCGCGCATCGGGACGGCTTCCCTACTCCCATCGTGATCCTTCGCGTCCCGTTCGGGGCGGCGACCGCCTCGGCCTGTCGATCGGCGCCCTCGCGCACCGGTTGATGAACCTGCGGGCGACCCTCTCGCGCCGCCTCGCCGGCCCGCCGCAGCGGCCGGACTACACCGTGGCCACCACCCGCCCGACCCCGAGCTGGATGACGAGCCCGCAGGCCCTGGTCGGCCGCAACGAGGTCGGCCTCGCCTTCCGGCCCGCGCCCGCGATCCAGGCCTGGCCCGCCGGGATCTTCGACGACCGCGCTACCCTCGACATGATCCCGCGCCGCGCCGCCCCGTCGGCCCGGTTCGACGAGGGCCTGATGGAGGGCGAGACGCCCGCCCCGCGCGTGCTGATCCGGACCCCGCGCCGCCCCGCCGCGATCATGCCCGAGATGGGGGAGATCCCCTCCGCCGGCCCCGCCGCGCCGGTGCCGGAGCTGGGCCCGGCCGTGCGCTACACCCGCACCCCCGACCCCGTGCTGCACGAGCGCCGCCAGCGCGCCCTGGACGCCGAGCGTGCCGCCCGCGCCCAGGCCCACGCGGAGGCGGAAGCCGAGGCGCTGCGCCTGCAGGCCGAGCAGGAGGCCCTGCGCGCGGAGGCCGAGGCGCAGGCCGCGCAGGCGGCGCAGGCCGAGGCCGCGCAAGTGCCCGAGCCCCTCTGGCGCCAGCCCTTCGTCGCGCCCCCCGGCGTCCGCTTCTTCCGCAGCCCCGATCGCCGCCAGGGCCGCCCCAGCGCGGAGGCTCCGAGCGCGGAAACGCCCAGTGCGGACACCTCGGCCACCGAGGCCGCCGTGATCGAAGTCGCGCCCGTTCCGGAGCCGGTGATCCTCGACGACCGCGATTGGTCGGACGTGCCGGACTGGTCCGAGGTCCATGCCTGGTTCGACGGCCGCGACGGCGCCGCCCTCGACGCCTGGTCGGCGATCCAGGCCGAGGCCGCGCCGCTGCCCGAGGCTCCTGCCGGGGACATGTCCGAGATCCCCGCTATCGAGGCCGTCGAGTCTCCCGAACCGGTCGCCCCGGTCGCCGCGTTCGCGCCCGCTCCGCTCTCCGCACATGCCCCGGTCCAGGTCGCGGCCTATCGCCTGGAGCACGTGGTCCGGTTCGAGACCTTCGGCCCGCCCTGCCCCGTCGAGGGCCAGGACAACGCGCTCCCCGCCCCGGCGCCGGTTCGTCCCGCCCCGCTCCACGCCATGGCGGCCCGCGCGGCGATCCGTACCGGCCGGCCGGCGGCACCCGCCCCGTCCGTGACCGCAGAGGTTCTGCCGGCAGTTCCGGCCCCCTCCCCTGCCCTGTCGGTTGCGAGCCCGTTCGTGCCGGTGGCGCCCTTCGTCCCGGCCCCCCGCGCCGCCGCGCCGGCCTTCGTGCCGACCACGATCCCGCCGCGCCCGGTGCTGCTGCGCAGCCCCAAGAGCGCCCCGGGCGCCGAGCCGGAGGCCCCCGCACCGATCCCGGCCGAGTCGCCGGAGGTCGAGGCACCCGAGATCGATTCACCGGAAGTCCTGGCGTCCGAAGTCCTGGCGTCCGAAGTCTTGGCGTCCGAGTTCGTCGGACCCGAGGTCGAGGCCGCCCCGGAGGCCCCCCCCGCCGGGCCGCTGCCGGCCGTCCACATGCCGCGCGCGATCCTGCCCGAGCGCCCGCTCCTCATCCCGGCCGGCCGGCACGTGCCGATGTCGTTCGTGGAGAACGCCGACTACGAGCATCCCTCCCTCGAACTCCTGGCCGAGCCGCCCCTGAACGACACGGAGGAGGTCGATGCCGACGTGCTCGAGCAGAACGCCCTCAACCTCCAGCAGACGGTCCAGGATTTCGGCGTGCGCGGCGATATCCTGGCGGTGCGCCCGGGTCCGGTCGTGACGCTCTACGAGCTGGAGCCGGCGCCCGGCACCAAGTCGAGCCGCGTGATCTCGCTCTCGGACGACATCGCCCGCTCCATGTCGGCGGTCTCGGCCCGCGTCGCGGTCGTGCCCGGCCGCAACGTCATCGGCATCGAACTGCCCAACGACACCCGCGAGACCGTCTATTTGCGCGAGCTCCTCGCCTCGGCCGACTTCGGGATGAGCAAGCACAAGCTCGCCCTGTGTCTGGGCAAGAACATCGGCGGTGAGCCCATCATCGCCGATCTGGCCAAGATGCCCCACCTGCTGGTGGCCGGCACCACCGGCTCGGGCAAGTCGGTGGCCATCAACACCATGATCCTGTCGCTCCTCTACCGGATGAAGCCGGAGGAGTGCCGCCTGATCATGGTCGACCCCAAGATGCTGGAACTCTCCGTCTACGACGGCATCCCGCACCTGCTCTCCCCCGTCGTGATCGACCCGAAGAAGGCGGTCATCGCCCTCAAATGGGCCGTGCGCGAGATGGAGGAGCGCTACAAGAAGATGTCCAAGATCGCCGTGCGTAACATCGACGGCTACAACGCGCGCATGGCGGAGGCCCGGGCCAAGGGTGAGACCATCACCCGCGAGGTCCATACCGGCTTCAACCGCGAGACCGGCCAGGCCGTCTACGAGACGGAGGAGATGGACCTCTCGGCGCTGCCCTACATCGTGATCGTGGTCGACGAGATGGCCGACCTGATGATGGTGGCGGGCAAGGACATCGAGGGCGCGATCCAGCGGCTGGCGCAGATGGCGCGCGCG
>NZ_JAKSYI010000118.1 GCF_022829285.1 Methylobacterium sp. J-078
GGGGCGGGATCGATCGCCGGCGATCGCGGCAAGCGCTGACTGGGTGGCGGCGTCGAGGAGCACGCAGACGGTCTGAGCCATTGCCCAGACTCGCATGCATCGCCCGCCTCGTGAATCCTCTGACCGCGTCAGTGCACTAGCAAAGTGTGGGTTGGATCAGCGCCCCGCCTGCGCCAGGAGCGGCCCGATCACGTCCGTGACGCCGTTGACGGTGATCTGGGTGCCGACGCAGAGGAGCAGGAAGGCGAAGAGGCGTCCGAGTACCCGCGCGCCGACGGGGCCGATCCAGGTCACCACCCGGTCGGCCGAGCCGTAGGTGAAGCGCACCAGTACGGCGATGGCCAGCGCCGCCAGGGACATGCCCACGTAGAAGCCGATCCGGTCGGGGCCGGGTGCCGGCCGGTTGGAGCCGAGCGCGATCGCCACCGCGATGGTGCCGGGGCCGGTGGTGAAGGGCAGGGTGAGGGGGAAGAACGCGATTTCGGCGAGGTTTCCGGCGGGCTCGCGCGTCGCCTCCGCCTGCTTGCGGGCTTCGCGCGCCTCGGGTGCGGTCAGCAGCGTCCAGGCCGAGGCCGCCACCACGAGGCCGCCGGCGATGCGCAGGGCGCTGAGCGAGACGCCGAAGAAGTTGAGGATCGGCGCGCCCGCCCAGAGGGCCGCCAGCATGATCAGCGCCGCGTAGAGGCCGATGCGCTTGGCGAGCTCCAGGCGCTCGCCATGCGAGTGGGCAGCCGCCACCTGCGCGAAGATCAGGGACGAGCCCACCGGGTTCACGATGGAGAACAGCGAGGAGAAGGCGAGCACGAAGCTCTGGAGCGCCGCCTCGGGGGCGATGAGGTTCAGCATGTGCTCAGCCGGGGGAGGGGGCCGGCACCAGCACGCGGGCCGGGGCGAGGCGGGTGGCCCTGCGCACCCGGCGCACGGCGACGGGCCGGTAGAGCTGCTTGGTGGCATCCACCACGTGCAGCCCGGCGAAGGGCATCGACAGGCTGGTGCCCATCCGCTCCCAGGCGCTGGCCGTGCGCAGCAGCAGGCGGTTCTCCACCGGGGGCATGTAGAGGGTCTCGGCCCAGCCCTCGGGGGAGAACTGGGTGGTCCGCATCAACCGAGCGAGCTGCGAGCGGCTGTAGGGCTGGCCGTGCCCGAAGGGCGTCGCGTCGCGCCGGGCCCAGACGCCGCGCCGGTTGGGCACCACCAGGATCATCCGCCCGCCCGGCGTCAGCACCCGCCAGACGTCCTGCAGCAGTTCGGTCGGGCTTTCCACGGATTCCAGCGCATGGACGAGGATGACCCGGTCCACCGCCGCTTCCGGCAGGGGCATCATGGTGGGGTCGGCCAGCGCCGAGCAGGAGCGTCCGCTGCCGGGCCAGTTCACCACCCCTTGCGTCGCCGGCATGAAGGCGAGCGTCCGCTCGGCGATGACGTGGACGGGGCCGAGATAGGGCGTGGCGTAGCCGAGCCCCAGCACGCGCAGGCCCGAGACCGAGCCGAGGAAGCCGTGGATCGCGCGCGCGACGATGCGGTGCGTCACGCCTCCGAGGGGGCTCGCGTAGAAGGCGCGCAGGTCTGTGACGTCGAGGCGCATGGGGCGGGTTTCGTGCGGCCGGCGCGGCGCGAAGGAACGGTGCAGGGCATCAATGGGGGCCGCCGCCCCCCGCGACAAGCCCGGATCGGCCTGGGCCGCCCAAGGAATGTGGGCCGCCCGAGGAATGGGAGAAACCGGGCGGGGGGACACGCGCCCCCTGGACCCTGCATGCGCGGGTCCCATCTCCCGAACGACCACCGATCTCCAGTCCGGCCAGGAGCCCCCCATGACCGCCCAGAGCACCCCATCGTCCCCGGCCCCCGAGATCCGCACCTTCCTCTGTCGCAGCGACAATATCGGCGTGCTCATCCGCGACCCCGCCACCGGGGCCTGCGCGGCCATCGACGCGCCGGAGGCGGGGCCCGTCCTGAAGGCCCTCGACGAGACCGGCTGGACGTTGACCGACATCCTCGTCACCCACCGGCACGGCGACCACGTCGAGGGCATCCCGGAGGTGAAGCGCCGCACGGGCGCCCGGGTGACGGCGCCCCTGAAGGCGGGCGACGCGGTGCCGGAGGTCGACGTCACGGTGCGCGAGGGGGACGTGGTCCGGGTCGGCGACCTGACGGCGCAGGTCTGGGAAACGCCGGGACACTGCGCCGATCACGTCACCTACTGGTTCGCGGACGCGCGCGTGGTGTTCGCCGGCGACACCCTGTTCACCCTTGGCTGCGGCCGGGTGATGGAGGCCGAGCCCGCCACCCTGTGGCGTTCCCTGGAGCGGTTCTCGGCCCTGCCCGACGACACGGCGGTCTACAGCGGCCACGATTACCTGCTCTCCAATGCGCGCTTCGCCCTGGCGGCCGAGCCCGGCAACGCCGCGCTCGCCGCCCGCGCGGCCGAGGCCGAGCGCGCCAAGGCGGAGGGCCGCTTCCTGATTCCGAGCACGATGGGGGCGGAGCGCGCGACCAATCCGTTCCTGCGCGCCGGGGAGCCGAACCTCGCCCGAAGCGTGGATCTCGCGCCCGGCACCCAGCCCTCGGTTGTCTTTACGGCACTAAGGGCCTGGAAGAACCAGTTCTGAGTCGTTAAAGGGGCGTTACAGCGAGGCTGGTGCTGTCATTGGCATTGGCCTCGTTGGACTTTCCGGCAGGAAGCCCGTTTCTGGCGAAGCGGACCCGTCCGGGAGGCGCCCTCCCGTCCATCCACGAGCCCCGGTGTCCGATTTGATGCAGCCGCCTGGCCCGCCCTTCGCCTTCGGGCACGAGATCGACCTCGGCCTCAATCGGGGGAGCGAACCTTCCGAGGACCAGGCGGCCCCGGAGAGCGCCGTGCGCATCACGGTGCCGCGCGTCGCCCGCCCGGCCGCCCGGGCCGCGGCACCCCTGGCCGTCGATGCGCGCTTGCTCGCCGTCGCCACGGAGCACCTGCGCCGCCTCGGGCCCAAGCGGGTCACCGTGGTGGCCGTGGCGGCCGAGGCCGGCATGACGCACGCCAACGTCTACCGCTACTTCCCCTCGAAGGACGCGCTCCTCGACGCCGTGGCGGGGCGCTGGCTGCGCGACGTGGAGGCCGAACTCGCCCGCATCGCCGATGCGCCCGATCCGGCCGACGACAAGATCGAGCGCCTGCTCACCGCGCTCGCCAGCGTCCAGCGCGAGACCCTGGCGCACGAGCCGAATCTGTTCGCGGTCCACCTCGACGCCACCGTGGCCGCCCGGCCCATCGCCCGGCGCCACCGGGTGCGCCTGCGCAGCCTCGTGGAGCGCGTGGTGGAGGAGGGCATCGGGGCCGGGGCGTTCGTGGCGCGCGACCGCGAGCGGGCCATCGCCCACATCTTCGACGCGAGCTACCGCTTCACCCATCCGCTGGCGATTCAGCACGATGCGGACCTGCCGCGCGACCTCGTGGAGGCCCGTCTCGGCGCGGTGATCCTGGCCATCCAGAAGGTGCTGCGGACCGGCACGCTCTAGATGAAGTGACAGATCGGAAATCTTGTCACTTGAGCTTTGCCGCCGAACGGCATCGCGTTGATACTCCCTAAGCAATTGCGTCGACAGAGCTTTCTTCAGCTGCGGCGCGAGGCGTGCCGCCCACGGCTTGGCCCGAACCCTGCTTTGTAACGGGTGCCTCGGTTGAAGCTCTGGGCCTTTTCGGCCACACACCGCCGCAGCAACGCGCCGGTGGTTTTACGAGCCCCGAGCGACGTGACCCGTCACTTCAGGAACGGAGGTTCATTTCCCCCATGGCACGCAGCAAGATCGCGCTCATCGGCGCCGGACAGATCGGTGGAACCCTCGCGCATCTGGCGGGCCTGAAGGAACTCGGCGACGTCGTGCTGTTCGACATCGCCGACGGCGTCCCGCAGGGCAAGGGCCTCGACATCGCCGAATCCGCGCCGGTCGACGGCTTCGACGCCACCTATACGGGCGCCAGCGACTACGCGGCGATCGCCGGGGCCGACGTGGTGATCGTGACGGCCGGCGTGCCGCGCAAGCCCGGCATGAGCCGCGACGACCTGATCGGCATCAACCTCAAGGTCATGGAGGCCGTCGGCACCGGCATCAAGGAGCACGCGCCCGACGCCTTCGTGATCTGCATCACCAACCCCCTCGACGCGATGGTCTGGGCCCTGCAGAAGTTCTCAGGGCTCCCCACCCACAAGGTGGTCGGCATGGCCGGCGTACTCGATTCCGCCCGCTTCCGCCACTTCCTCGCCGACGAGTTCAAGGTCTCGGTTGAGGACGTGACCGCCTTCGTGCTCGGCGGCCACGGCGACGACATGGTCCCGCTGGTGCGCTACTCCACCGTGGCCGGCGTGCCGCTCCCCGATCTGGTCAAGCTCGGCTGGACCAGCCAGGAGAAGCTCGACGCCATGGTCGAGCGCACCCGCAAAGGCGGCGGCGAGATCGTCAACCTGCTCAAGACCGGCTCGGCCTTCTATGCGCCCGCCGCCTCCGCCATCGCCATGGCCGAGAGCTACCTGCGCGACAAGCGCCGCGTGCTGCCCTGCGCCGCCTACCTCAACGGCGAGTACGGCGTCTCCGACATGTATGTCGGCGTGCCGATCGTGATCGGCGCGAACGGCGTCGAGCGCGTCCTCGAAGTCGAGTTCAACGGCGACGAGAAGGCGATGTTCGACAAGTCGGTCGGCGCCGTGAAGACCCTGATCGAGGCCTGCAAGGGCGTGAACCCCGCGCTGGCCTGACCACAGTGAGAAGCATCGCGCGTCGGCGGCTTTCGCGGCCGGCGCGACGGTGCCGGTGTCGTGTCCTGAACTCCCGCGCCCGGCGCCGGGACGAGGCGGAGAAACGTTCATGAACATTCACGAATACCAGGCCAAGGCGGTGCTGAAGGAATTCGGCCTGCCCGTTTCCAAGGGTGTGGCGATCTTCAAGCCGGAGGAGGCCGAGGCCGCCGCGAAGGAACTCGGCGGTCCGGTCTGGGTGGTGAAGTCGCAGATCCACGCGGGCGGCCGCGGCAAGGGCACCTTCAAGGGCGCTCCCGCCGGCGCCAAGGGCGGCGTGCGCGTCACCAAGTCCCTCGACGAGGTCAAGCAATTCGCCGGCGAGATGCTGGGCGAGACCCTGGTGACGATCCAGACCGGCGAGGTCGGCAAGCAGGTCAACCGCCTCTACATCGAGGAGGGCGCCCAGATCGAGGCGGAGTTCTACCTCTCGATGCTTGTCGACCGCGAGACCGGCCGGGTGGCCTACGTCGTCTCCACGGAAGGCGGCATGGACATCGAGACGGTGGCGCACGACACGCCGGAGAAGATCGTCACCTTCTCGGTCGATCCCGCCACCGGCGTGATGCCCCATCACGGCCGCCTCGTCGCCAAGACGCTGGGCCTCTCCGGCGCGCAGGCCAAGGAAGCGGCTGATCTCACCACCAAGCTCTACGCGGCGTTCACCGCCAAGGACATGAGCATGCTGGAGATCAACCCGCTGGTGCTCACCGGCGACGGCCACCTCAAGTGCCTCGACGCCAAGATCTCCTTCGATTCCAACGCCCTCTACCGCCACCCCGACATCGTGGCCCTGCGCGACGAGACCGAGGAGGACGCCAAGGAGATCGAGGCCTCGAAGTACGATCTCGCCTACATCGCGCTCGACGGCACCATCGGCTGCATGGTCAACGGGGCGGGCCTCGCCATGGCGACCCTCGACATCATCAAGCTCTACGGCGAGGAGCCGGCGAACTTCCTCGATGTCGGCGGCGGCGCCAGTGAGGAGAAAGTCACGGCGGCCTTCAAGATCATCACCGCCGACCCGCAGGTGAAGGGCATCCTCGTCAACATCTTCGGCGGCATCATGAAATGCGACGTGATCGCCAACGGCGTGATCGCGGCGGTCAAGGCGGTGGGCCTTCAGGTGCCGCTGGTGGTGCGCCTCGAGGGCACCAACGTCGAGAAGGGCAAGGAGATCATCCGGAATTCCGGCTTGAACGTGATCCCGGCGGACGATCTCGACGACGCCGCGCAAAAAATCGTCGCCGCCGTGAAGAAGGGCTGAGAGTACCCATGTCCATCCTGATCGACGCGAACACCAAGGTCATCTGCCAGGGTTTCACCGGCAAGAACGGGACCTTCCACTCCGAGCAGGCCATCGCCTACGGCACCAAGATGGTCGGCGGCACCTCGCCGGGTAAGGGCGGCTCCAAGCACCTCAACCTGCCGGTCTTCGACACGGTGGCGGAGGCGCGGGAAGCCACCGGCGCGACGGCATCCGTCGTCTACGTGCCGCCGCCGGGCGCGGCGGATGCGATCTGCGAGGCGATCCAGGCGGAGATCCCGCTCATCGTTTGCATCACGGAGGGCATCCCGGTGCTCGACATGGTGCGGGTCAAGCGCGCCCTGGAAGGCTCGAAGTCCCGCCTGGTGGGACCGAACTGCCCCGGCATCGTCACGGCGGGCGCGTGTAAGATCGGCATCATGCCGGCCAACATCTTCAAGCCCGGCTCGGTCGGCATCGTCTCGCGCTCCGGCACGCTGACCTACGAGGCGGTGTTCCAGACCACCAATGCGGGCCTCGGCCAGACCACGGCGGTGGGCATCGGCGGCGATCCGGTGAAGGGCACGGAGTTCATCTCCATGCTCGAACTGTTCCTCGCCGACGACAAGACCGAGTCGATCGTGATGATCGGCGAGATCGGCGGCTCCGCCGAGGAAGAGGCGGCGCAGTTCCTGGCGGACGAGGCCAAGCGCGGCCGAAGCAAGCCCATGGTCGGCTTCATCGCCGGCCGCACGGCGCCTCCGGGCCGCCGCATGGGCCATGCGGGCGCCATCATCTCGGGCGGCAAGGGCGGCGCCGAGGACAAGATCGCCGCCATGGAAGCGGCCGGCATCCGGGTCTCGCCCTCGCCGGCCCGCCTCGGCAGCACCCTCGTCGAGGTCCTGCGCGGCTGACACGCGGGAATCGCAGGCCTGCATTGCCCCGGCGTTCAGGTCCGCGACCCCATCTACGAACGAGCGACGCGAGCCCGAGCCCGCGTCTTTCCCGGTAAATCCGATCCCCTCCGCGACCCGCGCGTCAGGTGATCGGGCAGCGGGCCTCCCCGGCGGAGGACCGCGCACAGCGGCAGGATGACCCGAACGATGGCACGCCAGGACGCGCTCGAAACCTCGTTCCTCTACGGCGGCAACGCCGCCTACATCGAGGAACTGCAGGCGGCCTACGCCCGTGATCCGAACTCGGTCGACCCCGAGTGGCAGACCTTCTTCCGGTCCCTGAACGAGGACAAGGGGCTGGCGGAGAAGAACGCGGCCGGCGCGTCCTGGGAGCGGCCGAACTGGCCGATCCACGCCAACGGCGAGATCGTCTCGGCGCTCGACGGCAACTGGGCCACCGTCGAGAAGGCCATCGGCGAGAAGATCCGCGCGAAGTCCGACACCGCGTCGGCGCCCTCCAAAGGCACCGTCATCGCCTCCGCCCCCGGCATCTCGGTGGAGCAGGCGACCAAGGATTCGGTGCGCGCGATCATGCTGATCCGCGCCTACCGCATGCGCGGCCACCTCCACGCCAAGCTCGATCCCCTCGGCCTCGCCCCGCGCGGCGACCACGAGGAACTGCACCCGCAGCATTACGGCTTCGAGGAGAAGGACTGGGACCGCCCGATCTTCCTCGACAACGTGCTCGGCCTCGAATTCTCGACCATCCGTGAGATCGTCGAGATCCTGGAGCGCACCTACTGCCAGACGCTCGGCGTCGAGTTCATGCACATCTCCAATCCGGAGGAGAAGGCCTGGATCCAGGAGCGCATCGAGGGCAAGGGCAAGGAGATCACCTTCACGCCCGAGGGCCGTCGCGCGATCCTGAACAAGCTGATCGAGGCCGAGGGCTTCGAGAAGTTCCTCGACCTCAAGTACACCGGCACCAAGCGCTTCGGCCTCGACGGCTCCGAGGCGATGATCCCGGCGCTCGAACAGATCATCAAGCGCGGCGGCGCGCTGGGTGCGGAGGAGATCGTGGTGGGCATGGCCCATCGTGGCCGCCTCAACGTGCTCACCAACGTGATGGCCAAGCCCTTCCGGGCGGTGTTCAACGAGTTCAAGGGCGGCTCGGCCAACCCCGCCGAGGTCGAGGGCTCCGGCGACGTGAAGTACCACCTCGGTGCCTCGTCGGACCGCTCCTTCGACGGCAACAACGTCCACCTCTCGCTCACCGCCAACCCGTCGCACCTCGAGATCGTCGACCCCGTTGTGCTGGGCAAGGTGCGCGCCAAGCAGGACCAGCGCGCCAAGCCGACCGTGGAGCGCACCCGCGTGGTGCCGCTGCTCATCCACGGCGACGCGGCCTTCGCCGGCCAGGGCGTGGTGGCCGAGTGCCTCGGCCTCTCCGGCCTCAAGGGCCACCGCACCGGCGGCTCGATCCACTTCATCATCAACAACCAGATCGGCTTCACCACTGATCCGCGCTTCTCGCGATCGTCCCCTTACCCGTCGGATGTCGCGAAGATGGTGGAGGCGCCGATCTTCCACTGCAACGGCGACGACCCGGAGGTCGTGACGTTCGCGGCCAAGATCGCGATCGAGTACCGCCAGAAGTTCGGCAAGCCCGTCGTCATCGACATGCTGTGCTACCGCCGCTTCGGCCACAACGAGGGCGACGAGCCGGCCTTCACCCAGCCGAAGATGTACCAGCGCATCCGCAAGCACCCGACCGCGCTGGAGACCTACGGCAAGAAGCTCGTCGCCGAGGGCGTGCTCAGCCAAGAGCAGCTCGACACCCGCAAGGCCGAGTTCCGCGCCATCCTGGATGCCGAGCTCGAGGTCGCCAACAACTACAAGGCCAACAAGGCCGACTGGCTCGACGGACGCTGGGCCGGCTTCAAGGCCGTGCGCGAGGACGTGGACGATCCCCGCCGCGGCAAGACCGGCGTCGCCGTGGAGACGCTGCGCGAGATCGCTCAGAAGATCACCACGCCGCCGCCCGGCTTCCACCTGCACCGCACGATCCAGCGCTTCTTCGACAACCGCGCCAAGGCGGTGGAATCCGGCAAGGGTATCGACTGGGCGACGGCGGAAGCGCTCGCCTTCGGCTCGCTCCTCATCGAGGGCAACCGGGTCCGCCTCTCGGGCCAGGACGTCGAGCGCGGCACCTTCTCCCAGCGCCACGCCGTGGTGATCGACCAGGAGAACGAGCAGCGCTACACCTCGCTGAATTCCATCCGCGAAGGCCAGGCCAGCCTGGAGGTCATCAACTCGATGCTCTCCGAGGAGGCGGTGCTCGGCTTCGAGTACGGCTACTCCGCGGCCGAGCCCAACGCCCTGGTGCTCTGGGAGGCGCAGTTCGGCGACTTCGCCAACGGCGCCCAGGTGGTCATCGACCAGTTCATCAGTAGCGGCGAGCGCAAGTGGCTGCGCATGTCGGGCCTGACCCTGCTCTTGCCGCACGGCTACGAGGGCCAGGGGCCGGAGCACTCCTCCGCCCGCCTGGAGCGCTTCCTGCAGATGTGCGCCGAGGACAACATGCAGGTCGCCAACTGCACCACGCCCTCGAACTACTTCCACATCCTGCGCCGCCAGCTGCACCGCGAGTTCCGCAAGCCGCTGATCCTAATGACCCCGAAGTCGCTCCTGCGCCACAAGAAGGCGGTCTCGCCGATCGAGGCGATGGCGGAGGGATCGAGCTTCCACCGCGTGCTCTGGGACGACGCCGAGCGCGACGAGGAGGGCGTCAAGCTCGTCAAGGACGACAAGGTCCGCCGCGTCGTGCTGTGTTCGGGCAAGGTCTATTACGACCTCTACGACGAGCGCGAGAAGCGCGGCGTCAACGACGTCTACCTGATGCGCGTGGAGCAGCTCTACCCGTTCCCCCTCAAGGCGCTCGCGGGCGAGATGGGGCGCTTCCGCAACGCCGAGGTGGTGTGGTGCCAGGAGGAGCCGAAGAACATGGGCTCCTGGGCCTTCGTCGAGCCCTACCTCGAATGGGTGCTGGGTCAGGCCCAGTCGCCGGTCAAGCGCGCGCGCTACGTCGGCCGCCCGGCCTCCGCCTCCACGGCGGTGGGCATGCTCTCGAAGCACCAGGCCCAGCTCCAGGCCTTCCTCAACGAAGCGCTGGCGGTCTGACCGCCGGCCCTTCCCGAACCTTCTCGATCCGAGGGCGCCCTCGAGCGGCGTCCCGAACCCTCCGGACGGACACTGAACCATGGCAACCGATATCGTCGTCCCGACCTTGGGCGAATCCGTGAGCGAGGCCACCATCGGTCGCTGGTTCAAGAAGCCGGGCGACACTGTCGCGGCCGACGAGCCCCTGGTGGAACTCGAGACCGACAAGGTCACCCTGGAGGTGAACGCGCCGGCGGCGGGCCAGCTCGGCGAGATCCTGGCCAAGGACGGCGAGACGGTGGAGGCCGGCGCGCTGCTGGGCTCGATCGTCGAGGCGTCCGGCGACGCCAAGGCGGCTGCCCCGAAGAAGGCCGAAGCGCCCGCCGAGGCGAGCAAGAAGGCGGAAGCCGCGCCCGCCACCGAATCCTCGGCCGCCTACGGCAATCACGGCGACGCCGCTCCCCAGGCGACCCGCGAATCCGGTGACCACGGCCCGGCGGTGGCCAAGATGGCGCGCGAATCCGGCATCGACCCCGCGACCCTCAACGGCAGCGGCAAGGACGGCCGTGTCACCAAGGGCGACATGCTGGAGGCGACCGCCAAGGGCCCGTCCGCCCCGGCGCCGGCCCCCGCCCGGGAGGCCAAGCCCGCCGCCCCGCGCGCGCCCTCGAAGCCCGACGACGCGGCGCGCGAGGAGCGCGTGCGCATGACGAAGCTGCGCCAGACCATCGCCCGCCGTCTCAAGGACGCGCAGGACACCGCCGCCATGCTGACGACGTTCAACGACGTCGACATGTCGGCCGTGATGGCGATGCGGAGCCAGTACAAGGACATCTTCGAGAAGAAGCACGGCACCAAGCTCGGCTTCATGGGCTTCTTCACCAAGGCGGTGATCGGGGCGCTGAAGGACGTGCCGGCGGTGAATGCCGAGATCGACGGGCAGGACCTCGTCTACAAGAACTACTACCACATCGGCATCGCCGTCGGCACCGACAAGGGCCTCGTGGTGCCGGTGGTGCGCGACGCCGACGACCTGTCGATCGCCGGAATCGAGAAGAAGATCGCCGGCTTCGGCAAGAAGGCCCGTGACGGCAAGCTCTCTATCGACGAGATGCAGGGCGGCACCTTCACCATCACCAACGGCGGCATCTACGGCTCGCTGATGTCGACCCCGATCCTCAACGCGCCGCAATCCGGCATCCTCGGCATGCATCGCATCGAGGAGCGTCCGGTGGTCCGCGCCGGCAAGATCGAGGCGCGGCCGATGATGTACCTCGCCCTGTCCTACGATCACCGCATCGTCGACGGGAAGGAGGCCGTGACCTTCCTCGTGCGCGTCAAGGAGGCGCTGGAGGATCCGGCACGCCTCGTGCTCGACCTTTAAGGCCCGGCAGCTGCCGTCCGCCGGCCGCGCTCCCGCGCGGCCGGACGCTTCCGCGCGCTTCGTCCATCGATGGTGGGGCATGACCCGCCGCCCAATCCAGCGAGTCAGATTTCCATGTCCTACGATCTCGTCGTCATCGGCACCGGCCCCGGCGGTTACGTCTGCGCCATCCGCGCCGCCCAGCTCGGCCTCAAGACCGCCGTGGTGGAGAAGCGGGCCGCCCATGGCGGCACCTGCCTCAACGTCGGCTGCATCCCCTCGAAGGCCCTGCTGCACGCCTCGGAGGCCTTCGAGGAGGCGGGCAAGCACTTCGCCGACATGGGCGTGATCGTGAACGCCCCCGAGCTCGACCTCGCGAAGATGATGACCTTCAAGCAGGACGGCGTCGACGGCAACACCAAGGGCGTCGAGTACCTGCTCAAGAAGAACGGCATCGACGCCTATCGCGGCACCGCGCGCCTCGCGGGTGCGGGCCGCGTCGAGGTGCTGTCCGAGGACGGCGGCAACCAGCTCCTGGAGACGAAGAACGTCGTCATCGCCACGGGCTCTGACGTCACGAAGCTCCCCGGCGTCACCATCGACGAGACGATCGTCGTCTCCTCCACCGGGGCGCTGACCCTGGAGAAGGTCCCGGGCAAGCTCCTCATCATCGGCGCCGGCGTCATCGGCCTCGAACTCGGCTCGGTCTGGCGCCGCCTCGGCTCGGAGGTGACCGTGGTCGAGTATCTCGACCGGATCCTGCCGGGCATGGACGGCGAGGTCGGCAAGCAGTTCCAGCGCATCCTCGGCAAGCAGGGCATGCAGTTCAAGCTCTCGTCGAAGGTCACGGGCGTCGAGGTCAAGGACGGGGCCGCCACCGTCACGGTGGAGCCCGCCGCCGGCGGCGAGGCCGAGAAGCTGCAGGCCGACGTCGTGCTCGTGGCCATCGGCCGGGTGCCCTACACCGAGGGCCTCGGCCTGGAGACGGTGGGTGTCGGCCTCGACAACAAGGGCCGCATCCAGACGGACAGCCACTACGCCACCAACGTCACCGGCATCTACGCCATCGGCGACGTCATCGCCGGGCCGATGCTGGCCCACAAGGCCGAGGACGAGGGTGTCGCCGTGGCCGAGTTGCTCGCCGGCCAGTCGGGCCACGTGAATTACGGCGTGATCCCGAACGTGGTCTACACCTATCCGGAGGTCGCCTCGGTCGGAAAGACGGAGGAGGAGCTCAAGAAGGACGGCATCGCCTACAACAGTGGGAAATTCCCCTTCACCGCCAACGGCCGCGCCAAGGTGAACCACACCACGGACGGCTTCGTGAAGATCCTGGCCGACGCGACCACCGACCGGGTGCTCGGCGTCCACATCGTCGGCGCGGATGCGGGCAACCTAATCGCCGAAGTCGCGGTGGCGATGGAGTTCGGCGCCTCCGCCGAGGACGTCGCCCGCACCTGCCACGCCCACCCGACCCTGACGGAAGCCGTGAAGGAAGCCGCCCTCGCCGTGGGCAAGCGCGCGATCCACATCTGAGCGGAGAGCGGGCCGGGCCGCGCGGCGGTCCCGGCCCGGACGCGTTGACGGGGCACCGCGAATGACCGCTCACTCCCTCCGATGTCCGAGCGAACGCACCACGCCGAAACGCCAGACGCCGCAGCGGCCTTGAGCGGAGCTTCCGCGAACCGGACGCGCCCGCGGCGCGTCCTCGTTCTCGGCGGCACGGGCACGATCGGGCGGGCGACCGTGCGGGCTCTGGTCTCGCGGGGCCACGAGACCGTCTGCCTCGTCAGGCCCGGCGCCGAGGCGCGCACGCCCGAGGGCGCGACCGCCCGGGTCGCGGACGTGACCGACCCGGCATCGCTGGCGCGCGACGGCCTGCGCGGCGAGCGATTTGACGTCCTGGTCTCGTGCCTGGCCTCGCGCACCGGATTGCCCGCCGACGCCTGGGCGATCGACCACCGGGCGCAGGTGAACGCGCTGCGCGCGAGCGAGGCGGCCGGTGTGCGGCACGTGGTGCTGCTCTCGGCGATCTGTGTCCAGAAGCCGGTCCTCGCCTTCCAGCACGCCAAGCTCGCCTTCGAGGCCGAACTGATCGCGTCGGGCCTCGATTACACGATCGTGCGGCCCACGGCCTTCTTCAAATCGCTGTCGGGGCAGGTCGAGCGCGTGAGGCGCGGAAAGCCCTTCCTGGTCTTCGGCGACGGCGCGATCACCGCCTGCAAGCCGATCGGCGACGACGACCTCGGCGCCTACCTCGCCGAATGCCTCGACCGCGACGACCGGCGCAACCGCGTGCTCCCGATCGGGGGACCGGGCGAGGCGATCACGCCGCGCGCGCAGGGCGAGCACCTGTTCGCCCTGCTGGGACGCGAGCCGCGCTTCACCCATGTCCCCGTGGCGCTGCTCGACGCGATCGTGACGATCCTGGCGACCCTCGGCCGCTGGCTGCCGGCCCTGGCCGCCAAGGCCGAACTCGCGCGCATCGGGCGCTACTACGCCACCGAGTCCATGCTGGTTTTCGACCCGGCGACCGGGCGATACGATGCGCACGCCACGCCCTCGACGGGGTCGGACACGCTGTTCGACCATTACGCGCGCCTGGTCCGGGGTGAGGTGACGAACGAGCGCGGCGAGCACGCCGTATTCTGATGCCCGCGTCCGCCCGCTCCCCCGGAGGGCGCCTCTACTTCATCGTCGGCATGACGAAGTCGGCGCCGGCGCGGATGCCGGTGGGCCAGCGCGTGGTGATGGTCTTCAGGCGGGTGTAGAAGCGCACGCCCTCGGGGCCGTGCATGGCGTGGTCGCCGAACAGCGATGCCTTCCAGCCGCCGAAGGAGTGGAACGCCATCGGCACCGGGATCGGCACGTTGATGCCCACCATGCCGACTTCGATGCCGTGGGCGAATTCGCGCGCGGCATCCCCGTCGCGGGTGAAGATCGCGGTGCCGTTGCCGAACTCGTGCTCGTTGATGAGCCGGGCGGCGGTCGCGTAGTCCGGCACCCGGGTGACCGCGAGCACGGGCCCGAAAATCTCCTCCCGGTAGATCGACATCTCCGGGGTGACCCGGTCGAACAGGCTGCCGCCGAGGAAGTAGCCGCCCTCGTAGCCCTGGAGGCTGAGGCCGCGCCCGTCGACCAGGAGCTCGGCCCCTTCCGCCACGCCGGCATCGATGTAGCCGCTGACCTTGTCGCGGTGGACCTTCGTCACGAGGGGGCCCATCTCCGAATCGGGATCGGTGCCGGGCCCGACCTTCAGGGCGCGCACCTTCGGGATGAGCTTGGCCACAAGGGCGTCGGCGGTCTTCTCGCCCACGGGGACGGCCACCGAGATCGCCATGCAGCGCTCGCCGGCCGAGCCGTAGGCCGCGCCCATCAGGGCGTCCACCGCCTGATCCAGGTCGGCGTCCGGCATGACGATCATGTGGTTCTTGGCGCCGCCCAGGCACTGGGCGCGCTTTCCGTTGGCCGTGGCTGTGGCGTAGATGTACCGCGCGATCGGGGTCGATCCGACGAAGCTGACCGCGGCCACGTCGGGGTGGTGCAGGAGGGCGTCGACCGCCTCCTTGTCGCCGTTCACGACGTTGAAGACACCGTCGGGCAGGCCCGCTTCCTTGAGCCAGGCCGCCACCAGGAGGGCGGGCGAGGGGTCGCGCTCGGAGGGCTTGAGGACGAAGCAGTTGCCGCAGGCCAGGGCGACGGGAAACATCCACATCGGCACCATGACGGGGAAGTTGAACGGCGTGATGCCGGCGACCACGCCCAGCGGCTGGCGCAGGGAATGGCTGTCGACGCGGGTGCCGACGTTCTCGGTGACCTCGCCCTTGAGGAGTTGCGGGATGCCGGTGGCGAACTCCACCACCTCGAGCCCGCGCTGGATCTCCCCCTTGGCGTCGGAGAGCACCTTGCCGTGCTCGGCGGTGATCAGGGCGGCGAGTTCGTCGGTGCGGTCTTCCGCGATGCGCAGGAAGGCGTTGAGGATGCGGGCGCGGCGCAACGGCGTGGTCAGCGCCCAGTCGCGGGCGACCGCCTTGGCGGCGGCCACCGCCGCGTTCACGTCGGCCACATCGGCCAGGGCGACCCGGCCGGTCTCCTCGCCGGTGGCCGGGTTGAAGACGGGGGCGGAGCGCGTGGCCGTGCCGGCAACGGTCCGGCCGCCGATGAAGTGCGAAATCGCGGTGGGCATCGAGAATCCTGACGGACGGAGAGTCGGAAGAGTTCAGGCGGCGCGGGCGATGGCGTCGCCGAGGATCGACGCCATGGTGTCGATCTGCTCGCGCTCGACGATCAGCGGCGGTGACAGGGCGACGATGTCGCCTGTGACGCGCACGAGCAGGCCGCGCTCGAAGCAGTCGACGAAGACGTCGTAGGCCCGCGCGCCGGGCGCCCCCGGGCGCGGCGCCAGCTCGATGCCGGCGACCAGGCCGATGGTGCGGATGTCGATGACGTGTTGCGCGCCCCGCAGGTCGTGCATGGCGCTGGCCCAGTCCTCGGCGAGGTCCGCCCCGCGGGTCAGCAGGCCCTCGGCCGCGTAGATGTCGAGGGTGGCGAGGCCCGCCGCGCAGGCCACCGGGTGCCCGGAATAGGTGTAGCCGTGGAACAGCTCGATCACGGCCTCGGGGCCGTGCATCAGGGCGTCGTGGACGGATCGCTTGCAGAACACCGCGCCCATGGGCAGCGTGCCGTTGGTCAGGCCCTTGGCGGTGGTGACGAGGTCGGGCACCACGCCGAAATAGTCGGTGGCGAAGGGCGTGCCGAGACGGCCGAAGCCGGTGATGACCTCGTCGAAGATCAGCAGGATGCCGTGCCGGTCGCAAGTTTCGCGCAGGCGCTCCAGGTAGCCCTGCGGTGGCAGCAGCACGCCGGTGGAGCCGGCCACCGGCTCGATGATGCAGGCCGCGATGGTCTCGGCCCCGTGCAGCGCCACGAGGCGCTCGAGGTCGTCGGCGAGGTCCGCCCCGTGCGCGGGCAGGCCCTTGGAGAAGGCGTTGCACGCGAGATCGTGGGTGTGGCGCAGGTGGTCGACGCCCGGCAGCAGGGGAAAGACGCGGCGGTTGTTGACGAGGCCGCCCACCGAGATGCCGCCGAAGCCGACGCCGTGATAGCCGCGCTCGCGTCCGATCAGCTTGGTGCGCGTGCCCTGGCCGATGGCGCGCTGGTAAGCGAGCGCGATCTTCAGGGCGGTGTCCACGGATTCGGAGCCGGAGCCGGTGAAGAACACCCGGTCGAGCCCGGCCTCCGGGCCGCCCGGCGCGATCGCGGCGAGGCGCTCGGCGAAGTCGAAGGCCGCCGGGTGGCCCATCTGGAACGAGGGCGCGAAGTCGAGGGTGGTGAGCTGGCGCTCGACGGCCGAGGCGATGCCCTGGCGCCCGTGCCCGGCATTCACGCACCAGAGGCCGGCGGTGCCGTCGAGGACGCTGCGACCGTCCGTGGCGGTGTAGTGCATGCCCTTGGCCGAGGCGAGCATCCGCGGCGCGGCCTTGAACTGCCGGTTGGCCGTGAAGGGCATCCAGTAGGCGTCGAGCCCGGGGGCGTTGGCGGCGTGGTGGCGATCCATGGCGATCCTCCCGTGGGGACGTCTATGGACCCGGAGGAGGCGCCGATTGCGCGGACCGAACAAGTCCTTTTCTTCCCCCCGCGATGTCCTTGAAAAGATGGGGCCGGCAGAGGCAATGTCGGTGAATCCTGAACATCCCTAACAGGGCGCCCCGCCCGAGGGACGACCGAGAGGTTTCGATGAGCATCGATCTCGGCGCGCGCCTGCGCACCGTCCGCACGAGCCACGGGCTGTCGCAGCGGGCGCTCGCCAAGCGCACCGGCGTGCCGAACTCGACGATCTCGCTGATCGAATCGAACGGGGTGAACCCCTCGGTCGGCGCCCTGAAGCGCATCCTCGACGGTATTCCCATCGGCCTGTCCGAGTTCTTCGCCGTGGAGCCGGAACGCCCGCGCAAGGCGTTCTACCGGTCCGACGAACTCACCGAGATCGGCAAGGGGGCGATCTCCTACCGGCAGGTGGGCGACAACCTGTTCGGGCGCGGCCTGCAACTCCTCAAGGAGCGCTACGAGCCCGGGGCCGATACCGGACGCGTGCCCCTGGTCCACGAGGGCGAGGAGGGCGGCATCATCCTGTGCGGCCGCCTGGAGGTGACGGTGGACGCGGAGCGCCGCATCCTCGGACCCGGCGACGCCTACTACTTCGAGAGCCGCCGTCCGCACCGCTTCCGCTGCGTCGGCCCCGTGGCCTGCGAGGTGGTGAGCGCCTGCACGCCGCCGACCTTTTGAAGCTTCACCGTATGCGCGCCGGGCGGGTGATACGGCAGCCAACGCACGTATTTGTCGTCGAAGCATAGGGTCTGATCGCGATCGGGGCAAGATCTGCCCGTCCTGTTGGCTTTCGAGCGTGTTTCGCACAGGTGCAGCGCAACATGAGCCGAGCGGCTTGACGGATCAGGACAAGCACCGTCCTTTGTGCGGAGAAAGATCCTCTGCCAAAGCCCGTGATCAAGGAACGATGTTGTGCGTGATCGTCGTGCGTTTCTGAAGACCTCGCTCACGGCCGGCGCTTTCGCCGCCTCCGGACTCACGCTTCCGGGCTTGTTGCGGGGCGCACGCGCGGCGGAAGGTCCCCTGGTGATCGGGGCGCCGCTGCCGATCTCGGGGGCCTTCGCCGCCAACGGCAAGTACGCCTCGCTGGGCGCCGCCTTCGCCGCGCAGGAGGCCGGCAGCGTGCTCGGCCGCAAGGTTTCGATCGCGGACATCGACACCGAGGGCAAGCCGGCCCCCGCCGCCCGCAAGGTGCAGGAGGCGATGGGCCAGGGCACCCGGCTGTTCGCGGGCGGCATCCTCTCCTCCGAGGCCCTGGTGATGGGCAAGGAGGTCACGAAGGGCGACGGCGTCTTCATCACCACGGCGGGGGCCGACGAGATCACCGGCTCCGACTGCAATCGCGGCACCTTCCGCTGGACGGTGCCGACCTTCGGGGCCATCGCGCAGACGGTGCGCCCGCTGATCGCGCAGATGCCCCAGGCCAAGCGCTGGTACACGATCACCCCGCAATACGTGTTCGGCGAGGGCCTGCTCACCGCCGCCAAGGCGGTGTTCCAGGAGAAGGGCGTCGAGCACGTCGGCAACAGCTACCACTCGCTGGCCGAGAAGGAGTTCAGCGGCTACCTGACCAACGCCATCGCGGCCAAGCCCGACGTGCTGCTGCTCCTCAACTTCGGCTCGCAATCCTCGGACGCGCTGCGCCAGGCGGTGAGCTTCGGCCTCAAGAAGCGCATGACCATCGTGCTCGCCTGGGCCTCGGGCCTGGAGCAGTTCGAGGCGCTGGGCGCCGACCTCTGCGAGGGCGTCTATTTCGGCGCGCAGTACTGGCACGGCATCGACTCGCCCCTGAACAAGGCCCTGGTGGCCAAGGTCCGCGAGACCGCCAAGATGACGCCGAACTACTCCTTCGCGGGCTCGTACCAGATCACCAGGCTGCTCCTCGACGCGGCCGCGAAGGCCGGCGCCGCTGACGGTCCCGCCGTGATCAAGGCGCTCGAAGGCCTGCGCTATTCGGGTCTCACCGGCGAGGAGGAGATCCGCGCCGCCGACCACCAGGTCATCAAGGATTACTACCTGCTCAAGGGTAAGGCGAAGTCCGCCATGAAGGACAAGGATGATTTCGCGGACGTGATCCAGTCCGGCAAGTCGTTCCTCTCGCCCGAGGCGGCCGGCTGCAAGATGGCGTGAGGGCCCCCTCCCTCCCCCTTGTGGGGAGGGATCGAGGGTGGGGGTGGTTCCGCTGGCCTCCGAGCCCTGAGGGTCACCCAGCCACCCCCACCTCCAACTCCTCCCCACAAGGGGGAGGAGGGCCGCGTCGAGCCACACTCCGCCGGGAGACCCCGTGACCTACCTGTTCCAGATCCTGAACGGCCTCGGCCTCGGGATGCTCTACTTCCTGCTGGCCGTGGGCCTGAGCATCATCTTCGGGCTGCTGCAATTCGTGAACTTCGCCCACGGGGCGTTCTACCTGCTGGGGGCCTATCTCACCTATGAGGGCGTCGAGCGGGGCCTGAGCTTCTGGGTGGCGATGCCGCTCGCCGCCCTCGTGGTCGCGGGGGTGGCGGGGCTGACCGAGCGGCTGCTCCTGCGCCGGGTCTACAAGCTGCCCCACACCTTCCACATCCTCGTCACGGTGGGGCTCGCCCTGGTGGTGCAGGAAACCGTCATCATCGTCTGGGGACCCATCGGCGGGAACGTCGCCCCGCCGGAGGCCTTGGGCGGCGTCATGATCCTCGGTGATTTCGTCTATCCGGAGTACCGGCTCTTCGTGATCGGCTTCACGGCGATCCTGGCGGCCGGCCTGTGGTGGCTCCTCGACCGGACGCGGCTCGGCGCCATCGTTCGGGCCGGGTCGGAATCCCCCGCGAACATGGCGCTGCTGGGCTACGACACGCATGCCATCAACACCGCCGTCTTCGCGCTGGGCGCCGGGCTCGCGGGGCTGGCCGGGGCGCTCGCCGCCCCCATCCGGGGCGTCGAGCCCTTCATGGGCGTCGAAGCGCTGGGCATCGCCTTCGTCGTGGTGGTGATCGGCGGGATGGGCAGCTACGCCGGGGCGCTCGCCGCCGGCCTCCTCGTCGGCATCGCCCAGAGCCTGATGGCGACGCTTTGGCCCGAGGGCGCACGCCTCGTCATCTATCTCGGCATGGCCGGCATCATCATGGCGATGCCGCGCGGCCTGTTCGGCCGGGCCTGAGGGGGAGTTTTCGCGGTGATTCCCCTCCTCGATCGACCCCTCGTCCAGTTCGGCCTCGCGGTCGCCGTCGTGCTGATCCTGCCCGTGACCATGCGCTCGGGCACGCTGGCCAGCGAGATCCTGATCTTCGGCCTCGCGGTCGCCGCCTGCAACCTGCTGCTGGGCTACACGGGCCTCCTCTCCTTCGGCCAGGGCATCTTCTTCGGTCTGGGCAGCTACGTCGCCGGGCTCGGCCTCGTCCGGGCCGGCCTGCCGGCCCCCGTCGTGCTGCTGCTGGCGTTGGGCGGAGGCGCCCTGGTGGCCGCCGCCGTGGGCTGGGTCTCGATCCGGCGCCAGGGCGTCTACTTCGTGATGCTGACGCTCGCCTTCTCGCAGATGTTCTACTTCCTGGCCTACACCTTCAGCGGACTCACGGGGGGCGACAACGGCCTCCTCGACATTCCGCGTCCGCGCCTCGGGGGCACGGTGCTGAGCGGTCCCTGGACGTACTACGCCTTCGTCGCCGTGCTCTTCCTCGCGCTCTTCGCCGCCCTCCAGCGGGTCGCGCTCTCGACCTTCGGGCGCACCCTGCTCGCCATCCGCGACAACGAGGCCCGGGCCGGGGCGATCGGCTATCCGGTGCGCGCCTTCAAGGTCGCGGCCTTCGCGATCTCCGGCGCGGTCACGGCCTTCGCGGGCGCGCTCCACGCCATGCTGATCGGCGTCGCACCGCTCTCGAACATCGACTACCACACCAGCGAGACCCTGCTGATCATGACGATCATCGGCGGAACCGCGAACCTGTTCGCCTCGCTCCTCGGCGCGGGCGCCTACTTGCTCGCCGCCGACGCCCTCTCGGCGATCTGGCCGCGCTGGCTCCTCCTCCTCGGGCTCCTCCTCATCGTCATCACGCTGTTCCTGCAGCGCGGCCTCTGGGGCCTGATCGAGCGCGCCGTCGCCCTGGTGACGCGGGCGCCCCCGCCGGACGATCCGGCCCCCGACCGGCCGGTGGCGGCAGCGGCGCGGGAGGGTGACCGCTGATGAGGAGCCCAGTCGAACGGATATGCGCATTCCCCTCTCCCCGCCTGCGGGGAGAGGGCCTCGCCCCCCTTGTCGGGGGCGAGGCGAGCGGAGCGAAGGTGAGGGGGCGCTTCCGAAAGAGCCTGACCCGACATCGCCCCCTCACCCTCGGCTGCCGCCTCGACGCGCCGACGACGGGGTCGTCGCGTCCCTCTCCCCGCAAGCGGGGCGAGGGAATGCGCACGCTCGGCGTGCCATCGAAAGCCTGTGCCGTGGCCCCCGGTGGTCGTCGGGAGACCGCGCGATGAGTGACATCGTCCTTTCCACCGACGCCCTGAGCGTCCGCTACGGCAGCTTCGTCGCCCTGCAGGACGTGACCCTGCGCATCGCTGAGCACAGCGTCCACTCCATCATCGGCCCGAACGGCGCCGGCAAGACCACGCTGTTCCACGCGCTCACCGGCCGGATCGCGCCCTCGGCCGGGCGCATCGCCCTGGGCGGCCGGGACATCACCCGCACATCGGACCACGAGCGCGTGCGCCTCGGCCTCGCCCGCTCGTTCCAGGTCACAAGCCTCTTCCCGACGCTCAGTGTTCGCGAGAACCTGCGGCTGGCCGCGCAAGGTCGGACGCCCTGGCAGGCGCTGGCCCCCTGGCGCCGGGCCGAGGCCAACCGGCCGGCGCTCGCGGTCGCCGAGGCGATGCTGGAACGGCTCGACCTCACCCGCGTGGGCTTGCGCGCCGCGGGCGAGCTCTCGCACGGGCAGCAGCGGCGCCTCGAGGTCGGGATGGCGATGGCAGCAAGCCCGAAGGTCATCCTGCTCGACGAGCCGACCTCCGGCATGGGCATCGACGACATCGCCGCGATGACGGCGCTGATCCGCGACCTCGGCCGCGACCACACCGTCCTGTTCATCGAGCACAACATGGGCATCGTCATGAACATCTCCGACACCGTGACGGTGATGCGCGCCGGCCGCGTGCTGGTGGAGGGCCCGCCGGCCGTCGTGCGCGACGACCCGGAGGTGCGCCGGGCCTATCTCGGCAACATGATCACCGGGGACATTTCCGGGCCGAAGGATCTGGTCTCGTGAGCGGCCCGATCGCCCTCGCCCTGGACGAGATCCACGGTTTCTACGGCAAGAGCCACATCCTCCAGGGCGTCAGCCTGGAGGTGCGTGCGGGAGAGATCGTCTGTCTCCTCGGGCGCAACGGCGCGGGCAAGACCTCGACCCTCAAGGCCGTCAGCGGCCTCCTGCCCCCGCGCGGCGGCCGGGTGCGCTTCCACGGCACCGACGTGGCCGGCTGGCCCGCCCATCGCATCGCCCGGGCCGGCCTCACCCTCGTGCCGGAGGATCGCGGCATCTTCAGCCTGCTCAGCGTGGAGGAGAACCTGGCCATCGCCGTGCGGAAAGGTTCGCCCTGGGGCATGCGGGCGATCTACGCCATGTTCCCGCGTCTCGAAGAGCGCCGCCGCAACGGGGGCGCCCAGCTCTCGGGCGGCGAGCAGCAGATGCTGTCGATCGCCCGCGCGCTCCTCTCGGGGCCGAAGCTCCTCATGCTCGACGAGCCGGTGGAAGGCCTCGCCCCCGTCATCGTCGAGGAGATCGTGGCGCAGATCCGGGCCATCCGCGACGCCGGGGTCCCGATCCTGCTTGTGGAGCAGAACCTCGCGGTCTGCACGAGCCTCGCCGACCGCCACTACATCCTCGAACTCGGCCGCGTCGCCTACGCGGCCGGCAATGCCGACTTCGTCGCCGACGCGGCGGCGCGCGACCGCTTCCTCGGCGTCAAGGCCGCGTGAGCAGCGAAGGAAACGCAGGACACCCATGTCGAACCTCACCATCAACGCCGAGCGCCTCTGGGACACCCTGACCGAGACCGCCGCCATCGGCGCCACCCCGGACGGGGGCATCGCTCGCCTGACGCTCAGCGACGAGGACCGCCGGGTGCGCGACTGGCTCAGGGCCCAGGTCGAGGCGCTCGGCTGCACCCTCACGGTGGATGCGGTGGGCAACATGTTCGCGCTTCGCCCCGGCCGGAACCCGGACCTGAAGCCGATCGCGCTGGGTAGCCACCTCGACACCCAGCCCACGGGGGGCAAGTTCGACGGGGTGCTGGGCGTGCTGGCGGGCCTCGAGGTGCTGCGCACCCTCGACGGGGCCGGCTTCGTCACCGAGGCGCCCCTCCTGCTGGTGAACTGGACCAACGAGGAGGGCGCGCGCTTCGCCCCCGCCATGCTCGGTTCCGGCGTCTATGCGGGCATCTATGCCGGCGACTGGGCCGAGGCCCGCCAGGACAGCGCGGGCACCAGCTTCGGTGCCGCCCTCGACGCCATCGGCTACCGGGGCGCGACGCCCGCGGGCTCGGTGCCGTTCGGCGCGATGTTCGAGCTGCACATCGAGCAGGGCCCGATCCTGGAGGCTGAAGGCGCCGCCATCGGCGTGGTCCAGGGCGTGCAGGGCATGCGCTGGTACGAGGTCACCCTGGAGGGCCAGTCCGCCCATACGGGCTCGACCCCAATGCCGATGCGGCGCAACGCGCTCCTCGGCGCCGCGCGCCTGGTGGAGGCGGTGGACGCCGCCGCCCAGGCGCACGCCCCCGACGCGGTCGCCACGGTGGGCCACCTCACGGTGACGCCGAACTCCAACAACGTCATCCCGGGCCACGTCTTCCTCACGGTGGACCTGCGCCACCCGCAGGACGTGGTGCTCGACGCCATGGAGGCGGCCCTGCGCGACGCCCTCGACCGCGTCACGGTCGGCCTCTCGCTCACGGGAAAACTCCAGGTCATCGCCCGGACCGCCCCCGTGGCCTTCGATCCCGACTGCATCGCCTCCGTCCGGCGCGCGGCCGAGAAGGGCGGCCACGCCACCCGCGACATGGTCTCGGGCGCCGGCCACGACGCCGCCCACGTCGCCGCCCTGGTGCCCACCACCATGGTGTTCGTGCCGAGCGCAGGGGGCCTCAGTCACAACCCGGCCGAATCCACCGCCCCGTCCGAGTGCGCGGCCGGCGCGCAGGTCCTCCTCGACGCGGTGCTCGACTACGATTCCCGGCATTCCCCCGCAGCCTGATCCGAATCTTCCAGCAAGGCTTCCCCCAGCAAGGCTTCGCACCGCATGCGCATCGTCACCGCCCGGGTGAACCACGAGACCAACACCTTCTCGCCCCTGGCGACGCCGCTCGCGGCCTTCGATCCGCTCTGGGGGGCGGAGGCGCTGGCGGCCGGGCGCGGCAGCACCACGGCGCTCGGCGCCTTCATCCGCTTCGCGGAAGGCCGGGGCGCCAGCCTCGCGGTGCCGGTCTCCGCGCACGCCAACCCGAGCGGCCCGGTGGCGGACGCAGGGTTCCAGGCCCTGAGCGCGGCGATCCTCGACGCGATCCGGCCGGGCTGCGACGCCATCCTCCTCGACCTGCACGGGGCGATGGTGACGGAGAGCCACGACGACGGCGAGGGCGAACTCCTCGCCCGCATCCGCGCCCTGGCACCCGGCGTGCCGCTCGGCGTCGCCCTCGACCTGCACGGCAACATCACCGCCCGCATGGTGGCGAACTGCGACGCGCTGGCCGGCTTCAAGACCTACCCGCACGTGGACATGGCCGAGACGGGCAGCCTCGTCGCCGGCATCGTCGGGCGCATGCTCGACGAGGGCCTGAGCCCGTGCCGGGCCTTCGTCCACCCGCCGATGCTCGCCCACACCCTGCGCATGGACACCCGCGTGCCCGGCCCGATGCGGGAGGCCGTCGCGGCCGCCCGGGCGGCGGAAGGCCGGTCCGGCGTGCTCGCCGCCACGATCTTCGGTGGCTTCTCTTTAGCGGACCTGTCGGAGGCCGGCGTCTCGGTGACCGTCACGGCCGAGAGCCAGGAGGCCGCCGACCAGGCCGCGCAGGACCTCGCGGCGCGCCTGTGGGCCGTCCGACGGGACTTCGTCTACGACGAGGCGCCCCTGGCGGAGTCCATCGCGGCGGCCCGTGCCGCCCTGGCCGGCCCCGGAGCGGGCCCGGTGCTCCTCCTCGACCACGGCGACAACTGCATGTCGGGGGGCACCTGCGACGTGATGGACGTACTCGCCGCCGCCCTGGGCGCCGGGATGGACGGCATCCTCGCCGGCCCGATCTGCGACCCACAAGCGGTCGCGGCCCTGCATGCGGCGGGGGCGGGCGCCCGGGTCGTCCTCGACCTCGGCAACCGCGTGCCCCTGCCGGGATTTCCCGCGCAAGACCCCCTCCGGGTGTTCGGAACGGTGCCGGCGCTGGGCGACGGGCAATACGTCATCACCGGCCCGACCTATACGGGCCAACGCTGCAGCATGGGCCGGGCGGCGGTGCTCGACACGGGCGCGGCCCGCATCCTCGTCAGCGAGCAGCCGCACGAGCCCTGGGACCTCGGCGTCTTCACGAGCCTCGGCCTCGACCCGGCCGCGGCCCGGGTGCTGATCCTGAAGTCGCGGATGTATTGCCGGCCGGTCTTCGAGCCCATCGCCCGCGCGGTGGTGGAATGCGCGAGCCGGGGCGTCACGAGTTCCGACTACGGCCTGTTCCCGTTCGAGAAGCTCGCCCGGCCGGTCTTTCCCCTCGATCCGGACGCGCGCTGGGAGACCGGCCGCCCTTAGGGTCAAAACCTAATCAGCTTGAGCGTACGAAAGGGTTGCTGAGGGTGGTGAGCGGACCCTAACCCTTCGCCCTGAAGCGGACGGGCCGCGTACGACCCTAGTCGGAAATTTAACCAGGGGCGCTGCTGCATCGGAAGATGGCCAAGAGCGGAATGAGCGCTCGGGATGCAACTACTTAGAGGAAGATAGCGGGACGGCGGGTTTGCACCGCCGACCTCTTGGTTATGATCCAAGCGCTCTACGTGCTGAGCTAGTCCCAGCGCAATTGGAGATTTTCGCCGACGTTTTGTCAAGATCGTAAAACAGTTGGCCTTGCATGCCGTTGCGCACCCGCAATAGGTTTAAGGGTCTGTCCATCCAGCCGCTGAAACAGTCGATCTCTCCATTCCAGCTCAGGCGATGATACATGTACCGCAACAGGTAATCCATGTAAGAATGGCTGATCTTCATGGAGTATTCCGTAGCTCATACCAGATCCTGAAAGGTAGAGCCCCGCAAGCTGCGGCGCACCACCAGAAAGCGGATCGTCATCACGTTCAATCGCGTCGCAAAATCCCGAAAATATCGATCTACTAAGCCCGGGGCTGAGCTTTTTTATCCAAGCATCCACTTCTCTCTTAGCTACTTTACCTCCTGATCCTGCAATTGCTACGATAGAGGTGGAATTTGGCATCTCGACGGCCTTATGATGCCAGCATTTCTGTTTTGTTTCGTAAATGGTTGTCCAAAGCATAAATTGGCTGTGCTTGCCATCTCCATCTCTGCTAGCATGAAAAATCGTAAAGTCATGGTCGACGGCTTGATGCCTCCGACTGAACGACCGCGTTATCGCATCAAAAATCGCTTGCGCTCGTTCTGTAGCGCTTGCGCCCGACGGAACTAGAACACCGTGATCGAGCCCATCGACAATCTGGCTCAAGCAGAGACATGGAAATACGACGTCCCCAGCATAGCCAAATAGATCCGGAAATTTATTTGAAGCGAATATTTTTCGCCCTGCGTCCCATCTGCGCGCGCCTGAACCCCAGGTTATTCTGCTGTCGCTCGCAAGATAAAATGAGGATGGACGACGCTGATCGTAGGCTGCCCATGCAATTAGAGTCGTCATTCATCCTAGCTCTTGCATTTCGATGGCGATGATCGGATCATCATGTCAGGCGCAAGCCACTATGCAACTCCCAGGCGATCCACCATCTCCATTGCGGGTCGCGAAGGTCGAGGACCTACCCTGGCACGTTAAGCGTGCCAGGGTGGCTGGGTCTCCTCAGTGCACTCTTTATATTGACTATTATCTGCTGCTCTCAGGTCCGCCTTAGCGATCCGCATGCGGAGGAACCAGTCGTATTTATCGTGCTATCAACATTATGTAGAGGATGCGCAACTGACTGCTATCTACCCAACCCGGTCGTCGATCTCTACCTTACCTGGCTCGAAGCGGACGTTCCGAGAGTCGGCAAGGGGTCGAAAGCGGGCCCTCGTATGGTCAAGCTGATTGGGTTCTGACCCTAGGCCGGCTCCGGCCTGAGGGGATCGGCGGGAATCCGTCGCGGGTCCCGGTAGAGGTCTTCGAGGGCGTCGCGCACGGCCCGGGTCCAGCGGCCGGTCCCGTCGTCGTCGGGATGGCCGGGGGCGTAGGTCGCGAGCCAGGCGTCGATCTCCTCGTCGTTGAGGTGGATCGTGCGGACGCGCTCGCGGAAGCGGAGCAGCTCCGAGCGCGCGCGCAATTCGCGCTCGTCCTCGCGCAGGTCGTCCCGCGCCGCCCGCACGGAGATCAGCGGGGTGGCCGAGGAAAGGGTGGTGCGGTCGAAGGCCAGCACCGCCCCCTGGCAGGCATCCCCCGATGGCCGGGCGGCGCCCGCGCGCCGGTCCCAGGCATCCTGCATGGCCTGCGCGGTCATCGCGGCCACGTCCCTGTCCCGGAAGAAGCGCAGGCTCGGCCGGTCCCGGTCGCCCGTCGGCTCCACGGCGAGGCGGTCGAGCACCCAGGCCTCCGCGAGCGCGGGCACGATGATGGGGTGGTAGAGCTGCATGGTGTTCCGATGAACGGGGCCTCAGCCCTCATCGCACGGACGCGCCGCCCGGGTCGACCGGCCGCCGCCGACGGCGCGCCGCGCGGGGCCGATCCCGGTTTCGGTCATGACGCTCTTCGCTGGTGTCCGAAGGGACCGGCCGTGGGTCGACCGGGGCAGACCGAATGCGTTCGCGGACCCCCGGTGCACCGGGATATCCCGGAGGCGCATCGCCCTCGCCCCGGGTCGGGGGAGGCCCCCGCGCCCCGAAGTGACGGGGCGGGGTCTTTCTCAGCCCCTCACTGCGTCCGGCTGGCTCCGCTCACGCGCCAGATCGTCTTGCCGACGTCGTCCGACACCAGGAGCGCGCCGGTCCGGTCGAGGATGACGCCGACGGGACGCCCCTGCGCCTTCTCGTCCGCATCGAGGAAGCCCGTCAGCACGTCGAGGGGCTTGCCCACGGGCTTGCCGTCCCAGAAGGGCACGTAGATCACCTTGTAGCCGCTCTTCGGCCGGCGGTTCCAGGACCCGTGCTGGGCCACGAACAGGCCGCTCTTCCAAGCCTCCGGCAGGCTGCTCGCCTGCGAGAACGCGATGCCGAGGGAGGCGGTATGCGTGCCCACCGCGTAGTCCGGCGCGATGGCCTTGGCCACGAGGTCGGGCTTCTGCGGCTGCACGCGTTCGTCCACGTGGCCGCCCCAGTAGCTGTAGGGCCAGCCGTAGAAGCCGCCCTCCTGCACGGAGGTGACGTAATCCGGCACGAGGTCGCTGCCGATCTCGTCGCGCTCGTTGACCGCCGTCCAGAGCTTGCCCGTGACGGGCTCGAAGCCGAGGCCGTTCGGGTTGCGCAGGCCGGTGGCGTATTCGCGCATCTGCCGGGTCGCGATGGTGTATTCCCAGATCGCCGCGCGGCCGGCCTCCTTGTCGAGGCCGTTCTCGCCGACATTGCTGTTGGAGCCGACGGTGACGTAGAGCCGCTGCCCGTCGGGGCTCGCGATGACGTTCTTGGTCCAGTGGTGGTTGATGCCCGAGGGCAGGTCGACGACCTTCTCGGGTGTTGCCGTGATCTCGGTCTGGCCCGCCCGGTAGGGCACCTTCACCAGGGCGTCGGCATTGGCGACGTAGAGGTCGCCGCCCACCAGGGCCATGCCGAAGGGCGAGTGCAGCCCCTTGAGGAAATCGTGGCGCTCCTCGGCGACGCCGTCGCCGTTGGCGTCGCGCAGGAGCACGATGCGGTCCGGGCTCTTCACCCCCGCCCCGGCCATGCTCTTGACCTTGTCCGCCACCCAGTCGGCGATGCCGGTGGAGGGATCGTCGGTCTGCGGCTTGTTGGCTTCGGCCACCAGAACGTCGCCGTTGGGCAGGAGATACATCCAGCGCGGATGCGCCAGATCCTGCGCGTAGGCCGCGACCTGCAGGCCGGTGGCCGCCTGCGGCTTGGCGCCGTTCTCCCAGCGGGCGACGCGGGCGATGTTCACGGTCGGCATCAGGGTGGCGTTGGGGGCCGGCAGGGTCGGGTTGGCGCCCTGGCCGGCCGCGGCGTCCAGGGTCGCCTGCTCCGGGTAGACGATGAAGGGCGCGAAGGCCGCGCCGCCGAGGAGCACGGCCGCCAGGGCCGCGAGGCCGAGTTTCGATCGCGTTCGCATGACCGTTCCATTCGCTTGCATGGCCGCCGCAGACGGACGCCTGTGGGGTTAAAGCGCGCGGGCGGGTTTTGGCTCCGTCGCTCTTGACATCAGAGCGCGCCCCTGTCTCATTTATTCATATAGATGAATAGAGGAATCGATGTCCCTGCTCGCCGAGGCCGATCCGCGCCTGTCCCGGTATCAGCAACTGCGCGACGTCATCGTCGCGCGGATCGTCGATGGCCAATGGCGGGCGGGCGCAGCCATCCCCACGGAGGCCGAGCTGTCGCGGGATGCCGGCGTCGCGGTGGGCACGGTCCGCAAGGCGATCGACCTCCTCGTGGCCGAGGGCATCCTCGACCGTGTGCAGGGGCGGGGTACCTTCGTGCGGCGGCCCTCCCTCGACCGCTCGCTGTTCCGGTTCTTCCGCCTGACCGACGATTCCGGGCGCCAGGCCGTGCCCCGGGCGCGGATCCTCGGCCGGACCCTCGCGCCGTGCCCCGTCGAGGCCGCCCGCGCCCTCGGCCTGCCCGAGGGCATTCCGGCCCTGCGCCTCGACCGCCTGCGCCTCGACGGCGAGACCCCGCTCCTCGTCGAGGAGATCTGGCTCGACGCGGAGCGGTTCGCGCCCCTCGTCGACCTTGCCGTCGTGGATTTCGGTGACCTGCTCTATCCCCTTTACGAACGGCTCTGCGGTGAGGTCGTTGCCATGGCGGACGAGACCCTCACGGCCTCCGGCGCCACGCCGGCCCAGGCGCGCATCCTCGGCCTGAGGGCGGGCGCGCCCGTGATGGTCATCGACCGCATCGCGCGGGGCTACGACCGGCATCCCGTGGAGTGGCGCCGCTCGCACGGCGCCGCCGACCGCTTCCGCTACCGCGTCGAGATCCGATGACGCGACCCGCTCCCTGAAACGCCGTCCCGGAACCCCGCCGACGAGAGCGGAGCCCGACGGAAAGGCCCTCGAAGAATTGGGCCCCGAAAAATCAGCCCCTGAGGAAACACGCCCGAGGACACGCCCCATGTTCGACTGGTACGGCTCCAGCACGCCGATGGAGCGCAAGACGTTCTGGGCCTGCTTCGGCGGCTGGGCCCTCGACGCGCTGGACGTGCAGCTCTTCTCCCTGGTGATCCCGACCCTGCTCGGCCTCTGGCAGATCAGCCGCGCCGAGGCCGGGCTGATCACCGGCGTCACCCTGGTGGCCTCCGCCCTCGGCGGATGGGTCGGCGGGGCGATCTCGGACCGGATCGGGCGGGTGCGCGCCCTCCAGGTCATGATCCTGTGGTTCGCGACCGCCACCGGCCTCTCGGCGCTCGCCCAGGACTACCACCAGCTCCTCGCCCTCAAGGCGCTGCAGGGGCTCGGCTTCGGCGGCGAATGGGCCGCCGGTGTCGCCCTGATGAGCGAGGCGATCCGGCCGCGGCATCGCGGCCGGGCGCTGGCCAGCGTGCAGAGCGCCTGGGCGGTGGGCTGGGGCGCCTCGGTGCTGCTGTTCACCCTGGCCTCGGCCCTGCTGCCCCCCGAGATCGCCTGGCGGGCCGTGTTCGCCATCGGCCTCGCCCCGGCCCTCCTCGTGGTCTGGGTGCGCCGGAACGTCACCGAGCCGGCCGTGTCTCAGGGCCGGCCCCGGGCCGCGCGGGCCCCGGTGCGCACGAATCTGACGGCGATCTTCGCGCCCGCGCACCTGCGCGTCACCCTGGTGGGGCTCCTCCTCGGCACCGGCGCGCATGGCGGCTACTACGCGGTCACGAGTTGGCTGCCGACCTATCTGCGCACCGAGCGGGGGCTCTCCACCCTCGGCACCGGCGGCGCGCTGGCGGTGATCATCGTGGCGTTCTTCTGCGGCTGTCTCGCCGCAGCCGCCCTCCTCGACCGGATCGGCCGGCGCCGGACGGTGGGCCTGTTCGCGGCCGCCTGCGTGGTCGTGGTCCTCGCCTACGTGTTCCTGCCGCTCAGCGACACGGCGGCCCTGCTCCTCGGCTTTCCCCTCGGCTTCTGCGCCGCCGGCATCCCGGCCTCGCTCGGCGCGCTGTTCTCCGAACTCTATCCGAGTGGGATGCGGGGGACCGGGGTCGGCTTCTGCTACAATGCCGGCCGCGTCGTCTCGGCCGCCTTCCCCGTCCTCGTCGGTCATCTGAGCGATCATGTCGGCCTCGGCGCCGCCATCGGGATCGATGCGGCCGTCGGCTACGGCCTCGTCCTCGTCGCGGTGCTGATGCTCCCCGAGACCCGGGCGATCGACCTGTCGGAGGCGGGAGGCCCCGCCGGTCCGAACGCTGCGCCGCCGATCCGCCGGCCGGACGCCCATCCGTCCCGGCGCCACCCGTCTCTCGCCCACCCGGCCGCCCACTGACGCGAGAGGAGGCACGCCATGAACCCGACGCGACGCGACGTTTCCAGAGGGGCCCTGGCCATGGCGGGCTTGAGCGCGCTGACCCGGCCCGGCCGGGCACAGGAGACCCGAACGGTCCAGGAGACCCGAACGGTCCAGGAGACTCGAACGGTTCAAGAGACTCGAACGGTCGAGGCGGTACCGGCGGCCGTGGATTGCCACGCCCACGTCTTCCGGCGCGACCTGCCGCTGGCCGACGCGCGGCGCTACGCGCCGGATTACGACGCGACGCCCGAGGATTACCGTGCGGTGCTCGACGCCAACGGCATCGCCCAGGGCGTGCTGGTTCAGCCGAGCTTCTACGGCACCGACAACCGCTACCTGCTGGAGGCCCTGGCCCGCGACCCGCAGCGCCTGCGCGGCATCGCCGTGGTGGCGCCGGGCATCGCGCTCGACGACCTGCGGGCCCTCGACGGCGCCGGCATCGTCGGCATCCGCCTCAACCTCATCGGCCAGCCCGACCCGGATTTCGGGTCGGCGCCCTGGCCGGACCTGCTGGCCCGGATCGCCGCGCTCGACTGGCAGGTCGAGGTCCAGGCCGAGGCCCGGCGCTGGCCGGCACTGCTCGATCCGCTGCTGGGCGCCGGCGTGACGGTGGTCGCCGATCATTTCGGCAAGCCAGACCCGGCGCTCGGCATCGACGATCCCGGCTTCCGGCACCTCCTGCGGCGGGGGCGCGGCGGCCGGGTCTGGGTCAAGCTTTCGGGGAGCTACCGCAACGGGGCCGGCGAGACCGGCGAGGGCATCGCGCGCGCGGCGCTGCCGTTCCTCAAGGATCATCTCGGCCTGGAGCGGCTGGTCTGGGGCAGCGACTGGCCCCACACCCAGTTCGAGCGCGTCGCGACCTATGGGCAGTCCCGCGCGCGGCTCGATGCCTGGCTGCCCGATCCGGGCGAGCGCCGCATCGTCCTCGCGGACGCCCCCCGGGCCCTGTTCCGCCTGCCGAAGGTGCCGACGTGAGGGCGGCGTCTGCGCCGCCCGGCCCCGCCTCAGGGCGCGGGCGGCGCGACCACCGCGTCGTGCTGGCCGCTGGCCGCGAGCGCCCCGGCCACGAAGCCCGAAGCCTTCGCGCCCTCGATGAAGGCGCGCAGATACGCGGCCGTGCCCGTGCGCGCCTTCGGGCTGGCGACGGCCTGCTCGATCGCCATGAAGCGCCCTGGCAGGATGCGCAGGCCCAGATGGTCGCGGACATAGGCTTCGAGGGGCTGGCGCACGGAGGCCAGCACGTCCGGTTTCTCGTCGAGGAACAGCGTCAGGGCCGCCGCCGAGGTCGGCGCGAAGACGCGCTCGGCCGCCTTGAGGTGGCGCCCGAGATAGAGGTCGTAGGCCGTGTTGCGCCCGACCGCGATGCGGATGCCGGGCCGGTCGACCTCCGCGTTGGCGGTCAGGGGCGAATCCGCGCGCACGAGGTAGGCTCCCTCGATGACGACGTAGGCCGGGCTGAACGCGATGGTCTGGGCGCGCTCCGGATCGATCGCCAGGAAGGCGACGTCCCAGGTGCGCGCGCCGCCGAGCGCCGACACCACCGCCCCGGCCGTGTCGAAGGTCTCGAACGCCACCGGCACGCCGAGGCGGCGGCCGAGTTCGCGGGCGAGTTCCGCCGAGACGCCGGCCGGCTCGCCGTCGGCGCCCTTCTGGGCGAGTACCGGATTCCCGTAGTTGATCGCGGCCCGCAGCGTCCCCGTGGGGGCCATCTCGGCGCGAAGCGCGGGGGACGGATCTCGGGTCTGATCTTGGGCCACGGCGATCTCTCCGGGAAGCGGCAGGAGCAGGGCGAGCGCCAGCAGGACGGCCCTTGCCCGGTGCGGTGCCCGTGCCGGCCCGCGAAGACAAGCCCGCAGGACCCCGGCGCCCGCTTCCAGCTGACGGTTCTGCATGTCCGGACGGCCCCCATCACCGCAATCGGGAGAAACAGATCATGACCCCCGTCCACGCCCCGACAGAGGAGGCCGCCACCGAGGCCGCCGTCATGCGCAAGGTCGGGCTGCGGCTCGTGCCGTTCCTGATCCTCTGCTACTTCATCGCCTATATCGACCGGGTCAATGCCGGCTTCGCCGCCCTGACCATGAACAAGGACGTGGGCCTGAGCCAGGCCATGTTCGGCATCGGCGGCGGCCTGTTCTTCGTCGCCTACGTGCTGTTCGAGGTGCCGAGCAATCTCGCCATGGAACGCTTCGGCGCGCGGATCTGGATCGCCCGGATCATGGTCACCTGGGGCCTCGTCGGCATCGCCATGGCCTTCGTGACCGGCCCCTACACGTTCTATCTCGGCCGCTTCCTGCTCGGCGCCGCCGAGGCCGGTTTCTTCCCCGGCGTGATCCTCTACCTGACCTACTGGTTCCCGAAGGCCTACCGGGCCCGGATCGTGGCCACCTTCATGGTGGCGATCCCGCTCTCGAGCTTCCTCGGCTCGCCGCTCTCGGCGGCCCTCCTGCAGATGGACGGGGTCGCGGGTCTGCGCGGCTGGCAGTGGCTGTTCATCATGGAGGCGATTCCCGCCGTGCTCCTCGGGCTCGCGGCCCTCGTCCTCCTGCCGAGCCGCCCGAGCGAGGCCGCCTGGCTGAGCCCCGCGGAACGGGCCTGGCTCACGGCCCGGATCGCGGCCGATCGCGGGGCCGCGAGCCCTGTCGCCGATCACCTGCCCCTGTGGAAGGTGCTCTCGAACAAGTACGTCTGGGCGCTGGCGCTGATCTACTCGGGCAGTTCGGCCACGAGCAACGCCCTCTCCCTCTGGATGCCGCAGATCCTGAAGTCCTTCGGTCTCTCGAACCTCGAGACGGGCTTCCTGAACATGATTCCGTTCGGCATCGCCTCGGTCTTCATGATCGTCTGGGGCCTGCGCGCGGACCGCTCGGGCGAGCGGGTCTGGAGCACGGCCCTGCCGCTGGCCCTGACCTCGACCTGCCTGCTCGCCACGACCCTGACGAGTTCGCTGGCCGTGACCCTCCTCCTCCTTACCCTCGTGCTCGTCGGCAACTACGCCATCAAGGGGCCGTTCTGGGCGCTCGCCACCGAGTGGCTCTCGGCCGGAACGGCGGGGGCCGGAATCGCTGGCATCAACACCCTGTCCCATCTCGGCACCGGCAGCGCGACCTGGCTCCTCGGCGTGATCAAGGATCAGACCGGCAGCTTCCCGCTGGCCCTCCTGCCCCTCGTCGCCCTGACGGCGGCCGGCAGCGCGATGGTGCTGGCCCTGGGCCGGGCAGCCCGCCGGCGCACGGCCGGGGCGGTCCCGGCGGCGGCGATCTGAAACGCCGATCGGCGTCCGTTCTCGACCGGCGATGCGCGAACGCGATCCGATCCGATTGGGTGCGGCGCGGTGCAAACGATGCCGCAGTGCGGCGTGGAACGAAGCCAAGGATTAACAATCACCGCGCCGCGTTTGGGTTCCCCGGACATGCCAGCCATGATCCCATCGGGTTGTCTCGTGGCGGTCCGTGCTGTAGCGATGAGAAATTCAAATAAAACTTGATGCGGCGCGAAAAATATCATGAGCATTGACGATAAAGTTCATATTCGCAATGCTGCGATGCAGCATAACGCAGTGCCGATGAACCGCCGGCAGATCATCGGCGGCGCCCTGGCGGGCCTGGCGGTCTCGGCGCTGCCGGGCACCTCCGTGCTGGCCGCCCCCGAGGCGCGCAAGGTCGACGTCCTGCTGATCGGCGGCGGCATCATGAGCGCCACGCTCGGCGTCTGGCTGCGGGAACTCGAGCCCGACTGGTTGCTCGAGATGATCGAGCGCCTCGACGGCGTCGCCCTGGAGAGCTCGAACGGCTGGAACAACGCCGGCACCGGCCACTCGGCGCTCGCCGAGCTCAACTACACGCCCGAGGATTCGAAGGGCACCGTCCGCATCGAGCAGGCCGTCAAGATCAACGAGGCCTTCCAGATCACCCGCCAGTTCCTGGCCTGGCAGGTTCAGAAGGGCGTCCTCAAGAACCCGCGCTCCTTCATTAACTCGACCCCGCACATGAGCTTCGTCTGGGGCGACGACAACATCACCTACCTGCAGAAGCGCTACGAGGCCCTGAAGGCGAGCCCCCTCTTCGCCGGAATGGAATACTCCACCGATCCTGAGACCCTGAAGAAGTGGGTCCCGCTGATGATGGAGGGACGCGATCCGAAGCAGAAGATCGCCGCCACCTGGACGCCGGTCGGCACCGACGTGGAATGGGGCGAGATCACACGGCAATACGTCGCCGCCCTGAAGGCCCAGCCGAAGTTCGACCTCAGGCTCTCCACCGAGGTCGAGGGCATCGAGCGCAACACGGACGGCACCTGGCGCATCAGCTCGAAGAACCTCAAGGACGGCAGCCGGCAGGCCGTCGACGCGAAGTTCGTGTTCATCGGCGCGGGCGGCGGCGCCCTGCACCTGCTCCAGGCCTCCGGCATCCCGGAGGGCGCGGATTACGGCGGCTTCCCGGTGGGCGGCTCGTTCCTCGTCAACGAAAACCCGGACGTGGCCACCCGCCACCTCGCCAAGGCCTACGGCAAGGCCTCGGTCGGCTCGCCCCCGATGTCGGTGCCCCACCTCGATACCCGCGTCCTCGGCGGCAAGCGCGTCATCCTGTTCGGACCCTTCGCGACCTTCTCGACCAAGTTCCTGAAGGAGGGCTCGTACTTCGACCTGCTGACCTCGACCACGCTGAGCAACGCCTGGCCGATGGTGCGCGTCGGCGTCGATCAGTATCCGCTGATCGAGTACCTCGCGGGCCAGGTGATGCTCTCGGACGAGGACCGCTACCAGGCCCTGCGCGAGTACTTCCCCAACGCCAAGAAGGACGAGTGGCGCCTGGTCCAGGCCGGTCAGCGCGTGCAGATCATCAAGCGCGATCCGGAGAAGGGCGGCGTGCTCAAGCTCGGCACGGAGATCGTCAGCGCCAAGGACGGCAGCATCGCGGCCCTGCTCGGCGCCTCGCCGGGCGCCTCGACCGCCGCGCCGATCATGCTGAACGTGCTGGAGAAGGTTTTCGCGCAGAAGGTCGCCACGCCCGAGTGGCAGGCCAAGATCCGCCAGATCGTGCCGAGCTACGGCACCAAGCTGAACGACGATGCGCAGAAGGCCTACCAGGAGCTGGTCTACACCAGCGAGCACCTGCAGCTCACGCCGCCGCCCCAGCCCGTCGCCGCTGCGGAGGTGCCGGCCGCGACCGGCAGCGCCGCCAGCGGCCAGGGCGGCGTCCTGAAGCCCGTCCCCGACATGGCGCCCTGAGCGCAGGGTATCCCCGGCGCCGGACCGGTCCCGCTCAGCGCGGGACCGGATCCCACGGCACCAGGATCTCGCGGTAGCCGTCCGGCGTCTTTTCAAGGTGGGCGGCGGCCGGGAAGGGATAGTGGAAGCCCTGCAGCAGGGTGCGGTCGGCCGCGATCCGGTCGTAGACCCGCCGCCGCGTGGCCTCGGCCATGGCGGGATCCTGGTCGTACATCACGTGCCAGCCCGGATGGCGCGCGAACAGCACCGGCACGTTGGTGACGTCGGACTGCACGAACAGGCTGTCGCTCCCCGAGGCGAGCAGGAACGACGTGTGCCCGGGCGTATGGCCGGGGGTGCCGAGCGCCGTGAGGCCGGGCAGGGCCTCCCGCTCCCAGGCGTAGGGCGTCACCTTCCGGTCGAGCCCGTCGAAGACCCGCCGGACGTTGCGGAACTGGTCCTGCATTCGGCCCGCCGGCGCCCGGCTCATGGCGCCGTCATCCATCCAGTAGGCCCATTCGGCCTCCGGCACGTGGATCTCGGCGTTCGGGAAGGCGGGCTTGCCCTCGGGGTTCAGCAGGCCGTTCACGTGGTCGCCGTGAAAGTGGGAGATCACCACGGCGTCGATGGCGCCCCGGTCGAAGCCCGCCGCCTTCAGGTTGGCGTGGAACTGCCCCACGGCGCCGCCGCTCTTCTGGAAGGCGGCCTCGCCGTTGCCGGTGTCGATGACGACGCGCCGGCCGGCCGTCTCGATCACCAGGGGCGTGAAGGGCACGGTGAGGTTCGCCCCATCGCGAAAATCCGCCGTGAGCGCCGCCGAGACCGCAGCGCGGTCGGCGTTGAGCACGAAGCGCTCGGGGAGCGGCAGGGTGTTGGCCCCGTCCGTCACCGCCGTGACGCGGATGTCGCCGACCCGGTAGCGGTAGAAGCCGGGCGCCTGCGCCCCGGCCGGCACCGCGTCGGCCGCCCGCGTCGGTGCGCCGGAGCCCGCGAGGGCGGTGGCCGCCAGGCTCGAGGCCAGGAGGGTTCGTCGCGTCGCCTCGGTCATGCCTTGCGCCTCGCTTGAGCGGGATCGTCGGTCCCGGGAGAGATCGACCCCTTGTCGCCCCCGTCAACCCTCACCGCGCCTGCTCATCCGCCCTTGGACCGCCCGCCCGCATCCGGACGGCCCGGATGTCACCGCGACGGGGTCGTCGCCAGGCGGCGCGCCGTGACGATTCCGAGGCCGGCGATGACAACCGCGCAGAGGCTCAAGGCGATGAGCTGGCCGAGGCCCTGGAGCGCGCCGCCGAGGATCGCGACGCCGAGCGCCTGCCCGCAGAAGAACGAGAAGGCGTGCAGCGCCACCGCCGAGGCGCGGGCGGTCGGCGCCACCTCGGTCACCTGCACCTGGAAGGTGTTGTGGAGCATGTAGAAGCCGAGCCCCATGGCCACCAGGGCGGCGCAGTCGAGCTGCCAGGTTCCGGCGAGCCCGATGGTGACGAGGGCGCCCGCACAGATGAAGCCGCCGCCGATCAGCATCCGCGACATGCCGAGGAAGCGCAGGAGCAGGCCCACCGAGAACGAGTAGATCAATCCCCCGGCCGCGAAGCCGGCGAGCGCCAGGCCGGCCTCGCGGGCCCCGCCCTCGCCGCGCGCCTCGATCAGCGGGGCGAGGTGGGGGAAGATCCCGAACACCGCGATCGCCTCGATGAATACGGCCCCGAACAGGATGCGGGCGCGGGGATTGGCCACGATGGTGCGGTAGCGCGCCACCGCCGTGCGGAATTCCGGCCGCCGGGCCGGTGCGCTCGCGCTGCGGTCGAACCCGAGGAGGGCCGCGCCGCAGCCGAGCGCCGCCACCGCCGCCGTGATGGCGAAGACCCCGGCCCAGCCGATCACCCCCTCGATCAACCCCGCGAAGGTCGAACCCGAGAGCTGCCCGAGGATCACCGCCACGAGGAAGCGGCCGATAGCGACCTGCCGGCGCTCGATCGCGATGCGATCGCCCATCAGCGCGAGCGCCAGGGGCACGACGCCCCCGGCGCTGCCCCCGGCGATCATCCGCAGGGCGAACAGGGTGTCGAGGTCGGTGGTGAGCGCGCAAGCCGCCAGCGCCAGGGTCAGGATCGCGAGGCAGATCGTGATGATCCGCTCCTTGCCCAGGGCGTCGCCCACGGGGCCGAGGATCGGCTGGATCAGCGCGTAGGGCAGGGCGAAGGCGGTGGAAAGCAGAGCCACCGTGTGAGGATCGCTGCGCAGGTCACGGGCCAGCACGCCGACCAGCGGCTCGATGGAGCGGCCCGCGAAGGTGCTGGCGAAACCCGCAAAGGCCAGGATCACGATCAGGCGCGTGGTCGAGAACTCGGCCTTCAGGTCCGTGATCCTTCGGTGGGGGCAGGGGAGGCGGCGCGCAGGGCAGGGCCCGGGGATGGGCTTCGCCATACGCGGCCGGGGTCGGCGCGTCGATCCCGGACCGTCGCGTCAGGCCTGGACGCCGGCCCGGGCCACCTCGCCCGCATCGGCCAGCTCGGCGATGCGCCAGCACAGGCCCATGACCCGGCGGACCTGGTCGTCGGGCAGGATGCCCTCCGCGAGGTCGGTGAACTTGGTCTCCAGCGCGGCGTCCGACATCGGCCGCTCGACGCTGCCGATGGCGTGTTCGATGCGCCGGGGCAGGCTGCGGCCGTCCTTCAGCACCACCGTGAGTTCGACCTGCTCGGGCCGGATCGCGGGATCGACTACCGGCTTCACCCGGGCGCGCAGCGCCACGATGACGGGGTCGTTCACCGCCCGGTCGCTGAACTGCTTCTCGCCGCCCGCCCCCTCCACCAGCGCCACCGCGACGGCGTGGGTGATGCTGAACTTGCCCTCGAGGCCGGTGCGTGGCGCGGTCTTGCCGGTGAGTTCGAGCACCAGGGGGTGGACCTTCATGTCGACCCGCTCGATCGCGTCGGGGACGAGGTGGTTCTCGTTGCGCAGCTGCACCGCCGCGTCGATGGCCGGATGCATGACGATGCCGCAGGCGAAGGGCTTGTAGGTGTTCAGCGCCGCCTCGTAGCGGGTGCCAAGCCCCTCCGTGATCTCGCGGTAATCCTGCTTCGTCGAGATGGTGTTGGCCCAGCCGCGCTTGGCCTCGATCATCCCGTCCGAGCTCGTGTAGTTCTTCGAGGCCAGGATCGCCGCGAACAGGCCGTTCGAGGCGGCCCGGCCCGGATTGAAGCTCTTGTTCATGGAGCCGAAGGATTCGCGCAGGCCCACGGGCTGCGAGGCGGCGAGCCCGAGGGCCCAGACCATCTGCTGCTCGGTGAGGCCCATCAGCTTGCCGGTCGCGGCCGCCGCGCCGAATACCCCGGCGGTGCCGGTGATGTGCCAGCCGACGTCGTAGTGGTTCGGGTAGACCGCGTTGCCGATCCGGCACTCGGTCTCGACGCCGAGCACCAGGGCGTTGAGGAAGTCCGCCCCCGAGACTGGGTGCATCTCCGCATAGGCGAGGATCGCCGAGGCGACGGGACCGGCCGGGTGGATCACGGTCTTCAGGTGGGTGTCGTCGTAGTCGAAGATGTGGCTGGCGACGCCGTTGAGGAAGGCCGCGTTCATGATGTCGAAGCGCTCGGGGCGCCCGAACAGGCCGGCCTGCGGCGGCCCGGAGAACGGCTTCAGGGCCGAGACCGCGACGTCCAGGGTCTCGTGATGCGATCCGCCGATGGCGACGCCGACCCAGTTCAGAAGGGTGCGAGTGCCCTCGCGGCGGACGGCCTCGGGCAGGTCCGCATAGCGCGCACCGACGACGTAGCGGGCGAGGATCCGGGTGACCTCCGGCGGCACCGGCTTCGGTTCCGCCCTGGCCTCGCCCTTCGGCTCCGGGGCTGCCTGCGCCGGCTGGACGGCGCTACCGGTTCCCACGAGGGCGAGGCTCGCGGAGCCGAGCAGGGCACGGCGGTCGATCGTCGGCACGGGCATGGATCTCTCCCTCTGGCTTCTTGCGGTCGGCGCCCGCATGGACGCGACCGTGCCGGGCGCGCCGGGGCCGAAGCCTCGGCAGGGACCGGAACAGAGGAATAACCCGGCCGCCACGGCAGGGCTCCCGCCTTGTGCGCAACGCCCAGGGCTTTTGCGCATGCGTTACAAGTCAGAAACAAGAAATCCGGTGAGAGGCAGAAGTCTCGATGCGCCCTGCAAGCGCAGGTTTTGCTTTCGGCTCGTCCTCCCGTCGGCGCGGGATCGGAGAAATACGATCCGGCGTGCGCTCCGGTGAGCCGGCCGGCGGCGTGTTTGCTGGCCGGCCCCGGTCAGGGCTTGGATGCGGCCTCCGTCGCGGTGAGGTCGATATCGACGCCGACCTCCAGGGCGACCCACTGGCCCGAGGCCCAGGGCCCCTGTCCGACGCCGAACTGCGTGCGCACGAGGTCGAGGTGGCCCACCGCCCGGGCCGTCGACCCCTCGCGGGTCAGGCGGAAGGGCAGGACCGCGTCGCGGCGGATGCCGCGGATCGTCAGGCTGCCGATCGCCTCGTAGGCATCGTTGCCCTTGGCGACGAACCGCGTCGCCTCGAAGCGGGCCTGCGGCGTCGCCTTGGTGTCGAACCACTCCGCCTGGGGCAGCGACGTGTCGCGCTGGGCGTCGCCGGTCTCGGCGCTCGCCAGATCGATGTCGACCACGGCGCGCCCGGATTCCGGCGCGGCGGGGTCGAAGTCGATCTGCGCGGAAAAGCGCTTGAACCGGCCCTGGAAGGGCGCGCCGACCTGGACCCCCGAGAAGCCGATCCGGCTTCGGGCGGGATCGACGGTCCAGGCGGCGGCCTCGGCGCAGGCGGGCGCGGCCAGGAGGGCGACGGCGAGGGCGAGACGGACGGCGATCATGGGCGAGATCCGGACTTGAACGGGGCGCGGGGCAGCATCCGCCGGAGGGTGTCGTCGCGCAGCACGAGGTGGTGGCGCAGGGCCGCGCCGACATGCAGCAGCAGGAGACCGATGAGGAACCAGGCGCCCCAGGCATGGACCTGCTTCAGCACCGCCTCCACGGCGGCCTTGTTCGCCAGGTCCGGCAACACCGGCAGGTGCGGCCAGGGCAGGATGCCGTAGAGCACGGTGGGCAGGTTGAAGGGGGAGGCCGAGACCACGGCCCAGCCGACCAGCGGCAGGCCGAGGAGCAGCCCGTAGAGCCCGGCATGGGCCGCGTGCGCGCCGGCCCGCTCACCGGCCGGCAGGCTCGCGGGGAGCGGCGGCGGCCGGTGGGCCAGCCGCCAGCCGAGGCGCAGCAGCGTCAGAGCCAGCACCGTGATGCCGACCGATTTGTGCCACTGGTAGAGCTGGAACCGGCGCATCGGCGCCAGGTCCCCGTGCGTCATGGCGAGACCGATCGCGATCAGCCCCAGCACCGCCAGCGCGCTTAGCCAGTGCAGCGCGATGGCGACGCGGGTGTAGCGCGGCCGGGGCGCGACGCGGACGGTCCCGATCATGACGCTCTCCCTTCGGCGCGGTGGACGGCGAGCCTTACTCCTGACGCTCGAAGGCGCCCGCGATGGTGAGGTGCAGGTCGTCGCCGATCAGCGGCACGTAGGTCTTCACGCCGAACTCGGAGCGCTTGAGCGTCCCGGTGGCCTCGAAGCCCACGGTGACCTTCTTGTTGAGCGGGTTCACGCCGGCGCCCACGAGGGTGACGTTCAGCGTCACCGGCTTCGTCACGCCATGCAGGGTCAGGTCGCCGGTGACCTTCGCCTTGTCCTTGCCCTCGGGGGCCACCTTCGTGGAGACGAAGGTCATCTCGGGGAACTTGGCCGCATCGAGCCACTGCTCGCCCTTGAGCTCGCCGGTGAGCTTGGCGCTGGTCGTCATCACCGAGGCCACCGGGATCTTGATGGACAGTTTCGCGGCGGCGGGGGTCTTGGGCTGCAGCTCCAGGGTGCCCGAGACGTCCGAGAAGCCGCCGGAATAGTTCGAGAAGCCCATGTGCGAGACGGTGAAGCCGACCTGGGTGTGGCCGGGATCGACCGCGTAGGTGCCGGCCTGGATCTGGGCCGGGTCGCGGGTCGGCGGGGTCTGGGCGAGGGCGGGCGCGGCGAGCGCGAGGGTTGCGGCGATCAGCGAGGAGGAGAGACGGATCACGGGTTTCACTCCGGGGATGGGGGCGCCGAGGATGGTGGCATCTGGGCGCCGGGTCGATGGAGCGCGAATAGGCCGCTTCCCGGCGGTGCGATAGCGCGCTAATCGGGGACACATGGTTGCGCATCTGGAAACCTTCGCCGGAAATCTCGACGATGTCCGGGCCTTCTGCGCCGTCGTCGACCTCGGCAGCATGACCCAGGCCGGGGCCTTCCTGCGCGAGACCAAGGGCAGCGTCAGCCGGCGCGTCGCTCGCCTGGAGGCGGTGCTGAAGGTGACCCTGCTCGCCCGCACTCCGCGGGCGGTCTCGCCCACCGCCGAGGGTTTGGCCTTCCATGCCCGGGCCCTGGAGAGCCTCGCCCTCCTCGACGAGGCCCTGCAGACGGCCCGCGGCGCCCGCACACAACCGCGCGGGCACCTGCGGGTGACGGCCTCGATCGATTTCGGCGTCGAGGTGCTGCCGGACCTCGTGGCGAGCTTCCGGGCGCGGCACCCGCAGATCACCCTCGAGCTACTCATCACCGACAGCCGCCTCGATCTCGCCGCCAACCGGGTCGACCTGGCTCTCCGCCTCGGCGGCGGCGACCATCCCGACAGCGGCTACACCGCGCCGATCCTCGCCGACCTGACGATCGGCCTCTACGCGGCCCCGGCCTACCTGGCGCAGCGCCCGGCCCCGGTCGACATCGCCGAATTGGCGGCGCACGACGTGGTGCTCGCCCGCGAGCGCCTCGGCGCCACCCAGATCCTCGTCTCGGACGTCGCGGGGCGGGAGGCCGGGATCACCCTGCGGCCGGCGGTGCGGGCCACGGATTTCGCCACGGTGCTGCGCCTGACCCTGGCCGGGGCGGGCATCGGCCACATCCCGAGCCTCGTCGCGGCGCGGTCCCTGGTCCGGGGCGATCTCGTGCGCGTCCTGCCCGACTGGGCGAGCCGGGGCGGGACCCTGCGTGCCGTCACCCTCGCGGGCCGCGAACTTCCCGCGCGGGTGCGCCTGTTCCGCGAGCACGTCCGCACGGAGCTGGCCCGGCAGGCCGCGACCTGCCCCATGTCCGGGCTCGATCGTCCCGCGCCTGTCCCGGCATCGGTGGCGACGGGGACCGAGAGTTCGGGCAGAGTGTGATCCCGGGGGCGCCCAGCCCCTCGCGGCGGCGGTCCGGCAGGGGCTCGGCATGATGCGGGAAGAGGATGAGGGTCAGGACTGGCGTTCGGTCAGCACCCGCGCCCTGAACCCGGAGGAACTGGCGGAGGCGCGCCAGCGCGTGCACGAGTCCGGCCGCGGCCGGCGCGCGGCCGACCCCATCGACATCCCGAAGGCCGGCTGGCGGGACATCCTGTGGCGGGTGTTCTGGGCGATGCCGCAGGACCGGGTGCTGACCACGGCCGGGGGCGTCGCGTTCTTCGCTCTGCTGGCGGTGTTTCCCGGCCTCGTCGCGGTGGTCTCGATCTACGGGCTGTTCTCGGACCCCCACGTCATCAGCCAGCACGTGAGCCTGCTGGCGGACATCCTGCCCCCCGGTGCCATGGACCTGCTGTCCGATCAGCTGATGCGGATCGCGCAGCGCAGCACGGGGTCCTTGAGCACCACGTCGGGTCTCAGCCTGCTGATCGCCCTGTGGAGCGCCAATTCCGGGGTGAGCGCCCTCTTCGACGCCCTCAACGTGATCTACAAGGAGCGCGAGAAGCGCACCCTGGTCCGCTTCTACGCCACCACCTTCCTGTTCACGATCACCAGCGTGGTGTTCTTCCTCGCCTCCACCAGCGCGGTGGTGCTGCTGCCGACGATCCTCGACCGGCTCGGCTTCATGGGCGCCACCGACACCGTCCTGCAGATCGTGCGCTGGCCGGCCCTGCTTGGGGTCGTCACCCTCAGCCTGTCGCTGATCTACCGCTACGGCCCGAGCCGGAACCGGGCGAAGTGGCGCTGGGTGACCTGGGGCAGCAGCCTCGCGGCGCTGCTCTGGGTCGGCGCCTCGGGGGTGTTCTCCTGGTACGTGGCGAGCTTCGACAGCTACAACCGCATCTACGGGTCGCTCGGAGCCGGCATCGGCTTCATGACCTGGATGTGGCTGTCCATCGTCATCGTGCTGGTCGGCGCCGAGATCAACTCGGAGATGGAGCGCCAGACCGGCTGCGACAGCACCGAGGGACGGCCGAAGCCCCTGGGCGTACGGGAGGCCTTCGCCGCCGACAGTGTCGGGCCGAGCCAGGACGAGGACGACGCGCGGAGCAAGGCCAGGACGTGAGGCGGCCGCCCGTTTAGGACACGGGTTGTGCAGGATCTCGGGAGGGCTGCGGGCGGCGTACCGGCGCGGTGCCGGCCCGGGGATGGGCCGCATCGAAGGCCTCCATCAGGCGGGCGGCGTCGATGCGGGTGTAGAGCTGCGTCGTCGAGAGCGAGGCGTGGCCCAGTAATTCCTGGATCGCCCGCAGCTCGCCCCGGCGGGCGAGGAGATGCGTGGCGAAGGAATGGCGCAGGGCATGCGGCGTGGCGCTCGGGGGCAGTCCGAGGGCGCCGCGCATCGCCGCCACCGCGTACTGGATGATCCGGGGCGAGAGCGCACCGCCCTTGGCGCCGAGGAAGAGGGGGCCGTCCGGCGCCAACGCGTAGGGGCAGGCTTCGCGATAGGCCGTCACCGCCGCGCCCACCACGGGCAGCACCGGCACCATCCGGGTCTTGCCGCCCTTGCCCAGCACCGTGACGGCATCGATCCCGCGCCCGGGCGCATCCTTGGCCCGGAGCCCGAGGGCCTCCGAGATGCGCAGGCCCGAGCCGTACAGGAGGGCCAGCACCGCCGCGTCGCGGGCGAGGATCCAGGGTTCGCGGTCCTCGCCGGCCCGCAGCTCGGGGCCGGTCATGGCGCGGGCGGCGGGGATCGGGATCGGGCGGGGCAGGCGCCGCTCCACCTTGGGCGAGCGCACGGCGCCGAGCGCCGCCACGGTGCCGTGGCCCTCGCGCTCGATGTGACGGGCGAAGGAGCGCAGGCCCGCGAGCGCCCGCATCAGCGAGCGCCCGCCGACCCCCTCGGCCCGGCGCGCGGCCATGAAGGCGCGCACGTCCCGGGGCTTGAGGGCGACGAGGCTCGGCAAGTCGGGCGTGCCCATCCGGGCAGCGCGGTGGGCCAGGAACTGGCGCAGGTCGCGGGCATAGGCCTCGACCGTGTTGCCCGCGAGGCGCCGCTCCCGCGCGAGTTCGTCCTGCCAGGCGAGGGCCGCCTGCCGCAGGGCCGCGTCGCCGGGAAAGGCGAGGGCGTCCGCCGCCGGGATGGGCTCGGCGGCGGACGGGTCGGGGGTCGTCGCGGGCGCGGGAGAAGCGGTCATCCCCCCATCAAGCCCGGGAGGCGTTGACGCTCCGTTGCGCAGGGCCGCCTACTTCAGGCGGGCGGCGGCCCAGGCGATGTGGTCGGCCATGAAGGTCGAGATGAAGTAGTACGAGTGGTCGTAGCCCTCGCGCATGTTGAGGGTCAGCGGAATGCCCGCATTCTTGCAGGCCTCCTCCAGGAGCCAGGGACGCAGGCCGTCGTCGAGGAAGCTGTCGGCGGTGCCCTGATCGACCAGGAATTCCGAGAAGCGCTTGCCGTCCGCGATGAGCGCGGTGGCGTCGTGGGCGCGCCAGGCGGCCGCATCGGGCCCGAGATACTTCTCGAAGGCCGGCTTCGACCAGCCGGCGGTGGAGGGCTGGGCGATCGGCGCGAAGGCCGAGCAGGACTTGAAGCGCTCGGGGTAGGTCAGCGCGATGGTGAGCGCGCCGTGGCCGCCCATCGAGTGGCCGAAGATGCCCTGGCGGGACATGTCGGCGGGAAACTCCTTGGCGACGAGGGCCGGGAGTTCTTCCGTCACGTAGCTCCACATCCGGTAGTTCGCGGCGTAGGGCGCCTGGGTGGCATCGAGATAGAACCCGGCGCCGGAGCCGAACTGCCAGTTGCCCTCCTCGTCGGGGATCCTGGGGCCGCGCGGGCTGGTGTCGGGCGCCACGATGATGACGCCGTGCTCGGCCGCCGCCTTGCGGTACTCGCCCTTGTCCATGACGTTGGCGTGCGTGCAGGTCAGCCCCGACAGATACCACAGCACCGGGACCTTTCCGGCCTCGGCCTGCGGCGGCACGAACACCGCGAAGGTCATCGGGCAGCCCGTGGTCTGCGCATCGTGCTTGTAGACGCCCTGCGTGCCGCCATGGGCGCGGGCCTTCGAGATGGTTTCCATGGGTGTGCTCTCCTGTCCGGGGGCTGGCCCCGCTCATCGCTAGGGTCACCGAGGGAATGTGCAGGGGCGCTTCCCTCTCCCCTCTGCGGGAGAGGGTGGCCCGCGTGAGCGGGTCGGGCCGGGACGAAGTCCCGCGAGAGGGGAGCGCCGTATCCGGAGAGGTCGTCCCCTCTCCCGCCTGCTCCGCAGGCACCCTCCCCCGCGGAGGGGGGAGGGCACGGACCGAGCCCGGTCCTAGTAAACCACCACCGACCGGATCGACTTGCCCTCGTGCATGAGGTCGAAGCCGTGGTTGATGTCTTCCAGCGGCATGGTGTGGGTGATCAGATCGTCGATGTTGATCTTGCCCTCCATGTACCAGTCGACGATCTTGGGCACGTCGGTGCGGCCCCGCGCCCCGCCGAAGGCCGAGCCCTTCCAGACGCGGCCGGTGACGAGCTGGAACGGACGGGTGGAGATCTCCTTGCCGGCCTCGGCCACGCCGATGACGATGGATTCGCCCCAGCCGCGATGGCAGCATTCGAGGGCCTGGCGCATCACGTTGACGTTGCCGGTGCAGTCGAACGAGAAGTCCGCGCCGCCGCCCGTGACGTCGAGGATCGCCGCGACCACGTGATCGTTGCCGACCTCCTTCGGGTTGATGAAGTGGGTCATCCCGAACTTGCGCGCCATCTCCTGCTTGTCGGGATTGATGTCGACGCCGATGATCTTGTCGGCACCGACCATGCGGGCGGCCTGGAGCACGTTCAGGCCGATGCCGCCGAGACCGAATACCACGACGTTGGCGCCGGGCCAGACCTTGGCGGTGTAGATCACCGCGCCGATGCCGGTGGTGACGCCGCAGCCGATGTAGCAGATCTTGTCGAAGGGGGCGTCTTCGCGGATCTTGGCGAGCGCGATCGCCGGCAGGACCGTGAAGTTCGAGAAGGTCGAGCAGCCCATGTAGTGGAACAGGGTGTTGGACCCGCCCGGGCTGCCGCCGGTGGAGACGCAGGAGAAGCGCGAGGTACCGTCCGGCATCACGCCCTGCCCTTGCGTCGCGCGGATGGCGGTGCAGAGGTTCGTGCGCTGCGACAGGCAGGACTTACAGTTGCGGCATTCCGGGGTGTAGAGCGGGATGACGTGGTCGCCGGGCTTCAGGGCGGTGACCCCGGCGCCGACCTCGCGCACGATGCCCGCGCCCTCGTGGCCAAGGATCGCCGGGAACTTGCCCTCGGAATCGAGGCCCGACAGGGTATAGGCGTCGGTGTGGCAGATGCCGGTGGCCATCAACTCGACGAGGACCTCGCCGGCCTTGGGTCCCTCGATGTCGATGGTCTCGATCGTGAGAGGCTTCTTGGCCTCCCACGCGACCGCGGCGCGCGTCTTCATAGTGTTGTCCTTCAGGCTGTGATGATCACGGACGGCGGCGATGGATGCCGGCGCTTCGCCTCGCTGCACCCGGAGGGTGGCAAGCCGAACGGCCCGAAAATCTGGGTGGTGTTTGATGCCTCCGGCGTCGAGATGCAACAGCCGTGCTTCGTCGTTTGCGCCAGGGATGCGAATTTGGAATGACGGTCGCGGTGACGCGACGGACATGGAGGGACGATGCAGGACTGGGAAACGGGACGGGATGCGCTGACCGCGCCGGCGGTCGCCCGGAACCGCGAGGCGATCCTCGCCGCCCTGCGCGAAATCCTGCCCGAGACCGGTCTGGTCCTGGAGGTGGCGAGCGGGTCGGGCGAGCACGCGATCCATTTCGCCGCCGCCCTGCCGGCCCTCGCCTGGCAGCCGAGCGACCCGGAGCCGGCCTACCGCCGCAGCATCGCCGCCCATGCGCGGGCCGCCGGGCTCGCGAATGTCCGCCCGCCGCTCGACCTCGACGCGGCTTGCGAGTCCTGGCCGATCGCGCGGGCGGAGGCGGTCCTGTGCATCAACATGATCCACATCGCGCCCTGGCCGGCCACCCTCGGCCTGATGGCGGGGGCGGCCCGTCTCCTGCCGGAGGACGGCCCGCTCTTCGTCTACGGGGCCTTTCGCGAGGACGGGCAACACACCGCGCCGAGCAACGCGGCCTTCGACGCGGACCTGCGCGCGCGCGATCCGCGCTGGGGCGTGCGGGATCTCGAGGCCGTCACGGCCCTGGCCGCCGATCGGGGCCTGCGGCTGGAGCGGCGCTTCGCCCTGCCGGCCAACAACCTCGGCCTCGTCTTCCGACGATCCTGAAGCCCTGCGCGCGATCAGTCCCGAATCCCGGCCAGGAAGCGGCCGATCCGCGCCTCGGCCCTGCGGGATTCCGGCAGGCCGAGCAGTGGGTAGACATGCATCAGGCCCGCCTCCTCGTGATAGGCGAGGGGGCATGCCTCCGCCCGCGCGCGGGCGGCGAGGCGCCGGGCATCGGCCACCAGGATGTCGTGGGAGCCGCAGAACAGTTCGATCGGCGGCAGGCCCCGCAGGCTGCCGAAGAGGGGGCTGACCCGTGGGTCGGTCGTCGCCCGGTCGCCGGCGTACCAGTGCCCGAGCGCCCGCACGCCGGGGCGCATCAGCATCACGTCGGAGGGCTCGATCCGGGCCTGGGACGGGTCGTTCGTGGTCACGTCGAGCCAGGGCGAGATCAGGACCAGGCCGCCGGGACCGGGTAGCCCTGCGTCGCGCACCTGCATCGCCAGGGACAGGGCGAGCCCGCCCCCGGCGGAATCGCCCATCAGCGCGACGGGGGGCTCGCCATCCATCGCCAGACGGTCCCGGTAGACGGCCATGGCCAGGGCGCAGATGTCGGCGCAGCTGTGCTCCGGCGTCAGCGGGTAGAGCGGCACCGTGAAGCGCAGGCCCGTCTGTGCCACCATCCGGGCGATGAAGCGCCAGTGGATGCGGGTGATCGGGCTCGTATAGGCGCCCCCGTGCAGGTAGATCACGCCGCCCGTCCGGCCCCCCGCGCGCGGTGCCATGCTGTAGACCTCGAAGCCGTCGTGCAGATTCCAGTCCACCGCGAAGCGCCGGCGCTGCGCCCGCGTCGGCCGGGCCGGCCGGGCCCGCGCCGCGACGGCTTCCTCGGGATCGAGGTCGTCGCGGGCGAGGTTGCGGCGGCGCCCGGTGAGACGGATCGCCAGGGCGGCGAGGCGCGCCGTCAGGCTCGTCAAAGCCGGCCCGCGATATGGTCGCCCACCCGCAGGGCGTTGGCGATGATCGTCAGCGTCGGGTTCACGGCGCCGATCGAGGGGAAGAAGCTCGCATCGGTGACGTAAAGGTTGTCGATGCCGTGGGCGCGGCAATCGAGGTCGAGCACCGAGGTCGCCGGATCCGCGCCGAAGCGCAGCGTCCCGGCCTGGTGCGCCGTGCCGCCGATGGGCGTGTCCTTGCCGAGGTAGAGCGAGCGGTCGAACAGGTGCGGGTGCACGTCGAGCTTGCCGCAGAGGTCGCGCAGCTTCGCTTTGAGGCGGGTATGCCCTTCCATGTTGCTCTCGGTGAGGTCGAGGCGGACCCGGCCGCCCTCGTAGAAGATCCGGTTCTCCGGCCGGGGCAGATCTTCCGAGGTCAGCCAGAAATCGAGGGAATGCTTGGCGATCCAGTCGAAGGGCTTTTCGGGAAACCATTGCAGGAAGTCCGGCAGGCCCTCGCCGTGGATCTGGGTCCCGTCGGACTTGCCGACCATCTGGATGTGGCCCAGCGGAAAGTCCCAGTCGTCCGAGCCGAAGTAGAAGTCGTTCAGCCCGAGGGTCTTCTGGAACTTCGTCGGGTTCGGGGTGCGCGAGACCGCCAGCACGGTGGCGTTGTTGTGGCGCATGTAGTTGCGCCCGACCTGACCCGAGGCGTTGGCGAGGCCCTGTGGGTGCGCGTCGTTGGCCGAGCGCAGCATCAGCAGCGCCGAGGAGAGGGCGCCGCAGGCCACCACGACGATGTCGCCCGTCACCGTGCGGCGCTGGCCCTCGCGCACGAGCTCGACCCCGGTGATCTCGCGCCCGCTCGGGCTGGTGAGCAGGCGCTCCACGTAGGCGCCGGTCCAGAGGGTGAAGTTCGGGTACTGGGCGAGCGCGGGGTCGACGCAGATGATCTGCGCATCGGCCTTGCCGTTGGTCAGGCAGGGATAGCCGTCGAAGGCGTCGCAGCGGATGCAGGCCGAGTGCGGCAGGGCCTGTCCGTCGCGCTCGTCGAGGAGCACGCCCACCGGCAGGTGGAAGGGCCGGTGCCCCTCCCGCTTCAGCCCGTCGAAGAGTTCCTGGATGCGCGGCTCGTGGGAGACCGGCGGGTAGGCGTAGGGCTTGGCCGCCGGCGGCTCGGTGGGGTCTTCCCCGCGCAGGCCGTGCACGTGGAAGAGCTCCTCCGCCGCCTGGTAGTAGGGCTCGAAGGTGTCGTACTTCACCGGCCATTCGGGCGCGTCGCCATCGGGGTGGCGCACCACGTCGAAGTCGCGTGTCCGCAGGCGCAGCAGCACCGAGCCGTAGACCTTGCTGTTGCCGCCCACGTAGTAGTGCAGGCCCGGGTGGAACGTGCGTCCGTCGGCGCCGTACCAGGTCTCGGGCGCCTGGTAGCGCGCATCCACGAACACAGCTCGGGCGTCCCAGTTCTCGCGCTCGCGCGGCAGGTAGCCGCCGCGCTCCAGGAGCAGCACGCGCTTGCCCGTCTGGGCGAGGCGCCAGGCCATGGTGCCGCCCCCCGGCCCCGAGCCCACGATGACCACGTCGTAATGCTCGTCGCTCATGGTTGTCCTCGGTGGTCCTTCGGGAACCTGCGCCTCGGGTCGGTGGAGGCGCGGATGCCAGCGCCGTGCCGGCGGTCGCGGAGTCTCGCGCCGACGTGAGATGCCCGACGCTTCGAACGCATGAACCGGCGCGCGGGTGCCGCGTTCAACCGGCGACGGCATCACGTTCGCTTGGGGGCGCCCCGGCTCATCCGGGGGGTGCCCGCCGCCCGTCTTAAGGTCTGGACCGCGCCTTGATCGTACTCAGTCTCGTCGTCGCCTTCGCGGTCCGTCTCCTCCTGGTGCTGCTGTTCCTGCCCTTCAGCGCCCTCGACAAGATCCTGAACTTCCGCGGCGCGGTGGGGCAGGCGCGCGAGCGGGTCGCCAGCACCGGACTCGCTCGCGGGCTCATCCTCGCCGGGCTCTTCGTCGAGGTGGTGATGTCGGCCGGCGTCCTCACCGGCATCGCCGACCGGGCCGCCGCCTTCGTGCTCGCGGGCTATTGCGGGCTTACGGCGCTGCTGTGGAAGCAGTTCTGGCGCCCGGGCGACTTCTGGGCCGGCGGCGACAGCAAGGGGCGGGGCCTGTTCTGGGATTTCCTGAAGAACTTCGCGCTGGCCGGCGGGTTTCTGCTCATCACCTTCGGCACCGGGGCCGACACCGTGCGGCTCTTCCTCGCCGACCCGCTCGCGTCCTCGCAGCCCTACCGCATCGCCCCTTTTCCCGAGCCTGTCAGGACAAGCCCATGAGCGATTCCACCAGCGACGCGAGCCGCCCCGAGAAGCCCAGCGTGCCCTACTGGCACCTCTGGACCGACGCGGAGGGCGTCAGCCACCAGACCCGCTGCGCACTCACTGATTTCGACATGAAGTCGATGCAGCCGCCGGCCGATCCGCAATGGCAGGGCACCAAGACCCATGACGGCGCCACCGTGATGGTGACGGTGCAACCGGTGGGCTGGACCGGCGCCTGGCACGAGAACCCCAAGCCCCAATGGATCATCCCGCTCTCGGGCCGCTGGTTCGTCGAGTCGATGGACGGCACCCGCGTGGAGATGGGGCCGGGGGAGATCTCCTTCGGGGAGGACCAGAACACCCGCGAGCGGGACGGGCGCCAGGGGCACCTCTCGGGCACGGTGGGCGACGAACCGGCCGTGCTGATGGTGGTGCAGTTCGATTCGCCCCCGACCCTCGCGACCCCGTGCCGGTTCCGCTAGCGGCATGGCTGGCTTCGAGGTCGTCGATCCGCGCTTTGCCGGGTACCTGCTCGGCAATGCCGAGCTCGAGGAGATCGCCACGGGCTTGCGCTGGATCGAGGGGCCGGTCTGGTTCGGGGATGCCGACTGCCTCCTGTTCCAGGACCTGCCCCGCGACCGCACCATGCGCTGGAGCGAGGCGGAAGGGCTGTCGGTCTACCGGGCGCCCTCGCACTTCGCCAACGGGCAGACCCGCGACCGCCAGGGCCGGCTGATCGCCTGCTCGCACCGGAACCGCTGCCTCACCCGCACCGAGTATGACGGGGCCGTCACCACCCTCGTCACCCACCATGCCGGGCGCCGCCTGAACGCGCCCAACGACGTGGTGGTGGCCTCGGACGGGGGAATCTGGTTCACCGATCCGGTCTACGGCATTGCCAACGACTACGAGGGCGGCCGCCAGACCTCCGAGCAGCCGCCCGCGCTCTACCGCCTCGACCCGGATTCGGGCGCGATCCGCGCCATGGCCACCGATTTTGACGGGCCGAACGGGCTCGCCTTCTCGCCCGACGAGCGAAGACTCTACGTCTCCGAGACCGGCGACCAGAGCCGGCCGAACCCGCGCCAGTTCATCCGCGTCTTCGATGTCGGGCCGGATTTCGCGCTCTCCGGCGGCAGGATCTTCCACACCGTGGAGCCCGGCTACTGCGACGGGATGCGGGTCGACGAGGACGGCAACGTCTGGAGCAGCGCCGCCGACGGCGTCCACTGCATCGACCCGGCCGGCAACCTGATGGGCAAGATCTTCGTGCCCCATCGGGTCTCCAACCTGACCTTCGGCGGTCGGATGAAGAACCGCCTGTTCATCGGCGGCTCGCACACCCTCTACGCGATCTTCCTCAACCGGCGCGGGGCGCAGACGCCGTGAGCGCCGAACTGCTCCGCCTGAGCCGCATCCGCCTCGTCAGCGCCGATCCCGAGGCCCTGGCCGGGTTCTTCACGGGGGCCCTCGGGTTCGCGCGCGCGCCGACGATCCGGCCCGTGTCCGGTGAGACCGTGGTGCCCCTGTGTCTCGGCGCGCAGGCCGTCGATCTCGTCGGGTTCGATCAGCCGGGCCGGCCCTATCCCGACGACGTGCCGGGCTGGAGCCCGCTGTTCCAGCACATCGCCCTCGTGGTCTCGGACATGGGGGGCGCCCATGCCCGCCTCGCCGCGTGCCCGGGCTGGCGCCCGATCTCCACGGCCGGGCCGGAGCGCCTGCCCGTGGCCTCGGGCGGGGTGAGCGCCTTCAAGTTCCGCGACCCCGAGGGGCACCCCCTGGAATTCCTGAGCTTTCCCCCCGGCGGCACGCCGGAAGCCTGGCGCCGGACGGGCCCGGACCCCTGCCTCGGCATCGACCATTCGGCCATCTCGGTGGCGGACGAGGCCGCGAGTCTGGCCTTCTACGAGGGCCTCGGCTTCTCGGTGGCGTCGCGCTCCATCAACACGGGGCCCGAGCAGGCCCACCTCGACGGCGTGCCCGACCCGCGCGTGGCCGTGACGGGCCTGCGCCCGCCCGGCGCCCCGACGCCCCACCTCGAACTCCTGTGCTATGCCGGTGCGTTCTCGCGCGCCGGCCTCGCCTGCGGTGACCATGACGTCGCCGCCACCGTCCTGGTCTTCTCCGGCGCGGAGTGCGCGCCCCGCACGGTCCGGGACCCAGACGGCCATCGCCTCCGGCTCGCCTGAGGACCGGCGCGGAGACGGCGCTCCCGGAGGGTGCCGAGCGGACGCGTCAGGATACCGCCGCAGGCTTCAGATGGAGATAGGCCGGGTCGAACTCGGCGCGCTTCGTCAACTGCACCCAGTCGTGGATACCGAGGCGCTGCTGCTGGAGCGTGAGCAGGCCCTGGCCCCGCAACTCCTGGAGGACGCGGTTGACGTGCACGTTCGAGACGCCGATCGCGTCGGCGATGTCGCTCTGCGTCAGGGGCATCTCGCAGGCATGGTTCTCGGCGAGGCCCATGGCGTGGAGCTTGAGGTAGAGCTCGCAGAACAGGTGGGTGATCCGGCCCAGCGTCGAGCGGCGGCCGATATTGGTCATCCATTCGCGGAAGATGGCCGCATCGACCAGCGTGTCGCGCCAGAGAGCCGCGGTGAGGCCGGGGAAGTCGCGGGTCAGGTCGAGCAGGGCGTCGTGCGGGATGAAGGCGACGGTGCAGGCGGTCAGCGAGCTGAGGTTGTGGTCCATCACCGGCAGGTGGAGGCTCTGGAGATCGGGGATGTCGCCCGGGATGTGCATCGACAGGATCTGGCGCTTGCCCTCGTCCAGGAGCTTGTAGCGGAAGGCCCAGCCATCGAGGAGCAGGCAGCACTGCGAGGGATGATCGCCGTAGCGCACGATGTCCTGGCGGGCGGGCATCTGCCGCCGCGTGATGGGGAGCCGCTCGAGGGCCTGACGCTCCGCATCGGACACGGTGATGATGGTTTCCAGTTTCCGGATGAGCAGGCCGAGATCGGCGCCGGCTGCGAAGCTCATGGTCTCGTTGCCCTTCCCGCGCCTCGGCGCCGCGTCTGATCCGTGCCCGTCCGGTTGCCTCCTGGTATCACAACGGGTTCGGTTTGGCGGCGGGCAGATTGTCTTGTTCACCTCTCGAAACGCGCTCGTCCTCCGGTCGATACGATCTCGCAGCCAAGACCGGGGTGGGCGCTGGTGGGCGTGCGGATCCAGAACCGCAACAGGCCGGCGGATAGATCCCGAGCGTTCGAAGGCGGATTGCGCGGGCTGCGCCGCGTCATCCCGGTCGGTCGCGCCCTTCGCGATGCCTCTGTCCCCGCGCGATGGCGACGGTCGTCGGGGATTGCGCGACTTCGGATGTTTCGCGTCGTAACGTCCGCGTCGTGCGAGCTTTCGACGCGTGACGGCGAAGCATTCGTCACGCCCCGTCGCGTCACGCCGCAGTAGACGACGGGCCGCTCCGCACCGTACAAGAATTCTAAATACCAGGCCTGCGTACGCGCCTCCCGATCCTGCGCGACGCGCGACCGTCGAACCACGGCAGGGAACGCATGATCCGTCTGAACCTGAACGGCACCGTCCGCGAGGTCGAGGCCGAGCCCGATACGCCGCTCCTCTGGGTCATCCGTGAACAGGCGGGCCTCACCGGCACGAAGTACGGGTGCGGCATCGCCCAGTGCGGCGCCTGCACGGTGCATATCGACGGCACGGCGGTGCGCTCCTGCTCGATGCCGGTCTCCAGCGTGACGCCGGACCAGAAGATCGTCACGATCGAGGGCCTGTCGAAGGACCGCTCGCACCCGGTGCAGAAGGCCTGGGCCGAACTCGACGTGCCGCAATGCGGCTTCTGCCAGTCCGGGATGATCATGGCCTCGGCGGCGCTGCTCGCGCAGAACCCGCACCCGAGCGAGGCGGAGATCCGCTCCGAGATCACCAACATCTGCCGCTGCGGCACCTACAGCCGCGTGCTGGCGGGAATCAAGCTCGCCGCCGACGGCGGCCAGGCCGGTTGAGGAGAGAGCCATGAACGCTCCCATGAAGAACCTCTCCCGCCGCGCCTTCGTGGCCGGCACGGCCGCCGCCGGCCTTAGCCTCGGCTTCCACGTGCCCTTCCCCGGGGCCGCCGCCCAGGGCGGCGCCCCCGCGCTCACGCCCGAGGTCAATGCCTGGGTGGTGATCAAGCCCGACGAGACCGTGGTGATCCGCATCGCCCGCTCCGAGATGGGCCAGGGCACACTCACGGGCCTCGCCCAGCTCGTCGCCGAGGAGCTCGGCTGCGACTGGTCGAAGGTGGTCACCGAGTACCCGACGCCGGGCCAGAACGTGGCCCGCGGCCGGGTCTGGGGCGATTTCGGCACCGGCGGCAGCCGCGGGATCCGGGAATCCCAGGACTACGTCCGCAAGGGCGGGGCGGCCGCCCGCATCATGCTGGTCGAGGCCGCCGCCAAGGGCTGGGGCGTCGCTCCCTCCGAGTGCCGGGTCGAGAAGGGCGTAATCAGCCACGCCGGCTCCAGTCGCACCACCACCTTCGGGGCGGTGGCGATGGAGGCGGCCAAGGTCACGCCGCCCAAGGACATCGTCCTCAAGGATCCGAAGGACTGGACCATCGCGGGCAAGCCCGTGAAGCGCCTCGACACCGTCGAGAAGACGGACGGCAGCCAGATCTACGGCATCGACCTCACCATGCCGGGCCTGCTCAACGCGGCCATCCGGGACTGCCCGGTCTTCGGCGGCACCGTGAAGAGTTTCGACGCCAAGGCTGTCATGGGCATGCCCGGCGTGAAGAAGGTCGTCGCGGTGGGCGATTCCGGCGTGGCGGTGATCGCCGACACGTTCTGGCGCGCCAAGACCGCGGTGGAGGCCCTGCCCATCGTCTGGGACGAGGGCCCGAACGCCGGAGTCTCGAGCGAGACCATCGCGGCGACCCTGCGCGAGGGCCTCGATGCGCAGGAAGCCTATGTGGGCAACAAAGGCGGCGACGTCGCCGCCGCCCTGAAGGGCGCGGCCCGGGTGGTGGAGGCCACCTACGGGGTGCCGTTCCAGAACCACGCCACCATGGAGCCGATGAACGCCACGGTGCGCTGGACGCCCGAGCGCTGCGAGGCCTGGGCACCGACCCAGAACGGCGAGGCGGCACTGGCCGCCGTCGCCGAGGCCGCCGGCCTCTCGGCGAACCAGTGCGACGTCTACAAGCTCCTCCTCGGCGGTGGCTTCGGCCGGCGCGGCGCCACCCACGACTGGCTGCGCCAGGCCGTCCTCATCGCGAAGGAAATGCCCGGGACCCCGATCAAGCTGATCTGGACCCGCGAGGAGGACATGACCCACGGGCGCTACCACCCGATCACCCAGTGCCGGATGCGCGCCGGGCTGGACGAGGCCGGCAACCTCACCGGGCTGCACATGCGCATCTCCGGCCAGTCGATCCTGGTCTCGGTGGCGCCGAACCGGATGGTGGACGGCAAGGACCCGGTGGTGTTCCAGGGCCTCAACCCCGGCGGCGCGGAGGCCGCGATCGGCTACGCCATCCCGAACATCCTGGTCGATCACGCCATGCGCAACCCGCACATTCCGCCGGGGTTCTGGCGCGGCGTGAACATGAACCCGAACGCCATCTACCTCGAGTGCTTCATGGACGAGCTCGCCCATGCGGCCGGACAGGACCCGCTCGCGTTCCGCCTGAAGCTGATGGACAAGCACCCCAAGCACCGGGCGGTGCTGCAGGCGGTGGCCGACAAGGCCGGATGGGGCACGAAGCCCGCGGACGGCGTCCACCGGGGTCTGGCCCAGATGATGGGCTTCGGCTCCTACGTGGCGGCGGTGGCGGAGGTCTCGGTCTCCGATGACGGGGCGGTCAAGGTCCACCGCATCGTCGCGGCCACCGATCCGGGCCACGCCCTCAATCCGCAGCAGATCGACGCCCAGATCGCCGGCTCCTTCGTCTACGGTCTGTCGGCGGCGCTCTACCAGGAATGCACGGTCAAGGACGGCCGCATCGAGCAGACGAACTTCGACACCTACCCGGTGATGCGTCTGGCTGAGATGCCGGTGGTCGAGACCATCGTGATGCCGTCGGGCGGGTTCTGGGGCGGGGTCGGCGAGCCCACCATCGCGGTGGCGGCCCCCGCCGTGCTGAACGCCATCTACGCCGCCACCGGCAAGCGCGTGCGCCAGATGCCGGTGAAGAACACGGACTTGCGCCGCGCGTGAGGCGCTGGGGCATGGTCGCGGCCTGGCTGCTCGCCGGGCCGGTGGGGATGGCGCTCGCGGCGGAGCGCCCGCCGCCGGGGGCTTCCTCCTGCGCCGGGTGCCACGCCGAGGGGGCCGCCATGGGGGCGATCGACGGGCGCCCGGAGACGGAGATCGTGGAGGCCCTGGCTGCCTACCGGTCGGGGGAGCGGCCCGCGAGCGTGATGAGCCGCATCGCCAAGGGCTTTTCGGACGAGGAATCCCGGGCGATCGCCGCCTACCTGTCGCGGCGGGGACAGCCATGACGACGACGCGCCGCGCGCTTCTCGCCACCGGGGCGGCTCTTGCCCTCGCGCGGCCCGCCCTCGCGCAGGCCGCCGCCAAGGTCGTGGTGATCGGCGGCGGCTTCGGGGGGGCCACCGCCGCGCGCGCGCTCCACCGGGGCGGCCTCGACGTGACGCTGGTCGAGGTGAACCCGACCTACGTTTCCTGCCCGTTCAGCAACGAGGTCATCGCCGGCCTGCAGCCCATGGCGGCCCAGCGCTTCGGCTACGAGGGCCTCGCCCGCGCCGGCATCCGGGTGGTGCACGCCGCCGCCACCGGGATCGACGCGCCCGCCCGCCGGGTCACGCTCGCGGATGGCGCCACGCTCGCCTATGACCGTCTCGTGCTCTCGCCCGGGATCGACCTGCGCTTCGACGCCATTCCGGGCTACGACGCGGCCGCCGCCGAGCGCATGCCCCATGCCTGGAAGGCGGGCGAGCAGACGCTGCTGCTGGCCCGGCAACTCGCGGCGATGCCGGAGGGCGGCACCGTGGTGTTGTCGGTGCCGGGCAATCCCTATCGCTGTCCGCCCGGCCCCTACGAGCGGGCGAGCCTGATCGCCCACGTGCTCAAGACCACCAAGCCCCGCGCCAAGCTGATCCTCCTCGACGCCAAGGACACATTCTCGAAGCAGCGCCTGTTCCAGTCGGCCTGGAAAACGCTCTACCCGACCCAGCTCGAATACGTGCCCCTGGCCGAGGGCGGTCAGGTCAGCGCCGTCGAGCCGGACGCCATGATCGTCCGCACCGACTTCTCGGAGTACAAGGCGGATGTCGCCTGCATCATCCCGCCCCAGCGTGCGGGCCGGATCGCTGCGATCGCCGGGGTGGCCGACCGCAGCGGCTGGTGCCCGATCGACCCCGTCACCTTCGAATCCCGGCTTGTGCCCGGCATCCACGTCATCGGGGACGCGGCCATCGCCGGGGCCATGCCGAAATCCGCCTTCTCGGCCAACGCCCAGGCCAAGGTCTGCGCCGACGCGGTGATCGACCTTCTAGGCGGGCGCGCCCCCGAGTCCCCGAAGCTGATCAACACCTGCTACAGCCTGGTGGCACCCGGCTACGGCATCTCGATCGCCGGCGTCTACCACCCGGCCGGCGGCGTCCTCGCGGATGTCGAGGGCGCCGGCGGGATCAGCCCGGTCGATGCGCCGATGAGCCTGCGCGAGCAGGAGGCACTCTATGCCGCCGACTGGTACCGCACCATCACCCGCCAGGTCTTCGGGTGAGGCGGAGGCTTCGCTGGGTCTGGATCGGCTGCGCGATCCTGGCTGGGCGGGTGGAGGCCGGGGAGGCGGCCGAGCCGGGCGCGGAGCGCCTGCGGCCCGTCGCCATCGTCGATGGGGCGATTCCCGCGAGCCTGACCGGGGTGCCGGGCGACCCCGCGCGGGGCCGGGCCCTGGTCGTCGACCGCACGAAGGGGCTCTGCCTGCTCTGCCATGCCGGGCCGTTCCCCGAGGAGCGCTTCACCGGCAATCTCGGCCCCGCCCTCGACGGAGTCGGCGACCGGCTCGCACCGAGCGCGCTGCGCCTGCGCCTCGTCGACGGCCGGGTCTTGAACCCGGACACCATCATGCCCTCCTATTACAGCCTCGCGGGCACCACGCGGGTGGGCGCGGCCTGGCGCGGCCGGCCGGTGCTGGAGCCCCAGGAGATCGAGGACATCGTCGCCTTCCTCGCAAGCTTGCGCGACACACCTTCGGAGAGGCCGGCCCCGTGAGCCCGCAGACCCATCAGCGTCCGAGCCGACGCGGCCTCCTCGCCCTCGGGCCCGGCCTCGCCGCGACCGTCGCCCTGCGGCCGGTGGCGGCCGGGGCCGCGATCCGCACGGAGAGCACGGCCGAGGCCATCCGGCGTTTCGCCGGTGCGGCCGAGATCCAGCCGGGGCGCATCCGCCTCGACCTGCCGCCCCTGGTCGAGAACGGCAACGCGGTCACGATCACCGTGACGGTGGACAGCCCGATGACCCCGGAGGACCACGTCCGCCGCATCGCGGTGTTCAACGACAAGAACCCGCAGCCCAACGTGATCACGGTGTCCCTGGGGCCGGCGAGCGGCCGCGCCGCGATCACGACCCGCATCCGGCTGGCGGACACGCAGCGCATCACCGCCATCGCCGAGACCAGCGACGGGCGCTACTGGTCGACCACGGCCGACGCCATCGTCACCCTCGCCGCCTGCCTCGAGGGCTGAGCCGCCATGGCCCGCACCCTGATCAACGTCCCGAAGACCGCCGGGGCCGGCGAGATCGTCACGATCAAGACCCTGATCTCGCACCCGATGGAGACCGGCTTCCGGCCCGGCGCCGACGGGCGCATCCGCCCGCGCGACATCATCACGGCGTTCACCTGCCTCTACGACGGCGAGACGGTGTTCCGGGCCGAGCTGTTTCCGGCGACCGCCGCCAACCCCTACCTGACCTTCACCCTGCGGGCGACGCGGACGGGCCCGCTCACCTTCACCTGGCGCGGCGACAACGGTTTCACGCAGACCGAGACCGCCACCCTGACGGTGACGTGAGCCGGTCCGCGCTTCTCGTGCTCGCGGCTCTGACGGCCGCGGATTGCGCGGCGGGGCCGGCGCGGGCGGCTGAGATCCCGCCGGCCGAGCGGCGCTCGGGCTTCGACACCATGAGCCCGGACATCCAGGCCATGCAGCGCGACGGGATGTCGAATCCGGGCCTGCTCTGGCTCGAGGACGGCGCCGATCTCTGGACGAAGGCGCCGGCCCCGGACCGACCCGCTTGCGCCGGCTGCCACGGCGAGGCCGGCACCGCGATGCGGGGCGTCGCCACCCGCTACCCGGCCTGGGACGCCGAGAGCGCGGCCCCGATCGACCTCCAGGGTCGGGTCAACGCCTGCCGGAGGCGTCACCAGGGCGCCGAGCCCTACCCCTACGAGAGCCGTGAACTCCTCGGGCTCACCGCCTACGTGGCCGCCCAGTCCGCTGGCCTGCCGATCACGGTGCCGGACGATTCGCGCCTCGGCCCCGCCCGGGCGGCCGGCCGGGCGCTGTTCACGCAGCGCATGGGGCAGCTCGGCCTGTCCTGCGCCGCCTGCCACGACGATCATCCCGGGCGCCGCCTCGGCGCCGCCCTGATCCCGCAGGGCCACCCCACCGGCTACCCGCTCTATCGCCTGGAATGGCAGGGCGTGGGCTCGGTGCAGCGGCGCCTGCGCAACTGCATGACGGGGATGCGGGCCGACCCGTTCGGGTACGGTGCGTCGGAATTCGTCGCCCTGGAGCGCTACCTGATGGACCGTGCGGCGCCCCTTCCCGTCGAGACGCCGGCCGTCCGGCCCTGAAGCCCCTGGGTCGGCTTGCGCCGGACGCAGCCCGGCCATGCGGCCCGGTTTGTGCAGTGCGGCAGAGCTTGGCGCCCGGCCCTGCTACAAGCCTGGGGATTCGTGCTCCCTCGGCGGCCCGACGGAAGGATTCTCGCATGCACGTGCTGGTTCTCGGCAGCGGCGTCGTCGGCGTCACCACGGCCTACTACCTCGCCAGGGGCGGCCATCAGGTCACCGTGCTCGACCGTCAGCCGGCCGCCGGGATGGAGACCAGCTTTGCCAATGCGGGCCAGGTCTCGCCCGGCTACTCGGCCCCCTGGGCGGCACCCGGCATCCCCATCAAGGCGATGAAGTGGCTGCTGATGCGCCATCGCCCCCTGGTGCTGCTGCCGCAATTCGAGCCGCGCTTCTATGGCTGGCTCGCCCACATGCTCGCCAACTGCACGCACGAGGCCTACCGGCGGAACAAGGGCCGCATGGTCCGCCTCGCCGAGTACAGCCGCGACGTCCTGGGCGCCCTGCGCGCCGAGACCGGGATCGCCTACGATCACCGCGAGAAGGGCACCCTGCAGCTCTTCCGGACGCGCAAACAGCTCGACCAGGTCGGCACCGACACCGCGATCCTCGACGCCTACGGGGTCGCCTACGCGGTGCTCGACCCCGCCGGCTGCATTGAAGCCGAGCCCGCCCTGGCCCGGGTCCGCGACCGCATCGCCGGAGGCCTGCGCCTGCCCGGCGACGAGACCGGCGACGCCCACATGTTCACGCAAAGCCTCGCGGCCCTGTGCGAAGGCCTCGGCGTCACCTTCCGCTACGGCGTCTCGGTGGCGAGCCTGCGCCACGAACACGGGCGCGTCGCCGGGGTCGTCACGGAGGGCGGGGAAGTCGTCGGCGCGGATGCCTACGTCGCCGCTTTGGGCAGCTACACGCCGGCCCTGCTACGCCCGCTCGGCCTGCGGCTGCCGGTCTATCCGGTGAAGGGCTACTCGCTGACGCTGCCGATCGACGATCCCGAGGCGGCCCCGGTCTCGACGGTGATGGACGAGACCTTCAAGGTCGGCATCACCCGCCTCGGAGACCGCATCCGGGCCGGGGGGACCGCCGAACTCGCCGGCTTCAGTCAGGTGCTGCGCGGACCGCGCCGCGCGGCGCTCGAACGCTCCGTCGGGGATCTCTTCCCCGGGGGCGGCGATCTCAGGAAGGCCCGCTTCTGGACGGGTTTGCGCCCGATGACGCCGGACGGCACGCCCATCGTCGGAGCGACCCCCTATCCGAATCTCTACACCAACACCGGCCACGGCACCCTCGGCTGGACCATGGCCTGCGGCTCGGGACGCATGCTCGCGGACCTCATCTCCGGACATCCGCCCGCCATCGCCGCGGAGGACTTCGCGATGACGCGGTATGCGTGAATTGCATCATCCCGGAGGACAGGTGCGTCGCCGAACCCGCCGAGGGGGACGAATCGGACTGGCACGAACCCGGGGCAAGGCGCTCGCGATCGCGATCCGGGACGATGCGTTCCTTGCCGCCGCGGGCGTCGTCGAAACGGAAGCTTGCGGAAGTGGTTATGGGTCCCTTGTCACAACCCTCGATAGGATCAAGCTTGGCATCGGAAATTTGCCACGATTGAATGCTTGGCTTGCGTGTCGGCGTGAGAAAATTTGCTCACGACGTCTTCGGCAGGAAAGTTGCAGGAGGTAAGCGATTGATCATCGTGATCTTTCTGAAATTTTAATCTAATATATAAGTAATTTTATACTGCCCGTCCTTCATGTATTACCAATCGATGTTTGCCGGTTCTGTAATTTAAAAATACTACTCACGCGGCTGGCTTTGGGTCTCGAAAAACGTTATGCGGCCCCGACGTTCACGATCCGGGATGATCTAGTGAGCCGGGTTTGGCACTATAAAACCTGAAGTGAGGATGATGTGCGTCTCTTGAAGCTGCCGACTTTCGACGGACGATTCTTCTCGAAAGCTTGGAAGAGTCTGCGCCGGAAGCCGAATGCTGCCGTCACGATGCGTGACGGCAACGTGGCGATCCACTGGATCACGCTTCACGAGGGCGGCGTTCTCCTTGCGCTGGCGACCGGCACGCACCGGGAAGAGGTTCAGGTTCAGGTCCGTTTCGCCGGAGCGGAGGCGCAGGACCTGCCGGTCGAGCCCGCGAACCGGATCAACGGGTTGGAGCTCGTCTACGCCCCTCTGCCCGAGAGCCTCGCCCGGCACCCTGGCACCTGCACCGTCAGCGTCAAGGTTCACGGACAGACCTACACGGAGCGTTTCGAGGCGGGAACCGATCAGTATTCCGGCTGCTTCGACGGCGTCTGGGACTATCGCCTCGAAGGATGGCTCGCACCGCTCTTCCCGACCACGAATCCGAGCGTCCGGCTGATTGTCGACGGCGAGGCGGGTGAACCCGTCACCCTCGATCGCTACCGCAGCGAGTTCCAGTTCATGGTGTCCGGACAGGCGGGCTGGAACGGCTTCTCGCTGCCGCTGCCGCCGCACGCGCTCGATGGCAAGCCACATCGCCTCGGCATCCGGGCAGGCAAGACGACGCTCGACTTCGGCACCTGGAGCAGCCAGCCGCGCTACAACATCGACACCCTGGCGCCGGACAATTTCCGGGGCTGGTACTTCGACCCCACGACGGCCGATGCGCCGACGACCCTGCGCATCGTCCGGGGCGGCGTGACGCGGTCGGAACTCAAGACGCATGTCCGGGCCGACGTCAAAGCGGCGTTCGGGCGGGATGTCGCCGGGTTCGTCTTTTCCCACCAGGATATCCAGCCCGGCAGCGAACTCTTCGCCGGCCCGGAGGGAGGGGGGCTTCTCCTCGGACGTTTCAGCAACGACCTGCTCGTTCATGTCCAGGCGCAGCGGCGTGAAGCGCGGGCGCGGCTCCTGGAATCCGAGTCCCCCGCGGCTAGCGTGATGGCGCGCCGCAGCATCCGCACGCGCCTCGTCGAGGTCGAGCGCGCCCGCGGCCATGGGCCCATCACCTTCCAGCCGGTGATCGCCACCGAAACACGGACCGCCACGGCCGACGTGACCGCGCCGCCGGTCCCGGCACCGGCGGCGCGGTCTCCGCAAACGCCTCCGCCGGTCTGCGCCATCGTCCCCGTCTACAAGGGCCTGTCCGACCTCAAACTCTGCCTGGCATCCCTGATCCCGGAGCTGAAGGCCGGGACGGCGCGGGCGATCGTCATCAACGACGGGTCGCCCGACCCGGAGATCGGCCGCTATCTCGCGGGCGTCGCCGCCGAGAACCATCCGGGCCTGACGATCCTCGAGAACCCGAAGAATCTCGGCTTCATCGGGACGGTCAACCGCGGCTTCTCGCTGCTCGAACCCGGAGAGGACGTCCTCCTCGTCAACGCCGACACGATCCTGCCGCCCGGGCTCGTCGCGCGGCTCGCCCGGCACTGCCATGCCCGGCCGGGCATCGCCTCGGTGACCCCGCTGTCGAACAACGCGACGATCCTGAGCTTCCCGAACGTCGTCGTGCCGAGCCTGCCCGCCCTCGGCCTCGACGTCGCGGAGATCGACCGGGCCTTCGCCGGACACGGCGCCGAGCCCGTGGAGATCCCGACGGGTGTCGGCTTCTGCATGCACCTCAATCGCCACGCCCTCGACGAGGTCGGCGCGTTCTCACCCGATTGGGGCAAGGGCTACTGCGAGGAGGTCGATTGGTGCCTCTCCGCGCGCGATCTCGGCTGGATCCACCTCGCGGCCCCGGACGCCTTCGTGATCCACGAGGGCTCGGTCTCGTTCGGCGTCGCCGAGCGGGTGACGATCCTGGCGACCAACCACGCCCGCCTGGAGGCACTCTACCCGGAATACCTCGCCGAAGTGCGCGCCTTCGTCCGCGCGGACCCCCTGGAGGCCATTCGCACGGATGTCCTGCTCAGCCTCCTCAAGGGGCGGTTCAACGCGCTGACCCTGCACCTGATGCACGGGCTCGGCGGCGGCACGAAGCGCTACGTGGACGATATCCAGGGCCTGAGTCGGTCAGAGGACCACGAGAGCGCCGTGCTCTCCCCCGTGGAGGATCGGGGCGACGATCCGCGGCTGCTGCTGAGCTTCCACCGGGCCGACGTCACCCTGACCCTGAGGCCCGAGAGCGTCGAACGGACCCTCGAGGCCATCGAGGCGGCCGGCGTCGCGGTCCAGATCCACGTGAACTCGCGCCTGACCTTCCGAAGCGCGTTCCTGGAGACGCTCCTCTCCGGCAAGCGCCCCTTCACGGTGATGCTGCACGACTTCCAGTGGTACTGTCCGCGCGTCCACCTCACGGACGAGCGCAACAGCTATTGCGGCGAGCCGACGCCCGCCGTCTGCCAGCTCTGCGTCTCGGGCGGCGTCGAGCACAACTTCGCCGATCACGATGCGCTGATCGAGAACGATCTCGAATCCTGGCTCGCCTTCAACACCCGGATCCTCCAGCGCGCCACCACGATCCTGACGCCGTCCGAGGACACGGCGCGCCGCTATCGCGAGCGCCTGAACCTGCCCGATATCGTCGTCGCCCCTCACCCGGAGCCGCGGCTGCACGGCATGACGTCGGTGGTCTCGCGGAAGGGGGGCCACAAGGGCAGCCCCAAGGGCGGCCTCAGGATCGCGGTCGTGGGCGCGATCGGGCGCGTCAAGGGCTTCGACGTCCTCGTCCGGCTCGTGGAGCGGGCGGCGCGCGACCGCATGCCGTTCTACCTGACCGTCGTTGGCTTCACGGCCGACGACGAGCGCCTCAAGCGCTACAAGAACGCCGCGGTGACCGGCTCCTACAAGCATTCGGAACTGAAGGCGAAGCTGGACGAGGTCGATCCGGACTTCGTGTTCCTGTCGAGCATCTGGCCGGAGACCTACTCCTACGTCCTGTCCGAGGTCTGGGAGGCCGGCTACCCGGTCGTCGCCTTCGACATCGGCGCGCCCGCCGACCGGATCAAGACCGTGGGCGGCGGCGTGGTGATCCCCTTCACCCGCGACAGCCGTCTCATCCTCGACGCGCTGATGGCGGCCCGGGACCAGGTCGCGGCCCTCCCGCCGATGCGCCCCGTGCCGACCGTCGTGCCCTCGCTGGAGGCCTATTACGGGCAGCCCGGCGCGATGGCGGCCGCGAACGACGTGGTCCCGAACGGGGCCATACCGTCCGTCGCCGCCGCGTCGGCGCATCCCGCCGACGACGAGGACCTGGAGGTGGACGGTCTCACGGTGGTGCATGACGTCTCGCGTGACCGGGACGACCCGCCGGTCCGCGATCGGGCGGCCGTTGCGGCCGAGATGATCCCCTGAGGAACCGGCCCGGACTCGCGGTCCGGGTCCGCCCGCCCGGGGCGCCCCCTGCAAAGCAGGGGATCGGCGATCAGCGGGCGGGCGGCCAGCGCAACGCGTCCACCATCGCCATCCGCATGTCGGGACCGATGCGGACGGCCGTCATGTCCTTGACCACCATGCCGCCGAAGCGCACGCCTGCATCGAAGCGCTCGGCCACGATCGTTACGTGCGCGCCTGCGAAGTCTCGATCTCGACGGTGATCTCCGGGTAGGCCGGCAGCAGGCCCCGCAGGTCCCGCAGGACCGGCCAGAGGACGGTCTCGGCCGCGTGCTCCGGGGCCGCGATGCGAATCCGTCCGGCGGGCCGGTGCCGCATCTCCGTGAGCGCCCTCAACTCCACCCCGATCGGCTCGAACTGGGGCGCGACGATTCGCAGATGCCTCTCGCCGGCCTCCGTCGGCGCGACGCTGCGCGTGGAGCGGTTGAGCAGGTGCCGCCCGAGGCGCGCCTCCAGGCCGTTCATGGCATGGCTCAGGGCCGATTGCGTCACGCCCGGGCACTCAGCCGCGCGGGTGAAGCTCCCCTCCCGCGCCATTCATAACCTCGTTTCATAAGCCTCAGCGCCTTCGAGGCCCTATTCAGTGGGTCTCCGAACCCTAACTTTAGAATCGAGCAAAACTTAATTGCGCGCTGCGCGTTTCCGTCCGGTCGCGGTGCCGACCGGCGCTGACGCAACCGCCGCACGGTTCGGAGGACGACATGGACGGTCGCAACGGGCTCGCATTGAACAGGAGAGGCGTTATGGTGAGTGTGGGAGCCAGCGCGGTCGCCGCCGCTCTCCCGGGAGCGGTGGGGGCCGCACCGGCCGGCAACGATGCGCCGGTGCTGACGAAGGTCGCCTTCACGGTGAACGGCGAGAAGCGGGAGCTCGAACTCGACACCCGCACCAGCCTGCTGGACGCGGCGCGCGAGCACCTCCACCTGACCGGCTCGAAGAAGGGCTGCGATCACGGCCAGTGCGGGGCCTGCACGATGATCGTCGACGGCCGGCGCATCAACGCCTGCCTGACGCTGGCGGTCATGCACCAGGGCGCGCAGATCACCACGATCGAGGGCCTGGGCCAGCCCGAGAACCTGCATCCGATGCAGGCCGCCTTCATCAAGCATGACGGCTACCAGTGCGGCTACTGCACGCCGGGCCAGATCTGCTCGGGCGTCGCGGTGCTGGCCGAGATCAAGGCCGGCATCCCGAGCCACGTCACGGCCGATCTCAACGCCCCGATGCAGGTCACGGATGCCGAGATCCGCGAGCGCATGAGCGGCAACATCTGCCGCTGCGGCGCCTATTCCAACATCGTCGAGGCGATGACCGAGGTCGCAGACCAGAACAAGGCCCGGAGGCCCGCATGAAGTCCTTCACCTACGAGCGCCCAAGTTCGCCGGCGGAAGCCGCCGCCGCCGTTTCCGCCAACCCGAACGCCAAGTTCATCGCCGGCGGCACCAACCTCCTCGACCTCATGAAGCTGCAGATCGAGACACCCACCCACCTCGTGGATGTCAACGGCCTCGGGCTGGACCGGATCGAGGCCACGCCGGAGGGCGGCCTGCGCGTCGGCGCCCTCGTGCGCAACACGGATCTGGCCGCCGATGCCCGGGTCCGGAAGGACTACGCCGTGCTCAGCCGCGCCCTGCTCGCCGGCGCTTCGGGCCAGTTGCGCAACAAGGCGACCACCGCCGGCAACCTGCTGCAGCGCACCCGCTGCCCGTATTTCTACGACACGGCGCAGGCCTGCAACAAGCGCCAGCCCGGGTCGGGCTGTTCGGCGCTGGACGGCGTCTCGCGCCAGCTCGCGGTGATCGGCGCGAGCGAGGCCTGCATCGCGACCCATCCGGGCGACATGGCAGTGGCCATGCGGGTGCTCGACGCCACCGTCGAGACCGTCGACGGCCGGGGCACGGAACGCAAGATCCCGATCTCCGACTTCCATCGCCTGCCAGGCGAGCGTCCGGAGGTGGACACCACGCTCGCGCCCGGCGAGCTCATCACGGCGGTGACGTTGCCCAAGCCCCTCGGCGGCGCCCACATCTACCGCAAGGTCCGTGACCGGGCCTCCTACGCCTACGCGCTGGTCTCGGTGGCCGCGGTGGTGCAGCCGGACGGCAGTGGCCGGGCGGCCTTCGGCGGCGTGGCGCACAAGCCCTGGCGGGTGGAAGCCGCCGAGGGCGAGATGGCCCGGGGCGCCAAGGCGGTGACCGCGCAGGTCTTCGCCGGCGCCAAACCCACCCACGACAACGCCTACAAGCTGAAGCTCGCCGAGCGCACGCTCGGCGCGGCGCTCACCGAAGCGAGGGCTTAGAGACATGAAGTTCGATCAGCCCGCGGGTCAGAACCCGATCGACCAGATGAAGGTGGTGGGCAAGGCCACCGACCGCATCGACGGCAAGTTCAAGACCACCGGCACGGCGGCCTACGCCTACGAGCGCCACGACGTGGCGGCGAACCAGGCCTACGGCTACGTTCTCGGGGCCGGGATCAGTAAGGGCCGGATACGCGCCATCGACACCGGTGCCGCCAAGCGGTCCCCCGGCGTCGTCGCCATCGTCACCACCCTCGACATGCCCAAGCTGGGCCTCGGCAAGATGAACGCCGCGAACCTGTTCGGTGGCGCCGAGATCCAGCACTACCATCAGGCCATTGCCGTGGTGGTGGCCGAGACCTTCGAGCAGGCCCGCGCCGCCGCTTTCCTGATCAAGGTCGACTACGCCCGCGAGGCGGGGCAGTTCGACCTCGCCGCCGTGGCGGGGGCCGCCAAGCCGGTTCCCGGCGACAGCGGCGAGGGCAGCGGCGGCGGCGGCGAGGACCGCGTGGGCGATTTCGAAGGCGCGTTCGCGGCAGCCTCCGTCAGGTTCGACGAGACCTACACGACGCCGGACGAGAGCCACGCGATGATGGAGCCGCACGCGACCATCGCCGCCTGGAAGGGCGACAAGCTCACGCTCTGGACCTCCAACCAGATGATCGCCTGGACCAAGGGCAGCATCGCCAAGATCCTCGACATCCCGGCCGAATCGATCCGCATCGACTCGCCCTATATCGGCGGCGGCTTCGGGGGTAAGCTGTTCGTGCGCTCCGACGCCGTGGTGGCGGCCCTGGCCGCCAAGGCCGCCGGTCGCCCCGTCAAGGTCGCGCTGACCCGGCCGCTGGTCGCCAACAACACCACGCACCGGCCGGCCACCATCCAGCGCATCCGCATCGGCGCGACGCCGGACGGGACGATCACCGCCATCGCGCACGAGAGCACCTCGGGCAACTTGCCCGGCGGCAAGCCCGAGACGGCGGTGGACCAGACCAAGCTGCTCTACGCGGGCGCCAACCGCCTCACCGCGATGAAGCTCGCGCATCTCGACCTGCCCGAGGGCAACTCGATGCGGGCGCCGGGCGAAGGACCCGGCCTCATGGCGCTCGAGATCGCCATGGACGAGATGGCGGAGAAGCTGGGCATGGACCCGGTCGCGTTCCGCATCCGCAACGACACCCAGACCGATCCCGGCCATCCGCAGCGACCATTCTCGCACCGGAACCTCGTCGGTTGCCTCAAGCTCGGCGCGGAGAAGTTCGGCTGGGACAAGCGCAACGCCAGGCCCGGTCAGGTCCGGGATGGCCAGTGGCTCGTGGGCATCGGCATGGCGGCGGGCTTCCGCAACAACCTCCTGATGAAGTCGGGCGCCCGCGTCAGGCTCGGCCGCGACGGCCTCGTCACGGTCGAGACGGACATGACCGACATCGGCACCGGCAGCTACACCATCATCGCCCAGACGGCGGCGGAGATGATGGGCGTCAGCCTCGACAAGGTGGTGGTGCGCCTCGGCGACTCGGACTTCCCGGTCTCGGCCGGATCGGGCGGCCAGTTCGGCGCGAACAACGCCACCGCCGGCGTCTACGCGGCCTGCGTGAAGTTGCGGGAGGCGGTGGCCCAGCGGCTCGGCTTCAACTCGGGCGACGCGGCGTTCGAGGATGGCAATGTCCGTTCCGGCAACCGGACCGAGACCCTGGGCAAGGCGGCGAGCGACGGCGACCTCGTGGGCGAGGATTCCATCGAGTACGGCGATCTCGCCAAGAAGCAGCAGCAATCGACCTTCGCGGGCCACTTCGTGGAGGTGGGCGTCGACGTCGACACCGCCGAGGTCCGGGTGCGGCGCATGCTGGCGGTCTGCGCGGCCGGGCGCATCCTCAACCCGAAATCGGCGCGCAGTCAGGTCATCGGCGGCATGACCATGGGCGTCGGGGCTGCGCTGATGGAGGAGCTTGCCGTCGACACGCGGCGCGGCTTCTTCGTCAACCACGATCTGGCCGGCTACGAGGTGCCGGTGCATGCCGACATCCCGCACCAGGAGGTGATCTTCCTCGACGAGGCCGATCCGCAATCCTCGCCCATGAAGGCCAAGGGCGTGGGCGAACTCGGCATCTGCGGCGTCGGCGCGGCGGTGGCCAACGCCATCTACAACGCCACCGGGGTGCGGGTGCGGGATTATCCCATCACCCTCGACAAGCTCCTCGACCGCATGCCGGACGCGGCGTGACGTCGTCCGGGGTGCGCCGGTCCGAGCGCCCCCGCCTCATCTGCCACATGACGAGTTCCGTTGACGGACCGCTCCGCGTCGATCGGTGGACGCCCCCCGCCGGGGGCGTCGCGGCGGAGGGTCGGATCGTCGGCCGCACCACCATGGCGGAGATCGCCGATGGCGGGCCGCCGGGGACGCCGGCCGTGGTCGCTGGCGAGCGGCATCTCCACCGAGCGCATCCACCTGTTCCTGGCCGCCTATCGGGCCTCCGACCGGGTCGGCGGCTGTGGCGGCGCGACGGGCGAGCACGAGAACATCAAGGTCGTCGAGATGCCGCTGGTCGATCTGGCGGATCTCGCCGATCGCGGCGAACTCACCGACATGAAGACCCTGACCCTCGTCCTGCGGGTGCGCCGGCCGGACCTGTTCGCTAAGGCGAAATCCTAGACCGCGTCGCCGATGACGCCGGCCTCGTCCTGCGCCTGGAGCACATCGGGGCGGGGCATCGAGATGATGTTGTAGCCGGAATCGACGAAGTGGATCTCGCCGGTCACGCCGCCCGAGAGGTCCGAGAGCAGGTACATGGCCGAGCCGCCGACCTCCTCCTGCGTCACCGTCCGGCGCAAGGGGGCGTGGGCCTTCTGGTGGTTGAACATCAGGCGGGCATCCGCGATGCCCGCACCCGCCAGGGTCCGCATCGGGCCGGCCGAGAGGGCGTTGACCCGGATGCCGTCGGGGCCGAGATCCCCCGCAAGGTAGCGTACGGATGCTTCCAGCGCCGCCTTGGCGACCCCCATGACGTTGTAGTTCGGCATGATCCGGGTGGAGCCGCCATAGGTGAGCGTGAGGAGGGAGCCGCCGCGCGGCATTCGCTTGGCCGCGCGCTGGGCGATCTCCGTGAAGGAGAAGCACGAGATCGTCATCGTGCGCGAAAAATTCTCGCGGGTGGTGACGTCGACGTAGCGGCCCTTGAGCTGGCCCTTGTCGGAGAAGCCGATGGCGTGGACGACGAAGTCGAGGCCTTCGGGAAAGCGCGCGTCGAGGGCGGTGAACAGCGCGTCGACGCTGGCGATATCCTCGACGTCGCAGGGCAGCACGATGTCCGATCCGACGGAGGCGGCGAGCGGCGTCACGCGGCGGCCGAGGGCATCGCCCTGGTAGGTGAAGGCGAGGTCCGCCCCGTGCCGGTGCAGGACCTTGGCGATGCCCCAGGCGATCGAGTGATCGTTGGCGACCCCCATGATGAGGCCGCGCTTACCCGCCATCAAACCCGTCATGCTTCATCCCTGGACGCAGAACCCGGGCCCTGGCGGCCCGTCTCGGTGTGGGACGAGGCTTACGCGGGGGTCGTGGGCCTGTCCAATCGGGAGGCACCGATCTGGTCCGATCTGGACCATTCCCACCCCCGAAACGAAGAGGCCCCGTCCCGGCGTCGGCGCCGGCACGGGGCCTGAACTCTGGAAAGCGAAGGCGGTCCGAGGGCTAGAAATACCCGTCCGTGTCGCAATTCGCGCGGTCGATGATGGCCTGCTTGACGAACACGGCGGCCGTTCCGGCAATGGCGAAGCCGCCGAACGTCCCGAGGGTGAACCAAAGCATAGCCGTAACTTTCAATCCCGTCCTGCCGCGAAGAAACGCAGGTCGGTGTTCCAAGTTCCTTGAGTTCTCCGGCTCAAGGTTCTGCCGGATTTACGCCTAAGCTTAGGCGTCGACGTTCTTCAGGACGAGGGTCGCATTGGTGCCGCCGAAGCCGAAGGAATTCGAGAGGACGTGGCCGAGCTTGGCCCCATCGCGGCGCTGGCGCAGGATCGGCATGTCGGCGAAGGCCGGGTCGATCTCGTCGATATGCGCGCTCTCGCAGATGAAATCGTTGTTCATCATGAGGAGCGCGTAGATCGCCTCCTGCACGCCCGTCGCCCCGAGGGAGTGGCCGGTGAGCGACTTGGTGGCGGCGATCGGCGGGCAGGCGTCGCCGCGTCCGAAGACCTCGCGGATCGCCTCGATTTCCTTGGCATCCCCCACCGGCGTGGCGGTGGCGTGCGGGTTGATGTAGTCGATCGGCGCGCCCTTCAGGCCATCGATCGCCTGGCGCATGCAGCGCACCGCGCCCTCGCCGGAGGGCGCGACCATGTCGTACCCGTCCGAGGTGGCGCCGTAGCCGGCGATCTCGCCGTAGATCGTCGCGCCGCGCGCCTTGGCGTGCTCGTATTCCTCCAGCACCAGCACGCCGGCGCCGCCCGCGATGACGAAGCCGTCGCGGTTGACGTCGTAGGCCCGCGAGGCCCGCGCCGGGGTGTCGTTGTACTTCGAGGACATGGCGCCCATGGCGTCGAACAGCACCGAGAGGGTCCAGTCGAGGTCCTCGCAACCGCCCGCGAAGATGATGTCCTGGCGTCCGCCCTGGATCACCTCGGCGGCGTTGCCGATGCAGTGGTTCGAGGTCGCGCAGGCGGACGAGATCGAATAGTTCACGCCCTTGATCTTGAACCAGGTCGCCAGCGTCGCGGAAGCGGTGGAGGACATCGCCTTCGGCACCGCGAACGGGCCGACGCGCTTCGGGCCCTTCTCGACCGCGATGGCGGCGGACTCGACGATGACCTTCGTGGAGGGGCCGCCCGAGCCCATGATGATACCGGTGCGGTCGTTGGAGACGTCGCTCGCCTCCAGGCCGGCGGCCTTGATGGCCTGATCCATGGCGACGTGGTTCCAGGCGGTGCCGCCGCCGTGGAAGCGCATGGCGCGCCGGTCGACGATGCCCTCCGGATCGAGGGTGGGGCGGCCCTCGACCTGGCTGCGGAAGCCGTGCTCCGCATAGGACGCCGAATGCCCGATGCCGGACTTGGCCTCGCGGAGCGAGGCGAGGACTTCCTCGGTGTTGTTGCCGATGGATGAGACAATGCCCATCCCGGTGATCACGACACGCCGCATGGACACGATGCTCTCCGCCGCCGGGGCTTGTAGGTCGCGGCGCGCGTTCGGCGACCGCATCTTCGTGTTGTGTCAGGTAGGACCGGGATGCCCCGATCTCAACCGCGCGGGGTCTCAGCCGCCCGCGGCCTCGGTCTGCGCCTGGAACAGCGCGACGCGCAGGTCCTTGGCCTCGTAGATGCGGGTGCCGTCGGCCTCAAGCCAGCCGTCGGCGATGCCCAGCACCAGCTTGCCCAGGCGCACGCGCTTGATGTCGATGCCGTAGACGACCTGCTTCACCGTGGGCAGGACCTGATCCGAGAACTTGACCTCGCCGACGCCGAGCGCCCGGCCCCGTCCCGGAGCCCCGAGCCAGCCGAGATGGAAGCCCACGAGCTGCCAGAGGGCATCGAGGCCGAGGCAGCCCGGCATCACCGGGTCGTTCTTGAAGTGGCAGCCGAAGAACCAGAGGTCCGGCCGGATGTCGAACTCGGCGCGCACGTGGCCCTTGCCGTGGGCGCCGCCCTCGCTGCCGATGGAGACGATGCGGTCGAACATCAGCATCGGCGGCAGCGGCAGCTGCGCGTTTCCGGCGCCGAACAGCTCGCCACGTCCGCAGGCGAGCAGTTCCTCGTAGGAATACTGCGAGGCCCGCTGGGGCACGGTGGTCGACGGGGCGTTCGGATCGGAAGCCATGATGCGCGGATCGGTCCTCGATGTGTGATGCCGGGGCGGGCCTCGCTCCGGCAGATGTGGCCGTGTCCCGGCCGGGACCGGCCCGGGCCGCTCCCACCGACGACACGGCGCGAATTCGGCGCCTCGTTAACACAGGGCCAGGACGCCTCAAAGCACCGACGCCTCAAAGCACGGACGCCTCACGGCAGGGGTGCCCCGAGACGGGATCGCCGGCGGGGCCGGACCTCCCGCGCCGCCCGGCCCGCATTGCGCCTGCCCTGGGTGCATGCCGTTCGGGTTGCGGTGGCGGTGCCGGTTCCGTATACCTAGGTCTTCAAGTCCTGTTTCTTTGCGTGGGATGTTCATCAGCCCAATGTCGAACCTTCTGCCCCTGCAGGCCGTGCTGAACGCGCGGGCCTCCGTCCCCGCCGGCGATGCGGCCGCCGGCCGCCGCGGTTGCCCGTTGTCGGATCTGCGCGATCGTCTGCGCCGCGCGGGCCTGCGTCCGACGCGTCAGCGCCTGTCCCTGGGCTGGCTGCTGTTCGGGCGCGGCGACCGCCACCTCACGGCGGAAATGCTCTACGACGAGGCGATGCGGGCCAAGGTGCCGGTCTCGCTGGCGACCGTCTACAACACGCTGCACCAGTTCACCGAGGCCGGCCTGCTCCGCCAGCTCGCCCTGGACGGCTCGAAGGCGTATTTCGACACCAATCCCAGCGAGCATCACCACTTCTTCCTCGAGGACGAGGGGCAGGTGCTGGACATGCCCGATTGCGGCATCACCGTCGATTCGCTCCCCGAAGCCCCCGAGGGCATGGAGATCGCCGGCGTCGAGGTCATCGTGCGCCTGCGCCGGCGCGGTCCGGTGGCCCGCAAGGCCTGAACGGCCCCATCACGAGACTGGATGCGCATGAGGCCCGGGAAACCGGGCCTTTTTCGTTGTCGCGCCCATCGGCGCCGCCGGATGACAGAGCAACGATGGCCGTCCTCCCGGGTTATCGGACGGGGTGCGCGCGCCCGCACGACCCCTTCCCATCAGACTTCTCCCATCAAGACCGGATCGGTATGGCTCCTTCTCGCATCGTCTGTGTCCGCCACGGCGAATCGACCTTCAACGCCGCTCATCGCCTGACCGGCCGCGATCCCGGCCACGTGGATGCCCGGCTCACCGAACGGGGTCTCGCCCAGGTCCAGGCGGCGCGGGCCGCCCTGCACGACATCCCCTTCGACCTCGTGGTGACCTCGCCCCTGACCCGGGCGATCCAGACCACGAAGGGCATCTTCGGCGACCATCCGAGCCGGCCGCGCATCCTCGTCGAGGTGCTGCACCGGGAATGCCAGGAGAGCAGCTGCGACGTCGGCCGGGCGGCCTCGATCCTGGCGGCCGAGTTTCCCGACGTCGCCGTCGATCACCTGCCGGAGATCTGGTGGCACGCGGAGGGCGAGCCCGATGCGAGCGGCGTGCATATCGAGCCGCGCCATCTCTTCGATGACCGCGTGCGGGGTTTTCGCGATTGGCTGCTGGCGCGGCCCGAGCGCAGCATCGCGGTGGTCGGCCACGGCACGTTCTTCTTTCACCTGACCGGAACCTGGCTCGACAATTGTCAGACGGTGGCGTTCGACCCCGCCGCGCTGCCCGCCGAGGCCTGAGCGCTCAGGGCGCCCCGGTCCGCGCGGTCTCGAACCGCTCCCGCGCCAGGGCGACGTCGATCGCGCCTGTTCCGCCCCCGAGATCGAGGGCCTCGTCCAGGATCGCGGCGGCCATGGCCCAGGTCCCGGGCACGAACGGGGCGGCCCCTTCGGCCACCTCGGCGGCGCAGCGCGCATCCGCGAAGGCCTTAACCGCTGCCGAGGCGGCCCGCGCCACCGCCGCCGCCCGGGCGCCCGCCACCCAGGACCCCTGTCGCCCGGCGGCCTCCGCGCGCGCGCCGCCCTCCCAGGCTGCGGCCCGGGCCGCGTCCCCTGCGGCCGCCGCGTCCGCCGCGCCGTCGCAGCGGGCGGCGAGGGCGGGCAGGCCCGCATGGTCGAGGAGGGGTGGGAGGATGCGGCGAACGCTCGCCCGGGCGAGGAAGGTCACGCGCTCGGCCTCGACGGCCGGATCGGCGGCCGAGCCGGCCAGGCGCAGCACGAAGGCCATCAGCCGGGGGCGCTCGGCATCCGGCATGGCGTCGTTCAGCCCGAGGGCATAGGCAGCCAGGGGCCGCGAGAAGCAGGGCGGACAATCGGCCGAGGCGCGGATCGCCCGGTAGGGCAGGCCGGCGGCGACGATGGCGGCTTCGTTGATGCAGGTGCCGCCGTCCGGGCCGGGAAAATCGTGCGAGCCGGCCAGGAGCCGCCAGTTCAGGATCGGCTCGAAGCCTGCCGCCATGCCCATTCTCTCCTGCTGCCGAAGCAGACTGGCACGGACGGGCCGGCTTGGCGAGGCGGTTGGAGAAGAGGCGCTGCGTCAGCCGCCGAGGTCGGCCGCCAGACCCGCCAGCATGGCGAGGCCGAGCACCAGCACGAAGGCGCCCGCGAGGAGTTCGAGGGCACCGACCACCCGCGCCCCGGTCCGTCCGCGTCCGCCCGCGAGGCGCAGGGCCAGGACCTTGGCGAAGACCGCGAGGCTCGCGAGCGCCCCCGTGGTGAGGGCGGTGCCGAGCGCCATGGCGAAGGTCGCCGCGATGCCGGCGGCCAGCAGGCCCTGCGAGGCGGAGAAGACGAGGATCAGCACGGCCCCCGCGCAGGGGCGCGTGCCCGCCGCCAGCACGATCCCGGCCCGCTCGCGCCAGGTCGCGAGGCGGCTCAGGGCCGCCGCGTCGGTGAGATGGACATGGCCGCAGCCGGGGGCGCAGGCCGCCGCGTCCTGGCCCGCGAGCCGTCCGGCCTTGCGCCAGGTGAGGGCGAGCCCGAGGAGCGCCACGAGGGCGAAGCTCGCCGTCTCGATCACCGTGCCGGCCCGGGTCATGCCCGCGGCGGTGGCCCCGAGCAGCAGGGTCCCGACCCCGACGAGGGCGATGGCGACCAGGGCCTGGAGCAGGGCGGCGGCGAAGCTCAAGGAGAAGCCGCGCAGCAGGGCGCGTTCCCCGGCAACGATGTAGCCGGCGATGACCGCCTTGCCGTGGCCCGGCCCGGCGGCGTGGAAGACGCCGTAAGCGAAGCCCAGCAGCATCATCGGCCCCCAGGCGCCGCCCTCCTTGAGGGCGCGGACGGACGCCTGGAGGCTGCGCGAGAAACTCGATTGCAGGGCGAGGATCCAGCCGCCGAGGCCGGTGGCCTGGGGGGCAGCCTCGCGAAAGCCGATGCCGAAGGGCGAGCGCGGCGGCGGCGCGGCGATGCCGGGACTGATCAGCCAGACGAGGCCGGACAGGACCAGAGCCGCGACGGCCACGGCGATCAGCGCGAGGAGCGCCTGCCGGACGAGGTGCCGGCGCGGATCGGCCGGGGCGGTTCCGAAGGCGGCGCCTACGGACACGCGACGAGGATCCGGTTGGCGAACTGCAGGCCGTAATTCGAGGCCGAGGTCAGGGCCTCGAAGAAGGCCTCCGACATGCCGGGCTTGGCGTCCGCCGTCTTCCCGTCCGCGCCCCTGCCCTCGGCGCCGGGATCGCCCTTCGGGCGGGTCAGCGTGGCGGCGCAGCCGCTCGGGGCGCCGGTGAGGCGCGCGGCGTCCGCGCCCTCCGCCAGCGCGAAGGAGACGAAGAAGGTGGGGTCGTAGACCTCGACGGCGGTGACGCCGCGCCCCTGGGCCACCGGCGCCTTGAGGGGCAGCAGGAAGCTCAAGGTCAGCTTGTCGCCGTCCATCGTCATGCGCGGCTCGGCGGGGTCCGCGAAGGCCTGCTCCTTGCCCGCGACCTTCAGCTTGGTGAAGTAGCCGAACTCGGCGAGGTTGCCGGTGTTCTCGGCCGCCAGCCCCGCGAGTTCGTCGGGCGTCAGCCGACCGTCGCCGTTCTTGTCGAGGCCCTGGGTCACGAAGGCGGAATAGGAGGCATCGAAGGTCCAGGCGTGCCGGATGCCGGTGACCCGCCCGCCCTCGCCATAGGCGATCTCGGCCTTCGTCGTCACCCAGACATGGGGATGCGCGCGGGCGGGGGACGCGACCAGCGCTGCAGCCAGCGTCGGCGCGAGGAGGCTCAGGAGGCGGTGCGGCGACGCGATCGGCATGGCACGGGACGCTCGCGACTCAGGGTAAAGACATCGTTAAGGCCGGCACCGGACCGGGGTCGGGCGTCCGGGCCAGATCTCTCCCGGTACTGGGGCGAAAGCGAGGCGTGCCCCGGCGCGCGATCGTTCACCGAAGCGGGAACGCGCCGTCAGTCGCGCCGGGTCAGGGCGGCAATCTCCGCCTGCTCCTCGGGGCTGAGGCCCTGCGGCACCGGCTCCGGCCGGCGGCGCGCAAGGCGCCAGAGCCCGAACAGTCCGAGGGCCACCACCAGCCCCGGGGTCAGCCACAGGAGCAGGGTGTGCAGGGCGAAGACGGGCCGCAGCAGCACGTATTCGCCGTAGCGCCCGACGACGTAGGATTGCACCTGCGCGTCGTCGTCGCCGGCCTTGAGGCGCTCGCGCACGATGAGCCGCAGGTCCCGGGCCAGGGGCGCATCGGAATCGTCGATGGACTGGTTCTGGCAGACGAGGCAGCGCAGGCCGGAGGAGATGTCCCGGGCGCGCGCCTCCAGGGCGGGGTCCTTCAGGACCTCGTCCGGCTGGACCGCGCCGGCCCCGCCCGCCAGGGCGAGGAGGAGGGCCAAAGCCGCCGCGGCGCGGGGCAGGGGAGGCCGGCTCATTCGGCGGGCGCCATGCCGGGCGGAAGCGGCTTCGACTTCGCCCGCGCTGGCGCGCCGACGCGCATGCGCCGGTCGGTGAGGGAGACCGCGCCGCCGAGCGCCATGACCACCGCGCCGAGCCAGATCAGCAGCACCAGGGGCTTGTAGTAGAGCCGCAGGCCGATGCCGCCCTCGGGGAGCACTTCGCCCAGGCTGGCATAGACCTGGCTCGCCCCGATGGTGAGCAGGCCGGACTCCGTCACCGTCATCTTGCGGCTCGGATAGAAGCGCTTGCCGGTCTCCACGGTGCCGACGAAGTCGCCGCCGGCATTGCGGATGGTGAGGAAAGCGGTGGTCTCGGTGTAGTTCTCGCCCTGCCGGGGGCCGACCCGGTCGAGGGTGGCCACGTAGGGGCCGGAGGCCAGGGATTCGCCGGGTTTCACGGTCTTCAGCCCCTCCGTCGCCCAGCCCTGCGCGGCGATGCCGAGCACAACGACTCCGACGCCCGCATGCGCCAGCGCCGTGCCCCAGGCGGAGCGCGGCAGGCCGGCGGCGCGACGCCAGATCGCGGCGGCACCCCGGGTGCGGCTGGCGCCGTAGCCCCGCGCCCGCGAGATGATCTCGAGGGCAGAGCCGACCACGAGGTAGGCCCCGAGGCCGATGCCCACGGGGGCCATCATCGGGCCGCCCCAGGTCAGGGCCAGCACGGCGAGGCCGACCACGAGGGCGATGGCGAGCGCCGCGAACAGGCGCTGGGTCGCCGCATGCACGTCGCCGCGCTTCCAGGCCAGGGTCTGGCCGAACGGCACGATGAGGAGGAGCGGGATCGCGAGGGGGATGAAGGTGTAGTTGAAGAAGGGAGGGCCCACCGAGATCTTCTCGGCGGTGAGCATCTCCAGCAGCAGCGGATAGAGCGTGCCGACGAACACCGTGGCGCAGGCGGCGGCCAGGAACAGGTTGTTCATGACGAGGGCGCCCTCGCGGGAGATCGGCGCGAAGATGCCGCCCTGACGCAGCATCGGCGCCCGCCAGGCGAACAGCGTGAACGAGCCGCCGATGAACAGGATCAGGATGGCGAGGATGAACACGCCGCGGGTCGGGTCCGTGGCGAAGGTGTGGACCGAGGTCAGCACGCCCGAGCGCACGATGAAGGTGCCGAGCAGCGAGAGCGAGAAGGTGAGGATGGCCAGCAGCACCGTCCAGACCTTCAGGGCGTCGCGCTTCTCCATCACCACGGTGGAGTGGAGGAGGGCGGTGCCGGCGAGCCAGGGCATCAGCGAGGCGTTCTCGACCGGGTCCCAGAACCACCAGCCGCCCCAGCCGAGCTCGTAATACGCCCAGTACGAGCCCATCGCGATGCCGAGCGTCAGGAAGCTCCAGGCGATCAGGGTCCAGGGCCGCACGGCCCGCGCCCAGACCGCGTCGATGCGCCCGTCGATCAGGGCCGCGATGGCGAACGCGAAGGTGATCGAGAAGCCGACGTAACCGACGTAGAGGAGGGGCGGGTGCACCGCGAGGCCGAAATCCTGCAGGAGCGGGTTGAGGTCGTTGCCCTCGACCGGCGCCGGGTTCACCCGCGTGAATGGGTTCGAGGTCGTGATGATGAACAGCACGAATACGAAGGTGATCAGCCCCTGCACCGCCAGGGTGTTGGCCCGCAGGGTCGGGGGCACGGATTCGCGCGCCACCGCCACCAGCGCCCCGAACAGGGCCAGGATGAGGACCCAGAGCAGCATCGAGCCCTCGTGGTTCCCCCAGACGCCGGACAGCTTGTAGAGGAAGGGCTTGGCGGTGTGCGAGTTCTCGACCACGTTGAGGACCGAGAAGTCCGACGTGGCGTGCGCGTAGGTGAGCGCCCCGAACGAGAACAGGATGCAGGCGAAGGCGCCGAGCGCGGCGGGCGTCGCCACGGACCTCAGGGCCTGGTCGCCCGAGCGCGCCGCCCAGACCGGCATCACCGCCTGGACCAGGGAGAGGGCCAGCGCGAGCGCCAGCGCGAAATGGCCGACCTCGATCAGCAAGGCGGGATGTCCTTCCGGTTTAAGAGGGGCCGGTTTGAGAGGGGCCGGTTCGAGAGAGACCGGTCTGCGCCGCGCATCATCGCTCGCTGCGCTGGCCGAGCGTCTTGTCGGTCACCGAAGTTCCGTTTTCGGAAGCCTTGATGTCCGAAGGCTTGCTGTCGGGGACCTTGGCGTCCGTCATGCCCTTGCCCTCCTGCCAGCGGCCCTGCGCCTTCAGGGCGTCGGCGACCTCGCGGGGCATGTAGGATTCGTCGTGCTTGGCCAGCACCGTGTCGGCGCGGAACACCCCGCCCGGCCCGAGCGTGCCCTCGGCCACCACGCCCTGGCCCTCGCGGAACAGGTCGGGCAGCAGGCCGCGATATTGTACCTGCACGGTGGCGTTGGTGTCGGTCACCGAGAAGTCGACGGTCTGGTCCGGCCCACGCTGGAGGGAGCCGTCCTTGACGAGGCCGCCGAGGCGGAAGCGCGTGCCCTGCGCCACGGTCTGGGCCGCGACCTCGGTGGGCGAGCGGAAGAACACGATCGATCCGCTCATCGCCGACAGGATCAGGCCGAGGGCCAGGGCCAGCACGGCGCCGCAGGCAGCGATCAGGACGAGTCGGCGGCTCTTGCGGGTCACGGGTGGCGCTTCCGTCTCGGTGGCGTGGGGGGCGTCGTTGCGCCCTGGCGATATGATGCAGGATCGGATCCTGCTACTTCCGGTGTCGGCCGTGCGCCCGGCCGGGTCAAGGGCCGGGGCCGGGACCGATTGTCAGGGGCGGGCCGGCGCGCGGGGGCGCTGTCCTACGGTTTACCCGCGGGTGCGGCCGGCTTCGGCGCCTGCCCGCGCAGGTCGAGTTCCCGCGAGAGTTCGTCGAGACGCTCGATCGCCCCCGGGTCCGGGCTCAGCGCCATCCGCGCCCGGTCGAGGATCTGGGCGGCCCGCTCGCGCTCGCCCAGCACGCTGTAGGAGCGCACCAGGCGCAGCCAGTCGTCGACGCTGCCGCCCTTGGCCGCAAGCCGCCGGTCGAGGCCCGCCACCATGGCGCGGATCGCCGCGTCGCGCTCGGCGGCCGGCATCGCCTTGACGGCGGCCACGGCGGCCTCGGTGCCGGCGCGCCCCGCCTCGTCGGCGGCGCTCGGCACGCCCGGGGCCGGGGTGCCGGCGAGCCCGACCTCGCGGGCCATCTCGTCCAGGCGGCCCTTGGCCTCCGGATCGTCCGCCAGGGCCTTGCGCGCCCGCTCCAGGGCGGCGGCGGCCTTGTCGCGCTCCTTGAGCACGCCGTAGGAGCGGACGAGGCGCAGCCACTCGTCGAGGCTGCCGCCCGTGTCGGAAAGCCGCCGGTCGAGGCCCTCGACCATGCCCCGGATGGCGCCTTCGCGGCCGGCCGGGGGCAGGGACTGGAGCGCGGCGGCACGCCCCGCGTCGGGCGTCTGGACACGCCCCTGGCTCGGTGCCTGGGCTTGCGCCTGGGCCGGCGCCTCGCCCTTCAAGCGCGCGAGGTTCTCCGTCACCAGGGGAAGCCAGGGCGCGTCGGCGGGGGCCGCCGCGACCATCGCCTGCAGGCGCCGGATCGCATCGGGGATGTCGCCCTCGAGCTCGGCCGCCCGGGCCATGTAGAATTGCGGCTTGGCGACCTGACCGTCGAGGTCGATCGCGCGCTGGAAGATGGACTTCGCCTGGGGCGTAACGGCGCCGTTGCCGGCCGCCACCAGGGCCTCGCCCCAGTCGGACAGGCGCTGCGGCGTCTCGCCGAGGATGCGGCTCGCGGCCTCGTAGGCATGCGCCGCGTCGTCGAAGCGGCCCATCCGCATGTAGACGGGGGCCAGCACTGACCAGCCGCGCCCGTCGGTGGGATCGGCGGCCAGGCGCGCCTCGATCTGGCCGATGGCCTTGAGGAGGTCCTGGTCGGCACTCTGCACGGATTGGCGCTCGGCCGCGCTCTGCGCGGGCATGTGGGGCGAGCCGTAGATCCCGTAGGCGATGAGAGCGACGAGGGGGATGGTCGAGAGCGCGAAGGCGGAAGCGGCCCGGCGCTGGCGCAGGGCCGGCTCGGCCATGCCGGGGCTCACGGGCACGCCGGCCCGGTTGGCCCGGATCAGCCTCCGCGCCGCCTCGGTGCGGGCGGCCTCAGCCTCGGGGGCGGCGATCAGGCCGCGGGCCTCGTCGCGCGCGATCTCGCGCAGTTGATCCTCGTAGAACCCGGTCTCGGTGGCGAGGCCCCCGGCCTCGGGCGCGGCGGCCGGATCGGCCCGGCGCGACATCGGCCAGAGCAGGGCGAACACCGCCGCGCCGGTCATGAACGCTAGTATGAACCAAAGTGCCGTCATCACGCCCCGGACGCTGCCCCGCTTGCATGTAGACGCGGGCTCCCGTCGGCACGATGCGGGCATCGGGCGACACGGTGTCACGCGCGAGCGCTGGGGAAGAACGGTACAACCTTAACGGATACGCCCGGCGGATCAAACGCCCGGCGGTTCGGGCCCGCCGGACCCGGCCGCCTCAGTGCGGTGCGACGCCGGCCGGCGCGTCCCCCGGCACCTCGATCACCGCCCGCAGGCCGCCCAGGGTCGCCTCCTCCAGGCGGAAGCGCCCGCGATAGAGGGCGGCGAGGTCGGCCACGATCGAGAGGCCGAGGCCGGAGCCGGGCTTCGTCTCGTCGAGGCGACGCCCGCGCCCGAGCACCGCCGCCCGGTCCTCCGGGGCGAGGCCCGGCCCGTCGTCCTCGATCGCCACGAGAAGATGGGGATAATCGTCCTTGCCCACCGCCTCCGCCCGGATCGCCACCCGGCTGCCGGCCCATTTCGAGGCGTTGTCGACGAGGTTGCCGATCATCTCCTCGAAATCCTGCCGCTCGCCCCGGAAGCGCAGGCCCGCCGGCACGTGGACCTCGTAGGCGATGTCCTTGTCGCGGTAGATCTTGCCGAAGGTGCGAACCAGGCCGGCGAGCGCCGGCTCCACCTCCGTGGAGGTGCCCAGCGTACCGGCGAGCGCCGCCGCCCGGGCCCGGTCGAGGTGGTAGTTCACCTGGTCGCGCATCACCGCGGCCTGCTCGCGGATCTTGGCCGAGAGGTCGCCGGGCGCGTCGGCGGCGCCGACCTCGTTGACGATGATCGAGAGCGGGGTCTTCAGGGCGTGGGCGAGGTTGCCGACCTGGGTGCGCGCCCGCTCCAGGATCTCCCGGTTGGTCTCGATGAGCAGGTTCACCTCGCCGGCCAGGGGCGCGATGTCGCGCGGATACTCGCCGGTGATGCGGTCGGATTCGCCCCGCCGGATGGCGCCGAGCGCCGTGCGTAGCTTGGCCAGCGGCGCGAGGCCGAAGCGGATCTGCAAGAGCGTCGTCAGGGCGAGCGACAGGCCGAGCAGGCCGAAGGTGACCATCAGCGAGAAGCGGAAGCGGTCGACGTCGTTCTCGATCTCGTCGGCGGGGCCGGCGACCCGCACGGTGTAGCGGCCCTCCTCGCCGAGATCGACGTCGCGCTCGATGACGCGCAGGCGGCGCTCGTCCTGGGCCCGGCCATAGCCCTGGCGGATCTGGCCGATGCCCGCCTTGGTGTCGGGCGTGCCGGCGGCCTTCAGGGGCACGCCGACGAGGGAGCGCGAGGTGCGCAGGTCGCGCGGCTTCGCATCGGGGCGGCCGATCTGCCAGTACCAGCCCGACAGCGGCAGGTCGAAGCGCGGATCGCTCAGGGTGAAGGAGCGGCTCTCCGGATCGTTTGGCGAGACGAGGTCGGTGGCGAGGTTGTTGGCGTAGACGAGGAGGCGGCTGTCGAAGGCCCGCTCGGTGTTCTCGCGGTACAGGGTCGTGAGGATCCAGGCCGCGATGAGGAGGATCGCCGAACTCGCCAACAGCGCCGAGGTGGCGAGGCGCACGGCGATCGAGCGGCGCCGCATGGGCAACCAGGAGGGAGAGGGAATCATGCGGTGTCCGTCGTCAATGTGTGATCATCCTCGCCATGCCCCCGGCAGCGCGACGGATTGATGTAGACAGGACGATGACGTTATGTACATGTCCGATGCCGTCTCGCATGCCCGGATGCAACTTCAAGGCGCCTTGGAATGCACGGAGAGAGGCGAAGAATCGACCATGGCACTCCACATCCGCGACCCCGAAGCCGACCGGCTTGTGCGCATGCTCGCCGAGCGAAAGGGGATCGCCCTTACCGACGCCATCAAGCTTGCCGTCGGCAACGAATTGCGACGCGATGCCGAAAAGCTCAGCCTGCGTGAGCGGATTCGGCCGATACAGGAGCGTATCGCTTCCTATCCACCGACCGGCCTCGAAGCCGACAAGGCTTTCTACGACGAAATCAGCGGTGATGCCTGATGTTTGTCGACGCGTCGGCTCTGGTGGCGATCCTGGCATCCGAGGTCGGCAGCGACGACCTCCTCGATCGCCTGGAGGCCGCCTCCGACCGGTTCACCTCTGCGATTGCGGTCTATGAAGCCGTGCTGGCGCTTTGCCGAAAGCGCCAAACATCCGCCGATGTCGCGCAGGCCGATCTGATTGCCTTTCTGGACGCCGCCGGTATCCGCCTGATGGCGATCCCACCACAGGCAGGTATACAGGCGATCGCGGCCTTCGCCCGGTATGGCAAGGGAACGGGGCACCCGGCCCAACTCAACATGGGCGATTGCTTCGCCTATGCGATGGCCAAGATCCATGCCGCCCCGTTGCTCTTCAAAGGCGACGACTTCACCCGGACCGACCTCGCCGGAACCTGCTGAGATCACACCCGCGGCGCGGGCTGGTTCGGGTCGACGAGGTAGCCGAGGCCCCGCACGGTCTGGATCAGGTCGACGGCGAGCTTCTTGCGCAGGCGGCCGACGAAGACCTCGATGGTGTTGGAATCGCGGTCGAAATCCTGATCGTAGAGGTGCTCGGTCAGCTCGGCCCGCGAGACCACGCGGCCGGTGTGGTGCATCAGGTAGGAGAGCAGGCGGTACTCGTGGCTCGTGAGCTTGACCGGATTGCCGTCCACGAAGACCCGGCCGGAGCGGGTGTCGAGCACCACCGGCCCGCAGGCGATCTGGCTGGTGGCGTGGCCGGCCGCGCGCCGCAGCAGGGCACGCACGCGGGCCATCAGCTCCTCCATGTGGAAGGGCTTCGTCACGTAGTCGTCGGCCCCCGCATCGAAGCCGTCGACCTTGTCGGACCAGCGGTCCCGGGCGGTGAGGATGATGACGGGGGTCTTGATGCCGGCCCGGCGCCACTTCTGGAGGACGCTGACGCCGTCGGTCTTGGGCAGGCCCATGTCGAGGATGATCGCGTCGTAGGGCTCGTTCTCGCCGAGATAGCCGCCCTCCTCGCCGTCGAAGGCCTTGTCGGCCACGTAGCCGGCCTCCTCCAGCGCGGTCACCACCTGCCGGTTGATGTCCCGGTCATCCTCCACCACGAGCAAGCGCACGGTCCAGAACTCCTACGATGATGGCCCGAACCTCGTCCGTCGCGAGCAACGCACGTTAGACGGCCCGCGCCGGACGCGAAACACCCTTCCGGGTCCCCGCGCGATCACGTTCGACGGTCTCAGGGTCCGCTGACCTGACCGGTGGTGGCGTCCACCATGACGTGGACGAACTGCCCGTCCCGGCGCAGGGCCGTGAGCAGGTAGACCAGCGTCTCGTCGTTGCGGCACAGGCGCGCCCGTTGGATCTCGGCGCGCGGGATGACCTGACGCGCGGCGCGGATCGCCGCCACGGGGGCGATCACGCGCTTGTCGGCCACCGCCTCGCGCAGGTCGGCGGCACTGAGGCAGGTCTCGCTGCGCGGAACGGCGATGACGGGCGCGGCGACGGTTCCGGGCGTCTCCTCGGCGAGCGTATCGATCGAGCCCGTCGCGAATCCCGCGATGGTCAGTCCGATCAACAGCAGGGCGAGAAGGATACGCATGATGGACAGATCTAGGGACGAGGCACTGAATGCGCCCTGAATAGCGAGCCAAGCCGAACCTCGGCTATCCGGTTCCCGGCATGGCTGCCCCCCACCGGGCTCCTCCGCGTTTGGCATCCGCATCCCTCAGACCAAATCCTGTACCTGAGGGCTGGCCGTGGTCCGATACGGCTTGGGCGATGCGGCCTCCCCTCGATCGAGGGGCGGCCGTATCAGAGGCCGCCCGGGGCAAGGCGGGCGAGGGTCGCCTGCAGGACCGAGCCGATCTCGGCCTGCCGGTCGACATGGTCGAGGGCGGCCTTGCGCAGGGCCAGGCTGGAGCGCTCGAAGCGCCGGCGGGCGGCGGTGAGGCGCAGGGCCGCGAGGCGGCGGCAGCGCCCGCGCCGGAGCACGCGAAGGTCGGGTCGGGTCACGGCATCCTCCTCAGGGGCGGGCGCGCGGCTCGCCGAGCCGGCGCAGGATCTCGTCGAACTTCTCGCGGCCGCGCTCGTCGCTGCGCTCGACGCCGCGCGCGACCTCGGCGGTGAGCCGGGCCAGGTCCTCCAGCACGCGGGTCCTGCTTTCCAGGGCGGCTGCCACGGCGGCGTTGGTCTGCGAGGCCCGCTCCAGGGCGGTCGCTGTGGCGCCCGCATCCACCAGGCGCGCCTCCTGGGCGCGGGCGCCCTCGCGGTGCAGGTGGAGGCAGGCGAGCCCGAGCAGGACGGCGACGATCCAACCCGCGCCCTCCTGGGAGACGAGCAGGCGGGCGGCCTCGAGGGCGATCTTTTCCAAGGGCCCGGTCTCCGGCGTGCGGGGTGGTCAGGGCAGGGTGGCGGGGCGGCGCCCGCGCGCGGCCTCCAGGGCCGGCGCGAGGGTGTTGTCCGCCGTGGCCGCCTCCTCGAGGGGCAGGCTGCGGAACACCTTCTCGCCGAGGCCCTCGACCCCGCCGGCCGCGCGGACGAGCCAGCCCGGGGCCTGTTCCAGGGCGCGCTCGACCGCGCTGGCGATCACCCGCGCGCCCACCGGCACCGTCAGGGTCCGGCCGCGCACGGCCCCGGCCACGGCGTTGATGCCGTAATCGGCGACGTTGCGCACGAGCCGCTCCACCAGGGTGCTGGTGACGAGGACGCGCAAGGGGCCGGTCAGGCGGGCCAGGGCCGCCAGGGCGGCGGTGGCGGCCAGGGGGACGAGCACGGCGCCCAGGCCCTGGATCGCCTCCGCGAGGGCATCGCCCCAGGGCAGGACGATCGCGGGCCCGGCGGCCGCGCAGGGTCCGGTGAGGGCGGCGAGGATCACGGCTCCGGCGGCGAGCGGACGGACGCGGGATGCGGCGAAAGGGACCATGGTGGGCTCCGGGGTTCGGCGACGGGATTCGGGCAGGAGATGCAGCGAGGGGGCTCGGGGCGGTCAGCCGGTCCGGCCGGCACCGGCCCGCAGGGCGGACCAGAGGCGAGCCCAAACCCCCGGCGCAGGCGGGGTCTCCGACGCCGGCAGGGGGGCGGGGGCAAGACGAGTGGGGGCAAGCGGGGCCGGGACCGGGACCCGTGCGCGCGGCACGGACCGGCGCGGGGCGGGGAGGCTCGAGACCGGCGGGCTCGGGGCTGGGATCGGCGCCGCGTCGCCCCGGCGGGCCCGAGGCAGGGCCTGGGCGTAGGGCGTGCGGAACTGATCGTACTCGGCGCCCCGGCGCGGGATCAGCGCGGCCGGGCGGTTCCACATCAGGATCGCCTCGGCGGCCCCGGCGCGGTCCCCCGCTCTCAGGCGGCGCAGCACCGTCGAGCGCGCGAAGGCCGCCGGGCCGATGTTGAAGCAGAGCGAGACCAGGGCGTCGAAGGCGTGGTCCGGCAGGTCCGCGGGGACCGCCGCCGCCACGCTGCGCACGTAGCGGGCGAGATCGCGCCGGAAGAGCGCGTCGCAGGCGGCGTCGGTCAGCCGCAGGCCCGGCGTGACCACGGGCGGTCCGGCGGCGGCGGTGTGTCCGACGCCGATGGTCCAGATGCCGACGCTGTCGCGGTAGGCGGTCAGGCGGCGGCCCTCCCGGGCGATCAGCACGGCCTCGCCGATGGCGCTCATGTCCATGTGCCAACTCCGGTTGCTTGAAGACTGCGGGGATCGATGCGACATCCATCCTGGTCACGTGGTCAGGAGGCGGATATGCTGCGAAAGCTTGTCTCGGCTGCTTTGAGGCGGGATTTGTCCGAGGACGACGGTCCGGCGGACTCCAGCGGCGGGGCCGTCCAATCGGTGGCGGCCGCGGCGCCTCCGGATCCGGAATTCCCGCCGATGCAGCCGGTGCGGCCACCGGCGGCGGAGAACGACAATCCCCTGTCGGGGTTCTGCCCCACGGTGGAAGCGAGCCTGCAGGCGGCGGGCTACCTGCGCTGACGTCTCAGGGCGTGCCGGTTTCGAGGGCCGTGAGCCGCGCATCGAACCCGCGCGCCAGGAACAGCAGCAATTCGTCGGTGCGGAAGCCGTAGCGCTCCCCGGCCGGCGTGCCCGGTGTCGCGGGCCGCGCCGGGATCGCGGGCCGCGTCGGCATCCCGTCCGCGCCGTATTCGGGCTCGGAGCCCGGTGTCGCGGGCGCGGGTTCGGTTGCCGCCCAGGCATCGCGGCAGACGAGGCCGAGGGCGAAGGGGTCGAGGCCGTGCCCGGCCAGGACCGCGATCGCCCGCTGGACCGTCAGGCCCACATGGAGCCGCGCGCCGTCGCCCTTGGCCGCCACGGCGTCGAGGAATCGGAACGTCCCGATCTCCCGCGCCAGGGCGGTCGCCGCCGCGATCTGCGCCTCCGTCAGCGGCGTCACGGGCGTCTTCTCGCGAGCATCCGACGTGTTGATGCTGCCGGTCGCCGCGTAGACCACCGTGGCGCGCTGCGTCGCGGTGCCAAAGCTGAACGCGTTGTCCGTGCCGTGCGCGACCACCCCGCCGAAGGTCGCCGGCCCGCTCGTCGCGAGCGAGCGGAACGTGCCGATGCCGGCGGTGTACGCGGTTCCGGCGGCCAGGATGACGCCGATGCCGAGCTTGAGGGAGCTTTCCTCCCCGTTGACGCAGGCCACGAGGAGCCAGTTCGAGGGTGTCTGGAAGTTCGCGCCGAAGCTCGTGATGCGCAGCGTCACCGCACTTTTGCCCCCGCCCGGCGTATGGACGGCCCAGAGCCCTTCCCACGCGTTCAGGACGATGCCCTCCGCGTTGGCTGGGCGCGCGACACCGTTATAGACCTGTTCGGCGGGGATGCCGCCGCTCGGAAAGTTCACCTCCACGTGGCCCTCGATCGCGGTCTCCTGGCCGACCGGAATGCACAGGAAGCGGTTGGTCCACCGGACCCGGCCGCCCGGCCCGCCCCAGGTGATCGTCCCGCCGCCGGTCATGGTCGCTTGCGCCTTGAGGTAGTCGCTCGCGGCGCCCGACAGGGTGCCGAGGCCGGTGTCGAGGCGCGTGCGCGGGGTGGTCGTGCCGAGGCCGAGATTGCCGGCGCCGTCCACGCGCAGGCGTTCCGTGCCGGCGGTGGCGACGGCCCAGCGGTCGGCGCCTGGGGAGAACGTGCCCGTATCCGGGTCGCCCGCTGCCGCCAGCGCGGGGGCGGCGGCGGCGCCCGCCACCACGGCCAGCGCCCCGGTGCCACGGTTGACCCGCAGGGCTTCGCGGAAGGTGCTGCCATCGGCCGAGACCTTCAGGGACAGGTCGTCGTCGCCGGTGAGGCCGAGCTCGGCCCTGCCGGAAAAGCCGCTCTGAAACAGGAGCGAGAGGACGTTGCCGGCGGCCTGCTTGTTGAGGATGTAGCGCAGGTCGCCCGATCCGCCCTCGCCGGTGGTCAGGGCGGTCCACAGGGCCTTGTTCAGCTTGGCGGCGAACGGGTTGCCGGCATCCGCCGTCGTGCCGAGCCCCACGCGCGCGAGGTTCTGCAGGGCCGCGATGGTGCTGCCGAGGGCGATCCAGGCGCTGCCCGAATGGACGTAGACCAGGCCCTCGTCGGCGATCCAGGCAAGCCAGCCCGCCCGGGGGACCGCGCCGATCCAGACCCCGTCCTGGAAGCGGACGACCTGCCCCGAGAGCCCGGCCCAGGCCCCGGTCGGCTCGGACGCCAGCACGAGATAGCGATCGCCCTCGGTTGGGCTCGGTGGCGGGCTCGCCCGGTCCTTGTCGAGGCAGGCGAGGTGGACCAGGGCGTCGAGCTCGGCCAGGGCCTCGTTGTGGGTGACGTGCTTCTGGGCCTGCCCCGCCGCGATCAGCGGCAGGGCGAGGCGGGGGGTGGTCTCGGACATCGGCCGGCTCCGGAACGGGGTTGAGGACGGGAAGCATGCCCGGTTCAGGGCGCGCGGACCGGGAGGCGGCCGCGCGTCGCCGGGCCGGGCCCGGTCAGGGTGCCGATCTGGGCGACGGCGACGTCGAGCCGGTCTTGAGGGCCGCCGAAATCGGCGGCCTCGTCGGCGGCGGCGTAGAGCAGGCCCGGCCCGTCCGCCGTCAGGCTGCGCAGGCTCGCGCCGTCGCGTCCGAACACCGTGACCCGGTAGGCGTCGGGCGCTTCCCCCGGCGGTTCGGCCACGTCCCAGGAATCGCCGTCGCGCCGGGCCCGGCGCATCCAGGACAGGCGCACGCCCGCCGGCTCCCGCCGGGCGCGCAGATGGACCGGGCGTAAGGGACGGAAGGCGTCCAGGCCGGCCTGCGCGGACAGCTCCACGAAGGCCGGGTCGGCGGGATCGCGCTCGGCGGGGCCGATCCGGTAGCGGAAGCGCCGTCCGGCCTCGTCGAGGCGCGTGACGAGGGGCACGATCGCCGCGTCGAGGCGCACGACGAGGCTGCCGGCCGGGATGGGCCGCCCGGCTGCGGCCTCGCTCCCGGCGAGCCCCCGCAGGAGGCCGGTCAGGCGGTAGGTCTCCCGCCCGATCAGCGCGGCGCCCGCCGCCGAGATCAGCTCGATGTCGCCGTCGGGCCCCCGCAGGGCGAAGAGGTTGCCGCCCGCGAGGGCCGCGTCCGGGGCGATCGATCCGAGATCGCCCGCATGCCGCAGGCGGACGTCGAGCCGGGCGCCCCGGTCGAAGCGCCAGAGCGGGCCGGGGGCGAGTTCGGTCAGGGTCTCGCCGAGGGCGGCGGGGTAGTCGACAGTTCCGAACGGGCTCAAGGGGGCCTCGGCGCCCTCCGCCCGCCAGATCGCCACCGTGCCGGGCCAGGGATCGGCCGCCACCGCCAGCACCTGGAGGGGCGCCGGTGCGCCGCGATCGGCCGGCAGGTCGAGGGCGACCGCGAAGGGCGGCCCGGCGAGCGCCGGCAGGGCGCGGCGCGGGCGCGCCTCCGCCCGGTCGCCGGCCCGGGACGGGCCACCGGCGAGCGGCACCCCGCGCGTCTCCACCTGGCGGCCGAGCGGATTGTCGGCGATGCGCAGGATGCGGTGGGGCGCGCCCTCGCCCGGCAGGGCGAGGAGGTCGCCGGGCACGAGGTCGATCCGGCGCGGGCTCACGGTAAAGCGGGCGGTGTCGCGGGCGGCGAGGCGGGCGTCGAGGGCGGCCTCGGCCAGGGCCTCGGCGCTCTCGCGGCGGGTGACGATGGCGGCCTCCATCCGCGCCTCGCGCCGGCGCGCGTCGGTGGGGCGGATCGCGGCGGCGCTGGCGCGGCGGTATTCGGGGCTGTCCGCGTCGGTGAAGCCGAACTCGACCGAGCGGGGCAGTTCCGCCTCCTCCGCGCGGACCCGGTTCAGGGGCGCGTCCCCGGCCCGCATCGTCACGAGGTCGCCGGCCTCCAGAACCAGCGGGTCCGTGCGGCGCGGCCCGCTCACGGTCAGGGTCCCGGCCAAGGCCGCGACGTCGAGGCCGTAGACCTCCGCGAGGGGCTCCAGGGCGGCCCGGGCCGACATCGGCCGGTCGATGACGTAGCCGTCGAGGAAGGCGTCCGCCGTGATCGCGGCCGGCACGGCGATGCCGAGGTCGGACAGGATCGCGCCGACGAGGCGGTCGAGTTCCAGCCCCTCCAGGCGCCCGGTGATCCAGTGGCCCACCGCCCAGTTGCCGGCATCCGCCCAGACGGTGTCGAAGTCGGGAAAGGCCGGGAAGGGCCGCGCGTCCCAGGCCCAGACGAAGATCAAATCGGCCGGCACCATGCGTCCGCCGTAGAGGGGCGAGACCGGGTTGTGGGCGGGCTCGAAGCCGGGCAGGGCGGGGTCGAACCGGCCCAGGATGGCGGCGAGGCCCCGGGCCTGGATCAGGTCGTCCCGCATCCCCCGCGAGTGCGGCGGGGCGGCGTTCTCAGCGGATTTCGGGTCGGGGAAGACGTTGGGCCCGTTGGTGCCTCGGTCCACCGCCGGCACGCCGATCTCGGTGAGCCAGATCGGCTTGGCGTGGGGCACCCAGGCGGTGGTCCGGGTCTCGCGGCCGCCGTCGCGCTCGACATGGGGGTTCGACCACCAGCCCACGAGGTCCTTGGCCCGGTGGATCCAGGGCTTGCCGTAGGCCCCGTCGGTGATCGGCGTGCGGACCTGCGCGGCCCGGTCGGCGGCGTCGCGATAGTACCAGTCGAACGCTTCCCCGGCGCCGATCCGGTCCTTCAGGTAGGCCCGGTCGTAGATGTCCCCGGCGAGCGCCCGGTCGGCGTGGGTGGCCCCGTCGCGCCAGTCGCTGAGCGGCGGGTAGTAGTCGATCCCGACGGCGTCGATGGCCGGGTCGGAAAAGAGGGCGTCGAGGGGAAAGCGGATCGTCGCCCCGCCGTCGCGGACATCCGCCCCGTACTCGGTCCAGTCGGCGGCGTAGACGAGCTTCACGCCGGCCCCGAGGCGGGCGCGCACCGCCCGGGCGAGATCGCGGAACCCCGCCACCGCCGGGTAGGCGCCGCCCGCGCCGCGCACCCGGGTGAGGCCGACGAACTCGCTGCCGACGATGAAGCCGGCGATGTCCACCCCCTGCGCCATCCAGGCGGCGGCCAGATCCGCGTAGTGCAGCAGGAACCCGCGATAGGATTCGAAGAACGCGGCCACCTGCGCGTCCGCCGCCGCCGTGCCGTCGGGGCTTGCCGGCAGGCCGGGCGCGGGGTGGCAGGTGATGCGCCCGCGCCAGGGATAGGGCGGCTGGTTTCCGGCCCCGCGCGGATCGGGCCGGGTGTTGCCGGTAGGCACATCCATCATCACGAAGGGATAGAGCACCACGCCGAGGCCGCGCCGGCGCAGCTCGGCCACGAGCCGGGTCAGGCCCGCATCCGAGGGGGTGCCGCCATAGGCGGAGCCGCCCCCCGGCGCCGCCGAGACGCGGCCGACCTGCGCCCGTCCGAGGCCGGCCACCGACCAGATGTCGCCGGTCGTCACCTTGGTGGCATTGTCGACCTTCGGCTGGATCGTGCAGGCGCCGACGCGCAGGTCGTCGCCGAACCAGCTCGCCACCACGGAGACGCGGGTCAGGCGCGGGCACAGGGCCTGGAGCGCGTCGAGGGAGGCGACGACGTCGGTGCCGGCCTGAAGCTGGAACCGGTTGGCGGGCCGCGTGGTCCCGAAGCCGGAATCCTCGGTGACGCGCGCCGGGTCGAGCCCGAACTCGGTGGAGCCGGGAATCAGGCAGACGGCCCGGATCATCCCGGCGAGCCCCGAGACCGGGCGGATCACCTCGAAGGCGAATTGCGGGACGCGGTTGCCGAACTCGGCCAGGGCCAGGCGCTCGAACACCACGTAGGTGAGGCCCCGATAGGCGGGCGCGTTCCCGGGCCCCTCCTTGGCGACGACGAGCGGGTCGGGTGCCTGGTCCGCCCCGCCCCGGTGCAGGCGGTACGCGAGGGTGGTCAGGTCGAGCTCGCGCCCGTCCGCCCAGACCCGGCGGATGCCCGCGATCTCGCCCTCGCACAGGCCGATGGCGAGGTCGACGAAGTAGGCGTAGGCCGTGCGCACGGTTCGGCCGCCGCCCCCGCCGCCCTTGGCCCCGGCCGCCCGCTCGACGCTGGTGCTCGCGACCTCCAGGGGCCGCGTCGCCCAGATCAGGGTCCCACCGATCCGAGCCCGGCCGTAGACGCGCGGGATCGGGTCGCCCTCGGTGGAGCTCAGGCCCGCCACGTCTGACAGGCGCGGACCTTCGGTCCGGCGGGTGCCGGACCCGCCGAACAGGGCCCCGTCGATGCCGGAGCCGGCGGCCGCGCCGACCGCGCTGCCGATGATGCCCCCGATCGGCCCGCCGAGCGCCGTGCCGACCGCCGCCCCGGCCGTTTGCAGGATCAGCGTGGCCATGGCGGTCTCCGGGTGAGGGCGACGAGAGCGACGAGGGCTGGAGCGCCGGCGGCGCGCGCACCGGGTCGGGTTCGGGCTATCGCGCCCCGCGGACCCGCCGCCGCGCCCCGGCTCGTCCTTGCGGGTGAATAGCGATATGCTATATTTCAGCCGTGAAACGGATCGCGTACAGCAAGGCGGCCCTGAAGACGCTGAGCCGGATGCCGGCCAACGTCTCGGCGATGATCCGGTCCAAGATCGCCCTGTTGGCGGCCGATCCGGCGGCGCAGGCCAACAACGTGAAGGCCCTCAAGGGGGAGCCGGGGATCTATCGCCTGCGCGTCGGCGACTGGCGCGTCCTCTATACGGACCAGGGCGAGATCCTCGCCGTGATCCGGGTCGCCCCTCGGGGCAGCGCCTATGACTGACCCTGATGAAACCGCCGGAGCGGAACGCACCGAATTGGAATGCGCTGAAACGGAACTTGCTGGAATGGAACTCGGCCCATGAACGCCCAGACCATCGTCACCCCGGCGGGCGAGCGCCTCGTCGTCCTGTCCGAGGCCGATTTCCGCGTCCTGACCGAGGCGGCCGAGGACAATGCCGACCGCCTCGCGGTCCAGGAGTTCCGCCGCCGGCTCGCCGCCGGCGAAGAGGAACTGCTGCCCTCCGTCATGGTGGACCGCCTCCTGGCGGGCGAGAACCGCATCCGCGTCTGGCGCGAGCATCGCGGTCTCACCGCCCGCGCCCTGGCGGAGGCGGCCGGGATCGCCCAACCCTTCCTGTCGCAGATCGAGACGGGCAAGCGCGAGGGCACCGTGGACACCCTGCGTCGGATCGCCGAGGTCCTGTCGGTCGCGATCGACGACCTCGTCAGTTAGCCGTCGCCCACGCCGGGAAAGCGGAAAACGTGCGCGAGGTGGCGCAGCCACCAGCCCGTCAGGGCCACCTCCGTGACGGCGGCGCCGTCATAGGCGTGGACCATCGTGCCGGCGTGAGCGCCAGCGCCAGCGCCGGTGGCGATGGCGCAGTGCCGGGCCGGCAGGTGGGCGCGGAAGCGGAACAGCAGCACGTCGCCGGCCCGGGGCGGTCCGTCGACGGGCGCGAGGTGGCGCCTTGCCGCCTCCGCCAGGGGATCGCTGCCGGGGCGCGCCGATTCGGCCCAGGACGCGGAATAGGGCGGGGCCGCCTCCGGTTCGGGGCCGAGGGCCTCGCGCCAGACCCCGCGCAGGAGGCCGAGGCAGTCGCAGCCGACGCCCTTGAGGGAGGCCTGGTGGCGGTAGGGCGTGCCGATCCAGCCCCGCGCCAGGGCGACGATCGTCTCGGGGTTCACCGTTTCGGTTTTCATGGCGGCCTCAGCGGAACAGGCTGCCGCCGTCGAGGCCCGGGCCGGAGCCGGGGACCGGGCGCAGCACGAAGTCGTTACCCGGTAGGTGCGGGAAGCCCTGGAAGTTCGGCACGTTGGCGAACTTCTCGCGGCAGGTGGCCAGGCGCTTGTCGCAGCCCGCAATGAGGCGGAAGCGGTCGCCGGCCCGGATCGCGGCGGCGGGCGCCTGCCAGAGTTCGAGGCGGACCGCGCCGCCCGCCGCGACTTGCGCCCGCAGATCGGCCGCGTGGCCGCTGGCGGACCCGCTGGTCCAGACGAGCCGCCCGCCCGCGAACCAATGGTCCGGGAAAGCGCTCGCCAGCACCACCTCCAGGGTGCCGGGCTCGGGCGTGGCGCGGACGCTGCCGGTGGTGGAGAAGCGCGCGTCCGTCAGGTCGACCCGGCAGCGCGCATCGCCGAGATCGGCCCCGCAGGTGGCGCGGTAGGTCCGGCCCTGCTCGGCGTCGAGGCGGTCCATCAACCCGCGCAGCTCGGCCACGAAGGCGCCCCCGGCGCGACGGACCTCGCCGACCGTGCCGATCTCGAGGAGCAGGCGGGTCTCCGAGTCGCGCCAGTTCACCAGCCAGGTCTCCACGCCGGCCCCGTCGTAGAGGCCGCCCGCGATGTCGGCCTCCGTGAGGCCCATCGCGCTGAGCGCCCCCGCCACCTCGCCGCCCGCGATGGCGAAGCCGAGTTCGGCGCTGGCCTCGGCCGCCTCCAGGCCGGTGCCGGCCGCATGCGTCAGGCCCCCGAAGGTCAGGTCGCGGTCGTGGTCCGTGAAGCCGAGGCGCAGCCCGTCGCGCCGGGTGAGCGCCCAGCAATGGCACAGGGTGGTGGCCCCGCCGGCCAGATGCGCGGCGAGGTCGGGGGGCAGGTCGCGCATGGCCGGGAAAATCCTCGTGGAGACAGCCTCAGGAGCGCTGCGGGTTGACCCGCGGGTCGGCCCGGAGCCGAGCCACGGCGAGGTCGATGAACGCGCGCACCTTGGCGGGGGCGCGCCGGCCCTCGGGGCTGACGACGTGGACCGGCATCGGTGCCGCCTCCGGATCGTCGAGGACGAGCCGCAGGCGCCCTTCCGCCAGCGCCGGGGCGACCTGGTAGGACAGGAACTGCGCGATGCCCTGGCCGGCGAGCGCCGCCGCCAGGACGGAATCGATGGTGTTGCAGGTGAGCCGGGGGCGCGGGGCGCCCCGCGGCGACGGCTCGAAGCCCCCCTGCCCGAAGCCCCCCGGCCCGGTACTGGCCGAGCCGATGACGGCGTGGTCGCGCAGGTCCCGCGCGGTCGCGGGGGCGCCGTGCCGGTCGAGATAGTCCGGCGCCGCGCAGAGCACCCGGCGGACGGTGCCGACCCGGATCGCCGCGAGGCCGGAATCGGCCAGCGGACCGATGCGGATGCCCGCGTCGGCGCCCTCGTCGATCAGGTTGATCACCCGGTCGAGGAACAGGGCACGGGCGCTGACGGCGGGGTGGCGCGCGAGGTACTCCGTGATCACGGGCAGCACGTAGAGCCGTCCGAACTGCACGGGCGCGGTGACGGTCAGGGTTCCCGACGGTGTCGCGTAGGAGCCGGATGCGGCGGCCTCCGCCTCCTCGATCTCGGCCAGGATGCGCCGGCAATCCTCCAGGTAGCGCCCGCCCGCCTCGGTGAGCTTCACCGTGCGGGTGGTGCGCGTCAGGAGCCGGGTCCCGATCCTGTCCTCCAGGGCGGCCACCGCCCGGGTCACGGCCGGCGGGCTCATGCCGAGCTGGCGTGCCGCTCCGGCAAAACCCCCGCTCTCCGCCACGCGGACGAAGACCCGCATTGCCTGCCACCGATCCATGCCGTCCTCCGCGGGCCCTCGATTGTTCCATCTGGCGGAAGAGTGGCTTGCGTGGAAAGCGCATTCTCATCGCCGGGCGCAGGAGCTTGAATGCGGGTGTCGCCGGTGCCCCGGCTGAACCTCGCGGAGACCTCCCATGAAGCTGTTCCACTTCGCCCTGTCCGGCCACGCCCACCGGGCCCGCCTGTTCCTGTCCCTGCTCGGCGTGCCCTGCGAGGTCGTCGAGGTCGACCTCGCGAAGGGCGAGCACAAGGCGCCGGACTTCCTGAAGCTGAATTCCTTCGGCCAGGTGCCGGTGCTCGTCGACGGCGAGACGGTCGTGCCGGATTCCAACGCCATCCTGGTCTACCTGGCCAAGCGCCTCGGCCGCACCGACTGGCTGCCGGAGGACGCGGCCGGCGCGGCGCGGGTGCAGCGCTGGCTCTCGGTGGCGGCCGGCCCCATCGCCTTCGGCCCGGCGGCCGCGCGTCTCATCACCGTGTTCGGCGCCGCTTTCGACGCGGCCGAGGTGATCGCCCGGGCCCATCTGATCCTGGGCCGGATCGAGGCGGAACTCGCCGACCGGCCCTGGCTCGCCGCCGACCACCCGACCCTCGCGGACGTGGCGCTCTACAGCTACGTCGTCGCCGCCCCCGAGGGGAACGTCGACCTCGCCCTCTACGGCGCGGTCCGCGCCTGGCTCGCCCGCATCGAGGCCCTGCCGGGCTTCGTGCCCTTCCCGCAGACGCGCGCGGGCCTGCGCGCCGCCTGAGCCTCAACCCCAACTTGAGGAGAACGCCAGTGTCCCTCTCCGATATGACTCTCTCCGAATCGCCCACCGCGCCCTGGCACGCGGGCGAAGTCGTCATCCAGGCGCATGTCGGCGTCGCCGAGCGGATGGCCGAGCTCGGCCCCCGCGTCATCCGCGACCACCTGATCGCGCAGCACCGCGAATTCTATCGCCACCTGCCCTTCGTGGTCCTGGGCACGGTCGACCCGGAGGGCGAGGCCTGGGCGACGGTGCGGACCGGGGCGCCGGGTTTCCTCGACGCGCCAGACCCCGAACACCTGCGGGTGCGGGCGGCGCCCGAACCCGGCGATCCGGCCGAGGCGGGGCTCGCGGACGGGGCCGCCGTGGGCCTCCTCGGGATCGACCTCGGCACGCGGCGGCGCAACCGTCTGAACGGCACCGTGGCGCGCGAGGCGGCGGACGGCTTTTCGATCCGCGTGGCGCAGAGCTTCGGCAACTGCCCGCAATACATCCGGGTCCGGACCGATCCGGAGCCGGTCCCGGCGGCGGCGTCCGCCCCGCTCGTGTCGCATCGCCTCGACGCGCAGGCTCGCGCCCTCGTGGCGAACGCCGAGACGTTCTTCGTCGCCAGCTACGCGCCCGGCGCGGACGGCACCCGGCAGGTCGACGTCTCGCATCGCGGCGGCCCCGCCGGCTTCGTCCGGGTGGATGGCGACGGGGTCCTGACGGTGCCGGATTATTCCGGCAACCGGTTCTTCAACACCCTGGGCAACATGCTCGCCAACCCGCGCGCCGGGCTCCTGTTCATCGACTTTCCCACCGGCGACCTCGTGCAGATGACCGGGCACGCGCAGGTGGTCCTCGACGCCCCCGACCTTGCGGCGTTCCCCGGCGCCGAACGGCTCTGGCGCTTCACGCCCCGCACGGTGGTCCGGCGTTCCGGCGCCTGGCCGCTGCGGTTCTCGCCCCCTACGGCACGATCTCGATGAGCGGCACCCGCGGGATTTCCCCCGCGGCGAAGGCCGAGAGGTCGACGGTGAGGTCGTCGGTGTCGAAGCGGACCGGGACGTCGAAGGCAAAGCCCGCCGTCACGCGCGCGCCCAGTCCCGGCACGGCGTCGGCCGCGAAGGTGAGGCGCCCGGTCGTCGCGTCGCAGGCGACCTTGGCGGCCGGCACCGCGAGGCCGTTCACCGCCACCCGCACGCTCTCGCCCACCGGCTTGGCGATGGTCCGGCGGTAGGGCATCGGCCCGGTGCCGTAGGTCTTGGCGAGCTGGAACACGCGGGTGGTTCCGTCCCCGAGGCCGAGGAACTGGTCGGTGGCCGCGATCCCGCGCGAGGGCGGGCCTGAGGTCGAATCGACCCGGTCGCGGTAGCGGAAGCCGTAGAGCCGGCCCCGCCGCTCCTCGAAGAAGCTCAAGACCGCGTGCAGGGCATCGAGGGTGCGGATGCCGAAGCCGGCATCGTAGCGCCGGCGCGAATCGGCCCAGCGGCTGTTGCGGTGCTCGCGGCCCGAGGCCAGGGTCACGATCTCGGTGAGCCGGCTCGGGCCGCCGCTGCCGCGCAGGGCGACATCGAGGGGAAAGCGGACCTCGTGGAAGTCGCTCGGCGGTTCGCTGGCCATGGTGCTTTCCTCCTTGGCCTCACAAGCCGCGCCGGCCCCGGGCCACCGCGCGGGCGAGGCCGGCGGCCACCTGCGCCTCCGAGCGGCGGAAGCTCTCGAGGTCGGGGGTGGCGATGTGGATGGTCACGGGGGCGGCGCCCTGGCCGCCGGCCGCGACGCCGAGGCGCCCGTCGCTGCCGCGCTTGAGCGGCAGGATCGCCTCCGGCCCGGCCTCGCCCATCAGGCCGAGGCCGTCGCGCATGGGAAAGTAGGTCGGCGCAGCCACCACGCCGCCGGCCGCGAAGGGACGCACGCGGCCCTGCTGGAGGACGCCGCCGCGGGCGAAGGCCGTGTCCGTGCCGGCGCCCGCTCCGATCAGCCCGTTCACCACCCGGGTGATCCCGGCCTTGACCGGGGTCAGGGCCGCCTTGATCGCCACGCTGGAGAGCTTCGTCGCCAGGGTGCCGAGCACGCTGTCGAGCTGGCGCCCGGCCCCGACATTGGTGCTGAGGGCCTTCGACAGGCTCTGGCCGAAGCGCTGGGCGAGCCGGTCGAGGGTCTCCAGCTGACGGGCGCGGGCCGCGGTGGTTCGGTCGGTCTCGGTCTCGGCCATGGCGGGGTCCTTCGGGTCAGGTCGGGTCGGGGTAGCGCCCGATCAGGTCCCGCAGGGCCGCCCCGTCGAGGGCGGCGCGGGGTCCGGTCAGGCCGGCGGCGGCCATCAGTTCGCGCGGCGTGGCGCGCCAGAAATCGCGCGGGCGCCAGCGCAGGCGGCCGAGGCCCAGCGCCAGCGCTGCGTCCCACGGGAAGGCGGAGGGCGGCTCCGGCGCGGCCCCGCCCGTGGGGTTCAAGGGTTCTCGGAGGCCTCGCCGAAGGCAGCGGCGAGCACGGCGCCGATCGCCGTCCCGATCGCCTCCAGGTCGCCGGCCAGCGGCAAGGCCGCGACGGCGGCATCGTCGAGGGCGTGGCCGCCGCCGCGTAGCGCCGCGCCGAGGAGCGCGACGAGGTCGCGGCTCTTCAGCCGGCCGTCCGCGAAGCGGGCGGCGAGGTCGGTCAGGTCCGCGGCCCCGAGGGCGTCCTCGAGTTCAGCGAGCGCGCCGAGGGTGAGGCAGAGGGTGTAGCGCTCGGGGCCCAGGGCCAGGGCCACCTCGCCGCGCCTGCGGTTGGCCATCAGGCGGCCGTGAAGGCGAGGGGGCCGGCCGAGTCGAGGGCCATGTCGAAGGTCACCTCGCCGGCGTGATCCCCCCGGTATTCGAGGCTGGTGATCTGGAAGCTGCCCTCCAGGGTGCCGAAGCCCGGCACCACCACTTGGTAGGTCTCCAGGGCGCCGTCGAAGAACACCTGCCGCAGGCGGGCATCGGAGGCCTCGTCGCGGAACACGCCGGAGCCCGTGAGGGCGGCGCGGCGCACCCCCGCCCCGGCCAGGAGCTCGCGCCAGCGCCCGGCGGAATCGGCGTTCGTGACGTCCACCGTTTCGGTGTTGAAGGCGATCTGTCGGGCGCGCAGGCCCGCCACCGCGAGAAAGCCGCTGCCGGAGGCGATGCGGATGAGCAGGTCCTTGCCGCGTTGGGCTGCCATGGTGGGCTCCGTGGGTTCTGGGGAATCAGGCGGGCAGGCGCTCGGTGATCGCGCCGAGGTTCAGGACGGCGCGGGTCTCGCCGCTCGCCGGATCGCGGCGGACCGCGATGGAGGCGAGGTCGAGGCGCACCAGGGCGTGGCCGGCGAGGCTGAGCGGCGCGTCGTGCAGGAGATCGGCGATGCGCTCGGCGACGTCGACCGCGCTGCGGGTCGAGCCGGGCCGGGCGAACACCGTCAGGCCGAGGACGTGCCGGTGGCGCCGGGCGCCGTCGACGGATTCGTCGCGGATCTCGGCATCGCCGAACAGGGCGTAGACCGGGCCCGCCCCGCGCGGGGGTTCTTCGGTGAGGCGGAAGGCGCCCCCCATCAGGCGCGCCAGGGTCGCGTCGGTGGCGAGGTAGGCCAGGATGGCGGCGCGCAGCGCCAGGAGCGGGCTGGTGGGGGAGGGGGGCAGGCTCATGCGGCGGCTCCGGCGGTGAGTTCCTCCACCTGGCAGACCAGCTCGCGCCGGCGCCCGTCCGGGTCGCCCGCGCTGCGGATGGCGAAGCGGCGCGGGCCGCTCGCCAGCCGCATCCCCGGGGTGATCCTGGCCGGGGTGATCTCGGGCCCGAAGCGGAACCGGACCCGGTGGGTGGCCACCACCTCTGCGCGCCCGAGCCGCGTGCCCTCGACGGAGCGCAGCGGCTCGATGGCGCCCCACAGGAGCGGGCCGGCCTCGAAGCGGCGCACCACGCCGCCGAACCCGTCCGGCGCCTCGAGCGGGCGTTCGAGCACGAAGCGGCGCCGCCGCGCGCCGATGGGCACGCGGATGGGAGACTGGGACATGGCGATGGACCTTCCGAGAGGACGGGCGCTACAGGCGCAGCCGGCGCAGGGGCGCGACGAGGGCCGCGACATCGGGCGGGGGCGGGCCGTCGCCCGCGCCGTCGCCCCGATGCTCGAAGGCGTGGGCGACCAGGAGCCGGATCGCCTGGGCGAGCGGCGGCGGCAGCGGCGGCCCGGCCCCGCCATGGCCGGCATCGACCTCGATCAGGGCGGCGCGGCGGTCCAGGGCCGGTACGGCCGGATCGATGACGAGGCCCGGCGCCTCGACGGGGTCCGGCCCCAGCCGTACGAGCCCGGGGGCGAGGTCGGTGACGATGCCGGCGGTGTCGACGAGGCCCGCCCGCGCCACCGCCACCAGGGGGCCGAGCGGCAGCGGCATCCGGCCGTCCGCCGGCCAGGCGGTGAGCATCAGCCGGTAGCGCCCGGGGACCAGGATGCGGCGGGTGGCGAGCTCCACCCGGGCCCGGGTGGCCGCGATCAGGCGCTCCACCAGGGCGTCCTCGGCGCCGCCATCGTCGGGGTCGAGGCGCAGGAACCCGCGCATCTCGGCCAGACTCACCGGCTCGACGATGGCGGCCTCGACGCGTATCGGGTTCATCGTCGTCTCCGGATGGGGGCGTTTTCGGAAGGGATCGCGATGGCGCGCGGAACGGCTCCGCTCTCCGGCCGGCTGCTGCCGCCCGTTGCAGGTCTGATGTGCCTGCTGGGGCTCGCCCCGGCGGGGGCGGTGGTGGGCGGGCGCCCGGCGCCCGAGGCGGCGGCCTCGGCCGTGATGGTGCTGTCGTCCAACGGCGGCGTCTGCACCGGCATCGTGGTGGCGCCCGACGCGGTCCTCACCGCCGGCCACTGCGTCGCGGCCCGGGCCGAGCACCGGGTGCATTACAAGGACGCGGCCGGCGCGCCGGTGCTGGCCGAGATCGCCGCCCGCGCGCTCCACCCCGGCTACGATGCCGGCGCGGTGGCGGGCCGCCGCCGCTCCATCGACCTCGCCCTGGTGCGCCTGGCCGCCCCCCTGCCGGCCCGCTTCGTCTCCGCCGGGTTGAGCGGGGTGATGCCTCGGGCCGGCGAGCGCCTCACCCTGTCGGGCTACGGCGTCGCGGCAGCGGGGGATGCGCGCAGCACCGGCACCTATCGCAGCGTCGAACTCGGCGTGGTCGAGCCCCACGGCCCGAGCCGCATCCTGGTCTGGCTCGGAGCCGGTTCCGGCGGGGCCAGCGCCTGCCACGGCGATTCCGGCGGCCCGATCGGCGCGAACGCATCGGTGCTGGCGGTCTCGGCCTGGGTCGCGGGCCAGGCTTCAGCGAGCGGGAAGGCCTGCGGCGGCGTCTCGCAGGGCATCCTGCTGGGGCCGCAGCGGGCCTGGATCGACCGCACCCTGGCCGGCTGGCAGGCCGCCGCCCGCTGGGCGGAGCCCTGAGGGCGAGGCCAGAGTGCGCGGCACGGAACCAGAGCTTGGCCGAACCATTCCCTTCCGATACGGTTCAACGGTTCTCGTCCAGGACATCGCCGGACGCGGGAGAGACACGATGTTGCCGACCGCGCCGCGCACGGCCGCCCCTGTGAGAGCCCTCCGGTCCCGGCTCGCCGCGACCCTGGGGTTTCTCTGCGCGCTGACGCCGCTGCCGGCCCTGGCCGTGATCAACGGCGAGGTCTCGCGCGACCCGAACGGCCTGCGCGCCTCGGTGGTGCGCATCGAGAGCACCCAGGGCGAGATCTGCTCGGGCACCCTCATCGCCCGGGACCTCGTGCTCACGGCCGCCCACTGCGTGATGCATCAGGCCGGCTACAGCGTGGTGGTGGTGGACCGGGCGTTCCGCTCGCGGCGCATCAACGCGATCGCCGCCGCCATGCATCCCGATTTCGTGCCCGGCACCACGCCGGAGGATCAGCCGGGCATCGATCTCGCGCTGATCAAGCTCGCCGAGCCCCTCGGCAACGACTTCCAGCCCCTCGACCCGCGCGGCGGCGCCATCAACACCGGCGACGCCGTCGACATCGCGGGCTTCGGCGTGGTGGCGGAGAACCGGCGCAACACTGCCCGCACCCTGCGCCAGGCCCACCTCGTCTCCATCGGCTCCCTCCAGGTCGCCAACCGGGTCACGGTGGTGACGGACCGGCGCCGCATGGCCGAGACGGCGGGCGCCGGCGCGTGCCTCGGCGATTCCGGCGGCCCGATCCTGCGCGGCGGCCCCGGCGGCTACCAGATCGTCGGCGTGGTCAGCTGGTCGAGCGGCGCCATGCGCCAGGACCGCAAGGCCCGCACCGCCTGCGGCGGCTTCACCGCCGTGACGCCCACGAGCGAGCATACCGGCTGGATCAGCCAGCGCGCGGCCGAGTTCGCCCGGATGCCCTCGGGCGCGGCCATCGGCGCGACCCGGTCGGACTGGATGGCCCGGCCGGGGCGGCGGTGAGGGGACGTTCCTGAGCGGCCGGACGAACCATCGGAAACCTGGGCGTCGAACGCCGATAATCACAGCCGTCCGATGCCTCCGGGGGCCCTCCGGGCTTGAGGGCCCGGAGGGTGTGGTTCACGCCGCGAACGACAGCAGCTTGATCGCGTCGAAGTCCTGCACGCCGCCGCCGACGCGCTTGGTGGTGTAGAACAGCACGTAGGGCTTGGCGGAGTAGGGGTCGCGCAGGACGCGCAGGCCGGCGCGGTCCACCACGAGGTAGCCGCGGCGGAAGTCGCCGAAGGCCACCGAGAGGCTGCCAGCAGCTGCATCCGGCATCGCCTCGGCCTCCGCGATGGGGAAGCCCAGCAGGGTGGTGTGCAGATACCCATAACTTGAAAGCCCAAGCCTGATTTCATTTGGTTTTTTCGGATACGCTATCCCCATAAGCCGAACGACTGACACCCATAAATTGCTGACGGTCGCCCTAGCCGACCCCATATTTTGACTCACCGTCGCGGGCGTTGCGAAGCGACTGGCGGCAGTCGGTCGGCCTGTCCTCTGAACGACATGGCTCATCACAGCGGCTTGGCACCACGTGCCAAACGCCCTCGATGTGGAAGGCGCTTCGCCCCGGGACGGCGAAGGTCACAGGGCGGGCGTTAGTTTCTCAGGTTGAGATGGGACTCGGAGCGGTCAAGCTTAGCGTTCCCGATCCGATCCCTCGCTCGATCCTTCCCGCTGACGTATGCTTAGCGCCAAGCAGGGAGACGCGAGTGCCAAAGAAAATTTCGCCCGACTCAACGATAGCAACCATTTGGCCGCACCTGATGCATCAGCGTGACTATGTTGCTGGTGCGCGGCACAAAGCGAAGCAGTGTTTTGACAACCATGGCAACGCATTCGTGAAGATCGGCGTCACCGGATCGGGTCAAAAGCCTTGTTATCGCGTGTTCTACAAAGATGCCAATGGGTCTGAGGAGATTTTCGGCTCCTACTGGGACATGCACGATCCGCTCGACAACGAGCACGCCATCAACACAAATTGGAGCACGAATGCAATGACCTACGAAGAGATCCACGCGCTCATGGTCGAGAAGCACTCGCCGCCCGCTAAAAAGGCCATATGATGCCTCAACGCTTTCGGGTGGGGTTGCTACATAATACCTGGAATATGTAAGACCTAACGGCTTTGGTGAAGGCTGCGGCCGCGACACTTGGTAAGCGCGGATCATACAGGAAGGCCAAATATTAGAATATGTATAGCCACCAAGTGAGCTATCACGAAGCAGGCCACGCTTTTGCATATTGGTATATTGGCGTTGATTTGCACTCAGTGCAGGTTATAGCTCAAAAAGCTATTGGCGGTAGAGCGCCGCTTGTTTCTAAAAATGGGACCTTGCTCACGGGCGCCAGTGGTATTTGTGAGCCCAGGGTAAATCTATTCGCCGCCCGAAATTTTAATACTGAAAATAGGCAGGCAAGTTTAAAAGAAATATGCTGCAAGCAAATCTTTGTTTCGTTATCTGGGCCAATCAATACTGAGTTCGACACTAAGTTGCCACTTGCTCAATGCTTTGCATCATCCTGCAGTCATGATGCTTCTAAGATACAAATGTGCTGTGAAATTGGTCGGATAACCCAATTTCATTATGCGAAATTGCTCGCACGCACACGTCGCCTGCTCGACACTGACCATGCAAAAAGTGCGATGAAAACCATTGCCCGACGTCTGGCGGCCAATGGTTATTTGCGAGGCCATCGGGTGGCGACCTGCTGCGACTCTGTTTTCGGGCACCGCCCTCGACCGTTTGATTTTTCAAACTGAGATATTGCCGGGTAGGCGCCTTCGTTGACAGGAGGCGTGATTTTCCCGACCTGCCCCCGCCGCTTCGCTAGCACGTAGCGAATAACGTTATCCGCTACGTGCTATCCTCGGAGTCGCAAATCGAACGCCTGGTCGACCGAACGGTCGGAAGCAGGATCTCGCGTCGCCGTGGCCGATCATGCCTCGACGCCGCCGGCATCCACGGCCAAGGTGGAAAGCCCCTACGTGACGCCGATCCGGTGGATGCTCGCCGTGGCCTCGCCGCGGTCGAAGACGAAGTTCACGAACGTAGGCTTCGAGCATACCGGACGCACGCCCGCCCGTAGCAGCATCTTCGTGACGGCCGCCCCGACTCCGTGACGTTCCGTCCGGCCCGCCTTACGCGCCAGTTCGTTGGCGAAGACGTACGTCCGCGAGAACCGCTCGACTTCCGAAAGTGGCACCATGACGCGATTGCCGAGCCTGGCCGATCCGAGCAGCCCGTTCGCGGCGAGCTGCAGGACCATGTGCATTCCCGTCCCCAACCGCGCGGCGACGTCCGGGACGGTCATCATCGGCTCGACGGCTGCGGTGACCGGAAGCGCCGCCGCGTCCCCGGCCTCGGCCAGGCGTCGGAGCGCGGCCAGCGCCTCGGACCGCGGGAACAGGTACGAACAGAACGCCGGACGGCGACAGGTCGCCTCGATCCCGGCCCCGTCGAGGATCGACAGGACCGCCCTGGGGCCGCGAAGCCCGGACGCGGACGCCAACTCGGGCAGGGTGACGTAGGCTTCACGGAATCGCTCGACCCCTACGGGGGACACGCTGCCGGACCTGCAGCCCGCCCTTATCGGGAGCAGCCCGGCCTCGACCACCTGCTGCACCATGAGCCTGGGCAACCCGAGGGCGGCGGCCACCGATCCGCGGTCCAATCCCTTGTCAGCCGTCAGGTCGAGGTCCGGGGCCGCCGCGGCGCATGCGGAGACGGCGCCATCCCGGGGATAGATCCTCTCGGACAGCGGGGCCCCCGCGAGGGGCGAGTGGACGCCGACTTCGGACAGGAGGGCCGCCACAGGCAGCGATGCGGCCGCGCCCATCGCGGCCCTCAACTCGGCCATCGTGGCCCAGGCCGACCGGAAACGCTCGATCTCGACCGCCGGGATGCGGTCGACGCCGTCGACCGTCTGGCAGTTCAGCAGGGCGGCCGCCATGACCCTGTCCATCGCCGCCCGCGAGAGCCCGAGCTCGCGGGCCGCCACGGGCACCGGCACCCCCGCCTCCCCGGCAGGCCGGAGGTGGGGCGGCAAGGACCGTGGATCGACATGCAGCCCGGCGATCCCGCGCCGCCCGGTCCACCGGGCCCTGACCTCGACGTCGCCACGGAGAACGAGCGCGACGACCTCCCCGACCGAAGCGCCATGGCGACGGGCCGCCAGCGGCAGCGACTCGAACCCCCGCGGGGTGGAACCGGGCCTGCCGGCCCTCGAACGGAGGCTCGCCAACAGCCTTGCCGCGGCGTCGGCCGGGAACATCCAGCCAGCCGACCCCCGCCCGGTCGCGACGACGTCGAGCAAGCCGCCCGTCGCGAGCCCGACCACCTCGTGCGCCGTCACCCCGAGTTCCGCACCCACCTGTCGGAGGGTCCGGGACCCGACGAGCCTTTCGAGGTCGGCCTGGGAGAACTCGGACGAACCCTCCCCATCCTCATGCGGCGCGGGTCCCTCCGGACATCTCCCGGTCCTGGCGGGATGGTTCGCGTCGGCGTGCGCTGCGAGCGTCGCGCGAAGGTCCGCGCCGAGCGCGTGTCCCGGCAGGCGCCTGACGAAGCGGTAGAGCTCGCCGTAGGCCTTCCGCAGGTCGCTCGCATGCGACCTGGCGGATTTGCGGACCCTGAGGCGGTCGAGCACGTCGACGAAGGTCGCCGGCATGCCGAGCAGGACGCGGAACCCCTCCGCATGCAGGCGCGCGGTCCCATAGGCCCGGCGGGCGTCGTAGATCGTGGCGTCCTCGTCGAAGGATGCCTTTCCCAACCGTTCGGAAACCGTGAGCAGTTCGCCCAGGGGAACGCCGTCGAGCCGGGGCAGCGGCCGGATGGCGTCCCCGCGCAGCCTGCCGACCACGTAGGCGTCCAGGGCGAGGGCCTCGGCCTTCGCATCGACGCATTCGACCGCCGCGAGGACATGCCCCGCGGAACAGGACAGCAGCCGGCCGTGACGCCATTGCAGGGACCTGCGTGCGCAACCGCACGACGATGCGAGCTCGATGCCGTGGTCGGGGCAGGTGGTCACCGGCAGGACGTCCCACCAGACGCGATGATACGCGCTTTCGGTCAGGCAGGTCGGGCACCACCGTCGTCTCTGCGAGGTGACATGCTCCGCGGACAGGGTCTGGCCCATCAGCGTGACGACCGTCGAGCGCACGCGCGGGGTCGCCCGCTCCACCGCATCCGGATCGGCCTTGCAGATCCGGGCGACCTCGACGGGGTCCCACCGCGAGGCGGCCCTCTCCTTGGCTCCCATGACGCGGTCGATGGACTTGCCGATGCGGCGGCTGCCGTTGTGCTCCAGCGCTCGTACCAGGAGCGCGTACGCCGGCTCGTCGCCGTGGTGCCCGGCCTTGCCGGGAAGCGGTGGGACCGAAGGCATCGGGTTTACCGCTTCGAGAAGCTGTCGCGGTCCTGCCGATTACCCTTGCGCAGGCCGGTCATCTCGGTCTCCGCATCCGGGGGCATCTCGCTCAGGGTCGGCTTCCTGACGCGCCTGCGGGAGCGGCCGAACGGATTGACGAGTTTCCCGTCGCCGCGGCGCCTGAACTCGACCGCATCGGCGAACACGACGTCCGTAAGCTCCGTGTCCCCCTCGTCGTAGGCGATGGCGGTCGCACGGAAGAGAAGCTTCATCAGGTTGTTGATGTTGCCCTTGGTGGCCTTGTGCAGGTTGCGGGCCCTGACCTCGTCCGTGAGCGCCGGCGAAGCCGGGATGGTCAGCGCGTCCTCGATGGTTTCGAGCACGCCGATCCATTCCTCGCGGTCGTCCTCGTCGTCCCAGCCGAAGCACGTCAGGAGGAAATCGCCATCGGTGCGTCGGTTGATCTGCTTGTACACGCTATGCAGGCCGACTAGCTTATTGGTGCCTGCAAAGACGAACTGACAGGTGCCGCCGTTGATCAGGCCCTTGAGCTGACGTACCGCCTTCTTGGTGAAATACTCGGACCGATCCTCGATCACGTGGGTGAACTCGTCGAGGATGGCCAGGTGGACATGCTGCAACCGCAGCTGGGTCTCGACCGCCCGCTTCCTGTCCTCGGCATCCCCGACGCAGAGATGTTCGGCCCCCAGTGCGATCAGGAAGGCGTCGAACAGATGGGTCTCCTTCGGGTTCGCAGGAACCTCGACCAGCACGACCGGGCGCCTGCTGCCCTGGGACGTCTCGAAGGGACCCGCGCGCTTGGCTGCGAACATCCTCAGCACAGTGCTCTTGCCGACGCCGGGCTCGCCGTAGAGGAGCCCCACGCTCGACTCGCGGCCCGTGCCGTGTTCGCTATAGATATCGTTGAGCCAAGTCATCGCCTTGTCGTAGCGGTCGTGGTCGACGACCGCCTTGCCGATCTTGAGAAGCATCGACTTCTTCTCCGGGTCCGCGTTGGCCAGCGTCTCGGCGATGTCGTCCGGGTACAGGCCGTCCTTGCCGACGAGGGACTTGGCATCAATCATCGTAGATCACCTTCATCTTGCGACGGGCGCCGGGCGTCCGCGACGGGGCGGGCTTCGGCGGGACGGGGGTCGAGGCGGCTTCGGCCGGAGGGGCCGTTTCCGGCTGCTTGGACGACGCCGCAGGCTTCGCCTTCGGGCGGGGCGTGCGGGGCTTGGCCTTCGGCTTGGGCTTGCGGTCCGGCCCGTCCCTGAAGGTGTCGACGAGGCTCTCGTCGGTGCGTGCCTGACGGTCGTCCTCCGGGTCGTGGACGGCCTCGTCAGAAAGATCGAGAGGCCCGGCGCTCTGCTCGGCGTCCTCGAACCGGCGCGACATCAGGTCGAGGACCTCGCGTCCGATGCCAAGGAAATGGGCGACCTTGGTCAGCCTGCCGCCCCCCTTCCGGACCTTGAGCATGGACTCGCCGAGCTTGAACAACTCGGCCTTCGCCATCGTCAGCGCACCCATGCGGATGATGCCTTCGGGGCTCCGGTCCTTGGCCCGGCGCTGGATGACCTTGTGCTGGTGTAGGCTGAGGTCCCTGACGTAGTCGGGCCGGGTGCACGGCACGCGCAGGGTGAAACCCTTCGCGTGGTCGATCAGCAGGACATGCTCGATGTTCTGGGGGTCGTAGCGGATCTCGACCCTGGGGTCCTTCTCGAAGCCCGCCCGGTACCTAGCGAGGTCGCTGCTGTTGTAGCGCAACCCGAACAGCCGGATGCCACGGCGTTCCGCCTTGCGCTCCTCGTAGGCGCCGACGAGCTCGACCAGGTCATCGTGGGCACGGACCCGGCGCGGCGGATCCATCTCGGCGGACCTCGTCCAGAGGTCGATGCGCCGCTCGCCGCTCCACTCGTCCACCCCCTGATGGTGTACGTCGACGATGGCCTTCGTCACGAACAGGCGCAGTTGGCTGAGCGAGATCACCGCGTCGTCCTCGGGCTTGTAGTCGCGTGCCCGGTCGTCGCCGTACCGGAGCACCTTGCCGGGGAACATGTCGAGGAAGCATTCCTGGACCGTGCCCCAGAAGCGCTCGATCCGCCCCTTCTTCCAGGACTGCGACGGCGGGATGTAGTCGACGTGGCATCCCAGGGCCCTGGCCGAGTGGATGAACGACGACGAATGGAACGCCTGGTCGTTGTCGACGAAGAATCTGAAGGGGACGCCGTTCAGCGGGTAGGCGTTGCGGATCAGCGGCTCGCCGTCCTCGTCCTTCCCGAAGGCCGACATGTCCTTGAAGCCGATGACATGCTTGAGGGCCCGCGCCGTCGACACGTAGGACGGAGGGTCGAAGCCGATGTCGAAGCCGGCGATGCATCCGGAATAGCAGTCGATGACCGCCATCAGGTAAGGCGTCCCCAAAGGCATCTTGGTCTTCTCGTCGACCACGAACAGCCGCAGGTACTTGAAGTCCGCCTCCACCCGCTGGAAGGCGCGCTCGACGACGGGGCCGGCCCCGACGGGGAACATCTCCTGACGCGCCGCGTCCGGTCCCTTCCGCCTCGCGGTGCGGACGACCCGCGAGATCCGCCGGCACTCCGCCCGGAACGCCTTGATCGACGGGAACGGGGACCGCTTGGCCGGGTCCTCGTTCCGCGCCATCTCGGCGACCACGGCACGCGCCTTCTCCGTACCGCCCAGCGCCTTCACGATGAGGGCGTTGCACGCCTTGAGGGCGGTGGTCGCGTTCGGCCGATGCCGACGCAGGTAATCGCTCTCGATGGCCTCCCGCATCGCCCTGATCTGGTACGCCGCCAGCTTGCGGTCGCGGTTGCCGCGCTTGGCGGTGTTGGGGCACAGCGCCCTCGGGTCGCGACCGGCACGCGCCCAGATCCGCCACCAGCGATAGACGGAACTCCAATCGTGCGGGCCGGCGTCGCCGCGTTCCGACGCGATCCGGTCGCAGACCGGCTGCAGGGACACCTGCGAACGCGAGAAGTCCCGACCGAGGTCGTCGAGGGCACGGCAGTAGCGCAGGCGGCGCACGATCTCCCGCTTCTCCGGCATCGAGAAGGCCCGAAGCGACCGCCTCAGGTTCTCCCTGACGCCGATGGGCAGGCCGAACTCGTCATGCGAGACGAAGGTCAGCTTCCCGGCCGCATGCCACGCCTTGATGTCCTTCGAGGCGATGGGATGCTCGACCTGGGGCACGCCGGGTTCGCTGAACACGTAGCCCATCGGCTTGCGGCAGCGGCTCTCGACGACGAGGAACTTGCCGAGCAGCTCCACGGCGTCCCCGCGGCGCAGGTAGACGTCGTCGTTGTCGTCCGCGGCGGCGTCGCGGGGCGGGGCGAGCAGATCCATCGTCATGACCTTCCAAGAAGAGGGGTGTTGCCGTCGAAGCGACGGGAAGGCCGAAACGAGATCTCGCCCCGTGCCACGAGGTTGAGGACCGCAGCATAGGCGCGCGGATACTGAAGCACGCCCTTCGCGACCAGGCCGTTAAGGGTCAGGCTTAAGCCTTCGTCGACGGCTTGGCGTACCTGTTCGAGGTCGTGGTCCGACACCAGCCCCTCACCCGCCTGCGTCAGCACGAGCTCGGCGTTCGTCAGCCTCGACTCGGCGTGCACCTGCCGTTCCGTGAAGACGAGGAACCGACGTCCCTCCTTGCGGCACTCCCGGGCGATCCGCCGGTACTTCAGACGCTCCTGCCGAAGCTCGACGCTCGAAAGCACCTCCACGTCGACCCGACGGGTGACGCCCGGCAGGTCCGTCGCCAGGACGAGCTCGTAGCGGGGGCGGTATTCCTCCCAGTCACCGCCGTTCCAGAACCAGACCGGCTCGGCGTGCTGGCGGATGTCCCGAACGGAGGGATGCACGGCGGCCAGGGTGAGGAACTCGAAGGCCAGCGTGCCCCGATAGGCCAGCGAGGTCTCCGTCCGCCAATAGTTGAACCAGCCGTGGTGGGCGAGGCGGCTGTTGCGGTCGTTGGAACCGCGCTTGTTGGTACGCACGACAAGCGGCGCGCGGGTGACGGTGGCCATGGACGGCCTCCCACGGTCTTGCACCCGCCGGCACGCGGCTCGTCGGGTGGGGGACTCGGTTGGGCGGGCCGGCGTCGCACGGTTCGCGCGATTGCCCGGCAGGGCCGAACGGGGCCGTCAGGGCCACGGAAGGTGCGTGGCGTCCGGCGCGTTCGGCGCCGGATATCGCGAGGCGGTTGCTGGTCATGGCGGGGCTCTCCTGCGGAAGCGGGCATGGCTTCGCCGTACGGGGCCGACGGCTCCGGTGGCGCGATGATGGTGGTGTGGCCGGGGACGGCGATGCGGGCGCGCAGGGCGCGAACGCCCATCCGCCAACGCATCGGGGGATCGGACGCGACCAGCCAAGGAAGGCTCGGCCTGGGCGACCTAACGCCGGGGTATGTTCCGTAGGGTCATGGTAGCCTCCCGATCCGGCCGGTCGCCGGGTGCCTGGTCCGTGGTGGGCCGGCTCGTGGAAGGCTTAGGTCGGCCAGGGCACCCGGCCGAAGGTCGCGAAGACCTCAGGCTATCGAGCCAGGCTGACTGCGGGCCCGCACGATGGCGGCCGAGGTTTTCGCGAACATATCCATGCAGCGACATTGCCACGGATCGCCGGGACACGCACTTCGATTCCGTTGGGTGAGTCAGCGGAACATGACCGGCGCCCAACCCGAGGATCCTGTTTCGGGACGTGCGCATCCGGTTCAGTTCCCTCGGCCTTCCGGCTGGCGGAACCGCGCCGGAGGGAATGCAACGACGCTCCCCTCGGCCTGGCGCCGGTGACGGGCTTCCAGGGCGGCCTCCTCCGCGACCTGCATCCCCAGGTCGATCTCCACCATGATCGAGCCGACGAGGTCGTCGAAGGTCTGCGGATCGAGATCCAGGGCGCGCCTCGCGCGCATCAGGCCGAGCATGACCTGGGCGATGCGCTCGTCGGTATCCTCAGGCATGGGGGCCTCCCGTGCCGGCCTTGCAAGCCCCCTTGGCGGCGGCCGGCGGCGAGCCCTCGATCATTGCTCGGACCTCGTCGCCGCCGAGCACGCGGCATTCGACCAGGCGATGCGCAATCCGGTCGATGAGGCCGGTGTTGCGGCTGACCAAGTCGCGGCTGATTTCGTACAAACGCGAGAGGTCGTCCTCGCAGATACGCCTGAAAACAGGATCTGTCCTGATGAGCGAAACCGCCGTTGCTTGGTCTCCTCTGTAAAGTAGACTTGATCCAAGCCCCCAAGTCGCATGCTTTCCTGCGACGAGGGCTGTGGCATAGGCGAGGTCCGAGCCCGAGCCGCCAGCCGAACCGGAGGTGACTGTGTCCCAGAGATGATCGGCGGCCCGGCCGGCCAGAACGCTGACGATCAGGTCGTCGAGCTTGTCCGCCGACATCTTCGACGTATCCCCCAGGCGACTTGTCGTGCGGCCGGCGAAGCTGCCCTGCGCGATGATGGACACCATCGTCACGTCCGCCAAATTCTTGATCGTCAGTACGGCTGCGTGACTTGCCTCGTGCCTTGCAACCGCTAAAAGCTCGGCCGGAGAGCGGGTCTCGGGGGGCACGAGCCGCCCGATGAGGTCCGAGATCGCCATCGGACGCTTGGCCGCCATGGCGACCATGCGGGCGCCGGAAGCCCATCCGGCGATGTCGGCCCCCGTGGCTCCCGCACCGATGGCCGCGAGCGGTGCCAAGTCCTCGCCGGCCAGGTCCCCGCCGAGGTGCTGACGCAGGATGCCCTCGATTGCGGCCTCGTCCGGCAAGTCGATCCGCACGATGCGGTCGAGGCGACCAGGGCGGGTCAAGGCCGCATCGAGTCGGTCAGGGTAGTTAGTCGCGCCGATGATGATTAGCTTTGATGCAGGGCTCGAAACCGCGCCATCTAGTGTCATCAAAACGTGATTGACGACTGTAATCCAGTAATCACGATGTCGACTATCGCATTGATCTCGGCAAGGTAGACTATCAAGCTCGTCGATCAATAGTACGCCGCCATTTTGCGATGCCTCCAAGAATACCTCGTCGACCTTTCGGCAGATGTCGTTGAGATATCCATTGGTCTGCGCGAACCAAGAGGAGACACTGGTCACCGTTAGGTTGACGCCCAAGGACTTGGCAACACTTCGAGCATAGGTCGTCTTGCCTGTACCGGGCGGACCTGCCAGCACGATATTCTTGCCTTCGATTGATGCCCACGACCTTTCGCCACGCCGATAAGCCTCGACGGCGTCGATCAGCGCCAGGCCGTGCGTCTGGGCGGCGCCGTAGCCGACCGTGTCCCTCAACAGAGGAACAGCCTTGAGGTCGGGGGCGGATGCCCTCTTCGAGGCAGACGCCGCGCTGAGCCGTCGAACGCAATCGCGCGGCCTGCTGCCCCTGCGGATGCAGGCCGCGATCTCGTTGAAGCCCAAGCCCCGGATGAGGTCGGCGGGCAAAGGCCCCGGACGGCGCCCGGTGACGAGCCGGATGGTTGCCCGGAGAGCCTTCGGGGTCGGCGGCTTCAGTTCGATGCGGAGGTCGGCAGCCGCGACGAGGGCCGCAGGTAGGTAGCGGTCAGGGGCTGTCGTTACGCCGACAACGCTACGTCCTGCCCCCAAAGCCGATGCAACACTGTCTCCTCCAACAGAGGCGTTATCGCTAATCTTCTTCGATCCATCTCGCTTGATGACCTCCGTCCAGGCTCTCAAAGACGTCAGTGCGTGGGCGATGGGACCGATCCAGTCCGGCCCGGGAACGGTCACGACCAGCGCGAGGCTTGGGGGTGCCTGGATGCGGGCGATGACCTTCGTCGGCAACATTGCGTGCAACATGCTGATCGCGAGAACGGTGGAGACGCTCGCCGATCCCAACACCTCCTCCGGCGTGGGCGGCTTACCTTGATGATCGGTGGGCTCGCCGTACACGGGATAGCCGTCGTCGTACGCGTCCTTGAATTCCTGGCCCGTCATGCGGGTGAGGCGCTTCAGGGCCTGGGCGGGGGTCTTGTTCTTGCGCATGGTGGCAGCCTCCATCGAAGGGCCGCCGCGCGCATCCATGCGCGCCGGTCAGGCCCCGGGGGGTGTCTCGGATGGGGTGGGGGAAGTGCCGGCCACGGACAGGCGGCGGCCTGGCAGGAGGCGCGCTATGTATTTCGGGCGATGATGGAAGGGCATGGTCCGCTCCTGGGGATTCTAATTCAGTGGGCTTCGGGATCGCCCGGGTCCCACCCGTCGAAATCGACACGGCGGGCGCCCGCGGAGACCTTGATGCCGGGTCGGGACGGGGCCGTCCGCTCCTTCAGCCTCTCGGCCTGTCGCTCCGCCTCGACGAGCACGGCCTTGCCGAGGGCGACCAGGACGGCTGTGACGATCCGGGCATGCGCCTGGGGCGGGAAGGTCTCGGCGGCCTGGGCCAGCCGGCGGAAGATCTCGCCGATGTGGCGCGACGTATCCTGGGTGTCCGGCGGGGGCGCCGTGAAGGAGGATCGGCCGGACGCTCCGATGGCGTCGGCGTGGTCGGTGATGACGTCGGTCATGGCGGCCTCGCGGGCCGCCGGACGCAATCGCGTCGGTCAGGCCCCTGGGATGGTCCGGGAAACAGGCACGGTCCTGCCGGTGGGCAGGCGGCGGCGTTTCGCTATGGTGTTGCGGAAGGGCACGACTGATTGGGTCCTGGGCATCGCTGCCTGTGAACGGATGGCGAACAGGTGCAGCTGGAATGCGCGCCAGTCAACAGGCCTGCGTATTTCCTGGCCTCGGTCGCGTAACTGTTTTCGCGGTGCCGGTGGATCGCTGTGGAAGATACCCCCAAGTCCAGGGGATTGCATCGAGCGAAACCGGATCGTTTTTAGAGCCGGCAACGAACCTCCCGGCAGGCATCACCATATGCCTTCAGGGAACGGAAAGGCCCATGCCTCGCCTTCGATGACATGCCTGGCTCTTGAGCCTCAACGCGGGAACCGTCGAGGCGGGACGTAGAGCTGCCGAAGGCTGTCGTCGTTCATCGCGAGAAGGCGATTTTTCTTGGAGGCGAAATCGTAGACCGAGGATGCCTGCGTCGATGATGTGCGAAGGTTGATCGCACGGTAGATGCCCGGGCGGTCCGGCAGCGACTTCACGATGACATCGCCGGTCTTCGTCGTCATGAGGCGGACGTTCTCTTTGTAAAGAAGTTCTCGTATCGCCATCGGCGGATGGCTGTACATGTTGGCGAAATCCGACGAGCACACCGCGAGCGTCGGTTCGAGGTGCCGCAGCAGCTTCTTGGTGGTGAATCCGTTGTCCGCGCCATGATGCGCGAGGATCATGACGTCCGTTTCGCGGCGGAGCGTACGCAGCCTCCTGAGGCGCGCGCCGATGAACGTGGACTCGACGTCGCCGAGGCTTAGGACGTTGAAATCGCCGCGCCGGAAGTGCTTCACCGTGGAATTGTCGTTGTCGCATACCGCGCTGAGATGCACCGGGTTGTGGTATGTGTCCTGGAACGCGAGGTCGCGCGCATAATCGAGGTTGGCGATGAATGCCGGCGTGATCTGTCGAACGGATGCGCCGCGATTGGAGAACCGCATCTCGTGACGATAGGCCTCGATGATATCGAGGCACGTGTCGCCGTTGACGGTATGCGGAACGTATCCCGGGCAGTCGATCCGAGACGGTCTCACAAGGCCCAATAGTGACTCAAGCTCCGAGCCAGCGCAGTGGTCTGCGTCCCAGCTCGTCACATGAAGGTCGTCCGCGTGGGTGACCCCGCAGATCTCCATCTCGGCGAGCAAGGTCTTCCGGTTGATCGCGTTCAGGCGACCTTCGATGACGGTAAAGCGCCCGTTGGCGAAGTACGAGAAGGAGGACCCCTTCGTACCCAATTGATAAGCCCTGAAACGCGTCACCATTCGGAACCCCGTTAATCCGGTTTGCGCTGGATGGGCGAGGTTCGGTTCGACCCCTCGCTGGATCGGCGGCTGGCGCTGCTCCTGCCGCTCATCCGACCTTCTCGGCCAGCACCACGTTCAGCCCGTCGTCGCCGAGGATCAGCGACAGCCCGGGCAAGCTGTCCAAGGCGGTGTCGATGGCCGTGTGGCAGAGTTGGACGATATCGGTGGGACTCGGGTCCACGGGATGTCGGGAGGGGTGCGAATGCCACTCCCCGACGTACCGGACCATGTCCATGACCCTGGCCATCTTGCCGGTGACGTGGTCGGAGAGGCCCTCGATGCCCCTTTCGAACGCGGCCGGCGTCCCTCTGCTGTCGGGCGGAGGGGGCAAGGGTTCGACGATATGGATCTTCCGCGCCGAGCCATCGACCACGCCGATGACGGAGCCGCCGGTCTCGGCAGGTAGGGCGCCCTCCCGCATGGCGACCATCGCGGATCGCGCCTCGGCGTCGATGGTGATCTCCCATCCCGCTAGGCTGTGGCGCTCGATGGGGGCGACGACCGGCGCCGTGACGGACACGCCCCCATCCGCGGCGAGGGTCCAGATGCCGATTGAGGGGCCGGGGGCATCCAGGGCCCGCGCGAGGCCCATGGCGGCTAGCGACGACAGAAGGGCGACGCGGGCTTCCGGGACGCGGTTCGTCACCGCCCGACACGCCCCCGTGTAAGCGAACCTCTCGCCCGTGGCCGTCAGGTGGCGCTCCAGCGCGGGGATCAGCAGCACGGATCGATAATATTGGGCCTCAAGGTCGCGCAGCGTGGTCGAGCGATCCTCGGGCTCTACGAGGACCACCGCGGCTTCGGCGGAGGGGTTGAAGAAGATGCTTGCACGACGGCCGGGCACGTCGAGGTCGGAGAGATGTCGGCTCGCCGCGACCGAGGCCGAGGCGTCGATGACGACCGCAGCCTGCGCGAGCGCATCGCCGAGGTCGTCGGCGTGGGGCCCGGGACGGAGAACGTTGCAGCCGATGACCTTCGTGACCGGGCCGGCTGCCGTGGGCTGGAAGACGGCGTTCAGGTGATGCCCGAGCGCGGCCGCCTTCACTTGCCCGACCTGCATGGCCCCCAGCGTGTGACGTGCCAGGTTGTGGGGCAGCAGCCGGTCGTCGTCGACGATGCACCACTCGTATCGTCCCTCCCGGATGAGGCTTTCGGCGACGTGGGAGCCGATGGCGCCTGCCCCGACCATGACCACCTTCCGCGCGTCCGCCGTTTGCCGGCCTCCCAAGGTGGCGGCCAATCCCGCGTCGAACGCGCGATGGACCTGCGCCATCTCCACGACGCATCCGGTCAATTGCATGCCGTCTACGTCGCGTGACGGGATCGCACGGACGAATCCGGATGCCGCGTTCGCATCCTGGTCCGGGAGCAGGACGCCGAGGGCGACCCCGACCTCGCCGACCGTCTTCTGCGTGATGAAGACCCGGAGGTCGATCAGCCCCGGAAGGTCGCCGTTCGGAGCGACGACCGGCATTGCGACGATCAGGGCCAGCGCCCCGTTGAGGCGCGCCCGGTCCTTCGCCTCCGACCCGGCCCAACGCCTCACACGTTCCTGAAGGTCGGGGATGATCGCGACGCCGCGGTCCGAAAGCACCGCAGCGAGCGCTGCCAGATCGCGCGGGGCCCGCCGCATTCGGGTCATCCGCTCCGGGGGCACGGTGTAGGCCACCGGGATGATGCGGCTCGCGTCCGCGCTCCTCGGCATGGAATCGACAGGCAGGACCATGAGGACGTCGGGATCGTCATCGCTGGTTCTGAAACCGACGAGCTCCACGTCGTCCGTCCCGGACAGGACGGAGGTTGGCACGACGATCTTAAGGGGAGATAGCCCGAAGAAGGGGTCCACGGGCTGATGGGGGTCGTGCAATTCGCCTCGGGCGGCTCGCCGGAACCAGAGGTGGACGCGCTGAAGCAGTTCCGCCGGGGACCAAGTCAGGCGCGCCTCGTCCCAGGGACGGTCGTCGATGCACATGGCGGAGGGAAAGCCCTCCGGCACAAGCTGTTGATGCTCCGTGTCCGGAAAGTCCTCCCGAAGCATCACCACGAAGGGCATGGCCTCGTCGGCGCCAAGGGCGATGCCGATCCTCTCGATCCTTTCGATGGGTACGACGGGCCGCTGCGGCACCCCCGTCCTGATATCGACGAGAAGCATCTCCGGACCGGCGGGATGTCGGCGAGCCTCGACCACGGTGGCGATGTCCGGGGCCGTGCGCATGTAGGCGTCGATGGCCCTCGCCTGCCTCGTAACCAAGTCGTCGATGGGGATGACGGCCCACTCGTCGATCCAGGCCATGGCGCTCAACCCTGGCGGGCGGGCTTGGAGGTGGCGGCCGTCGCGACGGTCGGGGCCGCAAGCACCAAGCCGATGCCGTAGCGGTCGATCTCGAAGCGCAGGGGCTTCGGTGGGTTTGCGGTCTGGTCCATGGTCACCATGAACGTCCCGAGCTTGTCGCCGACGACGCGGCGATGGTGGTTGGCCGCCTGGCGGTGGGGCGGCTGCGTGGACTTGTCCTCAAGCGATCCGGGGAGCGGGATGGGCTTGCTCGGCGACACGATGGTGCAGCGGTTCTGCCCCTGGGTCTCGAAGAGCCATTTCACCTCGGGGACCGCCACGGTCTCGGTCAAACCGCGATCCGGCCCCAGGGACAGGTACGAGCAATGGTGGAACAGCTTCAGCAGGTCCCAACGCAGGCGGTCGTCGTTTCCGTAGCCGCGTGTGATGTTCACGATCTCGGCCAGCACCGTATGGTCGACGTCCGAGCCGAACAGCGCATACGATTCCTCCCCACCGTCCACGAAGACGGCTTGGAAGACGATGCTGTCGCCGTTGCGGTCGTGGACCACGGTCTCGTCCTGTCGCCACGCGAAGGGGCTGTGGACGAAGAATTCCACGGCCTCCGGCCCGTCCTTGGCGAAGCCGGGCACGAGCTTGCCCGCGTCGACGAACAGGTGCTTGCGGCTTTCGAAGTCCATGCCCTCCGCTTCCATCCACGACTTGAGGCGGTCGGCGCGGGAGAAGATGCGAATGCCCTTCTTCTCGCGGAGGCGATGGCGCGCCTCCTGTCGAATGAGGCGGGCATCGCCGTCGAGATTGGTTTCCGTCAGCGCGCAGGCCGGCACCCAGAGCTCGTCGATCTCGACGCGGTCCTCCCCCTGGTACGCGGTCGAGTGCCGGAGCCAGAAGAACTCGCCCATGCGCTGGCAGTGGTCGTCGTCGAGGTGCGTGAAGCAGACAACGTCGAAGTGGTTCCGCCCCGCCTTGCGGAGGACCGCCCTCAACTCCTTGGCGAGATCGCAGCGCTTCTCGTAGGGATCGTCGGGATTGTGCTGGTTGCCGAAGTCGATGAGGAGCAACTGCTTGTTCGCGAGCTCAAGCAGGGTGCTGTCGGCGTTTCCGAGCGGATAGAAGGTCGCGTAGGCGGTCATCTCGAAGTCTCCTCGTTCCCTTGGGTTCAGGCTTGCATTTCGTCTACGGGCGCCACTGAAGCGTCCTTGGGAACAGGGCGGCCGAATGCGTCGTGAGGACAGTGTCGGCCACCTCGAAGCCGTGCCGTGCGATGCGTTCGAACGCGGCCGGCGTCATGGCCTTGAGGTCCGTGGGATGGCCGAGAGCCGCGCGGACTTCGGCGTCGTTCAGGAAAGCGTCGTATTCCCGCTCGTCGCGCGAGCGTCCTTCCTTGATGTCGACGTCCCGGATCGACACGCCCATCTTGAAGAGGGCGCCGGTGACGACCTTGGCGTCGACGTCCCTCATGAACATCCTGGACCTTAGGGCCCGGATCTGGTCGCTCGCGATGTCGAAGAGGCGGGGTCCGGCAAGGCGTCCTCGAAAGATGGCGAGCGGGGAGGCCGATCCGTACGCCGGGACGGGACCGGAAGCGTCGCTGCAGATGACGAACGCCGCCGGGTCCGGCGCTATTCCGGGCTTGTAGATCGCTTCCAGTCCCAGGTTCTCGTAGACGCCCCCATCCCAAAGCCCGATCCTGTCCACGTCGGGTTGGGTCCGCTTGAGCGGCTTGCGCGTGGCGGGATCGGTCTGGAACCAACCCTCCTTGGGCAGGTCGACCCAGAGGGCGCCCAGGACGTAGGGAACGGCTGCCGATGCTGCGGCCGCATCCGCCAATCGGATGTCGGGGGCGTAATGGCGCCCGAACACCCAGTCCCCCATTTCCCTCGCGGAGAACCTCCAGCACTTGCCGCTGTGGAGGGACGTCGTGTTGATGAGCCAGGCGGGCTTCTCCGGCAGGTCCCGCACGCGGCCGGTGACGCCCCAGCGTTCGGCCAGGAGATCCGCGAGCACGCTGGCCCGGTGCGTCAGTATCCTTCGGTTGAAACGGAATAGACCGCGCCATCCGATTGCCCTGACCGTGAAGAGGTCGACGGTCGTCAGGAGGTTGCGGAGGGCCGGGTATGTGCGTTCGAGGTAGGCTGCGGAGCCGGGCCACGCATGGTCGTTGAACGACATGAGGGCCGAAACGAGCAGGCTTCCGCCGGATACGGTCGAAACGTGCGTGACCCTTTCCAGAAGGCCCTCCTCGGCCAGTCGTTTCAGCACCCCCGCATGGAAGGCCGCGGCGCGTATGCCTCCGCCGGAGAGCGCCAAGCGAATCGGCAGCCCGGAAGGTTCGCCAGCCGGCGTCGCGGCAGCGACGGTGGTGGTCGGGGGTTCCGTTCCGTGCTCCCGGGACGTCGGGTCGGCTTCGCAGCCAGGCTTTGGGGAGTTCTCCGGCTGCATCGCGTGCTCCGGCTACGCCACCGTGGTAGCGAACCATAAAGTATGTCTACACCGAACATGCGCGTCGTTGTAGCGCTTTGCAAGGCCCTGGTGTTAGTCTACGCCGAACTTTCTGGTTCGACCGGTGCGTGAGGGGAGACAGGCCGCGGTGGCGACGTTCGGCGAGAAGATCAAGGAGCTGAGGAAGAAGGCGGGTCTGACGCTCGACCAGCTCGCCGAGATGACCGGCTCCAGCAAGTCGTACGTCTGGGAGGTGGAGAACAAGAATCCCCCTAGGCCCTCGGCCGAGAAGATCGACCGGATCGCGAAGGCGCTCGGCGTGACCGCCGATTACCTGATGGACGCCCAGGCCGACTTGGCGACCGCGGAGGACGAGGCGTTCTTCCGGAAGTACAGGGGCCTCGATCCGGACGTGAAGGATCAGATCCGCCGGATTACCGAGACCTTCCGGAAATAGGCATCGTCTGACGTCGAAAGGCGTAGGCTGGCGTTGCCCTGGCCTCGCTTGGCTGCGAGCCTGGACCTGTGAGCGATTCAGGTTCCGGTCGATGCCAGACACATCCGAGATGACACCGATTAAGTGGGCCAACCGGCTCACCCGGATGCTCGACGCGGTGAAGGGGTCCGACCGTTACCCGGTCGACGTCGAGGAACTGATCCTCGAATATTCCCGGGTCATCTCGCCGGACGACCCGGTGCTTGAGATCGTCAGCCGGCCCCTGAGGGGGTTCGAGGGCGCGCTGGTTCCGGTGCGCGAGGCCCCTTGCGGATGGCTCGTCGTCAGCAACTCGTCGGCCTCGCCTGGCAGGCGCCGGTTCACGGTCGCGCACGAGGTCGCCCATTACATCCTTCACCGTGACCGCATTCCCCCGCAGGGCATCTACTGCAAGGAGGAAGACGTCAGCCGCCGGGCCGGCAAGGACATCGAGAAGGAGGCGGACACGTTCGCCGCGGCGCTCCTCATGCCCCTCCATGACCTGCGGCGGCAGATCGATCCGAAGGCAAAGCCGACCCTGGCGGACCTCAGCGCGCTGGCCGAGCGTTACGGCGTATCGCTTACGGCGGTGACGCTGAGGTGGCTCGAAATCACCGAACGCCGGTCGCTCATGGTCGTCTCCACGGAGGGATATGCCCTCTGGGCGAGGTCGAGCGAGCCGGCGTTCAAGTCCGGTCGCTTCATCAGGACGTCAGGCACCCCGCACGAGATCCCCGCGGGCGCCGGTGCGTCGCAGCCCGATCTGGCGGAAGCCTGCCGGGCTGGTATCGCCCACCCCTCGGGCATCTGGTTCGACGAGGAAGTCGAGGAATTCACGGTTCATGCGACGGCGTTCGACCAGGCCCTCACGATACTGCATCTCGGCGAGGGACGGGCGCGCTGGGAGGTGGTGGAGGAACGTGTACCGGACGTGGTCGACAGGTTCGAGAAGGGCGGTCGTTCCTGAACACCGCATCGGGCGCCGCCGCGTTGTGTCCCCTGGTGTCGCCTGAGCGGTAACGAGTTGATCCGCCCGCTACGACCGACGCGTTCGGTGAGAGCTTCTTCACGCCCTGGGGCCATGCTGTGCCGAACGGTTTCGGGGCGGCGGTCATGGTGGACAGGGCAGAGGTCTTTCGCGTCGCGGACAAGCTGCGGGCGCTGAGGGGCGACAAGAAGGTCCGGGTCTCGGTGCGGCGGGTGCGCGACGCGCTCGAACGGAAGGGGTCGTTCAGCGACGTCGGGCCGGAGCTCCTGCGGTGGAAGGCGGCCCGCAACTACCAGCCCGTCATCGAGCTGATGGAACTGCCGGACGCCCTGCAGCGGCGCCTGGGCGACTTCGGCAAGGCGTTGCTGGACGAGGTGCAGGCGCACGAGAGCCGCATCCGGGACGGCGAGCGCAGGAACTTCGAGGTCGAGCGGGAAGCCTACGGCTACATGCTCGACGAGGCCGGGATGACGGTCGACGTGCTGGAGGCGCGGGTGGCGGCGTTGACCGCCGAGGTCGAGCGCCTGCGGAGGGATGGCGCCACCGAGGCGGATGCCGGGCGGACCCCCGAGGAGGTCGCCGAGGAGCACCGCCGCCGGAACGTCTGGGAACGCGGCGCGTCCCTGCGGGCGCTGATGGCACGCAAGATGGACGAGAAGGTCGTCCCCGGCGCCCAGGAGGCGTTCTGGCAGGATGTCGAGCGCGAGGTGCTGGCGCTGTTGCGCAAGCGTGGCCCGATGCCCGCGGGCGACCTGCTGACGAACCTGTCGGGGAACCTGCTGAACCGCGGCGCGGACGTCGAGATGCCGCTGTCGGTGGGCTGGCTGCGGTTCCGCCTGCGGGCCCTGGCGGTCGAGGGCGGATCGCTGGTCGAGAAGGGCGGCCGCTTCGTTCCCGCGGAGAAGGGCATCGAGGTCATGCCGGAGGCGGTCGCCCCGTGGTTGGTTGACGAGGCCCCCCCGACGACGGACGGCGACGCGGTGATGCGTGACGTGCGCGATGTCCTCGCACGTCACGGGCCGATGAGACCCTCCGAGATCGTCCCGCTCCTGCCGGCGGGGACGACGGCGCTTGCCAGGCAATTCTGGTCGGATGGCTTGGATCGCTTCGCGAAGAAGATGTCCGAACGGGTGGGTCCCAAGACCTACTTCCACCCGCTCGGCGACGGTCGCTACGCGGCGGGTCCCGAGCCCGAGGGGGAGCAGGTCAAGCGACTCCGAAGGTAACGGATTGCGGGTAGCGGTACCCGCAATCCGGTACGAATTTTTCGATCTCGATCCTGCATCGGCCCGTCCCCTCGTATTTCCAGGGTGCGGACGCAGGACGTCGTACGCCTCGGAACGTCGGCGATGGCAGGCGTGCGAAATGCCGAGCGCCCCCTTCCGCCATGCGGCTGGGGGCGGGTCAGGGCACGGCTTCAGGGACGGCTGTCGGAGCCAGCCCCTGTGCATTCCCATACACAACGGCTAAGGTTGCGCATCACCGGCTGGCGACCCTTGGCGCCGGTGACTGAGAGAGTCGTGCGCTCCCGCCTCCATCCGGAGAGCGATGCGATGCCCGGCAGCCGTCAAGCGCGTGAAGCCCATCTCGGCGAGCCGCCTCCCACGGCCTACCGCGTGATCCTGTTGAGGAAGGATGGGGCCGTTATCGGTGCGGTCCCCCTTTCTGCACGGGACGACGACTTCGCCATCGCGCAGGCGAAGTCTTTGGTCGACGGCCACGCCGTGGAGCTATGGGATGGGCTGCGGTTCATCGAGCATTTCGATCCGGTCGATTGAGCCCCATATCTTCGGCATCGATGTCATGCGTCCGGTTCCGAAGGGATGTTTCGGGCGGACGGCCACCGACAACCGGAACGACCGCGTCGCGGGTCGCAGGGGTGAACCATCATGCCCCGCGGGAGGAGATGCCTGCATGAACCCGATCCGTCATCCGCCGGCCGAGGTTCGGGAACCGCCGATGCGGACCGGGCTGCCGATGCGCCATGGCGGCGCCTGCGTCGGACTTCCGGCAAATGACAATCGACCTTGCGCGACACGGCCAACGGCGGGCAGCCTCGACCTGGCCCTCATCGTCGCCGGGCGACTTGTCCTCGGTGCAAGCTGCATCGGCATCATCGCGGCAGGGGCCTGCCTGTTGGGCATCGACCAGCAGATGCCTTGATCCCTGAGCCGACGCTCAGACGGCCTTGCCGACGAGGTGGCCGATGCCTGCGGTCACCGCCATCGCCGCCGCCCCCCAGAATGCCACCCGCGCGGTCGCACGTGGAATGGCCGCACCGCCAACCTTTGCCCCGAGCGCCCCGAGGACGGCCAGGAACAGGAGCGAGGCGGCGGACACCGAATAGACGACGAGGCCTGTCGGCGAGACCGCGGCCACAAGGAGCGGCAGGGCCGCCCCGGCGGAGAAAGTCGCGGCCGACGTCAGGGCCGCCTGGATCGGACGCGCGGTGGTGAACTCCGAGATGCCGAGCTCGTCGCGGGCGTGGGCACCCAGCGCGTCCTTGGTCATGAGTTGGTCCGCGACCCTCAGCGCGAGGTCGCGGTCGAGGCCGCGCGCGACGTAGATCCCCGCAAGTTCCTCCCGCTCCGCGGCCGGGTCGTCTTCGAGTTCGCGCTTCTCACGCGCGAGGTCGGCCTGCTCGGTGTCGGACTGGGAACTGACCGAGACGTACTCGCCCGCCGCCATTGACATCGCCCCGGCCACCAGGCCTGCGGTGCCTGCGACCAGGATCTCCCCGGAGGCGGCGGAGGACGCAGCGACGCCCACGATGAGGCTCGCCGTGGAGACGAGCCCGTCATTGGCGCCGAGTACGGCGGCCCTCAGCCAGCCGATGCGGTCGATGAGGTGGTTTTCCCTATGGGCGGGGCGCATCGGCGTCAGGGTCTCTCGATGGGGGTGGCGCCGGCGCGTCCGGGAAGCATCCGGGGGAGGATCGCATCGTGCCAAAGGTAGTGATGGAACAGGGCCGCGGAGGCATGGAAGAGGGCGACCGCCATCAGGATGTTCGCCGCGATCCCGTGCCAATGCGTAAGCGGACGGCGCCATTCCGGGTCACCGACCTGCGGCAGGGCAATCGGTCCGACGAGGGTGACGCCTCGCACGAAGGCGTTGGCGATCCCGAGCCCGGCGATCACGAAGAGCAGCAGGTAGAGCGCGGCGTGGGTCGCCTTGGCGACGACGTGCCAGGGACCGGGGTCCTCGACGGGAAGCTTCCGGCCCCACGTGTTCCGCCAGATCAGCGCCGCGACGATGACCCCGAGGAAGACGAAGCCCAGGACGAAGTGGGCCGACCAGATTCCCGAACGCAGCGCCCCCTTCGGCACGACGTCCTCCAGAAAGGTGCCGACCAGCCACAGGCTCAGGACGAGCCCGGCCGTGAGCCAGTGCAGGGTGATGGTGGTGCGGTCGTAGACGTCCGGTCGTGACGGCATGTCGTCTCCTGTCGGATGGGGTCACGTCCGTTCCACCGAAGGCGACGGACATGACCGGGAAGGCCTAGAGGCGTCGCAGGTCGACGACCTCGTCCCGCGGATCGTGACCGCCGCGCAGGTCGACGTAGGCCATGCCTCCGGCGCACGGGCGCTCCAGCCTCACGCGCAGCAGGATGTCCCTCACCTGGGACCGGCCGAGCCATCCCGTGGGAGGGTCGAAGACATCCAGCCGGATCTCGTCCCGCACGCCCTGTTCCGGCGAGCGGACGGCATCGGCGTGCCGGACGAACCATGTCTCGACGGATCGCGCCATCGACCCGGTGAGGCGGACGTCGTGGCGGTCCCGCCCATGGGCATCGTCGGTGACGGACCCGTGGTAGGTGATGGTCGTCGTCATACGGGAATTCGCCTCTGGCTGATGGGGCCTGGTTCGTAGGTCAGCAGCAGCAATCGGACCCCGACCCGCTCCTGACGAAGTCCCCGTCGGGGAGCACCGGTCGACCGGTCATCTCGCCGTGGAGTTCACGTTCGGCCTGGAGCCAGAACTCGTCCGCGTGGCCATGCGGGCGGTCGCGCCGCTCCCAGAGGTGGAAGGCGCGGTCGCGGATCTCGCCGTTGGTCGGTCTCGTCTCGGGGGTCATGCGCTGCTTCCATGAATGTCGGGGTCCGTGGTCGGAACCCGGCGATTACTCGGCCGGTGCCGCGGTCGGGACCTTGTCCGGGACCGCACTTGCCGACGTGGGACGACGCTTCCGTAAGCTCCCCTGGATCAGGGTGGCGATGGCGTAGCCCATGGCACCGACCGCCAGGGCGGTGGCGAAGGGAGACGTCGCGCGGTGACGGCCTTCGTGCGAATGCCCGCCCCGCGTCGACCGCTCGGCTTTCCGGATACCGGCGCGTCCATATTCAAGGGTGTCGTCCGCCAGGTGCGTGGCCCGGTCGGCGACATCCCGGACGGCGTCCTGGGCCCGTGCAAGGATCTCGTCGGCTGCGCCCTCGATGCGATGACCGTCGGTATCGGATGCATCGCCATGCCTGGGATGGTCGTGGTCGTGGTGGGTCTTGGACATGTTCGGTTCCTCTGTCTTGGACGAGGGACCCTGCCGGTGCGCGTCGCCCGGCAGGGCGAGCGTCGTTCAGGCCACGCTGATGCGGTTATCGACGGCGGTGGTGCCCGGGGAGGCCCAGGCCGCACCCACCGCCTCGCGGCGCTCCTGCATGGTACGCACGGTCCCGCCGAGATGGACGGTCCCACCATCCGCGGTGACGGTGACGTTCGAGGGATCGAACAGCCACGACCGATCCAGCGCCTCGCTGATGTTCGCGCTTACGTCCGAGACGTCGACCTGGGGCAAAACGGTGATCAGGTTGTTGACCGCCACGACGCCGGAGAGGTGCCGCAGCTCGCGTTCGGCGGCCTCGGATTGGAAGTGGCGCTCGACCTCGCCGGTCAGGGTGATGACGCCCTTCGACACCTTCACGGAGACGCAGTCCGGCGGAACGGCGACGTTCCAGGCGAGGCGCGCGACGGCGGTCGTCGCGATGTCCACGTCCGACCGCTTGAAGGAGAACGGAACCTTCACCTCGATCTCCTGGACGATGGCCTTCACGCCCCGCACGCGACGGGCCGCGGACTCGGCGGCGAGCTTCTCGTCGTAGTTCCCGACCTGGCCGGACAGGGAAACGATCCCGTCCTTGGCCGTGACGCCGATCTCCGAGGAAGTCACCGCCGGGTCCCAGATGAGTTCGGCCGTGACGCGGTGCTGCAAGCTGGTGTCGTGGGACATGGTGGTCTCCGTGACGATGTGAGGAAACGCTCGGCGCCCATGCCCCCGGGGCGGCGATGGTCGCCGTCCATGTCGGAGGGGGATGTCCCGGCATCCGGCCAACCTAGGGAGCGGGACCGGTGCGGTCCTTGATCCACCGCAAGGACGAGGTCGGCCCGAAAGCTACGGTGACCTTCACGCCCGGACGGTCGACGCATCGCGTTCGGCCATGGCGAGAAGGAACCCAAGATGATCCGTCCCAGCCCCGTCGAGGCCCTGACCGAACAGCATGACCGCCTCGGCGCGTTGATCCGCCTGATCGACGACGGGCGCTGGTGGACCGGGGACGACGCCTGCCGGATCGAGGAGGGGGAGATCTGCCTTCAGGCGGGCAGGATCGGTGCCGCCCTGGACGTGGTCGAGCGGCTCGCCGACGCGATGGCCGCCGAGGACGGCACGGGCGTCGGATCGCAACCGGCATCCACGTCGAGGCATGCCGTGCCCATCCATTCCGCTTCGGAAGAACTCGTGATCCCGGACGACCTCGGCCCGTTCTCCCCCGGTCCGGTCGATCCCCATCCGCACGAGACCCACGAATCCGGCGGTTACGAGCAACGGGCCTGGGGCCTGTCCGGCGGCATTCCGAAGCTCGCCTGACGGGCACGACCTCCCGACCCCGACCGGGGGCGCGGACAGCTTCACCGGGACATCACGCGAGCCCGAAGCCTCCACGCGTTCGCGCGGCCCGGTTCATCGCCACTGGACGAACCGACACGGTCGGACCCGGAACGCGCTCCGAGGAAAGTCGCGCGCCTCCCTCGTCGAACCATCCAACCCATCAGATCGAAGGCGTTCGCCATGACCACATCACCACCGCATTGGGACGAGGAGGCGGACGTGATCGTCGTCGGCTACGGTTTTGCCGGCGCCACGGCGGCGATGACCGCACACGACCTGGGCGCCAAGGTGCTCCTGATCGAGAAGGCGCCCGAGGCCCACAAGGGCGGGAACAGCCGTGTCTCGGCCAACATCGTCTTCTGGCCGAACGACATCGACAAGGCCAAGGCCTACTTCCGGGCGATGGCCGGACCGTACATGGACGACATCACGGACGAGATGCTGGACGTCTGGGCCCGGGAGATGATGGCCAACAAGGCGTGGCTCGAAGGCCTGGGCATGGTCCCGGTCGAGCTTCCCTATGTCGAGTTCCCCGAGTTCGCCGGATCGGACTGCGTGCACGTCCTGCTGAACGGCGAGGGGCCGGTCGGCGGCGAGCGGCTTTGGCGCCTGATCGAGTCCTCGGTCGACGCGCGCCGCATCGACACCCTCTACGAGACGCCGGTCGTCGGTCTCGTCCGAGACGGTAGCGAGATCCTAGGCGTGACAGCGGACCGGCTGGGCAAGCGCATCGCGATCCGGGCCCGACGCGGCGTCGTGCTGACGTGCGGCGGGTTCGAGAACGCCCCCGTGATGGTCCGCAACTACGTGGCGGGCCTACCCACGGTCTACCCCGTGGGGACGCCCTACAACACGGGAGACGGCATCCGCATGGGGATCGAGGTCGGTGCCGACCTCTGGCACATGAACAACGTCTCAGGCCCGATCCTGTCCTTCAAGGCACCCGATATCCCGGTCGCCCAGTGGCTGAACCTGCCGCATGGGAAAAGCTACGTCTTCGTCGGCGCCGACGGGGGCCGCTTCACCATGGAGGGGGAGCCGTGCTCGGTCGGCGACGCCCACGGCAAGGTGAGGCGGCACGGGCAATGGCAGCAACAGATCCTGCCCTTGCCGATTCACATGATCTTCGACGAGGCCTACCGGAAGTCGGGTCACATCGGAAAGGCCGGGGCGGATTGGGACGTCAGCCACGGCAACCGTTACGACTGGAGCGACGACAACCTGCGCGAGGTGGCGAAGGGCTGGATCAAGACGGCGGATACGCTTCCGGGCCTGGCGGGCCTGATCGGCATACCGGCCGACGTGCTGGAGGAGACGGTCGCGCGCTTCAACGCTGACGCGAACGAAGGATACGACCCGGATTGGGGTCGGAAGGCGAATACGCTCGCCCCGATAGAGACGGGTCCGTTCTACGCGATGGAGCTGACCCCGGCCTTCGTGAACACCCAAGGCGGCCCGAGGCGGGATGCGCATGCACGGATCGTCGGCGTCGACGGCGAACCCATCGGGCGCCTGTTCTCGGCGGGCGAACTCGGGTCGATCTACTCCTTCCTCTACCAGGGTGGGGGCAACATCGCCGAATGCTTCGCCTTCGGGCGGGTCGCCGGGCGCAACGTCGCGCATAGCCCGGACACCGACGGCTCGGCGCCAGCATGACCCCCGTACTCGATTGCCTCGTCATCGGCGGCGGGCCCGCCGGATTGACCGCCGCGATCTACCTCGCAAGGTTCCGCCGCAGCGTGCTGTCCGTTGATAAGGGGTGGAGTCGCGCCAAGTGGATCACCCTCACCCATAACCTGCCGGGCTTTCCGGAGGGCGTCTCCGGGCCGGACCTGCTGGCCCGGATGCGCGAGCAGGCACGTCGGTATGGCGCCACGCTGGAGCATGGCACGGTCGAGGCGCTCCGGCGCGACGCGGATGGCCTGTTCCTGGCGAAGGTGGGCGACACCGAAGTGACCGCGCGAACCGTCCTGCTCGCCGCGGGCGTGGTCGAGAACAACCCACCCCTCCCTCACGTCGCGGAGGCGGTGATGGGCGGGCTCGTTCGGACCTGTCCGATCTGCGACGGCTACGAGGCCATCGGCAAGACCATTGCCGTGCTCGGGAACGGCGAGCACGCCGCCGCGGAGGCGTTATTCATCCGGACCTTTTCGGCGCAGGTCACCCTTTTGATGCCCGCATCCGGCGACGGGGGATTGTCTTCGGCGACGCGTTCCGCCCTATCGGCGGCCGGCATCGCGACCCTTCCGGTCGTGGTGAACTCCGTGGCCCTGGAAACGAGCGGCGTCACGGCCGTCGGCGTAGCCGACGGGGCCACGCACAGATTCGACAGGGTGTATTCGGCCTTCGGGATCGTTCCCCAGTCCATGCTGGCCGTCGCCGCAGACGCGAAGGTCGATGCCGCGAACCGGCTTTTCGTGGACGGACACCAGGAGACCTCGATCCGGGGACTTTTCGCGGCCGGCGACCTTGTCCGCGGCCTGAACCAGATCGCCGTCGCCGAGGGCGAGGCCGCGATAGCCGCAACCGCGATCCACAACCGGCTCGCCAGGGTCCTGGCTCGTGCAACGGCCACGGCGCCTGGGCCTGCTTAGCCACTGATCAATGTATCTGAGCGGCGACGGGCCGTAGACGACCAGAGGAGGACCTATTGGTCGAAATCCGACATATGCCACCGGCCGCGCGAACGTCCGTTCGGGGTGGTCAGCGATAGGACCGCTTCCCATCGACCTGCCAGCAATCGCGGACAAGCGAAAACGGCCCCGCCGATGTGGGGCCGCTTTCGATGGTTGGTCCGACGTAGACGCTCAGACCGTCACCACGATCTTCCCGACCTGCTCGTTGCTTTCCATGAAGCGGGTCGCCTCCACGATTGCGTCGAGAGTGAATGTCTTGGCGATAACGGGCTTCAGCGCGCCCGACGCCAGCCCTTCGACGATGAAGGCCTTGGCCTGCTCCAGCCGCTCCGGGTCCGTCGTGATCTCGAAGAGCTGGTAGCCCCGGATGGTGAGGTTCTTCCCGAGGAGTGACAGGACCGGCACCGGCACGTCGGCGACGTCGAGGGCGCCGTACTGGAAGAAGATGCCAAGGGGGGAGAGCGCATCGAGGATCTTCGGCACCTCGGGTCCGCCGACCGGGTCGAAGGCGATGCGGGCGCCCTTGCCCTCGGTGATCCTCCTGACCTCGGCGACGAGGTCCTGCTCGGACGTGGCGATGACATGCTGGGCCCCCGCCGCGAGAAGCGTCTCCCGCTTCGAGCTACCACGCGTGAGCGCGACCGAGACCCCACCGAGCATGTTGACGATCTGGATGGCGGCAAGCCCCACGCTCGACGAGGCGGCCCGGATCAGCACCACGTCGCCTTTCCGCATCCTGGCAATGTCGACCAGGGCGCCGTAGGCGGTGACGAACATCATCCAGGTCGCTGCGGCGTCCTCCCACGACAGGTTCTCAGGGTGCCTCACCACGCCGAAGGCCGGGGCGTTCACGAGTTCGCCGTGCAGGCCGTACTCGCCGAGCATGAAGCAGGGCACGACGCTGACCTTGTCGCCGACCGAGAAGCCCTCGACACCGGGACCGATCTTCTCGACCAGCCCCGCAGCCTCGTAGCCGGTGATGGCCGGGAACGTCGGCTGGGTGACGTACTGACCGGTGCGGAACATGACCTCGGCCCGGTTCAGGCCCATGGCCTTCACCCGGATCTGAACCTCGCCGGCCTTGGGGGCGGGCACCTCGACATCCTCGACCTTGAGGACCTCGGGGCCACCGATCTCGTGGAAGCGTACGATGCGTGACATGGCTCTCTCCTTGAGGGGAATGACGGGAGCGGCTCAGGCCGCCTTGATCCAGGCCGGGGCTGCCGAGGTGCCCCAGCCGAGGAAGAACCCGAAGTGGATGTTGATCTCGCCGACCGGCTCCAGGTAGCGGGAGTTGCTCAGCGGACCGGCATCGACGGGGGTGAACCCGACAGAGGATGCCAGGGCCGAGACGGCTTCCTTGGCGGCCTCGTCATCACCGGCGACGAAGACCTGCACCTCTCGGCCCTCGCGTGCCTCGGCGGGGAGCAGTTGGGCGAAGATCGTGTTGAACGCCTTTACGACCCTCGCGCCCGGAACCAGCTTCTGGATCTCCTCGGCGGCCGACGTCGTGTGTCCGACGGTGAGCGCCTTGTAGTCCGGCGTGATCGGGTTCGAGATGTCGACGACGATCTTGCCGGTGAGGTCGCCGACACCCTTCAGGGCCTCGCCGGCCGAGCCGTAGTTCACCGCCAGGACGACGATGTCGGCGAGCTTCGCGGCGGCCTGCGTACCCCCGCCCTGGGCGCGAGGCCCGATCTCGCTGGCGAGCGCGGCGGCCTTGGCCGGGTCCCGGTGACCGATGGCGATGTCGATGCCCTTGGAGGCGAGAAGCCGGGCCAAGCCGCCGCCCATGTTGCCGGTGCCGATGATCGCGATGGTCATGTGCTCAACTCCCGAAGCGCCGCCCCGTGGGGCGTTGGAGGGGTTGTGAGGCATGACGGATGATGGATAAATCGCCGTCCGACGTGCACACTTGAAACAATGGGTTTCAAATCATGGACCGGCTCGCGAGCATGGCCATCTTTGCTAAGGCCGTCGAGGTAGGGTCGTTCTCGGCCGCCGCGGACGCACTCTCGATGTCGTCCCAGATGGTGGGCAAGCATGTGCGGACCCTGGAGGATCACCTCGGGGCCAAGCTCATCAACCGCACGACCCGCCGTCAAAGCGTCACCGAGATGGGTCGCGCTTTCCACGAACGGGTGCGGACGATACTGGCGGAGGTCGAGGCGGCGGAGGCCTTGGCGGCGGAGAGCCTGGCCATCCCGCGCGGGCGTATCCGGGTGAACGCCCCGGTCACGTTCGGAGCCCACGAACTGGCCTTGGTGCTTCCGGATTATCTGGCCGCCAACCCCGGGGTCGACGTCGAGTTGACGCTCGCGGACCGGACGGTCGACCTGATCGACGAGGGGTACGATGCCGTCTTCCGCGTAGGGCCTCTCGGTGACAGCGGCCTCATCGCCCGGTCGCTGCAGCCCATGAGGATGGTCCTCTGCGCGGCCCCCGCCTACGTCGAGGCGCGAGGCATTCCTACGTCACCGGATGACCTGCGGGGACACGAATGCCTCGGCTTCGCCTACGGCTCGACGCGGAACCAGTGGTCCTTCGATGGACCAACCCGTGCTGTCACCATCGATGTCTCCTGCCGGCACATCGTCAACAACGGCCAGGCTCTGCTGACCCTGGCGGTGGCGGGAATGGGCATCCTGCTGCAACCCGCATCGCTGGTCCGGGAGGCCCTCGCATCGGGAAGGCTCGTCCACCTGCTGCCGGACTACGAGCCCCCGATGCATCACATGCACATCCTCTACGCCCCGGATCGGCGCATCACTCCCAAGCTGAGATCCTTCCTGGACTTCATCGTCACGCGCTTCGGTAGCTCGGACAAAGCGGTCGGGGCCACGACCCGTTAGACGACGAGCCATTGCGCTCTGAGCGTCTGCTATCGATCCAATCGTCGGTTGAGTTCTACGACATGATCGGGTCGGAGGCGGACGGCATCATACGTCGGGTCTTGATCACTAAGCCGCCGGCTCACGCATCCTGCAGGTCGTGCAGTGCCCGGTACGCCTTGAACAGGACGCGGGGATCGAACTTGCCCTGGTAGACCGCGGGCGGCTCGCGTTGGAGCCTGAGCAGGCCGTAGACGGCGGCCTGGGCGGAGCGGATCGAGTATTCGACGGTGAACACCACGTCGTCGGGCAACTCGCAGAACTGGCCCATGAGCCCGAGGTTGGTCGTGCCCCTCGGGATGACCTGCGGCCGGTCGCCTGGCTCGCGCGGCAGGAACTGGCTGGTGATGAACGGCATCATGCAGGGAATGCAGATGGCCTTGTCGAGGATGCCGGCCGCCTCCGCCTCGATGCGCAGGTGGCCAAGGATCTCGGTCATGATCTCGCGGCCGGTGCAGGCCGACATCGGCTTCCTGACGAAGTTGCCCGGCTGGTCGACCGCGAGGCCGTAACCCCAGAACACCCCGACGTCCTTCGGCTGGCCGATGAAGTGAGGCTGGAACGGGATGACGATGGAGGCGAGCCAGTTCGAGCGCGGGAAGGTGACGAGGCCGCCCTCGCCGGGCACGTTGCCGGTGAAGTCCTGTACCAGCCGCAGGAACGTCGGGTCGTGCAGGGTGGTGGTGAAGGACACCCATTTGGACTGGTCGATGTGGTCGGCGAATACGGCCGGGCGCCCGAATTCGGGAGCGTCCTCCGCCAGTCTTTCCCAAAGCATCCAGGCGCCGCCATCCGTCTTGCCCTTGAGCACGGGCGCGTGATCCATGCCGCCCAAGGATGAGCCTTCGGTCATCGAGCCCAACGTGACGAGGACGAGGTCGCCCTCCCTCACGCGGATCTCCCCGGTCTCGCCCCGACGGTCGTAGACGATGCCCGACACGGTGCGTCGATCCTCTTCCCGCCAGAGGCTCAGGTCGGTCACCCGCGTATCGAAGGTGAAGACGACGCCGCGCTCGTCGAGCCACTTGCGCAGCGGCAGCACCATCGAATCGTACTGGTTGTAGACCGTCCGCATGATGCCGTGGAGGCGGTTGAAGCCCGAGACCATGTGGGCGAAGCGGACGAGGTAGCGCTTGAACTCGACCGCCCCGTGCCAGGGCTGGAAGGCGAAGGTCGTGCACCACATGAACCAGAAGTTCGTCTCGAAGAACGACGGGTCGAACTGGTCGGCGATGGTGGTTTTCCCGAGCATCGATTCCGGGAGGAGGGCGAGGCGCTCGATGGTCAGGATGTGACCTTCGTCGAGGCCGAATTGGGGGGCCGTCAGACGCTGTCCGTCGCTGACCAGGCGCGCCTTCGACGAGGTCTTCATCGTCTCGTTCCAGGCGAAGGTCTCCTGGGTCACCGTCTGGGTCCCATTGAGCGTCGGGATCGAGGCGAACAGGTCGAAGGTGCAGAGATATTTGCTCTCCAGCATGCGTCCGCCGCGCAGGACGTAGCCGTCGTTCGGGCTGCCCGATCCGTCGAGGCTGCCTCCCAGGACGCCGCTCTCCTCGATCACGGTGATGTCGCAACCCGGCATGTCGCCGTCGCGGATCAGGAACGCCGCCGCGGCCAGGGAGGCGATGCCACCACCGACGAGGTAGGCTTTCCGGTCCGGGGGAGCGGTGGTTTCGGCATGGGCCATGCGGTGTCTTGCCTTTGAGCGTGTCTTCAGAAGTGTAAGCCGAGACTATTCGAAGGGCTCGAAGCGTCTTTGATCCAGGACAAAGCCGCCCGGCGGGATGGGGCTCATAGACGTTCGGCGATGGATCGGAGCCGGGTGCCCGACATCGGACGAAGGTGATCCCAGATGCGTCTTCCCGTCCTGCTCCTGTCAGCCGTGTTCGCACTGGCGATGACCGAGGTCGGGTTCGCCCAGGCCACCCTTCCGAACGACGACGTGAACAGCGCGAACAATCCCGGCACGGTGAGGGACGCCGCGCCGGCTCGGGTGGAGGCCCTGGACTGCACCTGCCGCACCACGGCAGCGGATGCGGCCGCCTCGCCCAAGCCGGAAAGCGACACCGCGCCGGGCGACCGGATCATCGACTGCAGCTGCCACAAGGGCGTTCCGGACACGACCGGAGCCCTGGTCGGCCCCGACGCTGCGGTGACCGGTTCGGCCGGCGACGTCGCGGTCCCGTCGCGCTGATCGGCACCACCCAGGGAAGGTCGGACATGAACCGCGGACCCGCTAGCGCGACGCCCACCGAGGAATTCCAGCGCGAGACCTGGGAGGACGATGGCGGCGCGGGCCTGACGGGACCTCGCACAACGAGCCGGGTCCCCATCAAAGCTCCGGCCTCCCCGAACGCCGGGCGCGTCTCGCCGGATCGGACGTCTCGACGGGCCGGCCCGGGCATTCAGCAGACCACCCCCCGAACCTGACCCGTCACGAATTTGGACGCCGCCGGAGAAGCATGCCGGCAGCCGCATCCCTCACCACAGACATCACGGAGACCAACCATGTCCAAGGCCATCGGCATCGACCTCGGCACCACCAACTCCTGCGTCGCCGTCCTCGACGGGGCGAAGGCGCAGGTCATCGAGAACGCGGAGGGTGCGCGGACCACGCCGTCCATCGTCGCCTTCACAGAGAGCGGCGAGGTCCTGGTCGGGCAGCCGGCCAAGCGCCAGAGCATCACGAATCCCGAGAACACCATCTCGGCGATCAAGCGCCTGATCGGCCGTCGCTACGACGACCCGCTGACCGAGAAGGACAAGGCCATGGTCGGGTACAAGATCGTGCCCGGCCCCAACGGCGACGCCTGGGTCGAGGTGAAGGGCAAGACCTACAGCCCGAGCCAGATCAGCGCCTACATCCTGACGAAGATGAAGGAGACCGCGGAGGCCTTCCTCGGCGAGAAGGTGACCAAGGCCGTCATCACCGTGCCGGCGTACTTCAACGACGCGCAGCGCCAGGCCACCAAGGACGCCGGCCGCATCGCCGGCCTGGAGGTGCTCCGGATGATCAACGAGCCCACGGCGGCCGCGCTGGCCTACGGTCTCGACAAGAAGGGCAACGGCAAGGTCGGGGTCTACGACCTCGGCGGCGGCACCTTCGACGTCTCGTTCCTTGAGATCGGCGACGGCGTGTTCGAGGTGAAGTCCACCAACGGCGACACCTTCCTCGGCGGAGAGGACTTCGACAACCGCATCGTCGACTACCTCGTGGACGAGTTCCGCAAGGAGAGCGGCATCGACCTGCGCAAGGACCGGCTCGCGCTTCAGCGCCTGAAGGACGCCGCCGAGAAGGCGAAGATCGAGCTGTCGTCGGCCACCCAGACCGAGGTCAACCTGCCCTTCGTCACGGCCGACCAGAACGGGCCGAAGCACCTCGCGATCAAGCTCAGCCGGGCCAAGCTCGAAGCCCTGGTCGCCGACCTCGTCGAGCGGACGGCGGGGCCGTGCAAGGCGGCGTTCAAGGACGCCAACCTCGACGTGTCGCAGATCGACGAGGTCGTCCTCGTCGGCGGCCAGACCCGGATGCCGAAGGTCCAGGAGACCGTGCAGGCCCTGTTCGGGCGCGAGCCGCACAAGGGTGTGAACCCGGACGAGGTCGTGGCCATCGGCGCGGCCATCCAGGCGGGCGTGCTCCAGGGCGACGTCAGCGACGTGCTGCTCCTCGACGTCACCCCGCTCTCGCTCGGCATCGAGACGCTCGGCGGCGTGCTGACCCGGCTGATCGAGCGCAACACCACGATCCCGACCAAGCGGAGCCAGACCTTCTCCACCGCCGCCGACGCCCAGCCGGCGGTGACCATCCGGGTGTTCCAGGGCGAGCGCGAGATGGCGGCCGACAACAAGATGCTCGGCCAGTTCGACCTCGTCGGCATCCCGCCGGCGCCGCGGGGCCAGCCGCAGATCGAGGTCACCTTCGACATCGACGCCAACGGCATCGTCAACGTCTCGGCCAAGGACAAGGCGAGCGGGAAGGAGCAGACCATCCGCATCGAGGCCTCGGGCGGCCTCGACGAGGCGGCGATCCAGCGCCTCGTGCGCGAGGCCGAGACCCATGCCGGGGCAGACAAGGTCCGCAAGGAACTGGTCGAGGCCGGCAACCACGCCGACGTCGCGATCTACACCACCGAAAAGAGCCTCAAGGAGGCGGGGGGCAACGTTCCCGCCGACGTGAAGGCCGAGGTCGAGAAGGCGGTCACGGCGGCGAGGGAGGCGATCCAGGCCGGAGACCTTTCACGCATCAAGGCGGCCACCGAACGCCTGACCCAGGCGGCGGCACGCCTGGGCGAGGGCGGGCCGGCCGCCAAGGGTCCGTCGGCCGATCCGGAGATCGTCGACGCGGAGTTCGAGGAGGCCCCCGGCGACGCCCCGCGGCACCGGCCGGCGGCATGACCGGTCCGGCATTCGAGGGGGAGCGACCGATGCCCGAGACCATGAACGGTGCCGCGTCACCCAACGGGGAGGCCGCGGATCTCGCGGCCCTCCAGGCCGAGAACGCATCCCTGCAGGATCGCCTGATGCGGGCGCTCGCCGAGACCGAGAACGTTCGGAGGCGCGGCGAGCGCGGCGTCGATGATGCCAGGAAGTTTGCGGTGCAGGGTCTCGCGACCGCGCTTCTACCCGTTGCCGACAACCTCGGTCGCGCCGTTGCGGCCGGCACGGCCAGCCCCGGCGCAGGCCCGGAAGCCAACGCGTCCCTGCTCGAAGGCGTCGGGGCGACCGAACGGATGCTGACCTCCGCCCTCGAACGGTTCGGCATCCATCGGATGCCGGCCCTCGGGACGCCGTTCGATCCGAAGGCGCACGAGGCGATGCGGGAGATCGAGGACGCGACCCACCCTCCCGGGACCGTCGTCGAGGTCATGGAGGATGGCTTCACCCTCCATGACCGCCTCCTGCGACCGGCCCGGGTCAGCGTCTCGAAGGGCCAGGCCGGGAACGGCACCGGAGGCTGATACGGCCATCATCAGCCACGACGACATCCCGGACCGGAGGAATCCGTATTGAGCGACGATCCGTACAAGGTCCTGGGCGTGAAGCGGGACGTCTCCGAGGCTGACCTGCGCACGGCCTATCGGAAGCTTGCCAAGAAGCTGCATCCCGACCTCAACCCCGGCAACAAAAAAGCCGAGGAGAGCTTCAAGGCGGTGGCGACCGCCTACGACCTGCTGAACGACCCGGCCAAGCGCGCCCAGTTCGACCGCGGCGAGATCGACGCGTCCGGCAGCGAGCGGCCGCGCCAGCCATATTACCGCGAGCAGGCAGAGCGCGACGCCGGCCATCCCTACGGCGGCGATCAGGGGTTCGGTGATTTCGGCGGCGAGGACATCTTTGCGCAGATGTTCGGTCGCGCCGGCCGCGGCGATCCCAACCGGCCCGGTACGGACGCCCGCTACCGGCTGGAGCTCGACTTCCTGGAGGCGTTCAACGGCGGGAAGCGCACGCTGACGCTTCCCGACAGCCACGCCCTGGACGTCACGATCCCACCCGGCACGCGGACGGGGCAGACGCTGCGCCTGCGCGGCAAGGGTGGACCTGGCATCGGCAAGGGGCCGCCGGGTGATGCCCTGATCGAGGTCGAGGTCCGTCCCCACGCCCTGTTCAAGCTGAAGGGGGACGACATCCACGTCGATCTGCCGCTGTCGCTCCGCGATGCGGTCCTCGGCGGCAGGGTCAGCGTGCCGACGCCGTCCGGCCCTGTTTCCATGACCGTTCCGAGGTGGAGCAACACCGGCGCCGTGCTCCGCCTGAAGGGTAAGGGCATGGTCCGGGGCGCCGCTGCCGGTGACGAGTACGTCACGCTGCGGCTGACCCTGCCGGCCGAGCCGGATGCGGAGTTGCAGGACTTCGTATCCCGGTGGGGGACCGCGAAGCCTCATGGGACCCGGCAAGCCGAGGAGACGCTATGATGGAAATGAGAGAGTTCATGGTCCGCGCAAGCGTCGAGACCGCGGTCCTGCATGCGTGGATCGATACCGGCTGGCTCATCCCCGACGGGACCGAGGGGCGATGGACGTTCCGCGAGATCGACCTCGGCCGCGCTCAGCTCATCCAGGACCTGGAGCGCGACTTCGGCGTGAACGACGAGGGCATCGTCCTCATCCTCGATCTCGTCGACCGGATGAGCGGCATGCGTCGCACCCTCGGCCATCTCGCCGTGGCGATCCGCCGGGAACCGGAACACGTCCAGGACCGGATCGCCGATGGGGTCCGCGAGGCCAGTCGGAACGTCACCGAGCTTGCCTCCTGAGACGGACAGGGTGTCCAGCGGCCGTACCACGTCCGCCGACTGGCGATGATCGGTCTTGGTTGAGCAATCCTCGCTCCGCCGCTCCGCGGAATGGCGACACCGAGGCGGTTTCCGAAGTGATGTGATCGCGTTGATCCTGAGTGGCCGAGCGCTGGGATTCCACGACCGTTCGCGTGATGTCGAGCCCGGCGGTCACCACGATGGCAAGACCGAGGACGACCGGCATCGAGACGGCGGGCTCTGCCATCGGCGAGGCGAGGACCGCGTCCGGCGGCACGAAGGCCCGTTGCAGGAACCAGGGTGAGACCGCCACCCATGCGCCCAGCACCCCCGAGCCCCACCGCGTCCAGGGCTCCGGCTCGGGCCCGTCGAGGAAGGCCAGGCCCATGACGGCGAGACCGCATCCGGTCGCGCTCAGCATGGCGGGGAAGTTGCCCGTCTCGATGAAGAGGAAGGGCGTCAGGACGACGAGCGCCCCCAGTACGGCCGAGATGCCGTCGAGCATGCCTCCGACGTCGTTCCCGGCCCCGGGGGACCTTCGTTGTTTCCCGCCCATGTCACCCGCTCCACGTGGGCCGATCACGGTCGCGAGCGAGGTCCGCCCATCGAGGTGCCGGCAAGGAACGAGCTTAGGGCCGGCAGGCGGGCGGTATCCTTGATCCAGCGCAAGGCTTCGTCCCGAGCCCCGACCTAGGGTCTTCGTGTCCCCTCGGTCGCTCGCAGGACGCGTCCCCTCATCAGGGGCTCTCGGTGCTGCGAACGAACACGGAAGAGCATGCCTCCCGTGGGGACATCACGAAACCGCGGCCTGCCGCGAATGCCGGAGAGATCTCGAAATGGTGGACGCGGCAATCGCCACGGGCGATCCAAAAGGCCTCTCGGTGGCCCCACCCGCAGGTGGACGATCCGATCCCTCGCCGCCGGTCGAGCTCAAGCTCCTGTTCCTCCTTTCCTGGCTGCTGTGCGCGGTCTTCTACTTCTTCCAGTATGCGGTGCGTTCGGCGCCCGGGGTGATGCAGGCGGAACTGACCTCGGCCTGGGGTGCCAACCACATCGGGACGATGATCTCGGCCTATTACGTCGCCTACGCGGTGATGGCCCTGGTCGCAGGCGTCCTGCTGGACCGGTACGGTGCCCACCGGACCATCCCGTACGGCATCGCCGTCGTCGGCCTCGGATGTCTCGTGTTCGCGCAGGGCAGCGAGGCGGCCGGCATGATCGGCTTCGTCCTCCAGGCGACCGGGGCGATCTTCGCCTTCGTCGGTTCGTCCTACGTGGCGGCCCGCTACCTGCCGACGCGCATGCTGGCGCTGTTCATCGGCCTCACGCAATGCCTGGGCATGGCCGGCGCGGCGTTCGGATCGAAGCCGGTCCACATGGCTATCGACCCCGCTGGCGGATTTAATGTCCCCTGGCAGCACGTCTGGATCGCGTTCGCGGCGATGGGGTTCGCCCTGGCCCTCGCGACCTGGTTCGTGATGCCGCGCGAGACCGGCGACAGCCCGAGCCACCATGCCGAGTTCTCGGTCCCCGCCCTGCTCCATCCGTTCAAGGTCATCTTCGGTAATCCGCAGAGCTGGCTCGCCGGCATCGTCGGGGGCCTTCTGTTCCTGCCCACCACCATCGGCGCCCTGGTCTGGGCTACCTCGTTCCTCCATGCCGGCGAGAACCTGACGATGGCGGAGGCCGCGTCCGACGCCGCCATGGTGCCCATCGGCTGGGTCATCGGCTGCCCGCTGCTCGGATACGTGTCCGACAGGCTTGGCCGTCGAAAGCCGGTGCTGCTGGGCGGCGCCCTGCTGATGCTCGCGGCCGGCCTGACGGCCATCTACGTCCCGGTCGGTACGCTGCCGCGCTATTCCGTGGCCCTGGTGCTCGGCATCGCGTCCGGGGCGGCGATGATCCCCTTCTCGATGATGAAGGAGACCAACCCGGCCCAGGTGAAGGGGACGGCGGCCGGGGTGATGAACTTCCTCGTCTTCGTGACGACGGGGATCGTGTCGCCCTTCATCTCGCACCTGATGCTGCCGAGGCAGGGCGTCCCGCTGACGCTGTCCGACTTCCAGACCGCCTTCCTGCCCTTGGTGGGCGGCGTCGTCCTGGCCCTGATCCTCGCCCTGTTCCTCCGGGAGACCGGAACGGCCGAGCAAGGTCCCCTGGTGCGCGGCGCGGACGGCCCTTCCGTCCGAACCCTCGCCCCGGCCTGAACCTCGCTCCCGGGCTGAACGGCCATGACGCCTTCGCCCCGCCAAACCGCTAGCCCAAGGATTGATCACATGGACGTCGCGGTCTTCAGCACCAAGCCGTACGACCGGCGCTTCCTCGACGCCGCGGTCGCGGGCCGTCACACCCTGAACTACATCGATGCGCGGCTCGACCGGACCACGGCGGTCCTCGCCGGCAAGGCCGAGGCCGTCTGCGCGTTCGTCAACGACGCAGTCGACGCGGCCGCCCTAGACACCTTTGCGAGTCTCGGGGTGCGCCTGGTCGTCCTGCGGTCGGCGGGTTTCAACAACGTCGACCTCGCCGCCGCCAAGCGACATGGCATCCTCGTCGCCCGGGTCCCAGCCTACTCCCCCGAGGCCGTTTCCGAACACGCCGTAGCGCTGATGCTGTCGCTCGACCGGCACATCCACCGCGCCTACGCCCGTGTCAGGGACGGCAACTTCGCCCTCGACGGCCTGCTCGGCTTCAACCTGCATGGCCGGACCGTGGGAATCGTCGGGACCGGCCGGATCGGGCAAGGCGTCGCCAGGATCATGCTCGGCTTCGGCTGCAAGGTCATCGGATACGACGTCGAGCCGAGCCCGGCCTGCGAGGCCATGGGCGTCGTCTACCGCCCGCTGCAGGACCTGCTCGCCACCTCGGACATCATCTCCCTGCATTGTCCCCTGACGCCCGAGACGCGCCATCTCATCGATGCGGCCGCCATCGGGGTGATGAAGCGCGGCGTGATGCTGATCAACACGAGCCGCGGCGCCATCGTCGATACCAAGGCGGTGGTCGCAGGGCTGAACGAGGGTCGGATCGGCCATCTCGGCCTCGACGTCTACGAGGAGGAGGAAGAGCTTTTCTTCGAGGACAAGTCCGACGCGGTGATCCGCGACGACATCTTCGAGCGCCTGCTGATGTTCTCGAACGTGCTCGTCACCGGGCATCAGGGCTTCTTCACGGTCGAGGCGATGACGGCCATCGCCGAGACAACCGTCGCCAACATCGACGCATTCGAACGGACGGGACGACCGGTCCACGAAGTCCTCTGATCCCACGGAGGTGCGTACCTTCACCGCTGGAGAACACCATGCTGCCCCACGTCACCCTGACCCTCGCCCGCGGCCCGGATTTTCCCGACGGAAGCGTCGACCGCGGCTACGAGATCGATGCGCCGCTCGGCGCCGGCGGAGAGCTCGATCCGGCGCTCTGGCGCGAGATGCGGGACCTTTGCCGCGTCCGCCGGTTCTGGCTCGGCGAGCCGAACCGCGACGGGCGCCTGGTCCACCGGCAGGGGGGCTTCGGCGGTGGCACCTGGCTGATCGACTACGACGACAGAACGACGGATGACGACGAGCCGGGCTACAAGTTGGGTAGCCACCGCTTCGTCGAGGGCGAGTACGTCTCGATCCGCGACGACGGCATAATGCGGACCTTCAGGGTCTCACACGTTCGCTTATCGTGAAAATTCTCCGAAACCAATGTTAATCTTGTAGGATCGAATTTGATATACTGATAAACGCCCGCGCTATTGCAAAATAGGCGCATATTTTTGAAGAAAAACTGATGTTATATTATTATAGTCAGATTAAGTCATAGAGAATAAATTCGCCGCTAAGGCAGATTTCAGTGTATTAATCCCAGATTGATCAGGGTAATATTTTTGAGAACGACGGTATATTTAATGCCGGCCCGTCTACAGGGCGAGCGTCTCAGGCGTGCAGTCAGCGGCCGCATCCGGGCGCGTGATCACCGCCCGGCCAGCGCGAGTTGCGGATGAGGTTGCAGAAATTTCCTCTGCGGAAGCTCGGCTCTTTGTCTGCGATTACGTCGGCCTTGACGTTGCCGAAGGTGGTGTCCGGCTTATGCCGGATGCCGTCGTAGAACGCCTGGATGATACCTTCCTTGAAGTCCGGTGCGCGCGGGAAGGCTGACACGATAGCCTCGCGCTCGACCTCGGAATAATCCGCGTAGGACAAACCAAGCACGTCCATCTCGACGCCAGCCGTGAGGAGCGCGACAACCGCATGCATGTGGACTGGAATGCCAGGGGTCGTGTGCAGGGCGATGGCGGTCCAAACTGTATAGACATCCGCCTCCGGCACCCCGTGGGCCTTCAGGAAGTCGCGGGCCGCGTTGGCACCGTCAACCTCAAAGCGTTCGTTCGCGCTACTGTAGTTTGCCATCAGTCCGACGTCGTGGAACATCGCACCGGCATAAAGGAGCTCCCGGTCGAAGCTGAGACCGCGATGGACACCGGCTATGGCACCGAACTGGTAGACCCGACTTGAATGGTTGAAGAGCAGTTCGGTTTCGGTGTCCCGAACAAATGCCGTGACGGCACGGGCAAGCTTGCTGTCGGGAACGAATGCCTCGATGGACGCGCTCATGATCGGGTCTCCTTTGCGTTAGGGGAAACTTCAGAAAGCTGCTCACTCAGAGATTTTGACGAACCCCTGCTGCACAAGTTGGGCGGTCCGCGCCATCGCGTCCGTATTGACGGCGATGTCCGGGAGCAAATCCTTGTTTGTCCAGCCATGTGCCTTTGCGGTAGCGCCGCAGAGCTCTACCCGTACGCCGCGTACTACAAGGTCAGTCACAAGCGATTTGTACGGATTGCCAGTCGATATGTGTCGTTCGCCATTATAGGCGTCATCGTGAAGCATCACGTGCCCGGCATTGGTATGGAAGACAGCGATAACATCCGATCTTGCGCCCCAGTCGGCGATGTCCCCGGTGATAAGCTGGAGATGAAAAATGGACGCCGGCAGGTCGCCCTCGAATGCCAGTGCGCTTATGCTGAATACGATTCTGAGCTCGTCCAATTTCACGGGAATGTCGATGCGAAGCGCTTCTGCTATATGTGTCATGGTCATTGATCCTATAAATGGCTGAGGTGGCTGTGATGCCAAAACCGCTTTCGGGTTTCGCGCGGCTCACGTCATAAATCGGGGGCGATGACTGTCCTGCCTTGCCTGGACCTTGGTGCAAGGAAGCTCGGCCGCGATTTCAGACGCCCCGATAGACAAGCGCCGTGAAGAGCTTGCCGCTGATGATTGAGCGACCCCAAGCCGCGTCATGGTCCTTCGTCGGCTCGGCTGCCTGAACTTGCTCCAGCGTCATGCCTTTCTGCTTGAGTGCCGCAACCCGATTACGAATTGTCACAAGCATGTCGCGGAACGCCGTCTGAGAGCCTAGGTCACCTACAGGTCCATGGCCGGGAACGATGATCGTGTGAGCGGTCGACATGGCAATGTTAGCATCGGCTGCGGTGATGGCACCGTCGATACTTCCACCGCCCACATAGTCGATGAATGGATATTGTCCGTTCCAAAAAGTATCGCCGGTGGCAAGAACATCGGCGTTGACGAAATAAACGGAGATATCCCCGTCCGTATGCCCGCTCGTATAATGGCGAATACGGATTGTTTCGCCATTTTCGTAGAGCGTTTTGTCCCCTGCGACGGAGAGGTTGGGCAGTTCGGCGACTGGCTTGGGTCGAAAGGTGTTGCCCCATTCGACGACACGGATCGTTTCTTCTTGGCGACTGATGGCAACCGGGTCGGCCATGATGCTGGCGCCTTGGGCGCGGACCCATCCGGCACCGTCGGCATGATCCCAGTGCCAATGCGTGACGATGGCCAGTCGAATCCCGCCGGGTCCGATTGACCGCAAAGCATCGAGGATCATGGCTTTGGAGACGGCGATGCCGACGTCCACCAGAAAGAAGCCCTCGGGCCCGGGTAGTGCGGTGATGTTGCCCCCGGAACCGTCGAGCATGCTGACTCCGCCTCGCAGCGGGTGGACGTTGATCGGGCCGGCCTTTGCCGCGGCGTTGATCGCTTCGAATGGCGTGGAGTTCTGAGCCTGGGCAGGGGCTGGCCCGAGCAGGGGGAAGGTAAGAGACAGCGCCAACATGAGGCTTCGGCTGCTTCGACGGTCGATACGGGTGTTCATGTTCGCTCCTCGGTGCGAAGGCAGGCGGCGATGGCAGGCCGTGGATAGCTCGCTCGATGGATCGCGAGGGTGCCTTGGCTGCTTGCGGCCCAATGAGGCCTGGTACCCGGGTCACTTCGCCTCGACGGTCGCAGGCAGCGACCGTCGAGGGCGCATTCAAGACCGGATGAAGGACAGGATGTCTGCGTTGATCACGTCGGCATGCGTCGTCGCCATGCCGTGCGGGAAACCGGGATAGGTCTTCAACGTGCCATTCTTAAGCAGATCCGAAGCCACTCGCGAGGTTGTCGCAAGTGGTGCGACTTGGTCATCCTCTCCGTGCATCAAGAACACGGGTTGCTGGATGTTCGTCAGATCAACCGTGAAATCGGTGTCAGCGAAGGCACCAATGCAATCGAATTGCGCCTTTATGTCACCAATCATGGCCTGCTTGAACCAATTATCAGTGACTGCGGATGATACCCCCGCACCAGTTCTATTGTATCCGTAGAAAGGACCTGTCGAAAAATCCCTGTAGAATTGTGCGCGATTGCCGAGAATGCCGGCACGAATGCCGTCGATTACCTCCGGCGGTACGCCGTTCGGGTTGCTTGGGGACCTGCCGAGCTTCGGGGGAATTGCCCCGATCAGCACTGCCTTGGCGACCTGCCCCCCGCTGCCGTATCTTGCGACATAGCGGATCACCTCACCGCCGCCGGTCGAATGCCCGATATGCACCGCGTTTCGCAGGCCCAAGTGGAGCGCCACCGCAGAAACATCGGCAGCATAGGTGTCCATGTCATTGCCCTGGGACGACGGGCTTGAGCGACCATGGCCACGGCGATCATGTGCGATCACGCGATAGCCCTTGTCGGCAAAGAACATCATCTGGGTGTCCCAGTCATCGCCGCTTAGCGGCCAGCCGTGGTGGAAGAAGATTGGCTGGCCGGCTCCCCACTCCTTGTAGAAGATCTCGGTTCCGTCCTTGACCTTGATCGCGCTCATTGGCTTATCTCCAGATCTCTTTGTCCGGTCATTCCCGATGTGGAGAGGGCGTTGCCGACAAGTGCAAGGCTTGAGAAGGCCGCCCTCCCAAAAATGAGTTCCCACTTCGCAATATTGACCAGTGGCTTCATTCCAGGATTTATTTGCGAAGTTATAATCGGGCTCCACGAGAATTAAGCGGCGACTTCGCCGAGCTCTCTCTGATAAGGTACGGCGGCGCGGACAGTGATCGGCCGAACCGACAAAACAGGAGGAAGAAGCGACAAATGGCATCCGCACCTCCGCCGCTTGGGATCGCCATTGTAGTCAGGGAACGGACGATGCTCGGCATCGTGCACGGTCTGACGGATCTGTTCCGGATGACCGACGATCTCAGCCGCGCGCGCCTTGGCTCAAACGATCCAGTGCTGCGGATCAGTCACTTCGCCGATACTGGCGCTGGCGGGATCGTCAGGACGTTCGATTCACTTCCCGGGATGGCTCAACCCGGGGAGAGCATCGCGCGCGTCATCATCATCCCGCCTCGCGAGACCGCAATCCTCGGCACGGAAATCGCGCCGAAGTGGTCGGACTGGCTCATCGGGCAGCATGCCGGAGGAGCTGTCCTGACGTCGATTTGCGGAGGCACGTTCCTTCTCGCACAGACAGGGCTTCTTGATGGGCGTCGCGCCACGACGCATGCCTGCAGCGTGCCCAATCTAACGGCTCTGTTTCCGGCGATAGAATTCGATGTCGATGCGGTTCGAACCGAAGATGACGACATCATTACCGTGGGCGGTATTATGGCTTGGACCGATCTCGCTCTCGTCATCGTCAGGAGGTTGCTAGGTACCGCAGCGATGATGGAAATCGCGGATTTTATGATGATCGAACCGCCTAATCGCGAGCAGCGGTTCCACAAGACATTCCTACCGGACATGAACCATGGCGATACCGCCATTCTCAAATCCCAGTATGAACTCCATGCCCGTGCGCCAGCCGGAATCACTGTGAACGATATGGCTCAATGGTCGGGCCTGGAGATGCGAACCTTCGCTCGCCGCTTTCATGGTGCCACCGGTCTGCGGCCAAATGAATATCGCCTCAAACTGAGGATGGAAAAAGCGCGTGAGCTCCTCGAAGCCAACACAGTCCCTATTAGTCAGGTGGCCTCTGATATCGGCTATGGCGATATCGCGTCGTTCCGTCAGGCTTTTGCCAAAGAGATGGGGTTTCGCCCAAGCGACTATCGTAAAAAGTTTGGTCATAGTTTGACGGGATAAAACCTTGGCAAATGGGCGGCTTTTCTCAAAAAGATGGCACTCAATAAATTGCTGGTCCGCGTATGGGGCGAATGCTCGGGTTTCGGGTCTGCACCAACTCTGCCTCATCACCGCAGGCCGATGCTTCTGGTCCGATGAATGAATGACTGTTTTCGGAAGATACCTGCAGCTGACTACGCGGCTGTCATGAGTTGCAAGCGGGCCCATAGCGTAGCCCGGATATCCAGGTTGCCATCACTTCAACGTTCATGCCGTCCCCGTTTTTACCGGCATGCGCCATGCCGCAGCGGTCGCGCAGGCGACGTCCTGTTCCAGGGATGCCTCACCGTAGACTCCGATGGCGCCTATCAGGGTTCCATGCCGTCTCAGGGGAATGCCGCCGCGCTCGTGAAAGGCCGCGGTCCCTTCGCCCTCGACGACCGAACAATAGAGGTCATCCCCGGGCGGAGGCATGAACTCGCTGGGTTCGCCCGAAACCGCGGAGGCCACGGCCTTGCCGATGGCGCCGCGCGCGGTCATGCAGCCGGCACCGTCCATCTTCGAGAAGGCGACGAGGCGACCCTGGGGGCCGCAGACCGCGACGCTTACGGTGATCCCGAGCCGGCGGGCCTCGGTGACGGCGCGCCCGACGATTGCGGTCGCCTCCTCAAGCGTCAGTTCACCGGCATCGACCATGGAAACGCGGGCGTTCATCACTTGGCGTCCCGGGTCAGCATCTCGCGGCCGAGCGCCAGCAGCTGTCCGTCGGTGGCGGCCGACAGGTCGATGGTCGCGGTCGCCACGACGCGTCCCTGCGTCTCGTAGTGATGCTCGCGCAGGCGATCCGCAAGAACGGCCATCGCGCTGGCCTTGCCGGTGCCATGCCCGACGATGGCGATGCGCGGCGCGTTCACGACGGCGGCAGCGATGCGGTCGTAGTAGCCGAGGTCCTCCGGCGCGCGTTGCCCGCGATAGTTGCCGTCCTCCTTGTGGGAGAGATGGTGGATGGACCCGTTCGGATCGTAGGGGCGCAGCGTGGTCTCGGTCTCGCCGCCCACAATCTCGGGGTCGAGGCGATAGATCCGGGCGTCGTGGTGGTCGACGACGATGAGGGCGTCGCTCTCCGCCGGGGTCGGCGAGGCCTCAAGGATCTCGGTGGAGTAGGGCGACAGCCCGGCATCCTGCATCAGGTGGCGCAGGCGCTCCACCTCGCGCGGGTCCATGTCCTTGTCCCGCGGGCGGAGGAAGGTCGCCGTCCGGCCGGCGAGGGTGAAGCCCCACTTGTCGTCGCGCTTCTCCTCGGCGCTGCCGATCCGCCCGACGAAGGCCACGACCTCGCGCCATTCGAGGTTGTTGCTGGTCGGGTGATGGAATATCCGGCCGAGGAGGGTCCGGTCGTGACCGTGGATCTGGGCATTGATCATCGGAAGTGGTTCCTGACGGACTCCGCACCGGGCGGCCTGCCCGGTGCGGTGGCGTGGTCGGTTCGCTCAGACGACGCGGATGTCGTTGTCGACCGTCGTGGCACCGGGGGCGCCCCAGGCCGTCCAGCCGGCCATCTGGCGGTCGTACCAGTTGTGGACGGTGCCGCTGAGGTGGACGACGCCGCCGTTGGCGCTGACGTTGATGGTCTTCGGGTCGTACCAGCTGCGATGCAGGGCATGCGTGATGTCGGCGCTGATGTCGGTCGCGTTCGGGCGCGGCTTGATCGTCACGTTGTTGGCGATCCCGACGACGCCGAGCATCCCGCGGATGTCGTGCTCGGCCGCGGCCTTCTGGAACTGCCACTCGACCTGTCCGGTGAGCGTGACCCAGCCGTTCTCGACCGTGACCTTCACGGTCTCGTCCGGAACCGAGACGTTCCAGTCCAGGCGCTGGACCACGGCCGCCGCGATCTCGTCGTCGTTCCGCTTGGCGTGGTGGGGAAGGCGGACCTCGATCTCCTCGGCGACGGCGCGGACGCCCTTCACCCGGCCGGCGGCCTTCTCGGCGGCATGCTTCTCCATGTAGTTCTGGACGTGACCGGTCAGGGTCACGACGCCGTCCTTGGCGGTCACGCCGATATGGGCGGCGGTCACGCTCGGCTCCCAGCCGAGCTCGGCGATGACGTTGGCCTGCAAGGTCTTGTCGACGGTCATGATGTTCTCCGTGGTTGGGGACTGAAGGGGGCGCCGCACGCGCCTAGCGATGGCGGCGGTC
>NZ_JAKSYI010000141.1 GCF_022829285.1 Methylobacterium sp. J-078
GCGCGGGGTGGAGCAGCCCGGTAGCTCGTCAGGCTCATAACCTGAAGGTCACAGGTTCAAATCCTGTCCCCGCAACCAAACCAACAAACGCCCGCCACGCTCTCAAGCGCGGCGGGCGTTCTCGTGTTCAGACCGGATACGAGAATCCCGTCAGTGCAACCAGGACGTGAAGAAATAGATCAGAAGGATTATCGGGATCGGAATTCCGATCAACCAAAGCAGACCGCCCTTCAACATCATACACCTCCACGCCGCGTTACTTGGGTCTTTCCAACGGGTGGTTTCGGGAAGGGGTTCCTTTGGCTTACAGGAGATCGCGCATGCGCTTGCCGCTTCGCTCGTAATAGTACGGGATCGGCAGGTAGGGTGCGAAGCCGCCCCTGACCTGGATCTCGAGGTCGTCGAGGACCACGCCGGTGATGCGCGGCAGGTTGAGGCGTCGGGCCTCCGCGAACGTCACCCAGATTAGTTCGACGAGTTCCGAAGCCGCCGAGACGACGTCCGGCACCGTGTGGGCGATCGTCGTGCGATCCGCCGCGAAGAAGCGCGTGTCGAACCGGCGGACCCGGCCCGGCGGCGTGACCGCCCGCGCGATGAGGTGCAGGGCCTCGAGGTCCGGCAGCACGCCGGCTTCGCGAAACGCGCTCCAGCTTCCAGGGGGGGCGGTTTCCGGCGGGCCGTACGCGCTGGTGCCCAGCATCAGGCCGGTCTCTTCGTAGGTCTCCCGGATTGCCGCCAGCGCCAGGGCACGGCCCAGGCCATCGCCGCCGCGCGGCACGCGCTGCGCCAGAGCGTCGTTCGCCCGTCCCGACAATGCGCCCGCCACGGGCATGTGGCGGTCCGCCCGCTCGATCCGGCCGCCGGGAAACACGAACTTGCCCGCCATGAAGGCGAGGCCCGGATGGCGCCGGCCCATCAGGATCTTTGGGGTGCGCCGGGTCCGGTCGATCAGGATCAGCGTGGCGGCATTGCGGGGCCGCAGGGCGGCCGCGCGGGCCGGCGTCTCAGGCGGAAGCGCCTCCGGCAGCATGTCCGTGATCTGGTCCATGCTGCGTCTCCTCGATCTCCGCGTTCGGCGACACCGGTAGCTTGGCAAAGCCGTGCATGCCAAGGGCATATTGCAGGCCGACCACCGCCCCCTTCGCCGGCTGCAGCAGGGCAAGGGAGCCCAGCAGCGTCACCAGGGGCCAGAAGGTGAGCTGAAACCAGAGCGGAACGTCGTAGTTCATCTCGGTCTCGAGGAGGAAGTAGCCGACGATGTGCCCGATGACGAAGATGACGATGTAGGGCGGCAGGTCGTCCGCCCGGTGATGCGCCAGTTCGAGGCCGCAGACAGCGCAGTCGGGCCGGACCTTGAGGAAGCGGCCGAAGACGCGTCCCTCGCCGCAATGGGGGCAGCGCCCGACGAATCCGCGTGCCATCGCGCGGACGAGGCCCGTGCGCGTGCCGGAGCCGGTCTCGATCGTCGCGGTCATTCGGGGCTCCTGGGGGATCGCGCCATGGTGTCTATACGCTCCGCATCAGCGACGCGACCCGCGATGGCGCGTTCCCGTCCTGATGCCGGCCGGGCGCCCCGGCGCGCCGGGCTTGCGGACGGGCCCCCGGCCCCGCGGAGCTTCGCCGCCGCCCCGGTCCGGCCGGGCCCGCCCTTCCGACAGAAGCTCGAAGCGCAGGGCTCCGGCGACGGCGGCCGCCTCGACGAGGCGGACCTCGACGCGGTCGCCGAGGCGATGGGTCTCGCCCGAGCGCTCGCCCACGAGGGCATGCTTGGCCTCGTCGTGGCGGTAGTAATCCGCCCCGATCGTCGAGATCGGCACGAAGCCGTCCGCGCCGGTCTCGTCGAGCTTGATGAACAGGCCCGACCGGGTGACGCCGGAGATCTGACCCGTGAAGGTCGCCCCGACCCGGTCGGCGAGGTGGTGGGCGATCAGACGGTCGATCGTCTCGCGCTCGGCCGCCATGGCCCGCCGCTCGGCCGCCGAGATCTGCTCGCCGATCTGGTCGAGGGCCGCCACCGTGACCTCGGAGGACAGGCCGTCATTCCCGAGCCGGCAGGCCGCGATCAGGGCGCGATGGACGATGAGATCGGCATAGCGCCGGATCGGCGAGGTGAAGTGTGCGTAGCGACGCAGGTTCAGGCCGAAATGTCCGAGGTTCTGGGCTGCGTAGACGGCCTGGGCCTGCGAGCGCAGCACCACCTCGTTGATGAAGGTCGCGTGCTCCGTCTCGGCCACGCTGGCGAGGATGCGGTTGAACAGGGTCGGGCGTAGCGCGCTCTCCTTCGGCAGCTTGATGCCGATGGAGGCGAGCACTTCGCCCAGCGCGCGCATCTTCTCCAGGGCGGGTTCGTCGTGCACCCGGTAGATCAGCGGCTGCCGCGCCTGTTCCAGGGTCTCGGCGGCCGCAACGTTGGCCAGGATCATGAATTCCTCAATGAGCCGGTGCGCGTCGAGGCGGGCCGGCACCACCACGCGGTCCACCGCGCCGTCGACGGTGAGCACGACCTTGCGCTCCGGCAGGTCGAGGGCGAGGGGGCCGCGCGCGTCGCGGGCCTGGCGCAGCGCCGCGTAGGCGGCCCAGAGGGGCTGCAGCGCCGGCTCCAGCAGGGGGGCGGTGGCCGCGTCCGGCGTGCCGTCGATGGCGCCTTGCGCCTGGGCGTAGCTGAGCTTGGCGCGCGAGCGCATCATCACGCGGTGGACGCTGTGGCGCCGCTTCACCCCGTCGACGCCGATCACCATCCGGATCGCGAGCGCCGGCCGGTCCTCGGCCTCGCGCAGGGAGCAGAGATCGTTCGAGATGCGCTCCGGCAGCATCGGCACCACCCGGTCCGGGAAGTAGACCGAATTGCCGCGCATCAGCGCCTCGCGGTCGAGGGCCGAGCCCGTCCGGACGTAAGCCGCGACGTCCGCGATCGCCACGGTGACGACGAAGCCGCCGGCATTGGCCGGGTCCGGATCGGGCACCGCCATCACGGCGTCATCGTGGTCCTTGGCGTCGGGGGGGTCGATCGTGAGAAGCGGCGCGTCGCGCCAGTCTTCGCGCCCCGCCAGACCCACTGGTACCGCCGCGTCGGCCTCGGCCAGGGTGGCGGCGGCGAAGACGTGCGGGATGTGGTGCAGGTGCAAGGCGATCAGGCTGACGGCCTTCTCCGAGCCCAGGGCGCCGAGGCGCTCGCGCACGCGGCCCTGGGGCAGGCCGAATCTGCTCTCGCGCTGCAGGACGACGCTGACGAGATCGCCGTCTCGGGCCTCGCCCTCCTCGCCCGCCGGAATCGCGATCTCGCGCCCCTGCGCCCGCTTCTCGACGGGAATGATGCGGCCGCCCTCGGGGCCGGCCCGATAGACGCCGATGATCTCCGACTTGTTCTTGCCCAGGGTCTTGATGACCCGGCCGGTGTAGCGGCCCGGTTCGGCGGGGCTCGCCTCGACGCGCAGGAGCACGCGGTCGCCGATCCCTGCGGCCGGCTGTCCGGGGCGCTTCGCGCCCCGCGGGGCCGCTACGGTGATCCGGGGCGCGGGGCCGTTGCCGACGTCCCACTCGGCGGGATTGGCCAGGAACTCACCGTTCCGGTCGCGCGCGGTGATGTCGGCGAGCACCACCGGCGGAAGGCGCCCGGAGGGTGCGAGGCCACCGCGCCCGCGCGCGATGGCGCCGTCCGCCTCGATTTCCTTGAGGATGCGCTTCAGGCCGATCCGGTCGGCGCCCTTAATGTTGAAGGCCGCCGCGATCTCGCGCTTGCCAACGGTCTCCGTGGAGGCGGCGATGAAGGCGACGATCTGCTCACGCGAGGGGAGGGCGGCGGGGCCGGGATTGGGGTCGATGCGTTTTGCCAAGGCGGGGCTCGCTGCGCGGGCGCGAGGCCATACGCGGGAAGGATTGGAAGCCGGGGACGCGAATGCGTTCCGGTCCTTGTAACATGGGCGTCCGCGTCTGCCCCGGCAACGGCAGAGGCGGCGCCGTCGACAGGGTTCAGCCGGTGGCGGCTGATTTCCGCAGGCGCTCGACGGCCCGGTCGATGTCAAAGTCCCGGGCGGTGAGTTCGGCGAGGGTGAAGGGGCACAGGGCGGGAAAACCGAACTGCACCTGGTTCTCCGCCTCACGGTATTCCGGGGCCTCGGCCTCGCGCACCGCCAGGGTCCAGAACCCCTCGACGTTGAGGCCCTCGACGCGGGCCGGATCGGCGGCGAGCTCGGCCTGAATCGGCCGCGCCGCCTCGCGCCAGAGGGCGCTCGCCCGGTCGTCCGACATCAGCGCGGCCCGCACGAGGTTGGCGAGGAGGGTGCGGATGTCCGTGGCGGCGGTCTCGGGCATGGATGGCGCTCGGCGCGAGGGATCGGTCGGCCCCAACGCGCAAGCCCTGCGCCATATCGAGGCTCTGGGCCGGATCGCGTCTCAGTAGGGCGTTCCCTTCGCCCGCTGCGCCTGAAGCGCCTCGGCGTACCAGACCAGTTCGTCGAGGAAGCGGGCCGCAGCCTTCGGCAGCCAGGCCTCCTGCGCGGCGCCGGCCTCGTCGAGGGCCTTGCCGATGCGGGGGATCGGCAGCAGCGATGGAATGCTCGACGCGCCGAGCTCGGCCATCATCGCCCGCAGCTGCATCGCCGCACGCACGCCCCCGTACTGTCCCGCCGAGTAGCAGACGATGCCGGACGGCCGCCAGGAATACTCCTCGAGGAAGTGGTCGAGCGTGTTCGCGAGGGCCGGCGGAATCGAATGGTTGTACTCCGCCGAGACGACCAGGAAGGCGTCCGAGCGGCGATAGAGCGTGGCCAGATCCTCGAGGCATGCTGGCGCTCCACCCTTCGGATATTCCTTGTACATCCGGTCGAGGAGCGGAAGCTTCAGTTCGGCCGGATCGACCAGGGGCGCCTCGATGCCGCGCGCTTGAAGTTCGGCGATGACGAACCGGGCCGCGCGCAGGCCCTGGCGGTCCGACCGGACGGAACCAAGAATCACGGGGACGACGAGGGACATGAGGTCGCTCCTGAACGCCGGCGCCATCCGCTCGGCGAAGAATCCTGGCTAGCGAACCTTCGCCGCACCCTCAATCCTCGCGCTTACCGGCAAGCGGCCCGGGAGCCGGTCGATCTTCGTCGTCTCGATGCGGGCGCGGTGTTTCTCAGAACCGCGTCGTCGCCCGCGTCAGCCAATCCGGTGAGGCATCGACCAGGAACGTCTCCAGGGCCTTGTCGTAGCCGAGCACGATGGCGAGGCCCGTCAGGACCAGGGTGAGGCCGAGCGCGGCCTTGAGACCCCGGCCCAGGCCCATCATGCGGTCGCGCCAGCGCATCAGCGTCGCGCGGGAGAGGGTGCCGAGGACGACCAGGGGCAGGGCCGCGCCGAGGCCGAAGAGCAGCATCGTCAGGGCGACGGTGCCGAGGTCGCGCCCCTGCGCGGCCAGGAGCGACGCCGCGCCCAGCGTCGGACCGACGCAGGGGCTCCAGACCGTCCCGAGGAGGAGGCCGACGCCGAACTGGCCGGAGAGGCCGATGCCGGAGACGCCGCCGAAGCGAGCCTGAATCCAGTTGCTCGCGGGGCCGGCCGCCACCGCCAGGCGGGTCTGCGCCACGGGCAGCATCAGCACGAGCCCGAGCACGATCATGAGCCCGGCCGCGCCCGTCCGGAACAGGCCGCTATCGAGGCCGAGGCTGAAACCGATTGTGGCGACGAACAGGCCGACCGCCACGAAGGCGAGGGCCAGCCCGGAGGCCAGCGCGAGGGGGCCGAGCCGATGCGCGGAGGCGGCGGCGCCCAGCACCAGCGGCAGCAGCGGCAGGACGCAGGGCGAGAGCACCGAGAGCAGCCCGGCGAGGAAGGCGAGGCCGAGCCCGGTGGCCATCGGCTCGGCCTAGAGGGTCTTCTCGACGAGGCTCTCGATCCATTCGGGCTGCGTCTCGCCCACCGAACGGCCGGTCTCGGTCTCGCCCTTGAAGGCGATCAGGGTGCTCTGCATGCGGGCGTCGAAGCGGCGCAGCACATCCTTCTGCGTATCGAAGTCGACGTCGAAGATCAGCAGGTCCTTGAAGCGCGCCTGCTCGCCCAGCTTGGCCAGGATCGGCTTCTGCGTCTTGCAGATCGGACACCAGGGTGCGCTCACCTCCACGAGGATCGGCCTGCCCGCCTTCTGGGCCGCTGTGAAGGCTTGCGCGCTGTAGGCCTGCGTCTCGGCGGCGCGCGCCGGCAGCGCGAGGATGGCGGGCGCGAGGGCGAGGCAGGCGAGGAGGACACGTCGGTGGAGGCGGGCGGAATCGACCGCTCGGGCAGGGCTGGATCCGGCGGGTCTGGACATCCGCATGGCACTTCACTCCCGGAATCTTGGTGGCCGTCTCGCGCGTCGCGGTAGCCCGTTGTGTCGAGCCTACGCCACGGCGAGGGCGATGTCGCCGGAATCGGGGCCGGCCGCGCGGTGCGCGCGCGCAAGATCGCGCGATGAGCCCGATGCCCCTCGGGACTGCACGCTTCGCCGATATGCCCGCAGCCGCGAGGCACGATCGCCGAATCTACCGGTTTCCTGCGGAATTCGTGCGGACCCAAGGTCGCCGTCGCCGCGTGCCTTCACCAGAGGGAGAATTCGGTGGCGAAATCGGTGGTCTTCAGCCGCGCGCAGGTCTCCGGCGCGACGCCGCAATCGGCCTTCGGCTTCAGCGTCAGGGTGCCGTCCGGTGCGGTCGCGAAGGTCAGGTGGAGTGGGGGCTCGTCCGCCTTGGTATAGGCGAGGCCGGCCTCGAAGCGAACGAAGTCGAAGCGGTCGCGGTCGGCATACACGATGAGGTCGCGTGAGACGGTCTCGCCCGGGTTGAGCTCGGAGGGGTCACCCCCCGCCTCGGTGGCGCCGGCGAACAGGCGGCTCTCGCGCAGGATCGCTTCGCCGGGACCCGCGAAGCCGTAGGCGCGGGCCGCGATGGTGCGATCGGCGGACGTCGTTCCACCCGCAGGCTTCGTGCCGGCTTCCGCGTCGAACCGCACACGCACCCCGGTGACGTTGTAGACGAGGCCGAGCACGCGCACGCCGGTCTGGCCGACGTTCTTGCGCGTCACCGTGGAGCGGATCGCCACGTGCTGGCCACGCTCGCCCGCCCGCACGAGGCTCGTCGTCACCGAGACGGCTGGCGGCTCCAGGGCCGGCTTAATCCGGGCCTCGTAGATGAAGGTGTAGACCGCCCAGGCGCCGGCCGCGACGATCGCCAGGGTCTGCACCAGGGCATTGGCGCGCTCCAGCCGTCCGCCCCGGCGGGATCGCGCATCCTCGTTCTCGTCCTTCGGCATTCGCAGTCGCGGCCCTCACGTCGGGGCGGCAAGCCCGTTGGAAAGATCATGGTTCCGTCGTCGGGATCTTAACGGCATCCGACCGGGAGTGGCGCAGTAGGACGGATCAGAGCCGGTCGCGGATCAGTCTGAGAAATCTGCGAAGGCCGCCCTGCTCGTAGAACACGACGTTCGCGGGGGTCGCGTTCCAAAGCCGCGTCAGCTCCGCATCGGAAATGCGATCCGCGGTGATGTCGTCGAGGTATTTCCGAAGTTTCAACCGATCTTCGCCCCGGAACGGAGACACGGCCGTTCGCAGGATCTCCTCCATCGTATCTCCCATGTCGTCCAGGCCTTCGATGAAGGCGAGGGCCAAGCTTTCGAATTCCGCTGAGCTCTGCAATCTCGGCTTCGGATATCGCTCCTTCGATCGTTTCGGCCTGGGCTTGTCGGTGCGTCGCAATCCGTCACCTTTCCGGTCCGGCACGCAAAGGCGTGACGCGCCGTTCAACGGATCGTCGCGATCATGACGCTCGCGACGGACCCCCTCTCCCTTCAGGCAATGCGATCGCATCCGGCTTAACCCCGTCATTCCGGGGCGCCGTCGGCGAGCACGGACCCGAAGAGGTGCTCCAGCGGTGTGCAATCCAGAGATTCAAATTGCAGGCGCAGGTTGATTTTGTCGATCCGCTGATGGAACTTCGCCGGCCGGCGGAACGCGAAACGCCGGAGCCCCTCGCGGAGCCCCGGCGTTTCGGATCGTCTCGAAGGGACCGGGCCAGGCGCCCGGCCCGGTCGCTCTCAGAGCGAGTAGTACATCGTGAACTCGACGGGGTGCGGAGTCATCTCGTAGCGCATGACCTCCGTCATCTTCAGCTCGATGAACGAGTCGATCTGGTCGTCCGTGAAGACGTTGCCGGCCTTGAGGAAGGCGCGGTCGCGGTCGAGGTTCTGCAGGGCCTCACGGAGCGAGCCGCAGACGGTGGGGATCTTCTTCAACTCGCGCGGGGGCAGGTCGTAGAGATCCTTGTCCATGGCGGCACCCGGATCGATCTTGTTGATGATGCCGTCGAGGCCGGCCATCAGCAGGGCCGAGAAGGCGAGGTAGGGGTTCGCCATCGGGTCGGGGAAGCGGACCTCGACGCGCTTGGCCTTCGGGTTCGTCGTCCACGGGATACGGCAGGAGGCCGAGCGGTTGCGGGCCGAGTAGGCGAGCAGCACGGGGGCCTCGTAGCCCGGCACCAAGCGCTTGTAGGAGTTGGTCGACGGGTTGGTGAAGGCGTTGAGCGCCTTGGCGTGGCGGATGATGCCGCCGATGTACCAGAGGCATTCCTGGGAGAGGTCGGCATACTTGTCACCGGCAAACAGCGGCTTGCCGTCCTTCCAGATCGACTGGTGCACGTGCATGCCCGAGCCGTTATCGCCGTAGACGGGCTTCGGCATGAACGTCGCGGTCTTGCCGTAGCTCTGGGCGACCTGATGGATGCAGTACTTGTAGATCTGCATGTGGTCGGCGAGCAGCGTCAGGGTGTCGAACTTCATGCCGAGTTCGTGCTGGGCGGAGGCCACCTCGTGGTGGTGCTTCTCGACCTTCACGCCCATGGACTGCATGGCGGCCAGCATCTCGCCGCGCATGTCCTGCGCCGAGTCCTGCGGCGGCACCGGGAAGTAGCCGCCCTTGGTGGCGACGCGGTGGCCGAGGTTGCCGCCCTCGTAGTCGGTGAAGCCGTTGGTCGGCAGCTCGGTCGAGTCGAGCTGGAAGCCGGTGTGGTAGGGGTCGGAGCCGAACTTCACGTCGTCGAACACGAAGAACTCGGCTTCGGGGCCGACATAGATGGTGTCGCCGATACCGGTGGACTTCAGGAAGGCCTCGGCCAGCTTGGCGGTGCCGCGCGGGTCACGGCTGTAGGGCGCGCCCGTGGAGGGCTCGAGCACGTCGCAGACGATCGACATGGTCGAGGCCGAGAAGAACGGGTCCATGCAGGCGGTGGCCGGGTCCGGCATCAGCAGCATGTCGGATTCATTGATGGCCTTCCAGCCGGCGATCGACGAGCCGTCGAACATCGTGCCTTCGGAGAACATCTCGTCGTCGATGAGGGAGACGTCGAACGTGACGTGCTGCCACTTACCGCGCGGATCGGTGAACCGAAGGTCGACGTACTTGACGTCGTTGTCCTTAATTTCCTTCAGGACGTCGGCTGCAGTCTTGGCCATCCTTGGGGGTCTCCTTCATGTCTCGGCCCGTTGCGGCCGTGGTTTTGCCGCAGCGTGCACCGGCGCGCCGCAGAGCGGAAGGGTCTCGGACGTCGAGCGCCTTGAGCGTCGTCGCCTTGGGCGTCGAGCGTTTAGCGCAGGTGGAGCCTCCGGGCCAGCGCAATTTAAAGGCCTCCGGCGCCGGGCGGCCGCCAGAAGAGACGCAAAAACAGAAACTTAGAACTGTCTTCGGGCGCTTCGAGACCGGGCCGCGGGCCATGACGACATCGGGAGTCCGTGACGGATTCCGTCAGGGCATCAGGATCTTGCGCATCTGGATGCAGTCGGCCGCGTGCCCGACCAATTCGGCCGCGTCCCAGGTGAAGCGGTGCCATCCCGTCGCTTCGTAGAAGCCGACCACGTCGGGGGCGGCGTTGACATGGAGCGTATGGATGGCGAATTGCCGGGCTCGTTCCTGCACCGCCTCGTCGAGCCGGCGGCCGAGCCCCCGGCCCTGATGCTCCGGTACGATCGCCACGAGGCGGACGATCCCGGTCCCGTCGCGGCGGTCGTCGATCCGAACGACCCCGAGGGCGGTATCGCCGTCGGTGAGCAGCAGGGGATGGTGGTCGGGGTGGCGATCGTCCGGGTGGTTCGCGTCGTAGTCCGTCCGGCCACGCGGCACCCAGAGGACGGTGTGTCGGATACGATGGAAGTCCTGCCAGTCCCGCGGATCGGTGACCGGCTTGAGCCGGCATCCGGCCTGCGCCACGGAACCGAGGCCTATAGACTTCAGATCGCGTCGGTCCCGGTCTCGCCGGTGCGGATGCGGATGGCTTCCTCGATGGTGGAGACGAAGATCTTGCCGTCGCCGATGCGCCCGGTCTGGGCGGATTTGCGGATCGCCTCCACGGCCCCCTCCACCAGCGCGTCCGACAGGACGATCTCGAGCTTCACCTTCGGCAGGAAATCGACGACGTACTCGGCACCCCGATAGAGCTCGGTGTGGCCCTTCTGGCGCCCGAAGCCCTTCGCCTCGATCACGGTGATGCCCTGGAGGCCGACCTCCTGAAGAGCTTCCTTCACCTCGTCCAGTTTGAAAGGCTTGATGATCGCTTCGATCTTCTTCATGCCGGGCGGGCCTGACCTCGATGCTGCTTGACCCATCGTTGGTATCATCGCCGTCCGGCCTTCGCCACGCCGTTTTGCTCTGAGACGGCGGAAAACTGCACAACGAACGTGCACAGGCGGCAAATCGTTTGGGCGAATGCCAGAGTCCGAAGCGGTTTCGTGGGTCCCGGACAGGCATTGCAGGAGGAATTCCCGATGACGACGCAGCGCCTGCTTGACGTCGAGGCGATGCGCCGGGTCGATGCGGCCGCCATCGCGGGCGGAACGCCCGGCCGCGTGCTGATGGAGCGGGCCGGCGCGGCGGTGGCGGAGCGGGCGCGCCTCCTGGCCGGCGAGGGCGGCCGCATCCTCGTCCTATGCGGTCCCGGCAACAACGGCGGCGACGGCTTCGTGGCCGCCCGTCTCCTCGCCGAGGCGGGCTTCGCGGTGCACCTCGTCGCCCTCGCGCCGGTCGCGGCCCTGTCCGGCGACGCGGCCCTCGCCGCGTCCGGCTGGACCGGTCCGGTCGGCACCCTGACGGAGGTCGGCGAACTCGGGGACTACGCCCTCGCGATCGACGCGCTCTTCGGGGCCGGGCTCGCCCGGGACCTCGCGCCGGATGTTGCATCCCTGGCCGCGCGTCTCGCCGCATATGGCACCACCGTTCTGGCGGTGGATGTGCCGAGCGGCGTCGACGGCGATACCGGCGCCGTGCGCGGCGCGGCCTTCCGCGCGACAGAGACCGTTACCTTCGTGGCCTTGAAGCCGGGGCACCTTCTCCAGCCCGGTCGCGACCTGTGCGGCGCCCTCCATCTGGCCGAGATCGGCACCACTGACGCCGATCTCGCGGCCGGGCTCGCCGAGGCCCCCGCCCTCTGGCGCAACGGTCCGGACCTCTGGAGCCACCTCCTTCCGCGCCTGAACGCAGCGAGCCACAAGTACACGCGCGGGCACGCGCTCGTGCTCTCCGGGCCGGCCACGAAGACCGGTGCCGCCCGGATGGCGGCGCGGGCCGCCCTGCGCGTCGGCGCCGGGCTCGTCACCCTGGTCTCGCCGACCGGCGCCCTCGCCGAGAATGCCGCCCACTGCACCGCGATCATGCAGCGCGCCTGCGACGGCGCCGACGATCTCGACGACCTCCTGGTCGACGAGCGCCTGAACGTGGTGCTGGCCGGCCCCGGCCTCGGCGTCGGCTCGGGCACCCGCGATCTCGTGGCGGTGGCGGCCGCAACGGGGCGCGCCCTCGTCCTCGACGCGGATGCGCTGACGAGCTTCAAGGGGCAGGCCCGCCTCCTTGCGGCACACCTGTCGGACAGCGACGCCCGGGCCGTGCTCACGCCGCACGAGGGCGAGTTCGCCCGCCTGTTCGAGGGGACGGGCGCGCTCGATCCGGAAGCCGGCAAGCTGGAGCGGGCGCGGCGCGCGGCCGCCCTCGCCGGGGCCGTCGTCGTCCTCAAGGGCGCCGACACGGTCATCGCGGCGCCCGACGGCCGCGCCGCGATCAACGATCACGGCACCCCCTATCTCGGCACGGCCGGTTCCGGCGACGTGCTCGCCGGGCTGGTCGCGGGGCTGCTCGCGCAGGGCATGGAGCCGTTCGAGGCGGCCTGCGCCGCCGTCTGGCTGCACGGCGACGCGGGCCTGCGCCACGGGCCGGGCCTCATCGCCGAGGACCTGCCGGAACTGATGCCGCAGGTGCTGCGGGCGCTCCTCGGCGCCTGACCGGCGTCCGGCGCTCAGGTCACTTCGAACAATGTCCAGAGCCCGGTGTCGAAGCGCTCCAGAACCGTGGAGCTGATGAGCCAGCGGCCCGGATTGTCCGCCTTGAAGGCGATGCGGGCCGTGCGGCCCTCCAGGAGCTGGAAGGTGTCGAGCCAGTAGGGTTCCCAACCGTCGTCGAGGGGATGGAGCAGCCGGAAGGCGTGCCCGTGCAGGTGGAGCGCTTGTGGAAAGGCGGTGGCGTTCTTGATCGCCAGGACCACCACCTGGCCCCGCTTCACGGAAAACAGGGGCGCCAGGCCGGCGCTGCCGCTGGCGCCGTTCACCGCCCAGATCCGAGCCGGATCGCCGGTATAGACGGGTTCCGCCGCCGGCTTGTCCTTGTCGATGCGGGCGCCGCCCGTGATCGTGATATCGCGCCGGACCGCGTTCTGGAGTTTCACCTCGGCGGGCAGGAGGGCGTTCTCACCGATCTTGGTGATCGCCGGCCGCGCCGGGGCGACGGGCTGGCCCGCCACCGCCAGGGTCGCGAGCACGAGGCCGTTGCCGACGAGAGCCGTGACGCTGCCGGTGGCGCCGGCCTCCGTCGGCAGGTCGAGCATCAGGTCGTAGCGGGTGCCGGGCGGGAAGGGCAGGGTGGCCCGCAGGGGCTCGAAGGTGTCGGTGGGCTGCCCGTCCACCGCCAGCACGTAGACCTTCACGCCGTCGAAGCGGATGCGCGTGCCGCGCGCGTTGCAGACGTTGCCGAGGCGCAGGCGCACCCGGCTGCCCGGCCGCCCCGTGATCGTCGCCGGAACCGGGGCCCCGTTCAGAGTCACCAAGCTGCCGAGGCGGCCTGAACTCGCCGCGAACGCGGTCTGGCCGAACGGCAGCAGACTGGCATCCTCCTCGATCCGCCAGTCCTGCATGAGCAGTGTGAGGTCCTGATCGGCCGCCGGGGGCGAGGCCTCCTCCACCACGAGTGCTCCGGCGAGGCCGCGCCCCGAAGGCTCGCTCGATCCGCCTATCACCAGAGGGCGGATCAGGAAGGTGCCGGCATCGGGCGGCACGAACGCGTAGGAGAAATCGGCGCCGGGGGCGATCGGTGCTTGAGTGACGCCGCCGACGCCGTCCATCGGGTTCTGGTTGCGCACCCCGTGCCAGTGCAGGCTGAGAGGCTTGTCCGTCCGGTTCTCGACCTTGAGCCGGACGGTCTCCCCGAGCTTGATCCGCACCACGGGCGGCGGCGATGTCGCGTCGAATGTCCAGACCGGCGTCGCGGCCGCGGGCTCGGGCTTCAGGCGCGTGCTGCCAGGCGCGGCCCTCAGGATCCGCTCGGGGCCGGCGGATGGCGCTTCGCCGGACGGCGAAACAGGTCCCTTGGGTTTTCCTGCCTGTGCCATCGTCCCGCGCGGTGCCAGGGCCAGGGCCGCTGCTCCGCCGAGCAGGACGCGGCGCGGAACCGAGACGGAAGCGTGCGGCGCGGGCGATCGGGGCTTCGGCATGGAACCTCGGAGATTCGGAGAGGGGCTCGGCGCGGGCGCGTCCGCGCAGCGCTTGTAGAATGCGGCTCCTCCGGATTCCAACCGCGCGAGCAGCGATGAAAGGCGCACGGCGTCGAACCGGGACGGTCCCGACTTTTTTTGATGCGGCCCGTGGCGCGCGTGCTATAGGACCGCGCTCTGGCGGCGGAATGCGCGCTGGGCGTTGGCGCTTGCGGGCGTGGCGGAACTGGTAGACGCGCTGGATTTAGGTTCCAGTGTCGCAAGACGTGGGGGTTCGAGCCCCTCCGCCCGCACCAGTCCTTCGCCGTCGGGAACGGATTGGCTCATAGCGATGGCCGCCCGGCCCGCCGTAGGGAGTCGGCCCCTCGGCGGCGCGATGTCCTGTCGCCGACCTCGTTCCGGTCCGTATCGGCGGACCGCGAGGGACCGAACGACACCACGCGATCACACGGACGACAGCGGAAAGACGACCATGCAGGTGACCGAGACACTCTCCCAGGGACTGAAGCGCGAGTTTCAGGTCCTGCTCGCCGCGAACGAGCTCGAGGAGCGCCTGACGAGCGAGCTGTCGACCCTGAAGGACAAGGCCCAGATCAAGGGCTTCCGCCCCGGCAAGGTGCCGGTCGCGCACCTGCGCAAGCTCTACGGCCGCTCCGTGATGGCCGACGTGCTGCAGAACGCCGTCAACGAGGCGAACCAGAAGATCGTTTCCGAGAACAACCTCAAGCTCGCCCTTGAGCCCAAGATCGAGTTCCCCGGCGAGAAGTCGATCGTCGAGCGGGCGCTCGACGCCAAGGACGACGTCTCCTTCAACGTCGCCCTCGAGGTGTTGCCGACCTTCGAGCTCGTCGACCTGTCCGACGTCAGCCTGACCAAGCAGGTGGCCAAGCCCTCCGACGAGGAGGTTGACGAGGCCATCACCCGCATGGCGTCGTCCAACCGCGCCTTTGCCCCCCGCGAGGAGGGCGCCCCCGCCGAGACCGGCGACCGCGTCACCATCGACTTCGTCGGCCGCATCGACGGCACCGAGTTCGAGGGCGGCAAGGGGGAGGGCATCGACCTGGAGCTCGGCTCCGGCTCGTTCATTCCCGGCTTCGAGGACCAGCTCGTCGGCGCCAAGGTCGGTGAAAGCCGTGTCGTCAAGTCGACCTTCCCTGAGGCCTACGGCGCCGAGCAGCTCGCCGGCAAGGACGCCGAGTTCGACGTCACCGTGACGGCGATCCAGGCCCCCGGCGAGACCAAGATCGACGACGAGCTCGCCAAGGGATTCGGCATGGAATCGCTGGAGAAGCTCAAGGAGGCTGTCTCCACCGCCATCGGCAGCGACTTCGAGGCGCAGTCCCGCCGCAAGCTCAAGAAGGACCTCCTCGACGCCCTCGACACCAAGTACGCCTTCGATCTGCCTCCGAGCCTCGTTCACCAGGAGTTCGCCGCCGTGTGGGCCCAGGTCGAGCAGGATCTGAAGACCCGCGGCAAGACCTTCGAGGACGAGGGCACCACCGAGGAGAAGGCCACCGCCGAGTACCGCAAAATCGCCGAGCGCCGCGTGCGTCTCGGCTTGGTGCTTGCGCAGGCCGGTGAGACGGCCGATATCAAGGTGACGGACGACGAGGTGAACCAGGCGCTGATCGCCCGGGTGCGGCAGTATCCCGGCCAGGAGCAGCAGGTCTGGGACTTCTACCGCAAGAACGCCCAGGCGCTCGCCGAGCTGCGCGCGCCGATCTTCGAGGAGAAGGTCGTCGACCACGTCCTCGCGCAGGTGAAGCTCGTCGAGGAGGTGGTCTCGAAGGAGGCGCTGTTCGCCGACGAGGACGCCGCGGCAGAAGGCACCGAGGCGAAAGCCGAGGCCGCCGCGACGGACGAGGCGGCCCCGAGCGGCGAAGAGGCCCTTCCCGCCGTCGCCAAGGCCGATTGATCCCGCCTGCTCCACGAGGGCGGCGGGCCGAGAGTAAGGCGATGTTCACCATCGCCGTAGTTCGCTGAAACGTCCGGCGCGCGCCCGATTCGCGGCGCGGCCGGACCCCTTGAATCTGGGGCACGTGATGATGAGAGATCCGGTCGACTATTATAACAGTGCGCTCGTGCCCATGGTGGTCGAGCAGTCGAGCCGCGGTGAGCGTGCCTTCGACATCTATTCGCGCCTGCTGCGCGAGCGCATCATCTTCCTCACCGGCCCGGTCGAGGATTACGGCGCGTCGCTGATCGTCGCGCAGCTGCTCTTCCTCGAGGCCGAGAACCCCAAGAAGGAAATTTCCTTCTACATCAACTCGCCGGGCGGCGTCGTGACATCCGGCCTGTCGATCTACGACACCATGCAGTTCATCCGCTGCCCCGTGACCACGCTCTGCGTCGGTCAGGCCGCGTCCATGGGTTCGCTGCTCCTCACCGCTGGTGAACCCGGCCATCGTTTTGCCCTGCCGAACGCCCGCATCATGGTGCACCAGCCCTCCGGCGGCTTCCAGGGACAGGCCACCGACATCCTGATCCATGCCCGCGAGATCGAGGCCCTCAAGAAGCGCCTCAACGAGATCTACGTGAAGCATACGGGGCGCGACTACGACGCCATCGTCAACGCGCTGGAGCGCGACAACTTCATGACGGCCGACGCCGCCAAGGAGTTCGGACTCATCGACGAAGTGATCCAGAAGCGGCCCGAGCCGGCCGCGGCCTGACCGACCGCGCGCCGGGCCGCGAGGCCCGGCGCGTCGTTTAGAGGCGGGACGCTTTTCTGAGCCCTGCCTTGATCCCGTCGCGGTCGCGTGCTTGCATCGCCAGTCTGATCGAGGCCGGCAGAAGCGCGCAGGTGACTGTTTCTTTAGGCGGACGCCATTAAATTCGAAGGATGCGTGTGCGCCCCGGACCGGCGCCATGCCCGCGAACGGAGACCGATATGAGCAAGACTGGCGGCAACGACTCGAAGAGCACGCTGTACTGCTCGTTTTGCGGCAAGAGCCAGCACGAGGTCCGCAAGCTGATCGCGGGCCCGACGGTGTTCATCTGCGACGAGTGTGTCGAACTGTGCATGGACATCATCCGCGAGGAATCGAAGTCCTCCCTGGTGAAGTCGCGCGACGGGGTGCCGACCCCGAAGGAGATCCGCCGCGTCCTCGATGACTACGTCATCGGCCAGGACTTCGCGAAGAAGGTCCTCTCGGTCGCGGTCCACAACCACTACAAGCGCCTCGCCCACGCCTCGAAGCACAACGACGTCGAGTTGGCGAAGTCGAACATCATGCTGATCGGGCCGACGGGTTCGGGAAAGACGCTGCTCGCGCAGACGCTCGCCCGCATCCTCGATGTGCCGTTCACCATGGCGGACGCGACGACACTGACCGAGGCCGGCTACGTCGGCGAGGACGTCGAGAACATCATCCTCAAGCTGCTCCAGGCCTCCGACTACAACGTCGAGCGGGCCCAGCGCGGCATCGTCTACATCGACGAGATCGACAAGATTTCGCGCAAGTCCGACAACCCGTCGATCACCCGCGACGTCTCGGGCGAGGGCGTGCAGCAGGCGCTCCTGAAGATCATGGAGGGCACCGTCGCCTCCGTGCCTCCGCAGGGGGGCCGCAAGCACCCGCAGCAGGAATTCCTGCAGGTCGACACCACCAATATCCTGTTCATCTGCGGCGGCGCCTTCGCGGGCCTGGAGCGGATCATCTCGGCGCGCGGCAAGGGCACCTCGATCGGCTTCGGCGCGACCGTGCAGGCCCCAGACGATCGCCGCACCGGTGAGATCTTCCGCAACGTCGAGCCCGAGGATCTGCTGAAGTTCGGCCTCATCCCCGAGTTCGTCGGCCGCCTGCCCGTGCTGGCGACCCTCGAGGACCTCGACGAGACCGCGCTCAAGCGCATCCTCCAGGAGCCCAAGAACGCTCTGGTGAAGCAATACCAGCGCCTGTTCGAGATGGAGAATGTCGATCTGACGTTCCAGGACGAAGCGCTTTCCATGGTCGCCCGAAAGGCGATCGAGCGGAAGACCGGCGCGCGTGGCCTGCGCTCTATCCTGGAGACGATCCTCCTGGAGACGATGTACGACCTGCCTGGCCTCGACTCCGTCGAGCAGGTGGTAATCGGTCCTGAAGTCGTCGATGGCAAGTCGCGGCCGCTCTACATCCACGGCGACCGAAACAAGGAAGCCCCGGCCAGCGTCAGCGCCTGAGGCCCGATCGGGGTCTCGTCAGGTCTGGGTGGTGCCTCGGGGCGGATGCTTGAAAACATCCGCCCCGATTTCCATCTCAAGCCTCAGCGCGATGGCCGCATGCTCACCCCCTGAGGTGCGGTGTCCCGCCACCAGCCGCATCGTTCAAGACCGTTCCCAAGACAGTCTCCCACGACACTTCCGACCCCCTCGCGGCCCGGTCGGCCCCTGGCAGGATGCTTGCTCCGGAGGAGGAGCGACTGCCCGGCGTCCATCATGAGGAAGTCCGATATGACTCAATCGAAATCGCGCCAGCCCGTCGTTCCGGGCTCGACGGGCTCCTACGCCGTCCTGCCGCTTCGCGACATCGTCGTGTTCCCGCACATCATCGTGCCGCTCTTCGTCGGCCGCGAGAAGTCGATCCGCGCCCTCGAGGAGGCGGTTCGCACGGACCGGCATATCCTGCTGGCGACGCAGATCAACGCCAGCGAGGACGACCCCTCGACGGACGCGATCTACAAGATCGGGACGCTCGCCAGCGTACTGCAACTTCTGAAGCTGCCCGACGGCACCGTGAAAGTGCTGGTCGAAGGCGCCGGTCGCGCCAAGATTTCCCGCTTCTCGAAGTCCGACACTTATTACGAAGCGGAGGCCGAGACCCTTACTGACGAGCTTGGTGATAGCGTTGAGGCGGAGGCCCTCGCGCGCTCGGTCATCGCCGAGTTCGAGAATTACGTGAAGCTCAACAAGAAGATCTCGCCCGAGGTCGTCTCTGCGGTGACTCAGATCGACGAGCCCTCGAAGCTCGCCGACACGGTCGGCTCGCATTTGGCCGTCAAGATCGCCGACAAGCAGGCCATCCTCGAGATCCCCACGGTGGCCCAGCGTCTCGAGCGCGTGCTGTCGCTGATGGAGAGCGAGATCTCCGTGCTCCAGGTGGAGAAGCGCATCCGGACCCGCGTCAAGCGGCAGATGGAGAAGACCCAGCGCGAGTACTACCTCAACGAGCAGATGAAGGCGATCCAGAAGGAGTTGGGCGACTCCGAGGACGGCAAGGACGAACTTGCTGAGCTCGAGGAGAAGATCGAGAAGACCAAGTTCACCAAGGAGGCCCGGGACAAGGCGGTGGCGGAGCTGAAGAAGCTGCGCCAGATGTCGCCGATGTCGGCGGAAGCCACCGTCGTGCGCAACTACCTCGACTGGATGCTCGGCATCCCGTGGGGCAAGCGCTCGAAGATGAAGAAGGATCTTCTCGGCGCCCAGGTCATGCTCGACGAGGACCATTTCGGCCTCGACAAGGTCAAGGAGCGCATCGTCGAGTACCTCGCCGTTCAGCAGCGCGCCAACAAGCTCACGGGCCCTATCCTGTGCCTCGTCGGACCTCCGGGCGTCGGCAAGACCTCGCTCGGCAAGTCCATCGCCAAGGCGACGGGTCGCGAGTTCGTGCGCATGTCACTCGGCGGCGTGCGTGACGAGGCCGAGATCCGCGGTCACCGGCGGACTTACATCGGCTCGATGCCCGGCAAGATCGTGCAGTCGATGCGCAAGGCCAAGACTTCGAACCCGCTCATCCTCTTGGACGAGATCGACAAGATGGGCATGGACTTCCGGGGCGACCCGTCGGCCGCCCTGCTGGAGGTCCTCGACCCTGAGCAGAACGCCACGTTCAACGACCACTACCTGGAGGTGGATTACGACCTCTCGAACGTGATGTTCGTGACGACCGCCAACACGTTGAACATTCCTGCGCCTCTGATGGACCGCATGGAGGTGATTCGCATCGCCGGCTACACCGAGGAAGAGAAGCTCGAGATCGCGCGCAAGCATCTGATCCCGGGTGCCGTGAAGAAGCACGGCCTCGACACCAAGGAATGGCAGATCGACGATGCTGGGCTGCTCATGCTCATCCGCCGCTACACGCGGGAGGCGGGGGTGCGCAATCTGGAGCGCGAGATCTCCAACCTGATCCGCAAGGCGGTGAAGGAAATCCTCATCACCAAGGTGAAGGCGGTGGCCGTCACCGAGGAGAACCTTCCGGTGTTCCTCGGTGCTCCGAAGTTCCGCTACGGCGAGATCGACGAGGAGGATCAGGTCGGCGTGGTCACGGGTCTGGCCTGGACCGAGGTGGGTGGCGAGTTGCTGACCATCGAGGGCGTCATGATGCCCGGCAAGGGCAAGATGACGGTCACGGGCAACCTGCGTGACGTGATGAAGGAGTCGATCTCCGCTGCGGCGAGCTATGTCCGCTCGCGGGCCGTTGATTTCGGAATCGAGCCGCCGCTCTTCGAGCGTCGGGACATCCACGTCCACGTTCCAGAGGGGGCGACTCCGAAGGACGGTCCCTCCGCCGGCATCGGCATGGCGACCGCGATCATCTCGACGCTGACGGGCATCCCGGTGCGCCGCGACGTGGCGATGACGGGCGAGGTCACACTCCGGGGTCGCGTGCTCCCGATCGGCGGCTTGAAGGAGAAGCTGCTCGCGGCACTGCGCGGCGGCATCAAGACGGTGCTCATCCCCGAGGAGAACGCCAAGGACATCGCCGAGGTGCCCGACAGCGTAAAGAACGGGATGGAGATCATCCCCGTCTCGCGGATGGACCAGGTGCTCCAGCACGCCCTCGTCCGTGTCCCCGAGGCGATCGAGTGGGAGGAGCCTGCCCCGAAGGTTCGCCCGGTTATCGCCGACGAGGATTCCGCGACGGTCATCGCCCACTGAGGGGCGACGCAAACCTGACATGAGACGAGGCCCCGGCGCATATGCCGGGGCCTTTTTCATGTCCGAACCCGAACGGCTGCCCGGGGGAGGGGGTTGCGCGCCCTCCCGCCCTTCCGTTACGAAGCATCACGTCCTGCGATCGAAGCGAGGCGCGACGGGCGGTTAGCTCAGTTGGTAGAGCGTCTCCTTTACACGGAGAGGGTCGGGGGTTCGAGTCCCTCACCGCCCACCATGTCTAGGAAAAATGCCGGTTCTGCAGACTGCCAATTCTGATTCGCAAGCTCATAGTAGGCGCCGTGCCCCGTTGGTTATTTCTGGTCGTTTCGGCGTTCCTTGCTTTAGCCGTCGCCGGCAGCACCCTGATCTTTCTGCGTTCGCCGAGTCAGGTCGTGCAGTGGTCGAACTGAAGTCTTGGATGCGCGTAAGGTCGCTTACGCGCATCAGGTAGCAAACCTCCAAAACCCGGAACGACACTTCCTCCACCATAGCTTGGAATTCCGTCTCCGAGGACGGATGCTGTGGATCTGACCGTTCGGATGTTCAGACCAGATGGTACCGATCATCGGACTTGGGCAGTGCGTCCGCTCAAACAGATAACGATATACAGCGAATGTCTTCGCAAGCCTCAGTCAGAATTCACCGGAGATCTCGGTTATGGGTGCCCTGAAATACGTGATCCGGTTGATGTCCCAAAACCTTGGTCCGGTTTCGTCGGTCTTGTATCAGGCAGCAAATCTATACGCCAAGAGCTACATGAACGTGAATCATGATATGAGGACGAACGGCGAACTCTATCTTCTCGACAAATTGGCACGCTTCGACATAAAGACGGTGTTCGATGTCGGTGCCAATAAGGGCGAGTATACCAATGCCTGCCTGAATAAATTTCAGGAGGCACGAGTTCATGCCTTCGAAATCGTCCCTGAGACGCATGCCAAGTTCATGAGCAACGTGAGGTCTGATAGGGTCGTCATCAATGCTTTTGGTCTCGCCGATCGAGCGGGTAATATTGAGATAAACTACAATTCGAAGAAGGATGGTTTGTCTTCCCTCATAGAGGGTACTGACATTAACAAGGGGCATTGGACCACTCGTCGCGTGGAAATCCGGCGTGGCGATGAGTATTGCCGAGCGAGCGGAATCACCGCGATTGATTTTCTCAAGATGGATGTCGAGGGTGCTGAAGATCTAGTTCTACTTGGCTTTTCAGATGTGTTGAGTGGGAATAATATTTCGATTATTCAGTTTGAGTTTGGGATGATCAATATATACAGTAAGTTTTTACTGGTTGATTTCTGGAAATTTTTGGAGGGACACGGTTTCCGTCTTGGGCCGATTATGCCAAAGGGCGTCGACTTCATGGGGTACAACCCGAGAAACGAAAACTTCCAGGGGCCTCCAAATTATGTGGCGGTCCATTCATCGAGGCCAGAGCTGATCGATGCCGTCAGATTGAAGTGAATGGCGTCAGGTTTTGGTGTGTGAACGCTGTCGGGCCGAATGGAACACGGGGGCGGGCTTGTTCTCATCCGTTCGTGGTCCGACTGTCTCAAGCGTCGAAAGGTCCGCCGCAGCCGGAAGTCGGATAGGCGAAGGAAGGCTGAGGGCAAGCATTCTGTGCAAGCCGCAAGAGCTTCCGCTGGTACTCCGCATGCGGCGGTACGCTTATGACCGCGACGCGCTTCCTCCCGCCGTCGCGTTTGAGAAGGCTGCATCGGTACTGGTCGCGCCGGGCAATCTCACACGGGTCGGACGCCTACCGTTGGTGTTCCGCACACAGGTCAAGGATGCGGCCGCCTTGGTCCTTGTGCCGCGAGCTGACTTTGGCCTCGGTGCTCATCGGACTGGGATCGGATTGTCCGTAGCAGGTCGCAAGGCGAAAGCATCGAGGTTTGTATTTTCTGCTGTGATTCATAGGGAAAGGCGAGGGAGGATTTTCGATGTTTCCGAACAGCTGTATAATATAGGCCCACCCCTCGATCTCCGTCGACGGGTCTAGATTTCTGTTATTCTCTTCGGATCGCCAGAAATCTGATCAGGCTTACTTTCTCTTGTGCCGTCTCAGGTTGGCAGGGTGGTCGATAACTTTCGGCCTCCTCGGTTGAGGTGCGGGATCGATCGGTGACCGAATTGATTGCCTGTGTCTCCGACGCGGCTCAAAGCGGACGTGTCGGTGATCCCAGGAAAAACCCGCCACGGCTTTCGCCGGGCGGGTGAGGCAGATCCTGATCCCTCGGGGGATATGGAACCTGTAGCGGGTGCCAACCTGCCTGCAACCCGCATTTGGGGGATCGCGCCGACGAAGCGCGCTCCCCGATCCGGGCGCCCGAGCATGTCCTGGGCGCTCTTGCCACGCGGGTAAGAGCGCCCGACGCCACCCGGCTCCGCGCCCGCCACCCTGGCCCTTGGAGCAAACCCGCGCTAGAGCGGGGTCGTCATGTCGCATAATACGTTCGGACACCTGTTTCGCGTCACCACCTTCGGCGAAAGCCACGGGGTCGCCCTCGGCTGCGTGGTCGATGGCTGCCCGCCTGGGCTGGCCCTCTCGGCGCAGGACATCCAGGCGGAGCTCGACCGGCGCAAGCCTGGCCAGTCGCGCTTCACCACCCAGCGGCGTGAGGCCGACCAGGTCCGCATTCTCTCCGGGGTCTTTGCCGACGACCGCACCGGCGGCGTCCAGCTGACCACCGGCACGCCGATCGCCTTGGAGATCGAGAACACCGACCAGCGCTCGAAGGACTATTCCGAAATCCGCGACAGCTACCGGCCGGGCCACGCCGACTACGCCTACGATGCCAAGTACGGCATCCGCGACTATCGCGGCGGCGGCCGCTCTTCGGCCCGCGAGACCGCCGCCCGCGTCGCCGCCGGCGCGGTCGCGCGCAAGGTTCTGCCGGCCGGCCTGACCATCCGCGCCGCCCTGGTGCAGATGGGCCCGCACGCCATCGACCGGTCGCGCTGGGACTGGGAGGCGGTGAGCGCCAACCCGTTCTTCTGCCCGGACCCCGAGACGGCGCGCTTCTTCGAGGATTACCTCGACGGCATCCGCAAGGACGGCTCTTCGGTGGGGGCGGTGATCGAGGTCGTGGCCGAGGGCGTGCCCCCCGGGCTCGGCGCGCCGATCTATGGCAAGCTCGACGCGGACCTCGCCGCCGCGATGATGTCGATCAACGCCGTGAAGGGCGTCGAGATCGGCGACGGTTTCGCGTCGGCCGCACTGCGGGGTGAGGAGAACGCCGACGAGATGCGCTCGGGCAATGCCGGCGCCCCGACCTTCCTGGCCAACCACGCGGGCGGCGTGCTCGGCGGCATCTCCACCGGCCAGCCGGTCATCTGTCGCTTTGCCGTGAAGCCGACCTCGTCGATCCTCACCCCGCGCATGAGCGTGACGCGGGACAACCGCGACGTGGACCTCGTCACCAAGGGCCGCCACGACCCCTGCGTCGGCATCCGCGCCGTGCCGGTGGCCGAGGCCATGATGGCGTGCGTCCTCGCCGATCACTATCTGCGCCATCGGGGGCAGGTCGGCGCGCGGGTCTGAGCCCGCCTGCGCCCGCCGCCGTCCGATCCGCGAAACGCCATGAGACAGCCCGTGCCCCACACCCACGTCACGCAAGCCATCGAGGCCTATGCACGCGGCGAGATCGTCGTCGTCACCGATGACGACGATCGCGAGAACGAGGGCGACCTTGTCGTCGCGGCCTCGCTCTGCACGCCGGAGAAGATGGCCTTCATCATCCGCAACACTTGCGGCATCGTCTGCGCGCCCCTGACCCGCGCCGAGGCGCGGCGCCTGCGCCTCGACCCGATGGTGGCCTCGAACGACGCGCCGCTCGGCACCGCCTTCACGGTGACGGTGGACGTCAAGCACGGGCTCACCACCGGCATCTCGGCCGAGCAGCGCTGCAACACGGTGCGGGCGCTCGCCAACGGCAATATGGGCGAGGACGATTTCGTGCGCCCGGGCCACGTCTTCCCGCTCATTGCCAAGGACGGCGGGGTCCTCATGCGCTCCGGTCACACCGAGGCGGCGGTGGATCTCTGCAAGCTCGCGGGGCTCCCGCCAGTGGGCGTGATCTGCGAACTCGCCAACGACGACGGCACGGTGATGAAGGGCCCGCAGATCACGGCCTTTTCGGAGTTGCACAACCTCAAGCGCGTCTCTGTGGCTGACCTTATCGCCTACCGGCAGGCGCGAGAGACCCTCGTCGAGCGGGTCGGCAGCTTCCCGGTCAAGACCGAGTTCGGCGAGATGACGGGCTACGCCTACACCACACCGTTCGAGACCGTGCAGCAATTCGCCTTCGTCCACGGCCGCATCGGCGACGGCAAGGACGTGCTGGTGCGCCTGCACCGCTCGAACGTGGTGGCCGACGTCATTGAGGGTGGACGCCAGATCGAGGCAGTGATGCGCCGGTTCGCAACCGAGGGCCGCGGCGTCCTCGTCTACCTGCGCGACGGCACGGCCGGCGTCCCCTTGAAGACCTTTGCTGAGGAGGGCTCGGAAGCCCAGCGGGTCGCGCAGTGGCGCGAGGTCGGCCTCGGAGCTCAGATTCTGCGCGACCTCGGCGTCTCCTCGATCCGCAACCTCGCGACCTCGTCGCGCGCCTATGTCGGCCTGTCGGGTTTCGGTATCGAGTTCCTCGGCGACGAGCGCCTCGAGGGCTGACATCAGGTCCGCCGCGGCATCCGGAAGGGCAGCATCAGCCGCACCAGCGGGTTGCTGAATCGGGTCAGCGAGAGGCTCTCGTGCACCGGCCGCACCGATTCCCCGCGCAGGGTCGCGGCGAGGTGCGAGCGCGCGTAGAATGGGGTGTCCTCGAAGGTCCGCAGCACTTCGGCCCGGCCGTCGTCGCTGCGGGTATGGCGGGGCATCCGCCACAGGCGGGTCCGGGACAGGTCGGCGCGGCGCGGCGGCGCGATCTCGCGAGGCGTCCCGTCGGGAGCGAAGCAGAGGGTGAGGTCCTGGTCGGTCCCGTCTCGGCGGTGCACGTCGTAGAGGATCGCCGCCCCGTCCCGCAGGTCCGCCCGGCACCACGTCCAGTCCGTGAAGGCGGCCTCCAGGGCGGTGTCGCCGTGGTTGGTGTCGAAGTAGGCCGTTCCCCGCCAGGACAGGTCAGGCTCTCTCAATTTCACCTCCACCGGCGAGTTCGGCGCCATGGGCCACCATCGGTGCCGGCCGGCCCCGTCGAGGTGGTGCGGCCCCGGCGTGAAGCCGGCGGGCCGGATGCGCACGGTGCCGCGCACCCGAGTGGGGATGGGGGCCGTGACCTCGTCGAGGCGAATCGTCAGGGTGGTGCCATCCCACTCGAGGCCGCTCTGGCCGATCCGGATATGGTCCGCGTCCCGCTCCAAGGCGGTGCGTCCGCGCTCGGTCATGCAGAAGCGGTTGGCCCGTTCGCCGTACAGCACCACGTTGATGGCGCAATGGTTGAACGGATCGCGCGTCGGGTCCCAGGCATAGTAGGGAGAGAACACGCTGCCGATGAAGGCGATGATGGTGAGCCCCTGGCGTCCGTCCGCGCTCAGGGCGTCGACGTACCACCAGACGTAGCCGTCGCGATCCACCCGCGTATCGAAGCGCGGGCGCGGCTGCTGTCGTGCATCAGACTGTCCGCCGCGATCCGCCCGGATTGCGCCGCCATCGGCACCCCCGGACCCGGATGCACGCTCCCCCCGGCTAGATACAGGCCCGGGATCTTTGTGCGCGCCCCCGGACGCTTGAACGAGGCCATCCAGCCGTGAGACGCCCGTCCGTAGAGCGCTCCCGCCGAGCCCGGAAACAGGCGGGCAAAATCCTCCGGCCGGGTCGTCACCGGCTCCGCCGCGTCCACCAAGGTCAGGCCGCTCGCGCTCAGGCGCCGTCGCATCGTGGTCACGCATGTCTCGATCTCCGAGGGGCTGAACGGGCGGGCCGGTGCGTTGGCGAGGCAGAGCAGGCGCTCCGGGCCGTCCGGATGTGGGGCGACATCGCTTCGGTCCTGGGCGCAGACGTAGATCGTCGGGTCGGCGGGCAGGGTGCCCCGTGCGATCTGCGCGAACTCCGCCTCGTAATCGGCCGAGAAGAACACGGTGTGGCGGGCGAGCGGGAACCCCTGGGCCCGGGCCGAGAGGCAGAGCGTCACTGCCGAGAGGGAGCGCTCGGAGGCCGGAACCGCGTCCGCTGCGCGAGCGGCCTCGCGGCCGAGCAGGCCCTCGGCGAGACCGGCGACGTCGGCGTTGCAGATCACCGCGTCGGCGAGCACCCGCTCGCCGTCGGCGAGGTCGACCCCGATAACACGCCCACTTGAGACGGCGATGCGGCGGGCGGGCGTGGCGTAGCGGAAGCGGGCGCCGCGCTCACCAGCGAGCTGCGCCACGGCCTGTGCCAAGCGGCTGAGGCCGCCCGCCACGTGCCAAACGCCCTGGCTCTCCACATGCGCTACGAGCATCAGGGTGGCAGGCGCCGCGAAGGGCGAAGAGCCACAATAGGTCGCGTAGCGCCCGAAGAGTTGGCGTAAGCGCGGATCGGCGAAGTAGTCGCCGAGTGCGCTCCACAGGGTCGTGAAGGGCTGGATTCGCCAGAGGTTGCCAAGACCCGAGAGGCCGGCTCTCCGGGTCAAGTCGACGGGGCTCGGGCGCGCGCCGCGGATGAACGGCCCCTCCAGGGTGCCGTAGACTTCCGCCGCCCGGGCGTGGAAGCGTCGGTATCCATCCCGCTCGCGCGCGCCTGCGAACGCCTCGATTGCCGCCTCGGAAGCTTCTGGGTCGGCCATGAGATCGAGCGTCTCGCCCGATCGCCAGGTGTGGCGGGCCAGGATCGCGGCCGGTTCGAGCCCCACATGGGCGGCGAACTCTGCCCCGCATTCCGCGAAGAGTTCCTCGAAGACCCAACGCATCGTGAAGACCGTGGGCCCGGCCTCCACCGCACCGGCGCCCACGGGGACGCTCCGCATCTTGCCGCCGGGGCGGGGCGCCTGCTCCAGCACCGTGACGTCGAGGCCCGCATGAGCGAGCCGCAGAGCGGCAGCGAGGCCGCCGATCCCGGCACCGACGATGACGACCTTCACCGATGAGCCTCCGTCGCGCGGAACTGCCTTGACGACTGTCAATCAATACTGACACTCTGACATTTCAATAACAAGTGACACGGGAGGAATCGCCGGATGGACGCCAACCGTCGTATCGAGCAGGCGCTGGACGCCGCTGTCGCGCATCTGGAGGCGCCGGGCGCGCCTCCCCGCCTCGCCGAGGCCCTGCGCTACGCGGTCTTTCCCGGCGGTCATCGCATTCGGCCGCGTCTTTGCTTGTCCGTTGCGCGGGCTTGTGGTGACGATGATCCGGCGGCTTCCGATGCGGCGGCTGCGGCGATCGAGCTTCTGCACTGCGCCTCCCTGATCCACGACGATCTGCCCTGCTTCGACGACGCGCCCCTGCGGCGGGGGCAGCCCTCGGTGCACGCGGCCTTCGGTGAGCCCCTGGCGGTCCTGGCCGGCGACGCCCTGATCGTCTCGGCCTTCGAGACCCTGGCGCGGGGCGCGGCCCGCAGCCCGAATCGCCTCGCCGCCCTGGTCGGGCTCGTCGCCCGCGCCGCCGGCTCCCCCGCCGGAATCGCCGCCGGGCAGGCCTGGGAATCGGAGCCGAACGTGGCGCTCACCGAGTACCAGCAGGCCAAGACCGGCGCGCTGTTCGCCGCCGCGACGGTGACGGGGGCGGCGGCGGCCGGCGCGCCGTCGCTGCCCTGGCGGCTCCTGGGCGAGTGCCTGGGCGAGGCCTACCAGGTCGCCGACGACCTGCGCGACGTCGCCTGCCGGCAGGAGGAGGTCGGCAAGCCGGTCGGGCGCGATTCGACCCTCGGGCGGCCGAACGCCGCCGCCCTCCTGGGGATGGGGGGCGCCCTGGCGCGCCTCAAGCGCCTCGTGCGGGAAGCCATAGAGGTGATTCCCGACTGCCCGGGCGCCGAGACCCTCCGGGCCGAGATCGAGGCGCAGACGCGGCTGTTCCTGCCGGCGAGCCTCGCGCGGGAGCTGGCCTGACGTGGCGCGGGGCGCCGCGATCGGGACCCCGCGCCCGGCCCCGGGGGAGGGCTGGCGCACCCGCTGGCGCGCCTTCCGCACCCGCACGGTGGCCGATCCGCGCTTCCAGCGCTGGGCCGCCGGCTTCCCCCTGACCCGAGGCATCGCGCGGGCGAACACGCGGGCGCTGTTCGACCTCTGCGCGGGCTTCACCTACTCGCAGACCCTGTTCGCCTGCCTGCGCCTCGACCTGTTCGGGGCGCTGGCGCCGGGACCCCTCGGCCTCGACGGTCTCGCGGCGCGGATGGGCTTGCCGGCCGAGGCCGCGACCCGCCTCCTGAAGGCGGCCGCCGCCCTCGGCCTCGTCGCCGCCCTGCCGGACGGGCGCTACGCCCTGGCGGATCTGGGCGCGGCCCTGATCGGCAACCCCGCCATCGGCCGGATGGTCGAGCACCATGCCATGCTCTACGACGACCTGCGCGATCCCGTCGCCCTCCTGCGCGGGGAGGCGGGTCCGACCCGGCTCGCCGCGTATTGGCCCTATGCCGGGCAGGACGGCACCACCCTCGGGGCGGAGGCGGTGGCGCCGTATGGCGGGCTCATGGCCGCCTCGCAGGCCCTGATCGCGCAGGACATCCTGGAGGCCTACCCGCTGACCCGGCATCGCTGCCTGATGGATGTCGGCGGGGGCGAGGGCGCCTTCCTGACGGCGGCGGCGCGCGCGGCCCCCCACCTCCAGCTCCGGCTGTTCGACCTGCCGGCGGTGGCCACCCGGGCGCAGGCCCATCTCGACCGGGAGGGCCTGAGCGGGCGGGCGCGGGCGATCGGCGGCAGCTTCCTCGCCGGCCCGCTGCCGGAGGGCGCCGACGCGATCTCCCTGGTGCGCGTGGTGCACGATCACGACGATGAACAGGTGCGCATCATGCTGCGCGCGGCCCGGGTCGCGCTCCCGCAGCATGCGGCGCTCATCATCGCCGAACCGATGAGCGGCACGCCCGGCGCCGAACCGATCACGGACGCGTATTTCGGGTTCTACCTGCTGGCCATGGGAACCGGCCGCTGCCGGACCGTGGCCGAGCTGACGGCCCTGCTGCACGAGGCGGGCTTCACGAAGGTCCGCGAGATGCCGACCCGCCGGCCGCTGCTGGCGCGGGTCCTTGTGTCAACCTGAATTGACGAAAACGGCGAATTCCGCCCGCGCCGGGTAATTTCAGATTGACGTATGAAAGTGTCTATCTAGGATGACACATCAGATCCGGAACGAACCGGATCGAATCGCCGGGACAGGGAGGACAGGCTCGATGAACGCACAGGCCGTCATCCTCCACCGCCCCGGTCAGATCGGCCTCGAGACCCTGACCCTCGACGCTCCGACCCCGGCCGACGCCGTCGTGGCGATTCGCTGGAGCGGGATCAGCACCGGCACCGAGCGCCTGCTCTGGTCGGGCCGGATGCCCGATTTTCCCGGCATGGGCTACCCGCTGGTGCCGGGCTACGAATCGGTCGGCGAGGTCGTGGAGGCCGGCGCCGAATCCGGATTGCGCGCGGGACAGACCGTGTTCGTCCCCGGCGCCCGCTGCTTCGGTCCGGTGCGGGGCCTCTTCGGCGGCGCCGCCTCGCACCTCGTCAGTGCCGGCGCCCGCCTCGTGTCCATCGATTCCGGTCTCGCCGAGCGCGGCACCCTGATCGCACTCGCGGCGACCGCCCATCATGCGCTGGCGGGTATCGACCTCGCTCGGCCGCTCCTCGTCGTCGGCCATGGGGTGCTGGGGCGCCTCGTCGCCCGCATCGCCACGGCCCTCGGCGGTGATCCGCAGGTCTGGGAGACCGTGCCCGTGCGCCGGCAGGGCGCGGAAGGCTACGCCGTGCGCGCCCCCGAGGACGATGCCCGGCGCGACTACGCCACGGTCCTCGACGTCAGCGGCGATGCCGGGATCCTCGACGCTGCGATCGCCCGGCTCGCGCCCGGTGGCGAGATCGTGCTCGCGGGCTTCTACGAGGCCCGGCTCGCCTTCGATTTCGCCCCCGCCTTCCTGCGGGAGGCCCGCATCCGGGTCGCGGCCCAGTGGCGGCCCGAGGATCTCGCCGCGACCCTGGCGCTGATCGAGGCGGACCGCCTCGCCCTCGACGGCCTCATCACCCACCGGCGTCCGACGGACGCCGCTCCGGACGCCTATCGCACGGCCTTCGGCGATGCCGAATGCCTGAAGATGATCCTGGATTGGAGAGCCGCATGAACATCCAGCTGAAGACGATGCAGCTGAACGGCGGCGCCCTGACGGCTTCCGAGGCGCTCCGCGCCGAGGCCGGCATCGAGCCGGATCCCGTGCCGGTCAAGGCCACCAAGGAGACGCAGATCATCGCGATCTACGGCAAGGGCGGCATCGGCAAGTCGTTCACCCTGGCCAATCTCAGCTACATGATGGCCCAGCAGGGCAAGAAGGTCCTGCTCATCGGGTGCGATCCGAAGAGCGACACCACCTCGCTGCTCTTCGGCGGCCGGGCCTGCCCGACCATCATCGAGACCTCCACCAAGAAGAAGCTCGCGGGCGAGCAGGTCGCCATCGGCGACGTCTGCTTCAAGCGCGACGGGGTCTACGCCATGGAGCTCGGCGGCCCGGAGGTCGGGCGCGGCTGCGGTGGGCGCGGCATCATCCACGGCTTCGAGCTCCTGGAGAAGCTCGGCTTCCACGAATGGGGCTTCGACTACGTCCTCCTCGACTTCCTGGGCGACGTGGTCTGCGGCGGCTTCGGCCTGCCGATCGCCCGCGACATGTGCCAGAAGGTCATCGTCGTCGGCTCGAACGACCTGCAGTCGCTCTACGTGGCCAACAACGTCTGCTCGGCGGTGGAATACTTCCGCAAGCTCGGCGGCAATGTCGGGGTCGGCGGCCTCGTCATCAACAAGGACGACGGCACCGGCGAGGCCCAGGCCTTCGCGCAAGCCGTCGGCATCCCGGTCCTGGCCTCGATCCCGGCCCACGACGACATCCGCAAGAAGAGCGCGAATTACGAGATCATCGGCCGGCCCGAGAGCCCCTGGGGCTCGCTCTTCGCGGATCTCGCGCAGAACGTCCACGACGCGGCCGCCAACCACCCGACGCCGCTCTCCCAGGACGGGCTGCTCGGTCTGTTCAAGGGCGAGGCCGTCGGCCGGGGCGTCACCCTGGTGCCCGCCACCTTCGAGGACATGTGCGGCACGACCCAGGTCGTGAAGCCGTCCCTCGAAGTCGTCTACGACGAGGTCTGACGCATCATGGCCGTCACCCTCGACATCGCGGATCTTCGGGCGCGCCAGACCCTTCGCGCCGGCAACGAGCGCCCGGCCTCGACCCTGGCGCCCCTCGTGGCCCCGGCCGAGGTGGTGAACCTCGCCGCCGCGAAGGAGGACGGTCTGGGCTGCCATTCCGGCAAGGCCACGATGCGGGCGGCCGCCGAGGCCGCCGGGATGTCCGATACGCTGGATCAACTCCGGAAAGACTACCCGACGGGGCCGCACGACCAGCCCCAGAGCATGTGCCCGGCCTTCGGTAGCTTGCGCGTCGGATTGCGGATGCGGCGCACGGCGACGATCCTGTCGGGCTCCGCCTGCTGCGTCTACGGCCTGACCTTCACGGCGCATTTCTACGGCGCCAAGCGGAGCGTGGGCTACGTGCCCTTCAACTCCGAGACCCTGGTCACCGGCAAGCTCTTCGAGGACATCCGCGAAGCGGTGTTCCAGGTGGCCAAGCCCGCCGATTACGACGCCGTCGTCGTCATCAACCTGTGCGTGCCCACGGCCTCCGGCGTCCCCTTGCGCCTCCTGCCCAAGGAGATCGACGGGGTCCGGATCATCGGTATCGACGTGCCGGGCTTCGGGGTCCCCACCCATGCCGAGGCCAAGGACGTGCTGGCCGGGGCGATGCTGAAATTCGCCCGCGGGGAGGCCGAGCAGGGCCCCGTCCAGGCGCCCCGCGCCGGCCGGGCCGAGCGCCCCACCGTGGCGCTGCTGGGCGAGATGTTCCCCGCCGACCCGGTGGTGATCGGCGGCCTCCTCGAGCCGCTGGGTCTGGCGGCCGGTCCCGTCGTACCGACGCGCGAATGGCGCGAGCTCTACGCGGCCCTCGACTGCACTGCCGTGGCGGCGATCCACCCGTTCTACACCGCCTCGCTGCGCGAGTTCTCCGCCGCCGGGCGGCCCATCGTCGGCTCGGCGCCGGTCGGGCACGACGGCACCGCCGACTGGCTGGACCGCATCGGCGAGGCCTGCGCCGTGCCCCGCGCCACCGTCGAGGCCGCCAAGAACCGCTTCCTGCCCATGATCGCGGGAGCGCTCGCCGCCAACCCGATCCGGGGGCGGATCACGCTCTCGGGTTACGAGGGCTCGGAACTCCTGGTCGGACGCCTCCTCGTCGAGAGCGGCGCGGACCTGCGCTACGTGGGCACCGCCTGCCCGCGCACCCCCCATTCGGAGGCCGACCGCGACTGGCTCGAGGCCCACGGCGTCACCGTGCGCTACCGCGCCTCCCTGGAGGACGATCTCGCCGCCCTCATGGATGTGCGGCCCGATCTCGCCATCGGCACCACGCCGGTGGTGCAGAAGGCCAAGGCGCTCGGGGTTCCGGCCCTCTACTTCACCAACCTGATCTCGGCCCGTCCGCTCATGGGCGTGGCCGGCGCCGGGTCCCTCGCCAAGGTCATCAACGCGGCCCTCGGCAACCGCGCGCGCTTCGACGCCATGCGGGATTTCTTCGATGGGGTCGGCACGGGTCACGCCGCCGGTATCTGGGAGGACGTGCCCAAGCTCCGCAAGGCGGTGGCGAGCCCCCGTCGCGAAAAACCCGCTCATGATCCGATCGGGGAGATGGCCTGATGCTCGTCCTCGATCACGACCGTGCCGGCGGCTACTGGGGCGCCGTCTACGTCTTCACCGCCATCAAGGGGTTGCAGGTCGTCATCGACGGTCCGGTGGGCTGCGAGAACCTGCCCGTCACCTCGGTGCTGCACTACACCGATGCCCTGCCGCCGCACGAACTGCCCATCGTGGTGACGGGACTGGCGGAGGAGGAACTCGGCCGGCACGGCACCGAGGCCGCGATGAAGCGGGCGCACGCCACCCTCGACCCGGCCCAGCCGAGCGTGGTGGTGACGGGCTCCATCGCCGAGATGATCGGCGGCGGCGTCACCCCGGAGGGCACCAACCTCCAGCGTTTCCTGCCGCGCACCATCGACGAGGACCAGTGGCAGACCGCCGACCGGGCCATGTCCTGGCTTTGGCAGGAATACGGCGCCAAGCGCTTCGCCAAGAAGGGCATCCCGGCCCGTCCGGAACGCCGGGAGGGCGTGAAGCCCCGGGTGAACCTGATCGGGCCCGCCTACGGCACCTTCAACATGCCGTCCGATCTCGCCGAGATCCGCCGCCTCGTCGAGGGCATCGGCGCCGAGGTGAACCTCGTATTCCCCCTCGGCTCGCATCTGGCCGACGTACCGGCGCTCGTGAACGCGGACGCCAACATCTGCCTCTATCGCGAGTTCGGCCGCCTGCTCTGCGAAGCCCTGGAGCGTCCCTACTTTCAGGCGCCCATCGGCATCCATTCCACGACGCGGTTCCTGCGGGCGCTGGGCGAAGCGCTGGGCCTCGACCCCGAGCCGTTCATCGAGCGCGAGAAGCACACCACCATCAAGCCGGTCTGGGACCTCTGGCGCTCGGTGACGCAGGATTTCTTCGGCACCGCGAGCTTCGGCATCGTGGCCTCCGAGACCTATGCGCGGGGCGTCCGGCACTTCCTCGAGGACGAGATGGGCCTGCCCTGCCATTTTGCGGAATCCCGCAAGGCCGGCGCCAAGACCGACAACGCCGCCATTCGCGAGATGATCGCCAAGAACCCGCCGCTGGTGCTGTTCGGCTCGTTCAACGAGCGGATGTACGCGGCCGAATGCGGCGCCCGCGCGGTGTTCGTGCCGGCTTCCTTCCCGGGCGCCATCATCCGGCGGCACACGGGCACGCCCTTCATGGGGTTCTCCGGGGCGACCTACCTCGTCCAGGAGGTCTGCAACGCGCTCTTCGACATGCTCTTCCACATCCTGCCGCTCGCCCGCGACATGGACAAGGTCGAGGCGACTCCGGCCCGGCTCCACCGCGAGCTGCCCTGGGACGAGGCGGCGCGTGCCCGCCTGGACGAACTCGTCGAGGCGCATCCGGTGCTGGTGCGGATCTCGGCCGCCAAGCGCCTGCGCGATGCCGCCGAGCGGGCGGCGCGCCAGGCCGGCGCGGGCCGGGTCGTCCCGGACCATGTCGAGCGCGCCCGCGCCGAGGCGAGCCTCGGAGCCGCCGCATGAGCGCCGGCCACCATTCCCTTTCCGGCTGGATCGGCGCGGCGCCGTCCAGCCGGTCGATGCCGACCCCGCGCGTCCTCGCAAGGACGCGTCCCGCCGCGGAACGCCAGGAGAGAGATCCCATGCAACGTTCGCTGAATCCGGTGTCGCGCCTGCATCAGGACGAGGTCCAGGCCCGGATCCTCCTGGCCACCACCTACCCGTTCTTCCTCGCCGCCGCCGTGGTGCAGCGCGTGCTGCCGCAGGCGCGCAGCGCCGTCGCCCAGCCGCGCCGCTCGGTCTTCGCCGAGGCGCGGGCCATGGCCGTCTCGGCGATCCCCTTCGTCTTCATGGGGTGATGCCCCCCGGAGCGGTCCGCTCGCGCGGTGCCGCTCCCACCCGTTTGCCCCTCGGGCCGAGGCGTCACGCCCGGCCCCCGACCGACCTCCCGTCCGAACAGGCGGGAAGGACCGCCCCGAGCCGCGCCGCGCGGCCCGAGGCGCACCCCGCCGTCTCCCGATCCGCGGGCGCGGCCAGTCACAGCGGAGGTTTGAACCGATGGCCAATGGCATTGTCGAGAAACCGAGCAGCCTGTCCGGGCTGACGGAACCGGAAGCCAAGGAGTTCCACGCGATCTTCTTGACGAGCTTCATCATCTTCACGGCGATCGCCGTGGTCGCCCACATCCTCGTGTGGCTGTGGCGCCCGTGGCTGCCCGGACCGAAGGGCTACGCCGCCCTCGAGACGGCGGCCCAGGGCGTCGTCTCCCTGCTCTCCTGAGAAGGACCCTCATCATGCACAAGGTCTGGCTTCTCTTCGATCCGCGCCGCACCCTGGTGGCGCTCTTCACCTTCCTGTTCGTCCTGGCGCTGCTGATCCACTTCATCCTGCTCAGCACCGACCGGTTCAACTGGCTGGAAGGCCCCAAGGCGCCGCGCGCGGCCAACGCGCAGACGCTGGTTCTGCCGACGATGCCCGCCTGACCGGGCCGGCATCCAGAGCAGAATACCCCGAACACGGATGATCGGCGGGCTGGCCACGAGCCACCCGTCGGCCATCGCCAAAGAGCGTGGTGGGCCTGGGAGGTCGCGATGGCGATGCTGAGCTTCGAACGAAAATACCGCATCCGCGGCGGCACCCTGGTCGGCGGAGACCTGTTCGATTTCTGGGTCGGGCCGTTCTACGTCGGCTTCTTCGGCGTCACGACGCTGTTCTTCTCGGTGCTGGGCACTGCCCTGATCATCTACGGCGCGGCGCTCGGGCCGACCTGGAACATCTGGCAGATCAACATCGCGCCGCCCGACCTCAAGTACGGGCTGGCGCTCGCGCCCCTCCAGGAAGGCGGCCTCTGGCAGATCATCACCTTCTGCGCGGTGGGCGCGTTTTCCTCCTGGGCCCTGCGCGAGGTCGAGATCTGCCGCAAGCTCGGCATCGGCTACCACGTGCCCTTCGCCTTCTCGGTGGCGATCCTGGCCTACGTCACCCTGGTGGTGGTGCGGCCCCTCCTGATGGGCGCCTGGGGCCACGGCTTCCCGTACGGCATCCTGTCCCACCTCGATTGGGTCTCGAACACCGGCTACCAGTACCTGCACTTCCACTACAATCCGGCGCACATGCTGGCGGTGACGTTCTTCTTCACCACGACGCTGGCGCTCTCGCTGCACGGCTCGCTGATCCTGTCCTCCACCAATCCGGGCAAGGGCGAGGTGGTGAAGACGCCCGAGCACGAGGACACGTTCTTCCGCGACACCATCGGCTACTCGATCGGCACGCTGGGCATCCACCGGCTCGGCCTGTTCCTGGCGCTCTCGGCGGGCTTCTGGAGCGCGGTCTGCATCGTCATCAGCGGCCCGATCTGGACCCGCGGCTGGCCCGAGTGGTGGGGCTGGTGGCTCAACCTTCCCGTCTGGCGCTGATCTCGGAAAAGGGAGGCTCGTGACACCATGGCCTACTACCAGAACATCTTCTCCGAAGTGCAGGTCCGTCCGATCGCGCCGGACCTCGGCATCCCGGTGGACTCCAACAAGCGCTGGGGCACGCCGTTCAACTCCTACCTGTTCGGCCTCATCGGCAACGCGCAGGTCGGCCCGATCTACATCGGCTATCTCGGGGCGCTCTCCTTCGCCTGCGGGCTGATCGCCTTCGAGATCATCGGCCTCAACATGTGGGCTAGCGTGAACTGGGACCCGGTCCAGTTCGTGCGCCAGTTGCCCTGGCTGGCGCTGGAGCCGCCGCGACCGCAATACGGCCTGCGGGTGCTGCCGCCGCTGGCCGAGGGCGGCTGGTGGCTGATCGCCGGCTTCTTCCTCACCGCCTCGGTGCTGCTCTGGTGGCTGCGCCTGTTCCGCCGGGCCAAGGCGCTCGGTCTGGGCTACCACGTGCCCTGGGCCTTCGCCTCCGCGATCTGGCTGTTCCTGGTGCTGGGCTTCATCCGCCCCGTGCTGATGGGCTCCTGGTCGGAGGCGGTGCCCTTCGGCATCTTCCCCCACCTCGACTGGACCGCCGCCTTCTCGCTCCGCTACGGCAATCTGTTCTACAACCCGTTCCACATGCTCTCCATCGTCTTCCTGTACGGGTCGACGCTGCTCTTCGCGATGCATGGCGGCACCATCCTGGCGGTGAGCCGCTTCGGCGGCGAGCGTGAGATCGACCAGATCGTCGATCGCGGCACCGCCACCGAGCGCGCCGCCCTGTTCTGGCGCTGGACCATGGGCTTCAACGCCACCATGGAATCGGTCCACCGCTGGGCCTGGTGGTTCGCGGTCCTGACCACGCTCACCGGCGGCATCGGCATCCTGCTCACCGGCACGGTGGTCGACAACTGGTACCTCTGGGCGGTCAAGCACGGCGTCGCCCCGGCCTATCCGCAGGTCTACCCGCCCGTGATCGATCCCCTCGCCACCTCTGCCACCACCATTCCCGGGGGAGCTCCATGAAGATCTTCTTCACCGTCCTCGGAGCCGCCGTCGCCTTCTTCCTCACGGTGGCGATGATCGGGTTGACCGATTGGGACCGGCCGCCCCTGGCGGTCCAGCAGAACGGCTATCGCGGCACCGCGATGGCGCAGGTCCACACCCGCGAGGCGGTGGCGGAGAAGAAGGAGGCCAACCTGGCACCCGCACCCGCCGACCCGGCCGAACCCGGCGACGATCTCGCCGGCACCACCTACGAGAACGTCCAGGTCCTCAAGAACGTCAGCGTCAACGAGTTCAACCGCCTGATGGTCTCGATGACCGAGTGGGTCAGCCCCGAGCAGGGCTGCACCTACTGCCACAACACCGAGAACATGGCCGACGACAGCCTCTACCAGAAGAAGGTCGCCCGCCGGATGCTGCAGATGACCCAGCATCTCAACAGCGACTGGAAGGACAAGCACACGGGTGGGGCCGGCGTGACCTGCTACACCTGCCACCGGGGCCAGCCGGTGCCGGCCAACATCTGGTTCACCGATCCGGGCCCGAACCGCCCCGGCGGCTTCACGGCCCGCAACAACGGCCAGAACCTCGCCAAGAGCTCGGTCGGCCTCGCCTCGCTGCCCTACGACACGCTCACCGAGTACCTCGCCGACAAGACCATCGACAACAACGTGATCCGGGTGAATTCGACCACGGCCCTGCCCACCACCAAGGGCAAGCCGATCCAGGACGCGGAGAAGACCTACGGCCTGATGATCCACATGTCGGAGGGCTTAGGGGTCAACTGCACCTTCTGCCACAACACCCGGGCGATCTCGAACTGGTCGCAGAGCACGCCGCAGCGGACCACCGCCTGGCACGGCATCCGGATGGTGCGGGACATCAACGGCAACTACCTGGAGCCGCTGACCTCCACCTTCCCGCCCAACCGCCTCGGGGCGCTCGGCGACGTGCCGAAGGTGAACTGCACCACCTGCCACAACGGACAGAGCAAGCCCCTCAACGGCGCCCACGTGGTGGACGCCTATCCGGAGCTCGCCAAATCCACCGAGACCGCCAGCGCGACCCCGCCCGCCACGCCGGCGGATCCGCCCACAATGCCGGCGAACCCGCCCACCATGCCGGCGACCCCGGCGCAACCCGCGCCCGCGCCGCAATAGCGGCCCGGGGCGAGGGCGAGACGACAGAGGCCGCCCGGGCAACCGGACGGCCTCTTTCGCTTGTGCGCTTCGCAGAGGGCGGGTTGACGTCGTAACCCCATCAGCGGGTCGATCGCATCCGCAAGTCCGAGGCATTGCCCGGCTCTCCTCCCCCTTATGGGGAGGCGTTGGAAGTGGGGGTGGCTCCGCCAGCCTCCGCCGGCTGAGGGTCACTCAACGACCGCCACCCCTCAGATAAAAGCCAATCAGCTTGACCGCGCGAATGGCTGATGAGGGTGGTTTGCTGTCTGTCCGCTTTCAGGAGAACCGGTAGTGGATCAGGTTCAGAACGCCGTCATGCGACACCCTTAACTGGCACGACATCAACCTCTTTTCGGCGACGCTGTGCCAAGCGGCCGGGCCGGTTTCCTTCTGACAGCCGATCCGCGAGTGCATCAATGGCGAGGCGGGACCGCAACGGCAGGTAGCGCGTCGCGGGCCAAACGGCGAAGCAATCCACCGTCGTACAAGGCCGGTCCGCCCAGATCTCGACGAGTTCGCCCGTCTGCACGCTGTCGCGGATCAGCCAGTGGGGAAGCCAGCAGAGCCCGAGGCCCGCGCGGGCCGCGTCCGCGATCACCTCGATGTCGTCGAAGCGCAGTCGGGCGGCAATGGCAACGGCCACGAGTGCGCCATCGGCATCGGGAAGCCGCCAGCCGTATTCTCGATCGCCGCACGCGTAGATCAGCGTGTCGTGGGCGGCCAGATCCGCAAGTACCTCGGGATATCCGCGCGCCGACAGGTAGCCGGGAGCGGCGCAAAGCACCCGGTGTTCCGTGCTCAGGCGACGGGCGCGCAACGACGTTCCGTTGCCCAGCGCGCCGAACCGAACCCCGATGTCGAAGCCTTCGGCGATGACGTCGATGACGCGGTCGTTGAAGCTCAGTTCAAGTTCGAGCTTCGGGTGCTCCTTGGCGTAATCGAGCAGGATCGGTGCGGCACGGCGCCGGCCGAAAAGAACCGGCATTGAGATGCGCAGCCGTCCTGCGACCTCGCGGCGGCCTGAGTCGAGGAGGGCCTCGCCGGTACGAAGTTCATCGACGGCGCGCTGGCAGTGTTCGTAGAATTGCTGGCCATCCTCCGTCAGGCTCTGGGCCCGGGTCGTCCGCTGGAACAGCCGGACGCCGAGGCGTTCTTCGAGGCGGGCGACGGATTTACCAATAGCGGAGCGTGACAGCGCTAGGCGATCCGCCGCACGGGCGAAACTACCGGCCTCGACCGCCTCGACGAAGATCTGCACACCGTCGAACCTGTCTCGCATTGTTGCCTCGGGCGCTTCCGGTTGCGCTGGCGGTTGTAGCATGTGAGGCAACAAAGAAGCGAACGATCCGACCTGATGTCGAGTGAAGATCTACGCTACGAATTCCTCAGACGCAGCGTGCGGTCTGGGCCAGCGTAGCCCCGGCCAAACGACCGCCGCCGTCGGTCACGGCCTCTGCCGGTGACCCATCCTGGAGACGTTCATGGCCCCCCTTCAAAAGACCTTCCCGCTAACCGCCGATGTTCAGATCCCGGCCGTCGGCTTAGGCACCTATCTCATCGCGCCGGACCAGACCGCGGAAGCGGTCCGCACCGCGATCTCCATAGGCTACCGGCACGTGGACACGGCCTCCGTCTACCAGAACGAGGAGGCCGTCGGCGCCGGCATGCACGCAGGTCTCCGTGACGCCGGGCTTCGCCGCGAGGACATGTTCGTCACTACGAAGCTGTGGCCCGGCGCCCGGGAGTTCGGCGAGGAGATCAAGTCGTACGAGGAGACGATCGCGGAGTGCGATGCGAGCCTGACGCGCCTGGGCCTCAAGGACGTCGACCTCTACCTCATCCACTCACCGCATGCCGGCGCCGGCCGCCTGGACCAGTGGCGCGCGATGCTGGAGATCAAGCGCAGCGGCAAGGCCCGCAGCGTCGGCGTCAGCAACTTCAGCCGGAAGCACCTGGAGGAGATCGAGGCGGCAGGGCTGACCATGCCGGACGTCAACCAGATCGAGCTCCATCCCTGGTCGCAGAAGCCGGATTTGATCGCCTACATGCGCGAGAGAAACATCACGCCCATCGCCTACAGCAGTCTCGCCCCCCTCTCCACCTGGCGCATCGAGCCGGGACAGGACAGCGCCAAGACCGATGCGATGCGGGAGCCGGATGCGGTCTTCCAGACGATGGCCGCCAAGTACGGCGTGTCGGAAGCCCAGCTTCTCCTGCGTTGGGGCATCCAGAACGGGTATGCCGTCCTGCCCAAGAGCCTCAACCCCGAGCGCATGCGCCAGAACCTCGACCTTGACGGCTTCCGCATCGACGACGCGGACATGGCGACGATCCGCGATATGGATCGTGGCGATGGCCTGGCCTGGTCAATCGGCGATCCGGCCCACGTCGCCTGAGCGGGGCCGCCGGACTGACGCGCCGACGCGCGTGAGGTCGACAGTCACGCCCTCGTGAGACGACACGGAGCATGGATGGTCTCGTACCCTTCATGCTGCGCTCGGCCACGTCTTACCTGGCGGCACGAATTGGAGCACGGGATTGTTGAGACGGACGATCCCCAAAGCCGAGCGAGAGGCTGCTACTGAGGTGCGCTCGCGCCGGCCTGTACGACCGACTTGGGTCGGCATCAGCGCGTCCGGTCTACGACCGAGTTGGGTGGAATTGGAAACGGTCTGCTTTCCGGGGGAGGCTTGCGAAGCCAGCGGGCGGCAGGTACCTTTTCGGTGTCGAAAAGGACCAGTGCGGCATCGGTAAGCCCGCTCCCTCCACGTGAGGCTCCGTGTCACCCTTTGGGGTGAACCCGCGACAAGCAACGGTGCGATCCACCGGGGCTTGGCGCGCCTTCGTTTCGAATGATCGCACGACAAGGCCTGACGGACGCGCGCGATCACGGAGCGACTGTTATGCCGATCATCACGGCCAACACCGGTATCATCACGCAAATCAACATCTTCACCGTGCCACAGGGTCGGCAACAACCGCTGATCGACCATCTGGCCCGAGCCGCGAGAGTGGCGCGCGAGGTCGATGGCTGGTTATCGGCTAGTCTGCACCGGAGCCTGGATGGAACGCGCGTGGCGAACTACGCGCAGAGCATGGATCGCGACGCAGCGCGACGCGTGTTCGATCATCTCTCAGCCAAGGGCCTCATCGACGGAAACCGGGGCTACGGCGAGGCGCATCCAGGTCTGTATGAGGTGGCGTTTACGTTGGAGCGATGACCTTTCGGCTTCAGCTTTGCAGGTATCACGAACGTTCTTGACGTCTGCGATGGGCGCAAATGGTCCCCGCATGGTCAGGCGGATTGGTCTTTGGCCCCAGACCCTCCTCACGAGAGAGGGGGACACGCTGCGCGCTTCAGGGCGCGGATCGGCCGGTTCACACGGACACTGTTGGCAGGATAGCGAAGAGAGAACCATGTCACGCACGCAGGTGCATTCCGGCGCTGCGGTACTCTGATACCGTAACCCGCAAGTCATTCTTAGAACACGGATTTCCGAAATTTTCGCCTGCCGATCCGCGTCCGCGCTTGACGCCTGAACCGCGCTCCCCTATTGGCTCTGGCAACGCCGCCGCGTCCTGCACGCGGCGGCGCATCGTTTTGACTTCAGACACCATACGGAACGCCACGGGATGAAGACCTTTTCTCTGAAGCCCGCCGACGTCGACAAGAAGTGGATCATCGTCGATGCGGAGGGCCTGGTCGTCGGCCGGCTCGCCTCCATCGTCGCCATGCGCCTGCGCGGCAAGCACAAGCCCGCGTACACGCCCCACGTCGATTGCGGCGACAACGTCATCGTCATCAACGCCGAGAAGGTGCAGTTCACCGGCCGCAAGCGCGAGCAGAAGGTGTACTACCACCACACCGGCTACCCGGGCGGCATCAAGGAGCGCACGGCCAAGTTCATCCTCGACGGACGCTTCCCCGAGCGCGTCGTGGAGAAGGCCGTCGAGCGCATGCTCCCGCGCGGTCCGCTCTTCCGCCAGATCATGGGCAACCTCCGGGTCTACAAGGGCTCCGAGCATCCCCACACCGCCCAGCAGCCGCAGGCGCTCGACGTCGGCAGCCTCAACCGCAAGAACGTGAGCGCTTGATCATGGCGACCCTCCAGTCCCTCTCCGACCTGAACCGCGCGAACGTCGAGAACCCCGAGAACGCGGCGCCCGTCCACGTTCAGAAGCTCGATGCCCAGGGCCGCGCCTACGCCACCGGCAAGCGCAAGGACGCGGTCGCCCGCGTCTGGATCAAGCCCGGCAACGGCACCGTCGTGGTCAACGGCCGCGCGGTCGAGGTGTACTTCGCCCGTCCCGTGCTGCGCATGATCCTGCGCCAGCCGCTCACCATCGCCAACCGCGTCGACCAGTACGACATCACCGTCACGGTGCATGGCGGCGGTCTCTCGGGTCAGGCCGGCGCCGTGCGCCACGGCCTCTCCAAGGCGCTGACCTACTACGAGCCCGAACTGCGCGCGCCCCTGAAGCGCGAAGGCTTCCTCACCCGCGACAGCCGCGTGGTCGAGCGCAAGAAGTACGGCCGCAAGAAGGCCCGCCGCAGCTTCCAGTTCTCCAAGCGCTGAGGCGTTTCGACAGGTATACGGACAGGGCGGCTTCGGCCGCCCTTTCTTTTTGAGCCGCCACAGCGAGAGACGAACCCACGATGGCCAAACCCTTCCGGCGTGTCCGCGAGCCCGATGCGTCCGCCGTCACCCTCTGCCTCGCGGAAAGCGACGGCGCGACCACCGGGGAGGTGAAGCTGGCCGACGGCCGCCTGTTCAGCACCACCGGAGCGCTGCCCATCGCCCAGGCCTTCGGAATCGCCGTGCACGTGGCCAACGAGAGCGGCCGGGAGATCGTGGTGATCGACCCGCGCAACCTCTGGAAGTCGAGCTGGGGCGAACTCGTCGCCTGAGGGCGCGGGCCCGGTATAGGGCCCGCACGCTTGCGTCACGCGAGGGCGTGTTCGAGCTCGCTCTTCGACATCTTGGAGCGGCCCGGAATATTCTTGTCGCGGGCGGCCTTCATCAGGTCGGCCTTGGTGTGGCCGCTGTCCCTCTTGCGCGCCGCGGCGGTCTTCTTGGCCACGTCGGCCGGCTGCTTCGAGAACTGCTTGCCCTTCGCCGTGTCGGCGCGCTTCTTCTTCGTCGAGCGGTCGTACTCGGATTTGGAGACCGCCGCGCGGGCCTTCTTCGGCAGGTAGCGCTCGCCGGTCTCGCCGCTCTTGTGGCCGGACTTCGTGTCCCACTCCTCCTCGGTCCATTGCTTGAGGTGGTTGTCGTCCGACTTCTTTCCCTTGTAGCCGCCGCCGGCATCCTTGTAGGCCTTGGTCGCGGCCTGGGCCTTGCGCGCCGACCACTGGCCCGGCTTGCCGCCCTTGTCCGATTTCGTGACCTCGGTCTTCACCTTTTCCCAAAGCTTCGGGTCGGTCTTCTCCGCGCTCGCTGACATCTGCGCCTCCGGAATGCTGATTTCTCGGGGCGACAACCGGCGGCCCCCCGGCCCGTTCCGACCCGGCATGCGTCGTGCACAGATGAGTCGTGTCGTCATCAAGGCTTGTCGGAGGGATGCGAGACGATTGACTTGACGAAGCGGGCCGGTCAGGTGGCGCGCACGGATCCGCTGCGTGCTAAAGGCCCGCGAATCCGACGAAGGGAAGTCGAGTGTCCATGAGCGAACACGGCGCGGGGCGCGAGCCCACGGTCTTCATCGACGGCGAGGCGGGAACCACCGGCCTCGGCATCCGCGAGCGCCTGGAGCGCGAGGGGCGGGTGCGCGTGCGCAGCATCCCGCACGAGAGCCGCAAGGACCCGGCCGTGAAGCGTCGCCTGCTGGAGGAGGTCGACCTCGTCGTCCTGTGCCTGCCGGATGCCGCCGCCAAGGAGACGGTGGCGCTGGCCGACACCCTGCCCGGGGGCGGGCCGCGCATCCTCGACGCCAGCACCGCGCACCGGGTCGATCCGGCCTGGGTCTACGGGTTCGCCGAACTCGAACCGGCGCAGGCGCGCGCCATCGCGCAAAGCCGCCGGGTGGCCAATCCCGGCTGTTATCCCACCGGCGCGGTCGCGCTGATCCGCCCCCTGGTGGAGGCTGGGTTGCTCCCCTCCGACCACCCCGTCAGCATCAACGCGGTCAGCGGCTACAGCGGCGGCGGCAAGGGCATGATCGAGACCTACGAGGCCGGGGAGGGCGAGCCGTTCCTGCTCTACGGCCTCGGCTTCGCCCACAAGCACCTGCCCGAGACCCAGGCCTACGCGCGCCTCACCCGCCGGCCGATCTTCATTCCCTCCGTCGGCAATTTCCGGCAGGGGATGCTGGTCAGCGTGCCGCTCCACCTCGACACCCTGCCGGGTACGCCCACGGTCGGTGCCATCCAGGCCGCCCTGCGCGCCTATTACGAAGGGCAGGATCTCGTCCGCGTGATCCCGGTCGGGGATGCCGAGCGCATCGAGCCCGAGGCGCTCAACGACACCGACCGGCTCGAACTGCGCGTCTTCGGCAGCGACACCCACCGGCAGGCCGTCCTGGTGGCCCGCCTCGACAATCTCGGCAAGGGCGCGTCGGGGGCGGCCGTCCAGAACATCGGCCTGATGCTGGGCCTCGCCTGAGGCCCGTTGGCGACAGCCGCGCCGGTCCCGCACGCGCCGATGGGCCGGGCGGTCCCGCATTCTTCGCGGGAGGCCGGCACGGCCCCGGCGAGATCCGTAGCCGGACCTCGCCTCCGGCCGCCGGCGCGCGTTCCGCCCGATCGCGGGCCGTCGTCGCCGACGCCATGCCTCTGAGGGGCGGTCGCCCGGTGCCCACCCTTGGGCCTCCACGCCGTTCGGCCCGTTGATCTCGCCCAAGCCCCCCAACGCATCGTCCCGCTGCAATACGCGACCGGGCCGTCGGCGCTCCGCCGCACCGGTTTCCAACTGACTGCTTCGGTCAGCCTGCGCCAGCACCCGTCTCACAAGCGAGTGAGCAGCTGTACTGCCGGACGCGTCGCCCGCCGACCGGGGCGTGCCGGGGTCTCGCGCATTCGGTCGGACCTGATCTTGCCGAACACGCAGTCCAGGCCCGGAATGAGATCGTGAAGCGCCTTGCTTTGAACGATGTCGCAGAAGACGCGGCGCCGGCATCGTTCGATCGGCAACCATTCGGCATCGGCTCGACTTGCAAACGGACGCCCCCGTTCACGTGCGCAATCGATGCGCCCGCACCGCTGAACCCGCGTTGCGCGACGAACAAGTCGATGAAATTGCCTGTCGCCGCCCCGCAGATACGAAGGGGTTTCCAAGAACGCCCGACAGTCGGAACGAGTTTCGCCGATTCATCAGGTTCATCCCGCGTCTTACCGGGCAACCGGAGGGTGACTGTTGGGTGTCGTGCAGGCGGCGCGCGAAAATTTGACAAATGATCCACAGCGGGGCGAGGAAAAAACGCTTGACCGGCCGAAGAACATCTTGCCTGGAAAAAGAAGTGCGCCTAGGTTTGTCAACAACATCAACACTTATGCAGATTGGCATCGCCTCATGAACGAAACTGACACCGACGCAGCGCGACTCATCACCCTGGCGGCCGATATCGTCTCGGCCTACGTCAGCAACAATCATGTCCAGAGCGCCGAGCTGCCGAAGCTGCTGAGCGATGTCCATGAAGCGATCCGCGGCGTCTCTGCTGCCGGGACGCCGGCGGCCGAGACCGGTCCGCCGAAGGCGACGCCCCAGGAGATCCGTCGCTCCGTCACCCCGGATTACTTGATCAGCTTCGAGGACGGGAAGCAGTACAAGACCCTGCGCCGTCACCTCACCCTGCGGGGCCTGACGCCCGAGCAGTATCGCGCGAAGTGGGGCCTGGCGCCCGATTACCCGATGACCTCCGCGAGCTATTCCGAGCAGCGCTCCGAGCTCGCCCGCGCCCTCGGCCTCGGTCAGCAGCGCCGCAAGGGCGTCGCCCGCGCGGCACCCGAGGAGACCGTCAGCGAAGAGGCGCCCGAGGTTGAGGCGCAGCAGGAGGAGGACGCTCCGGCGCCCGAGAAGAAGAAGCGCGGTCCTCGCAAGAAGGTCGACGCGTAATCGGTCGAGCCGGGCCCGACTGTCGCGGTCGGGCTTCGTCCACGTCGCGTTTCGCAAGCCGCCGACCAGGCTGTCCGAGTCAAATCGGAGCGGCCTGGTCGGCTGTTTTCGTTCGCGGACGACGCTTGGAGATTGGTTGGGGCGCGGGTCTGATGCGGGCTCCGGGTCATGGCTTTGGCCCGCTCGCGCGCACCGTGCTCCCTCTCCTGGAAGGAGAGGTTTGGGGTGAGGTGTGGTCCACCTCCGGAGAGGTCACGCACCTCACCCTGTCCCTCTCCTTCCAGGAGAGGGGACCCGCGCCAGAACCCGAACGATTCAGCCGGGGTGAGGTGTGGTCCACCTCCGGAGAGGTCACGCACCTCACCCTGTCCCTCTCCTTCCAGGAGAGGGGACCCGCGCCAGAACCCGAACGATTCAGCCGGAAACCGTATCAGGTGACAGGCGCGCTCCCGACCGGCCTCCACGCGCCGGCCGGGCGGCCATGTGGCCGCGCCGCTGGGAGGCCAGTTCGACGATGATCTCCGGCTCGCGCGCCGCCATCGTGCAGGGAGGATCGTATTCCGAGTTGCAGGGCCGGGCGTAACGCTTCCACGATCGACCGCAGCCCGGTTCGCTTTTCGAATATCGGGCTGGCCGATCGCGCGTGGCGAACCTCTGCCGTGCGCCCGGATCGTTTCGTGAGGCCCGTCGTCATACGGTTCCCGGCGGCATCGTGCGCTTTCCGATACGATTTTCTGCTGAATCGGTTCGGCTTCTGGCGCGGGTCCCCACTCCTTTCGGGAGAGGGAGAGGTGTGTGACTTTTCCGGAGATGGACCACACCTCACCCCAACCCTCTCCTTTCAGGAGAGGGCGCGCGTCGCGTGCAGGCGGATCGCAGCCATTACCCGAAAAACGTATGACGCGGGCCCCCGCTCCTTTGGGAGAGGCAGAGGTGCGTGACCTCTTCGGAGGTGGACCAAACATTACCCCCAATCCTCTCCCGTCAGGAGAGGGCGCGCGTCGTGCGCAGGCGGACCGAAGCCATCAACCGAAAAGCCGTCGTCAGACGAGCGGCGTCGCCAGCACCTTGTCGATCCGGCGGCCGTCCATGTCGACCACCTCGAAGCGCCAGCCGTGCGATTCGAAATGGTCGCCGGTGGCCGGGATGCGGCCCAGCTGGAAGATCACGAAGCCCGCCAGGGTGGTGAAGTCGTCGGAATTCGGCCGGTCCGCGAAGGCGAGGCGGTCGAAGGCCTGGCTCGCCGGCATCATCCCGTCGATGAGGAGGGAGCCGTCCTCGCGTTCCACGACGTTCGGTTCGTCGCCCACCTCCGGGATATTGCCCGCGATGGCCTCCAGGAGGTCGGTCTGGGTGACGATGCCCTCCAGGCTGCCGTACTCGTCGACGACGACCGCCATCCGCACCGGCTTTGCCTGGAAGGTTTCGAGGACGGCGAGGATCGACATGCTCTCGTGCACGACGATCGGCGGCTGCGTGGCGGCCAGCACGTCGACCGGGCGGCCGTCGAGGAGCTGATTCAGCAGGTCCTGCTTGCGCACCACGCCGACGATTTCGTCGACCGCGCTGCGGCTCACTACGAGCTGGGCGTGGTCGCACTCGCGCACGGAGCGGAGCATCGCGTCCCGCTCCTCGTCGGCGTCCACCCACTCCACCTCGTGGCGGGGGGTCATGATATCGCGCACCCGACGCTCGCCGATGGAGAAGATGCGCTGCACCGCCTCCTGCTGCGCCTCGCGGATGAGGCCGGCCTCCTGGCTCGCCTGGACCAGCAGGTTGAGTTCGGCGGTGGAGTGCAGGGACCCCTCGCCGTGACCGGCCTGGAGCCCGAACAACCGCACGATGCCGTTGCCGAGGCCGTTCAGGAACAGGATCGCCGGGCGGAAGACGAAGAGGAACACGCCGAGCGGCCGTACGACCGCCAGCGCCGTGCGCTCGCTGCGCTGGAGGGCGAGGCTCTTGGGCGCGAGCTCGCCGAGCACGATGTGCATCGACGTGATGATGACGAAGGAGATCACCACCGCGATGGTGTGCGCGGCCGTGGTGCCCACCGGCTCCGGCAGGAACGAGAGCAGCGGAATGATGATGTGGGCGAGTGCGGGCTCACCGACCCAGCCCAGCGCCAGGGACGAGATCGTGATGCCGAGCTGCGTGGCGGCGAGGAAGGCGTCGAGCTGATCGGTGGCCCGCTGGAGGGCCTTGGCGTGGGTCCGACGCTCGGAGACCAGTTCGGCCACCCGGCTCTTGCGCACGGAGACCAGGGCGAACTCGGCGGCCACGAAGAACCCGTTGGCGAGCACGAGGGCGATGACGGCGACGAGACCCAAACCCGTCGCCCATGCGTCGTCGAAAATCGTCGTCTCCCCTGGTCAGCCGGGGATCTCTAACAGCTACGCCACGCACCGGCCACAGCGATCCCGAGAAAGTCCCGGGATCGCCGCGTCGGATCGGTCAGCGGTCGGCCTTCTCGCCGGCGACGGTCAGTTCGATGTAGCGCAGGGTGGTCGGGCGCACGAGTTCGCGCACCTTGCGGGCCATGCCTTCCTCTTCCCGCAGCGATTGCTGGAAGCCCGTGATCGCCGCCTGCTGGCCGGCGGCCTCGGTGATCGCGATCAGCGACTCGTAGGCCGCGATCTCGAAATTCTCGAAGGCGTGGTTGGCGTAGGCGTTCTTCAGGATCTCGTCCTGGGCCGGCGCGTGGCCCAGGGCCATGATGTTGCCGACGAAGCCGAGCACGCCTTCCTTGATGGCGGACGGGCTCTCCGAGACGGCGTGCAGCGCCTCCTCGAGGCGGGTGCGCTGGCCGTGGGTCTCCTCGATGTGCCGGCGCAGGGCCGCCTCCATCTCCGGGTAGCGCTCCAGGCGCTCGACCTGACGCTCCATGATCTGGAGCGCCTGCATTTCGAGGGCATGCGTATTCTTGAGGGCCGTCACATAGATGTCGCGCGTGTCTGTGGTCACGTCGAAGCACTCCTCATCGGTCGCGAACGCATTCGCTGTCGTCACGAGAAGATCAGCCGACGGTTCGATGTTCCGCGTCGTCGCCGTGCTTCGTCGGTGTAGCCGCATCTATTCGCAGGACGGCATCGGCGAGCTTGAGGGTTGCGCGCGGATACGCTTGCGTCGACCCGCGTCAGGGTGCCGAGGCCGCCTTCAGTCGCTCCAGCTCGGCCTCTGCGCTCAGGGCCCGGTCTTTCCAGACGTCGCGCTCGGCCTCCGCCGCGCGCGCAGCGGTCTCGGCCCGCTTCGCCCGCGCGGCCTCCGTCGCCGCGAGGGCCTGGGCCCGCTCGCGGGCACGGGTCTCGCCCGCCATCTGCACCTTGAGGTCGCGGGGCGTGGCCATCGCGGTCCTTCCTGTCCAATTCGATCCCGGTTCGGAAGGCGTGCCTTCCCGCGCCGGGCGGCCGGGGTCAAGCGCGGATACCCGGGCGGCGGGGGGCCGAACCCGAGGGCCATGGGACCGCTCAGAGGAACTTCGCCGGGTCCGTGCTCGGGGGCGCCGGCTTCACGTCGGTGCGGTTCCACCAGCCGCCGCCCAGCGCCTGGAACAGGGCGGCGGTGTCGGCATACTGGTTGGCGCGCGCGCCGGCCGAGGTGACGAGGGCCGAGAGGTAGGATTGCTGGGCGATCAGCACCTGCGTGCTGTTCAGCGCGCCCGCCGCGTACTGCTTGCGGATGAGGCCGAGGCTCTCGTTCGTGGCCCGCTCGGCGGCCGAGGCCGCCGCCACCGCCTTGGCGTCGGATTGCAGGGCGCGCAACGTGTCGGCGACGTTCTGGAAGGCGCCGATCACCACCGCCCGGTACTGGGCCTGGGCCTCGTTCAGCGTCTCCTCCGCCGCGCGCTGGCGCCGGAACAGGGTCCCGGCATCGAAGATCGGCTGGGCCACGGTGCCGACGATGCCGTAGAACGAGGCGGCCGAGCTCGCGAGCTGCGCGATCCGCACCGCGCTGGCGCCGCCGTTGGCGGTGATGTTGAACTGCGGCAGGCGGTTGGCCACCGCGACGCCGACCGCCGCGCTCGCCTGCTGCACGTTGGCCTCCGCCGCCTTCACGTCCGGGCGCTGCTGCACGAGGCGCGAGGGCAGGCTCACCGGCAGGCTGGTGGGCAGGCGCAGGGACGCGAGGGTGAAGGTCTGCGAGACCTCATCGCTCGGCAGGCGCCCGACCAGGGCGGTGAGCAGGTTGCGCTGCTGGGCGAGCTGCTTCTCCAGGGGCGGCAGCAGCTGCATCGAGACCGAGAGCGCGGCCTGCTGCACCACCACGTCGGCCCCGGCGATCTGCCCGAGGGAGAGCTGCTTGTTGTAGAGGTTGAGGACCTCGGTCTGGGCCTGGATCACCTTGCGGGTGGCGTCGATCTGGGCGCGCAGCGACGCCTCCTGGATCGCCGCCAGGACGACGTTCGTGGTCAGCGTCAGGTAGGTGGCTTCCAGCTGGAAGCGCTGGTTCCCGGCCTGCGCCTCCAGGGACTCGATCTGGCGCCGGTTGCCGCCGAACACGTCGGGCGTGAACGAGACCGTCACCTGCGGCGTGTAGAGGCTGTAGAACAGCTGCCGGGTGTCGTTGAGCGGCCCCTGCAGGGCGCCCCCGGGAGCCTTCTGGCGCGAGCCGAGGCCGTTGGCGGCGACCACCGGGAACAGCGTGCCGCGCTGCGCCTCGACGTTCTCCTGCGCGATCCGCAGGGCGGCCTGCGCGGCGTCGAGATTCGGGTTGTTGGCGAGCGCCTCCTCGACCAGCCGGTCGAGGGCGGGGGAGCGGAACAGCGTCCACCACCGTCCCGGCACGTCGGCGCCCGCGACGAAGTTCTGGTCGGCCGAGCCGCCATGGGCGGTGCGGATGGTGTCGGCGGCGGTGGGGTTGGCCAGGGGTTCGCGGGTGTAGCGGGTCACGGGCGGATCGGCCGGCGGCACGTAGTCCGGGCCGACGACGCAGCCGCCGAGGCCCGTGATCGCGAGGGCGAGCAGGGCGCCGCGCAGGCGGCGCGGGGCCGGGCCCCGGCCGGCATGCGCCGCGTTCTGGGATGATGCCGCCATGTCGGAGAATCCTGTCGCCAACCGCGGCCGTAGAGGCGCCGGAGCGGCGTCGAAGTCAACGCGGGCGGGCGCAGGCGCGCGAGGCTGTGATCGCTGCATCACGCGTGCTCGGCCCGGGTCCCGGCCCGGATGGCCGCGTCCGACGGGATCGTCGCCGGCACCCGGCGCGAGAACAGCGCGATCAGGATCGGGACCACCACCAGGATGAGGTTGGGTGCGAGCAGGATGCCGCCCACGACCACGAGGGCGAGGGGCTTCTGCACCTGCGAGCCGATGCCGGTGGAGATCGCCGCCGGCAGCAGGCCGACGCAGGCGGCCACGCAGGTCATCATCACCGGACGCATGCGCACGTTGGCGGCGTGCCACACCGCGTCCGCCCGGGCCCAGCCCTCGTCGAGGAGCTGGTTGTAGTAGGAGAGCAGGATCACGCCCTCCATGGTGGAGATGCCGAAGAGGGCGATGAACCCGATCGCGGCCGAGATCGAGAACGGCGTCAGGGTCAGGACGAGGGCGAAGATGCCGCCGATCATCGCCATCGGGATGACGCTGAGCGTCAGCGCCATGTCGGTCACGGAGTTGAAGTTCACGTAGAGCAGCAGGGCGATCAGCGCGATCGTCACCGGCACCACGATGGTGAGGCGCTGCACGGCGTCCTGGAGGTTCGTGAACTGCCCGACCCATTCGAGGTGGAACCCGGCCGGCAGGGTCACCTCGCGGGCGATGCGATCCTGGGCTTCGAGGACCGCACCACCCAGATCACGCCCGCGTACCGAAAACTTCACCGGGATGTAGCGTTCCTGGTTCTCCCGGTAGATGAAGGCCGCGCCGGAGACGAGCTCCACGGTGGCGATCTCGGAGAGCGGCACCTGGACCACGCCGCCGGCCGGGTTGGCCGCCCCGATGGTGATGTTGCGGATGGTCTCCAGGCTGCGGCGGTACTGGGGCGCGAGGCGCACCCGCATGGGGAAGTGCCGGTCCGAGCCGTACTCGTAGAGGTCGCCCGCGGTCTGGCCGCCGATAGCCGCCTGGACGGTGGTGTTCACGTCGCCCGGCGACAGGCCGTAGCGGGCCGCTTTTCGCCGGTCGATGTCGATCCGCACGGTCGGCTGGCCGAGGGAGGCGAAGACCGCCAGATCCGCGATGCCCGGCACCGTCGACAGGGTGGCCTTGATGGCTTCGGCCGTCTTGGTGAGGTCGTTGAGGTCGTTGCCGTAGATCTTGACGGAGTTCTCGCCCTTCACGCCGGAGGCCGCCTCCTGGACGTTGTCCTCGATGTACTGGGAGAAGTTGAACTCGATGCCGGGGAAGGCCTCGTCGAGCTTGGCCGAGAGGTCGCGGACCAGCGCCTCCTTGTCGAGGCCCTTGCGCCAGGTGTCGAAGGGCTTCAGGGGCGCCAGGATCTCCACGTTGAAGAAGCCGGTGGCGTCAGTGCCGTCGTCCGGGCGGCCCTGGTGCGACAGCACGGTGACCACCTCCGGCACCTCGGCGATGATCTTGCGCAGGCGCTCCACGTAGGCGTTGCCGGCCTCGAGCGAGATCGAGGCCGGCATGGTGCCGCGGATGTAGAGGTTGCCCTCCTCGAGCTTGGGCAGGAATTCGAGGCCCAGCGTCCGCGCGGCGATGCCCGAGGCGCCGAGAAGCGCGGCGAGGACGAGGAGCGACAGCACCTTGTTGCGCAGGCCGAAGCGCAGGATCAGCACGTGGCCGAAGCGCAGCAGGCGCACGATCAGGGTGTCGCGCTCCTCCACGTGCTTGGGCAGGATCAGCGCCGAGAGCGCGGGCGAGACCGTGAAGGTGGCGATGAGCCCGCCGAGCAGCGCGTAGGCATAGGTCTTGGCCATGGGGCCGAAGATGTGGCCCTCGACGCCGGTCAGCGTGAAGAGCGGCAGGAAGCCCACGATGATGATGGTCGCCGAGAAGAAGATCGCCCGGTTCACCTCCGCGCCCGCGATGGCGATGGTGCCGAGGCGCCCGCTCAAGCCGCCCGGCGGTGCCTCGCCTTCGCCGTGTTCCGGCTCGGCCAGGTGCCGGAACACGTTCTCCACCATGATCACGGTGGCGTCGACGATCAGGCCGAAATCGATGGCGCCCAGGGAGAGGAGGTTCGCCGAATCCCCGCGCAGGACCAGGATCAGGATGGCGAAGCCGAGGGCGAAGGGAATCGTCGCCGCCACGATGATGGCGCTGCGCAGGCTCCCCAAGAACAGCCACTGCACCACGAAGACCAGCACCACGCCGAAGACGAGGTTGTGCATCACCGTGTGGGTCGTGGTGTGGATCAGCCCGCTGCGGTCGTAGATGCGCTCCACCGTCACGCCCGGGGGCAGGATTCCGCTGGCGTTGACCTTGTCGATCTCGGCGTTGACCAGCTTCAGCGTCGGCAGGCTCTCGCCGTCCCGGCTCATCAGCACGATGCCCTCGACGATGTCGCTCTGCCCGTCATGCCCGACGATGCCGAGGCGCGGCGCGTTCGAGACCCGCACCTCGGCGACGTCGCGCACCAGCACCGGCACACCGTTGACCTGGGTCAGCATCGTGTCGCGAATGTCGTCCATGTCGCGGATGAGGCCGATGCCGCGCACCACCGCCGATTGCTCGCCCACGTTCAGGGTCTGGCCGCCGACGTTGATGCTCGAATTGTTCAGCGCCGTGACGAGCTGGACCAGGGTCAGCCCCTGCGCCTGGAGCCGGGTGAGGTCGACCGCGATCTCGTATTCCTTGGTGCGGCCCCCGAAGGCCGTCACGTCGGTGACGCCGGGAATCGCCTTGAACCGGCGCTGCAGCACCCAGTCCTGCAGGGTCTTGAGGTCGGTGGAGGAGTAGCCCGGCGGCCCCGTCACCTTGTAGCGCATGATCTCGCCGACGGGACTCGTGGGGGAGATCTGCGGCTGGGCGCCGTTGGGCAGCGGCGGCAGCTGCGACAGGCGGTTGAGCACCCGCTGCAGGGCCTGCTGGTAGGTGAAGTTGTAGTTGAACTGCACCTTCACGTCCGAGAGGCCGAACAGCGAGATCGTGCGCACCACGGTGGCGTTGGGGATGCCGGCGAGCTGCACCTCCAGGGGAATCGTGATGTAGCGCTCGATCTCGTCCGCCGATTGCCCGGGATTCTGGGTGATGACGTCGACCAGCGGCGGCACCGGGTCGGGATAGGCCTCGATGTTGAGCTGCGTGTAGCTCGCATAGCCCAGCGCCAGCATCACCACGAACAGCAGGAACACCAGCACGCGCTGGCGCAGGGCGAAGACGATCAGGCCGTTCATGGGTGAGACTGGGTCATGACAGGTCTTCGCCTCGAAAAAAGGTGTCGGCTTCGAACAGGGATTCGGCCTCGACGGATGGCGGGCGCCCGCCTCAGGACGCCTTGTCGCCGCTGGTGGCCCGATCCATGAAGACGGCGCCGCGCGTGACGATCGCCTCGCCGGCCGAGAGGCCGCCGGTCACCTGGGCGAGCCCGCCGACGGTCATGCCGAGGGTGATCGGCCGGGCCTCGATGGCGCCGTCCGGCCGCGCCACCCAGACATGCGCCCGCGCGCCCTCGTACACGATGGCGGCGGCGGGCACGGCCGGCGCCGTCTGTCCGGGTCCCGTGAAGATGGTGAAGGCCGCGAACATCTCGGGCTTCAGGAGCCCCTCGGGATTCGCGACCTCGCTGCGCACGGCGAGCCGCCGGGTGGCCGGGTCGAGGCTGGCGGACATGTAGTTCACCCGCCCCTTGAACACGCGCTCGCCGAAGCCCGCCACCGTCGCCTCGATCTCCTGGCCGATGCGGATGCGGGGGATCTCGCTCTCGCGCACGTTGGCCACCAGCCACACCGTCGAGAGGTCGCCGATCACGAAGACCGGGTCGCTGGAGGCGGAGAGATACTGGCCGAGACCGACCTTGCGCTGGACGATGGTGCCGGCGATGGGCGCCCGGATCTGGGTCTCCGGGCTCATGGTGCCCTTCTTCTCGTAGGCGGCGATCTCCGCATCCGTCTTGCCGAGGAGGCGCAGGCGGTTCTTCACCGCCTCGAGGCCGGCCTCGGCGGTTTTCAGGTCGCTCTGGGCGCCGATCACGTCGTTCTGGGCGGACTGGTAGTCCTTGAGCGCGACCGCCTTGGCCTGGAACAGCTCCTGCTGGCGCGCCGCGATGGTCTGGTCGAGCTTGAGCAGGGCGGTCGCCTTGGCGAGGGTGTTGAGGGCGGCCTGATAGTCGCTCTGCGCCTGGACCATGTCGGTGGCCTCCAGGGTGAGGAGGACGTCGCCCGCCTTGACCGTGTCGCCCGCCCGCACGAGCACGCGGGTGACCCGGCCCGCATAGGGTGAGGTGACCGGCACGTTGTCGTCGTCGTTAAGGGCGATGCGGCCCTCCGCCGTACCCTCCGGGCGGAAGCTCATCGTCCGGACGGGCTGAATGTCCAGGGCGGCGCGCTGGGCGGGGCTCGGCCGGAACAGCCGCCCCTCGGACGAATCCGGCGCCTGGCTCGCCTCCGCCCCGGCGGTCTCGGACGCCGAGAACCGGTCGCGGATCGAGGTGGCGAGGCCGAGGATGGGGCCGGGCCAGACGCTCGCGGCCACGATCGCGCAGATCAGCAGCCCGAGGGGAATGACGATCCTGGCCATTGCAGGCGGGGTCCCGTTCATGGGGCGCAACTTCGTCTCGGTCTGGGCGTGGATCGTCGTCCGGGGGCGCCGGGGCGCCCTCGGTGGCCTCGGCACGGGGGCGGGGAGAGCCGGCGCCGGTCAGGCGCGGCGCGGGTCGCGCCGGCACGAGCCCGCAGATCGGTCCCCCCGAATCGTGCGGCACTGGCCTCGGGTCGCACCGCGTCGAATTTGAGGCGCGGGGCGATGCGGCGCCTTTCGCCTCAGTGGCTCGTCTGTGCGGAGGCCAGGATCGCGACCCCGACCGCGATCACGCCGATGCCGACGATCATCGTCGGGCTGACCGGCTCGTCGAACAGGAGGGCGCCCCCGAGCGCAGCCCCGACCATGCCGACGCCCGCCCAGATCGCGTAGACGACCCCGATCGGCAGCATGTCCATGCTGGTGGACATCAGCCAGAGGGCCGTGCCGTAGCCCAGCGCCACCAGCACGGTCGGTCCCGGCCGGGTCAGGCCATCGGCCGCCTTGAGGGCGAGGGTGGCGGTGATCTCGGCGCCGATGGCCAGGGAGAGGATGAAGAAGGGGTTCACGCGATGGCCGTCAGCGCCGCGGGCGCGCTCGGCACGGGGGCCGTGAACATCTCGAGGTCGTCGGCGAACTGCTCGACGATCTCGCCCGAATTGGCGAGGCAGGTGGCGAGGTAGGCCGGCAGGGACGGCGGCGGCGCGAAGCCCTCCGCCAGGAGCCGCGTGTTGTCGAAGCTGAGGTCGAGGGAGCAGAACGCGTAGTAGGCCCGGGTCGCGCGCAGCATCGCCTGCTTGAGGGAGCCGTCGAGCCCGAACACCTCCGCGAAGCGGGCGCGCAGGGTGGCGCGGTCGGACAGGTCGAAGCGCCGGAAGGCCCGCACGCCGTCGGACGGCTCGGCCGCCTCGAAGGCGCCGATGAGGTCGCGCCAGGAGGCGCTGGACGCCGCCCCGCCGGAGACGTGGTAGAGCCGGTGCGCGAGGTTCGGCTTGAACAGCAGGCCGTGCAGGGTCTCGGCGACCCAGTCGGAGGGCACGATGTCGACCCGGCTCTCGTCGCTGCAGGGCAGCATGCGCAGGCGGTCGGCGGCGCGGACCACCCACAGGATGCTGGAGCTCGGGCCCGCGCCGAGGGTGGAGTGGCCAACCACGATGGAGGGCCGGGCCACCACGACCGGCAGATCGGAGAAGTGCTCGGCGAGCGAGGTCTCGGCCGCCGCCTTCGACACCGTGTAGGCCACGAGGTGGCGGGCATCGACCGCCGGGTAGGCGGCCTCTTCCACCTGATGGGGCGCGTTGGCGCCGCAGATCATCGCGGTGCCGACGTGGAGGAAGCGTTCGAGCCCCGCCATGGCGCGGGCGCGCCGGGCCAGGGCCAGGGTTCCGTCGTGGTTGGTCCGGTTCACCCGCTCGTCGCCCCACCAGGACGTGTCGGCGGCCAGGTGCAGGATGTGGGTGACGTCGTCGAGGCGCGGATCCATGTCGAGGTCGGCGCGGGTGAAGTCGCCGGGCACGATCTCGACCTTGCGGGCGAGGCGCTGGGCCGTGAACGGATCGGTGAAGCGGGCGAGGCGGGCCGCGACGCGCTGCCGGCCCTGATCGATGCTGGCGCAGCGCACGAGACAGACCCACGTGACGGCATCGTCCCGGTCCAGGGCCTGATGGAGCACGGCGCCCCCGATGAGACCGGTCGCGCCGGTGAGCAATACGCGTTTCAAGTGACGCCCCCCTGATTTGCAGGGGTATGTGCCAGAAAAAATTAGAAATAATCCGTGCGGTTGCGGCCCATTTCGGAATTAAATCGCATAGATGCAAATATGCATCATCGGCTCACGGGTTCGTGTCCGCGCCGGCTCGTGCCGCCTTCGCGGATCGCCGGGCGATCGGCGTTTTCCGCGGGCGATCCCGACTGCCGCCGAGGGGCCGGCGGGTCACCGCGCGGACCGCACGCCTCCGCTCTCGGTTCGAAGGCGGGACGGGCCCGGTCCTTTCGCGTCGTCCCGGGGTTTGGGGCCTGCGGTGGCGAATCGGATGTCCTGACTGCGCGCCGTGGCCAGGGCGCGGTCAATCCGATCGCGATGTGGGGGCTCCGGCGCGGGGATCGTGCGCGAAGAACGTCTCCAGCGCCGCCTGAAGCTGCGGATTGGGCTTCTTCAGCCCCGTGATGAACCGCGAGATGCGCGGCTGGTTGATCCCCAGCGTCCAGGCAAGCTGCGCCTGACTCCAGCCGGAGCGATCGAGAAACCGGGAGACGTCGGCTGGCTGGATCGGCATGGCCCCACCCCTTCGATGCGCCATCGTGCGATGCGAGATCGGTGGAAAAACTCTATGGGCGATGCCGGCGCTTTCCAGGGACGATCGCGGCTAATCCCGGCGCTCTTCTTCAAATTACCGTGATATCGCCGGGCGTTCGGATACGTTTCCGGGGCTGCGCCTTAGGTTCCTCAGCGCAACGACAATCATCGGAGAGGAAACCCCATGCGGTACATCATGCTCGGCGCGATCGTGGCGGCACTGCTTCCCATGGCGGCGCAGGCCGAGGGCGATGCGGCGGCCGGCGAGAAGGCCTTCGCGCCCTGCAAGGCCTGCCACGCCTTCGGCAAGAACGGCGTCGGCCCCAACCTCACCGGTGTCGTGGGCCGCAAGGCGGCGTCCGAGGAGGGCTACACCTACTCGGCGGCGCTGAAGGGCTCGGGCATCACCTGGGACGAGGCCAACCTGCACGAGTGGCTGAAGAACCCGAAGGCCAAGGTGCCCGGCACCAAGATGGTGTTCGCCGGCTACCCCGACGACAAGAAGATCGACGACGTCATCGCCTACCTCGCCTCGAAGAAGTAAGCCCGCTTCGCTCCGCCCTGGCGGCGCGCGGTCGGCCCTTCCCGGAGGGAGAGACCGGCGGCCTGCGACCGGGGCGGAGTCTCTGTTCCGGCGTGCTTCGCGTGACGGGCCCGGCCGGACGTCTGTCTCGCGGCGGCAACAGCCCCCGCACGGCATGGTCGCGCGACGCGTGAACCGATGCTGCCGGCATGGCGCGGAATCCGGAAGGTGCTAGACTCGCCTCGGTCCTGACGGCCGGGCGACCTGCCCGTGAGCACGGCCCGGAGCCCTCCTCGTGCCGGAAGCGTCTGGACGCCTCGACCTCTCCACCCTCGCGACCGCGGCCCCGAGCCGTCGGAACAGGCGGTTCGCGGTCGCCGTCGCGGTCGCCTTCGGGCTTCTCACCCTCGTGCTCGTCCCGATCGCGGGAAGACCCATCGGGGCGATGCCGGGCTTCGTGGCGAGCTATCAGACCGCGCTGATCACCGTCTACGCCGTCACGACCGCCCTGCTGTTCACCCAGTACCGGCGCACCCGCTCGGTCTCGCTCCTCGTCCTCGCCGCCGGCAGCCTCTACACGACGCTCATCGTCGCGGTGCAGCTTCTCAGCTTTCCCGGCATCTTCGCGCCGGGGCGCATCCTCGGGGCCGGCCCGGCGACGACGACGTGGCTGTGGACCCTGTGGCACCTCGGGCCGCCGCTCTTCGCGCTGCCCTACGCGATCATGGAAGGCGACCGGCGCCGGCGCTTCGTGCCCGCCGGCTCCGAGGACCGGGTCGGCACCCGCGCGGCCCTGGCGATCCTGGCGGCGGTCGGCGTCCTGTCGTGGATCGTGATCGACTTCGTGGACTACCTGCCGCGCACCGTCGCGGGCGACGATTACTGGCTTCTGACCACGTCGGGCATCGGGCCGGGCGTCGTCTTCCTCACCGTCCTGGCCCTGGCGATCCTGTGCTGGACCACTCGCCTGCGCAGCGTGCTCCACCTCTGGCTGGCCGTCTCGCTGCTGCTGCTGGTCTTCGACAACCTCGTCACCCTGCCGGGCGCGGCGCGCGGCACCGTGGGGTGGTTCGCGGGACGCCTGGAGGCGCTCGCCGCCGGCATGATCCTCCTCGGGGTCTACCTCCGGGAGGTCGACGGGCTCTACGGCGCGGCCGAGCAGGCCGCGGAAGGCCGCGAGCGGGAGCGGGCCGAGCTCGCCATCGCCCGCGACAACCTCCTGGTTGCCCTGGAGGCCGCCGACATGGGCGACTGGCGCCTCGACCTCGCCACGGGCCGGGCCGAGCGGACCCTGCGGCACGACCGGATCTTCGGCTACGACACCCTGCTGCCGTCCTGGGGGCTGTCGGATTTCCTGCGCCACGTGGTCGCCGCCGATCGCCCCGCGGTCGCCGCCGCCGTCGCGCGGGCGCAGCGCGAGGGGCATCTCGAGGTCGAGTGCCGGATCACGCGGGCGGGCGACGGCGCCGAGCGCTGGATCAATGTGCGCGGCCGCGCCTACCGGGACGAGGGCGGCCCCCCGATCCGGATGATCGGCGTGGTCATCGACACGACGGAGCGGCGCGAGGCCGACCAGCGCCTGAGCCAGTCGCAGAAGATGGAGGCGATCGGCCAGCTCACCGGCGGCGTGGCGCACGACTTCAACAATCTGCTGACCGTGATCGTCGGCAACCTCGACATGATCGTGCGCCGTCCGGACAACCCGCAGCGGGTCGAGCGCCTCGCCACCTCGGCGATGCTCGCCGCCCGGCGCGGGGCCGAGGTCACCGAGAAGCTGCTCTCGTTCTCGCGCCGGCAGGTGCTGCGGCCGGAGACGGTGAACCCGAACCACCTCCTGAAGGACTTCCAGGGCCTGCTGCAGCGGGCGCTGGGCGAGGCCGTCACCCTCGTGCTCGACCTCGACACCGCGCTCGATCCGGTCCGGCTCGATCCCGGCCAGTTCGAGAGCGCCATCCTCAACCTCGCGGTGAACGCGCGCGACGCGATGCCGGGCGGCGGCACCCTGACGATCCGCACCGAGAATTTCGCCGTGACGCCGGAGCGCGCCGCCGCGTGGCCCGACCTCAACGCGGGGGATTACGTCCGCGTCTCGGTGCACGACACCGGGTCGGGCATGGATGCCGCCACCGCCGCGCGGGCGTTCGAGCCGTTCTTCACCACCAAGGACGTCGGCAAGGGCACGGGGCTCGGCCTGAGCCAGGTCTACGGCTTCGCGCGCCAGGGCGGCGGGCAGGTCCGGGTGGCGAGCACGCCGGGCCTCGGCACCACCATCACCATCGACCTGCCGCGCTCGGCCGAACCGGTCGCCGCCGCACCGCGCCCCGACGCCCTCCTGCCCCTGCGCCGGGCCGCGGAGGGCGAGGTCGTCCTCGTGGTGGAGGACGAGGCCGCCGTGCTGGAGATGGCGGTGGAGAGCCTGTCGGAGCTCGGCTACCGCACCCTCACGGCCACTCGCGCCGCCGAAGCGCTGGAACGCCTGCGGGGCACGGAGCGCATCGACATCCTGTTCTCGGACGTGGTGATGCCGGGCGGCCTCAACGGCATCGAGCTCGCCACCCAGGCGCGCCAGCTGCGCCCCGGCCTGCGGATCCTGCTCGCCTCCGGCTATACCGGCTCGGCGCTGGGCGAGCAGGGCGTGCCCGTGGACCTGCCGCTCCTGAGCAAGCCCTACCGGCGCGAGGATCTTGCGAGCAAGCTGCGCCTCGTGATGGGCGGGCGCTGAGCCCCGAGACTCACTGGGCCCCAAGGCTCACGGCTTCGGCAGAATCCGGTCGCTGATGATCCGGCGCTGGATCTCGCTGGTGCCCTCGAAGATCGTGGTCAGGCGGGCGTCGCGCCAGTAGCGCTCGACGCGGCGCTCCGTGGTGTAGCCGTTGCCGCCATGGAGCTGCATGGCCTGATTGGTGACCCGGACCGCCATCTCGGTGGCGACCAGCTTCACCATGGCGGACTCACTCTCGGCCGGCTCGCCGATGTCGAGGAGGTGGGCCACCTGGTGCCAGAAGGCGCGGGCCTGCGCGATGTCGGCCGCCATGTCGGCGAGTGCGAAGCGCAGCGCCTGGAAATCCCCGATCGGGTGGCCGAACTGCTCGCGCTCCTGGAGATAGGCCTGGGTGTCCTCCAGGGCCGCGCGCGCCACGCCGACCGCGCGGGCCGCCGTGTGCACCCGCGCGATGTTGAGGCCGCGCTGGACCGAGGCGAAGCCGCCCGCATCCGCGTCCGCGCCCTGGTCGCCGTAGAGGCCGGTGAGGCGGTCGCTCTCCGGCACCCGCACGCCGTCGAGGTCGAGCTCGAAGGTCAGGAAGCCGTGATAGCCGATCTTGTCGATGACCCGGCCGGTCATGCCGGGCGGAAAGGTGCCGGGCTCCTTGACCACCAGGAAGGGTTCGAGCCCGGCCGAGCGCGGCTCGCCGGGTTCCGGGTCGCGGGTGCGGGCCAGGACCTCGATGAAGTCGGCGGCCTGGGCGAAGCCCGCCCAGCGCTTGGTCCCCGTGAGCACCCAGGTGTCGCCCTCGCGCACGGCGCGGGTCTTGACCCCGGCGAGGTCCGAACCGGCCGTGGGCTCCGACAGGGCGATGCTGCCGATCCAGCGGCCGCGCGCGGACTTCTCGAGGAGGTCGCGCCGGCGCTCCGGATCGAGGGTCTGCGTGCCGAGGCCCTGGCCCCGCGCCAGGATGCTGCCGACGGAGAGCCAGGCCCGCGCAAGCTCCTCCGAGATGAGGCAGTATTCGAACACCCCGAGCCCGAGGCCGCCCTGCTCGGACGGGATCGTGATCCCGAACCAGCCCTTCTCGGCCATCCGGTCGATGAGGGCGCGGGGCATCTCCGCCTTCTGCGGGTCGAGGGTATCGGCGAGCGGCATCACCACGTCGCGGGCGAAGGTCCGGGCCTCTGCCTGCAGGGCCGCCCGCTCGGGCGTGTGCCAGGGCGCCGGCAACTCCGGTGGGCGCGGCTCCACGCGATCGGGCTTCGACATGCTTCGGCTCCTGCCCCCCGGCGGACTTGCACGCTCGCGCGATCCCGGGTCACGCGACGAAGCTAGGGCGGGACCATCCGAAGTCGACGGCGGCCGCCGGAGCGCTCGCCCGCGCCGCGGCGATTCTGCGCGCCGTCTGACGAATCCGTCATTTCGGATCGCGTTGCGCCCCGGTCGCGTTGGGCCTAGTCACGAGGCCGGAGCAGCCATCCGGGCTGTTCCGGCGGCACGGAGCAGATGACTTGGCCTCGACCGCTTGGTCCCCGCGCGGGGTCGAACTGACCGCCTGCGACCGGGAGCCGATCCACCGCCTCGGCACGCTCCAGCCACATGGCTTCCTCATCGCCTTCCGCCTACCGGACCGGCGCATCGTGCAGGCCAGCGCCAACGCGCCCCGCCTGCTCGGGTCCGGAGACGCGATCGGACTGGACGCGGCCGCCTACGTTCCGAGCCTCGCCGACGAGGTCGAAGGCGGGATCGCACCGGAGCGCGACGGCGCGCAGTACCTGCGCACGGTGACCCTCGACACCCGCGAGGGACCCCGCGCCTACGATCTGGCGGCGCATGCCTGCGGCGATCTCACGATCCTGGAATTCGAGGCGGTGGCGAGCGCGTCCGCCTCGGACCACAGTCTCGACGCGCTCTATCCGCGCCTCAGCCGGTTCGTCGAGGGCCTGCACGGGGCCGGGTCGGTGGAGGATCTCTGCCATCTGCTGGCCGTCGACATCCGCCACATCACGGGGTTCGACCGCACCCTGGTCTACCGCTTCGACCGGGACTGGAACGGCACCGTGGTGGCCGAGGACGGCAACGGCGTCCTTCCGTCCTATCTCGACCTGCGCTTCCCGGCGACCGACATTCCGGCCCAGGCCCGCGAGCTCTACCGGCGCAACCGCCTGCGCATCATCCCCGACGCCGGCTACGTGCCGGTCCCGATCCTTCGCGCGCCGGACCTCGCCGAGGCGGAACCCCTCGACCTCAGCCAGTCGATCCTGCGCAGCGTCTCGCCGGTGCATGTCGAATACATGCGCAACATGGGCACCATGGCGTCGATGTCGGTCTCGATTCTGGTGGACGGGGCCCTCTGGGGACTGATCTCCTGCCACAACGAGACGCCGCGCCGCGTCCCCCTCCAGGCCCGCAACGCCTGCGACTTCCTCACCCGCATCTTCGCCCTCCAGCTCGCCGCCAAGGAGCGCGGCGCCGAGGCCGAGCAGCGCCTCGCCCTCGGGTCGATCCAGGCGCGGCTGCTCGGCTACATGGCCGAGGAGGAGACCTTCCTCGACGGGCTCCTGAACCACGCCGACGACGTCCTGGCGCTGGCGGGGGCCTCCGGCGCGGCGGTGATCTCCGCCGAGCGCTGCCGGTTGCTGGGCGCCACGCCGCCGGAGGCCGACATCTGGGGCATCTACCGCTGGCTCTCCAGCGGTCCGGGGGGCGCGGACCTCGTGGCCACCGACGCCCTGGGCGAGGTGTATCCACCGGCCCGCGCCTTCGCGGATCGCGCGAGCGGGCTCCTGGCGATCTCGATCTCGCAGAAATACGCGAGCTACGTGCTCTGGTTCAGGCCGGAGGTGGTGCGCACGGTGAAATGGGGCGGCGACCCCAGCAAGGCGGCGATTCCCGACCCGGCCGGCGGGCCGGACCGGCTCCATCCGCGCAAATCCTTCGAGATCTGGAAGGAGACCCTGCAGGGCCGCGCGCTGCCCTGGTCGCTGGCGGAGACCGAGGCCGTCAAGGAACTGCGCGGCTCGGTCATCGGCATCGTGCTCCGGCGCGCCGAGGAGCTGGCTTCCGTGAGCGAGGAACTCCAGCGCTCCAACAAGGAGCTGGAGGCGTTCTCCTACTCGGTGAGCCACGACCTGCGCGCGCCCTTCCGGCACATCGTCGGCTATTCCGAGTTGCTGCGCTCCCGCGAGGGGGCCCGGCTCTCGGACAAGGGGCGCCACTACGTCGATACCATCATCGAGGCGGCCTTCTCGGCGGGCACCCTCGTGGACAACCTGCTGCGCTTCTCGCAGATGGGCCGGCATTCCCTGAATCCGATCGCCGGCGACCTGAACGTCCTGGTGGAGGAACTGCGCCGCGCCGCCCTGCGCGATGTGCCCCCCGACCGGGTGATCCACTGGGCGGTGCAGCCCCTCGGGACCGTCTACGCCGACCCGATGATGCTGCGCCTCGTGATCGAGAACCTCCTCTCGAACGCGGTGAAGTACACGCGCACCCGCCCCGAGGCCCGGATCGAGATCGGCCGGCGCGACGCGCAGCCCTCGGACCCGCGGGGGGAGGGCGAGGCCGTCGACCACCCGGTCTTCTACGTGCGCGACAACGGCGTCGGCTTCGACATGGCCTATGTGGGCAAGCTGTTCGGGGTGTTCCAGCGCCTGCACCGGGTCGAGGAATTCGAGGGCACCGGCATCGGCCTTGCGAATGTCCGGCGGATCGTCGAGCGCCACGGCGGGCGGACCTGGGCGGAGGGGGCGATCGGCGAGGGCGCGACCTTCTACTTCACGCTGCCGTCGTCCACGGCGGTCCCGAATCCGAAGGCCGCGCCCCGGTCGCGGACGCCGTCGAACGCTTAGTCGAACGCTTAGGAGTCACGCCGAACCATGCCCGACCTGAAGCCGATCCTGCTCGTCGAGGACAACCCGAACGACATCGAGCTGACCCTGGCGGCCCTGGAGAAGAGCCAGCTCGCCAACGAGATCGTGATCTGCCGCGACGGTGCCGAGGCCCTCGACTTCCTCTACCGGCGCGGCGAGCATGCCCACCGGGACACCCGTGACCCGGCCGTCGTGCTCCTCGACCTGAAGCTGCCGAAGGTGGATGGCCTCGAGGTGCTGGCCAAGGTGAAGGGCGACCTGCGCACGCGGTCGATCCCCGTGGTGATGCTGACCTCGTCGCGCGAGGAAACCGACCTCGTGCGCTCCTACGACCTCGGGGTGAACGCTTTCGTGGTCAAGCCCGTTGGGTTCACGGAATTCTTCGAGGCGATCCAGGACCTCGGGGTGTTCTGGGCGGTCCTGAACGAGCCGCCACCGCACCGTGGGGGAGAATGGCCATCGAACACCTGAGGGACAGCATGGTGGACCCGACGCCCCCGGCCGGGTTCGGGCCGGATCCGCTGCGGATCCTGCTCCTCGAGGACAGCGATCTCGACACGGAACTGCTCTGCGCGGTCCTGGACGACCTCGGTCACCCCTACACCCTCGACCGGGTGATGACGCAGGCCGATTTCACCCGCACGGCGGAACCGGAGGCGCACCACCTTATCCTGGCGGACTACATCCTGCCGACCTTCGACGGGCTCGGCGCCCTCGCGATCGCCCGCGCGCGCTGCCCCGGCACGCCCTTCGTCTTCCTCTCGGGCGCCCTCGGCGAGGATGTGGCCGTGGAGGCCCTGAAGCGGGGTGCCACCGACTACGTCACGAAGCAGCGCCTCGACCGCCTGCCCCGCACCATCATGCGGGCGCTCGCCGAGGCCCGCGCCCGGGCCGAGCGCGAGCGTGCCCTGCGCGACCTGCGCGACCTGAACGAGACCCTGGAGGCGCGGGTCGAGGCCCGCACCCGCGAGCTGGAAGCCGCCAATGCCGAGCTTCAGCGCCAGGTGGTCGAGCGGGAGCGCGTCGAGGAGGCCCTGCGCCAGGCCCAGCGCCTGGAGGCGGTGGGCCAGCTCACCAGCGGCGTCGCCCACGACTTCAACAACCTGCTGACCGTGATCTCCGGCAACATCGAGTTCCTGGGCCGCGCCGTGTCCGACGAGCGCTCCAAGCGTCGCCTCGACATGATGCGGGGGGCGGCCGACCGGGGGGGGCGCCTCACCGCGCAGCTCCTCGCCTTCTCGCGGCGCCAGCGGCTGGCGCCGACCCCGGTGGAACTGAACCACACCGTCGCCTCCATGCGCGACCTCCTGCAGAGTTCCATCGGCGGCGCGGTGCGCATCGAGATGACGCTGCAGCCCGAGCTCTGGTCGGCCCTGGTGGACGCGACGCAGATCGAGCTCGTGATCCTCAACCTCGCGATCAATGCCCGCGACGCCATGGTGGTGGGCGGCTGCCTCACCATCGAGACCGCCAACGTCACGCTGACGGAAGCCCCCGCCCGCGCGGAGGAGCCGGCGCCGGGCGCCTACGTCATGGTGGCGGTGAGCGACACCGGCACGGGCATCGCGCCCGACGTGCTGGCGCGAGTCTTCGAGCCGTTCTTCACGACGAAGCCGGTGGACAAGGGCTCGGGCCTCGGGCTCGCCCAGGTCTACGGCTTCGTCAAGCAGTCGGGCGGCGGCGTCCGCATCGACACGCGGGTCGGCGAGGGCACCTCCGTGCGGGTCTACCTGCCCCGCGCCGAGGCCGATGCCCGCCCGGCCGCGGCGCCGGCCGCGCCCGTCGACTGCGCGGCCCGGCGCAGCCCGGACGACCGGCCCGTCATCCTCGTGGTAGATGACGACACCGCCGTGCGGGAGGTGACGACCACCATCCTGAGCGAGAGCGGCTACACCATCCGCGAGGCGGGCTCGGGCCTCGCGGCCCTGCAATCGCTGGAGGCCGACCCTTGCGTCGACCTCGTCCTCCTCGATTTCGCGATGCCGGGCATGAACGGCGCCGAGGTCGCCTGCGAGATCCGCAGCCGCTGGCCGCAGCTCTCCGTGATCTTCGCCACCGGCTACGCCGACACGACGGCCCTGATGCGGGCCGGCGCGGTCGGGGCGGAGCGCATCGTGCAGAAGCCGTTCCAGGGGGGCGAACTTCAGCGCAAGGTGGCGGCGAACCTTCCCGACGCGCCGGCCCAGACCCCGGCCCTTCGCCTCGTTCCGGATCGCGCGCGCCGCGCCTGATGCGGCTGCGCGCGGGCCTGCCCGTGCGGCGACCTCCGATGCCCCGGCGGAACACCGTCCGGCCCCGCCGCTTGTCCCGGCTGAAGCCCGGCGCGCCCGCGCGCCCCGCCCCATCCAGGACACAGCCGAACGCATGAGCCCGATCCTCGAGCCCTTCACCCTGGGCGATCTCACCCTGAAGAACCGCGTCGTGATGGCGCCGCTGACCCGCAGCCGCTCCTCCACCGAGGGCGTGCCGCCGGACTTTGCCGTGGACTACTACGCCCAGCGCGCCAATGCCGGCCTCATCATCAGCGAGGCCACCAACATCTCGCCCCAGGCGGTGGGCTACGCCTACACGCCCGGGATCTGGAGCGACGCGCAGGTCGAGGCCTGGAAGCCCGTCACCGCCGGGGTCCACGCCAATGGCGGCCTGATCTTCCTGCAGCTCTGGCACACAGGCCGGATCTCGCATCCCGACGTGCAGCCGGACGGGCAGCTTCCCGTGGCGCCCTCCGCCCTCAAGCCCGAGGGCACGGCCTTCACCAAGTCCGGCATGCAGCCCCACGTCACCCCGCGGGCCCTGGAGACCGACGAGATCCCGGGAATCGTCGCGGATTACCGCCGCGCCGCCGAGAACGCCAAGCGCGCCGGCTTCGACGGGGTCGAGATCCACTCGGCCAACAATTACCTGCTCGAGCAGTTCGTACGCGATTCCACCAACCACCGCACCGACGCGTACGGCGGCTCGATCGAGAATCGCCTGCGCTTTCCGCTGGCGGTGGTGAAGGCGGTCACCGAGGTCTGGGGCGGCGGCCACCGCGTCGGCATCCGCCTGTCGCCGGCCACCACCGAGCCCGGCAAGACCCCCCTCGACAGCGACCCGAAGGCGACCTTCGGCGCCTACGTGGAGGCCCTGAACGCCTTCGGCCTGCTCTACGTCCACACCATCGAGGGCGTGACGCAGCAGACCCGCGACGTGCCGGATTCGGTCGATTTCGGCCAGATCCGCAAGCGCTTCAAGGGCGCCTATATCGGCAACAACCAGTACACCCTGGCGCTTGCCGAGAAGGACCTCGCCGAGGGCCGCGCCGACCTCTTCAGCTTCGGCCGCCCCTACATCGCCAACCCGGACCTCGTGCAGCGCCTGGAGACCGGCGCCCCGCTGGCCGAGGCGCCGAAGCAATACTGGTACGGCGGCGGCGCCAACGGCTACTCGGACTGGCCGGGCATGAACGGGCCTGTGGCGATCAAGCGCTGAAAGAGGGGCATGGCGCGCAGGGTGTCGTGCGCCACCCTCCCCCCGCTGCGGGGGAGGGTGCCTGCGGAGCAGGCGGGAGAGAGGGCGACCTCTCCGGACAAGGCACTCCCCCTCTCCCGACCCGCTTCGCGGGCCACCCTCTCCCGCAGAGGGGAAAGGGATCGCGCGGCGAGCACCCGCGATAGGCGGTCAGGTAGGCGCCGTCCGCGTGCGAAAAGGCTCGTTGCCCCGAAGTCACCCGTGCAGATGCGCCAACACGGTCTCCCCGGCCGCGCTGGGAGCGTAGTGCGTGCGCTGGGTCCGCGCGTTCCGGTCGGTCAAGGCGAGGAGCCCCGCCTCGCTCGCCAGCGTCTCCACCGCCCGCAGCACCAGGGCGTGCTCGATCCCGAACACCCGTGCGAAGCTGCGGCTGTCGCGGGCGAGGTCGAGATGGAGGGCGGCCATAACCCCGGCCTCCAGGGTGGAGAGGCCGGGCTGAAGGGCGGCCACCGAATCGGTCACCGCCAGGAAGGTCTCCGCATCGGCCGGCGGTTCGCTCACGCGGCCGCCGGGGTCCGCAGGCGGACCAGCACCGACTTCGAGGTCGGCGTGTCGCTCTCCTCCCCGAAGGTCGAGAGCGGCACGAGCACGTTGAGCTCCGGGTAGTAGCCGGCCAGCGACCCGCGCGGCATGTCGAAGGGCACGAGGCGGAAATCCTCGGCCACCCGCGTGACGCCGTCCGCATGGGTGCCGACGATGTCGACCCGGTCGCCGGTCCGGGCGCGGATCTCGGCGAGGTCGTCCGGATGAGCGAAGACCACCCGGCGCTCGCCGTAGACGCCGCGATAGCGGTCGTCGAGGCCGTAGATCGTGGTGTTGTACTGGTCGTGGCTGCGGAAGGTCTGGAGCACGAAGGTATCGGCCGCGCGCTTCGCCTGCTGGTGCTCCGTTGCCTCCGGGAGCGGGCCGGCGGAGAAGTTGGCCCGCCCGGTCGGCGTCTCGAAGCTGCGCTCGGCGGCGAGGTTCTTCAGCATGAAGCCGCGCGGGCGCCGGACGCGCAGGTTGTAGCCGGTAAAGCCCGGGATCGTGCGCTCGATCAGGTCGCGGATGCGGTCGTAATCGTCGGCGAGCGCCGCCCAGTCGACCCGTTCCGACCCAACGGTCGCGGCTGCCATGCCGGCGATGATGCCGATCTCGGAGCGCAGTTCGGGCGAGGCCGGCTTGTTGATCCCCCCTGAGCCGTGGACCATGCTCATGGAATCCTCGACCGTGACGATCTGGGTCTTGCCCTTCGAATTCCGGTCGATCTCGGTGCGGCCGATGCAGGGCAGCAGGTAGGCGACGCGGCCGGGCACGAGGTGCGAGTGGTTGAGCTTCGTCGCGATGTGGACGGTGAGTTCGCAGGAGGCCAGCGCCTTGGCCACCAGGGTCGTGTCCGGCGTGGCGCGAGCGAAGTTGCCCCCTAAGCCGATGAAGGCCTTCGACGAACCGTCGAGCATAGCGCCGATGGCGGCCAGCACGTTGTGCCCGTGCCGGCGCGGGGCGGCGAAGCCGAATTCCCGCTCCAGGGCGTCGAGCAGGGCGGCCGGGGGCTTCTCGTTGATGCCCACCGTGCGGTCGCCCTGCACGTTGCTATGGCCGCGCACGGGACAGAGGCCGGTGCCGGGGCGCCCGACATGGCCGCGCAGGAGCATGACGTTGGTGAGCTCGCGGATGGTGGCCACGGAGTGGCGGTGCTGGGTCACGCCCATCGCCCAGGTGCAGATCACCTTGTCGGCGCCAAGATAGACCTCGGCCGCGACCTCGATGTCGGCGCGCGTCAGGCCGGACTGGTCCTCGATGGCCGCCCAGGTCGTGGCATCCACCGCCGCGCGGTAGGCTTCGTACTCCGCCGTGTGGTTGCGCAGGAAGGTCCGGTCGAGGCGCGACGACTGGCCGGCGGCGAGCGCCGCGTCGTCGGCTGCGAACACCGCCTTGGCGATGCCCCGGAACGCCGCCATGTCACCGCCGAGACGCGGCTGGTAGTAGTGGCTCGCCACCGGCGCGCTGGCGCCGCGCAGCATCTCCACGGTGTTCTGCGGATCGGCGAAGCGCTCGAGCCCGCGCTCGCGCACGGGGTTGAACACCACGACCTTCGCGCCGCGATGGGCCGCCCGCCGCAGGTCGCCGAGCATGCGGGGATGGTTGGTGCCGGGATTCTGACCCACCACGAAGATCGCGTCGGCCTTCTCGAAATCCTCCAGGAGGACGGTGCCCTTGCCGACGCCGATGGCCGCCTGCAGGGCGATGCCGCTGGCCTCGTGGCACATGTTGGAGCAGTCGGGGAAGTTGTTGGTGCCGTAGTGCCGGGCGAAGAGCTGGTAGAGGTAGGCGGCCTCGTTGGAGGCGCGGCCGGAGGTGTAGAACTCGGCCTGGTCCGGGTGGTCGAGGCCGCGCAGAGTGGCGCCAATCTCCGCGAAGGCGGCGTCCCAGGTGGTGGGGACGTAGCGGTCGCTTCCCGCGTCGTAGCGCATCGGATGCGTCAGGCGGCCCTCGCCCTCCAGGGCGTAGTCGGTCCAGCCGCGCAGCTCGGTCACCGTGTGCTTCGCGAAGAACTTCGGCGGCGTGCGCTTGTCGGTGGCTTCCCAGGAGACCGCCTTGACGCCGTTCTCGCAGAACTCGAACGACGAGCCGTGTTCCGGGTCGCCCCAGGCGCAGCCGGGGCAGTCGAAGCCGTCGGGCTGGTTGGCCTTGAGCATGGCCCGCGCGCCCGAGAGCGGCGCCCGGCTGCCGAGCAGATGCTTGCCGCAGCTTTTCAAGGCGCCCCAGCCGCCGGCGGCGGACGAACGCTTCGGGGTCGCGACCGGGTGATCCATGAACGGGTCCTGGGACGGGCATGCGCGGCCGAGGATCGGTCGCGGAACGGGGCCTTGGCCGCCCAGCGATATCGCGATGCGAAGCGGACGCTCAATTGCGCGAAAACGCAGGCCAGTCATGCCGTTAGGGGTACCATGCGTTTTTTGCAGAGCCGCTGGTGAGCGGGTTGAAACCGTTCCAGGCCGCGATGCGGAAATCCAAGCCTTCGATCCCGGCCCACAGTCCCTGGTGAAGCGCCCGCCGATCGCCTAACCCTCGGGCCGAGTCGGAGGCGAGGACGCCCGGAATGAGGAAGCGCGGGAGATGAGAACGCCGGTGAGGATCTTCGCGGCGGCGGCCGTCGCCCTCGCGGTCGGCGTCGCGGTGATGGCCCATGATCGCCAGATCGGCGCCGGATGGGCCGTCTCGGCCGAGCAGATCGCCGACGCGCAGGCCTATGGCAAACCCGGCGTCGAGATCACTCCCGGGCGCATGGTGGTCGAACCCCTGCCGAGCGAACAGGCGGCCCGGCTTCCCCTGAAGTGGGTCCTCCTCGGCCTCGCGGCGGGGGCTGCCGTGCTGGTGGGAACGGGGCGGCGAACGCGTCCGTTCCGCCCGGACCGGCGGTAGCTTGCGCACGCATCGGGCGCGTTTCGCCCGCGCCGTGCTAGCCTTCGGCAAATCGAGATCGGATGTCCGGATCGGACGAGTCAGACGCTGCTCATGAAACTGCTACGCATCCTCCGAAAGCCTCGTCCGTCAGCCGTGGACAGCCACCTGCCGGGATTCGACGAAGCCTACTATCGCCTCTGGTATCCGGACGTGGCGCAGTTCGGCGGCACGCCGCTTCAGCATTATCTCCGGCACGGGTGGCGGGAAGGCCGCGACCCAAGCGCCGGCTTCAGCGGCAACGGCTATCTCACCGCCAATCCTGATGTCCGGGCGGAGCGCATCAATCCGCTCACGCACTTCCTAAAGCGCGGCTTGGCCGAGGGCCGGACGGGCTGGCACAAGGATCCGACCTCGCCCGCGCCGATCGGACGGTTCGACTACGGGTCGATCAGTCCGGCGCTGGGCTCCCACGTGGAGACTTGTCCGGTCTTCATGTACTGGACCCATCCCGAAATTCGGGAACCCGCGGCGGCCTCCGCATGGCGTCGGATCTATCACAGGTTCCGGGTCTTCTCGGACGACGACGTGATTCCCCTCCTGCCGGATCCGTTCGTCCCAGTGTTCCAGTCCATCCTGTTGCCGTCGGCCAAGTCGGACATCGCGCGCCTGTTCCTTCTGCGCGCGCATGGTGGCCTGTTCGTCGACGCGCATGTTGGTCCGGCACAGCCATCCGACCTCATGGAGACGCTCGGCCGGCTGAGCGACTACAACCTCCTGCTGTTCGGACAGCGATGGCTCATGCCGAAGGAAACGGATTTCAACCTCATGAATGGGGTTCTCGCCGCCCGGTGCGGTGCGCCCGAACTCGACGTCATCATCGATAGGCTTCTCCGCAATGTTCGCGATCAGAAGGTGAAGGAGGACGCGACGCCCGATCACGTACCCTACGACCTGCACGTTCTGACGGGCACCTACGTGATCGTTCAGGCGGTCTTCGACCTGGTTCCGCCGAGGCCGCGGCTGAAGCCGGAGTATCGGGACACGACCTTCGTCCATCTGCTGGACAACAACGCGGCCGCCGGCTTTCAGCTCTATGCGGACTACGTCTACCGACAGCCGGACAACCACTGGAGCGAGCGCCAGAAGCGTGAACGCTTCTTTCGGAAGAGCGGATGATGATTTCGCCACGATAGGCCGGGCGCCGCGACGGCGAGCGGCAACCCAGGTCGAGGGCGGGTCCGATCGACGGCTCTGCGTGGGCGAGCCCGTGCGACCCCGTTCCACCGTTCAGCGCCCTTGGACCTGCATCGTTGCCAGGGCCGCCGCGTCGCGCCCGACCACCGTCGCGAGGCTGGCGCCACCCTCGGCCTTCAGCCGATCGAGCAGGCCCGCCTTGATCTCGGGGATCAGGCCGGGGCCGGCATAGACGAGGCTGGAATAGAGCTGCACGAGGCTGGCGCCCGCGCGGATCTTGGTCCAGGCGGCCTCAGCCGAATCGATACCGCCGACGCCGACCAGCGGGATCCGATCGCCGACGCGCAGGTAGGTCTCGGCCAGAAGCCGCGTCGCGGCCGCGAAGAGTGGGCGGCCCGAGAGGCCTCCGGTCTCCTTGGCGAGGCCGGCCTCGCGCAGGCTCGCGGGCCGCGCGATGGTGGTGTTCGAGACGACGAGGGCCTGGACGCCCCGGCGCAGGGCGGTCGCCGCCATGGCGTCGAGGGCCTCCAGGGTGATGTCCGGCGCGATCTTCAGGAGGATCGCGGTCTCGGGATGCACCGCGTCGCGCGCCTCGACCACGCGGGCCAGCAATTCGTCGAGGAAGGCCTCGCCCTGGAGATCGCGCAAGCCCGGGGTGTTGGGCGACGAGACGTTGACGGTGACGAAGTCGACGAGCGGCGCAAGTCCACGCGTACAGGTGACGTAGTCGGCCAGCCGGTCCGTCGAATCCTTGTTCGCGCCGATATTGACCCCGATCCGGCCCCCGCGGCCCTGCCGGGCGGCGAGGCGCGCGCGCACGACGTCGAGGCCCTCGCTGTTCAACCCGAATCGGTTGATGACCGCGTTGTCGCGGGTCAGCCGGAACACCCGCGGGCGCGGATTGCCGGGCTGGGCTTTCGGCACCACGCCGCCCACCTCCACGAAGCCGAAGCCGAGGCCGAGGAGCGCGTCGGGCACCTCGGCGCCCTTGTCGAACCCGGCGGCGAGCCCGACCGGGTTCGGGAAGCGGCGCCCCAGCACGTCCACCGCGAGGCGCGGGTCGTCGGCCCGTGGACGGCGCGGGGGCAGGGCGGCCAGGCCCCGCAGGGTCAGGTTGTGGGCGGTCTCCGCGTCGAGGCTGTGCAGCAGCGGCCGGGCCAGGGGAAACAGCGCGTTGATCACGTTCGCACTCCGATCAGCGGGGAAGCGGCCTCACGCCGGGCCGCCGGCCCGCAGCGCATCCGGAAAGACATGTCTGCCATCCGCCCCGAGGGGCAGGTCCACCACCGCCCGCACCGCCGTCAGGGGCAGGTCGGCGTAGAGGTGCGGGAACAGGGCGCCCCCCCGCGAGGGCTCGTAGCGCAGGGCCGGGCCGAGCGCGTCGGCCTCCACCGAGACGAGGACGAGGTCGTCCGCGCCGGCGAAGTGCCGGGCCGCCGTCTCGATCGCCTGGTCGGCGGTCGAGAAGTGGATGTACCCGTCTGCGCGATCGACCGGCGCGCCGGTGAAGCGGCCGAGCGCCTCGGCGTCGCGCCAGAGTGCGCGGGGACAGATCTTGTAGATGAGCGGCATACCGCGCTCCCTAACGGGTTTCGGCAAGGCGATCAAACGGGCATCGGAAAGCGTCGCACAACCCTGGGGCGTAAGTCGATCGGGCCGTTTCGTCTGGAGCGCGACTGACTTTTCGGGGGCGGGCGGGCATTGCCATCCCAACAGATTAGTTCTACTTTCCTAGATCTAGGCTGGTCGTCTTAGCCGTAGCGCGTTTCGAGCCTCCGATGCTGTCTCACGAGCAGATTTGGACCGCGATCGACCGATTGGCCGAACGTCATGGTTTCTCCGCCTCCGGCCTCGCGCGCCGGGCCGGGCTCGACGCGACGAGCTTCAACCGCTCCAAGCGAATCGGCCCCGACGGCCGCAAGCGCTGGCCGTCCACCGAATCGGTCTCCAAGGTCCTGGCCGCGACGGGTGCCAGCCTCGACGACTTCCTGCGGCTGATCGAGGCGCGGGGCGGCCCGCCGCGTACGATGATCCCGCTCATCGGCATGACGCAGGCCGGCGCCGGTCGCCTGTTCACCGAGGAGGGCATGCCGACCGGCGGGCCCGGCTGGGAGGAGATCGAGTTTCCCGATCTCGGAGACGACCGGGCCTTCGCCCTGGAGGTGCAGGGCGATTCGATGATGCCGCTCTACCGCGACGGCGACATCCTCATCGTCTCGCCCACCGCCAGCGTGCGCAAGGGCGACCGCGTGGTCGTGCGCCTCTCCGCCGGGGAGGTCCTGGCCAAGGAACTCAAGCGCAAGACGGCGCGCACGATCGAGCTCGCCTCCCTCAACCCCGAACATGCCGACCGCCTCGTGAATGTCGGCGACATCGCCTGGATCGGCCGGGTGATGTGGGTGCGCCAGTAGGGCCTCACACAAGCTTTGCCGCGTCTGCGGTAAGGGGCTATGCCTTGCGACCGGAGGGGCGCCCGCGCCCCGCATCGGCGGACAGGCCATGGCATCGCCCGGAACGCACGACCCCGCTGCGCTGACGAGGCCGGAGGCGGGGCTCGCGGCGCTGCTCACCGCGTCGGCCGTGCCGGCTCTCCTGCTCGAGCCGGCCGAGGACGGACAGCGCGTCGTCCTGGCCAATCCGTCGCTCCTCGCCCTGACCGGGCGCGAGATGTCGGCCGTCACCGGCGGTGATCTCTGGGCGGCGCTGCGGCCGGACGGGGACCGCGAGACCCGCGCCGTCCTGCAGGCGGCCCTGGCCGGTGAGCGGCCCGAGGGCGTCGAGATCCTGGCCCATGCGGCGGGTGGCGCGGCCTGGTGGGCGCAGGTCCTGGTGGCGCCGGTGTCCGGGACGCCGTACCTCCTTGCCCAGGTCGTCGACGTCACGCGGCGGCGGGACGCCGAGGGCGCGCTCCTCCTCTCGCGCCAGCGCGAGGCGCTCGGTCTCCTCACCAACAGCGTGGCGCACGAGTTCAACAACTTCCTCCAGATCCTGATCGGCTACATCGACGGCCTGAAGCGCCGCCTCGGCGACCGGGAGGAGCCTTTCATCCAGCGGGCGATCCTGCGCTCCACCGACGCCGCCGAGCGGGCGACGATCCTGACCCGCCAGTTGCTCGCCTTCTCGCGCCGCATCGCCCCCGACGTCCGCCCGGTGGACCTGAACCGCCTGATCGAGGATTTCGGGGCGCGGGTCGGCCCGACCCTGCCGACGCGGATCACCCTGGAGATCCGGACATCGCCCGGCCTCGCCTGCGGGCTCGGAAATCCGACGCAGGTGGACCTGGCCTTGACCCACATCGTGGCCAATGCCTGCGAGGCCATGGCCGAGCCCGGGCGCATCGTCGTGGCGACCTTCGCGGTGCCGCCGGGCGACCGTGGCCTGCAAAGGCCCGGGGACGGCGCCGTCGGCATCACGGTGACGGACGAGGGGTCGGGCATGTCGCCCGAGATGGCGGCGCGGGCGCTGGCACCCTTCATCACCAGCCGGGAAGCCGGGCGGGGCACGGGGCTCGCCATCGTGCACGGGCTGATGAAGCGCCAGAACGGCACGGTCTCGATCGATTCGAAGCCCGGGGAGGGCGCCGTGGTCCGCCTCGTCTTCCCGGCCGTGGTCTGAGGGCGGGCGACCGGACGCCGGATCGCGCGGTCCGGAAGGACTAAAACCCGCGCTGGAACGTCACCATATGCAGGAGCGGCGTTCGCGCCGAGCCCGTTGCCAGGTCCTTGGACCGTCCCGTTCGTCACCAGAGGCGTCTTCATGCTCACCTCCACCACTCGTCGCAAGCGCGCGGCGTCCATCCTCGCGCTCGCCGCGGCGTTGGCCCTCGCTGCGCCCGTCGTCGAGGCGCGTCCCGGAAGCGGCAGCAGCGGTGGCATGGGCTCGCGCGGATCGCGCACCTACGCGCCGCCCTCGGCCACGACTACCGCGCCCGGCGCCCCGGCCCCGATCCAGCGCTCGCAGACCCAGCCCGGCCCGGCCATGGGCAATCCCGGCATGACCCAGGCCGCCCAGCCCGGCCGTCGCTTCGGCGGGGGCTTCATGGCGGGTCTGCTCGGCGCGGGTCTCCTCGGTGCCCTCCTCGGCGGCGGCTTCTTCGGCGGCCTCGGCGGCATCATGTCCTTCCTCGGCCTGATCCTCCAGGTCGGCCTCGTCGTCATGCTGGTGGCCTTCGCGGTGCGCTGGTTCCGCCGCCGTCAGGGCGCGCCGGCCGCGGCCGGTCATGCCCGCCAGAACCTCGACGCTCCGGGCCCGATGGGTGGGCCCATGAACGGTCCGGTCAACGGTCCCTCGGGTGGCCCGATGGGGGGCGCGCCCCTCGGCGGAAACGCCCAGCGCGGCCCGGCGCCGGTGCAGCCTCCGGCGGCGCGTCCGGTCCAGATCGGACCCGGCGACTTCCAGAGCTTCGAGATCGCCCTCAACGACATCCAGGCGGCCTATGGCCGTGAGGACGCCGCGGCGCTTCGCAACTTCGCGACCCCCGAGATGGCCGGCTACTTCATCGAGGAGCTGCAGGCCAACCAGGCGCGCGGCGTCGTCAACCGGATCTCGGACGTGAAGCTCCTCCAGGGCGACCTGTCGGAGTCCTGGGGCGAGGGCAATGCCGAGTACGCCACCGTGGCGATGCGCTACGCCATCAAGGACGTGACCGTCGACCGCCGCACCGACCGCGTGGTCGAGACCGGCGAGCCGGAGGCCGTGGAGCTCTGGACCTTCGTGCGCGAGCGCGGCGGCCGCTGGATCCTCTCGGCCATCCAGCAGGGGCGCTGAGCGCCACGGTTTACCGAAGATCGAACCAGAGGGGCCGCGCGGACTGATCCGCGCGGCCCCTTTTTCGTTTCATACGGTTTCCAGTTGATGGCTTCGGTCATCCTGTACGCGACGCGCTCCCTCTCCTGGAAGGAGAGGGTTGGGGTGAGGTGTGGTCCATTTCCGGAGAGGTCACACACCTCACCCTGTCCCTCTCCTTCCAGGAGAGGGGACCCGCGCCAGAAACCGAACGATTCCGCCCGAAACCGTATCAGACGCTCTTCAGCGCCCGCGCCATCGCCACGAAGGCCGAGACCGGAACTTCCTCGGCCCGCGCGGTCTCGGGGATGCCGGCGGCGTCGAGAAGCCGGGCCGGGTCCGGAACGGCGGCCTTCAGGCTCTGACGCAGCATCTTGCGGCGCTGCCCGAAGGCCGCGCGGGTGATGGATTCCAGGGCCTGCACCGAGCAGGGCAGGGGATCGCGGCGCGGCGTCAGGCGGACGACGGAGGAGGTCACCTTCGGGGGCGGCACGAAGGCCGATGGGGCCACGTCGAACAGGATGTCGGCCTGCGTGCGCCAGCCGCAGAGGACGCCGAGGCGCCCGTAATTGGCCCGGTCGTTCTCGTCGGCCACGATGCGCTCGGCGACCTCGCGCTGGAACATCAGCGTCAGGGAATCCCACCACGGCGGCCAGGCCGCGCCGGCGAGCCAGCCGACGAGGAGCGGGGTGCCGATGTTGTAGGGCAGGTTGGCCACGATCCGGACCGGCCCGGACCCGATCAGCGGGGCGGGATCGAAGCGCAGGGCATCGGCGTCGACCACCTCCAGGCGTCCCGGATAATGCGCGGCGATCTCGGCCAACGCGGGCAGGGCCCGGGGATCGCGCTCGATGGCGACGACCCGGGCCGCGCCCTCGGCCAGCAGCGCCCGGGTCAGGCCGCCGGGTCCGGGGCCGATCTCCACCACGGTGACGCCGTCGAGGGGGCCGGCGGAGCGGGCGATCCGGCCGGTCAGGTTGAGGTCGAACAGGAAGTTCTGACCGAGCGCCTTCTTGGGCTCGAGGCCGTGCCGGCGCACCACCTCGCGCAGGGGCGGCAGGCCGTCCGCGCTGAGGCCGTTCCCCTCGCTCACGCTTCGGCCTTGGCGAGGCGGGCGGCGAGCCGCAGGGCGGCCATCAGGCTGTCGGGGCGGGCGATGCCCCGGCCGGCGATGTCGAAGGCGGTGCCGTGGTCGGGCGAGGTCCGGATGAAGGGCAGGCCCAGGGTGACGTTGACGCCGTCGTCGAACGCGATGGTCTTGATCGGGATCAGCGCCTGGTCGTGGGTCGGCGTCAGGGCGACGTCGTAGGTCGCGCGGGCCCGTTCGTGGAACAGGGTGTCGGCGGGCAGCGGCCCCCGGATGTCGATGCCCTCACCCTGCAACTGCATCACAGCCGGCTCCAGCACGTCGCGGTCCTCGCTGCCCATCGTGCCGTTCTCGCCCGCATGCGGGTTGAGCCCGGACAGGACGAGGCGGGGGCGCTCCAGGCCGAAGCGATGGCGCAGATCGTGGGCGACGATGCGGGCCGTGCGCACCACGAGGTCCTGGGTCAGGAGTTCGGGCACACGGCGCAGCGCCACGTGGATGGTCACCGGCACCACCGACAGGGTCTCGCTCCACAGCATCATCACGGGGAGCGGCGGCGTCTCGCCGGGCGCCACCGCGAGGGCAGCGAGGAACTCGGTGTGGCCCGGATGGGCGAAGCCCACCTGCGTCAGGACGTACTTGGCGATCGGGTTGGTCACCAAAGCGGCGGCGATGCCGCGCGTGACGAGGTCCACCCCGGCGGTGATCGATTCGAGGATCGCTCCGGCGCAGGCCGAGTCCGGCCGGCCGGGCTCGGCCTCGACCCGCATGCCGCTGGGCAGCGGCATCACCGGCAGCGCGCGGGGGAAAACCTCCTCGGCGAGGTCCGGACCGACATCGGCGACCGGGACCTGCAGGTTCATGGCGCTGGCGCGGCGCTCGATGAAGTCGGGATCGCCGATGAGGAAGAAGGTCGGGAGGCCGGGCCCGGCATCGCGCCGGAGCCACGCCATCAGGGCGAGTTCCGGGCCGATTCCGGCGGGATCGCCGAGGGTGAGGGCGATCGGCGCCAGTCGTCGGGTCATCGCCGGTTTCCTCGTCCCGGAACGCGGAAGCGCCTCAACGGACGGTCGAGATGCCGTCGGCCGTGACCGCGGTTCCGAGGTTCTGGCGGAAATCGGCCTCGCCGAGGGTCTTCAGTTCGAGCCGCAGCAGCACGGTGCGGTTGCGCTCGCTGGTGCCGAGTGCGGCGGCGGTGGGGGAGACGATGTAGTTCACCGACACCGTGGTGCACTCGTCCTGGTAGCCGCCGCCGATGCTCATGCCGGACAGGTAGAAGCGCCCGGGGTTGGAATAGACCGGCGCGTCGCCGACCGGGTTGGCGAGGTAGGAGGCGTAGGCGGTTTTGAAATTGTCGCGCACGTCGAGGTAGTGCGACATGTCGATGAGGGCCGAGCCCGTGACGAACCAGTTCGGCGTGACGTGGTAGGTCGCCGAGGCGGTCAGGCCCTCGCGGCGGTTGGCGAAGCCGAGGGCCGGCTGCGCCTTGTAGTAGGAATAGAAGGCCGAGAGGTCGATCGGCGCGAAGGGCGAAAGCCGCGCGATCACGCCGGTCTCGACCCGGTTCACTCCGAGATCCGCCTGGTCGAAGCGGCCGCGCGTGATGAAGGTGATGTTCTGGTTCGGCGAGACCTGGACCCGGCCGACGAAGTCCGACCGGCGGTTTTCCAACCCCGAATCGAGGCCCACATTGGCGATGTCGCCCCGGCGGAACGAGTTCACGCCCGCGATCTGGATCGACTCGCCGAACATGGCGTTCGCGTACCAGCCGGCCGGGGTCACCACGGAGTACTGCGCGCCGAGATTGGTACGCACGCCGCCCTCGACCCGGTCGTAGCCCGAGAACTTGTCCCACTCGAACAGCGAGGTGTCGTCGAAGATCAGGCTCTGCGCGTCCTCGTTCGGCAGGCGGCCGATACGGGTCTCGCTCGGGCGCGCGATGATCTGCGCGATCGGCTCGATCGTGTGGACGCCCAAGGGCCCGAAATTGCTGACGAAGGGATAGCGGTAGTCGATGCCCACCGCCGGCAGCACGCGGCCGGAGAAGTCGGCGTCCTGGCGGGCGATGTTCTGGACCAGGGCGTTCTGGTAGCCGGAATTGCGCGGGTCCACGAAGAACGCGTCCGTGCGCAGGTAGGCGAACGGCGTGAAGACCTGGCCCATGTCGTCGATGAAGGACCGCCGCCAGGAGAGCTGCGCCGAGGCGCGCGTGTTGGTGCCGGCCAGCCCGCGCACGACGCAGCGGCCCCGCTCGAACACCGTGCAGGTCTCGTAGAGGTTGTAGGTGCGGCCGTTGATGGTGGGCTGGAGCAGGTAGCCCGTGGGGCTCTGGACCGCCTGGAAATCGGTGGCCTGCCGGGTGAGGCTGGTGATGTTCGCCTCGAACCGGACCTCGCCGCCGAGCTGGCCCGGACCGTTGATGCGCTTGTCGTAGTCGATCACCGGCGCGACGAAGGGCTGCTCCTTCTGCCAGTCGAAGCTCGACAGGCCCTTGAAGTAGTAGCCGCGCGCCTCGAACCACGAGCGGTCGCCCTGGCCGATCAGGTAGGCCGTCGAGACCGCCTCACGGAAGTAGTCCGTGGTGATGCTCTGGTTGCGGATGCGGTAATTGTCGAGGAACCACTTGTCGGTCACCCCGACCACGTCCCAGCCGGTGCGCCAGCGGTCGTTGATGTAGAACTGGCCCTTCGACTCGATCGCGCCGCGAAAATCGCGGTCGCCCGCCCCGAGGGGGCCGGGCAGGAAGGCGCTCGGCGTGGTCTGGAAGATGCCCGACACACGCAGGTTGTAGGAGCCGGTCTCGAGGCGGTGCCGGAACTCGGCCTGACCGAGGACGCCCTGGTTGCTCAGGAAGGCGGGCGAGAGGGTGAGGTCGTAGTTCGGCGCCAGGTTCACGAAGAACGGCGTCGCGATTCCGGAGCCCAGCGCCGTCGAGGTGAGGAAGCGCGGCGTCAGGAAGCCAGTCTTGCGCTTCACCGTGGGGTCGGCGGTCTCGAAATACGGCAGGTAGGCGACCGGGATCCCGCCGATCTCGAGGGTCGATTCCTCGAACGCGACGGTGTGGGTCTCGTTGTTGTGGACGATCTTGGTGGCGCGGATCTGCCAGAGGGGCGGCGTCTCCGGGTTGTTCTTGCACGGCTCGCAGGCCGTGTAGGTCCCGTACTCGAAGCTCGTGGTGTCGCCCTCGATCCGCTCGGCGCGGGGTGCCGAGAACCGGGTGCGCACGGGCTGGCCGTTCAGCTCCACCGTCTGCTGCACCCGCAGGGCATCGATGAAGCCGCTCCGGAAATCGTCGGTGAGCTCCATCTTCTCGCCGGTGAGCACGGCGCCCGTGGCCTCGGTCAGCCGCACGTTGCCCTCCGCGAAGACGCGGCTCGCGTTGCGGTCGTAGGTCACCCGGTCGGCCTGCAGGGTGCGGGCGCCGTAATGCAGCTCCGCGTTGCCCCGCGCCGTCACCGTGTTGCGGTCGTTGTCGTAGATGAGCTCGGCGGCCTCCACGAGGAGGCGCTCGGCGGGCTTCTGGGTCGCGCCGGCCTTCTGGCCGGAGCCGGCTCCGGGCGCACCTTGGGCCAGGGCTTGTCCACCGAGCGCCGCGGGAGCGGCGACCGTGACCAGAGCCACGAAGCCCGTGGCGAACGCGATGTCGGCGACCCTACGCAACGCCAGTCCCAACTCCTGCCAAGGTTCCCGCTCCGTCCCCACCGTGGAGTCCGACATCAGCCGTCCTCCTGATAGAGAAGCGTGAGCGTACCGAGGAGACTCCCTACCACGGCCGGGAACCACGCCGCCACCGTCGGCGTCACGATTCCCGAGGCACCGAGGCCTTCCAGCACCTGTCGGGCGACATACAGCACGAACCCCGCCGCCACGCCGCCCAGCACCAGCTTGCCCACCCCACCAAAGCGGAAGAACCTTAAGGAAACGCTGGCCGCCACCAGCACCATGGCCAGGAACAGCACCGGCCGGGCGAGCAGCACGTCGTACTGGAGCCGGTAGCGGGTGGCGTCGAGGCCGGCCCGCTCGAACCGCGAGATCGTCTCGGGCAGTTGCCAGAAAGGCACGGAATCCGGCGGCGTGAAGCGCTGCCGGACCTGCGAGGGCACCAGGGTCGAGGCGATGAGATAGGTGTCGAAGCTCTCCGCCGGCTGGCCCAGCGCCATCACGCGGGCTTGGGTCAGCTCCCAGTAGCCGTCGTGCAGCGTCGCCCGCGCCGCCTCGATCTGCGCCGTGAAGATGCCCGCATCGTCGAAGGTGAAGACCGAGACGCCCGCCAGGGTGGTCGTGCCCTCGATGGCGGTGTCGGCGCGCAGGATCGCCTGTCCGTCGAGGCCGCGCTGGCGGATCCACAGGTCCTTGCCGGAATTGGCCTTGGTGGACCGAGAGAAGATCTTGGCCTCGATCTCGGTGGAGCGCTGCTTCATCAGCGCCGAGACCGGATTGTAGACGCCCACCGTGAAGGCGCCGATGGCGAGCGCCACGAAGGCGCCCGGCTGCAGGAACTGCCAGGCCGAGATGCCGGCGGCGCGCGCCACCACGAGCTCGAGCTTGCGCGACAGCTGCAGCAGGGTGGCCATCGAGCCGAACAGGATCGCGAAGGGCAGCACGCCCTCGGCCACCGCCGGGGTGCGGTAGAGCGAGAGCTGCGCCATCAAACCTGTGGACGCACCCTCGGCATCGCCCGCCCGGCGCAGGAGCTCGACGAAATCGAGGGTGTAGACGAGGGTGAACACCGTGAGGAACACGCCGAGGATCGTGCGCACGAAGCGCATGGCGAAGTAGCGGCCGAGGGTGGCGCCGATCAGCATGGCCGCGCGCTCCGCCTCACTGCACGCCGAGGCGCGGGCGCCGGCCGAGGCGGCCCGCGAGCCCGCTCATCGCCCGGGCCACGCGCGCGTTCCAGGACCGCACCGCCGCGCCGTTGAAGATCATCACCGCCGAGATCAGGATCGCCAGGAGGGGCACGGCGTAGACCGCCACCACCGCGCCCGCGCTGCGGGCGGCCGCACTCGAGGCGGCGAAGCCCCCGATGCGCACCACCACCACGGCGAGCACGGCGCCCGCCACCGCGAGGCCGCGCCCCTGGCGCGTGGTGCGCGGATCGCCCAGCGCCGCGAAGGCGATGAAGGTGAGGGCGAGGGGATAGAGCCAGGACGAGAGCCGGTCGTGCAGCTCCGCCCGGAAGCGGCCCTTCTGCTGCCGGTAGTAGGTCTCGCTGGTGTCGGGGAACAGGAGCTGCATCGTGGCACGCTCGCGCGGCTTGTAGACGAGCTCGGCATCCGGCGGCGTGAAGGCGGCCAGATCGACGGTGTAGCGCTCGAAGGTGATGATCGAGGCGTCGCGCGAGCCTTTCTGCTGCCGGTGGATGCTGCCCTTCTGCAGGGCGAGGTAGCTCTGGCCACCATACTCCATCGCCTGGCCCCGCTCGGCGAGGTAGACCACCGACTTTCCCGCCTCGCGCTTGTCCTGGATGAAAAGGCCGAGCAGGGCCCCGCCGGGCCCGCGCTCGCGGAAGTGGAAGGTGATGCCGCTGTCGAGGCTGGTGAACTGGCCTTCCTTGACCACGTTGGCGATGAAGTCGCCCCGCACGCGGGTGAGCACGTCCCGCAATTCCTGGAACGAGGACGGCATGACCTGGATCGTCAGGAACGCCACCGCGAGGCTGACGGCGAGGCCGAGGCTGAGGAAGGGGCGCAGGATCTGCCGGGGCCGCATGCCGGCGGCCGACATCACGATGAGCTCGGAATCGCCGTTGAGCTTGTTGAGCGCGTAGACCACCGCGATGAACAGCGCCACGGGCGCGATCACGGTGATCAGGGTCGGCAGCGACAGCCCCGTGATCAGGAAGAAGATCACCAGGGTCTGGCCCTTGGCGGTGATCAGGTCGAGCTCGCGCAGGGCCTGGGTCACCCAGATCGTGCCGGTCAGCCCGACCAGGCAGGCCAGGAACGCCCCGAGCGCGATTCTGAAGATGTAGCGCTCGATCTGCGTCATCGGTTCTCGTGGATCGGCGTCGTGCGGAATTGCCCCCCGCATCGGCCAGAGCGCGTCGACGCCCCGTCCGTCTCTCTAGCCGCCCCACCCCCCGGCGGTCGACTGCGATCGGGGCGCGCCAATTCGGGCGGTTTCGCGGCATCGTGATCGCGTTGCGTTCTCTGCCTCAACGGGTACACAGAAGCCCTCGGAGCGGCGCGTCCCAGCGCGTGCCGCTTCGCACACGATTTTGCGCGCACCATCGATCGAACGCATTCCATCGTTCGAGCCAAACTCTCGGAAAGCAGCGTCATGGCGGACGGTATCACGATCGCGTTCGGACCCCTGGGTCCGGTGGGCCGGGGCGACGTCGTCCTCTTCGTCGGCGACGATCTCGCCCTGGCCCCGGCGGTCGCCCAGGCCATCGGCGGCGGGGTGGCCGATCTCGTGGCCCGCGCGGCGGCGAGCGAGCGCTTCAAGGGCAAGTCCCTGTCGGCCCTGGCGCTGCCCGCCCCGGCGGGCCTCGAGGCCGACCGTCTCCTCGTCGTCGGTCTCGGCTCGGAGAAGGACCGCGCCAAGATCGACTGGGCGGCGCTGGGCGGCTTCACCGCCGGCAAGGTCTCCGGGCGCAGCGCCGGTGTGGCGCTGATCCCCTCCGGCCTCGACGTCACCGCCGCGAACGCGGCCGACTTCGCCCTCGGCGCCCGCCTGCGCCACTACAGCTTCGACCGCTACAAGACCAAGAAGAAGCCCGAGGGCGAGGACGCGAACGGCACCGCCCTGACCCTGATGGTGGCCGATGTCGCCGCCGCCGAGGCAGCCGCGAAGGTGTCCGAGGCCGTCGCCGACGGCGTCATCCTGGCCCGCGAGCTGATCAACGAGCCGCCGAACGTCCTCTACCCGGAGGAGTTCGCGCGGCGCGCCGAGGCTCTGACCGGGCTCGGCGTCGAGGTCGAGGTGCTCGGCCCGGGCAAGCTCGAGGCGCTGGGCATGGGCGCGCTTCTGGCCGTGGCCCAGGGCTCGACGCGCGAGGCCCGCGTCGTGGTGATGCGCTGGAACGGCGCGACCGATCCGAACGAGGCGCCCATCGCCTTCATCGGCAAGGGCGTGTGCTTCGATTCCGGCGGCATCTCGATCAAGTCGGCCGGCGGCATGGAGGACATGAAGGGCGACATGGGCGGAGCGGCCTGCGTCGTCGGCACGCTGCACGCGCTCGCCAGCCGCAAGGCGAAGGTCAACGTGGTGGGCGCCATCGGCATCGTCGAGAACATGCCGGACGGCAACGCCATGCGGCCGAGCGACATCGTCACCTCGATGTCGGGCCAGACCATCGAGATCATCAACACCGACGCGGAAGGGCGCCTCGTTCTCGCCGACGTGCTCTGGCACATCCAGAGCGCCTACAAGCCGAAGTTCATGATCGATCTGGCCACCCTGACGGGCGCCATCATCGTGGCCCTGGGCCAGGACATCGCCGGCATGTTCTCCAACGACGACGCCCTCTCGGCCAAGATCACGGCGGCCGGCGAGGCCACGGGCGAGGCCGTGTGGCGGATGCCGCTGATCCCGGCCTACGACAAGGCGATCGACTCGAAGTTCGCCGACATGAAGAACACCGGCGGCCGTCACGGCGGTGCCGCCACGGCCGCCTCCTTCCTGAAGCGCTACGTCAACGACGTGCCCTGGGCCCATCTCGACATCGCAGGCGTCGCGATGTCCTCCTCGGCGAGCGAGATCAACCGGAGCTGGGGCGCGGGCTGGGGCGTGCGGATGCTCGACCGCCTAGTGCGCGATCACTACGAGGCCTGAGCCGCATGCTGGCGGCCGTGATCCCGCTGGCGGCCGCGATCCTGGCGGTCGCCCTCGCGTTCGCCACGGGCTTCGACCAACGCTGGACACTGCCGCCCGAACTGGACGCCCGGTTCTACGGCTTCTTCCTCGATCGCTATCCGCTCTTCGCGGTGGCGATCGTCTACGGGCTCGCCTGTCTCGGTCTTCGCATCGTCCGGCCGGGACCGGCCGGCTGGCCCCGCCGCCTCGTCGGCGGAGGGCTCGCCCTCGCACTGTTCCTCGCAATCTGCCTCTATCCCACCTTCGGCGGCGTGACCCTGCGCCTCGCCTTCGCCAGCGGCGGCACGGCCTTCCTCACGCAGCAGGCGATGCCGGCCGCCTACGCCCTCGGCTCGGCACTGGCCGCCACGGTGTTCGCCGGGGCGCTCGGCGTCGGCGCCCTGCTGATCGGCAACCGGACGGCGCAGCACCCCCGGCGCTGGCTGCGCCCCATCGGCGAGGCTTTGGCCCGCACCCTCGCCCTCTGGTTCGCCCTGGCGGTCCTCGGCCTCGCGCATGCGGCGGGCTTCGGGATCTGGCCGCGCCGGTCGATGACGGCGGGCGACGCCCTGTTGGCCGCGGCCCTGGCGGGTATCGCCTTCCTGCCGCATGTCGCCTGCACCCGTTTGGGCTGCACCGGACTGACGACGCGGCGGGATCGTTCCCACCGCCTACACGCCGCCGCTTGATCCGGTCGCCGGGATGGCCGAGGATGGTTTAGATGTGAACTAAGGAGGCAGGAAGCCGCCGGGTCGCATCACAGGGAGGATCCACATGGCCGAAACCCGGAGCGCCGCGCGCCCGTGGCTGTCCGCTTATCCGCCGAGCATTCCGGCGGACCTCGCGATCGACCGTCTCGGAACGCTGGTCGACCTGTTCGAGGACTGCATGGCCCGCTCGGCGCCACGTCCCGCCCTGATGAGTTTCGGCGTCCCGGTTTCCTACGCGGCCCTCGGCGCATCGTCCGAAGCCGTCGCCGCCTGGCTCGCCGCGCAGGGCCTCGCCAAGGGCGACCGGGTCGCGATCATGATGCCGAACGTGGCGGCCTATCCGGCCGCGATCTTCGGCGCGCTGCTCGCCGGCTGCACCGTCGTCAACGTCAACCCGCTCTACACCCCGCGCGAGCTGACGGCGCAGCTGAACGATTCGGGTGCGCGCATCCTCTTCGTCCTCGAGAACTTCGCCCATACGGTGATGCAGGCCCTGCCCGACCTCGCCCTCGACCGGGTGGTCCTGGCCGGACCGGGTGACGGCCTCGGCCTGAAGGGGCGGCTGATCACCCTGGCCTCGCGCCATCTCAAGAAAGCGGTGCCGGCCTATCGCTTTCCGGACGGGCTCGCACTCCGCTTCGACGCGGTGATCCGGGCAGGCACCGGCAAGCCCAAGGTCCGCGTGCCCGTGGGCCCTGAAGATCTCGCGTTCCTGCAATATACCGGCGGTACCACGGGGGTCGCCAAGGCGGCGATGCTCACCCACCGCAACATCATGGCCAATGTCGAGCAGAGCCGGGTCTGGTTCCGCGTCTCGGCCGACGACGGCCGGATGCGCGTCATGGTCACGGCGCTGCCGCTCTACCACATCTTCGCGCTGACCTGCTGTTTCTTCTTCTTCATGAAGGTCGGCGGCTGCTGCCTGCTGATCGCCAACCCGCGCGACGCGGACGGCTTCATCAAGACGCTGAAGGGCACGCGCTTCACCCACTTTTCCGGTGTGAACACCCTGTTCAACCTGCTGATCAACCATCCCAAGATCCACGAGGTCGATTTCTCGAAGCTCGACTTCGTCATCGCGGGGGGCATGGCGGTGCAGGCCACCGTCGCCGAGCGCTGGAAGGCGATCACCGGCTCGGCCATCGTCGAGGGCTACGGCCTGTCCGAGACCTCGCCGGTGGTCTGCGTCAACCCGCCGGACCTCGCCGAATGGAGCGGGACCATCGGCTATCCCGTGCCCTCCACCGACGTCTCGATCCGTGGGCTCGACGGGCGGGAGGTCGGGATCGGCGAACCCGGCGAACTCTGCGTGCGCGGGCCCCAGGTCATGGCCGGATACTGGAAGCGCCCGGACGAGACCGCCCGGGCGACGACGGCGGACGGCTACTTCCGCACCGGCGACGTGGCGGTGCTGAACCCCGATGGGCAGGTCCGCATCGTCGACCGGATGAAGGACATGATCCTGGTCTCGGGCTTCAACGTCTATCCGAACGAGATCGAGGACGTGCTCGCGAGCCATCCGGGCGTGCTCGAATGCGCCGTGGTGGGGGCCGTCAACGACGAGACCGGCGAGATGGTCGTGGCCCACGTGGTGCGCAAGGACGAGGCGATGACCACCGACGCGCTGCGGACCTTCGCGCGCTCTCAGCTCACCGGCTACAAGGTGCCGCGCCGGGTCGTCTTCCACGACGCCCTGCCCAAGACCAATGTCGGCAAGGTGCTGCGCCGGGCCCTGCGCGACGATTCCCCTCCGCCCTGAGGTCCGAGTCCCCGTAACCTTCGGCGGTCCGCCGGCGAAGGGTGACATCGCGACGGCTTGCGCGCGTGCCGCGTCCGGCCAATGTCATGGCAACGAGCCGGCGCGCAGCGATCCGCGCCGCACGGAGGGATCGACATGCATATCAGGCGAACCCGGGCATGGGAGATGCCCGAACATCTGGCGACGCCGGAGAACGTCTTTCTCGACCGGCGGCGCCTGCTCGGCGGCGCGGCGGGCCTGGCGGCGGCCTCCTTCATCGGGATTGAGGGCGCGCAGGCGGCCTCCGACCCCACCGCCGACCTCTACCCGGCCAAGCGCAACGAGGCCTACACCCTCGACCGCCCGCTGACGCCGGAGAAGTTCAGCGCCGACTACAACAACTTCTACGAATACGGCACCTCGAAGTCGGTCCTCCCGGCGGCCAACGCCCTGAAGACCCGGCCCTGGACGGTGGCGATCGACGGTCTCGTCGAGAAGCCGATGACCCTCGGGATCGACGACCTGATCCGCAAGATGCCCCTGGAGGAACGCCTCTACCGGCACCGCTGCGTCGAGGCCTGGTCGATGTCGGTGCCCTGGACCGGCTTCCCGCTGGCGAAGCTCGTGGCCTTGGCCAAGCCCACCGCGGGGGCGAAGTACATCCAGATGCAGACCTTCCTCGACCGCGCGATGGCGCCGGGGCAGAAGTCGTTCCTGTATCCCTGGCCCTACACGGAGGGCCTGACCCTGGAGGAGGCCGGCAACGACCTCGCCTTCGTCGCCACCGGCGTCTACGGCAAGCCGCTCGCCAACCAGTTCGGCGCGCCGATCCGCCTCGTGGTGCCGTGGAAGTACGGCTTCAAGTCGGTGAAATCGATCACCAAGATCTCGTTCGTGGCCGAGCGGCCGAAGACCTTCTGGGAAGGGCTGCAGGCCGCCGAGTACGGCTTCTGGGCCAACGTCAACCCGGCGGTGTCGCATCCGCGCTGGAGTCAGGCGACGGAGCGGGTGCTCGGCACCGACCAGCGCGTGCCGACCCTGATCTACAACGGCTACGGCGAGCAGGTCGCCGGCCTCTACAAGGGGCTGGAGAAGGAGCGCCTGTTCGTCTGATATTGTCTCTGGTCGATTGCCTCGGATTGGCTGCGCGCGACAGGCTCGCCCTCCCGGGCGGGCCAAGCATATTCACTCATCTCCGAAGTGCTTTGGCATCCACCCCTGTCATTCCGGGGCGCCGCAGGCGAACCCGGAACCCAGAACCGCCGAGGTGGCAGGTTGAAGGCCTGTCGGCGGTTCGGGATCCCGGGTACTGCTTCGCAGCCCCGGGATGACGGCTCTGGAGCGAAGAGCGATCGGCCCCATCGAAACGCGTGAATCCCCTCGCCCGAAGGTGAGAGGACGCGCGCTCGCCAGAGACCGAACGGGTCGACCGGAGACAGGATGATTGCGACGGGTGGGGTGCCGCCCCGTCCCCGGTCCTCAGTAGGTCCAGCGCTGAGCCTTCGCCACGAGGAAATCCCGGAACGCCTGCACGCGGGCGACGGTGCGCATCTCCTCGGCGTAGACGAGATAGCTTTCCATGTGCGGCATCTCGGTCTCGCGCATGACCTGCACGAGACCGCTCTGCCCCTCCGCCGCGTAGTCGGGCAGGATGCCGATGCCGGCGCCGGTGTCGATGGCCTGCTGCAGGGCGGTGATGTTGTTGACCGTGAAATGGATCGTCCGGCGCTCCTGGCCCTCGCGACCCACCGTCGAGAGCCAGTGCGTGGCCAAAAGGTAGGACGGCTCGTTGCCGCCGAACGAGACGAGGCGGTGATTGTCGAGGTCGGCGATGGATTTCGGCTCGCCGAAGCGCTTCACGTAATCCTGCGACGCGAAGGCGTGATAGTGCACCGTGAACAGGCGGCGCTGGATCAGGTCCGGCTGGGCCGGGCGCCGCATCCGGATGGCTACGTCCGCCTCGCGCATGGCGAGATCGAGCTCCTCGTTGGTGAGGATGAGCTCGACGCGGACATCCGGGTAGAGGTCGAGGAATTCGGCGATGCGCTGGGCGAGCCAGGCCGTGCCGAGACCCACCGTGGTCGTCACCTTGAGGTCGCCGGTCGGCCGCTCGCTGGTCTCGACGAGACGCGCCTTGGTGTTCTCCAGCCGCAGCTTCATGTCGCGCGCCGCGCGGAACAGGAGGTCGCCCTGCTCGGTCAGGATCAGGCCGCGGGCGTGGCGGTGGAAGAGCGGCGCCTTCAACTCGCGCTCGAGGGCACTGATCTGCCGGCTCACCGCCGACTGACTCAGGCCGATGTCGTCGCCGGCGCGGGTGAAGCTGCCGGCCTCCGCGACGTTGAGGAAGATGCGGATCTTGTCCCAGTCCAAGGCGACCACTCCCGTACGCAACCCGACGCCGACTGGTTCCGCACCGTGAATGGTGCGGTCAGGCCCGGCGGACCCGGCTCCGGTCACCCGCGTGTCGGTGGGGAATCGGAGGATGAGTCATGCGGCAAGCGCCGACGGCTCATGCCGCCAGCGCTTAGGTTAGGGGAACGACCTTGCGATTGTCTTGACGTCCCGCGCAAGGCGCAGGCCGCGTTCATCCGCCAGATTCTTCCTATTCGGCGGCCGCTTGCTGCGGCGTTTCGCCGACTTCGAGGGCAGCCAGGTACTTCTCCGCGTCGAGGGCAGCCATGCACCCCATGCCGGCGGCGGTGATCGCCTGCCGGTAGACGTCGTCGGTGACGTCGCCCGCCGCGTAGACGCCCGGGATCGCCGTGTGGGTGGTGCCCGGCGCGGTCTCGATGTAGCCGCCGTCGCGCATGGCGAGCTGGCCCTCGAAGATCGCGGTGGCGGGCTGGTGCCCGATGGCGATGAAGACGCCGTCGGTCTTGCGCTCGGTGATCTCGCCGGTGCGGGTGTCCTTCAGGCGGACATGGGTCACGGACGGGGGCTTCTCGCCGCCGCAGATCTCCTCCACCGCGTGGTGCCAGACCACCTCGACGTTGGGATGCTTGAACAGGCGCTCCTGCAGGATCCGCTCGGCTCGGAACTCGCCACGGCGGTGGACGACGATCACCTTGGCGGCGAGGTTGGCGAGGTAGAGCGCCTCCTCCACGGCGGTGTTGCCGCCGCCCACCACCACGACCTCCTTGCCGCGGAAGAAGAAGCCGTCGCAGGTGGCGCAGGCCGAGACGCCGAAGCCCTGGAACCGGGCCTCCGACGGCAGGCCCAGCCACTTGGCCTGGGCGCCGGTGGCGATGATGACCGCGTCGGCCGAGTAGGTCTCGCCGGAATCGGCCTCGAGCCGGAACGGCCGGACCTGGAAATCGACCTTGGTGATGTACTCGGACACGATCTTCGTGCCGACATGCTCGGCCTGGGCGCGCATCTGCTCCATCAGCCAGGGTCCCTGAATCGCCTCGGCGAAGCCCGGATAGTTCTCGACGTCGGTCGTGATCATGAGCTGGCCGCCGGGCTGGAAGCCCGAGATCATCAGCGGCTCCACCATGGCGCGGGCCGCGTAGATCGCCGCGGTGTAGCCGGCGGGACCGGAGCCGATGATGATGAGTTTGGCATGCGTATGGGCCATCGTGTCCGTCCTCCTTCAGGCCCAGTTCGCGCGGTGATCCGCGTAGGCCTTGGCCATCGCGTCGGCGATGGCGGGTGTCGCATCCAGGGGCTGGTAGTGCATTTCCTCGAGGCGGCCGACGAAGGGCTTCAGGGCGCCCGCCATCGCGAGCCCCGCGAAGAGCCGCCTGTGCCGGATATAAGTCTTCGGCAGGTTGAACAGGAGGACGGGCGCCCCCGTGCTCACGGCCTCGCCGACCATGTTGGCGGAATCGGAGGTGACCACGATTTGCTCGGCGAAGGCCAGCATCCCCACATAGGGATTGCTGCCGGTCCCGTCCCAGAAGAAACCGCCCTTGGCCGCCACGAGGTCGCGCAGGGCCTTTCGCAGGTTCTCCGGCGTGCGCCGGGAGACCGTCACCATCAGCGAGCAGCCGCCATCCGCGAGCTTGGTCAGCTCGGCCAGCAGGCGGCGCATGTCGGCGGCGCGGTAGCTCAGGTGCCGGCTGTCCCCGCCCACCAGCACGGCGATGCGGGGCCAGGGCAGGTCGACGAGGCGCGGATCGGGCGCATTGCGCGCGGCCTCGATCCGGGCGGCCGAGACCGGATGCGGGGGGGTGAGGGTGGTGAAGACGTTGGGCCCGCGCAAATCGTCGTAATCGGGCACCCAGACGAAGTTGGCCGTGTCGTGCCCCGTGCGCGGGTCCTTGAGAAAGGCCGTGAAGGTGCGCCCGCCGGAGGCCTGCCGGACGGCCCGGAGATACGGCACCGCGCGTCGGCCCGAGGCGATCAGCAGGTCGGGCAACGGACCCGCGAGGGCGCCCCTGCGTCCGCCCGGCTGGTCACGCGGGTCGATCGGCCCCCAGGGCGCCATCCAGCCGAAGGGGGGGCGGGGCGTCACCCGCCGACGCTCGAAGGCGACGCCGAGGGTTTCCGCGATGGCGACGCACTGGTTCTCGTCGCCGGCCTTGCCGTCGGTGACGATCCAGGTTCGGGCCCGGGCGAGGTCGGGAAGGGAGTTCGGCGCGGCCGCGCCGGAAGCGGAGGTCATCGCGGACGCTGCCGACATCGGACGATCCAGGTCAATCCTCGGAGGCGGCCAATCCACCAGGAGGATCGCTCCCGGACAGGTCGACCGCGCGATGAGCGCTCAATCCCGCGGCAGCGCCCGGCGCAGCCAGCCCGCATAGTGCCCGGCGATGGCGGCGACGCGCCGCCGCTCGGATTCGGGGTCGTACCAGGCGCCGCCGGAACTCGCGGGCGTCGCCGAGAGCTGGGGATGGCGCGCCAGCACCTCGCCGCGCCGCCCGACGAGAAGGGCATCCCCGTCGAGGTAGTCCGTCTGCCCGCCACCGCCGAATCGTCCGCGTCCGCCCTCCCCACCCGCGTAAGGGTTGATCGAGAGTCCCTTGATCCGCACCACCAGAACCGGCCCGGGTCCACCGAGCCGGTCGGCGAACTCGGCGCGCAGGGCCGCCGTCAGGTCGTCGCGCAGGGCCAGGGCCTGCGCACCAGCGCCTTGGGCGAGCAGCGGCTGAACGTCGACGCGGATGCCGGAGAGCCCAGCCGCCGCGAAACCTGCGGACGGTTCGGCCCGCGTCGGTCCCGGAGCACTGATCCACAGCAGGAGCGCGAGCCCGATCGCCGCCCCGGCCGCGTGCCGCCTCTCCGGCCGCATCGGCGGATCAGCCGCCGTACTGGACGGCGACGACCTCGTAGGACTTGCCGCCACCGGGGGTCGTCACCTCGACGGTGTCGCCGACGCCCTTGCCGATCAGCGCGCGGGCGATGGGCGACGTGATCGAGACCAGGCCCGAGCGGACATCCGCCTCGGGCTCGCCCACGAGCTGGTAGGTCTTTTCCTCCTCGGTGTCCTCGTCGAGGAGCTTCACGGTGGCGCCGAACTTGATCTTCGTGCCCGAGAGCTTCGAGACGTCGATCACCTCGGCGCGCGAGATCATGCTCTCCAGTTCGAGGACGCGGCCCTCGTTGTGGGACTGCGCCTCCTTGGCGGCGTGGTACTCGGCATTCTCCGACAGATCGCCGAGGGCGCGGGCCTCGGCGATGGCTTGGATGATTCGCTGGCGCTCCACCTGCTGGCGGTGCTTCAACTCCTCCTCCAGCGCCGCGTAACCGCGCACCGTCATCGGAACCTTGTCTATCGTCATCGTCTCGCGCCACAATGAATAGGCCCGGCCAGGAGCATTGTGCTCCCTCCGGGCCAGAGTAAGAAAGTCCTGAACACGAACGGCACGGCGTCCGCACGAAACGGATGCCGCGCGAAAGTCAGGCCGCGAAGTATTCCTGCAAGGCGCGGACCTTAAGATCGCCTCCGAGATAGGCCTTGATTCCCTCGGCCGCCGCCATCGCCCCAGCAAGAGTGGTGTAGTACGGCACTTTATGCAAGAGGGCCGCGCGCCGGAGCGAACGCGAGTCCGAGAGGGCGCCCGCACCCTCGGTGGTGTTGAAGACGAGCTGGATGTCGCCGTTCTTGATCGAATCGACCACGTGGGGCCGGCCCTCCAGCACCTTGTTCACCCGCTCGGTCACCACGCCCTGGTCGGCGAGGTAGCGCTGCGTACCCCCGGTCGCCACGATGGTGAAGCCGAGCTCCGACAACAGGCGGATCGCCGGCAGGATGCGCTCCTTGTCGGCATCGCGCACCGAGACGAACACCGCGCCGCCCTTCGGCACCAGGGTGCCGGAGCCGAGCTGGCTCTTGGCGAAGGCGACGCCGAAGCTCGAATCGAGGCCGATGACCTCGCCGGTGGAGCGCATTTCGGGCCCGAGCAGCACGTCGACGCCGGGGAAGCGCGCGAAGGGAAACACCGCCTCCTTGACGGCGATGTGATCGAGGACCTTGGCCTTGAGACCGAAGCTCGCGAGCGGCTCGCCGGCCATCACGCGGGCGGCGATCTTGGCGATGGGCTCGCCGATCACCTTGGCGACGAAGGGGACGGTGCGGGAGGCGCGCGGATTCACCTCCAGCACGTAGATCGTGCCGTCCTTGATCGCGTACTGCACGTTCATCAGGCCGCCGACCTTGAGGGCAAGCGCCATGGCCTTCGTCTGCCGCTCCAATTCCGAAATGATCTCGGGCGAGAGCGAGCGGGAGGGCAGCGAACAGGCGGAATCGCCCGAATGGATGCCCGCCTCCTCGATGTGCTCCATGATGCCGGCGATGAACACGTCGGTGCCGTCGCAGATGGCGTCCACGTCGATCTCGGTGGCGTCCGACAGGTAGCGGTCGAACAGGAGTGGGTTCTTGCCCAGGACCGTGTTGATCTGTCCCGTCTTGTCGTTGGGGTAGCGCGCCTTGACGTCCGACGGGATCAGGCTCGGCAGGGTGTCGAGGAGGTAGTCGGCGAACTGCGCCTCGTCGCGGATGATCGCCATGGCCCGGCCGCCGAGCACGTAGGATGGCCGCACCACGAAGGGCAGGCCGAGATCGGAGGCGATGAGCCGGCTCTGCTCCACCGAGTAGGCGATGCCGTTCTTCGGCTGCTTCATCCCGAGCTTGTCGAGGAGGCGCTTGAACTGGTCGCGGTCCTCGGCGAGGTCGATGGCATCCGGCGAGGTGCCGAGGATCGGCACGCCGGCGGCCTCCAGGGCACGGGCGAGCTTCAGCGGGGTCTGGCCGCCGAACTGCACGATGACGCCGTGGAGCGTGCCGGCCTGACGCTCGGTCTCGATGATCTCGAGGACGTCCTCCTCGGTCAGGGGCTCGAAGTAGAGCCGGTCCGAGGTGTCGTAGTCGGTCGAGACCGTCTCCGGGTTGCAGTTGACCATGATGGTCTCGTAGCCGGCCTCGGTGAGCGCGAAGCAGGCGTGGCAGCAGCAATAGTCGAACTCAATGCCCTGGCCGATCCGGTTCGGACCGCCGCCGAGGATGATGATCTTCTTGGCGTCGGTGGGCCGCGCCTCGTCCACCACGGTCCCGGCGAAGGGCGCCACGTAGGTCGAGTACATGTAGGCCGTCGGCGCCTTGAACTCGGCCGCGCAGGTGTCGATGCGCTTGAAGACCGGGCGCACGCCGAGCGCGCGGCGGGCGGCGCGGACCTCGTCCTCGGAGGTCTTGGCCAGCACCGCGAGGCGCGCGTCGGAGAAGCCGGCGGCCTTGAGCTGGCGCAGGGCGCCGGGGGTGTTCGGGATGCCGTGCGCCTTGACCCGGTTCTCCAGGTCGATGATCGCCTGGAGCTGCTCCAGGAACCACGGATCGATCTTGCAGGAGGCGTGGACCTCCTCGTGGCTGACGCCGAGGCGTAGCGCCTGGCCGACCTTGAGCAGGCGGTCGGGCGTCGGGGTGCCCAGCGCCGCCTTAATGGCGTTGTGGTCGTCGCCCTTGCCGAGGCCCTCGATCTCGATCTCGTCGAGGCCGGTCAGCCCGGTCTCCAGGGAGCGCAGGGCCTTCTGGAGCGATTCGGCAAAGCAGCGGCCGATCGCCATGGCCTCGCCGACCGACTTCATGGCGGTGGTCAGGGTCGGCTCGGCGCCGGGGAATTTTTCGAACGCGAACCGGGGGATCTTGGTGACGACGTAGTCGATCGACGGCTCGAACGAGGCCGGGGTCGCGCCGCCCGTGATGTCGTTGGCGATCTCGTCGAGGGTGTAGCCCACGGCGAGCTTGGCCGCGACCTTGGCGATCGGGAAGCCCGTGGCCTTGGAGGCCAGCGCCGAGGAGCGCGACACGCGCGGGTTCATCTCGATGACGATCATCCGGCCCGTGGCCGGGTCGATGGCGAACTGCACGTTCGAGCCGCCGGTCTCGACGCCGATCTCGCGGAGCACCGCGAGCGACGCGTCGCGCATCACCTGGTATTCCTTGTCGGTCAGCGTCAGCGCGGGCGCGACCGTGATGGAATCGCCGGTATGGACGCCCATCGGGTCGATGTTCTCGATGGAGCAGACGATGATGCAGTTGTCGTTCTTATCGCGAACGACCTCCATCTCGTATTCCTTCCAGCCGAGGACCGACTCCTCGATCAGGACCTCGTTGGTCGGCGAGGCGTCGATGCCGCGCTCGACGATGTCCAGGAACTCTTCCCGGTTGTAGGCGATGCCGCCGCCGGTGCCGCCCATCGTGAAGGAGGGGCGGATGATCGCCGGCAGGCCGACCTCGGCCAGCGCGATCAGCGCCTGCCCGATGGCGTGCTCGCCGTAGCGCTTGCGCCGCTCGGACTCGCCGCGGTGCCAGGTCTTCTCGAAGGCCGCGAGGGCGGCCGTCCGGGCCTCGCCCTCGTTGGCGGCCTCGATGCGGGCGATCTCGGCGAGGTACTTCGCGCGATCGGCCTTCTTGGCCGCGGAGGCGTTGGCGAGCGCCGATTTCGGCGTCTCCAGGCCGATCTTCGTCATCGCGTCGCGGAAGAGGTGGCGGTCCTCCGCCTTGTCGATCGCCTCGGTGGTGGCGCCGATCATCTGGACGTCGAACTTCTCGAGCACGCCCATCTTCTTGAGGGAGAGGGCGCAGTTCAGCGCGGTCTGGCCGCCCATGGTGGGCAGTAGGGCGAAACCGCCCGGCACCGCGTAGCGCTCCTTCTCGATGATCTTGGCGACGATCTCGGGCGTGATCGGCTCCACGTAGGTGGCGTCCGCCATGTCCGGGTCGGTCATGATCGTCGCCGGATTGGAGTTCACCAGGACGATCCGGTAGCCCTCCTCGCGCAGCGCCTTGCAGGCCTGGGTCCCGGAATAATCGAACTCGCAGGCCTGACCGATGACGATCGGCCCCGCACCGATGATCAGGATCGAGGAAATGTCGGTGCGTTTCGGCATCGGGCGCCTTGGCTGCAAGCACGCGCGCCCGGCCAGGCACTGTGCCGGAGCGGCACGGGCCTAGGGGCGCTAGCGGCGTGGATTATCGTTGATCTTGGCACTTACACGCAGCCCGCTTCCATTGGAAGGGCGCGGGCCGATGGTGGAGCGCCGACGGGGCTCAGACGCCGAGATAGAGGGCCGAGACCGCGCGGTCGATGGACAGGTAGAACACCCCGAAGGCGACGAGGGCGGCGGCAGCGAATTCGAGGGCCGCGTTGGAGAGGGTCTGGCTCCGGCGCAGCATCTCGCGGCCGAAATACAGGCCGATCCAGGCGAGCGTCATCACCACCGGCAGCGCGAACAGGAAGGACCAGGTGCTCTCGACGCGGTCGAGCCCGGTCGCGGGGTCGATCAGCGCCCGGATGTTGCGGACCCAGGGTGCGTAGCAGGCCGAGAACAGGGCTGTCATCCAGGCGAGGCCGACGGCCACCCCGAGATGGAACGTGAAGAGGCGATGCAGGCGCGAGAAGTCGTCGCGCGCGTCGTCGAACGTCATGTGGAAATCCCCGCCTGAACCCGGATGCGAACCCGCCACGATGCTCGGAGGTCGTGGTGAACGGGTCGTTGACGGGGGCGGGGATGCCCGGGAATGCCGGATTTTTTGTGACCGGGCGGGAACCATTTCGTGGTTCGCATTTTTCGGAGTGCAGGGCAGGCTTGCATCCGGAGCGACGCCGGACGGCGATAAGCCCGCCCGGCGTTCGCGGGATCAGTCGGCGGTGGCGATCAGGGTCTCGGGCTTGCCGGCCTTCATCAGGGCGACGAAGCGCTCGAACAGGTAGTGGCTGTCGCGCGGGCCCGGCGAGGCCTCGGGGTGGTGCTGCACGGAGAAGGCCGGCCGGTCGGTGAGGGTGAGCCCGCAATTCGAGCCGTCGAACAGCGAGACGTGGGTCTCCAGGGCGGTCTCGGGCAGGCTCGCCGGGTCCACCGCGAAGCCGTGGTTCATCGAGACGATCTCGACCTTGCCGGTGGTCTTGTCCTTCACCGGGTGATTCGCGCCGTGATGCCCCTGGGCCATCTTCACGGTGCGGCCGCCGAGCGCCAGGCCCATCAGCTGGTGTCCGAGGCAGATGCCGAAGGTCGGGACCTTTTCCTGCAGGAGCGCCCGGATCACCGGCACGGCGTATTCGCCGGTGGCGGCCGGATCGCCGGGGCCGTTCGACAGGAACACGCCGTCCGGCTTCATGGCCATGATCTCCTCGGCGCTCGTCGTGGCGGGCACCACGGTGACGTCGCAGCCGGCTTCCGCCAGCAGGCGCAGGATGTTGCGCTTCACGCCGTAGTCGATCGCCACGACCTTGAGGCCGGTGCCGGGCTGGCGGTCGCCGTAGCCGGTCTTAACGCCCCAGGTGGTCTGCGACCATTCCGAGCGCGCGCGGCTCGTCACCGGCGGAACGAGGTCGAGGCCCTCCATCGGTGCCAGCGCCGCGGCGCGGGCCTTCAGAGCCTCGCGGTCGAAGCGGCCGTCCGGATCGTTGGCGATGATCGCGTTCGGCATGCCGTGGTCGCGGATCAGCGCGGTCAGGGCGCGGGTATCGACCCCGGTGATGCCGACGATGCCGCGTGCCTTGAGCCAGGCATCGAGGTGGCTCGACGAGCGCCAGTTCGACGGGTTGGTGACGGCCGAGGCGATCACGGTGCCGCGGACGCCCGAGGCCGGCGCCGCGTCGAGGCTCTCGAGATCCTCGTCGTTGGTGCCGGTGTTGCCGATATGCGGGAAGGTGAAGGTGACGATCTGGCCGGCATAGGACGGGTCGGTCAGGATCTCCTGATAGCCCGTCATCGCGGTGTTGAAGCAGACCTCGCCATCCGCGATTCCGGTCTGCCCGATGCCGAATCCCTCCAGCACGGTTCCGTCCGCCAGGACGAGGAGGGCGGTCACGAGGGGCTCGGCCCAGGGAGCCGGGGGTGCGGGCACGGCAGGCGTGTGGACGCCTTCATCTTGCAGCATCGGCGTGATCTCGCTTATGTCCGGCCGATCCCGGCGCCGTTCAGCGGCGCGTGCGGGCGGCTTGTCGTGCGGCGCTCATAGCGAGCGCGCCGCGTCAGGGTCAATGTGGCCCCGGCGTCGGCGCGTCTCAAGAACCCCGGTTCGCGCAGCAATTCGCAGACCACGCCGTCGATCCGCCCTCCGGGGTCCCGCTTTTTCAGGAGTCACACCATGCTGCGCGCCCGTCTCACCACCGAGATGAAGGAAGCCATGAAGGCCGGCGACAAGGCGAAGCTCGCCACCGTCCGGATGATCCAGGCCGCCCTGAAGGACAAGGACATCGAGGCGCGCGGCCTCGGCAAGGAGCCGGCCTCCGAGGAGGACATCCTCGCGCTCCTCCAGAAGATGATCAAGCAGCGCAACGAATCGGCCGCCGTCTACGACCAGGGCGGCCGGCCCGAACTCGCCGAGAACGAGCGCAACGAGGTCGCGATCATCCAGGGCTTCCTGCCCCAGCAGATGGACGAGGCCGAGACCCGCGCGGCGATCGACAAGGCCGTGGAGGAGACGGGTGCGGCCGGCCCCAAGGACATGGGCAAGGTCATCGCCGCGCTGAAGGGGGCCTATGCCGGCCGCATGGACTTCGCCAAGGCGAGCGGCCTCGTGAAGGACGCGCTGAACGCCAAGGCGTGAGGGCGTCCCGGCGCCGCGCGTCGGCGTTGGGGACTCCTTAAGCCCGGGCTGCTAGTCTCGACGGCCGCAGAGGTCCGGTTCCCGCCGTGCGTTACCCGCCCCACATCCTCGAAGAGATCCGCGCGCGCCTGCCCGCCTCCGACATCGTCGGGCGGCGCGTCCGGCTGAAGAAGGCGGGCCGCGAGTGGCGCGGGCTTTCGCCGTTCAATGCCGAGAAGACGCCGTCCTTCTACGTGAACGATCAGAAGCAGGCATATTTCTGCTTCTCCTCCGGCAAGAACGGCGACGTCTTCACCTTCCTGATGGAGACGGAGGGCCTGAGCTTTCCGGAAGCCGTGGAGCGCCTGGCGGCGGAGGCCGGCGTGTCCCTGCCGGCGCCGAGCGCCGATGCCCGCGAGCAGGAGACCAAGCGCGCCGGGGCCTTCGAGGTCATGGAGATGGCCGCCGCCTTCTTCGAGGAGCAGCTGCGCGGCCGCGCCGGTACGGAAGCCCGCGCCTATCTCGACCGGCGCCAGCTCGGCCCGGAGACCCGGACCCGCTTCCGCCTCGGCTACGCACCGGGCGACCGCTACGCACTGCGCGACCACCTCGCCGCCAAGGACGTCGACCGCGACCTGATGATCGAGCTCGGCCTGCTGGTGGCCGGCGAGGACATCCGCGTGCCCTACGACAAGTTCCGCGACCGGGTGATGTTTCCAATCTGCGATTCGCGCGGCCGCGTCATCGCCTTCGGCGGTCGGGCGATGCAGAAGGACGCCAAGGCGAAGTACATGAACTCGCCGGAGTCACCGCTCTTCCACAAGGGTCAGCTGCTCTACAACCTGCATCAGGCCCGCAAGCCCGCCCATGACCGCGGCGTGATCATCGCGGTGGAGGGCTACGTCGACGTCATCGCCATGACCCTGGCGGGTCATCCCAACGCGGTGGCGGGCCTCGGCACCGCGCTCACCGAGGAGCAGGTCGGCCTGCTCTGGCGCAATGCCGACGAGCCGATCCTGTGCTTCGACGGCGACGGCGCCGGCCAGCGGGCGGCTTTCAAGGCCCTCGACGTCGCGCTGCCCGGCCTGACGCCGGGCAAGTCCCTGCGCTTTGCCATGCTGCCCGAGGGGCAGGACCCCGACGACCTCCTGCGCGCCGAGGGCAAGGCGGCCATCGACCGGGTGCTCGACGCGGCGCGCCCCCTCGTCGAGGTGCTGTGGTCGCGCGCCACCGACGGGGCGCCCCTCGACACCCCCGAGCGCCGGGCCGGCCTCGCCAAGTCGCTGCGCGAGATGGTCGCCTCCATCCGCGACGAGACCGTGCGCGGCTTTTATCGCGACGAGATCGAGGGCCGTCTGCGGGCGCTGTCGCCCCAGGCGAGCCAGGGCCGGCGCGCCTGGGAGCCACGTGGCGGGGGAAGCGTCGGCGGTGGTCAGCGGCCAGCCTTCCAGCGCACCCCGCGCCCCGGCGATCCGCCGCCCTCGCCCCGGATCACCACGAAGTTCAACCCGCTCTATGCCGGCGAGACCAGCGTATCGGGCCCGGTGGCCTTCCGCGACCGGGAGGCGATGATCGTCTGCAGCCTCCTCGTCCACCCGGAACTCCTCGGGATCGAGGCGGAGGACCTCGCCGAACTCGAACTCGGCGATCCGGACGCGCAGGCCCTGCGCTCCCTCCTCCTCGACAGCCATGCCGACGCGGATCTGCCCGGTGTCGAGGTTCTGGCGAGCCGTCTGAAGCGCGCCGGGCTCACCGAAGCGGCGGCCCGGCTCGCCAGCCATGTGCGTCCGGGGGACCGGTGGGCCCTTGACGCGCATGCCGATCCTGTGCGTCTCGAAGACGCATTGCGTCAGGCCGTGATCTTGCACCGCAAGGCTGGAGCGCTAAATAGCGAACTTCGCTTGGCTGAACGGGCCCTGGTCGAGGACGAGACGGAGGCGAACTTCGCTTGGCTGTGCGACGTGAAGGCCCGTATGGCCGTCATCGCGGGTGCGGAGGCGGACGAGGTGGTGCCCGATGCGGATGCGGCATCGACACCTTAGAGAGGCGGGCGCCACGAACGAATTCGGCCGCCATTGGCGGCTCATGGTTAACAATCGGTCAAGCGTCTCGCTTGCATACCGGGATCTGACATCGACGCGGCTGTCACCTCGACGGTCCGCACATCACATGCATTTCGGCGTCGACGACGCGGAGTGAGCGACACGCTCCCGCGCGACGCTGACACGACAACCATAGGCGGACCATGGCGACGAAGGCAACGGAACGGGACGAGACGGATGCTGCTCCGGAGCAACAGACCGACGGGCCGCTCCTCGATCTGACGGATGCCTCCGTCAAGCGGATGGTGAAGCTCGCCAAGAAGCGGGGCTACATCACCTACGAGGAGATCAACGAGGTTCTGCCCGACGGCCAGTCTGACCCCGACCAGATCGAGGACGTGCTGTCGCAGCTCTCCGAGATGGGCATCAACGTCGTCGAGGCGGAGGAGACCGAGGAGACGACGGAGACCAAGGCCAACGGCGAGGCCGACGACGAGGACGGCGCCGAGGGAACCGAGGTCGCCGAGATCGCGCCGGCCAAGCCCCTGGCGGTCCGCGAGACGACGGCCAAGGAGCCAACCGACCGCACGGACGATCCCGTGCGCATGTACCTGCGCGAGATGGGCTCGGTGGAGCTCCTGTCGCGCGAGGGCGAGATCGCCATCGCCAAGCGCATCGAGGCGGGCCGCGAGGCGATGATCGCCGGCCTGTGCGAGAGCCCGCTGACCTTCCAGGCCATCATCATCTGGCGCGACGAGCTCGTCGACGGCCGGGTGCTCCTGCGCGAGATCATCGACCTCGAGGCCACCTATGCGGGCCCCGACGCCAAGAACGCGATGCAGATCGCCGACGGCGCCGAGGAGAGCGAGGAGGCCGAGGGGGATGCGCCGACGCCGCCCGAGGGCGACGACGACGACGACATGGAGAACAACGTCTCCCTGGCGGCCATGGAGACCGAGATCAAGCCGCGCGTCCTCGAGACGTTCGACAACATCGCCAACAACTATCGCAAGCTGCGCAAGCTGCAGATCGATCATGCCGACCTGAAAGCCTCGGGCGGCACCCGCAGCGATGCCCAGGAGCGCAAGCAGGACGAACTGAAGGACGCCGTCGTCACGGACGTGAAGTCGCTCTCGCTCAATGCCAACCGCATCGAGGCCCTGGTCGAGCAGCTCTACGACATCAACAAGCGCCTCATCTCGCATGAGGGCCGCCTGATGCGCTACGCCGAGACCCACGGCGTCGCCCGCGACGAGTTCCTGCGCCACTACCAGGGCTGGGAGCTCGATCCGAACTGGATGGAGCGCGTCGGCAGCCTCGGCGGGCGCGGCTGGAAGAACCTCGTCGAGAAGGGCTCGGGCGAGGTCGCCCGCCTGCGCGAGCAGATCCTGACCCTGGCCTCGGAGACGGGCCTGGAGATCGGCGAGTACCGCAAGATCGTCAACATGGTCCAGAAGGGCGAGCGCGAAGCCCGTCAGGCCAAGAAGGAGATGATCGAGGCCAACCTGCGCCTCGTGATCTCGATCGCCAAGAAGTACACCAACCGCGGCCTGCAGTTCCTGGACCTGATCCAGGAGGGCAACATCGGCCTGATGAAGGCGGTGGACAAGTTCGAGTACCGGCGCGGCTACAAGTTCTCGACCTACGCGACCTGGTGGATCCGTCAGGCCATCACCCGCTCCATCGCCGATCAGGCGCGCACCATCCGCATTCCGGTGCACATGATCGAGACGATCAACAAGATTGTTCGTACGTCGCGTCAGATGCTCCATGAGATCGGGCGGGAACCCACGCCCGAGGAACTGGCCGAGAAATTGGCCATGCCATTGGAGAAAGTTCGAAAAGTTCTGAAGATCGCCAAGGAGCCGATTTCCCTCGAGACGCCCATCGGCGACGAGGAGGACAGCCATCTCGGCGACTTCATCGAGGACAAGAACGTCGTCCTGCCCATCGACGCGGCGATCCAGTCGAACCTGCGCGAGACCACCACGCGCGTGCTCGCCTCGCTCACGCCCCGCGAAGAGCGGGTGCTGCGCATGCGCTTCGGCATCGGCATGAACACCGACCACACACTGGAAGAGGTCGGCCAGCAATTCTCGGTGACGCGCGAGCGTATCCGTCAGATTGAGGCGAAGGCCCTGCGCAAGCTCAAGCACCCGAGCCGGTCGCGCAAGCTGCGCAGCTTCCTCGACAACTGAGCCTGTCGCGGGCGATACCGGCCCGGGTTTCCGTCCCGGAGCGACGCCAGCGATCATCGCGATGAGCCGGATGATGACGCCCTCGGGCGTTTCGCCCGGCGGGTTCGAGAACCCGGCGTGGTCCTTTCTGCCATGGGAAGGACGGTGCCGGGCATTTCGCACCGGTTGTCGTATCCCGATACCGAACCCACCTTGGCCATATGCTCGACCGCGGCCCGCCCCAGCCACCGCCCACCGCCGAAGCCGACGGCTCGGAGGCGGCCGACGTTCCCTTCGGCGCGCTCCAGCAATGCGTCGCCCTGCGGGACTGGCTGCTCAGCGAGGGCGCGCGGATGCCCAAGGCCGAGGAACTGCTCTCCGGCCTCGCCGAGCGCCTGATCGCCCTCGACGTGCCGGTGGACCGCGCCACCACCGCCATCGATGCGCTCCACTCCGAATATTCCGGTGTGGGCCGGTTCTGGACCCGCGAGGCGGGCTCCACGGTGCGGCTGTTCCCGCACGGCGAAGCCTCGGAGAAGGCCTATCGCGAGAGCCCGTTCTTCCGGGTCCACGAGACCGGCGAATGGCTGTTCCTCGATCTTTCCGAGACCCCGGACGACGCCTACGCGGTGATTCCCGACCTCAAGGCGGAGGGCTACCGGCAGTACATCGTCGCGCCGCTGTTCTTCACCAACGGCACCCGCAACGGCATCTCGTTCGCCACCCGCGCCGAGACTGGGTTCCGCGATGAGGACGTGGCGATCCTGCGCTTCGTCATGCCGACGCTCGCCGCCGTGATGGAGATGCGCAGCGTCAACAAGCAGCTCGACCACGTCCTGCGGATCTACGTGGGCGACGAGCCGCACAAGGCGATCCTGGGCGGCTCGATCCGGCGCGGTCACGTCCAGCGCATCCGCTCGGCCATCCTGTTCGCCGACATGCGCGATTACACCCGCATCTCCGCGGACATGACGCCGGAGGAGGCCGTCGACCTCCTCAACATCTTCTTCGATTGCCTCGTGCCGGCGATCGAGCGCGAGGGCGGCGAGGTCCTGAAGTACCTCGGTGACGGCCTCCTGGCGATCTTCCGCGAGCCGGGGGACGATCTCGGAGGCGCCGCCAAGGGGGCCCTGACAGCCGCTCAGAGCGCCATGGCGGCGCTCGCCGAGGCCAATGCCCTGGGGCGATTCGCCAATCCGGTGGCGGCCGGCATCGCCCTGCATCACGGGGAGGCGGCCTACGGCAATGTCGGCTCCGGCGCGCGGCTTGACTTCACGGTGATCGGCCGCGACGTGAATCTCGCGAGCCGCGTCGCCCGCCTGAACCGGACGCTCGGCGAGCCCATCCTGATGTCGAAGCCCTTCGTCGATTTCCTCTGGGACATGCCCGAGCCCCTCGGCGACCACGTCCTCGACGGTTTCGCGGAGCCGATGGGCGTCTACCGGCCCGGGCGACCGCCCGCCACGGCCTGAACGCCACGGCGGGGATTGACCGGAGCGGGCCGGCGGCCCACATCAGGAGCGTTCCAGGGAGATCCCCGGCAAGGGGCTGAGAAACCGATGGCGTCCGTTCGCGGATGGCGGCGCGGAAATCCTTCGAACCTGACCCGGTTCATACCGGCGTAGGGATTGGACCGCGGGTTTCCGTCACGAGCCCGGCACGCTTCTCTCGATGAAGCTGCAGCCCACCAATCTCGGCGCCGCTCGCGGAGATTGCGTTGGACGTGCCCCCGAATTCCCCCCTGAACCTGCGCCGCACGCGCGGCGATGCGCTCACCGCCGCGACGCTGGCGGCGCGCAGCGACGTGGTCGTGGTCGGCGCCGGCCTCATCGGTCTGTCGGCCGCGTGGCGCCTCGCGCAGGGTGGCCGGACCGTGACCGTGCTGGAACGCGAGACCGTCGGCGCCGGCGCGAGTCTGGCCGCCACCGGCATGCTGGCACCCGCCGCCGAGCACGAGCCCGGCTCCGATCCGCTCCTGCCGCTGGCGCTGGAGAGCCTCGCGCGCTGGCCGGGCTTTCGCGATGACCTCCAGGCCGCGTCCGGCCTCGACATCGACTACCGCGAGGAGGGCACCCTGGTGCTCGCCATCGGCCGCGACGAGGTCGAGCGCCTGCGCTTTCGGCACGATCTCCAGACGCGCTCCGGCCTCGAAGCCCGCTGGCTCTCCGGCCCGGAGGTGCGTGCCCGCGAGCCGGGCCTGCGCCCCGGGATCAGCGCCGGCCTCCACTGCGCGCACGATCATCAGGTCGATCCGAGCCTCGTCATGGCCGCCCTCGTGCGGGCCTGTCTCGGCGCCGGGATCACCATCGTGGAGGCCTGCCCCGTCGAGGCCCTGGACTGGAGCGGGGGACGCGTCACCGGCGTCCGGACCGCCCGGGGGGCCGTGCGGGCGGACGTCGTGCTTCTCGCCTCCGGGGCCTGGAGCGGGCAGGGCGGCCTCCTGCCCGAATCCCTGGCCCTTCCGGTGCGCCCCCTGCGCGGCCAGTCGCTCGCCCTGCGCACCACGGCGCGGACCGGCACGCTGAGCCACATGGTCTGGACCGAGCAGGTCCACATGGCGCCCAAGGGCGACGGCCACCTCATCGTCGGGGCCACGGTGGAGGATTGCGGCTACGTCCCCGGCGTCACCGCCGGCGGCCTCTACGCCCTGCTCGAAGGCGCGCGCCGCGTCCTGCCCGGCATCGAGGAGATGGCGGTCGAAGCCCTCTGGAGCGGTTTTCGCCCGACATCCGACGACGACGCGCCGATCATCGACACCCTGGCGCCGGGCCTCATCGTCGCCACGGGCCACCATCGCAACGGCTACCTACTTGCGCCCGCCACCGCCGACGCCGTGGCGGGCCTGGTCGGGGCGGGGGAACTGCCCGGCTATGCCCGAGCCTTCGGTCTCGCCCGGTTCGGGCAGGCCGCCGAGCGGAGGGCTTCCGCATGAGGCTCACCGTCAACGGAGAAGCCCGCGAGAGCGCGGCCGCCGATCTCGATGCGCTGTTCCGCGCCGAGGCCGAGGAGACCGGCATCGAGAGTCCGCAGGGCATCGCCATCGCGCTGAACGGTTCGGTCGTCCGCCGCCGGGACTGGGCGGCGACGCCCCTCGCGGAGGGCGACCGCGTCGAGATCGTCCGCGCCATGCAGGGAGGTTGAAGGCATGACCGAGACCCAGACCGAGATCCCGGGCGACGCCCTCGTCATCGCCGGCATTCCCCTGCGCTCGCGCCTCTTCATCGGCACGGCCGGATATCCGACCCAGAGCATCCTGTTCGACGCGGTCGCGGCCTCCGGCGCCGAGGTCGTCACGGCCTCGATCCGCCGGGTTTCGCTCCAGGGCCACGGCTCCGACACCCTGCGGCGGCTGAAGGGGCACCGCTTCCTGCCGAACACCGCCGGCTGCGAGACCGCCCGCGACGCGATCATGACGGCGGAGTTGGCCCGCGAAGCCCTCGACACGACCTGGATCAAGGTCGAGGTCATCGGCGACCGCGAGACGCTCTATCCGGATGTGGCCGAACTGCTGGAAGCCTGCCGGCACCTCGTGGACGACGGTTTCACGGTGCTGCCCTATTGCAACGACGATCCCGTCGTCTGCCAGCGCCTCGCCGATCTCGGCTGCGCGGCCGTGATGCCGATGGGCTCGCTGATCGGCTCCGGCATGGGGGTCGCGAACCCGGCCAATCTCGAACTGATCTGCCGGCGCTCCCCCGTGCCCGTGATCGTCGATGCGGGCATCGGCACCGCTTCGGACGCGGTGATCGCCATGGAACTCGGTGCCGCCGGCTGCCTCCTCAACACCGCCGTGGCCAAGGCGGACGATCCCGTGCGCATGGCCCGCGCCATGCGGAGCGCGGTCCAGGCGGGCCGCGACGCCCACTGCGCCGGACGCATCCCGAAGCGGGGACGCGCCGAACCGTCGAGCCCGCAACTCGGCCTCGTGGGCTCGTGAGGCCGCGCCTTCGCCGCGCGCCGGCAATGCGCGGATGAGCGGGCTGCCGGCGCCCCTGCTCGCCGTGACGGAGCGGCCTTCCGATGACGGGAAGGGATCGGGGGAAGCCCTCCTGCGGACCCTCGATGGTCTCCTGGGGGCCGGCATCCGCTGGGTCTGGTTTCGTGAGCGGGACCTTGCGTTCGAGCCGCGTCGGGCCCTCGGCCGGGCGGTGGCCGAGCGCGTGCGCGCGCATCGCGGCACCCTCACCGTCGGTGGCGATCCAGCGCTCGCCGCATCGCTGGGCGCCGATGGCGTGCATCTGCCGGGTGGCGCCACCGCCACGGAGATCGAGCACGCGCGTCACCTGTTGCCGAAGGGGCTGCTCGGCGTCTCGGCGCACGGGATCGATGAGGTGCAGGCCGCCGCCGCCGCGGGCGCCGACTACGTCACCCTGAGCCCGATCTTCCCGACCGCGAGCAAGCCGGGTTACGGCCCGGCCCTCGGTCCGGTCTGCCTGCGACGGGCGGCCTCGTTCGGCTGTCCCGTGATCGCGCTGGGCGGAATCACGGAGGATCGCGTCGCCGATTGCATGCGTGCCGGGGCGGCGGGTATCGCCGTGATGGGCACGCTGATGCGCAGCCCCGATCCCGCTTCGGAGACGCGGCGCTACCTCGCCCGCCTGGAGGCCGCATCACGACGGGTTGAATAGAAGCGGATCAGGCGATGTGGGTCGGGGCCGTTTTCTCGACCTCGTCGCGGTCGCCGAGGCGGGCGGCTTCCGCTTCCTCGGCCTGTGCCGCCCTGACGCCGGCAGGCATACGCACCGGGGTGGCAGCCATCCAGGCGCGGATTGACCGGCCCTCGAACCCGAAGCTCTTCCGTCATGGCACGGCGCGATCTCGGCGCTCTGGTCGGGTCGCCCCGGCGCGCGAGGCGGAAACCGGCGCGCTGATCCGTCGTCACGCCGAGGACGCCCTCGCGCTCCTCGAGCGCGGGCGGCCTTCAGGCCCTGACTACTTCGCGGCCGGCGACGGTCCGTAGGGCGGGCGCGGAATGGCCCGGTGGGCGGCCCGAAGGGCCGCCGACCAGCGCTCGCGCAGATCGTGGAAGTAGCTCTCGCCGGCCTCGATCCGATGGTTCACTTCGAGGTCGAGGGCGTTGCGGCGGGCCACCGCGATGTCGATGGGCAGGCCGACGCCGAGATTCGAGCGCATGGTCGAATCCATCGAGACGAGTCCGACCTTGAGGGCATCGTAGAGGTCGGTCTCGTACTTCACCGCCCGGTCGAGGATCGGCTTGCCGTACTTGTGCTCGCCGATCTGCAGGAAGGGCGCGTCGCCGCTGCACTCGATGAAATTGCCGGCCGAATAGATCAGGTAGAGCTTCATCGGCTCGGGGCCGATCTGGCCGCCGAACAGGAGCGAGACCGAGAAGCGCAGGTTGGCCGCCTCGAAGCCCGCCTTCTCGATCTCGCGCACCCTGCGGATGGCGCGGCCCACGAGTTGCGCCGCCTGGAACATCGTCGGCGCCTCGACGAGCTTCATCTTCGGCTCGCCGGCATCCCCCTCGACGCCTTCGGCCAGGAGGCTGAGGACCGATTGCGTGATCGAGAGGTTGCCGGCCGAGGCCAGCATCATCACCCGCTCGCCCGGAACGTTGAAGTGGTGGAGCTTGCGATAGGTCGAGATATCGTCGAGCCCGGCATTCGTCCGGGTGTCGGCGATCATCACCAGGCCCTCTTCCACGAGGACGCCGACGCAATAAGTCATGACTTGGTCTTTCCCGCGTCTGTCCGCGATCAGGACTGGACGGTAGCCTGTGCCTGCTCGACGCGCAGCGTCACGTCGAGCGTCTCTGTTCCGCCGCCCATGCGGCTGCCCCGAATCGGCGCCGCGCCGAGGTAGTCGAGGGCCACCGCCACGCGGATATGCGCCTCCGTGGTGGCGATCCCGTTGGCGGCGTCGAAGCCGACCCACCCGAGGCCCGGCACCAGGGATTCCGCCCAGGCGTGGCCGGAGCCCTGGTCCGTCTCGCCGTCGGAGTGATGGAAGTAGCCCGAGACGTAGCGGGTCGGAATCTCGAGGTGCCGTGCGGCCGCGATGAAGAGGTGGGTGAGGTCCTGGCAGACCCCCGTCTCCTGCGCGAAGGCCTGGGCCGCGTTGGTGCTGGCACTGGCGGGCCCCGGCACGAAGGCGACCCGCGCGTGCACCGCCGCCAGGAGCCGGTGCAGGCAGGGCAGGGGCGCCGGATCGCCGGCTGCCGCAACCTCGCGGGCGAAGACCTGGATCGCGTCGTTGGCCAGGGCGAGGTCGGAATCGCGCAGGTAGAACACCTCGGGCAGGCGCTCGATGGTCCCGCGCACGATGCCGTGCATCTCGATCGTGTCGACCTCGCCGGTGACGCGGATGGAGAGCGCCTCAGCCGGTTCGTCGGCGGTGAACCAGTGCACCACGTTGCCGAAGCCGTCCTCGCGCTCGCTCACCCGCCCGTCCACCGAGGGCTCGATGCGCCAGCGCCGGACATACTGGCCGTCATGGTCGCGCGGGCGCAGGCGCAGAACCTGGATCAGGCCGCGGGCCGGCTGCTCGTAGGTGTAGTTGGTCTCGTGGAAGACGCGGATTCGCATGCGGCGACCTTTGCGCGGCGTCGGGCTCGGGCCGGCCCTATACCAGATATTGCTCGATGACCGCGGCGCCGAGTCGATTGTTCTCGGCGATGAACTCCGTCACGAACTCATGCAGACCCGAGGAGAAGATCCGATTGATGTTCTCGCCCTCCAGGCGTGCCAGCGTGTTGCTGGCCAGGCGCTGGCTCGCGCCGCGCCGGCCATAGGCGTCGGCGATGAGGTCGAGGTGTTCCACCAGCATGCCGTAGCAGTTGGTGAAGGAGCGCGGCATCTGCCGGTTGAGGATGAGGAGGTCGGCCACCAGCAGCGGCTTCACGCTTTCCCGGTAGACCCAGTGGTAGGCGTTGAAGGCCGAGACCTCGCGCAGGATCGTGGTCCACTGGAAATAGTCGAGGCTGCCCCCGACCTTCTCGGTCGCGGGGAGCAGGATGCGGTACTTCACGTCGAGGATGCGGGCGGTGTTGTCCGCCCGCTCGATGGCGGTGCCGAGGCGCGTGAACCAGTACGCGTCGTTGCGCAGCATGGTCCGGTAGGCCGACCCGTCGAAGGCGAGCGAGACGCCCTTCACCCAGTCGAGGAAACGGGTGAACTCGTCGCGGTTGAGTTCGCGCCCCTCGTAGTTCCGCAGTTCGAGCCAGGCACCGTTGATCGCGTCCCACATCTCGGTGGTCAGCGCCGTGCGGACGCTGCGGGCGTTCTCGCGGGCGGTCTCGATGCAGGAGCGGATCGAGGAGGGGTTGTGCGGGCTGAAGGCCAGGAAGTCGCAGACCGTTGCCTCGGTGACGCTGTCGTAGAGCGGCTTGAACACCTCCGGATCGCCGGCCGAGGCCAGGGCCGAGGCCCATTCGTTGGTCTCTCCGCCGCCGTAGCTCGAGGGGAGCGCGGCGAGGCGCAGGGCGGCATCGAGGATGCGGGCGACGAACTCCGCCCGCTCGGCGTAGCGCGAGAGCCAGTACAGGTTGTCGGCGGTCCGGGACAGCATGGGGTTCCGTTGAGTCGCCGGCCGGGCGCGAGCGCGGCGGCCGCTGGGCTGAAGGGACTATGCCGTGGGCGGCAGGCGATTGGGAAGGTCCCCGGCGCGGATCCGCGCGGCGGAGACCCGGCATTGTCTCAGGCGTCGAGGACCCAGGTGTCCTTGGTGCCGCCGCCCTGGCTCGAATTGACGACGAGGGAGCCTTCCTTGAGGGCGACCCGGGTCAGCCCGCCGGGCACGATGCGGATCTCGTCCGAGCCGCAGAGCACGAAGGGGCGCAGGTCCACGTGCCGGGGCGCGACCCCGGAGGCGACGAAGGTCGGACAGGTGGAGAGCGCCAGGGTCGGCTGCGCGATGAACCCGTCGGGGGCGTGGCGGAGCTTGCGCCCGAATTCCTCGATCTCGCGCTTGGTGGCGTGGGGGCCGACCAGCATGCCGTAGCCGCCCGAGCCGTTGACTTCCTTCACCACGAGGTCGCCGAGGTTGTCCATGACGTAGGCGAAGGCGTCCTTCTCGCGGCAGCGGTAGGTCGGCACGTTGTGCAGGATCGGCTCCTCGCCGGTGAAGAACTTCACGATCTCCGGCATGTAGCTGTAGACCGCCTTGTCGTCGGCGATGCCGGTGCCCACCGCGTTGGCGAGGGTCACGGTCCCGCGCTCGTAGGCGTTCATGATGCCGGGCACGCCGAGCACCGAATCGGGCCGGAAGACCAGGGGGTCGAGGAAGTCGTCGTCGAGGCGGCGATAGAGCACGTCGACCCGGCGCGGCCCCTCCGTGGTCCGCATGTAGACCACGTCGTCCTTGGTGAAGAGGTCCGAGGCCTCGACGAGGTCGACGCCGAGTTTATCCGCCAGGAACGAGTGCTCGTAGAAGGCCGAGTTGTAGCGGCCGGGCGTGAGCAGCGCCACGGTGGGGTCGCGGGTGGCGGTCGACGGCGCGAGGCTGCGCAGGGTGGCGAGCAGCGCGTCCGGGTAGTTCTCCACGGGGGCCACGCGGTGGCGCGAGAACAGCTCGGGGAAGAGCCGCAGCATCACCTCGCGGTTCTCCAGCATGTAGGAGACGCCCGACGGCGTGCGGGCATTGTCCTCCAGCACGAAGAAGTCGTTCTCGCCGGTCCGGACGATGTCGATGCCGGCGATGTGCACGTAGAGGTCGTGCGGCACCCGGAAGGCGCGCATCTCCATGCGGTAATGCGGATTGCGGTAGACGAGGTCGGCGGGGATTACCCCGGCCTTGATGCATTCCTGCGCGCCGTAGATGTCCTTCAGGAACGCGTTGATCGCGGTGACGCGCTGCTTCAGCCCCCGCTCCAGGAAACCCCATTCCGGCTTGGTGATGACCCGGGGAATGATGTCGAACGGGATCAGCCGCTCGGTCGATTCGTTCGCCCCGTACACCGCGAAGGTGATGCCGATGCGCCGGAACAGCATCTCGGCCTGGCTGCGGCGGGTGTTAAAATGCTCGGGCGGCGTCGTGTCGAGCCAGGTCTTGAGGCTGTTGTAGGCTTCGCGCACGGCGGGGTCGCTCAGCGCCCCATCGGGCAGGCCGGTCATCTCGTCGAATGCAGCGAGCGCCATTCGCGCCTCCCCCTTGAAACGCCACGATCCAGGCAAGAGGCGCGCCAGCGGTCGAGCCCCGCGGTCACAACCCTACCGCCCTGACGTGCACCGTAGCACGATCAGATCAACTTCAAGCCCTTGAAGCTGGCATGTCCCTCACGCCCCAGGATGATGTGATCGTGGACGATGATCCCGAGGGGATCGAGCACGCCGATGATCTCGCGGGTCATCCGGATGTCGGCCGCCGAGGGGGTCGGATCGCCCGACGGGTGGTTGTGGGCGAGCAGGATCGCGGTCGCGGAGAGCTCCAGCGCCCGGCGTGCCACCTCGCGCGGATAGACGGGCGTGTGGTCCACGGTCCCGCGCCCCTGGATCTCGTCGGCGATCAGATGGTTGCGCCGGTCGAGGAACAGCACGCGGAACTGCTCGCGGGGCGCGAAGGCCATGGTGGCGCGGCAGTATTCCAGCACCGCGCTCCAGGAGGAGAGCAGGGGCCGCTCGGCGATTGCACCCCGCGCCAGGCGGTGACCTGCCGCTTCGATGAGCTTCAGGTCGGCGATGACCCCGGCGCCGATGCCTTCGATTTCAGCAAGTCGGGCGGGTTCGGCGCTCACCACCTCGGCAAAGCTGCCGAAGCGCCGGATCAGGGCCTTGGCGAGCGGCTTCACGTCCCGGCGCGGAATCGCGCGGAACAGCGCGAGTTCGAGGAGTTCGTAGTCCGGCAGGGCGTCGGCACCCGCCTGCGCGAAGCGGGCCCGCAGGCGGTCGCGATGGCCGAGATAATGCGGCTCGGCCTCCTTCGCGCCGTCGAGGGGGTCGGGGCGGGGCGGGGGCGGGACGCTCACGGCGCGCGACGTCAGCCGGCCGTGGGAACCGGCTGGTGCAGGCCCTTGGGCGACAGGGTGAAGATCTCGGCCCCCGTCTCCGTCACCGCCACGGTGTGCTCGAACTGAGCCGAGAGCGACCGGTCCCGCGTCACCGCGGTCCAGCCGTCGGAGAGTACCTTCACCGCCGGGCGGCCGAGGTTGATCATCGGCTCCACAGTGAAGAACTGGCCGGGCTGGAACTTCACGTCGTAGCTCGGCTCGACGTAGTGCAGGATGGTGGGCGCGTCGTGATAGCTGCGTCCGAGGCCGTGGCCGCAGAAGTCGCGCACCACCGAGCAGCGCTCCGCCTCCGCGTAGGCCTGGATCGCCCGGCCGATATCCGTGGTGGAGCCACCGGGCTTGATCGCCGCGATGCCGCGCATCAGGCATTCATGCGTGATTTCGCAGAGGCGCTGGGCCTTGCGCGGCACGTCGCCCACATAGGCCATCCGGCTCGAATCGCCGTGCCAGCCGTCGACGATGAGGCAGATGTCGAGGTTGACGATGTCGCCCTCGCGCAGGGGCTTGTCGTTGGGAATGCCGTGGCAGACCACGTGGTTGATCGAGGTGCAGATCGACTTCGGATAGCCGCGGTAGAGCAGCGAGGCCGGGTAGGCGCCGTGATCCATGGCGAAGGTGTAGGCGAGCTTGTCGAGGTGTTCGGTGGTGACGCCGGGGCCGGTCGCCTCCATCAGGACGTCGAGGGCCTCGGCGGTGAGCCGGCCCGCCTTGCGCATGCCCTCGAAGGCCTCCGGGCCGTGGATCGGCGGCTGGGGCGTGCGGCGGCCGCTCTCGGAGGCGGCCTGTTCGGTCTGGGTCATGGGCGGGTTTCGTGCAGGTGCCGGAGCGGGTCGATCCCTCTGTACGATGGCGCGGGCAGGAGGCCAACCCGGCGGCCGGCCTTCCCGCGATGCACTAGGCGTGCGCCGTGCGAGCCGCTAGAGACGGGATCGGCAGACCCTTCACACGGAGCCCGCGCGGACGGCATGTCCCCGGGCCGGCAGGCAGGACGAGGCGATGGCTGACAAGGCGGTGCCGCATTTCCACAACGACCCCGGCGTGGCCGTGATCCATGTCGGTTCGAAGGAGTTCATGTGCATCGGCGCGAAGCCGCCCTTCGATCATCCGCACATCTTCCTCGACATGGGCACCGACGACGAGACCATCTGTCAGTACTGCTCGACGCTGTTCCGCTACCGGCCGAACCTCGCGGCCGGGACGGCGGACCCGGCGATCTGCGTCTGGGACAACCAGGCCTCGGCCGCCGCCTGACGCCTTGGATCGGACCGTCCCCGTGCCGGGACTGAACATCGCCATCGTGGGCGCCGGGATCGGCGGTCTCACGGCCGCGCTCGCCCTCGACGGGGCCGGCCATGCGGTGACGCTGATCGAGCGGCGCACCGGCTTCAGCGAGGTCGGGGCCGGCATCCAGGTTTCGCCGAACGCGAGCCGGGTCCTCATCGGCCTCGGCCTCGGCGCGGCCCTGCGGCGGGCAGCGAGCGAACCGCCGCGCGTGGTGGTGCGGTCGCTGCGCGGCGGTCAGCCGATCGGCGGCGTGGCGCTGGGGCAGAGCCAACGCGACGCCTTCGGCGCGCCCTACTACGTGATCCACCGGGCCGACCTTCAGACCCTGCTCCTCGACGCCGTGCGGGGGCGGCCCGGCATCCGTCTCCTCGTCGGCCGCGACGTGACCGGCTACGCCGAGCGGGCCGACGGCGCCGACCTGACCCTGGAAAGCACCAGCGGCGGACGGCCCGAGACCATCGCGGCCGACCTCGTCGTCGGGGCGGACGGCGTCCGCTCGCGCCTGCGCGCCCATCTCGACGGACGAGCGCTGCGCTCCTGTCGCGCGGCGGCGTGGCGGGCCATCGTCCCCCGCGAGGCGATGCCGCCGGATCTCGATGCGGAGGCCACCGGGCTCTGGCTCGGCCCGGGGCGCCACGTGGTGCACTACCCCTTGCGTGGCGGCCAGCACGTCAACCTCGTGGCGGTCATTCCGGAGCGCACGGGCAGCGAGGGCTGGGGCCAGCTCGGCGAGCCCGCCGTGCTGCGTGCCCGTTTCCGGGATGCCGCCGCCCCCCTCGCGGGCCTCCTCGCGGTGCCGGATTCCTGGCTCGTCTGGTCCCTCGAGGACCGCCCGGCCGCGCGCGTGATGGCGCGCGGGCGCCTCGCCCTCCTGGGTGACGCCGCGCATCCGATCCTGCCCTTCCTGGCCCAGGGCGCGGCCCTCGCCATCGAGGACGGTGCCGTCCTGGCGATGGCCCTCGGGCCGGCGGGCTCCGCGCGCGATCTGCCCGCGTCGCTGGATGCCTATCGGCGTGCCCGGACCGACCGCGTCGCCCGCGTGCGCGCGGCCGCCCGCGCCAACGGGCGCACCTATCACGCGGGCGCCCTCGTCGGCCGTGTGCGCAACGCCGTGATGCGCCGCCTCGGGCCGGACGGCATGAATCGCCGCTACGCCTGGCTGTACGGCTGGACGCCTTGATCTCCTTGGCCCATCCCGCTACCGCTGATCCGGGCACGCGGACGTGGCGAAACCGGTAGACGCACGAGACTTAAAATCTTGCGGCTGTAAGGCTGTGCGGGTTCGAGTCCCGCCGTCCGCACCAATTCCGTTCGGTGACCCTCGCTCCTGTCCGTCGACCGGACTTGGAGTCGGCCTCAGCGCGAACCGTGTGCCGGAATCCTTGCCACCGCCACCGAGCCGTCGTTGAGCATGAGGAAGCGAATCCCGGCGCGATGAAGGGCCACGATGGCCTTCCGGCGCGAGCGGCTGGGATGGGGATCCCCACCGTCTTCCAGGCGCTTGACGGTCGATATGGAGAGGTCGCTGAAGCCGGCCAGGGTCTGCATCGGCCAGTCGAGCAGCGCGCGCGCGGCCCTCAGATGACAGCCGAGGACCGCCCGCTCGAAGACGGTCGGAATCGAAAGCTCCGGCGGCAGATCCCGCGCGCGAGGGCCGGTATGCAGGGCGGAGTCCGGTTCAACCGGTCGACCGGACTCTCCGAGGGCGGATGGCGGCATATCCGGGAACCCCGTCATCACCGGCGACGAAATGCGATGTTTAAAACCTCAAGTTTATTTTGTGCCGCATAAGACGGGCGCAACATAAACATCAGGTTTATTTTGGTGATCGACCGCACAAGGCTTTTCCCGACGTGATAGACAAATGATACACCTTGCTCTTCCTGGCATCACGCGCTTGTCTTGCCCGAAAACGCGCGAACAGTTGTCCGGGGGCGCGAACGGCGACCGATGCCCGAGGAACCTCCGGTCGTCGCGGTCCGACGGTATCCGAGCCGTCCTCGTTGGTCGTCGGTGAGCCGCAATCGCCGTGGCGGAGAGGACGCGTTCCACGAGGAGGCAGACCCGCCGTGCAGACGATCTTTTCGACCGCAGCCGTCAAAGGGAAGGATCGCTTCCGCCTGTGGCAGGACTTCGTCCAGGATCGGGTCGGTCCGATCGAACAGGTGCACCTCGGCGCGGAGCCATTCGACGGACGGGTCGAGGCCCTCGACATCGGTCCGCTCCGGTTGACGCGGGTTGCCGAGAGCGCGGTCCAGAGCCGGGTGACGCCCGCCACCCTTCGCCGGCGCGACGAGCCCGGTTCGCTCTTCGTCCTGATCCAGCAGGCCGGCGTCTCGATGTCGGCACAGGACGATCGCGAGGCGATCCAGCGGAGCGGCGACATCACGGTGCTGGGCGGCAGGCCGAACGTCCACGTCGCGGGCCGGAGGGACGCGATGCTGGTGTTCGAAGTTCCGCGTGAGCGGCTGGAAGTGATGCTCGGATCGAGCCGGCTGTTCACGGCCCTGACGATCGAGGGGAACAGGCCGGCGACGGCGCTGGTGACGGGGTTCATTCAGGATCTTGTCCGTCTGGGCGGCCAACTCGACCCGGATAGCGCCGCCCGCATGGCCCACATCGCAACCGATCTCGTCATCGCCGGCATCGCCGACCGCCTCGCCCGCGACGTTCCCGGCCCGCTTCACGGGACGGTCGTGGTCCAGCGGGCGAAGGCTTACGTCGAGGTCCATCTCGGAGATCCGACCCTCGATCCGCGACGGCTCGCCGAAGCCGTCGGGGTCTCGCTCAGGCGCTTACAGGAACTGTTCCACGCTCAAGGACACCACATCGCCGACTGGATCTGGCAGCGTCGTCTGGAGGTGGCCGCCGAACGCCTCACCGATCCAGGAGCCGGGCACCTGACGATCGGTACCCTCGCGTATGGCTGCGGCTTTTCGAGCGCGGCCCATTTCTCGCGCCGCTTCCGGGCGCGATACGCGATGACCCCGCGCGAGTACCGAGACGCCGCCGGTCAGCCGACGTCCTGATGCATGGGCGCCGGTCGTCCATCGGAATTCGCGGACGCCAAGGTCAGTACGGCGGCGTCGACGCGGTCGCGTCCGTCACGCTTGGCGCGGTAGAGAGCGTCGTCGGCGGCCTTGAGAAGGTCGCTCTCGCTGATCCCGAAGGCCGCGATGCTTCCGTGGGCCGCGGCGATGCCGACGCTCACCGTCACGTGCGCGCTCCGGCCCAGGCCCGGATGCGGATATGCGAGCGCGGCGACCGCCGCGCGCAGGCGCTCGCCGATCGCGCGGGCCCGGCTCAGGTCGGATGACGGGATCTGGACGGCGAATTCCTCCCCGCCATAGCGCGCGATGCGAGCCCCCTCGGCTTCGGCGGCCTCCCGCAGGGCGTGGGCGACGCGCTGCAGGCAGAGGTCGCCTTCGAGGTGCCCCGCGGTGTCGTTCAGCCGCTTGAAGGCGTCGATGTCGATCAGCGCCACCGCCATCCAGTCCCCGGCTTCACAGGCGCCGAGCCAGTCCGCGCGCAGGTTCGCCGTGAAGGAGCGCCGGTTCGCCAGTCCCGTGAGGGCGTCGGTCTCGGACAGCACGGTCAGGCGCGCATTCGCTTCGGCGAGGTCCGCATCCCGGCGTGCCTTCTCGAGGGTCAGGAGGAACGCCTCCTTCAGGGTCCATTCCCGCGAATAGGCGAGTTTGAGCGGCACGAGGACGAGGCTGGCGATCAGCAGCGGCAGGCCCGTCGGTGCATCATGCGGCAGGACGAAGGCGATCACGTAGCCGACATAGAGCGCGAAGGCGGTGACGCAGAAGATCAGGCAGTGCCGGAACGACAGGGGCGCGATCATCCCGACGACGAGGGGAACCACCACCGCGAGGATCCGGTACGAATCGGCATGGCCGGCCGGCGCGATCTGCGCGCTGGTCAGGACCACCGTCATGTCGATGAGCGCGGTCCCGATCACCACCGTCGCCTGCCGGTCCGTGCTGGGCGAGCCATGCAGGGCGAGGATCCCCGCCACGGTGAGCGGCGTGAACACCCCGAGGGTGAGGAACGCCGGAACCACGAAGCGCTCGGCCCCGAACACGTCGAAGTCCATCTTCAGGGACAGGACGTTGAAGGCGATGAAGACGAGCAGCCAGGATTGCAGGTAGCCCCCCGGGGAGACCCGCGTGGTGGCACGGAACGCGGCCTCGAGGGCGCCCGGAAGACGCAGGCGAAACCACGGTCTGCGCCGGGCCGCCTCGATCAGGCTCTCGTTCGGATCAGACATCGGTCCCTTCGCCGGATGGCAGGCCTCATTTAGGCAATCTATCCTTTTCGGATCGTGAAGACGCAGGGTCATTGATCTGTTTTGCGTCAAATCGCGGATCGGAAACCCATGATCGTCCCAATCCCGACCGGGTCAGGAATCGCCTGACGCAGAACTGCCCGACGTTGCAAGGCGGTTCAATCCTGCTAGGAGGGGCCATGCTGAAGGATCGAGCCAGATTGTACGCACGGCCCACGCCGCCGTAGCCACCGCTCTCCGCAGGCGTTCCCCGTTCCGCTTTGGTGCCGTCGACGCGACGGCCGCCGCTTCCCATTCCTGTCCCCGCCGGCGCACGGGCGCGCGGGGACGACTGGATCGACACATCCTATGACGTTCACGAATCTGCGGAGCGAGTGGGCTCCCGACATCACGCGCGAGCTTCTGGCCGGCACTGTGGTCGCCCTGGCGCTGATCCCGGAGGCGATCGCCTTCTCCCTCATCGCGGGGGTCGATCCGAAGGTCGGCCTCTACGCCTCGTTCTGCATCGCGGTGATCACCGCCTTCGCGGGCGGGCGGCCGGCGATGATCTCCGCCGCCACGGGGGCGATGGCCCTCGTCATGGTCAGCCTGGTCAAGGAGCACGGGCTCGGCCACCTCTTCGCCGCGACCCTCCTGACGGGCGTGTTCCAGATCGTCGCCGGGGCGCTGCGGCTCGGCAACCTCATGCGCTTCGTCTCGCGCTCGGTGGTGACCGGCTTCGTCAACGCCCTCGCGATCCTCATCTTCCTCGCCCAGATGCCCGAACTGATCGGGCAGGGGAGCACCGTCTACGCGATGACGGCGGTCGGCCTCGCGCTGATCTACGGGCTGCCCTACCTGACGAAGGCAGTGCCGTCGCCCCTCGTAACCATCGTCCTCCTCACGGGTGTCTCGATGGCGCTCGGCCTGCCGATCCATACGGTCGGCGACATGGGCGCGCTGCCCACCGAACTGCCGGCCTTCGCCCTGCCGCAGGTGCCCTTCACCCTCGAGACCCTGCGGATCATCCTGCCCTACGCGCTGACGCTCACCATGGTCGGCCTCCTGGAGAGCCTGATGACGGCGGCGATCCTCGACGAGATGACCGATACCGGCTCGAACAAGAACCGCGAATGCGCCGGCCAGGGTCTCGCCAATATCGGCGCGGGTCTCTTCGGCGGCATGGCCGGCTGCGCGATGATCGGCCAGTCGGTGATCAACGTCTCCTCCGGCGGGCGCGGACGCCTCTCGACCCTGTGGGCGGGCGCCTTCCTGCTGTTCCTCATCGTCGTGCTCGGGCCCTACGTGGCGCAGATCCCGATGGCGGCCCTGGTGGCGGTGATGATCATGGTCTCGATCAACACCTTCCAGTGGAACTCGGTGCGTACCCTGCTGACGAACCCGAAGAGTTCGAGCGTGGTCATGCTCGGCACGGTGGCGGTGGTGGTGGCCACGCATGATCTGGCCAAGGGCGTGCTGTTCGGCGTGGTGCTGAGCGGCCTGTTCTTCGCCCACAAGGTGACGCGCTTCTTCGCCGTCGCCTCGGAGCGGAGCGGCACGGTGCGGACCTACCGCATCACGGGGCAGATCTTCTTCGCCACGGGGCAAGCCTTCCACGACGCCTTCGATTTCCGCGAGGCCGGGCTGACCGGCATCGTGATCGACCTGAACGCGGCCCATTTCTGGGACCTCACGGCGGTGAACGCCCTCGACCGGGTGGTGCTCAAGTTCCGCCACCACGGCGTAACGGTGGAGATCACCGGCATGAACGCCGCCACCGCCACGATGGTCGAGCGCCTGGGCACGCACCAGAAGCCCGGTATCGCCCTGGCACCCGGCGGCCATTGAGGCCACGGCGCGGGATCGGATCTGGCCCGCAATCTGCAGGCCCGCAATCTGCAATGGTTCGGGCCAGGGTTGCGGGCACAGGCCATTGACGGCGCGCGGGTCCGGCCGAAATCACCGGTCGGGCGCGCGATCGTCATGCGCCTGCGCTAGAATGAGGGTCGCGGCCGGCGCTCGCCCCGTATCGGGGCGGGCTGCCGCCGCGCCGACGCGAGGAGAGATTGGCCATGAGCGCGCTTCACCCCGAGATCGCCGCCGTCACGGCTCGCATCGTCGAGCGCTCGGCGCAGACGCGAAAGGCCTATCTCGACCTGATCGCCCGCGAGAAGGAATCCGGCGTCCACCGCCCGATGTTGAATTGCGGCAACCTCGCGCACGGCTTCGCGGCGTCCGGCGAGGACAAGGCCGTGATCAAGTCCGGCCGGGCCATGAACATGGCCATCGTCACGGCCTACAACGACATGCTCTCGGCGCACCAGCCCTACGGCCGCTACCCCGAGCAGATGAAGCTGTTCGCCCGCGAGGTCGGCGCCACCGCGCAGGTGGCCGGCGGCGTGCCGGCGATGTGCGACGGGGTCACGCAAGGCCAGCGCGGCATGGAATTGTCGCTGTTCTCGCGCGACACCATCGCGCTCTCCACGGCGGTCGCCCTCAGCCACGGCATGTTCGACGGTGCGGCGCTCCTCGGCATCTGCGACAAGATCGTGCCGGGCCTGCTCATCGGCGCGCTGCGCTTCGGGCACCTGCCGATGATCCTGATCCCGGCGGGTCCGATGCCCTCGGGGCTGGCCAACAAGGAGAAGCAGCGCATCCGCCAGCTCTACGCCGAGGGCAAGGTCGGGCGCGACGAGCTTCTGGAATCGGAATCCGCCTCCTATCACGGGGCCGGCACCTGCACCTTCTACGGCACCGCCAATTCGAACCAGATGATGATGGACGTGATGGGCCTGCACATGCCCGGCGCCTCCTTCATCAATCCGGGCACGAAGCTGCGCCAGGCCGTGACCCGCGCGGCGGTGCACCGCTTGTCCGAGATCGGCGCCAACGGCAACGACTACCGGCCGCTGGGCCACTGCGTCGACGAGAAGGCGATCGTGAACGCGGTCGTCGGGCTCCTGGCCACCGGCGGTTCCACCAACCACGCCATCCACCTGCCGGCCATCGCGCGGGCGGCCGGCATCGTCCTCGACTGGGCGGATTTCGACCGGCTCTCGGCCGTCGTGCCCCAGGTGGCGAAGGTCTATCCGAACGGCTCGGGCGACGTGAACCACTTCCACGCGGCCGGCGGCATGTCCTACGTCATCGCCAGCCTGATCGATGCCGGCCTGCTCCACGACGACATCCTCACCGTGGCGGGCACGCGCCTGCGCGACCACGCCCGCGACCCGAAGCTGATCGACGACGGCCTCGTCTTCGAGGACGCCCCCGAGCGTTCGCACGACGAGAGCATCCTGCGCGGCCCCGCCAACGCCTTCCAGCCCGATGGCGGCATGCGCCTGGTCAAGGGCAATCTCGGGCGCGCCACCTTCAAGACCAGCGCGGTCGATCCCGCGCGCTGGACGGTTCAAGCGCCGGCCCGCGTCTTCGACGACCAGGACGACGTCATGGCGGCCTTCAAGGCGGGCGAGTTGGACCGCGACGTGGTCGTGGTGGTGCGCTTCCAGGGGCCGCGCGCCAACGGGATGCCGGAACTCCACAAGCTGACGCCCCAGCTCGGCGTGCTGCAGGATCGCGGCTTCCGCGTCGCCCTCGTCACGGACGGGCGCATGTCGGGCGCCTCCGGCAAGGTCCCGGCCGCCATCCACCTCAGCCCGGAAGCCCTCGGTGGCGGGCCACTGGCGAAGCTGCGCGACGGCGACGTCGTTCGCCTCAGCGCCGAGGACGGGACCCTGGAGGCCCTGGTCGACGCGGACGATTGGGCGCGCCGCGACGAGGCCACCGCCCCGCCCCCGGCCTTCAGCACCGGCCGCGAGCTCTTCGCCTTCATGCGGCATGGGGCCGACGGGGCGGAGCAGGGCGCTTCAGCCATGCTGGCCGCCGCCGGTCTCTGACACCCGCCCCCGATCAAGGAGACTGCCCATGACCTCCATCGACGCGCTGATGCGCTCCGTCCCCGTCATTCCCGTCCTCGTGGTGGAGGACGTCGCCCAGGCCGAGCCCATCGCCGCCGCCCTGGTGGCGGGCGGGTTGACGGCGCTGGAGGTCACCCTGCGCACGCCGGCAGCCCTCGACGTCATCCGCGCGATGGCGCGGGTGGAGGGCGCCGTGGTGGGGGCCGGCACGGTCCTGAACGAACGGGACCTCGACGCCGCGATCGAGGCGGGGGCGACCTTCATCGTCAGCCCCGGCCTGACCGACCCGCTGACCAAGGCGGCGATCGCGCGCGGCATACCCTACCTGCCGGGGGTCGCCAACGCCGCCGACATCATGCGCGGCCTCGATCACGGCCTCGATCGCTTCAAGTTCTTCCCGGCGGAAGCCGCCGGCGGCATCAAGGCCCTGAAGGCCCTGGCGGGCCCCTTCGGTCAGGTCCGCTTCTGCCCGACCGGCGGCATCTCCGAGGCGACGGCGCCGGACTGGCTCGCCCTGAAGCCGGTGCTCTGCGTCGGCGGAAGCTGGGTCGTCCCGCCCGGCGCGCCGGACGCGGCCCTGATCCGGCGTGCGGCCGAGGCGGCGAGCCGCCTGCGTCCTGCCTGAGGCCCCCGGGAGCGGGTCTCGGACCCCGGAACCCGTCGGCGGACGCCGTGCTTGATTGTGGCCGAAAAAGGGCTAGCCTCCCCCCGACGAGCGCCCGGAGCGGCACGTTCCGGCCGAGAGATTAATCCTTTCGGCCGTCATCGCGACCCCGAGCCTGGCATGCCTCGTGCACGATCGTTCCGGACGAACCAGGGTCCTGGTTTTCTCGGAACGGAGCGTTTTCGGGCGCGCCGGGTGGGGGATAAGCGATGCAGTCCAGGCTCACCACGTACATCTTCATCGGCATGCTGCTCGGTATCGCGGTCGGATACCTGTGCAACATCACGTGGCCGGACCCGCAGACCTCCAAGGAAATCTCCGGATATATCGCGCTGATCAGCGACGTCTTCCTGCGCCTGATCAAGATGATCATCGCGCCGCTGGTCTTCTCCACCCTCGTCGTCGGCATCGCCCACATGGGCGACACCGCCTCCGTGGGCCGCGTCGGCGGCAAGGCGATGCTCTGGTTTGTGGGCGCCTCCCTGTGCTCGCTGCTCCTCGGGCTCGTGATGGTCAACATCCTGCGGCCGGGCGACAACCTCAACCTGCCGCTGCCCGATGCCGGCGCCACCACCAACCTCAAGGCCGCGTCGCTCTCCCTGAAGGAGTTCGTCACGCACCTCGTGCCGAAATCCCCGGTCGAGGCCATGGCCAACAACGAGATCCTGCAGATCGTGGTGTTCTCGATCTTCTTCGGCGTGGCGCTGGCAGCCCTCGGCGAGAAGGGCAAGCTGCTGGCGCAGGGCATCGAGGGCCTCGCCGACGTGATGCTGAAGATCACCGGCTACGTCATGGGCTTCGCGCCCATCGCGGTGTTCGCGGCCATCGCCGCGACCATCACCACGCAGGGCATCGGCGTACTCGTCACCTACGGCAAGTTCATGCTGGAATTCTACTTCAGCCTGGCGCTGCTCTGGTGCCTGCTCGCCTTCGCGGGCTTCCTCCTGGTGGGCACGGCGATGAAGCGCCTCCTCGACCTGATCAAGGAGCCCTTCCTCCTCGCCTTCTCCACCGCCTCCAGCGAGGCGGCCTACCCCAAGACCCTGACCAACCTCGAGCGCTTCGGCGTGCCGAACAAGATCACCTCGTTCGTTCTGCCGATGGGTTACTCGTTCAATCTCGACGGCTCGATGATGTACTGCACCTTCGCGGTCATGTTCATCGCCCAGGCCTACAACATTCCGCTCACCCTCGGTCAGCAACTCACGATGCTGCTCCTCCTGATGGTGACCTCGAAGGGCATGGCCGGCGTGCCGCGCGCCTCCCTGGTGGTGATCTCCGCCACCCTGACGACCTTTCACATTCCGGAGGCCGGCCTCCTCCTCATCATCGGCATCGACCAGTTCCTCGACATGGGCCGCTCCGCCACCAACGTGCTGGGCAACAGCGTCGCCACGGTCGCGGTGGCGAAGTGGGAGGGGCAGCTCGCCCTGACCGACCAGCGGCTCGACCGCGACGTCAGTCCCTTGCCGGAACCGGCCGAGTAGCGGCCCGGGAGCCGGTGGTGACCATGCCGCGCCATCCCCTTCTCGCCGCACCGTTGGCCGGGCTGCTCGCCGGCCTTGCCCTCTGCGCCTCGGTCGCACCCTCCCGCGCCGTCGAGGTCCTGACCGGAACCCTGAAGGGTATCGCCGAGACCGGCACCGTACGGCTCGGCTACCGCGAGAGTTCCCTGCCGTTCTCCTTCGCGGACGGCGCCGGCCGGCCCGCCGGATACGCCCTCGACCTCTGCCTCGAGGTCGTCGACGACCTCGCCAAGGAACTCGGCCGCAGCGACCTGAAGGTTCGCTACGAGCCCGTGACCTCCGAGAACCGGATTGAGGCGGTCACCTCCGGCCGCATCGACCTCGAATGCGGCTCCACCACCGCCAACGCCGAGCGGCGCCGCGTGGTGGCCTTCTCGCCCGTGACCTATTTCAGCGCGACCAAGCTCCTCGTGAAGCGCGGCGCGCCGATCGGCTCCTACCGGGACCTGGCCGGGCGCACGGTCGCGGTCACGGCCGGGACCACCAACGAGGCCGTGCTGCGCGCGCTCTTCGCCCGCCTCAAGATCCCCGCGACGATCGTCACGGGCCAGGATCACGCGCAATCCTTCGCCCTGGTCCGGGACGGGAAAGCCGATGCCCTCGGCCTCGACGACGTGCTGCTCTACGGCCTGATCGCCGGGGCCGGGCAGGACGGCGCGGCCTACACCGTCCTGCAGGACAAGCTCTCCTTCGAGCCCTACGGTCTGATGTTCCGCAAGGACGACCCGCAGTTCGCCGGCCTCGTCACTGCCACCTTCCAGCGTCTGGCCGAGTCGCGCGAACTGCGCTGGATCTACGAGCGCTGGTTCCTGAAACGTCTGCCGAGCGGGCTGCGCCTCAACGTGCCGATGTCCGACGAGCTTCACACCAACTTCCAGGTGATCGGGCTCCAGGACTGACCGGCATCGCCGGCTCGCGCGAGGACCTCCCACGTCCGCCCGAGTCGCCGTCGGCCCCGTGATTCGACCACGTGCCGCGCCTCGGAGAAGCCGGTTCTCCACAGATTGGCATACCAGAGCCTGAAAACCCGGAAGCGGGCCCGACGGCGGCGATCCGAGGCGGTGCATTCCCTGAGTGCAGGTCAGGAATGTACCGCGAATCGTGGATTATTCCGTATTCGCTATGACTTGGCGGCCGCGTCCACGCGGCGAATGCCGTCCCGGCGCGCCGAAACGTGCCTCCCTGACAGTCACTTAGCCGCCTGTTCAACGTTGCACGACGGCAACAGCATCGGGGAACCGCCGTCTCGATCACGATTCCGAGTTGCCGCCGTTAACCCGCTCGCACAGAGTGATTTTGCACTGGGGGCAACGCCAGGGCAGCAACGCAATTTCCAGCGGTCAACGCTCGGTCATTCAAAAACAAAGGGTGACGCGACATCGAGGTCTTCGAAGATCTCGGGCGCAGTATGCCTTCCCTCGGGTCTCGAAGCTTTTGGAGATATCAATGAAGCTCTTGAAGAGCTCGCTTCTCGCCTCCGCAGCAGGGTTTGCCGCGGTCGCCGGAGCACAGGCAGCCGACCTCCCGGTCAAGAAGGCCGCCCCGATCGAATACGTCCGCGTCTGCTCCGCCTACGGCGCCGGCTTCTTCTACATCCCCGGCACGGATACCTGCATTCGTCTCTCGGGCCGCGCCCGCCTCGACATCGGCTACCAGCCGACCGCAGCCCGCACCAGCCTCGGCTCGCAGGGTGACACCACCGGCTACATCGGCCTCGCCCGCATCAACGTCGACGCCCGCACCCAGACCGGCTACGGCACCCTGCGCGCCTTCGTGCGTCTCCAGTTCTCCTCGCGCACCGCTGCGACGGGTGGCCTCCGCTCCGGCACGCAGGAGCGTATCGGCAACGCCTTCGCCGCCACCGGTCAGGATCAGGCCGGCCGCGTCCAGCAGTTCGTGAACACCGACAAGGCGTTCATCCAGTTCGCCGGCCTCACCGCCGGTCGCGCCTCCTCGTTCTTCGACTTCTACGCCCACGACTTCGAGTTCGCCGGCGCCACCGCCAACTCCGACGTCCAGTCCACCAACCTGCTCGCCTACACGACCAAGCTCGGCAGCGACGGCTTCTCCGCAACGGTCTCGCTGGAAGATCCGACGTTCCGCCGCAACACGATCTACTCGCAGGAATCGCAGACGGTCGGCGCCCTCTCGCGCGTGGTCATCTCGACGAACGCCCTCGGCGTCCCGACCTTCTCGGCCGTCGACGTTTCCCAGCGTAACCGGATGCCCGACTTCGTCGGCGTGCTCCGCTACGATGCGGCCTGGGGCTCTGCTCAGCTCTCCGCTGCCGTCAAGGACCTGAACACCAGCAACGCGTTCAACCCGGCAGCCCTCGCTGGCGTCGCCAACGGCCTGTTCGCCCCCAACTTCGTCGGCCCCGGCGCGCGCGCCTCGACCGAGTACGGCTACGCCGTCCAGGCTGGCGTGAAGATCAACATGCCGTTCATCGCCCCGGGCGACACCCTGTACCTGCAGGGCGCTTACGGCGAGGGCGCGACCCTCTACACCGGCTACTCCTCGTACAACGGCAGCTACACCTCGCGTGCCAGCACCATCAACGGTGCCGCGTTCGACCCCTACATGGCCGACGCGACGCTCAACCCGATCACCGGCAAGATCGAGGCGTCCACCAGCTTCACGGTGGTTGGTTCGTTCCTGCACTACTGGTCGCCTGAGTGGCGTTCGGCCGTGTTCGGCAGCTACGGCGAGATGAGCTTCGCTCGTGGCGCTCGCGAGGCGAATGCCGCCGTCTATGCCGGTACGGCCTTCGCTGGAACTGGTGCATCGAACAACTTCGTCGGTGCTCCCGGAACCCGCGCCTTCGCGCTGAGCCCCACCCTGCGCGACAACTACCAGATCGTCGCCGGTGCGAGCCTGATCTGGTCGCCGGTGAAGGATCTCGATATCGGTCTCGAGGGCTTCTACACCAAGGTCGGCGTTACGAACGGCCGCGTGATCGACCAGTACAGCAACGCTGGTGTGACGGCTGCTCAGATCAACGCCGGTGCCAACGTTCGCACCGTCACCTCGGCCGACACCTTCCAGGTCCGCGCCCGCGTCCAGCGCGACTTCTAAGCGCCAACACCACGTCCGATCCGGGTTCCAGTGCGAGCCCGGATCGGACAATGCCCAGTATCTTCGAGACATGCGGACTGGCCCGGCTGAAAAGTCGGGCCTTTTTGCGTTTCGGCTCGACGCATCGCGGGGGAGGAGATCGTCAGGCGGCCCGGCCTACGGGATGCCCTCTGCGCGCGCAAATCGTTTCGTGCGCGCCGACGGACGCGTGAGTCGCGCGGCATACCCCTTGCCTGGGGCGAGGGCACTTCCACCCTGGAAAGTGCGAAAACAACGATTGCGGTGGTATACACCGCTGCTACGTTGCCTTCGGTCAAGTCCCAACGACCGCCGATGGGGCGGTCGGCCTTCAGGAGTCATCCTTGCAGATGCGTTCGAGTCATCAGAGATCCACCCTCTCCGCACTGGCACTCAGCCTTGCCGTGGCCGTGTCCGCGGGCGGGAGCGCCCAGGCGCAAGACCTCACGGGGACCCTGAAGAAGATCAAGGAAACCAACGCGATCACCATCGGCTACCGGGACGCCTCCGTTCCGTTCTCGTATCTCGACGGCGACCAGAAGCCCGTCGGCTACGCCTTCGAGATCTGCCAGAAGATCGCCGAGGCCGTGAAGACCAACCTCAAGCTTCCGAACCTCGAGGTGAAGCTGAACCCGGTCACCTCGGCCACCCGCATCCCGCTGATCGCCAACGGCACGATCGACCTCGAGTGCGGTTCCACCACGAACAACCCCGATCGCCAGAAGCAGGCGACCTTCACCAACACCCACTTCCTGACCGCGACGCGCTACGTCGCCAAGAAGTCGGCCAAGCTCGACAAGATCGAGGACCTGAAGGGCAAGACCGTCGTCTCGACCTCCGGCACCACCAACATCCGCCAGATCAACGAGGCGAACACCGCGCGCAACCTCGGCCTGACGATCCTGCCGGCCAAGGACCACGCGGAGGCCTTCCTGATGGTCGAGACCGGTCGCGCCGCGGCCTTCGTCATGGACGACGTGCTGCTGGCGTCGCTCGCCGCCAGCTCGAAGGAGCCGGGTGCCTACGCGATCTCCAGCGAGGCCCTGTCGAAGCCTGAGCCCTACGGCATCATGCTGCGCAAGGACGACGCCCCGTTCAAGGCCGTCGTCGATGAGGCCACCGCGAAGCTCTACAAGAGCCCGGAGGGCAAGGCCCTGTACGACAAGTGGTTCACGAAGCCGATCCCGCCGCGCGGCATCAACCTGAACCTGCCCATGAGCGAAGCGATGGCCAAGCAGTTCGCCGCGCCGAGCGACAGCCCGGACCCGGCGGCCTACTGAGCCTTCCGCCGTTTCAACGCCGAGACGCCGAGCGCCTCGCCCCACCCGGGGCGGGGCGTTCCGCTGTCGGGGGTACGGTCCTCGTTCAGGGCGCTTCGATCTCGCGTCTTTACCGCGTCGCGGCCGCCGCCCCGCGGGCGTCGTCCGAGCCGGGCTCCCGGGCGAGGCGCTCCATCGTCTTGAAGAGCACGGACCAGTCGACGGGCTTGGCGACGTGCGCGTCCATGCCGGCGGCGTGGCAGCGCTCGATCTCCTCGCTCATCGCGTTGGCGGTCAGGGCGATGATCGGGAGCCGGCCCCGCCCCTCCGCCCGCTCGCGGGCGCGGATGGCCCGGGTCGCCGCGAGTCCGTCCTGGCCCGGCATCTGGACGTCCATCAGCACGAGGTCGAGGGGACCCTGGTCGAGGGCGGCCGCCACGGCGCGCTCGCCGTCCTCCACCACCGTGACCGCATGCCCCTTCTGGCGCAGCACCGTGCCGATGATCTCCTGATTGATGGCGTTGTCCTCGGCCAGCAGGACCCGCCAGGCCGCCCCGGCGGTGGCCTGGAGCAGCGACGACGACCGATCCTCCGCCGCGCTCTCCGCCTCGGCCAGCCGCAGCGGTACCTCGAACCAGAAGGTCGACCCGGCGCCGAACCGGCTCTCGACCCCGATCTCGCCGCCCATGAGCTGCACCAGGCGCCGGCAGATGGTGAGGCCGAGCCCGGTCCCGCCGTACTTGCGCGAGGTCGAGCCGTCCGCCTGGGCGAAGCGCTCGAAAAGGTGCGGCAGGGTCTCGGGCAGGATGCCGATGCCCGTATCGACGAGCTCGATCCGGAGGCGCGCGCGGCTGCGGCGGTTCTCGGCGGGATCGCGGAGCCAGGAGGCCCGCAGGGTCACCGTCCCCTGCGGCGTGAATTTGATCGCGTTCGTGATGAGGTTCAGGATGACCTGACGCAGGCGCGTTGGATCTCCCAGGACCCAGTCGGGAACGTCCGGTGCGATCGCGATGCTGAAGGCGACCGGGCGATCCTGAAGCGTCTCGGCACTGAGTTCGCGGCAGCCCTCGATCAGGGCCAGCAGGCTGAAGGGGAGGGCCTCGATCGTCAGGTGACCGGCCTCGATCTTCGAGAAGTCGAGGATGTCGTTGACGATGGTGAGGAGCGAGCGACCCGATTCGCGGGCGAGACCCACGAGGCGCGCCTGGTCGCGGGTCAGCGTCGCGTCCTCCCGCAGGAGATCGTGCACGCCGAGGATGCCGGCCAGCGGGGTTCGGAGTTCGTGGCTCATGTTGGCCAGGAACTCGGCCTTGGCCCGCGCGCCGGCCTCGGCGGCGGCCCGGGCGCTCTTGAGGTCGGCCTCCTGGGTCTGGCGATCCGAGACGTCGCGGATGGCCTGGATGATCTGGATGCCGTTGGTGTCCTCGATCCGCCGGAACGCCGCCTCGACCCAGATCCAGCTTCCGGCCTTCCGACGCATCCGGTAGATCGCAGATCCGGTCGGTTGCTCGGCCCCGAGGGCCCGGAGGGTGGCGTCGAGGTTGGCGCCGTCCTCGCCGTGGACCAGCGTGCGCAGACCGATCGCGTCGGCTTCCTCGGCGGAGTAGCCGAGCATGCTCGTCACGGCGGGCGAGATGTAGCGATGACGGCCGGCCGCATCGTCGAGGACGATGAGATCCGAGGTGTAGTCCGCCAGGAGCCGGAAGCGGGCCTCGCTCTCGCGCAGGCGCTCCTCGGACCGCCGCCGGTGCGTGATGTCCGTCAGGGTCTGCACGTGTCCCTGACCTGTGTGCATCGGCAGGGAGCGGACCTCGATCACGCTGCCGTCCTGGCGCCGCCGCTCCGAGCGCAGGTCGGTGGTGCGGCGGTTCTCGTCGAGGAGCCAGTGGCGGGGATCCTGGATCGACGTGCCCCAGGCGCCGCTCTCGCGCAGGTGGAGCCGGATGGCGCGGTAATCGGGCTGCCGCGCCATCAGGGCGGCGGGTAGAGACAGGATCTCGACGGCGCGCCGGTTGATGACCGGGACCGAGCCGTCCGCGCCGATGAGCAGGAGGCCCTGATCCATGCTCTCGAGGGTCGCCTCCAGCAGCGCCGACTTGTCCGCGAGCGCGCGCTCGGCCTGCTTCACCTCCGTGACGTCGGCGACGACGCCGAAGATCGAGCGCGGCGATCCGAGCCGTCCCGCGCTGCCGTGCTCGAACTGGCAGAGGCCGCGCACCAGGACGTCACGGACCTCCCCCGAGGGACGCACCAGCCGCAGCGCGATGTCGAAGCCCTCCCGGCGCCGGATGGCGCGCGTGACGATCGCCCGGGCGGAGGCGCGATCGTCCGGATGGTAGGCGGCGAGGCTGTTGCGGATCGTCGGCGTGAAGGTCGCGGGGTCGAGGCCGTGGATGCGGTACACCTCGTCGGACCAGGTGAGGCGGCGCGCCTGCAGCTGGAGATCCCAGTGCCCCACATGGGCGACCTGCTCGGCCAGGACCAGGAGCCGGTTGGCCTCGCGCGCCTCGGCCTCGGCGAGCTTGAGGTGACTGATGTCGTGGATGCCCACATAGACGCGATCGATCGCCCGGGTGACGGGATCGCGCAGCGGAACATGCACGGCCTCGAAGAAAGACCCTTCGGCATGGTCTTCCAGGCGCACGGTCTTGCCGCTGACAAGGGTGCGCGCCAGGGCGGTGCGCATCCGCGCGGCCTGGATGGGGGGGAGGACGGCGTCGACCGGCCGACCCAGGGCCTCGTCGCCCTTGCCCGAGGCGGCGGCGGCGGCCGGATTCCAGTTCGCGAGGCGGAAATCCGCCGGCGGCTTGACGTGAAAGATGAATTGACGGTCCGCCGAGGCCTCGAACAGGTCGCGCAGGAGCGTCTGGGCCTCGTGGGCGCTGCGCCGCGCGATCGCATTCTGCCGGCGCCGCCGCCCGATGCGGATGCCGATGAGCACCAGGCCGACCAGGGCCAGCGCCACGGAGACGAGCGCGAGGTCGACACCCCCCGCACCCTCCTTCAGCGCCGCGATCGGATCGACGAGCTCGGCGGGGGTCGGGATCGCGCCGGGTGTGACGCCCTCCGCGCCCGGATCGCGCCAGGCCGGCCCCCAGGCGGGCAGGCTAGCCACGCGGCTCCTCCCGCATCGCGGTCCGGCGCTGCGTGAGCAGGAATGCGAGGCCGACGACGAGGAGCGCGACCGCGCCTCCCGTGATCGCGGGAAGGTGGGGCGCAAGCGGAAGCCGTCCGGCGATCAGCGGATCGGTGGCGATCATCTCCCCGGCGATCCAGCCCAGCAGCGCCGCACCGGCCCAGACGACGACGGGAAACCGGATCAGCAGCGCGGTGATCAGCGAGGCGCCCATGATGATGAGGGGAATCGAGAGCACGAGTCCGAAGGCGAAGAGCGCCGTGTGCCCCTTCGCGGCCGCCGCCACCGCCACCACGTTGTCGAGACTCATCACCGCGTCGGCGATCGCGATGGTGCGGACGGCGCGCCAGAGCGTCCCGCTCGCGGCCACCGTGGGGTCGGGCTCGGCTTCGCCCACCGCGAGCTTCACCGCGATCGTCACGAGCAGGAGGCCGCCGACGATGCGCAGGAGGGGAATCTCGAGGAGCGTCGAGACGATCAGCGCGAACAGGATGCGCAACGCCACGGCGGTGGCGGCGCCGAGGAGGATACCCGTGCGCCGACGGTTCTCGGGCAGGCCCCGGCACGCCATGGCGATGACGATCGCGTTGTCGCCCGAGAGAAGCAGGTCGATCCACACGATCTGAAGGACCGCGACGAGGAATTGCGGGTCGTTGATGTCCATCGAATCCTTCGAGGCCGACGCCCGATCCGGCGGCCGAGCGGGTCCGTCCGAGGTAGCCGATCGCCCCGCCTTCGCACACGCGGCATAGCGCCGATGCGGTGCATCCGCGTCTCAACCCGGAATGGCACCCCGTGGCAAGCGGAAGTTCCCGCCGGGACACGCGCCCGTCGCGCACCCCGACGGATAGCATCGAACCGGGCGCGGCGCGATCCGATGGTGCGGCCGGTTGCACCGCTTCGAGGGCGCGACGGGTTCGATTCGACCCGGCCTCACCCCCGGACCCGGACCAAGACCCGACGCACGGCGCATGGCTCGACCTGGAAGCGTTCGAGTCTGGCGCGCTGGTGCATGCCTCTTAGAATGCCGCCGCGGCCTCGCCGCAACGGGTCCGCGGCACGACGGTTAAGCGCATGATCCGAAGGGCTTCGCGCCTTGACTTCCGGTGACGCGGGGTCGCATTGCACAATCCTGTGGGATGGTGCTTCCGTCCCGCCGGGCTGACATTCCTTTGAAAGCCTCTAAGGTCCCTGCCGGCCATCGCCGCAAGTTGGGACAACGGTCACCCGGCGCATTCATGCTTGGAGCTTGACACTTGGCGAATACGGCAGGCCACCCCGAGAGCCCCCACGGCGCGCCGGACGGTACGCGGCGCGACTTCATGTTCCTCGCGACCGGTGCCGGGCTCGCGGTCGGTGCGGGCGCGCTCGCCTGGCCCTTCGTCGCCTCGATGGCGCCGGATGCGGAGACCATCGCGGCCGGTGCGCCCCTCGAAGTCGACCTGACGCCGATCCAGGAAGGCCAGATCGTCAACGTGTTCTGGCGCGGCAAGCTCATCTTCGTCCGGAACCGGACGGAGAAGGAGGTCAAGGAGGCCTCCGAGGTCAAGTTGGCCGACCTCATCGATCCGCAGGCCGACTCGGCCCGCGTCAAGCAGGGCCACGCCAAGTGGCTCGTCGTCTACGGCAATTGCACCCATCTCGGTTGCGTGCCGATCGGGCATCAGGGGCAGTACGAGGGCTGGTCCTGCCCCTGCCACGGCTCGCTCTACGATACGTCCGGCCGCGTCCGCCGGGGTCCCGCCCCGTCGAACCTGCCCATCCCACCCTACGTGTTCGAGTCGGATTCGAAGATCCGGATCGGCGAAGAGGGTGGCAAGGCGGTCGCCTGACACAGTGAAACAGGAATTGGAGCGGGTCGCCCCATGAGCGCACACGGCAATACCTACGTTCCCAAGAGTGCCCTGGCGAAGTGGTTCGAATCGCGCCTGCCCCTGATCGGGCTGGTGCATTCGTCCTTCGTGTCCTTTCCGGTGCCGCGGAACCTGAACTACTTCTGGACCTTCGGCGCGATCCTGATCGCCATGCTGGTCTCGCAGATCGTCACCGGCATCTGGCTGGCGATGCATTACGACCCCTCCGCCGCCAACGCCTTCAACTCCGTCGAGCACATCATGCGCGACGTGAATTACGGCTGGCTCCTGCGCTACATGCACGCCAACGGCGCCTCGATGTTCTTCGTGGCGGTCTACGTGCACATCTTCCGGGCGCTGTACTACGGGTCGTACAAGGCCCCGCGCGAGGTGCTCTACATCCTCGGCGTGATCATCTACCTCCTGATGATGGCCACCGCCTTCCTGGGCTACACCCTGCCGTGGGGCCAGATGAGCTTCTGGGGCGCCACCGTCATCACCAGCATCCTGGGCGCGATCCCGGTGGTGGGTGAGACCATCCAGAGCCTGCTCTGGGGCGGCTACTCGGTCGGCAGCCCGACCCTGAACCGCTTCTTCTCGCTGCATTACCTGCTGCCGTTCATGATTACGGGCGTCGTCGTCCTGCACGTCTGGGCGCTGCACGTGACGGGCCAGAACAACCCGGCCGGCATCCCGATCAAGTCCGGCAAGGACGCGGTGGCCTTCACGCCCTACGCGACCGTCAAGGACGTGTTCGCCTCGGTCGTGTTCTTCGCCTTCTTCGCCTACTGGATCTTCTACCAGCCGAACTACCTCGGCCACGCCGACAACTACGTGCCGGCCAACCCGGCCGTGACGCCCGCGCACATCGTGCCGGAATGGTACTTCCTGCCCTTCTACGCGATCCTGCGCGCGGTGCCGGACAAGCTCGGCGGCGTCATCCTGATGTTCAGCGCCGTGCTCATCCTGGCGCTGGCCCCCTGGCTCGACACCTCCCGCGTGCGCTCCTGCAACTACCGCCCGATCTACCGTCAGTTCTTCTGGCTGTTCCTGGTGGTCTGCGTGCTGCTCGGCTGGCTCGGCGCCAAGCCGCCGGAGGGTGGTTACGTCATCGCGGCTCGCATCTGCACGGCCTACTACTTCCTGCACTTCCTGCTCGTGATGCCGCTCGTCGGCCTGTTCGAGACGCCCAAGGCCCTTCCGGGATCGATCCTCGAGACGGTGACGGGACCGGGCAAGCAGGTGAGCGGGTCCGGCATGCCGATCGGTGCCGCCGCCGCACCGTCGTCCAAGGGTTGAGGGCAGGGGACTTTTGAGAACCATGAAAACGACCCGTCTCCTCCCCGCGTCCCTGCTCGCGGCTGTCATGAGCGTCTCTGCTGCCCACGCAGAGGACGAGCATGGCGCCCCCCATCCCCCCCGCGAGAAGTGGAGCTTCGCCGGCATCTTCGGCCGCTTCGACCAGGCCCAGCTCCAGCGCGGCTTCCAGGTCTACAAGGAGGTCTGCTCGAGCTGCCACAGCATGAGCCTCGTGCGCTTCCGCAACCTGGCCGAGGCGGGAGGCCCCGGCTTCAGCGCCGGTCAGGTCAAGGAGCTCGCCGCCCAGTACAAGGTGAAGGAGCAGAACGATGCCGGTGAGGACGTCGACCGTCCCGCCCGCGCCGCCGACGCCTTCCCGTCGCCCTTCCCGAACGAGAAGGCGGCCGCCGCCGCCAATGGCGGCAAGGCGCCGCCGGACTTCTCGGTGCTGGCCAAGGCGCGGACCTACGAGCGCGGCTTCCCGCTGTTCGTAATCGATGCGATGCCGTTCGTCGGCTATTCCGAGCAGGGCGTGGACTACATCCACGCGCTCCTGAACGGGTACGAAGACCCGCCGGCCGGCAAGGAGATCCCCACCGGCACCTACTACAACAAGTACTATGCCGGTCACCTGATCGCGATGCCCAAACCCATCAGCGACGGGCAGGTGACCTACGCCAAGAACGACAAGGGCGAGCCGGTCGTGCCCGAGACGACGGAGCAGTACTCCCACGACGTCGCGGCGTTCATGGCCTGGGCCGCCGAGCCCCACATGATGGCGCGCAAGGCCCTCGGCCTGCGGGTGATCCTGTTCCTGCTCGTCCTCTCGGGTCTGCTCTACTACGTGAAGAAGAAGATCTGGGCGAAGGTCGGCGGCGAGGTCCACGGCCTCCAGCCCGAACTGCACAAGACCTACTGATCCGAGACCTGCGGATCCGAGGGCGGGCGGTCCCCACGGGGCCGCTCGCTCTCGATTCCCCCTTCGTTGACATGTCCCGCGCCGGCGCCCCAAGGAGGGGCGACCGGCGCGATCTTTATGGAGACCAGGATGACGGCAGCGGTGCTCGGCGTGATGGGCGGTTCGGGGGTCTACGACCTCCCCGGTCTCGAGGATGTCCGCGAGGAGCGGATCGAGTCCCCCTGGGGCGAGCCCTCCGACGCCCTGCGCATCGGCCGCATCGGTGAGACCCGGGTGGTGTTCCTGGCCCGCCACGGGCGCGGCCACCGCTTCTCGCCCACAGGCATCAACTACCGCGCCAATATCGACATCCTGAAGCGGGCGGGTGTCACCGACCTCGTCTCCCTCTCGGCCTGCGGCTCGTTCAAGGCCGAGCTGCATCCCGGCCTGTTCGTCCTCGTCGACCAGTTCGTGGACCGGACGGTGGGACGGGCCTCGTCGTTCTTCGGCAACGGCTGCGTCGCCCACGTCTCCCTGGCCCACCCGGTCGGTCCCGCCCTGCAGGCCCGGATCGCGGCGGCGGCACAAGCCGAGGACATCGCGGTCCAGCGCGGCGGCACCTATGTCTGCATGGAGGGGCCGCAATTCTCCACCTACGCCGAATCCACCACCTACAAGGCGTTGGGCTACGACGTCATCGGCATGACCAACATGCCGGAGGCCAAGCTCGCCCGCGAGGCAGAGATCACCTACGCGACCATCGCGATGGTCACCGACTTCGACTGCTGGCACCCGACCCATGACGCCGTGGATGTCGCCGCCGTGGTGGCGGTGGCCCGGGCCAATGCCGACAAGGCGGCGCGCCTCGTCGCCCGCCTCGCCCGCGACTTTCCCGCCGAGCGCGAGGTCTGCCCGGTGGGCAGCGAGCGCGCCCTCGACGGCGCCATCATGACGGCGCCCGCCCAGCGCGACGCCACCCTGCTCGCCAAGCTCGAGGCCGTCGCCGGGCGGGTGATCGGGGCCTGACCGGCCGGCGGTGGATTTGGCCCCCACCGCCCTTCACGGGACCCCGACTTCGCACTAGAAGGCGGGTTCGTCCCAGAACCGGAACCGAACCGTGACCCCAGAGGCCCAGCGCGCCGCCAGCATCAGCCGCAAGACCGCGGAGACCGACGTGCGCGTGGCCTTCTCCCTCGACGGGACCGGGCAGGCCAGGATTTCCACCGGCGTCGGCTTCTTCGACCACATGCTGGAATTGTTCGCCCGGCACGGCCTGTTCGACCTCGACGTGCAGGTCAACGGCGACCTCCACGTGGATCACCACCACACCGTCGAGGATACGGGTATCACCCTGGGCCAGGCCTTCGCGCAGGCCCTGGCGGACAAGCGCGGCATCACCCGCTACGCCGACATCCATCTGCCCATGGACGAGACCCTGACCCGGGTTGCCATCGACATTTCGGGCCGGCCCTTCCTGGTCTTTCGCACGCAGTTCCGGGTGGAGAAGATCGGCCAGTTCGACACCGAACTGGTGCGTGAGTGGTTCCAGGCCTTCGCGATGAATGCCGGCCTGACGCTGCATGTCGAGACCCTGTACGGCGACAACGCGCATCACATCGCGGAGAGCTGCTTCAAGGGGTTGGCCCGTGCCTTGCGGCAGGCCGTCGCCATCGATCCGCGCGAGGGCGGGCGCGTTCCCTCGACGAAGGGTTCACTCTGATCCGCGTGACGGATCGGAGCAGAGGAGGCAAGACGTGATGCGGACCTACACGCTGCACCCGGAGCGGGACGCCCTGGCCGGCGAGGCGCACGGCCTCGAGCGCGCCTACCTCGTGCCGGACGGGTTCTCCTGGGCCGCGTTCGCCTACGGCCCCCTGTGGTTCTTCTTCCACCGTCTCTGGCTCGCCGGTCTCGGCGTCCTCGCCCTGCTCGTCGGCCTGGCGCTCGCCGGTCGCTTCCTCGGGCTGACACCGGTGGCGGGTTTCGTGATCGGCCTCCTGGCCATGGTGCTGATCGGCCTGGAGGCCTCGTCCCTGCGGCGCTGGACCTATGCCCGCGCGGGTCGGCCCGTGCGCGACGCCGTGATGGCGGCGAGCCCCGAGGAGGCCGAGATGAAGGCGGCGCTTCGCTGGCTCGGCGGGACTCCGCTCCCCCGGCCGGCCTCAGGCGGCCATGTCGGCCTCGCCGTGCCGCCGAGCGATCTCGCCATCGGCATGTTCCCCTTCAGCGAGGGCCGCCGGTGAGCGCCGAGACCGTCGCGATCATCGATTACGGATCGGGCAACCTGCACTCGGCCGCCAAGGCGTTCGAGCGCGCGGCGCGGGAAGCCGGCCTCGACGGGACCCGGATCGTCCTCACCGACGCGGCCGAGACCGTGGCGAACGCGGACCGTGTGGTCCTGCCGGGCGTCGGCGCCTACGCCGATTGCCGCCGCGGCCTCGACGCGGTGCCCGGCATGGTGGAGGCGATGACCCATGCGGCGCAGGCGCGGGCCCGTCCCTTCCTCGGCATCTGCGTCGGCATGCAGCTCCTGGCGACCCGCGGCCTCGAATACGACACCACCCCGGGGCTCGGCTGGATTCCCGGCGATGTCGGCCCGATCCGGCCCGACGACCCGGCCCTCAAGGTGCCCCACATGGGCTGGAACACCCTGGAGGTGGACCGCGACCACGCCCTGCTGGCCGACATCCCGACCGGGGCGGACGGCCTGCATGCCTACTTCGTGCACAGCTTCGCCCTGAGCCCGGAGCGGCCCGACGACCGCGTGGCGCACAGCGATTACGGCGGCGCCGTCACCGCGATGGTGGCGCGCGACAACGTCGCCGGCACCCAGTTCCACCCGGAGAAGAGCCAGCGCCTCGGCCTCGCGCTCCTCGCCAACTTCCTGCGCTGGCGTCCCTAGAACCACGCCGATCCCGACCCGCAACCCGCCCGCACACCCGAAAGCGAACCGACGCGTGATCCTGTTTCCGGCCATCGATCTCAAGGAAGGGCGCTGCGTCCGCCTCGTGCAGGGCGACATGGCGCAGGCCATCGTGTTCAGCGACGACCCGGCCGCCCAGGCCGCTGTCTTCGAGGAGCAGGGCTTCTCCTGGCTGCACGTGGTCGACCTCGACGGCGCCTTCGCGGGCGCGCCGATGAATGCCGGCGCCGTCGACGCGATCTTGGCCCGGACCAAGCTGCCGGTGCAGCTCGGCGGCGGCATCCGCGAGATGCGCACCCTCGAGGCTTGGATCGCCAAGGGCGTCAGCCGCGTCATCATCGGCACCGCCGCCGTGCGGGACCCGGCCTTCGTGCGCGAGGCCGCCCGGCTCTACCCCGGCAAGATCGCGGTCGGCATCGACGCCAAGGACGGCCGCGTCGCGGTGGAGGGATGGGCCACCACCTCCAGCATGACGGCGGAGGAACTCGGCCGCCGCTTCGAGGATGCCGGGGTCGCCGCCATCATCTACACGGACATCGCCCGCGACGGCATCCTGAAGGGCCTGAACATCGAGATGACTCTCGGGCTCGCCCGCGCGGTGACGATTCCCGTGATCGCGTCGGGCGGCCTCGCCTCCATCGACGACGTCCACCGCATCCTGGAGCCCGACTGCGCGCTCCTGGCCGGCGCCATCACGGGCCGCGCCCTCTACGACGGCCGCATCGACCCGCGCGAGGCGCTGGCCGCCATCAAGCGCGCCACCGGTTCGGCCGATGCCGCCCCGGCGGCCTGACGCGTTCGAGGCCCGCTTATGCTGAAGACCCGCATCATCCCCTGCCTCGACGTGAAGGACGGCCGCGTCGTGAAGGGCGTGCAGTTCCTCGAACTGCGCGATGCCGGCGATCCGGTGGAAGCGGCCAAGGCCTATGACGCCGCCGGGGCCGACGAACTCTGCTTCCTCGACATCACCGCGAGCCACGAGGACCGGGGCACGCTCCTCGACGTGGTCAGCCGCACGGCGGAAGCCTGCTTCATGCCGCTGACCGTGGGCGGCGGCATCCGCACGGTGGCGGATATCCGCACCCTGCTGCTCGCCGGGGCCGACAAGGTCTCGATCAACACGGCGGCGGTGAACGATCCCGACTTCGTGGCGCGCGGGGCCGAGAAGTTCGGCAGCCAGTGCATCGTCGTCGCCATCGACGCCAAGCGCACCTCCGGACCCGGCGAGCCCGCGGCCTGGCAGATCTTCACCCATGGCGGACGCAAGGCGACGGGCCTCGACGCCATCGACTTCGCCCGCACCGTCACCGCGCGCGGGGCCGGTGAATTGCTGGTGACCTCCATGGACCGGGACGGCATGCGCTCGGGCTACGACATCGGCCTGACGCGGGCGATCGCGGACGCCGTCACGGTGCCGGTCATCGCCTCGGGGGGCGTCGGCGGCCTCGACGATCTGGTGGCGGGCGTGCGCGACGGCGGCGCCAGCGCCGTGCTGGCGGCCTCGATCTTCCACTTCGGTCAGCACACCGTGTCCGAGGCCAAGGCCCACATGGCGGCGGCCGGACTTTCCATGCGCCTCGATCTGTAAGCACGCCGGCGGCCGGCCCTTGCGTCATGATCCATCGTGCCGCACGCTCGCGCCGACGGCACGATAGGCCCGGTTCGCCGGGACCCAGGATTGTATGACCCAGTTCACGCTCAACGACCTCGAAGCCCTCGTGGCCGACCGCGCCGCGGCGTCGCCCGAGACCTCCTACACGGCCAAGCTTCTCGCCGGCGGCCAGGGGCGGGCGGCCAAGAAGCTCGGCGAGGAGGCCGTGGAGGCCGCCATCGCCGCCGTGCAGGGTGACCGCGCCGGGCTGGTGAGCGAGGCGGCGGACGTGCTCTATCACCTGCTCGTGGTGCTGCGCGGCGGCGGCATCGCCCTCGACGAAGTGCTGGCCGAGCTGGAGCGCCGTACCGCCCAGAGCGGGATCGCCGAGAAGGCCGCGCGGGGGCCGGCGTGAACGCCGAGACGCCCGTTCCGCTCGCCGCGCCGCGCATGCCCGCGCAGGGGCAGGATCCGGTCACCGGGGAAGGCTCCGAGCGGCTCTCCCCCTACCGCCTGTTCACCCGCGAGGAATGGGCCCAGCTGCGCGCCGACACGCCGCTGACCCTGGCGGCCGAAGAGGTGGCGCGCCTGCAATCGCTCAACGATCCGATCTCCGTGGAGGAGGTCGAGGCGATCTACCTGCCGCTGTCGCGCCTGCTCTCGCTCTACGTCGCGGCGACGCAGGGGCTGTTCAAGGCGACCCAGCGCTTCCTGCTCGCCGAGCACGAGACCAAGGTGCCCTACATCATCGGCCTGGCGGGCTCCGTGGCGGTGGGCAAGTCCACCTCCGCCCGCGTCCTGGCGGCCCTGCTGGCGCGCTGGCCGAACACCCCGAAGGTCGACCTCGTCACCACGGACGGCTTCCTCCTGCCGAACGCCGAATTGCGCCGCATGGACGCGATGGAGCGCAAGGGCTTTCCGGAGAGCTACGACACCGCGGCCCTCCTGCGCTTCCTCACGGACATCAAGGCCGGCAAGAAGCGGGTCGCCGCCCCCCTCTACTCGCACCTCGTCTACGACGTCATGCCGGGCGAGGAGCGGGTCATCGAATCGCCCGACATCCTCATCGTCGAGGGCCTCAACGTGCTGCAGCCTGCGCGCCTGCCGCGCGACGGCACCGCGATTCCGTTCGTGTCCGACTTCTTCGACTTCTCGATCTACCTCGACGGGCACGAGGACGACCTGCACCGCTGGTACGTCAACCGCTTCCTGCGCCTGCGCCAGACCGCCTTCCGCGATCCGCTCTCCTATTTCCGCAAATACGCGGAGGTGACGGAGGCCGAGGCCATCGCGATCGCCGACACGCTCTGGACCACGATCAACCTCCCGAACCTGCGCGACAACATCCTGCCGACCCGCCAGCGGGCGAGCCTGATCCTCGCCAAGGGCGCCAGCCACCGCATCGAAAGCGTGGCCCTGCGCCGGCTCTGAGGTTCGCTATGGGTGGCAGGCGCTCGGGGCGCCCGGACGGGATGGCCGCTGCGGGTGGGGATATCCGAAAGCGGCCTTCCAATCTCGACCGTTTGCAGACCCTCCGCGACGAAGGCTCGATGTAGCCCTCCCCACCGAACCGGGCGCGCCGGACAATCGGATAGGCCAGAGCATGAGCCACGAACTCTACCGCGTTATCGGCCTGCTGGAACAGGAAGGCGTTCACTTCCGCCTCGACCGGCACCGCGACGACAGCATCATGATCACGGTGACCTTGGTCGGGGAGCGCATTGAGATCGACGTGTTCGAAGATGGACACATCGAGTACTCCCGTTTCCGCGGGAACGAGGACGTGGAGGACGATATCGCCCTGCTCGAAGCGCTGCTGCGTGGGCAAAGGCGCGCTCAAGACGATGTCCGCGCTGGGGACGCGTGCCATGATCGTTGAACGCCACGTCAGTCCGGACGGTGTTCTGACCTTCGTTGTCGAGCGGCTTGAGGATGGCCAAACTCTGCTCGGCTTCGAGCAATCTCAATGGCACACCCACCCCGATCTTCTCGTCGGCCAGTACGGCGACACGGAATCGACCGCCACGAGCGCGTACATCGACAGGCTTCTGCGCGGCACCGCTGTGATCGGCATACGGCGTCGAGAAGGCGCGATCACCGAAGCCTGGATCATGGATGATCCCGCGTTCGAGGCGGACGCATTCGCCGAGGGAGAGACCTTGGAGATGCGCCACTGGGACGGTCGCCCGTGGTCGCCGACCCAGACGGGAGGCGACGCGCGGGAGTGGGATATCTACGCTGAGGTGTCCGGCGGCCCTGAACTCGTCAGGCACTTCGGGCAGGTCCCAAGCTTTCACGACGCAGGAGTTCTCAGCCTGCACCTCAATCGGAATGGGCCAAGTGCCCTACGCCTGCACGGCTGGAGCAACACGGGTCGGCTCGGCGCAGACCGCGCGCTCGCACTGGACCGGCACGCCATCGTCACCTTTACCCTTGAGGGTCTGATGGACCTGCAAATCGACGGTTTCAGCATCCAGAATGTCATCGGCGGATTGATCCTGCGCCGTGCACCCGATCGCCTGGAGCGTCAGGGCTGTCTCGCGTTCGATCCCCAACCTCAGGATATCGAGATCGAACTCGTGCCCTGCTATGGTCTCAACGGCTTGATCCGCGCACGCTCGGTCGCCATCACCTTCGAGCCAGGGGAGCCCGGAGGCTGCGATGCCTGATGCGGGCGCCGTTGGACTCGCGACACATGTCGGCCGCGTGCTGCGCCGGATTTGGGACCCCATCGACCTGGGCGGGTGGGGACCGGAGGACGAGTACGACAGTTACGTGCCCGGCCTCGTGGCCCTCACGTGCGACCACGTCGTATTCGAGGAGGTTCTCATCGCGCATCTCGGGCGGATCGAGGTCGAACAGATGTGCATGTCTCTGACGCCCGCCAAGCGGACGCGGGCGGCCCGCGCGCTCCTCGGTCTACGCCACGCGCACATGCAGGGGTTCGGCAGGCTCGTCGAGCAGTGGTCGAGCCTGGACGGCCTACGCTGCCTCTGGGTCATCGAGACCCGTGATGGCCTCTACGCCTATGAAGAGGGCATCCTCCAGCACGAAGACGACGAAAACGGCCGGTACTCATGGTGGGCCGACGCGGGTCTGGGCAGGTCAGGATTATTCGACACGGTTGAGGCCGCCGAGCGGGAGGCGCATGCCGTGACCGGCTGGTTGCGCGAGGGGTGAATGGCGAGGGGCCGGTTGCAACCCATAGGTTACACAGCGGAATGATGGTTCGATGATCAGCACCGCCGTCGATCCAAGCGACTCGGTAAACGAGCCCTGGCGCGCATTGGTGCCGGGGGAGGTCGCAGTGCTCAACCTTCTTCTCGCCACCGACTTCCCCGGCCGGAGTGAACTTGCAGCCCAAGCCCGTTCCGCTCTCGCGCGCCGAGTAGATCAGGAAGGCAGCCTACGCTTCCAGGCCGATGTGCCACGGGCGGGAGTTCGAGTTCGGGTTCCGGTCGAGGGGCACTATCATGACGACGGCTCTGCACCGGGTCCGCATAGACCGGCCGTCAATCTCCTCCTGCACGTAGTCGACGGGCGGCTACATGAGCTTGAAGTCTACAAGGATGACGGCAGCGTCATCCGGATTCAGCCCTTCGCAGTCTCTCTCGCAGAGATCGAGGTCTTCGTGAACTGAGGTCCGCTCATCACCCCAGGCCGATCTCACGGGATGGCCAACGAACGACCGCTTTCGAGCAGCGCCGATGCTCGTCGGGACGATTATGGGTCGGGATTGGTCCCGCGCATGATCACACGAATTCCGTTTCAACCTCAGCCCAGCGGATAGGCTGCCTCGACCACGTAGGGGCCGCCGCCCTTCGAGTCCCGCGCCGAGAACAGCGCCACCCGCTCCACCGGGACGGTCAGGGGCGTGAACAGGCCGCGTTCGCCGAGATAGGCGGCCACATCCGCCGGGCCTGACTCGCGGCGCAGGCGCGCCAGGGTGACGTGGGGGGTGAACTTGCGCCGCTCCGGCTCCGCCCCGGCCTGGCGGGCGAGGCGTTCCTGCTCGGCCTGGAGATCGAGAAGCTCCGGGCTCGGCACCACCGTGGCGAGGATGGCGCGTGGCCGGTCGCCGCCGAAGCTCGCCAGCCCGTCGAGGGTGACGCAGAACGGCGCGCGCAGTCGCGCCGCGATCAGGGCCTCGTGCAGGGCCTCCGCGACCTCGACCTCGACGTCCCCGAGGAAGCGCAGGGTGATGTGGTAGTCGGACGGGTCGATCCAGCGACTGCCGCGAAGGGCACCGCGCTTCAGCGCCAGCGCTGCGCCGATCTCCGGCGGGATCTCGAGTCCGGTGAACAGGCGCGGCATCGGTTCAGCGGGGACCGGGCTTCACGCGGTCGAGGAAGCGCTCGACGGTGGGGAGAATGCCGGCCACGATGGTCTCGACCCCCTTCACGTTCGGGTGCAGCCCGTCGTCGAGATGGGCCGAGCGGTCGCCGACGATGCCGTCGAGGAAGAACGGGTAGAGGACGAGGTCGTGGCTGCGGGCGAGATCCGGGTAGATCGCGTCGAAGCGTGCCACGTAGTCCGGCCCTAGGTTGGGCGAGGCCTTCATCCCGGTGAGCAGTACGGGGATGCCGCGTGTCTTCAGCCGCGTGATCATCGCCTCCAGGGCCTTGCGGGTGACGGCCGGGTCGGTGCCCCGCAGCATGTCGTTGGCGCCGAGTTCGAGGATGACGCCGTCGGTGCCGTCGGGGATGGACCAGTCCAGGCGGTCGAGCCCGCCCGTCGTCGTGTCGCCGGAGACGCCCGCATTCGTGACCGCGACCTGCCGACCGCGCGCCTTCAGCGCACGCTCCAGCACGGCCGGGAAGGCAGCGTTCGCGGGCAGGCGGTACCCTGCCGTCAGGCTGTCGCCGAAGGCCACGAGCTTGATCGGGGCCGCATCGGGCGCGGCGCGGGCCGGTGCCGTCCCGAGGGTGAGTGCGGCAAAGAGCACCATCAGCGCGGCGATCCCGAAACCCGGATGGCGCCTGCTGGGCGCGCGGACCATATCGATGCGATGTGAGACTTCACACAGACCCATTCGCTCACAACTCCGACCCTCGGCTCATCATGTCCGCGCATCCTCACAGATCGGTCACCCGTTGAACTCCGACAAGGCCACGGCACCGACCATCGCCCTCTCCGACATCGACCTGAGCCTGGGACGTGGGCCCGCCCGTGTTCACGTGCTGCGCGGGATCTCCCTCGCGGTGGCGGCCGGAGAGGCCGTGGGCCTCGTCGGTCCCTCGGGCTCGGGCAAGTCGACGCTGCTCATGGTGATGGCCGGTCTGGAGCGCCCGGATGCCGGCCGCATCGTCGTGGAGGGCACGGATCTCGGCGCCCTCGACGAGGATGCGCTCGCGCGCTTCCGGGGCCGGCGCATCGGCATCGTGTTCCAGGCCTTCCACCTCGTGCCCACGATGACGGCCCTGGAGAACGTGGCGCTGCCCCTGGAACTGGCCGACAAGCCGGATGCCCATCGGCGGGCCCAGGCCGAACTCGAGGCGGTCGGCCTCGGTCATCGCCTGCAACACTACCCGGCCCAGCTCTCCGGCGGCGAGCAGCAGCGCGTCGCCATCGCCCGCGCCATCGCGCCGGACCCGGCGATCTTGGTCGCCGACGAACCCACCGGAAACCTCGACGAGGCGACGGGGCGCCAGATCGTCGACCTCCTGTTCGCGCTCAAGCGCGACCGGGGCGCGACCCTGGTGCTCGTGACCCACGATCCCGGCCTCGCCCGCCTCTGCGACCGGACCGTCCGCCTGCGCTCCGGCCGGGTGGAAGAGCCCGTGCCGGTCCGGGCCTGAGCGATGCACGGTACGCTGTCCCGGCCGGGCGAGCCCGGTCCCGCGCGACGCTCGTCCGGCCTTCGCGTGCCCCTGACGCTGCGCCTGGCCCTGCGCGAACTGCGCGGCGGCCTGTCCGGCTTCGCGGTGTTCCTCGCCTGCATCGCCCTCGGCGTCGCGGCGATCGCCGGCGTCGCCTCGATCTCGCGCTCCCTCACCGATGGGCTCGGCCGCGAGGGTGCGCGCATCCTCGGGGGCGACCTCACCTACAGCCTGATCAACCGCGCGGCGACGCCCGAGGAGCGCGCCGCCCTCGACGCGCAGGGCCGCGTCTCGGTGGTGACCACCCTGCGCGCCATGGCGGTGGCCGGCGAGGGTGCGGCGCTGGTCGAGCTGAAGGCGGTGGGGGACGATTATCCGAGCACGGGCGAACTCGTCACCGACCCGACCGGGCCCCTGACCGAGCTTCTCGCGGAGCGCGACGGCGCGGACGGGGCCGTGGCCGATCCGGTGCTGCTGACGCGCCTCGACCTCAAGGTCGGCGATCGCATCACCATCGCGGGCCGGCCCTTCGCGATCCGCGCGACCCTGGTCTCCGAGCCCGACCGCATCGCCAACGGCATCGGCTTCGGGCCCCGCGTCCTGATCTCGCACGCCGCGCTCGCGAAATCCGACCTCGTCCGTCCGGGCAGCCTCAACCGCTGGAGCTACCGGCTCCGCATCCCGGAAGCCGACGACGCGGCCCTGCAGAGCCGGGCGGCTTCCATCGCCAAGGCCGTGCCGGATGCGGGCTGGGAGATGCGGGCCCGCACCAACGCGGACCCGCGCTTCGCCAAGAGCATCGAGCGCTTCACCCAGTTCCTCACCCTGGTGGGACTGACGGCCCTCATCGTCGGCGGCGTCGGCGTGGCCAATGCGGTCGCGGCCTTCGTCGAGCGCAAGCGCGGCTCCATCGCCACCCTGAAGAGCGTCGGCGCGCCGGGCGGCCAGGTCGTGCTTCTCTACCTGACGCAGGTCGGGCTCATCGCGGCGCTCGGCATCGCGATCGGACTTGCGGTCGGCGCGCTGCTCCCGTTCGGGCTCGATGCGCTCTTCCACGATTCCCTGCCGCTGCCCCTGAACCCCACGATCGCCCCCGGCGAACTCGCCCTGGCCGCCGCTTACGGCTTCCTGACCGCGCTCGCCTTCGCCATCCTTCCCCTCGGCCGGGCGCACGACATCCCGGTCTCGGGCCTGTTCCGCGACGTGGTGGACCCGGGCGTGGGGCGCACGCGCCTGCGTTACCGGCTGATCCTGGTCGCGGCCCTGGCGGGCCTCGTCGCCCTGGCCGTGGGGACCGCCTTTGACCGGCGCCTCGCGCTGATCTTCATCGTGGCGGCCGGGCTCGCCTTCGGGCTCCTGCGCCTCGTCGCCATCGGGCTGATGGCGGGGGCCCGCCGCCTGCCGCGCCCGCGCATGGCCGCCCCCCGCATGGCGCTCGCCAACCTGCACCGGCCCGGGGCCCTGACCCCCGCCATCGTGCTCTCCCTCGGCCTCGGGGTGACGCTCCTCGTGACCCTGAGCCTGATCGACGCCAACGTCCGGCGCACGCTCACGAGTTCGCTGCCCGCCAAGGCCCCGAACCTGTTCTTCCTCGACATTCCCTCCAGCGACGCCGACGCCTTCCACGGCTTCCTGGGGGGCCTCGCTCCGGGCGCCAAGATCGAGCGCGTCCCGATGATGCGCGGGCGGATCACCGCCCTGAACAACGTGCCCGCAGAGGCGATCAAGGCGCCGGAGGAAGCCGCCTGGGTCCTCGACGGCGATCGCGGCATCACCTACGCGGAGGATCTGCCCGAGGGCTCGAGCCTCGTGGCCGGATCCTGGTGGAACGCCGAGGAGGCGAAGACGCCCCTCGTCTCGTTCGACGCCGAACTCGCGGCCAAGCTCGATCTGAAGGTCGGCAGCAGCGTCACGGTCAACGTGCTCGGGCGCACCCTCACGGCGCGGATCGCCAACTTGCGCAAGGTCGAGTGGCGATCGCTGGGCATCAACTTCGTCATGGTGTTCTCGCCCGGCACCTTCCGGGGGGCGCCGCATTCGGATCTCGCCACCCTGACCTTCCCGAACGGCCCCGACGCCCGGGCCGAGGCCGGCATCCTGCGGGACGTGGCGCGGGCCTACCCGTCCGTCACCAGCGTGCGGGTGAAGGAAGCGCTCGAAGCCGTCAGCGACATCGTCGGCAAGCTCGTGCTGGCCATCCGGGGCGCCAGCGGCATCGCCGTGGTGGCGAGCCTGTTTGTGCTCGCCGGGGCGCTGGCGGCCGGCCACCGGGCCCGGCTCTACGACGCCGTGGTGCTCAAGACCCTGGGCGCCACCCGGCGCCGCCTGCTTGCGGCCTACACCCTCGAATACGGGGCGCTCGGCCTCGCCACCGCGATCTTCGGCCTCGCCGCCGGCACCCTGGCGGGCTGGATCATCGTCACGCGGGTGATGAAGCTCGACTTCACTCTCGATCTCTCCGGCGCCCTGGTCGCCGCGACCCTGGCGGTCGCCTTCGCGATCCTGCTCGGGCTCGCCGGAACCTGGCGCATCCTCGGCCAGAAGCCGGCGCCCTACCTGCGCCAGTTCTAAACCTCACAGCACCTCGATGCCCGCCGTGCCGCCCTCCGCGTAGCGCGCCCCGGCCACGGCGCCCGGGCTGAAGAGGGCATCGAGCTCCGCGATCTCGCCCGGCGTCAGGACGAGATCCACGGCGGCGGCGTTCTCGGCGAGGCGCGCCCTCCGCCGCGCGCCGGGGATCGGCACCACATCCGGGGCCCGGCTGATCAGCCACGCGAGGGCGACCTGCGCCGGTGTCGCTCCGCGCCGTTCGGCGATTCCGCCGAGGCCGGTCAGAAGCCGCCGGTTCTGCGCCAGGGCCTCGCCCTGGAAGCGGGGATTGCCCGTCCGGAAATCGCCCGCCGCGAGGCGATCCGGATCGATCGCCCCGGTGAGGAAGCCCCGCCCGAGGGGCGAATAGGCCACGAAGGTGACGCCGAGCTCCCGGCAGGTTTCCAGCATCCCGTCCTCCGGCCCCCGGCTCCAGAGGGAGTACTCGCTCTGCACGGCGGCGATCGGATGGATCGCGTGGGCGGCCCGCAGGGTCTCGGGCGAGACCTCGGACAGGCCGAGCGCCCGGACCTTGCCCTGCTCGACGAGGCGCGCCATCGCCCCCACGGTCTCGGCGAGCGGCGTCTCCGGGTTCCGGCGATGGCAGTAGTAGAGGTCGATGGTGTCCAGGCCGAGCCGCCGCAGGGAGGCGTCGCAGGCGGACGCGATATAGGCGGCGGTGTTGTCGATCCGCCGCTCCGCGCTGTCGGCCCGGCGCACGATGCCGAACTTCGTGGCGACGACGACCCGGTCGCGCCGCCCCGCCAGGAAGCGGCCGAGGAGGGTTTCGTTGTGCCCGAGGCCGTAGGTGTCGGCGGTGTCGAGGAAGTCGTAGCCGAGGTCGAGAGCACCCGCGAGGGCGTCGCGGGACGCGGCCTCGTCGGCGGGGCCGTAGAACTCGGACATGCCCATACAGCCGAGGCCGGGCACGGAGACGGTGAGGCCGGTACGGCCGAGGGAGCGTCGCAGCATAGGCCTGTCCATCGCTTTCATTGATCGGGGCGGTTCGTGAACCGATCTCGGATGTGCCATGGCAGTTTTCCCCCGATAAGCTCAAGAAAGCGGGATGAGCCGTTGAGCCGGGGTCAACAATGCAGCGCGCCGATCTCTCCGACCTCGCGGCGTTCGTGGCCATCGCCACCCGGGGGAGCTTCCGGGCGGCCGCCCTCGATCTCGGGGTCTCCACCTCAGCCCTCAGCCATGCCCTGCGCGGCCTCGAAACCCGGTTGGGCGTTCGCCTCCTCAACCGCACCACCCGCAGCGTCGCGCCGACCGAGGCCGGCGCGGCGCTGCTCGCGCGGCTGGCCCCCGCCTTCGCGGAGATCGCCGAGGCGGTCGGGGAAGCGGGCGCCCGCCGCGAGACCCTGACCGGCGCGCTTCGCATCAACGCCCCGCGCTCGGCCTGCCGCTTCGTGCTGATGCCCCTGGTGGCGCGCTTTCTCTCCCGCCATCCGGGCGTGCGCGTCGAGATCAGCGCCGACGACGCGCTGACCGATGTGGTGGCGGGGCGCTTCGATGCCGGCGTGCGCGTGGGTGAGCGGCTGGCCGGCGACATGATCGCAGTGCCCCTCGGCGGCCCGTTGCGCTTCACGGTGGTGGGATCACCGGCCTATCTGGCGGATCGCCCCGCGCCGGAGAGCCCGGCCGACCTTCACGGCCACCGCTGCATCCGCCAGCGCTTCGCGGGCGGGAGCCTCTATCGCTGGGAGTTCGAGCGGGGCGGACGCGACATCGCGGTGGCGGTCGACGGGCCACTGATCCTCAACGACCAGGACCTCATCGTGCGTGCCGCCCTGGACGGGCTCGGACTCGGATTCGTGTTCGAGGACAGCGTGCGGGAACACCTCGCCGCCGGCCGCCTCGTTCGCCTGCTGGCGGATTGGTGCCCGGCCTTCCCGGGATTCTTCCTCTATCACGCCGGGCGCCGGCAGGTGCCGCCGCCCCTGCGCGCCTTCCTCGACCTGCTGCGCGAGATAGATCCTACGGCCAGACCTTGATGGCGAGCGGCCGCCGCACGAGGTCTCGGTCCGAGGTGATGGCGCAGCCCTCGGTGCGCAGGGTCACGTAGGTCAGGATCGCGCGGTCGCCGGTATCGTCGAAGTTGCGCCCCTGCGCGTCCGGATCGAGCAGGGACGGATAGGCGATGAGGCCGCCGGGGGCCTGGCAGGGATCGTCGTACAGGGTGGCGCCGGCCAGGAGCAGGCGCGGCTGGTCCCAGGCCAGGAGATCCCGCGAGGTCGTCCAGTAGAAGCCGGATTGCGGGAAGTCCCCGCCCGCCTTGGCCATGAAGACCGCGATCCAGGCGCCGCTCCCCCGGTGCCGCACCACCGCGCCGACCGGCGTCGGGAAGGGCGCGATGGGTGCGCAGGTGGCCGGGGCCTTGATCGGGCCCGCATAGGGGTCCGGAAAGGCCGCGGTGAAGCCCGATCCGGTCCAGGCCCGCCAGCGGCCCGGATCGGCCGGGTTGTCCGAGCGGAACAGGCAGACCCCGGCGGACTGGTCGCTGCCCGGTACGGTCCAGCCCGTGGTCGAGGCCAGGAAGTAGCGCCAGCGTCCGTCCGCGAAGATGTTGGACGGGTTGAAGAAGCCGCGATGGCGGCCCTGGCCGGTCTCCTGGCGGAAGGGCGGCCCGGCCACGACCGCCGGCGGCGTCGTCCGGGTGAAGCTGCGCCCGCCATCCGCCGAGCCCGCCGCCACGAGGCTGTTGTACCAGCACTCCATGTAGACCTTGGACCGGCAGCGCCCGGGATGCTCGTTGGCGCGGTACTCGTGATGGATCAGGGCCGCGACGTCGCGCCCGTCCTCGGTCCAGGTCGCGGTGATCCAGGAGGCGTCGTCGTAGGCGGCCGGGTCGGCCTTGCCGCCCGATTCGAGCACGACCGCGCAGTCGAGCTTGAGCGCGTCGAGGCTCGGCCCCCGGAAGGCGCGGTTCCGGTAATGCATCCCGAAGAGCGCGACGGCCCCCGACGCATCGCGAAAGGCCCGTGCCGAGGCGTCTGGCACGTCCACCCCGTCGCAGGCGTCCCGGGTCGCCTTGAACAAGGTCACCGGCGGGCCGACCAGGGTCAGGGCGGAGAGGGGCGGTTCGGACGCGGCGCGCGCAGGCCCGAGGCCGAGGCAGAGCCCGAGACAGAGACCGAGGGTAGCGAAGAGGAGGGGGCGCGTCATCGGGTGTGCCTGGACATCGGCCGAGGATTGCGTTTTGAACCGTTACACTCTGCTTGTCCGGCCGCGCATCGGGCCGGGCTTGTCCACACCGATCCGAATCCCGCGCCCCAATCCTCGCGAAAGCCCGCCATGCTGCTCCTCATCCTCGGCCTCGTGCTGTTCCTCGGCACGCATGCCTTCTCCATGGCGCGGTCGAAGCGTGCGAAGGTCATCGGCGAGGTCGGCGAGGGCCGCTACAAGCTCGCCTACACCCTGTCCTCCCTCCTCGGCCTGGTGCTGATCGCCTACGGATTCCACCTCTATCGCGAGGCCGGCTACATCGCGGTCTGGAATCCGCCGGTCTGGACGCGCCATCTCTCCCTGCTCCTGACGGCTCTGGCCTTCGTCGCCCTGGCCTCCGCCTACCTGCCGGGCCACATCCGCGCCCGGGCCAAGCACCCGATGCTGCTCGCGGTGAAGATCTGGGCCACCGCGCACCTCCTCGCCAACGGCGATCTCGGCTCGATCCTGCTCTTCGGGAGCTTCCTCGCCTGGGCGGTGATCGCGCGCATCAGCGCCAAGCGGCGGGCGCTCGCCCCCGGCGCCGTCGCCGCGCAGCATGCCGGCCCGGCCGTCGCCCCCGCCGGATGGCGCAACGACGCGCTGGCCGTGGTGATCGGTCTCGGCGTCTGGTTCGTCTTCGCCCGGTACCTGCATCCGCTGCTGATCGGCGTCGCCGCCTGGCCGGGCCAGGCCTGAATTCCGGGCCCCCGCGGCGGAGGCGCGCCGAAGCCGGTCGCCAAAGCCGGTCGCCTGTGCTAGGCGCAGGGCCTTCCTCTTCATGCAGCGGCCGTCCGGGCCCCGGGCGGCGTGAGACCACATGGCCGAGAACAACGAGTTTATCCGCGAGGTCAACGAGGACTATCGCCGCGATCAGGTCGCCGAGATCTGGCGCCGCTACAGCGGCGTGATCATCGCGCTCGCGGTCCTCGTGGTGGCCGGCGTCGGCGGCTGGCGCTACTGGCAGCACGACCAGGGCGTGCGCGCGCAAGCGGCGTCCGAGCGCTTCGAGGTCGCCAACCGCCTGGCCCGCGAGGGCAAGAATGCGGAGGCCGACAAGGCCTTCGAGGCGATCGAGGCCGAGGCGCCCGCCGGCTACGCCCTGCTCGCCCGCTTCCGCTCGGCCACCGAGACGGCCAAGCGCGACCCGAAGGCGGGCGCGGCCGAGTACGACGCCCTGGCCAACGACACCAAGATCAGCACCGGCCTGCGCGACCTCGCGCGCCTGCGCTCGGCCCTCCTGCGCGTCGACGGGACCGACGCGGATGCCGCCCTCGCCACGCTCCAGGGGCTCGCCGCTCCGAACGGCCCCTTCCGCCACACGGCTCGCGAAATGCTGGGCCTTGTCGCCCTGAAGCGCGGCGATTTCGAGGGCGCCGGCCGCTGGTTCGACCAGATCAACGCCGATCCGCAGACGCCGCAGAATCTCCGCCAGCGCATCGAGGTCTACGCGGCCCTGGTGGCCGGCGGACCCGTCACCGTGACGGCGGCGGCCCCCGCCGCGCCGGCCGCACCCCCTCCCGTAACGCGCTGAGCACACCTGCTTCTCCCGTACGCCTGACCGAAACGAGCACACCATGGATATGCCGACCGTCGCGATCGTCGGACGGCCGAACGTCGGCAAGTCGACCCTGTTCAACCGCCTCGTGGGCAAGAAGCTCGCCCTGGTGGACGACCGCCCCGGCGTGACCCGCGACCGGCGCGAGGGCGACGTCAATTTCGGTGGTCTCGTCTTCCGCATCATCGACACCGCCGGCCTCGAAGAGGCCGATCCGGGTTCGCTGATCGGCCGCATGCGCGCTCAGACCGAGGCCGCGATCCTCGAGGCCGACGTGGTGCTGTTCGTCATCGACGCCCGCGCGGGCATCCTGCCTGCCGACCAACCCTTCGCCGACATGGTCCGCCGGGCCGGCTGCCCCGTCATCCTCATCGCCAACAAGGCCGAGGGCGGCGCGGGCATGGCGGGCGCCTACGAGTCGTTCTCCCTCGGCCTCGGCGACCCGATCCCGTTCTCGGCCGAGCACGGCGAGGGCATCGGCGAGTTGCACGACGCGCTCATCGAGAACCTGCCGAAGCTCGACGACGACGAGGAGTACGACGACGATCCCCAGAACCGCTCCCTCAAGGTCGCCATCGTCGGCCGGCCCAATGCCGGCAAGTCGACCCTGATCAACCGGATGCTGGGCGAGGACCGCCTCCTCGTCGGCCCCGAGGCCGGCATCACCCGCGATTCGATCTCCCTCGATTGGGAATGGCGCGGCCGCCGGATCAAGCTCCACGACACCGCCGGCATGCGCCGCAAGGCCCGCATCGACGACAAGCTGGAGAAGCTCGCCGTGTCGGACGGCCTGCGCGCCGTGCGCTTCGCCGAGGTGGTGGTGGTGCTCCTCGACGCGACGATCCCGTTCGAGAAGCAGGATCTGACCATCGTCGACCTGATCGAGAGCGAGGGCCGCTCGCTCGTGATCGGCCTGAACAAGTGGGATCTGGTGGCGGACCAGAACGGTCTCCTGAAGAAGCTGCGCGAGGATTGCACCCGCCTGCTGCCGCAGGTTCGCGGCGTCGCGGTGGTGCCCCTCTCCGGCCTCGCCGGCGAAGGTATCGACAAGCTGATGCAGGCGGTCATCAGCGCCGAGGAGACCTGGAGTACCCGCGTCTCCACCTCGCGGATCAACGACTGGCTGAGCGAGGCGCTCCAGCGCAATCCGCCCCCGGCGGTCTCGGGCCGGCGCATCAAGATCCGCTACGCCACCCAGGTGAAGAGCCGTCCGCCGCACTTCGCCCTGTTCGGCAACCAGCTCGACGGCCTGCCGAAATCCTACACCCGCTACCTCGTCAACGGCCTGCGCGAGGCCTTCACGCTGCCGGGCACCCCGATCCGGCTCTCCCTGCGCACCTCGAAGAACCCGTTCGACCGGGAGAACAAGGGCTGAGCCCCAGGCTCAGGGCTTGAAGCCGAACCGGCTCGGATCCGCACCAAGATAGTCTAAGACGGTGCGGCCCTGCACCGAGGCGCCGGCGGATGGAGGCCGCGTCGGCATCACGGTTCCGCTCCAATCGACGACCGAGAGGGTGCGCGGCTCGGCGGCCATGCGGGGAAGCGCATCCGCGTAGGGCTTCCAGGCCCGCCACGCGGCATCGTCCCAGGCCTGGTAGGTAAAGGCGATCAGCGGCAGCACGGCGACGAGGTTCGGCGAGCGGTAGGGATAGGCCGTCTCGATACCCTCCCAGGCGACGCCGGCCGCCGAAGCCAGGAGTTCGAGGGCGCTGACGTGGATCATCTCCCCGATCGGCTCCTCATGCGGCTTGAGTCCCACGGTCTTGGTGCCGCGCCCCTTCACGGGAATTCCGTCGCTCTCGCGCGGACGGGTCTGATTGATCGCGCGGCAGGCTTGGCTCCGGAAGCGATCGAGCCTGCCCCAGGGCCGGTGGATCGGAGCCTCGACCTGCACCTCGGCCGCGCAGTCCAGGGCCGGTGCGGCCGCACCGGCGCACAGGGGGCCGAGCGGCAGGTCGGACACGTCGCGCAATCGGCCGAGCATCCAGGCGAAGGCGATGTCCTGGCGGCCCCGCTCTCGCTCGTCCCATTGCTGGTAGCCACCGCCGATATCGGCGTGAGCGCCCGGGAACCAGACCTGCTCGACCCGAGCCCCAGGGTACTTCTTGAACTTCGGCGTGTGCCATAGGGTGGCTTCGAACGCGTTCCGGTGCTCGTCGATGGCCACGGCGTGGAAGCTGTTCTCGACGATCGAGGAGAGCTCGGTGTTGTGGAACGCGTAGCGCAGTTCGTTCAGCTTCTGGAACGGTGTTGCGGGAATCCCCAAGGCGCCGACCGTGTCGAAGACGGCGACCGACGTCACCCGGACCTTGTCGGTCGGATGCAGGTAGGGCTTGAGGGCGTACCAGTCGCCGCAATTGCGGTCCCCTGGGCTCGTTCTGTAATGGCGCCAGGCCTGCGCTTCGCGCTCGGTGGTGCAGTGTTCGGGCTTCAGAAGGCCGGTGGCGAAGAGGTAGCCCACGATGCTGCGGGCGGTGTAGGCCCCGCGCGAGAAGCCCACGAGATGGATTTCGTCGTTCTCGCGGAAATGATTGCTCAGGAAGCGATAGGCCTCGCGGATGTTGTTCTCCAGGCCATCACCCATGATCCCGCCGGAGAGATGATCGAGGGCGCCGGTGCCGACGCCGCGATCGTAGTGAACCACGTATTCGAAGGTATGCAATGCCTGTTCGGCCACGGTTCCGTGTGCAATTCCGCCGCTGCCGGGAACGGCGGTAGTGTCCTCGATCGCTTCGAGACCGATCTTCAGGGCTTCGCGCAGACGCACCACGTTGGTCGGTGGATGAGATCCGTCATCGACGTTCCACGTTCCATCCAGGAACAGGATGAGCCTCCGCCTAATCGACCTCGTCATGGCAGTGACCTTGAGTTCTTGCGAATCTCCTCAAGGGTGCAATCTGTGGTTCATGGTGTCTACTGAAAAAGCCGGTCGTGCCGGAAGCGCGAACCTCAAGCCGCCGAGCGGCTCGTCTCCGCCAGCCAGTCCACCACCGCGTCGAGGGCCTGACGGTTCGAGGTGTCGCCGTTGCGCGTGTCCTCGAATGTCGCGATCTGACGGTCGGCGCTGGTGCCGTGCGCGAAGATATTCCGGGCCTGCGCGACCTCCGGTTCGCAGCCGAGGGCGGCGGCATCTTCGGCGACGAGGGCGAGGAGGTTGTCCAAGGCCTCGCCGAAGGGCAGCGCGACCTCGCTCGCCTCGTCGATCAGCTCCGCCTCCGTACCGCTGCGCTGGGCCCGCCACAGGTTCTCCTGGGCGAGCGCCCGTGAGACGCCGTCGAGACCGGCATTGAGATCCGGCCGACGCACGACGAGGCGCACGAGGCAGCGGTAGAGCGCCGCGATGGTGAGCGCGTCCTCCAGGCGGGTGCAGGAATCGGCGATCCGCAGTTCGAGCGTCGGGAATTTGATCGAGGGGCGCAGGGACCACCACAGGAAGCTCGCATCCTGGATCGAGCCCGCATTGGTCATGATCCGGACGTAGCGCTCATGGGCGGCCGCGTCGGCGAAGAGGTCGGGCAGGCCGGTGCGGGGCAATTCGCCGAAGGCGCTGAGGCGGTAGGCGCTCAGACCCGTCGGCTTGCCCTGCCAGAACGGCGACGAGGCCGAGAGGGCGAGCAGCAGCGGCTGGTAGGGCAGGAGGCGGTTCATCAGGTCGACGCGGGCGTCGGGATCGGGCACCTCCACGTGGACATGCATGCCGCAGATCAGGCTGCGCCGGCCGGCGAGGCCGACGTCCCGCAGGATGCCGCGATAGCGGTCGCCCTTGGTGGGGAGCTGGCGGGCCCAGTCCGCGACCGGGTGCGTCCCGGCGGCGAAGACCAGCAGACCGTGCTCGCGCCCGAGCTTCGCTAGTGCCGCGCGCTGCCGCGCCAGCACCTCGCGCGCCTGCGCGAAATCCGTCGCGGGCGGCGTGCAGACCTCGACCTGACACTGGAGCAGTTCGCGCCCGATCTCGGGCAGTTCCTCGCCGGCCTGGACGTGGAAGGGCTTCACCGAGCGGCGCGGGGTGCCGCGCGTCTCGGCATCCGCCAGGAAGTATTCCTCCTCGATGCCGAAGCGGTAGGGGGCTGAGGTCATCGGGAGCCTTGTGGAATGGTCGCTCCCCTCAACCCGTCAGGCGCCGGTTTGTGCCCGCGCGGGGCCGCCGACGAGCCAGGCCGGGTCGAACCAGCGGTCGGCCTCGCCGTCATAGGGCAGCCGGGTGATGTCCCAGTGCTGGATGTGCCGGGCATAGACGTCCCAGACCGCGATGCCGCCGCCGACGTAGATGCGCCGCCCGGGATAGCGCGCCAGCACGGCCTTCGGGTCCTCGTGGCTGCGGATGACGTCGATGGTGCGGTCCTTGAAGGCGAAGTCCGGCACCGACGCGATGGTCTTCGGCCCGGCGATCAGGACGTGGCCCATGGTGACGGCGAAGAACCGCGTCACGTCCTCGACGAAGAGCGGATCGGTGTTGCCCTCCCAGGGCAGGTGCCCGTTCAGGCCGAGCTGTCCGCGAAGGCCGATGGCGCAGATGCAGCGAACGTCGATCATGTGTTTCTCGGGCGGAAGGGGTCGGGACGAGCGCGGCCGGCGTCAGCTCGCCATCTGCGGCGTCAGGATCCGGTCGCTCGGGAAATCGTAGATCTTGCCGGATTCCGAAAAATCCGGGCTCGCGAGGCGCACGAAGTGCGGGGCGAGGTCGTCCGGGGTCTTCAGGGTCGTCTCGTCCTCGCCCGGCATCGCGGCCTTGCGCATCGCGGTCCGCAGGGGGCCGGGGTTGAGCAGCATGGCGCGCACGTTCGTCGTGGCCGTCTCGGCCGCGTAGGTCCGCACCAGGGCATCGAGGGCCGCCTTGGAGACGGCGTAGGGCCCCCAATAGGCCCGGCACTTCTGTGCGGCGCCCGAAGTCACGAAGATGGCGCGGCCCGCATCGGACATCCGAAGCAGCGGATCGAACGAGCGGATCAGGCGGTAATTCGCCGTGACGTTGATGTCCATCACCTGTGCCCAGGTCTTCGGCGTCACGTGCCCGATGGGCGTGAGGTTGCCGAGGATGCCCGCGTTGCCCACCAGGATGTCGAGGCGCCGCCAGCGCTCGTGGATGCCGGCGCCCAGGCGGTCGATGGCGTCGTAATCCGTGAGGTCGAGGGGCACCAGGGTAGCGCTGCCGCCGACGCCCCGGATGGCGTCGTCGAGTTCCTCGAGGCCCCCTTGGGTGCGGGAGACGGCGACGATGTGCGCGCCGGCCCCCGCCAGGGCGAGGGCGGCGGCGCGGCCGATGCCGCGCGAGGCGCCAGTGACGACGGCGAGGCGGCCGGCCAGCGGCTGGGTCGGGTGGCTCATCGGGCGCTCAATCGGCTTCGGCGAGCATGGCGAGGCGGCGGGGGCCTGCGATGGCCAGATCCGTGAGGGCGGTCGGGTAGTCGCCGGTGAAGCAATGGTCGGTGTATTGCGGGCAGGCCGCCTCGCGGCGCTCCTCGCCCATGGCCTTGTAGAGGCCGTCGATGGACAGGAAGGCCAGCGAATCCGCGCCGATGTAGCGGCGCATGCCCTCAAGGTCGTGGGTGGCGGCGAGCAGCTTCTCCCGCTCCGGCGTGTCGATGCCGTAGAAGTCCGGGTAGGTGATCGGCGGCGAGGCGATCCGGAAATGCACCTCGCGGGCGCCGGCCTCGCGCATCATGCGCACGATCTTCACCGAGGTGGTGCCGCGCACGAGGCTGTCGTCGACCAGCACGATGCGCTTGCCCTCGACCACCGCCCGGTTGGCCGAGTGCTTCATGCGCACGCCGAGTTCGCGCACCGACTGGGTCGGCTGGATGAAGGTGCGCCCGACATAGTGGTTGCGGATGATGCCCATCTCGAAGGGCAGGCCGGTCTCCTGGGCGAAGCCCAACGCGGCCGGCACGCCGGAATCCGGCACCGGAATGACCACGTCCGCCGCTGTCGCCGATTCCCGGGCGAGTTCGTGGCCGATGTTCTTGCGCACGGCATAGACGCTCTTGCCGTTCACCACCGAATCCGGCCGGGCGAAGTAGATGTACTCGAAGATGCACGGGCGCATGGGCTGCGCCGGGGCGAAGCGGATCGACTCGATGCCCTCTTCGGAAATCACCACGATCTCGCCGTTCTCGACATCGCGGATGAACTTGGCGCCGATGATGTCCAGGGCACAGGTCTCGGAGGCCAGGATGTAGCGGCCGTCAAGTTCGCCGAGCACCAGGGGCCGGATGCCCATGGGGTCGCGGGCGCCGATGAGCTTCTTGTTGGTGAGCGCCACGATGGCGTAGGCGCCCTCGATCTGGCGCAGGGCCTCGGTGAAGCGCTCGACGATGCGCGGCGCGCGGGAGCGCGCGGCCAGATGCAGGATCACCTCGGTGTCGGAGGTCGACTGGGTGATGGCGCCGTCGCGCACGAGGTCGCGGCGGATCGAGAGGGCGTTGGTGAGGTTGCCGTTATGCGCCACCGCGAGGCCGCCGCTGGCGAGTTCGGCGAAGAGCGGCTGCACGTTGCGCAGGATGGTGCCGCCGGTGGTGGAGTAGCGCACATGGCCGATGGAGGCCGGGCCCTTGAGGCGGGCGATGGTCTCGCCGTCCGAGAACGAATCGCCGACGAGGCCTGGGCGGCGCTCGGAATGAAAGACTTCTCCGTCGAAGGAGACGATGCCGGCGGCCTCCTGGCCGCGATGCTGCAGGGCGTGCAGCCCCAAGGCCACGATGGCGGAGGCATCCGGGTGGCCGAAGATGCCGAAGACGCCGCATTCCTCGCGCAGCGTATCGCCGTCGCGGTCGAGCCCGTCCACGACCTCGCGCGGCAGTCCCGTGCCCGGAAGAATCTGGGGGCGGGCGCTCGACTTGGCTACAGACATGGTGGTGTCGTTCCCTGCTTGGCCCCGCGCGAACCCCACGCGGGCACCGTCAGCCGACCGTCATGTAGTCGGCCTTCGCGCCGCGACCAAGCGCGCGGCAACGCAGATCAGCGTCGCGGGGCGGGCGTGGCTGGCGCTTCCGTACGGCGCTGGGCCGGAACCTCGCCCTCCGGCGGCTCCACCGGATCGGCCGGCGTCTCCGCCTTCGGCTTCTTGAACTGCTTGAGCAGACCTTCCGGATTCTCCGGGAGCTGAGCCACCAGGGCCTCGCCGGATTTCTCCAGCATGGGGCGGCTGCGCGCCTCCGAGGCCCAGGGCGGCATCTTGCCCTGAACCAGCCAGGCCAGGAACACCCAGCCGATCACGCAGATGAGGAAGCCGCGCCCGGCCCCGAACAGGAAGCCCAGCGACCGGTCGATCGCGCCGATGCGCGAATCGAGGATCATGTCCGACAGCTTCACGGTGAGGATGGACACCACGATCAGGGTCACGAGGAAGATCGCCGCGATCGAGGCGACGAGGGCGACGGTGGGGTTGCTCACGTGCTGGCTGATCGTGGGCAGCAGCAGGGGATGGAATTTCCACGCGATGGCGGCGGCCGCGACCCAGGCGATGATGGCGAGCACCTCGCGCGTCGCGCCGCGCACGGCAGCCAACAGCGCCGACACCACGACGATACCCAGGACGACGAGATCGAGAACGGAGAACGGCATCTCTGAGAAATGTCACTTCATGGGGCGGAGCGGCGACGATGATCGGATCGTGCGGCATCCCCCGGCCGCCACTCCGTATATCCTGCCGAAACTCGGCCGTCACCCTGGCCCGGGGGCCATCCGAGACCTGTTCGAGCGCATTCCGGATCCGGTTGATCCCTTTCGGCGATCCCTGCGGGATCGCGTTCGGGACGGTGGATTCGAGGATCGCGCGAGCGCCGCATCAATCGTCGTCGCCGTAATCCGGCGGGTTGTGCCCGCGCCGCGAAGCGCCCCGGCGCGGGCCGTTGCTGGCGATCCCCGCCACCATGTCGGCGATGTGGCGCAGGGCCTCCGTCGTCAGGGCGCCGTCGCCGCCCTCGCCGCGCCCCTGGGGCATGACGGCCTTGGCGAAGCCGAGCTTGAGCGCCTCCTTCAGACGGGCCGGGGCCTGCGCCACCGGGCGGACCGCCCCCGACAGTCCGATCTCGCCGAAATACACCGTCTCGGGCGGTAGCGTCGCCCCGGAGAGGGAAGACACGAGGGCGGCCGCGACCGCGAGGTCGGCCGCCGGCTCCGAGATGCGCAGGCCGCCCGCCACGTTGAGGTAGACGTCGTGGGTGCCGAGCCGGATGCCCCCATGGGCTTCCAGCACCGCCAGCACCATCGAGAGCCGGTTCGGGTCCCAGCCCACCACGGCCCGGCGCGGCATGCCCAGGGAGGAGGGGGCGACCAGGGCCTGGATCTCCACCAGCAGGGGCCGCGTGCCCTCCATGCCGGCGAAGACCGCGGTGCCGGGCGCCGCGTGGTCGCGCCCCGCCAGGAACAGCGCGGAGGGGTTCGGCACCTCGGCCAGACCCATATCCGTCATCTCGAACACACCGATCTCGTCGGTGGGCCCGAAGCGGTTCTTCACCGCGCGCAGGATTCGGAAGTGGTGGCCCTGGTCGCCCTCGAAGGAGGCGACGGCATCGACCATGTGCTCGACCACGCGGGGACCGGCGATCTGCCCATCCTTGGTGACGTGGCCGACGAGGATCACCGCGGTGCCGCTGGTCTTGGCGAAGCGGATCAGGGTCTGGGCCGAGCCGCGCACCTGGGTCACCGTGCCGGGCGCCGATTCCACCGTTTCGGTCCACATGGTCTGGATCGAATCGATGATGGCCAGCGCGGGCGGGCGCCCCTGCGACAGGGTCTCGACGATGTCCTCGACATTGGTTTCGGCCGCGAGCTCGACTTCGGCCGAAGACAGGCCGAGGCGCTCGGCCCGCAGGCGCACCTGGGCCACCGCCTCCTCGCCTGAGATGTAGACCACGCGCTCGCCGGTGCGCGCCATGGCGGCGGAGGCCTGCATCAGCAGGGTCGACTTGCCGATGCCGGGATCGCCGCCGAGGAGAATCACCGAGCCGCGCACGAAGCCGCCGCCGGTGACGCGGTCGAGTTCGTTGATGCCGGAGGGGATGCGCGGGGCCTCCTTCACCTCGCCGGTGAGGCCCTCCAGGGCGAAGACCCGGCCCCGGGCGCGGCTCGGGCGCGTCTTGACGGGCCCGGCCTGCGGCCCCGTGGCGCCGGTCTCCTCGACGATGGTGTTCCAGCCGTTGCAGGCCTCGCAGCGCCCGCGCCAGCGGTTGTAGACCGCCCCGCAGGACTGGCAGACGAAGGTCTGGTGGATCTTGGCCATCGCGGTTCCGCTGGAGGGGACGGTGCGACGCCGTCCGTCAGGCGGGCGTCAGGCGTCGTGTCCTGTCATATAATGGCGAACATAGCGAGAACCCAGGCCGGTGAGGATCTCGTACCCGATGGTGCCGGCGGCCCGCCCCACCGTGTCGACGTCGAGGGCGTCGCCGATCAGGGTCGCGGATGCGCCGCGCACGGCCTCGGGGGCGTCGGTGACGTCGAGGATGATGAGGTCCATCGAGATCAGCCCGAGGATCGGGCAGCGGGCGCCGCCGACGAGGGCCATGCCGCGGCCGCTCGCGGCGCGGGGATAGCCGTCCGCGTACCCCATCGAGAGCGTGGCGAGGCGCCGGGGTTCGGCCGCCCGCCAGCGGGCGTTGTAGCCGCAGGTCTCTCCGGCGGCGACCGTGCGGACCTGGGCGATCTGCGCCTCGAGCCGCACCACGGGCCGCATCGGGTTCGGCTTCCACGGGGTCGGGTTGCCGCCGAACAGGGCATAGCCGGGGCGCAGGAGGTCGTGATGCGCCGGTGCCCCGAGGAAGATGCCGGAGGAATTGGCGAAGGAGCCGGGGATTCCCGGATAGGCCGCCCGCACCCGTTCGAAGTCGCGCATCTGGCGTGCGTTGACGGGATCGCCCGACAGTTCCGCGCTGACGAGATGCGTCATCAGCAGGGCGATGCCGGCCCCCGCGATGACGGGATCGCCGGCGAGCGCCAGGGCCTCGGGCACGGCGAGGCCGAGGCGGTTCATGCCGGTATCCACGTGGAGCGCGGCTGGCAGCGCGCGGCCCTCGGATGCCGCCTGCGCGGCCCATTCGTCGAGTTCCGCGCGGCTGCCGAGAACCGGGCGAAGCGCGTGCGCGACCACGGCCGGGCCGTGGCCCGGCAGGAGTCCGTTGAGGACGTAGATCGTCGCCTCGGGCAGGGCCGCGCGGGCAGTGATTCCCTCGCTCAGGTGAGCGACGAAGAACGTCCGGCACCCGGCCGCCCATAGGGCCGGCGCGACCCGGGCGAGCCCGCAGCCATAGGCGTCCGCCTTGACCACCGCCGCGCAGGCTGCGTCCGGCGCCTGGGCGGCCAGGTGCCGCCAGTTCGCCACGATGGCCGCGAGGTCGACGGTGAGCCGGGCGCCGTGGGTGAGGTCTTGAATCGCGAGATCTCCCTGACTGACGGGTCGCGGGCCGCGCATCACATGTGCTGCTCGGGCATGCGATCCGACTGCGCGAGGTTCGAGAAGCGCGTGATGTTGGCGTCGAACTGCAGTTCCACGGTGCCGGTGGGGCCGTGGCGCTGTTTGCCTAAGATCACCTCGGCCTTGCCGTGGACGCGGTTCATCTCGGCCTCCCAGGCGAAGAACTCCTCGGTGCCCTCGCGGGGCTTCTTGTTGTTGACGTAGTACTCCTCGCGGAACACGAACATCACCACGTCGGCGTCCTGCTCGATCGAGCCCGATTCGCGAAGATCCGCGAGCTGGGGCCGCTTGTCCTCGCGGTTCTCGACCTGACGCGAGAGCTGGGACAGGGCGATGATCGGCACCGCCAGCTCCTTGGCCAGCGCCTTCATGCCGGTGGTGATCTCGGTCATCTCCTGCACGCGGTTGTCGCTGCGCTTGCCCGAGCCGGACAGCAGCTGCAGGTAGTCGACGATAAGGAGGTCGAGGCCCTTCTGGCGCTTCAGACGGCGCGCGCGGGCGGCGAGCTGCGCGATGGAGATGCCGCCGGTCTGGTCGATGTAGAACGGAATCGTCTGCATGTCCCGGGCGGCGTCGGTGATCTTGTAGAAGTCGGCCGGCTGGATGTCGCCGCGACGGATCTTGTAGGAGGCCACGCCCGATTGCTCGGCGATGATACGGGTGGCCAGCTGCTCCGCCGACATTTCGAGGGAGAAGAACCCCACGATGCCGCCGTTCTTGGTCTCGGTGCGCCCGTCCGGCAGCTTCTCGGACTGGTAGGCCTTGGCCACGTTGAAGGCGATGTTGGTGACGAGCGAGGTCTTGCCCATGGCCGGGCGGCCGGCCAGGATGATGAGATCCGAACGCTGCAGGCCGCCCATCTTGGCGTCGAGGTCGGACAGCCCCGTGGCGATGCCCGAGAGCTTGCCCTCGCGCTGATAGGCCTTGGCGGCCATGTCCACGGCCGCCGTGAGCGCGTCCGAGAACTTCTGGAAGCCTCCGTCGTACTTGCCCGATTCGGCGAGTTCGTAGAGCCGGCGCTCGGTGCCCTCGATCTGGTCGCGGGGCGAGGATTCCACCGGCGCCTCGTAGGCGCCGTTCACGAGGTCCTCGCCGATGGTGATCAGGCGGCGGCGGATGGCCAGATCGTAGATGGTGCGGCCGTAATCGCCGGCGTTGATCACGGTGGTGGCCTCGGCCGCGAGGCGGGCGAGGTACTGCATCACCGTCTGACCGCCGAGATCGGCGTCACCCAGATAGGTCTTCAGGGTGATGGGGGTCGCGAGCTTGCCCGCCTTGATGAGCTGGGCCGCCACCTCGAAGATCTTGCGGTGTACGTCCTCCATGAAGTGCTCGGCGAGGAGGAAGTCCGAGATCCGGTAATAGGCGTCGTTGTTGACCAGGATCGCGCCGAGCAGGGCCTGCTCCGCATCGATGTTGTGCGGCGCGACGCGGAATTCCTGCGCGACGGGCTGAAGGTTGGCCGTCAGGGCGTTGGGCAGGGCCATAGTCTGTTTCGAGGCTCCGACTCGTCGATACCGTGTCCGCGCGGCGACGAGGCCGCCGCGAGGTTCTAGCCGCCGACCATGGCCCCGGCATGGTTAGCCGAACCTTAGCCGATTCGCGCTCGCCCACCGTGGCATTCGCGCCACCCCCGCCCGGGTCGCGCCGCCCGGTATCCGCTCATGGAAACGCCCGCCATCCTCGCGGATGACGGGCGTCCATGCTGGAACAAATGGGGAACTAGTCAACCGGGAAAGCCGGCGATCCCCGTTGTTCACCGCGATGGAGGGAACTTACTCGCGGTCGTCGCCGGCCTCGGCGAGGGCAGCACCGACCTCGAGACCGAGGTCGTCGAGGTTGAAGGCCTCACGCTCGGTGGTCGATTCGCCGCGGGCCTGACGCTCGGCCTCTTCCGGCGAACGGGCGACGTTGACGGTGATCGAGACCTCGACCTCGGGGTGCAGCACGACCGGGACGGTGTGCAGGCCGAGCGTCTTGATCGGCTGGTTCAGGGCGAACTGGTCGCGGCCGACCGTGAAGCCGTCGGCGGTGACGACGTCGGCGAGATCGCGGGTCGAGACCGAACCGTAGAGCACGCCGGTCTCGCCCGACTGGCGGATGAGCACGAAGCTCTTGCCCTCGAGGGTCTCGGCGACGGCTTGCGCCTCGGACTTGCGCTCGAGGTTGCGGGCCTCGAGTTGGGCGCGCTGGGTCTCGAAGTGCTTCTTGTTGTTGGCGGTGGCGCGCAGGGCCTTGCCGCGGGCGAGGAGGAAGTTGCGGGCGTAGCCCGGCTTCACGTTCACGGTCTCGCCCATCTGGCCGAGCTTGGCGACGCGCTCGAGGAGAATGACTTCCATGGTCTTGGTCCTTTGGTTTGACGTTGAGGATCAGGGTCGTCCGGCCGCGTCGCGGGGACGGCGGCGGTCGAGGGCGGTATCGGCGATGCCGAACAGGGTCAGGGCGAGGAGGGCGACGCCCTGGGTGAAGAACAGGATGAGGTAGAGGCCGAACAGGAGCGCGAGGCGCCCGGGCCGCCCGCGGCTGCGGTCGTGGAAGGCGGCCAGCCCCTGCATCGCGAAGGCGGCGCTCAGCGCGCCCGCCACGGCGACGCCGAGGACACCGAGGTAGCCGGGAGCCAGGCCGACGAGCATCGCACCCGCCAGCACGCCGAGCACACGGCGCGGCATCATCGTCGCGGCGAGGTCCGGCCAGGGGCGGAGCAGGCGCCCCGAGATGCGCACGATGCGGGCGGCGGCCCAGAGGTAGAAGGTCAGCAGGACCGTCAGGCCGTGGGTGGCGAGGCCAGGCGCGACGGCGGCGAGCGCGTTGGCGACCTCGGTCCGCGTGCTCTCGGCGGGATCCTGCGGGCCCGGCTCGGCCGGAGCCTCGGCGCCGGCCTCGGGCGAGGGGGCCTCGGGCGCGGTGGGCTTGGGCGCGGTGGGCTTGGGAACGGGAGCGCCTGGATTGGCGGCGCGGTCGGCGCGGACCTCGATCAGCGTCCGGGTCATGCCCCGCAACTGCGACTGGAAGGTCTCGTAGTTCGGGGCCGCGATCACGGCGATCGCCACGAAGGCGAGGCCGGCGGTCCCCGCCGTCCAGGCGAGCAGGCGACCGGTCGGATACCATTCCATCGTGCCGTCGGCGCTCGCGCGGCCGAGGAGCGCCAGGTAGGCGAGCCACCAGGCGGGCAGGGCCAGATAGGCGAAGAAGCCGAGACCGAGGAAGGGCTGGACCACGACGGCCAGGGCCAGCGCGCCGGTGATTGCGGCGACCAGGGCGGCCCGGTGGCTCCAGCCGAGGCCCACGATCAGGATCGGGAGCGGGGCGAGCAGGTAGAGCAGGATCGCGAGCGCCGTCGCCTTCAGCAGGACGCCGAAGAGGAGGGCGGAGACGAGGCCCGCGCCGATACCGATGCCGAGAAACTGTGTCATCGATCCCGCTGTCCCACTGTCCCGGTCCGGGCAGGGTTAGAGGCGCGTGTCGCCCCAACGACTCCCGGCACCCGATCGGGAAAGCCGGTACGGACATGCACGCCGGGCGTGCACGAGTGCCTCGGCCCGGGCGATCCGGGCCGAGGCGCGCGTTGTTACTTGATCACGTAGGGGAGGAAGCCGAGGAAGCGGGCGCGCTTGATCGCCTGGGCGAGCTCGCGCTGCTTCTTGGCCGACACCGCCGTGATGCGGGACGGAACGATCTTGCCGCGCTCGGAGACGTAGCGGGACAGGAGCTTGACGTCCTTGTAGTCGATCTTGGGCGCGTTCGCGCCCGAGAAGGGGCAGGTCTTCCGACGACGGAAGAACGGACGGCGTCCACCGCCACCAGCACCACCGCCGCCAGCGGCGGGCGCACCGGGTCCAGCACCAAATGCCATGACTTAAGCCTCCCCGCCGAAGCTGCGCTCGGGGCGGTCACCCCGGTCGCCGCGATCACCACGGTCGCCGCGATCGCGGTCGCCGCCGAATCCACCACCACCGAAGCCTTCGTCGTCACGACGACGGCCGCGCTCACGATCCTTGCGGTCGTCGCGGTCGCGCTTCTGCATCATCGCCGACGGCTCGGACTCGAGCTCCTCGACCCGGACGGTCATGAAGCGCAGGACGTCCTCGGAGATCTGCATCTGGCGCTCCATCTCGGCGAGCGCCGCCGGGGGGGCGTCGACGTTGAGGAGCGTGAAATGCGCCTTGCGGTTCTTCTTGATGCGGTAGGCGAGGGACTTCACGCCCCACATCTCGATCTTCTCGACCTTGCCGCCATTGGCTTCGATGACGCCCTTGTAGGTCTCGACCATGGTCTCGACCTGCTGGGCCGTCACGTCCTGGCGCGCCAGGAAGACGTGTTCGTAGAGAGGCATTAACGGGCCCTTCATATCCAAAGGGACCCGACGGCACGGGATACGTGCGGGAAAGGGAGCGTCGGGCCGGTTCGTACGCGAGATCGCCCGGCGCCAAGCCCTTCGAGCCGTTTGAAGGCCCGAGCGGTTGATCGAAGGCGGAGACACGGGACGACGGGAAAACCCTCTTCAGGGTTCGGCCCTGTGCCGATGGAATCGGCACCGTCCGTTCAGCCCCCAGCCGGAGCGAACGCGAGGGGGTGCGCTTAAAGGAGTTGTTCGCGGTTGGCAAGTTCTGCGAGCATGCCGATAAGCGGTGTGATGGGTGTGCTGCCGAACCCCATCGGATCGAACCTGAGGGCGAGCGTGAACAGGTCGATGGAATTCAACCTCAGGGGCGATCTTGCGAAGCTCGATTCGTCGGCGCTGAACGACAGGATCGAACAGTTTTTCGCAGAATATGAGCGGCTTCGTGCGCCGATCGGGTTGGTCTCTCCGGTCAGGGCACCGTTTCTGCCCGAGTTCACGGGTCGCCCCAGATCACGAGGTCCATTTCGGGCGCTGATCTTCTACCAGATCATTTTGTTGATCGGGGGCGAGTTCTATTGGACGCGAAACGGTCGTCTCTACATCATCGAATGCGAGCTCAAGGACATGTTGGACGAATGTCAGCGTCGCATCGATCAGGGTGACCAATAGAATTCGCGCCTCGATCGTCAGGCGTCGGGATTGCGCCCCATGGTTCGACGCTCGATCGCCTCGACGCTCTCGACCGCTTCGTGACGGCGCAGGCGCTTGGTCAGGGCGTCGAGCGCGCCGCGATCCACGTGCACGAGGCAGAGGGTGATCTCGTCGCGATCGTCGGAGGCGCCCTGGCGGATCACGATCTGGCGCAGCTTTCCGGCACAGGGACCGGCCAGGATGCGGAGGCGCTCGGTGGTCAGGAGACCGTGCCGGGCCACCACACGCAGGTCGTGGCGCTGACGCCGCGCGCGGTAGCGCTCCTCGATCGGCTTCATGCCGGCGAGGATGGCGAGCACGATGACGGTCGTGGCGATGGCCGGCACGTAGAGGCCGCCGCCGGCCGCGAGGCCGATGGCCGCGACCGCCCAGAGGCTGGCGGCCGTGGTCAGGCCCTTCACCACCTCACCGCGCAGCAGGATGGTGCCCGCCCCGAGAAACCCGATGCCCGAGACGACCTGTGCGGCGACGCGGGACGGGTCGAGGGTGACGTTCGGCCGTCCGAGGATGTCCGCGAACCCGAAGGCGGAGACGATCATCAGCAGGCAGGAGCCGACGCAGACCAGCATGTGCGTGCGCATGCCGGCGGCCCAGACCAGGCGCTCGCGCTCGAAACCGATCACGCTGCCGAGGAGTGCGGCCGCCAGCAGGCGGCCGATCATGTCGAGGTTACTCAGCATGCTGCGTCCCTCGTCACGCGAGCGGGATCCGGCAGCCGGGGCATGCCCTCACGTGTCGGGCTTCTCCGACAGGATGGCGCCGGTCTTCGGGTCGGCGTGGAACTGCATCTTCACGCCGTTCTTCACACCCTCGCCCTCCCAATGGCCGTCATCGGCCTCGAATTCGGTGATGCTGGTATAGCCCGCCGCCATCAGCTTCTGCTTGACCTGATCGGCCGGCATCCAGTCGGCCCCGGGCGTATCCGCACTCGACGGGCCGACGGCGCCGGCACTCAGGGCGAGGGCGAGCAAAAGGGTCGCGAATCGGTTCATGAGGCACCTCCCGCTGATATAGCCGGCTATCAAACGAAGGCTGGGCGCTCCGGTTCCGCGGGCGTCAGGCGCTCCCACCGGCGAACACGGCGGCGATGTCGGCCTCGTCCAGGATGCGGTAGGCGCCGGGCCCGAGATCCGCCGGCAGGTCCAGGCCGCCAACGCGGTCGCGGTGCAGGGCGGTGACGTGGTTGCCGATCGCCGCGAACATGCGCCGGACCTGATGGTAACGGCCCTCGTGCAGGGTGACCACCGCGCCCGTCTCGCCCTCGGCCTCGAAGCCGACCGGCAGCAGGGGCTTCTCCTCGCCCTCCAGCATCAGGGTGCCGGCGGAAAAGATCGCGGCCTCGCCGCCGGTCAGGGGCCGGTCGAGGGTGACGCGGTAGCGCTTGGCTACGTTTGCTTTCGGGGCGATGATCCGGTGCAGCAGGGCGCCGTCGTCCGTGAGCAGCAGGAGACCGGAGGTTTCCTTGTCGAGGCGGCCGACCGTGGAGAGGGCCGGATCCCGCCGCCGCCAGCGCTCGGGCAGCAGGCCGTAGACCAGGGGGCCCACCTCCTTGTGCGAGCAGGTGACGCCCAGGGGCTTGTGCAGCATCAGGGTCAGGCCCGGGGGTGGATCGAGGGGTTCGCCGTCGATCGTCATCCGCTGCGCGAGGTCCGGCGTCACCGGAATGCGCTGGTCGGCATCGCGCAGGGGCACGCCGTCCAGCACCACGAGGCCGGCCCGGGTCAGCAGCCCGATCTCACGGCGGGAGCCGTAGCCCATGTTGGCGAGCAGCCGGTCGAGGCGCAGGTTGGCGGCCTTGGTCTTCGTCACCGGCGCGCCTCGTAGATCTTGTAGCCGCCCGCCGACGCCTTGAGTGCCACGGCCTTGAAGGCGGCGTTCAGGGGCGCCTCGTAGGGCAGGTGGGTGTTGGCCGTGAGCCAGAGGCTGCCGCCGGGGCGCAGGGCCTCCGCCGCCCGGGCGATGAAGGCCTGGCCGAGGGCTTGGTCCTCGGCGCCGCCGTCGTGGAAGGGCGGATTCATCACCACGAAGTCGAGGCGGCTGAGCCCGAGGCCGCCGGCGCGGATGTCGGCCCAGCGCAGGGTCGCGCGGGGATCGCCGACGTTGCGGGTCGCCATCTCGACGGCCCGCCGGTCGATGTCGACCAGGGTCAACCCCGTCACCTTCGGCGAGGCCAGGACCGCCCGGGCGAGGATGCCGAGGCCGCAGCCGAAATCGGCGCCGGTGCCGGCGAGGGGCGGCAGGTTGGCCAGGAGCAGGGCGGTGCCCGGATCGAGACGATCGTAGGAGAAGATCCCCGCCTGACTGCAGAGCGCGAGGTTGTCGATGTGGCGCGGGCCGCCCTCGTGGATCGCCTCTTCGAGGCCGCTTACCGTTTCGGGGCGCGTCAACGCGCAGATGCGGTGGTGCCGGCGGGCCTCCTCGTGCACGGTGCAGCCGAAGCCCGCCAGTTCCTTGCCGAGCCGGCTGCCGCCGCGATCCTTCGGGGCCAGGGCGGTCAGCCGGCCGCCGGGCCGCAGGGCCTGGAGGGCGAGGGCGAGCACGTAGCGCCGCTCGAGGGTGCCGGCCGGTGCCAGGACGTCGACGCGCTCAAGGCCACCGGGGGCGAGATCCTCCAGGCGGGCGGCACCCGGGATCAGGGGCGAGACCTGCAGGGCGGTCTCGGCCACCTGGACCAGTTCGAGGGGCGGCGCGCCGTAGACGGCTTCCGGGGCGGGCGCTTCCGAGACGGGTATGCGGGACATCGTAACGGGATCCGGCGCGACGGCGCGCGCGCCTCGACGGCTCAGGGCGTGACAGGAAATCGGGAGGCTCGGGCCACCGCGCGGCGAGAATCGTCGCGGGGGCCGGTCTCCCGTCCTCATAGCCCATGCTCAGCCGCGCGGGAACTCCAGACCCATCTCCCGGTAGCGCGCCGGATCGTCCGCCCAGTTCTCCCGCACCTTGACGTGCAGGAAGAGGTGGACCGTCTGCTCGGCCGCTTCCGCGATCTCGTGGCGGGCGGCCTGCCCGATGGCCTTGATGGTCTGGCCGCCCTTGCCGAGCACGATGGAGCGCTGGCTCTCGCGCTCCACGAAGATGGTCTGCTCGATGCGCACCGAGCCGTCGGGGCGGACCTGCCACTGGTCGGTCTCGACGGTGGAGCGGTAGGGCAGTTCCTCGTGCAGGCGGTCGTAGAGCTTTTCGCGGGTGATCTCGGCGGCGAGCATCCGGATCGGCGCGTCGGAGACCTGGTCCTCCGGGTAGAGCCAGGGGCTCTTCGGCATCATGCCGGCGAGCGTCGACTTCAGCGTCTCGATGCCGTCGCCGTTGAGCGCCGAGACCATGAAGGTGTGCTGGAACGGGATGCGCTCATTCAGCGAGGCCGCGAGAGCCAACAGGCGGTCGCGGGGGATCAGGTCGATCTTGTTGAGGATCAGCACCTTGGGGCGCTTCACGTCCGGCAGCTTGGCCAGGATCGCCTCGACCTCCTCGGTCACGCCCTTGCGGGCATCGATGAGGAGGCAGACCGCGTCGGCATCCGAGGCGCCGCTCCAGGCCGAGTGCACCATCGCCCGGTCGAGGCGGCGCTTCGGCGCGAAGATCCCGGGCGTGTCGACGAGGATGATCTGTGCGGTCTCGTGCATGACGATGCCGCGCACCAGCGCCCGGGTCGTCTGGACCTTGCGCGAGACGATCGAGACCTTGGTGCCGACGAGGCTGTTCAGGAGCGTCGACTTGCCGGCATTGGGGATGCCGATCAGCGCGACGAAGCCCGCGGTGGTGTTCTCCGGCATCGTCACGGCGGGCCGCGGCTGCAGCGGCGGCGGGGCGAAATCGTCGTCGCCGTCGAACTCGTCGTCCGGCACATCGTCGTCAGGCATCTGGGGCATGTCCTTCGTCGACGTCCGCCGACGTCACCTGGGTTCGGGAGGGATCGGGGCCGGTGATCTCGCGCTCCAGCACGAGGCGGGCGGCCTCCTGCTCGGCCAGACGCTTCGAGGGGCCGACCCCGATGCCAGGGTCCAGGCCCTCGACACGCACGGCGATCCGGAAGACGGGGGCGTGGTCGGGGCCGGAGCGCTCGACCACGTCGTAGACGGGAATCGGCAGGGCGCGGGCCATCGCCCATTCCTGCAGGGCCGACTTGGCGTCCCGGCCGCGGGGGGCCGCCGTGTCGGTGTCGGGCGTGAAGGCGGCGTTCACGATGACCTTGGCGGCCTCGTAGCCGGCATCGAGGTAGACCGCGCCGAGGATCGATTCGCAGACATCGGCCAGGATAGTCTGGTTGCGGCGGCCGCCGCTCTGGATCTCGCCGGGTCCGAGCGAGAGGTGGGGGCCGACATCCCACACCGTGGCGACGGCCGCGCAGGTCTCGCGGCGGACGAGGCCGGCCAGACGCCGGGACAATTCGCCCTCGTCCGCGCCCGGAAAGGCCTCGTAGAGGAGATCGCCGATGGCGAGGCCGAGGACGCGGTCGCCGAGGAATTCCAGCCGCTGATAGCTGCCGAGGCGGCCGTTGCCGCCGGCCTTGCTCACGTGAGTCAGGGCGAGGACGAGGAGTTTCGGGTCCGCGAAGACGTGGCCGATCCGGGCCTCGAGCACGGCGAGGCTGGGCTTGGGACGGGGCGCGCGCCGCGCCCGGCTGGAGGGACGCGCCTCTTCGGTCACGATGTGCTGCGTCCTAGTGAATGGCCGTGAAGAGCCGGTTCCAGCGCACTTTCGCCGGCCAGTTCCAGATCTGCCACGCCGGGGTGCCCTCGTCGATGGAGAAGAAGATCATCTCCGCGCGCCCGACGAAGTTCTCGAAGGGTACGAAGCCCACATTGGCGAGATCCCGCGAATCGGTCGAGTTGTCGCGGTTGTCGCCCATCATGAAGAACCGGCCCTGCGGCACGGTGTAGGGCTCGGTGTTGTCCCAGTAGCCGTTGTCGCCGTCGCGCTCGATCACCCGGTGGGTGACGCCGTTGGGCAGGGTCTCGAGGTACTGCTCGGCCTTGGCCTGCTCGCCGTAGGGCCCGGTCGTCTCGAACGGCGCGATCTTCTCGCGCTTGACCGGCACGTCGTTGATGTAGAGGAGCCCGGCCTTCATCTGGACCTTGTCGCCCGGCAGGCCGATGACGCGCTTGATGTAGTCGGTGGAATTGTCCTTGGGCAGCTTGAACACCGCGATGTCGCCGCGCTTGGGCTCGGCCGCCCAGATCCGCCCGTCGGCCGTGAACGGCAGGTACTCGCTCAGGGGCAGGGAGTATTTCGAGTAGCCGTAGGAATATTTCGAGACGAACAGGTAGTCGCCGATCAGCAGCGTCGGCACGAGGGAGCCCGACGGGATGTTGAAGGGCTGAAAGAGAAGCGTGCGCACCACGAGGGCGATGAGCAGGGCCTGCCCGCCGACCTTCAGCGTCTCCTTGATGCTCGCCCAAGTGCCGGTTTCGGCGGCCTTCAGGTCACGCTTCGTCTGGTGGTCCACGCGGGCACGTTCCATCTGGCTGCCATCTCCGGTCCGACGCTGCCGCCCGGATTCCGGGCGGCTTCCGTCGTCGACGGTCGAGCGGCGGCATAGACCATGCGCAAAGGCGCCGCAACGCGGGGCGTCGTCGGCTAAGTCCCCGCCGTGCTCTCCGGCACCGCCTCGATGATCACGAAGGCCTGAGCCATGGGCGGATCGTCCGTGAGGGTGATGTGCAGCTTCGGCACGTGGCCGTCCGGCACCATCGCGGCGAGGTGCTCGGCCGCCGCTCCGGTGAGGCGAAGGGTCGGGCGCCCCCCGGGCAGATTGACCACCTCCATGTCCCTCCAGAACACGCCCCGGGCGATGCCGGTGCCGAGCGCCTTGGCGCAGGCCTCCTTGGCGGCGAAGCGCCGGGCGTAGGATGGCGCGCGCGCCGCGCGGCCGTCGCACTTGGCCCGCTCGCCGTCCGTGAAGACCCGGTGGGTGAAGCGCTCGCCGTAGCGGGCGAGCGACTTCTCGATCCGGCGGATGTCGCAGAGGTCGGAGCCGATGCCGAGAATCATGCCCGCGCCGCCTCCATGGCCGCGCGCATGTCGCGGATCGCCTGGGGCAGGCCGACGAAGATCGCCTCGCCGATCAGGGCGTGGCCGATGTTGAGCTCCGCGATCTCGGGCAGGGCCGCCACCGGGCCGACGCTGTCGAGGGCGAGGCCGTGGCCGGCATGGATCTCGAGGCCGATCCCCGCCCCGTAGGTGGCCGCGCGGGTGATCCGGCCGAGTTCGTGCGCGGTGCGGGCGGCATCGCCCTCGGCCACCGCCTCGCAGTAGCTGCCGGTGTGCAGCTCCACCACCGGGGCGCCGAGCCGCCGGGCCGCGTCCATCACCGCCTCGTCCGGCTCGACGAAGAGCGAGACGCGGATGCCGGCTTGCCCCAGGCGGGCGACGCAGGGGAGCAGGGATTCGTACGCGCCGACGATGTCCAGGCCGCCCTCGGTGGTGCGCTCCTCGCGCTTTTCCGGCACGAGGCAGGCCGCGTGCGGCTTGAGGCGGATCGCCATCCCGATCATCTCGTCGGTGGCCGCCATCTCGAAGTTGAGGGGAACGGTGAGGACGCGCGCCAGGGTCTCCACGTCGGCGTCCCGGATGTGGCGCCGATCCTCGCGCAGGTGCGCGGTGATGCCGTCCGCCCCGGCCGCGACCGCGGCTTGCGCCGCGCGAATCGGGTCCGGCGCCGTGCCGCCGCGGGCGTTCCGCACCGTGGCGACGTGGTCGATGTTCACCCCGAGCCGGAGGCGATTCGGGGATGGGGCGGAGGTGGACATCGCGGCGGACTCCGAACGGGCACACGGCACCCTGACGGACGGGCACACGCGCCCCTACATAGGCGAGACGGAGCTTGAGGGGGATACGGCGCGCGATGGGTTTTCTCGACGGACTGCTCGGCCATGGCAGCGATCTCACGCCCGCGGAGGTGAACGAGCAGCTGACCGGCATCCTCACGCAGGGGGAATCGGTCCAGGTCGCCTTCCGCATCCTGCGCGACCTGATCGTCTTTACCGACCGGCGCCTGATTCTGGTGGACAAGCAGGGTCTTACCGGCCGCAAGGTCTCGTACATGACCGTGCCCTACCGGGCGATCACGTCGTTCTCCGTGGAGACGGCGGGCAGCTTCGACCTCGATTCCGAGCTCGCCATCTGGGTTTCGGGCCGGGCCGAGCCGATCCGCAAGACCCTGAAGCGGGGCGCCAACATCCTAGCGATCCAGCAGGCGATCGCGGCCTCGATCCGCTGACCGCGGCTGCGTCGGCAAACCTTGCCTCGGCGGGCGGCCTCTGTTAAGGCCCCGCCCATTCCACACGCGGAGCCGGCCTCATGCCTGAATGAGGCGTTTCCGGTGGTCGCCGCCCCTCGGGCGCGATCGCTTCCTCCGCGGCGGTACCAACCGGAGAGTACACAGACATGGCCGTTGATTTCACCATGCGTCAGCTTCTCGAGGCCGGCGCCCACTTCGGACACCAGGCCCACCGCTGGAACCCGAAGATGCAGTCCTACATCTTCGGGACGCGCAACAACATCCACATCATCGACCTCGCCCAGACCGTGCCGGCCCTCCACCAGGCCCTGCAGGCTGTGAGCGACACCGTCGCCAAGGGCGGCCGCGTGCTGTTCGTCGGCACCAAGCGCCAGGCGGCCGACACCATCGCGGAAGCGGCCAAGCGCTCGGCCCAGTACTACGTCAACTCCCGCTGGCTCGGCGGCATGCTGACCAACTGGAAGACCATCTCGGGCTCGATCCAGCGCCTGCGCAAGGTCGACGAGACCCTCGACGGCGGGGCCCAGGGCCTCACCAAGAAGGAGCGCCTGATGCTGGCCCGCGAGAAGGACAAGCTCGAGAAGGCGCTCGGCGGCATCAAGGACATGGGCGGCGTGCCGGACCTGCTGTTCGTGATCGACACGAACAAGGAGCAGCTGGCGATCAAGGAGGCCCAGCGCCTCGGCATCCCGGTGGCGGCCATCGTCGACACCAACTGCAATCCGGACGGCATCACCTACGTCGTGCCCGCGAACGATGACGCCGGCCGCGCCATCGCCCTGTACTGCGACCTGATCGCCCGCGCCGCCATCGACGGCATCTCGCGCGGCCAGGGTTCGAGCGGTATCGATCTCGGCGCCTCCGAGGAGCCGGTCGCCGAGGAACTGCCGGCCAACGACGACGCGGCGGCCTCCGTCGAGTCCGGCTCGGTCACCCAGGCCGACGTCGCCGCCCTCGTGGAGTCCACCGAGCACTTCGAGCTGCTCTCGGCTCCCCGCGGCGCGCCCGACGACCTGTCCAAGCTCCACGGCGCCGGCCCGCAGATCGTGCAGAAGCTCAACGAGGCGGGCATCTACCACTACTGGCAGCTCGCCTCTATGAGCGCCGACGACGTCGCCAAGGTCGATGCCGACCTCAAGCTGAACGGCCGCATCGGCCGCGACGGCTGGGTCGAGCAGGCCCGCGGCTTCGTCGAGGCCGCCGCCGCCGCCTGATCCCGCACCGGCGGCCCGTCATCGGGCCGCCATCGGCGGATCGGACACTGCTTCCTGAAGCCCGGTGCTTGTCCTGAGCGCCGGGCTCAGTCGCTTCAATAGACTCAACCCCTCAAGAATGTCGGCTTCGCGAGCCCCCCGGGGGGTGACTTCGCATCCGGCAAGACACGGAAAGGACCCGCCATGGCCAACATCACCGCCGCACTGGTGAAAGAGCTCCGCGAGAAGACCGGCGCGGGCATGATGGACTGCAAGGGCGCGCTCAACGAGACGGACGGCGACATCGAGGCCGCCGTGGACTGGCTGCGCAAGAAGGGTCTCGCCAAGGCCGCCAAGAAGGCCGGCCGCGTCGCCGCCGAGGGCCTCGTGGCCGTCGAGTCCGCCGGCCACCACGCCGCCATCGTCGAGGTGAATTCCGAGACCGACTTCGTCGCCCGCAACGACAGCTTCCAGGCCTTCGTCCGCGAAGCCGCCAAGCTCGCCCTGAACACCGACGGAACCCTTGAGGGCCTCGAGGCCACCACGTTCCCCGGCTCCGCGACGACGGTCAAGGAGAACCTCTCCAGCCTCATCGCCACCATCGGCGAGAACATGACCCTGCGCCGCGTCGCCAAGCTCGACGTGACCAAGGGCGTCATCGCCTCCTACGTCCACGGCCAGGTCGTCGACGGCCTCGGCAAGATCGGCGTGCTCGTCGCGCTGGAATCCGAGGGCGATGTCGAGGTGCTCTCCGCCCTCGGCCGTCAGATCGCCATGCATGTCGCCGCCACCAACCCGGTGGCGCTGGATGCCGCCGGCGTCGATCAGACGACCCTCGATCGCGAGATCAACATCCTGCGCGAGAAGAATGCCGGCAAGCCCGAGAACGTGCTCGCCAAGATCGTCGAGAGCGGCCTGAAGAGCTACTACAAGGAGGTCACCCTCCTGGAGCAGCCCTTCGTGCACGACGGCTCCAAGACCGTCGCCCAGGTCCTCAAGGAGGCCGAGGGCAAGGCCGGCGCGCCGGTCAAGCTCACCGCCTTCGTGCGCTACGCCCTTGGCGAGGGCATCGAGAAGGATGAGAGCCCGGACTTCGCGTCCGAGGTCGCGAGCCTCTCGCGCTGAAGCGCTCCGGTCGCCGATCCGGCGCCGAAATCCTTCGAAAACGACCGGGGGCGGTGGCAGCGATGCCGCCGCCCCTCGACGTTCCGGCCCGCCTTGGGCTAGACACCCCTCCGCTTCCATTTGGCTTCCCGCCCGAGATCTCGGGCCGGGTTTGAGGGGACTGGCTCGATGCCGGAGACCACACCGTTTCGCCGCGTCCTCGTGAAGCTCTCGGGCGAGGCCCTGACCGCCCCCGACGGCTACTGGCTCCACCCGCCGACGCTCGCTGGCATCGCCGATGACATCGCCCGCACCCGGGAGGCCGGCATCCAGATCGCCCTGGTCGTGGGCGGCGGCAACATGATCCGTGGGGCCCGCATCTCGGCCGCCGGCTGGATCGACCGGGCCACGGGCGACTCCCTGGGCATGATGGCCACGGTGATGAACTCGCTGGCCCTGGAGACGGCCCTGAACGCCGCCGGCGTTCCGGCCCGCACCATGTCGGCGGTCTCGATGCCGACGATCTGCGAGACCTATGCCCGCCAGCCCGCCCTGCACCACCTCGACAAGGGGCAGGTCGTGGTGCTCGCCGGCGGCACCGGCAACCCCTACTTCACCACCGACACCGCCGCCGTGCTGCGGGCCGCCGAACTGCGCTGCGAGGCGGTGCTCAAGGCGACGCAGGTGGACGGCGTCTACTCGGCCGATCCGAAGCGCGATCCGAGCGCCACCCGCTACGACCGCCTGACCCACGACGAGGCCATCGCCCGCGACCTCAAGGTGATGGATACGGCCGCCTTCGCGCTGGCCCGCGAGAGCCGCCTGTCGATCGTCGTTGGCTCGGTCCATGCCCCGAGTTCCATCAAGGCGATCCTCACCGGTGAGGCGCCGGCCACCCACGTCGTCCCCTGAACGCCTGCGCCGAAGTGCTCGCCCATTCGAGGAAAGAGAATGATGCGGGGGCGGAAAGCTTACGGACGTTGCGCCATGCACTCCGCCGGGGGATTCCGCCCGCGGGATCGGCGCGGATGACGGAGCGAGCGATTTCGCGCCGCGCGGGTGCGAACGCCATTTGCGACCCATCTCGTTTTGGTTCATTGAGGCCCACGAACGGGCCCCGGCGGCCCGACCCCACTCCCTCCAGTTCGCGTCGGGAACGATCCGCATGGCAGCCATTCCAGAGTTCGACCTGAATGACATCAAGCGTCGCATGCAGGGCGCCGTCGCCTCGCTGAAGGGCGACCTCGGCTCCCTGCGCACCGGCCGCGCCACGCCGAGCATCCTCGACCCGATCCAGGTCGACGCCTACGGGGCGATGATGCCCATGGCCCAGGTCGCCACCGTCAGCGTTCCGGAGCCGCGCCTCCTCTCGATCTCGGTCTGGGACCGCGGCATGGTCAGCGCCGTCGAGAAGGCCATCCGCGAGTCCGACCTCGGCATGAATCCGCAGACGGAAGGCCAGACGATCCGCCTGCGCGTGCCGGAGATGAACGAGCAGCGCCGCAAGGAGATGGTCAAGGTCGCGCACAAGTACACCGAGGAGGCCCGCGTCGCGGTCCGCCACGTGCGCCGCGACGGCCTCGACCACCTCAAGAAGCTCGAGAAGGACGGCGCCATCAGCGAGGACGACGAGAAGCGTCAGGCGGGCGACGTCCAGAAGGCGACCGACCAGTTCATCGCCGAGATCGACGGCGTGCTCGCCGCCAAGGAAAAGGAGATCATGCAGGTCTAGGAGCCCGCAGGATCGACCTGATACGGTCTCGGGACGGCGCGTGATCGACACGAACGACGGATGGGGGAGAAGCGCGTTGGGTCGCTCAGGGGGCGCGCGTCAGATCGAGGCCGCGAGGGTGCACGGCGCCGAGGCGGTCGCACCGGGCGCTCAGGATGGCGGGCCGACGGGCTTTTCCGCGCAGCCGCTCGCCGCCGTGCAGGCGGTGCCCGCCCATGTCGCCATCATCATGGACGGCAACGGGCGCTGGGCGGCCGGGCGCGGATTGCCCCGTGTCGAGGGCCACCGCCGGGGCGTCGAGGCGGTGCGCCGGGCCGTGCGCTCGGCCATCGACCTCGGCGTGCGCTACCTGACCATCTACAGCTTCTCGTCCGAGAACTGGCGCCGGCCCGCCGCCGAGGTCGCCGACCTCATGGGCCTGCTCAAGCTCTTCGTGCGCCGCGACCTCGCGGATCTGCACGGCAACAACGTGCGCGTGCGTATCATCGGTGAGCGGGCGGGCCTCAGCGTCGACATCGCCGGCCTCCTCGACGAGGCCGAGGAGCGCACCCGGGCCAATACCGGCCTCACCCTGGTGGTGGCCTTCAACTACGGCGGTCGCCAGGAGATCCTGCGCGCGGTGCGCCGCCTCGCCCGCGACGTCGCGGAGGGGCGCCTCGCCCCCGACGCCATCGACTTCGACGCCCTGTCGGGGGCCCTCGACACCACCGGCATCCCGGACCCGGACCTCGTCATCCGTACCTCCGGCGAGCAGCGCCTCTCGAACTTCCTCACCTGGCAGACGGCTTATGCCGAGTATGTGATCGTGCCGGAATTCTGGCCCGACTTCGACGACGACGCCTTCCGGGCGGCCCTCGACGAATACCATCGCCGCGACCGCCGCTTCGGCGGCCTCAGCGGCAAGGCCGGCTGATCATGGCCTCCGGAGACGCGGCGCCGGCCTCGCCGCGCGGTCCCTTCGCGGGCCGCGAGTTCCAGGCCCGGGTGGTCTCGGCGATCCTGCTCGGCGCCATCGTGCTCTCGGCCCTGATCATCGGCGGCTGGCCCTTCGCGGTGATCTGGCTCGCCGCCGGCATCGTCTTCGCCGCCGAGTGGATCGGCATGAGCGTGATCGTGCCGCGCCGCCTCGTGCTCGCGCTCACCGCCGCGACGCTGTTCGGCCTCGTGCTCTGCCTGCACGGGGACGCCTCGTTCGGGGTCGGCCTCGCCGTCGCGGGCATCGGCATGGTCCTGGTGGCGGCCGTGGCGAAAGAGGCCGCCGGACGGGTCCGGGCGGTGGCCGGCCTCCTCTGCGCGGCCGTGATCGCCCTGGTGCCCACCGCCCTGCGCGACGATCCGGCCATCGGCCTCCTCGGCCCCGCCTGGATGTTCGCCGTGGTCTGGACCACCGACATCGTGGCCTATTTCACCGGCCGCACCCTGGGCGGCCCCAAGCTCATGCCCCGCGTCAGCCCGAAGAAGACCTGGTCGGGCGCCATCGGCGGCCTCGTCGGCGGGACGCTGGCGGGGATCGGCCTCGTGGTCTTCGCCCGCGATCACGGCTGGAGCGACCTCGCCAGCGCGCCGCTCGCCCTCGTGGGCCTTCTCAGCGCCATCGCCTCGATCCTCAGCCAGGGCGGGGACCTCGTGGAATCGGCCCTCAAGCGTCGCTACGGCGTCAAGGATTCGGGCCGCGCCATCCCGGGCCACGGCGGCGTCATGGATCGCCTCGACGGCTTCTTCGCCGTGGCCGTCCTGGCCAGCTTCTATCTCATCGCCCGCCGCTTCGTGGCGGCCTGAAGGACCCTTCCGTTGCTGACCGTCACAATCCTCGGCGCCACCGGCTCCATCGGCCAATCCACCATCGACCTGCTGCTGCAGCATCCCGACCGCTTCCGCATCGGCGGCCTCGTGGCGGGGCGCGACGTCGCGGCGATCGCCCGGCTCGCCGGCAACCTGAACCCCGATTTCGTCGCGCTGGCCGATGAATCCACCGGCCCGGCCCTGCGCGAGGCGCTCGCCCACACGGGCATCCGCAACGGGGCCGGGGAGGGCGCCGTGCTGGAGGCGGTCGCCCGCGATGCCGACATCGTCGTTGCGGCGGTGAGCGGCGCGGCCGGTCTCCGGCCCACGCACGAGGCGCTAAAGCTCGGCCGCACGGTGGCGCTGGCCAACAAGGAGAGCCTGGTCTGCGCCGGCGACGCCTTCATGCGCGACGCCAAGCGCTACGGCGCCACCCTGTTGCCGGTGGATTCCGAGCACAACGCCCTGGCCCAGGCGCTCGGCGACGGGCGCCTCGACGACGTTTCGAAGATGACCATCACGGCTTCCGGCGGCCCGTTCCGGACCTGGACCCGCGAGCGCATCTCGAGCGCCTCGCCCACGGAGGCCGCCGCCCACCCGACCTGGTCGATGGGCATGAAGATCAACATCGATTCGGCCTCCCTGATGAACAAGGGCCTTGAGCTGATCGAGGCGCACCACCTCTTCGCCCTGGAGCCGGAACGACTGGACGTCATCGTCCACCCGCAATCGATCGTGCACGGCCTCGTCTACTGGCGTGACGGCGCGGTGACGGCCGGCCTCGCCATGCCGGACATGCGGGTGCCGATCGCCCATTGCCTCGGCCTCGGCGAGCGCCTGACGATCGCGCGCGGGCGCCATCTCGACCTCGCCGCCGCCGGCAGCCTCACCTTCGAGGCCGCCGACGAGGCGCGCTTCCCGTGTCTGCGCATCGCCCGTACGGCTCTCGCCGCCGGGGGTGCCGCCCCGACCGTGATGAACGCAGCCAACGAGATCGCGGTGGCGGCCTTCATCAAGGGGGCGATCGGCTTCTACGGCATCGCCGACCTCGTCGAGCGCGCCTGCGAGCACTTCGCCGGCCAATACCGGACCGCGCCGGAGAACGTGGACGAGGCGTTGGCCATCGACGCCGAGGTCCGCCGCTGGAGCAGCCAGGCCGTCGCGGCGGCCTGAGCCTCCTCAGGCGTCCGGGCTATAGCCCGCCAGGAAGACCCGCACGGCCTCGCCGACATTGTGCTCGATCTCCACCTGCGCGGCCCCGTCGCCGGCGTTGAACAGCAGGCGGGTCAGCAGTCCGGCCTGACAGATCTGCAGGAACTGGCGCGCCGCGAGGTTGGTGTCCGCCGGGCGCAGCCGCCCTGCCGCGACCTGCGCGTCGAGATAGGCGGCGAGCCGGGTCGTGCCCTGGACCGGCCCCGCCTCGAAGAAGGCCTGGCCGAGGCGGGGAAACTTCTCGCAGGCGCCGATGACCATCCGGATCACCGTGACGTGCTCCGGCCGGATCATCTCGGCGAGATAGCTGCGCCCCAGGCGCGTGAGCACCCCGCGTACATCCGGATCGTCGGCATCGAGCCGGAACAGCACCTCGGCGAGTCCGCGCTTCTCCGCCAGCGCCAGGGCCTCGAACAGGGCTTCCTTGCTGTCGAAGTAGACGTAGAGCGTCCCCTTGGAGACGCCCGCCGCCTTGGCGATCTCCCCCATGCTCGCGCCGTCGAACCCCGAGGCCATGAAGACCGCGCGGGCGCCTTCGAGGATCTGACGACGCTTGTCGGTCTCGGGCGATGTGCGCTCCCGCGCATCCAGGGTAGCTTCGGCGATCGCCATGGTCGTGATCCTGATTGACCGAACGGTTCGGTCATAATATCCCAGGGCCTCGGGCCGCGCCAGCTTTCGCGGCTCAGAAAATGACCGAACGGTTCGGTCAATGTCTGCCGAGAGGCCGATCGCCATCATGAGATCGACGCCATGAGTCTGCGCGAGGACGATGGATTGCGGGCCGAGCCCGCCCAGCTTGAGACCGTCGGGACGGGTGCCGCCTCCGTGCCCCCCGCGGCCGTGACGACTGCACCGAAGACTCCGGCCGTCATCGCGGCGTCGCCGGCAGAACTGCCGGCCAAGCCGCGGCGTGCGCGCAAGCTCGTCATGGCCACTCTGTTCCTCGCCGCCCTCGGGGGCGGCGCCTACAAGGCGCATGAGTGGTGGACGGTCGGGCGCTTCTTCGTGAGCACCGACGATGCCTACGTGCAGGCCGACATCTCGGTGCTGGCCGCCAAGGTCCCCGGCTACCTCGCGGCGGTGCCGGTCGTGAACGGGCAGATGATGCGCCGGGGCGACGTGATCGCCCGGATCGACGACGGTGACTACCGCCTCGCCGCCCAGGCCGCGCACGACAAGCTGGTGACGCAGCAGGCGGCCATCGCCCGCATCGGCCGCCAGGTCGAGGCCGCGCAGGCGCAGATGCTCCAGGCCTCGGCGCAGATCGACGCCAGCAAGGCCGACGCGGTGCGGGCCGCGGCCGACTATGCCCGCCAGCAGCAGCTCGAGAAGGTCGATTTCGTCGCCAAGGCGCGCATCGAGCAGGCGCGGGCCGACCGCGACCGCACCGATGCCGCCGTGAAGGGGGCGGAAGCCTCCCTCGTCGCCATGCGCGCCAATGTCGAGGTGCTGCGCGCGCAGGGTAAGGAGGCGGAGGGGTTGGCTGCCGAGTTGCGCACCGCCGAGGCGCGGGCCGCCCGCGACGTGGAATTCACGACGATCCGGGCGCCCTTCGACGGCGTGGTCGGCAACAAGGCCGTGGAGGCCGGCGCCTACGTCTCGCCGGGTTCGCGCATCGCCGCCCTGGTGCCCCTCGAGAGCGTCCGCATCGACGCCAACTTCAAGGAGACGCAGGTCGAGCGCATGCATCCCGGCCAGCGCGTCCACATCGCGGTGGACGCCTATCCGAACCGCGACATCGTCGGCGAGGTCGAGTCGCTCTCGCCCGCCTCCGGCTCGGTGTTCAGCCTGCTGCCGCCCGACAACGCCACCGGCAACTTCACCAAGATCGTCCAGCGCCTGCCGGTGCGGGTGCACGTGCCGGCGGACGTCGCCCGCGAGGGCATCCTGCGCCCCGGCCTCTCCGTCACCGTCCGGGTCGATACCCGCGAGGCGGCGGAGACTGCGGCCGGTGACGACCGCGTCCGTACGGCTTTGCGCCGCTAGGTCCCGCACATGGCCGCCACCGCCGCCCTGGGACCCGCCGCACCGGCGGCCGAGCCGCCGCTGGACCGCCGCCGGATGGTGGCGTTCGTCTGCATGGTGTTCGGGATGTTCATGGCGATCCTGGACATCCAGATCGTCTCCGCCTCGCTGGCCGAGATCCAGGCGGGTCTCTCGGCCTCGGGCGACGAGATTCCCTGGGTCCAGACCAGTTACCTCATCGCCGAGGTGATCTCGATCCCGCTTTCGGGCTTCCTGTCGCGGGTGGTCTCCACCCGCTGGATGTTCGTGATCTCGGCCGGCGGCTTCACCCTGATGAGCCTGATGTGCGCCACCTCGACCTCGATCAACGAGATGATCGTCTGGCGGGCCGCGCAGGGGTTCATCGGCGGCGGCATGATCCCCACGGTTTTCGCCTCGGCCTTCACGATCTTCCCGCCCTCGAAGCGCTCCATCGTCTCGCCGATGATCGGCCTCGTGGCGACGCTCGCCCCCACCATCGGGCCGACGGTGGGGGGCTACCTCACCGACCTGTTCGACTGGCACTGGCTGTTCCTCGTCAACGTCGTGCCGGGGATCTTCGTCACGGTGTCCACCTACCTGCTGGTCGATTTCGACGAACCGAACCTCGCCCTGTTCAAGCGCTTCGACTGGTTCGGTCTCGTCTTCATGGCGCTGATGCTCGGCTGCCTCGAATACGTGCTGGAGGAGGGGCCGAACCACGACTGGCTGGCGGACGAGGCGGTCTTCGCCTGCGCTGTGGTGTGCCTCACGGCCGGGCCGGCCTTCTTCTGGCGCGCCTTCACGGCGGCCGAGCCCATCGTCGACCTACGCGCCTTCTCCGACCGGAACTTCGCGGCCGGCAGCATCTTCAGCTTCGTCCTCGGCATCGGCCTCTACGGGCTGACCTACCTCTACCCGGTCTATCTCGGCCGGGTGCGCGGCTACTCCGCGCTGCAGATCGGCGAGACGATGTTCGTCTCGGGGCTCTGCATGTTCGCCACCGCCCCCATCGCGGGACGGCTCTCGGGCAAGGTCGATCCGCGCATCATGATGGGCCTGGGCTTCCTCGGCTTCGCCACCGGTACCTGGATGGTCACGGGGCTGACCAAGGACTGGGATTTCTGGGAACTCCTGGTGCCGCAGGTCCTGCGCGGCTGCTCGCTGATGCTGTGCATGATCCCGATCAACAACATCGCACTGGGCACCCTGCCGCCGGCCCGGATGAAGAACGCCTCGGGGCTCTACAATCTGACGCGCAACCTCGGGGGCGCCGTCGGCCTCGCGCTGATCAACACGGTGCTCAACGACCGCTGGGACCTCCACCTCGCGCGGCTGCACGAGCGCTTCACCTGGACGAACACCGCCGTGCTCGAACGCCTGGAGATGACGCGCCGCCAGTTCGAGGTGCTGGGGGGCAACGCCGACGCCGTGGCGCTGAAGGCGATGATGAACACCGTGCGGATGCAGGGGCTGGTGATGGGCTTCACCGACGTGTTCCTGGTGCTCACCGTCCTGTTCGTGGCCATGGCCTGCGCCGTGCCCTTCATCCGCCGGCCTCGGGCGGCGCCCGGTGCCGGTGGTGGGCACTGACGCCGGCCCCGATCTTTACCGTGTCGCCGGGAATGCGGGGACATCCGGCCCCCGCGCCCAGCTGCGACGCCGAATCCCGCTCTTCCGGTTTGCGTTCGCGTCGCACACACACGATCTGCTAGAGCGGAACGACGGCCCCGGGGAGGCCGAGAGGATCGACGCATGGACTTCCTGAACGCCATGGGCGGCACGGCCACCGGTTTCTTCGGTGCCGTGATCCCCTTCCTGATCGTGCTGAGCATCGTGGTCTTCGTTCACGAGATGGGGCACTTCCTGGTCGGGCGCTGGTGCGGCGTCGGTGTCCACGCCTTCTCCCTCGGTTTCGGCCCCGAGCTGTTCGGGTTCAACGATCGTTACGGAACCCGGTGGAAGCTCTCGGCGGTGCCGCTGGGCGGCTACGTCAAGTTCCACGGCGACGCCAACGGCGCCAGCGTGCCCGACCCCGAGGCGGTGGCGCGCATGAGCCCGGGAGAGCGCGCGACCAGCTTCCCGACCCAGCCGCTGGGCAAGCGCGCCGCCATCGTGGCCGCCGGGCCCGTCGCCAACTTCATTCTCGCCATCGCGCTGTTCTCCGGCGCCATCTACTTCGGTGGCCGCTACGAGACGCCGGCCCGGGTCGAGGCCGTGATCCCGGACAGCGCCGCCGCGCGCGCCGGCTTCCAGCCCGGCGACGTGATCCGCGCCATCGGCGGCTCGCGGATCAGCAGCTTCACCGACATGCAGCGCACGGTCTCGGGGGCGGCCGGGAACGCGCTCACCATCACGGTCGAGCGCGATGGCCAGACCTGGGATCTCGTCGCCGTGCCGGAGAGCAAGGAGGACGTGACGCCCTTCGGGCGGCATCGCTTCGGCCGCCTCGGCATCCAGGGTCCCAAGGCCGCCGAGGCCAAGCTCATTCATTACGGGCCCGTCGATTCCCTCGGCCTCGGCGTCTACGAGACCTACTTCGTGGTCGATCGGACCATCGACTACATCGGCAAGCTCCTCACCGGCCGGGAATCCCCCGACCAGCTCTCGGGGCCGATCGGGATCGCGCGGGTTTCGGGCGAGGTCGCCAAGGTCGGCGGAGTCGGGGGCCTGATCGGGCTGGTGGCCCTGCTCTCCGTCTCGATCGGCCTCCTGAACCTCTTCCCGGTGCCGCTCCTCGATGGCGGGCACCTGCTGTTCTACGCCTACGAGGCCGTGCGCGGGCGCCCCTTGAGCGAGCGCTCGCAGGAGATCGGCTTCCGGATCGGGCTGGCGCTCGTCCTGTTCCTCATGCTGTTCGCCGCCTGGAACGACATTCTGAACCTCGGTTTCTCCTGGCGCGGCCGCGGGACCTGAAGCCGGGCCCCGCGCGCCTGTGGATTGCGTGTGCATCCCGTTTCGGGACGCCTAAGCCCCTCCATCACCAGTGTATTCTTCGTTCCGCGCGGGGCCGCGAAGCCCCGCGCGGAACGATTCGTTGACCCTGTCGGGGGATCGAAGCGCGGCGTTAAGTGACCGGAAGGCCACGTCTCCGCAAAATCCCGGGTGAGCGGGAGCCCCGAGCGTTTGCTTCGCCTGGGAATCCCGATAGAAGCTGAGCTTGGGACCAGAGGTCAGGACGCCCGCAAACGGGTGACTGATTGCGGGTGCAAACTCGCGCTGAAGATAAAAGAGACGGGCGATTACATGATGTCGATGACGGGGAAGCGCCGGCGTAAGTCGGCGGAACAGACCATCGTCCTAGTCGCCGCGGCGGCCGCTGGCCTCGTCCTCGGTGGCGCCGCTCAGGCGCAGCAGATCGTCGTCCAGGGTAACAAGCGTGTCGATGCCGACACGATCCGGTCCTACGTGACCGGCACCGCCTCGGGCTCCCCCGAAGAGGCCCGCCGCAACCTGCTGGCGACCGGCATGTTCTCCGACGTGAAGGTGTCGCGCAGCGGCGGCGGCACGGTGGTGAGCGTCCGCGAGAACAACATCATCAACCGGGTGGTGTTCGAGGGGAACAAGAAGATCGAGAAGTCCACCCTCGAGGGTGAGGTCGAGGCCAAGGCGCGCGGCGCCTTCAGCCAGGGTGTCGTCCAGGCCGACATTCAGCGCATCAAGGAAGTCTACCGCCGCGCCGGCCGCGGCACCGCGAAGGTCAGCTTCCGCACGGTGGATCTGCCGAACGGCCGCCTCGACGTGATCTACGTCATCGAGGAAGGCGACAAGACCGGCATCAAGGCGATCAACTTCGTCGGCAACAACGTCTATTCAGATTCTAAGCTGCGCGAGCTCATGTCCTCGTCGGAGATGAACTTCCTCAGCTTCATCAAGACTTCGGACGTCTACGATCCCGATCGCATCACCAGCGATCTCGATATCGTTCGACGCTACTATTTGAAGAACGGCTACGCCGATTTCCGCGTCGTCAATGCCGATGCCCGCTACGTCGAGGGCGAGGGCGATGCCGGCTGGGTCATCACCGTCACCGTCGAGGAGGGCGAGCAGTACCGCGTCGGCGCGGTGGCGATCGATTCCCGCCTGCCGGGCCTCGACACGCAGAAGCTCGACGGTGAGGTGCGTGCCCAGGTCGGCGACGTCTACAACGCCGAGGACGTGGAGCGGACCCTCAACGGCGTGACCAATCAGGTTGGCCGCCAGGGCTACCCCTTCGCGCAGGTCCGCCCGACGGGCCAGCGCGACCGCGCCACCCACACCGTGGCCCTCGGCTTCGTGGTCGAGGACGGCCCGCGCGTCTATGTCGAGCGCATCAACATCCGCGGCAACACCCGCACCCGCGACTACGTCATCCGCCGCGAACTCGATATCACCGAGGGCGACGCCTATAACCGGGTGCTGACCGATCGCGCCGAGCGGCGCCTGAACGGCCTCGGCTTCTTCAAGAAAGTCCGCTTCTCCAACGAGCCGGGCTCCTCGGCCGACCGCGTGATCATCAACATCGACGTCGAGGATCAGCCCACGGGCTCGTTCTCGGTGGCGGGCGGCTACTCCACCCAGGACGGCATCATCGGCGAGGTCTCGGTCTCCGAGTCGAACTTCCTCGGACGCGGCCAGTACGTCCGCGTCGCCGGCACCGGTGGCCAGTACTCGCGCGGGTTGGACTTCTCGTTCACGGAGCCGTACTTCCTCGGCTACCGCCTGGCCGCCGGCTTCGACGCCTTCTACAAGTACAGCGACCAGACCCGCTACTCGCGCTACGAGACCACGGTCTACGGTGGACAGCTCCGCGTCGGCCTGCCGATCACGGAAGAGTTCGGCATCACGATGCGGTACTCGCTCTACAACACCGAGCTGCGCGTCCCGAACACCGTCAAGCGGCCGTACAACGACTGCTCGAACCCAATTCCGGGCTATACGACCCTCACGAACGGCCTGAAGGCCACGGGTGCGGCCGGTGAGCAGGCAGCGTTTCCGCTCTGTGCCGCAGATGGCGAAGCCTCGATCGCACTCAAGGGATCGCAGGGCTCGACCCTCACCTCGCTTGCCGGCCTGACGCTCGCCTACTCGACCCTCGACAACTTCGCCTCGCCGCGCAACGGTCTCTACGCCGAGCTGAAGCCCGACATCGCCGGTCTCGGTGGCGACTCGAAGTTCTTCCGCGTGACGGGCGACGCCCGCTACTACAAGGAATTCTACGAGGACATCGTCGGCTTCGTGCGCTTCCAGGGCGGTCACATCACGGCCCTGAACGATCAGCCGCTGCGCATCACCGACCAGTTCTTCCTCGGCCCGTCGCTCGTGCGCGGCTTCGCGCCCAACGGCATCGGCCCGCGCGACATCGGCATCTCCGACAGTCGCTCGAACGCCATCGGTGGCTCGACCTACTTCGGCGGAACACTCGAGGTGCAGTTCCCGCTCCCCGGCATCCCACGGGATCTGGGCCTGAAGGGCGCGGTCTTCGCCGATGCCGGTACGCTCTTCGGCTATAACGGCCGCACGCAGTTCGACGTGAACAACGACCGCTTCATCAACGGCTTCGCGCCGGGCAGCGGCTGTAACTTCAATCAATCGACCATCGGCGTCGAGCCCGAGTGCGTGAACGTCCGCGACAAGCTGATCATACGCTCCTCGGTGGGTGCTTCGATCCTCTGGAACTCGCCGCTCGGTCCGATCCGCTTCGACTACGCCTACGCCCTCTCGAAGGACGAGGGTATCAAGACCGCCTTCGGCCGCGTCGGCCAGGATCAGATCCAGGCCTTCCGGTTCTCCGGCGGCTCGCGCTTCTGACACCGAGCGCCGCCTCCTTTTCGGGAGGCGGCGCGTTGTGACAGCATGTCAGATCCGGTCTTCTTCTCCGCGTCCTCTACCCTCAGCCTCGGCGCCATCGCCGAGGCTGCTTGCGTTTCGCTGCCCGAGGGCGCCGATCCGCATCGTGTGATCACGGGGGCCGCGCCCCTCGAATCGGCGACGCCGCAGGATGTCGCCTATATGGACAACGCCCGCTACGGGGACGCGCTCGCCGCGACCCGGGCGGGCATCTGCCTGGTGTCGCCGCGCTTCGCGCCCCGCGTGCCCCCCGGCACCGTCGCCCTCGTCCTGCGCGATCCCTACCGGGCCTATGCCGGGCTGCTCGCCCGCCTGCATCCCGAGGCGATGCGACCCGCCTCGCTCTTTTCCGCGAGCGGCGTGGCGCCCGGCGCCCATGTCCATCCTGAGGCACGGCTTGAGCCCGGCGTGCACGTGGATCCGGGCGCCGTCATCGGCCCGAACGCCGAGATCGGGTCCGGCACCATCGTGGGTGCGAATGCCAGCATCGGACCGGGCGTGCGGATCGGGCGGGACTGTGCCATCGGCGCCGGGGTCACCCTGACGCATGCCCTGGTGGGAAACCGGGTCATCATCCATCCGGGCGCACGCCTCGGCCAGGACGGGTTCGGATTCGCCATGGGGCCCGGCGGCCACCTCAAGGTGCCGCAGATCGGTCGCGTCATCGTTCAGGACGACGTCGAGATCGGCGCCAACACGACGATCGACCGCGGCGCCAGCCGCGACACGGTGATCGGCGAGGGCACCAAGATCGACAACCTCGTGCAGATCGCTCACAACGTCGTGATCGGACGCCACTGCGTCATCGTCTCCGGTGTGGGCATCTCCGGCTCGACGACGCTCGAGGATTACGTCGTCCTCGGCGGACAGGTCGGTGTGGTCGGGCATCTGCGCATCGGCATGGGGTCGCAGATCGCCGGCTCCTCCAACGTGAACCGCGACGTGCCGCCGGGCAGCCGCTGGGGCGGGACGCCGGCGAAGCCCGTGCGCGCCTGGTTCCGGGAACTCACCACCCTGGCTCGCCTCGCCGAGCGCTCCGTCGGCGACGAACCGAAGGGTTGAGGCCGGGCTTCTCATGAGACGGAGCGGCGAGCCCGTTCATGCGCGGTCACCCCGTCCCCGATCCGTAGCCGGCATGCGTTCAATCCGCAGCCGGGGCTTGCATCCATTCATCATCTCGCGAATGAAGGCGCGTCCAACGCGTTGGTGATTTGGGAAACGAGGCGGGACGGCGGGGGCGTCGGCGCGCTCAGTGAGGTTATCTGATCGATGAACGACATGCCGCGAGAGCTCGGCTCGGCTGATATCCAGCAGGTCCTGGAACTGCTGCCGCACCGCTACCCCTTCCTGATGATCGACCGGATCGTCGAGATCGACGGCGACCGCAGCTGCATCGGGGTCAAGAACGTCACCATCAACGAGCCGCAATTCACCGGCCACTTTCCCGGACTGCCGGTGTTTCCCGGCGTCCTTCTGATCGAGGGCATGGCCCAGACCGCCGGCGCCATCTGCTGCCGTCACATCATGACCGAAAACCTGAAGACCAAGCAGGTGTTCTTCATGACCATCGACAAGTGCAAGTTCCGCAAGCCCGTCGTGCCGGGGGATACCGTGCACTACCACATGACCAGGACGAACCACCGCCGCACCATGTGGTGGTTCCGGGGTGAGGCGCGGGTCGATGGCGCGCTGGTGGCCGAGGCCGATATCGGCGCTATGCTGGTGACCGGGTGAGCGGGGCCCCCGGCATACACCCGAGCGCGGTGGTCGAGGACGGCGCCACCCTGGGGGAGGGCGTCCGGATCGGGCCGTTCTGCCACCTGGGGCCCGGCGTGACCCTGGGCGCGGGCTGCGAACTTGTCAGCCACGTCGTCGTCGCCGGCCGGACCACGATCGGTCCCCGCACGCGGCTCTATCCCTTCGCCTCCATCGGGCATCCGCCGCAGGACCTGAAGTACAGGGGCGAGGCCTCCACCCTGACCATCGGCGCGGATTGCCTGATCCGCGAGGGCGTCACCATGAATCCGGGGACCGCCGGCGGCGGCCTCGAGACCACGGTGGGCGACAACTGCACCTTCCTGGCCAATTCGCATGTCGGCCACGATTGCCGGGTGGGCGACGGCGTCGTGTTCTCCAACAACGTCATGCTGGCGGGCCATTGCAGCGTCGGCGACTACGCCATCCTGGGGGGCGGCGCGGCCGTGATCCAGTTCGCGCGCGTGGGCGCGCACGCCTTTGTGGGCGGCCTGTCGGGCCTGGAGAACGACTGCATCCCCTACGGCATGGCGCTGGGCAACCGGGCCTACCTGTCGGGCCTCAACATCATCGGCCTGCAGCGACGCGGGTTCGCCCGCGAGGACATCCACGCCCTGCGCCGGGCCTATCGCCTGCTCTTCGCCAACGAGGGGACGTTGATGGAGCGGGTGGAGGACGTGGCCTCCGAGTTCGAGCACCACCGCGCGGTGGCCGAGATCATCGCCTTCATCCGTGTCGGCGGCAAGCGCTCGATCTGCACCCCGCGCGAGGCGCCGGGCGCCACGTGAGCGCGAATCCCGCGCCGGCCGGGCGCGCCGACCCGCTGCCCGCGGCGCTGGTGCTGGTCGCGGGGGCCGGTCGCCTGCCGGAACTCGTGGCGGGCTCCCTCGACCGGGCGGGCCGGCCCTACCGCATCCTGGCGATCCGGGGCTTCGCCGAGCGGGCCATGCGCGCCCGGGCGGCGGCCACCGTCGACCTCCTCGACATCGCCGGCATCCTCGCCGTCCTGAAGCGCTGGGGGCCCGTCAGCGTGGTGCCGGCCGGCGGCGTTTCGCGCCCCAACCCGGCCGCGATCCTCAACGCCGCCGCGGCCCTGCGCAACCGCGAGGCCCTGCGGGCGATCTCGGGCGGCGGCGACGACCGGCTCCTGCGCGGCGCCCTCGCGCTCCTGGAAGAGAACGGCCACGGGGTGGTGGGCGTCCACGAGGTCGCTCCCGATCTCCTGAGCCCGGCGGGCGTGATGGGCCGCCACCGGCCCGACGCGGCGGCCGCCGTCTCCATCGCGGCCGGGCAGGCCCTTCTGGGGGCGCTGTCGCCCCACGATGTCGGGCAGGCGGCGGTGCTGGCGGGCCAGCGCGCCCTGGCGGTGGAGGGCCCCGAAGGCACCGACCGGATGCTGGCCCGGGCCCGGAGCCTCGCCCGGCGTCCCCTCGGTTTTGGCCGGGCCCAGGCCGGCATCGTCCTGGTGAAGCTCGCCAAGGTGGGCCAGGATCTGCGCGTCGATCTCCCGGCGATCGGGCCGCGCACCGTCGCCAACGCAGCGGCGGCGGGCTGCGTGGGGCTCGCCGTCCAGGCCCGCTTCACCCTGATCATCGACCGGCCCGCCACCATCGCGGCGGCCGATCGGGCGGGGCTCTTCCTCGTCGGACTCGATGCGGAAACGGGAATGGGCGCAAGGGACCTGGGAGCATGAGCGAGCCGAAGCCCGAGCGGACGATCTGGCTGGTGGCGGGCGAGGATTCCGGCGACCAGCTCGGGGCCAAGCTGATGCGCGGCCTCGTCGAACTCTCGGAGCGGCCGATCCGCTTCGGCGGGGTCGGCGGCGAGGCGATGGCCGAGCAGGGCTTCCACTCCCTGTTCCCGATCGACGACGTGGCGGTGATGGGCTACCTGCCGGTCGCCGCGCGGCTGCGCACCCTCCTGCGCCGCATCCGCGAGACCGTGCGGGATGTAGTCGCGGCGCGGCCCGACGTGCTCGTGATCATCGACAGCCCGGGCTTCACCCACGCGGTGGCCCAGCGGGTGCGCAAACGGATGCCCGACCTGCCCATCGTGGATTACGTCTCGCCCAGCGTCTGGGCGTGGCGGCCGTGGCGGGCGGCGCGGATGCGCCCCTTCATCGACCACGTGCTTGCCCTTCTGCCCTTCGAACCCGAGGCGCACCGGCGCCTGAACGGTCCCGCCTGCAGCTATGTCGGCCATCCGCTGATCGAGCGCCTGAACGAATTGCGGCCGGGGCCGGCCGAAGCGAAGGGCCGCATGGACGGCCCGCCGGTCCTCGCCATCCTGCCGGGCTCGCGCCGCTCCGAGATCGAGCGGCTGATGCCGGTCTTCAGCGCGGCCCTGGCCCGGCTCACCGCGCGCTTCGGGCCGATCGAGGCGGTGCTGCCCGCCGTGAGCCGGCACCGCGCCCTGATCGAGCGGCTGGCGCTCGCCTGGGATTCCCCGGTCACCCTGGTCCACGGCGAGGCGGCCAAGCACGCCACCTTCCGGCGGGCGCGGGCGGCCCTGGCGGCCTCCGGCACGGTGACCCTCGAACTGGCGCTCGCGGGCGTGCCGATGGTGGTGGCCTACAAAGTCTCGCGCATCGAGGAGGCGGTGGCCCGGCGCCTCATCCAGGTGCCGACCATCGTGCTGCCGAACCTCATCCTGGGTCAGAACGCGATGCCGGAATTCATCCAGGCGGATTGCACCGCGCCCCGCCTCGCCGAAGCGCTGGCGCCGCTCCTGGCCGGCGGCCCCGAACGCGATGCGCAGGTGGCGGCGCTCGCCCGCATCGACAGCCTGATGCGCCTGCCGGACGACGACCCGCCGAGTCGGAGTGCGGCCCGCATCGTGCTCGCGGCCCGGCGCGCCGCCTGACGCGCTACGGCATCGGGCCGAAGCGGTTCGGCCCGCGCGTTCCCGGCCTGAGCAGGGTCTCGATGAGGAACCACGCGGAGAACCCCAGCATCGCCAGAACGAGACCGATGACCACCTCTGGATAACGGTCGACCCAGCGTTCCAGGGGCAGGACGCCGAGGGCTTCCACCACCCCGTAGGGCGCGAGCCACCAGCCCGTGCGATCGCGGTCGTGCAGGCGCCGCGCCGTCTGGGCGAGGGCCGCCCCGGCGAGGGGGATCTGGCCCGCAAAGATTAGGAGGGCGGGCCAGCGCAGGCCGAGCCCGGCGAGCCAGATTGCCGCGCAGAGGAGCCCGAAGAAGGCCAGCAGCAGGCGGATCACCCGGTGGCGATAGGCCGGTGCCGAGAGACGTCCGCGCGGATCGAAGAGATCCAGGGCCGCGCGCAGCCTCACGTGCCCCTCGGCTTGACCCGGCGGGTCGGCGGCTCGGCCACCGGGTCCTCGGGCCAGGGATGACGCGGGTAGCGCCCGCGCATTTCCGCGCGCACGGCGCTCCAGGACCCGCGCCAGAAGCCCGGCAGGTCGCGGGTGATCTGGATCGGCCGTGAGGCGGGCGAGAGCAGGTGGAGCACCAGGGGGATCCGCCCGCCCGCGATGCTCGGGTGCCGCTCCAGGCCGAACAGCTCCTGCACCCGCACCGCCAGGACCGGGCCGCCCTCGGCCCCGTAATCGAGGGGGATGCGCGAGCCCGTCGGCACCTCCACGTGGGTCGGTGCCTCCGCGTCGAGGCGGGCCCGCAGGTCCCAGGGCAGCTGCGCCTGCAGGGCACGGCCGAGATCGTCGGCGCCGATCGCATCCAGGCCGGTCCGGCCGACGATCTCGGGGGCCAGCCACGCGGTGACGGTCTCGCTCAGGCGCGCGTCGGAGAGGTCCGGCCACGTCGCGGGATCGGCCGCGCGCAGGAAAGCGAGGCGCGCCCGCCACTGGGTCAGGGCCGGTGTCCAGGGCAGGGCCTGCAGGCCGATCTCGGCGATGCCGCGCGCCAGGATCGCCGCAGAGGCGTCGTCCGCCGGCACCGGCAGGGTGCGCTCGCCGAGCGTCAGCGCGCCGAGGCGGCGCAGGGAGCGGGCCCTGAGGGCACGAGCGCCCCAATCGAACGTCACCTGCATGGCGGCCTCGATCCGGTCGGGGAACAGCGCCTCGATGGCCTCCAGGGCGATGGGCGCGGCGGCCAGGATGCGGGCGTTCGCGGCGGTGCCGATGATGTCGGCCACCACCAGGAAGGGTTCGCGCGCCAGGGCCGAGGCCGCCTCGACCCGTCCGGCCCGGCCGTTGGCCATCACGAACTCGCCGTCGCGGCCCCGCGTCCGCGCGATCCGGTCGGGATAGGCGAGCGCCAGGAGGGGGCCGGCCTCGGTGAGATCGCTCCCGGAGAGGGCCGGCACCGTGCGGGCGAAGCCCTCCGCCTGCCGGGCCCAGGTCTGGGCGAGGCGGCGCATGTCGGTGGCGCGTTGGCCGCGGTCGCGGGCGAAGCGCTCGACCCGGTGGCCGACATCGGTCTCGTCGCCGCCGAGGCCGCGCTCGACCAGCACGGCGGCGAGGTCGGCCGCCGCGCGGGCCTGGCCCTGTCCGGCCGCCGCCACGACCATGCGCGCGAGGCGTGGGGGCAGGGGCAGCGCCCGCAGCGCCCGGCCGGTCTCGGTGAGCCGGCCGTCGGCCTCAATCGCGCCGAGGTCACGCAGCATCGCGCGCGCCTCGGTGAGGGCCGGCGCGGGCGGCGGGTCGAGGAAGGCGAGGACGGTCGGATCGACGACCCCCCAGGCGGCGGCGTCCAAGAGCAGCCCGGAGAGGTCGGCGGCGAGGATTTCGGGGCGCGTGAAGGGTTCGAGGGCGCTGGTGGCGGCCTCCGACCAGAGCCGGTGGCAGATGCCGGGCTCGGTACGGCCGGCGCGGCCTCGGCGCTGGTCGACGGAGGCACGGGAGGCCCGCGCGGTGACGAGGCGGGTCAGGCCGAGGTCCGGTTCGTAGACCGGTACCCGCGACAGGCCGGAATCGACCACGATCCGCACGCCCTGGATGGTCAGCGAGGTCTCGGCGATGCTGGTGGCGAGGACCACCTTGCGCCGACCGGGAGGCGCCGGAGCCACGGCCCGATCCTGCTCGGCCGGCGTGAGGGCACCGTAGAGCGGTGTGATTTCGGTGGCCGCGCCGACCCGGTCGGCCAGCAGCCCCACCACCCGGCGGATCTCGCCCTGGCCCGGCAGGAAGGCGAGCACCGAGCCGGGATCGGCCCGCAGGGCCCGCAGGACGGCGTCGGCCATGACGTCCTCGATGCGCCGGTTTGGGTCGCGCTCCCAGTACCGGGTCTCGACTGGGTAGGCGCGTCCCTCCGAGGCGACGACGGGGGCATCGCCCAGCAGGCCGGCGACGCGGGCGCCGTCGAGGGTGGCCGACATCACGAGGATGCGCAGGTCCTCGCGCAGGCCCCCTTGCGCGTCGAGGGCGAGCGCCAGCCCGAGATCGGCGTCGAGGGAGCGCTCGTGGAACTCGTCGAACAGCACGGCCCCGACGCCGCGCAGCTCGGGGTCGTCCAGGATCATCCGGGTGAACACGCCCTCGGTGACGACCTCGATCCGGGTCCGCCCCGAGACCTTGGAGCCCAGGCGCACCCGCAGGCCCACCGTGTCGCCGACGCGCTCGCCGAGGGTCGCCGCCATACGCTCGGCCGCCCCCCGCGCCGCGAGGCGGCGGGGCTCCAGCAGGATGATCCGGTCGCTCCGCCCGAGCCAGGGTGCGTCGAGGAGCGCCAGGGGCACGCGCGTGGTCTTGCCGGCGCCGGGCGGCGCGACGAGCACGGCGGATGAACGTGCCGCGAGGGCCTCGCGCAGGGCGGGAAGCGCCGTCTCGATCGGCAGGTCGGGCGCGTCGGCGGCGGGAGAGTGCGGGGCCATCGGCGCCGGTGGTGCCGCGATCGGAGCGGTTCCGCAAGTCGCGTGGGGTCAGACCACGTTTACGATGTTCCTCACATCCCACCCCACGAGCGAAATTAAACGTCGCCTCAGCACTTTAACGCGGGAACGGATTCCCCGCGCCGGACTTGTTCGGTCGCGGCGCGACGGGCGCTCGACGGAAGAAGAATTCATGAACAAGTTAGCGATCGCACTGGCCGCCAGCACTCTGCTCGGCGCCTTCGGACTGACGGCGGCCTCGGCCGCTCCCGTGACGCCGGCTCCCGCCGTCACGGTGGCCGGTGACGCGACCCTCGATCAGGTGGCCTATCGCCGCCACCATCACGGCATGCGCCACCATCGCCATCACCGCCGCATGCACCGCATGCCGCGCTCGCGCATGATGAGCGACCCGAATTCGCGCAACCCGTCGCAGCCGGGCTACATGCAGCAGAAGGGCAACACCTCGGGCGGTCCCCGCTACTGAGACGACTGCCCGTCTCGGACGGAAGGGAGGAGCCGGTGCGCGGGGCGCACCGGCTCCTCTCTGCGTTTTGGAGCCAGGATTCGTTCTCCACGCTTCTCCCCAGGGGAAGCGGGGCGCCGCGCTGATGCGGAGGGGCGGGCTCTGCTATGCTCGCCCCATGTCACAGCGTCCCGCCCGATCGGTCCCGAAGACCGGTGCCGCACCGTCGGATTACACCACCAGCGCGGCCATTCTCGACACGGCCGGCGCCACGCCGATGATGGCGCAGTACATCGAGATCAAGGCCGCCAACACCGACTGCCTGCTCTTCTACCGGATGGGCGACTTCTACGAGTTGTTCTTCGAGGACGCCGAGATCGCCTCCCGGGCGCTCGGCATCGTGTTGACGAAGCGCGGCAAGCACGGCGGCGCCGACATCCCGATGTGCGGCGTCCCCGTGGAGCGGGCCGACGATTACCTCAGCCGCCTCATCGCGCTCGGCCATCGCGTGGCCGTCTGCGCCCAGACGGAGGACCCGGCCGAGGCCAAGAAGCGCGGCCCGAAATCCGTGGTCCGGCGCGAGGTGGTCCGCCTCGTCACGCCCGGCACCATCACGGAGGACCGCCTCCTCGATCCGGCTCGCGCCAACGTGCTGCTGGCGCTCGGCCGGCGCAAGGCCGGCGAGTCCGCGTCCGTCTACGGGCTGGCGGCCCTCGACATTTCCACGGGCCGCTTCTCCCTCAGCGAGGTCCCGGCGGCCGAGCTCGCCTCGGCCATCGCCCGCCACGAGCCCCGCGAGATCGTGCTCTCGGAGGCGATCCACACCGATCCGGCCCTCGCCCGCCTCTGGCGCGAGATCCCGGCGCCGGTGACGCCGCTGCCGCAGGCCGAACTCGAGCCGGCTTCCGCCGAGCGGCGCCTGAAGGAACAATTCGGCGTCTCCACCCTGGAGGGCTTCGGCCAGTTCGGACGGGCCGAACTCGCCGCCGCCGGGGCCGCGCTCCTCTACATCGAGCGCACGCAGATCGGCGCGCGCCCGACGCTCTCCCCGCCGACGCGGGAATCGGCCGGGGCGACGCTGGCCATCGATGCGTCCACCCGCGCCAACCTCGAACTGACCCGCACCCTGTCCGGCGAGCGCCGGGGCAGCCTCCTCGACGCCATCGACCGGACGGTCTCGGCGAGCGGCGCGCGCCTTCTGGCCGAGCACCTCGCGGGTCCGCTCACCGATCTCGCGGCGATCCGGCACCGCCATGCGGCGGTGGAGTTCCTGGCCGAGAACGGTCCGGCCCGCGCGGCGATCCGCGAGAACCTTGCTCGGGCGCCGGACCTCGCCCGCGCGCTCGCGCGCCTCGGTCTCGGGCGCGGCGGCCCGCGCGACCTCGCCGCGCTCCGTGACGGCCTCGATGCCGCCCGGGCGCTCGCCGCGCATTGCGCCGCTCTCGACGGTCTGCCGGAAGACCTCGCGGCCCTCGCGAAGCGCCTCGCCACCGTCGATGCCGGGCTCGTCGGCGAGTTGCACGCGGCCCTCGCCGACGACCTCCCCCTGAAGCGCCAGGATGGCGGCTTCGTCCGGGCCGGCTACCAGCCCGAGATCGACGAGAGCCGGCTGCTCGGCCAGGATTCCCGCAAGGTCATCGCCGCCCTGCAGGCGCGCTACGCCGAGGAAACCGGCTGTCGCACGTTGCGGATCAAGCACAACAACATGCTGGGCTACTACATCGAGGTGCCGCAGGGGGTGGGCGAGGCCTGCCTGAAGGGCGTGATGCGCGAGACCTTCATCCATCGCCAGACCATGGTCGATGCGATGCGCTTCACCAGTGTCGAACTCGGCCAGCTGGAGAGCCGGATCTCCGGTGCCTCGGACCGGGCGCTGGCCCTCGAATCAGCGGTGTTCGACGCGCTCGCCGCGCGCATCCTGGGTCAGGCCCCGGCCATCGCCGAGGTGGCCGAGGCCCTCGCGGCCCTCGACGTGGCCGCTTCGCACGCCGAACTCGCCGTCGAGCGCGACTGGCGCCGGCCCGTGGTCGAGGAGGGCTTCGCCTTCGTGGTGGAGGGCGGGCGCCACCCGGTGGTGGAGGCCGCCCTCCGGCAATCGGGGGCGCCCTTCATCGCCAACGATTGCGACCTCTCGGGCGATGCGCGTGGGCGCATCCGCCTGATCACCGGTCCGAACATGGGCGGCAAGTCGACCTTCCTGCGCCAGAACGCGCTGATCGCCGTGCTGGCGCAGATCGGCGCTTTCGTGCCGGCCGCCCGCGCCCGCCTCGGTCTCGTCGACCGCCTGTTCTCCCGAGTCGGCGCCGCCGACGATCTCGCGCGCGGACAATCCACCTTCATGGTCGAGATGGTGGAGACCGCCGCGATCCTGAACCAGGCCACCCGGCGCTCCCTCGTGATCCTCGACGAGATCGGGCGCGGCACCGCCACCTTCGACGGTCTCTCGATCGCCTGGGCCTGCCTCGAGCACCTGCACGAGCAGAACGGCTGCCGCGCGCTCTTCGCCACCCACTTCCACGAGTTGACCGCCCTCGGGGCTCGCCTCTCGCACCTCGACAACGCCACCCTGCGGGTGACCGAGCACAAGGGCCAGGTGGTGTTCCTGCACGAGGTGGTGGCGGGTGTGGCCGAGCGCTCCTATGGCCTCCAGGTCGCGCGCCTCGCCGGCCTGCCCGCGGGCGTGATCGCCCGCGCCGGTGCGATCCTGAAGCACCTCGAGAAGGCGGAGCGCGACCGGCCGGGCAAGCCGCGCATCGACGACCTGCCGCTCTTCGCGAATCTCAGCCCCCCGCCGATGCCGGAGCCGGCGGCCGAGGCGCCCGACGATTCGCTGCGGCGCGCCCTCGACGCGATCGACCCCGACGCGCTGACCCCGCGCGAGGCCCTGGAGGCATTGTACCGGTTGAAGGCCGAGGCCGGCACGGGGCACTGACGCGCCGCGTGACGCGGAGCGGTCAGCCCCGCAGGGTGAGGCGGCCGCCGTTCATGCTGAACTCGCTCAGACGCTTCAGGAACGACATGCCCAGGAGGCTCGTCGACAGGCGGCCCCGGGGCATCACCATGCCGTCGACCCCCTGGACCACGATGTTGCCGACCCGCATTGACGGAATCCGCACGCGCGCGGCGTAGACCGTGCCGTTGGCCGTCTGCACCGGCATCCGGAACTCGCTCTCGCTCACGCGCAGCCCGCTGGCCTCGGCATCCTCGTAAGTGAAGGCGCAGGTGGTCGCCCCCGTATCCACCAGCATGCGGATGCGGCGCCCGTCGATCATCGCGTCGGTGGCGAAGTGGCCCTGCCGGTCGGCGAACAGGGTCTCGGTGTTGGGCTGGAAGGCGACCCTGGTGGGGCGTTCGTCCAATGCGGGCTTGGCCACCGCCGCAGGCGGAGCCCGTTCGAATCGGTCTACGAGGCCGACGGCCCAGAGCGCCGCCATCCCGGTCACACCGAGCGCCCAGAAGATTGGTCGGGTCATCGATCCCACCTGCCTGCGAGGCTTCGAGCCTTAGGCCGGCGACGGTGAATGAAACGTCGGCAACCCCTCAGGTTCCGGTCGCGCGGCGCCCGCGACCCACCGGGAGGGTTTCGGAAGTTCTAAGTGCCGCGATCGCAATCGACACGATGGTACCTGCGGGTCGGTTCCTGCGCGTCCGCGGGTGAGCCGAGCACAGGCCTCTCCACTGACCGTGCCGGATGACTTCGCGGCGAATCGGTTGCACTCGCGGGCACTTGGCGGTATAGGCCGCGCCAGCGCCCGCCAGACACCCTTGGAGGCACGGGCGCTTTCGGGATCGGGGCTTCGAGGATCGAGGTCTGGCCGTCCGTTTCGGGCGGCCTTTCGCGTTTTCCCGGAATGTTCATCTTTCAAAGGATCACGCCATGAGCGCAGTCAAGACGCTTGAGGCCGTGGCACGCGACCGGGTCGGCAAGGGGGCCGCCCGGGCCGTTCGTCGCCAGGGTCACGTTCCCGCCGTCATCTACGGAGGCGGCCAGGCCCCGCAATCCATCGCGGTCGACCTCATCCGCATCCGCACGCTGATCTACGCCGGTGGCTTCAAGACCACCCTGTTCGAGATCAACGCCGGCGGCAAGAAGACCCGCGCGATCCCGCGCGACTTCCACCTCGATCCGGTGACGGGCGTGCCGATCCACGTCGACTTCCTGCGCGTCGTCGCCGGCCAGTCGATCACGGTCGAGGTGCCGGTGCACTTCCTGAACGAGGACGCGGCCCCCGGCATCAAGCAGAAGGGCGGCACCCTCAACGTCGTCTCGCACACGCTGGCCCTCGAAGTCGCGCCCGACGCGATTCCGGACGCCATCGAGATCGACCTCACCGGTCGCGAGATCGGCGATGCCATCCACATCACCGATGTGAAGCTGCCGGCGAACGCCACCTTCACGGGTGAGCCCGACGCCACCATCGCCAACATCGTGCCGCCGACCGTGCTCGGCGCCGAGGTCGAGGCCGAGGAGGCCGCGATCGCCGAGGCGCAGTCCGCCGAGGCCGCCGAGGAGAAGGCCGAGGAAGAGGCTGCCGACGAGGCTGCCGAGGACGAGAAGAAGGAGGATTGAGACCGGGGCGCAAGCCCTGTCTCACGCCATCCCTGCGGATGCCCCGGCCACCCGGCCGGGGCATCTCCGTTTCGGGGGGTGCTCGCGCACTCCCGCTGTGAAGTCCCGTCAGGATCGATTCGCGCCATGCGCCTGATCGTCGGCCTGGGCAATCCCGGCCCCCGTTACGCCCGGAACCGCCACAACATCGGCTTCCTGGCCCTCGATGAGATCGCGCGCCTGCACCGCGCCGGGCCGTGGCGGCGCAAGTTCCAGGGCGAGATCGCCGAGGTGGCCCTCGGGCCCGAACGGGCGATCCTCCTGAAGCCGCAGACCTTCATGAACGAGTCCGGCCGCGCCGTTCAGGAGGCGCAGCGCTTCTACAAGATCGCGCTGGCGGACGTGATCGTGCTGCACGACGAACTCGACCTCGCCCCCGCCAAGCTGCGGGTGAAGGCGGGGGGCGGCAATGCCGGCCACAACGGCCTGCGCTCGATCACGGCCCAGTGCGGCAACGACTACCGCCGCGTCCGCCTCGGCATCGGGCATCCGGGCGACAAGGCGCTCGTCCACGCCTACGTGCTGAACGATTTCGGCAAGGGCGAGGAGGCCTGGGTCGACGACCTCTGCCGGGGGATCGCCGACCACGCGCCGCTGCTGGCGGCGGGCGAGGATGCGAGCTTCCAGAACAAGGTCCATCTCGCCATGGCGGGGCGGGGCTGGGACGACGTCAAGCAGGTCAACGCCCGCGATTGACCGCGGCGGCGACATCGGATTTTTGCGCGGGCAGGCGTCCAGCGGACCCGCGAACGGACAGGTGACCCATGGGCTTCAAATGCGGCATCGTCGGCCTGCCGAACGTCGGCAAGTCGACCCTCTTCAACGCGCTGACGCAGACGGCGGCCGCCCAGGCGGCGAACTATCCGTTCTGCACCATCGAGCCGAATGTCGGCGAGGTGGCGGTGCCGGACCCACGCCTCGACGACCTGGCGAAGATCGCCGCCTCGAAGGAGATCATCCCGACCCGGCTCACCTTCGTGGACATCGCGGGCCTCGTGCGCGGCGCCTCGAAGGGTGAGGGCCTCGGCAACCAGTTCCTCGCCAACATCCGCGAAGTGGACGCCATCGCCCACGTGGTGCGCTGCTTCACCGACGGCGACGTGACCCATGTGGAGGGCAAGGTCGACCCGGCCGCCGACATCGAGACCATCGAGACCGAGCTGATGCTGGCCGACCTCGACAGCCTGGAAAAGCGCGTGATCGCCCTGGAGAAGAAGGCCAAGGGCGCCGACAAGGAGGCCAAGGACATCCTCGACCTCGTGAACCGTGCGCTGCCGCTCCTGCGCGAGGGCAAGCCCGCCCGCCTCGTGCAGCGCAAACCCGAGGAGGAGCGCCTGTTCCAGAGCCTCGGCCTGATGACGGCCAAACCCGTCCTCTACGTCTGCAACGTCGACGAGGGTGATGCCGACAAGGGCAATGCCTACTCGGACGCGGTGATGGCCCGGGCCAAGGCGGAAGGCGCCAAGGCGGTGGTGGTCTCGGCCAAGATCGAGAGCGAGATCGCCGTGATGCCGGTGGCCGACCAGGGCGATTTCCTGGAGGCGGTGGGCCTGGTCGAGCCGGGCCTGAACCGGGTCATCCGGGCCGGCTACGAACTCCTCGGCCTCATCACCTACTTCACGGTCGGTCCGAAGGAGGCCCGCGCCTGGACCATCGAGAAGGGCACGCGGGCCCCCGCCGCGGCCGGGGTGATCCACACGGATTTCGAGAAGGGCTTCATCCGCGCCGAGACCATCGCGTTCGCCGATTACACCACCCTGAAGGGCGAGAGCGGCGCCAAGGAAGCCGGCAAGTTCCGCCTTGAGGGCAAGGAATACGTCGTGCAGGACGGCGACGTGCTGCATTTCCGCTTCGCCAACTGACCCGAAAGACCCGACGCCGACCGGCCGGTGCCCTCGACGGCGCCGGTTTCGCGCCGGGCTGGCCGCCGACCTTCCTGCAAAAAGGACCCGTATGACCGGCATCGCGTTCGAGGACTTCACGCCTGGCTCGGTGATCGAGGGAGGTCCCCTGACGGTCACGGAAGCGGCGATCGTGGCCTTCGCGGCCGAGTTCGATCCGCAGCCGTTCCATCTCGACGCCGAGGCCGCCAAGGCGACCTTCGTCGGGCAGTTGATCGGCTCCGGCTGGCAGACCGCCGGCTTCGGCATGCGGCTCCTCCAGGAACACGTCTTTCGAGGCGGCACCTCGATGGGCTCGCCCGGCATCACCGAACTGCGCTGGTTGCGCCCCGTCCTGCCCGGAGACGCCCTGCGCATCGCGGTGAAGGTCGAGAGCTGCCGGGCCTCGAACACCAAGCCGGATCGCGGCTTCGTCGCCTTCGCCATGACGGTGCTGAACGGCGCGGGCGAGCGGGTGATGACCCAGGATTTCAGCGTGATGTTTCCCCGGCGCGGGACCGAACCCCTGCCGCCGCGCGCCGTGACCCTGGCCGAGCCCGAAGCCCTGGTGGAGCCGGACGACGCCGAGGCGCTGCACTTCCTCGAATCCGCGCCGCTCGGCACCGCGCGGGATCTCGGCCGGCATCACTTCACGCCCGAGGCAGTGATCGCCTATGCGCGGGCCTACGACCCGCAGGCCTTCCACGTCGACCCGGAGGCCGCCCGGCGGACGCATTTCGGCGGCCTCTGCGCCTCCGGCTGGCACACCGCCGCCGCCTGGATGAAGCGCCTGCACATCACCCGTGAGCGCGACATCGCCTTCACGGCGCGGACCGGCCCGGTGCCGCAACTCGGCCCCTCGCCGGGCTTTCGCGACATGCGCTGGCTCGCCCCGGTCTACGCGGGCGACACCATCCGCTACACCTGCACCCTGGTGGACAAGCGCGCCGCCGCCTCGCGCCCGGGCTGGGGCCTCGCCACCCACGAGAATGTCGGCGTCAATCAGCGCGGCGAGACGGTTTTCCGCTTCACCGGCTCGGTGTTCTGGCAGTGGGCTCGCGAGGCCTGAGCCTCACGCGGCCTTGCGCCGCTCCGGGTAGAGCGACAGCAGGCCCTCCGCATCGGCGCTGGCGACGCCGCGCTCGGTGATGATGCCGGTCACGAGCCGGGCCGGGGTCACGTCGAAGGCCGGATTCGCCACCGGGCTTCCCGGCGAGACGACTTCGATCGTGGCAAAGCCCCCGTCGGCGAGGCGGCCGGTGAGGTGGGTCACCTCGCGCCCGTCGCGCTCCTCGATCGGGATCTCGGCGACGCCGTCGTCCAGCGTCCAGTCGATCGTCGAGAAGGGCAGGGCGGCGTAGAACGGAACCCGGTTGTCGGAGGCCGCCAGCGCCTTCAGGTAGGTGCCGATCTTGTTGCAGACGTCGCCCGAGGCCGTGGTGCGGTCCGAGCCGACGATGCAGACGTCGATGGCGCCGTGCTGCATGAGGTGGCCGCCGGCATTGTCGGCGATCACGGTGTGAGGCACGCCGTGGGCGTTGAGTTCGAAGGCGGTCAGGGCCGCGCCCTGGTTGCGGGGGCGCGTCTCGTCCACGAAGACGTGGACCGGCACGCCGGCATCGTGCGCCACGTAGATCGGCGCCAGGGCCGTGCCCCAATCCACCGTGGCGAGCCAGCCGGCGTTGCAGTGGGTCAGCACGTTGATCGGCCGGCCCTTGGCGCGGTGCAGGTCGCTCAGGATTCGGGCGCCGTGCACGCCGATGGCGTGGCAGCTCTCCACGTCCTCCTCGGCGATCCGGCCGGCCTCCGCGTAGGCGAAGGTGGCCCGCTCGGCCTCCGGGACCGTGCGGAGCTTCGCGGCCACCCGGTCGAGGGCCCAGCGCAGGTTGATCGCGGTGGGGCGCGTGGCCGCCAGCGTCGCCACGGCCCGGTCGAGCCCGGCCTCGGAGGCATCCGCGCGCAGGCCGAGGGCGAGGCCGTAGGCCGCCGTGACGCCGATCAGCGGCGCCCCGCGCACCACCATGGTGCGGATCGCCAAAGCCGCGTCGTCGAGGCTCGCGAGGGTCCTCAATTCGAAGGCGAAGGGCAGGCGGGTCTGGTCGATGACCGCGACGGAGGCCCCGTCGCCGGCGGGCAAGATGGTGCGGTAGGGCTTGCCGTCGATCTTCATGCCGCGCGTCCGGATGCTCGTGGGTTCGAGGCCGAAAGCCTCGTTGTCAAACCCGCCTTTACGTCAGAACGCCTTCGGGAGGCCAGCCTCCGCGTGGGCCTGCATCCGATCGGACCGGCTTTCCTCAGAACGACACCGGCCGCACCCACTTCACCTGCGGAATCGCCGCGATCCGCTCCAGGACGTCGTCCGGGACCGGCGCGTCGACGGCGCAGAGGCAGATCGCATTCCCGCCCCGTGCGTCGCGCCCGAGGTTGAAGGTCGCCACGTTGACGCTGGCCTCGCCCAGCACGCTGCCGAAGCGGCCGATGAAGCCGGGTTCGTCGCGGTTGCGCACGTAGAGCATGTGGGCGGAGAAGGCCGCGTCGATGGGGATCGACCGGATCTCGATCAGGCGCGGCTTGCCGTCGTGGAAGACGGTGCCGGCGGCGTCGCGGGGCATGTCCTCGGCATCGACGGTGATGCGCAGGACCGATTCGTAGTCCGGGGCCGATCCGGCCCGGGTCACCGCCTCCACCACGATGCCGCGTTCGCGGGCGATCGCGGGGGCTGAGACCATGTTGATGCCGGGCAGGACCGGGCGGAGCACGCCCGTGACGGCTGCGGCTGTGAGCGCGCGGGTGTTCATCTCGGCGACCGCGCCCTCGAAGGTGAGGCGGATGCCCCGGACCGGCGCGTCCGTGAGCTGCCCGAGGAACGAGCCGAGTTTTTCCGCGAGCGCCACGAAGGGACGCAGGCGCGGCGCCTCCTCGGCGGAGATCGCCGGCAGGTTGACGGCGTTGCGGACCGCCCCTTGCAGCAGGTAGTCGGCCATCTGCTCGGCGACCTGCAGGGCGACGTTCTCCTGCGCCTCGCGGGTGGCGGCGCCGAGATGGGGCGTGCAGACCACGTTCGGGTGCCCGAACAGCGGGTTGTCATGGGCCGGCTCAGTCACGAACACGTCGAAGGCAGCGCCCGCCACGTGGCCCGAATCGAGGGCCGCGCGAAGCGCGACCTCGTCCACCAGCCCGCCCCGGGCGCAGTTGACGATGCGCACGCCGGGCTTGGTCAAGGCCAGCGTCTCGGCCGAGAGGAGGTCGCGGGTCCGCTCGGTCAGCGGCACGTGCAGGCTGATGATGTCGGCCCGCGCCAGTAGGGCATCGAGGTCGAGCTTCTCGACGCCGAGTTCCGTGGCCCGCTCGGGCGTCAGATAGGGATCGTAGGCGACGACCCGGAGCCGCAGGCCGATGGCCCGGTCCGTCACCACGGCGCCGATGTTGCCGCAGCCGATGATGCCGAGGGTCTTGCCCGTCAGTTCCACCCCGAGGAACCGCGTCTTCTCCCAGCGTCCCGCCTGCGTCGAGGCATCGGCCTGGGGAATCTGCCGGGCCAGCGCGAACATCATCGCGATGGCGTGCTCGGCGGTGGTGATGGAATTGCCGAAGGGCGTGTTCATCACCACGACGCCCCGGGCGGTGGCGGCGGCCACGTCGACGTTGTCGACGCCGATGCCGGCGCGGCCGATCACGCGCAGGCGCCCGGCGCGGGCCAGCAGCTTCTCCGTCACGCGGGTGGCCGAGCGGATCGCGAGGCCGTCATAGGCGTCGATGCACGCCAGCAGCGCGTCCCGGTCCCGGCCGAGTTCGGGCCGGAAATCCACCGCGAGGCCGCGTTCGCGCAGGGACTGGACCGCCGCCTCGGAGAGGGCGTCGGAGATGAGGACCTTGGGCGCGGGCATGGTGGATTCCGGGCCGAACTTCGGATGGGGCAGGCGGCCGCCCGGCGGCGCTCGGATGGGAGAGCGCCGCCGGAGCGTTCTGGGCGGGCCCGTGAGCGCCTGCCGGAGGTCAGGCCGCCCGGGCGAGCTTCGCCTTCTCGGCCGCGAAGGCCCAGTCGAGCCACGGGGTCAGCGCTTCGAGGTCGGTGCGCTCCACCGTGCCGCCGCACCAGATCCGCAGGCCGGCGGGAGCGTCGCGATAGGCCCCGATGTCGTAGGCGATGCCTTCGCGGTCGAGGGTGTCGGCGATGCCCTTGGCGACCGCGCCGACCACGGCGTCACCCATGGCGAGGACGTCCGGATCGGTGATCACGAGGCAGACGCCCGTATTGCTGTAGGTGCCGGCATCGGCCGCGAGGTGGCCGATCCAGGGCGTGCGGGCCACCCAATCGTGGATCACCCGGGCATTGGCGTCCGCCCGCGCATGCAGCGCCGGGAGTCCGCCGAGCCCGTGCGCCCATTTCAGGGTGTCGAGGTAATCCTCCACCGCCAGCATGGAGGGCGTGTTGATGGTGTCGCCCTTGAAGATGCCCTCGATCAGCTTGCCGTCCTTGGCTAGGCGGAAGACCTTTGGCACAGGCCAGGCCGGGACGTTGGATTCGATGCGAGCGACCGCGTGGGGCGAGAGCACGATCATGCCGTGCGCTGCCTCTCCGCCCATCACCTTCTGCCAGGAGAAGGTCACGACATCGAGCTTGGCCCAGTCCAGCGGCATCGCGAAGGCGGCCGAGGTGGCGTCGCAGATGGTGACGCCCTCGCGGTCGGCGGCGATCCAGTCGCCGTTCGGAACGCGCACGCCCGCGGCCGTACCGTTCCAGGTGAAGATGACGTCGTTGTGCTTCGTATCGACGGCCGCGAGATCCGGCAGGATGCCGTAATCGCCCACATGCACGCGGGGCGCGATCTTGAGTTCCTTCAGGGCATCGGTGACCCATTCGAGGCCGAACGCCTCCCAGGCCACGACCTCGACGGTCTTGGGGCCGAGCATCGACCACATCGCCATCTCGACGGCGCCGGTGTCGGAGGCCGGCACGATGCCGATCCGGTAGTCCGCCGGCACCTGCAGCACGGTGCGGGTGAGGTCGATGGCTTGCTGGAGCTTGGCCTTGCCGATGGCCGAGCGGTGCGAGCGCCCGAGCGGCGCGTCCGCAAGGGCCTGGAGGCTCCAGCCGGGGCGCTTGGTGCAGGGGCCTGACGAGAAATTCGGCACGCGGGGGCGCGTGGCGGGTCGGTTGGTCACGTGCGTCATCCTTCCAGATGAAAGCTCCTCGTTGGGGAGGAGTGGCCCGGGCACGGCAATGAACCCGTGTCGCCCGAGACGCAAGCGTTCGTCCTCGCCCAACGCTCGAACCACACATCCGCGCTGGTGATCGAAACAGGACGCCTGGTGCCCTCCGGCACGGGGCTCGCCGCGAGCCTTCGCCCTCGCTCGAACCCATGGGACCCGTGGCGGACGCGGTGATCTTCCGGGATCAGACGCTCTTCGACAGATCGGTGAAGCTCGCGATCACCCCAGGCATCTTGGAACCCCGCCGTGTCGAGACCGTCAACCGGACCTGGTAACGCGCACCGTCCACCCCCTCGATGATCCGCTCCGAGAGCCGGTTTTCCGCCAGAACGATCTGGATCTCGTCCCGAAGCCAGGTCAGAGGGATTGGGGCCGAGAAATTGCGCAAGGACCGGCCCACGTCGCTGGGCTGAAGGCCGAAGATCTGGGCCGCCGCATTCGTGAACATGCGAATGCGCAGGTCCGGCGTCAGCAGCACGCTCGCGAGATCGATGCCCTCGAAGAGCAGGGCTTGATCCTCATTCATCTGATCGAGCGCCTCGATCTTCGAGGCAAGCTCGGCGTTGACGGTATGAAGCTCCTCGTTGAGCGACTGGGTTTCCTCCTTGGAGGCCTCCAGTTCCTCGTTTGCCGCCTGCATTTCCTCGTTGACGGAGTAGAGTTCCTCATTCGAGGACTTCAACTCTTCGAGGGAGGTCTCGTACTCCTCGACAACCGATTGAAGCCGTTCGCGCGTGTTGCCGAGTTCGCGCTCCAGGCGCTGGATGACCGCATCCCGCTCGTTCGCTTCCAGGGCCTGCTGCCGCTCCTTCTCGATGGGAGCGGCGGCTTCGTTGAACACGACCAGGAACAACGGTTCCTTCTCGATCTGGGTATGAAGCGGATTGATGACGAGGGAGATCGTCTGAACGCGCCCGTCGGGACGTTCGGCACTGAGACCGCTGCGCACGACACGCTTGTTGCCCTCGATCGCCTCGCGCAGGGCCGTGCGCAGTTCCAGGCGCAGCCCCTTGCGGGCCATCGCGGCCAGTTCGCGTGTCGGCTGGCCCGGGGCAACCTCCAGATGATCGCCGATCCGGGACGAGTAGTGCACGGCTTCGCCCGTCCGGGTCACCACGGCGTGGGGCGGTGTGAACTCGGACAGCATCTGGGCCTCGACGGCGTGGCGCAGGGCCGTGTGTGCCGTCGCATTCCGACGCCGCTGCTGTCCTGCGCCGGCGAAGGGGGGCGCGTCGAGGCCAGCCATAGCCGGCAACCGGACGGGCGGGATCGTGTCGCGCGCCTGGAAGATGCGATGGCGCTTGTCGACGGTGTCGAACAGGTCCTCGAATCGCGTGACGTTCTCGGCCATCCCGATGAACAGATAACCGCGCGGACGCAGGGCGTAGTGCAGGATCGGCATCAGATGCTGCTGGGCTTCGGCCCCGAGGTAGATGAGCAGATTGCGGCACGAGACGAGATCGAGGCGGGAGAACGGGGGATCACGCAGGACACTGTGCGGAGCGAAGGTGCAGATGTCCCGCACGGCCCTGCCGATCACGGCGCTCTCGCCGTCGATGACGAAATGGCGCGCGATCCGCTCGGGCGAGACGGATTCCAGGTAACCCATCGGGTAGCGGCCGATCCGGGCGACGGTCAGGGAGCGGTCGTCGATGTCGGTGGCGAAGATTTGCACGCGTGGGGCTGTCTCCAGCATCTCCATGTGCTCGCGCAGCAGGATCGCGAGGGAGTAGACCTCTTCGCCGGTCGAGCAGGCCGGAACCCAGATTCGGATGACGTCGCGGTCCGTGCGGCCCTCGAACAGCTTCGGGATGACCTGTAGCGCGAGGGATTCGAAGGCGGCCTGGTCGCGAAAGAAGTTGGTCACGCCGATCAGCAGATCCCGAAACAAGGCCCCGACTTCCGACGGGTCCGCGTGCAGCAGCTTGAGGTATTCGACCGGGCCGGACGCGCCGCTGACGCCGATCCGCCGTTGCAGACGACGCACGAAGGTACTGGGTTTGTAGCCCGAAAAGTCATGGCCGACCTGTCGGCGCAGGATGGCATAGCTCTTCATCAGCATATCGGCGTCGATGTCTTGTTCCGCCGGAGCGGTGCGGGCATCCGAGCCCCGGGCGCCGCCTTCGAAGGTGTACGCCGCGATCCGGTCGCCCATGCGTTCGGCCGGTTCTCCGAAATCGATGAAACCGGTCCGCATGGCGCTGAGGGGCATGCTGGGCGTCTCCGGCCCACTGTCGTCCGCGGTTTGCGCCAGAGTCAGGCCGCCATGCTCCTTGATGACCTTGATGCCGATGGCCCCGTCCCCGTCTCCTCCAGACAGGATCACCCCGGCGGCGCATTCACCCTGATCTTGCGCCAGGGCCGTCAGGAAGATGTCGATCGGCTTGGTCTCACGGCCCTCCGACCCCAGGGGGCGTACGGACAGGCGACCGCCGCGGATCCCGATCGTCGAACCGGGGGGCATGACGTAGACGTGGTCCGGCCGGACCAAAACATCGTCGACGGCGACCTCGACCGTCAACGGGGTGAGTCGGGCCAGAACCTCCGGCAGCAGGCTCTCACGTCCCGGGCTGAGATGGGTCACCACGACGAAGGCCGCGTGGAGCGTCTCGGGTAGCCCGTTGAAAAACCCCCGCATCGCCTCGATGCCCCCTGCGGAGGCGCCGATGCCGACGATCAAGAATTGGTCCGGTCCCAACACGGCATTCCAATCGCTGCAGGTCCTCGCCCCGGAGAACTGCCGTAGATGAGCGTTCCGTCCGCTTGACGTCGAATCAGGATCGCGCGCCGATCAGTCGTCCCGTGTGGCCTCCTGCACCACGTAGGCGAAACAACGTGCGCGCGCTTCCGGGCTCTTCAGTCGCACGAAAAGGCGTAACAAGGCCATGACCTGAGCCGGATCATCCCCTCCGACGTCGAGGGTTTCGATGCCCGGCATCGCGTGCGGTTCGGTCGCCAGGAAGGTTTCGATGGGGACGCCGAGTGTCCTGGCGATGCGCGTCAGCGTCCTTGCCTGAGTGTCGTCCTGTGGATTATCGCCGGTCATAGGTTCGGTGCCGATCTCCGCGACGCGGCGCTCAATGGACAGCCGCGCCGGCTGAGATCGGTCCGGCCGCACTCGCGATGCGACGACCGACATGGTGCAGGACGCAGCCGAGAAGAGCCTGGGTCCGGGCGTCGGTCTCCTCCTCCGCGGCTTCGTAGGCTTCCAGGAGACATTCGACCAAATGCTTCGAGGGCGCGGGCTCATCATCCGGGAGAGGCGATCGATCCGTGACCGGAAGCGGCTGCTCGCGGGAGCGCTGAATGAGTTCGCGCGATGTTTTGAGTACCCGTCGCGTTTCTTCGGCAGCGGCGCGCAGTTCGCGAGCGATTTCGAGGCTGCGATTTAATCGCTCGAACTGGTCATTCATCTGTACGCAGACCTCTGGTGTTCGATAAACTGCACATCGAAAACGACGCGACCAGAACCAGAATGCGCTGAATTACCAGGTGATGCAAACGTGATCTTCTTCGGTGTCGCGGGCTCGGACGGGCCTGTTCCACCGGTTTGAGCGAGGGCGAGGCCAGGCCTGGAGCAGCCGGTCCCGAAGGTTCGTCCGGCCGGGGTTGCGGGCTCAACCCGGATCGACGGTCCTTGAAACAGGAGCCAGCGTTCGCCCGGACCGCAGGTCTCCTCGGGGATCGCGCCCCGAGTCCACTCGGAGACGGCTCCATGGTCGGCCACTGCGCGTCAGGTTCTCCGCATCAGTCCTCGGACGGAGCCAGCAGGTCCGGCCGGCGCTCGCGCGTGAGGCGCAAGGCCTCGGCGCGACGCCATTTCGCGATGGCGCCGTGGTTGCCACCGGTGAGCACGTCGGGAATCGCCCGGCCCTCCCAGTCGCGGGGTCGGGTGTAGTGCGGATATTCGAGGTGGCCTGCCTCGAAGCTCTCCTCCTCGCCCGAGGCCACCTTGCCCATCACGCCCGGCAGGAGGCGGATGCACGCGTCGAGGAGCACCAGGGCGGCGATCTCGCCGCCGGACAGGATGTAATCGCCGATCGAGACCTCCTCCAGGCCGCGCCCCGCGATGACGCGCTCGTCCACGCCCTCGAAGCGGCCGCAGACCACGACGAGGCCCGGCCCCGCGCTGAGGGCGCGGACGCGCGCCTGCGTGAGGGGCTTTCCGCGCGGACTCATCAGCAAACGGGGCCGCGGATCGTTGCCCGGTGCCGCGGCGTCGATGGCGGCACCGAGCACGTCGCAGCGCAGGACCATGCCGGCGCCACCCCCGGCCGGGGTGTCGTCCACCGCCCGGTGACGGCCGAGGCCGTGCTCGCGGATGTCGCGCGCCTCCAGCGCCCAGGTGCCCCGCGCCAGGGCGTCCCCGGAGAGCGAGGCGCCGAGGGGCCCGGGAAACATGGCCGGGTAGAGAGTGAGGATGGTGGCGGTCCAGGGCGGGGTCGCCGGGGTCTGGGCGGGATTCTCGGGGGTCATGCCGCTTGATGGCGCCTCGCCCCGCGCGCGGTCAACGTGGCACCGAAGGGCCGGCGCGCGGTTGTCCCTGCATGATCCGTTCCGCGCTCGCCTTCCTCTGTGTCCTGACACTCACGCCGGCGCTCGCTGCCGAGCCCCTCGGTCCGCCCGGCGCGCCGGCGGCCGACTTCCCCAGGCCCGACCGGCCCGTCGCAGAGATCGTCGCCCCCCTCTGGGCCTCCGAGAAGCAGCGCGACGCGGTGGATGAGGTCGGGCAGGTCGCCCGGCTCATGGGTATCGCCCCCGGCGAGAGTGTCGCCGATATCGGCGCGGGCAGCGGCTACTACGTGATGCGCCTCGCCGCGCGCGTCGGCCCCCAGGGCCGCGTCTACGCGCAGGACGTGACGCCGCGCTACATCGCCGACCTGGAGGCACGGATCGCGAAGGCCGGCGTGACGAACGTCACCGTCGTGCGCGGGGAGCCGCACGACCCCCGGCTGGCGCCGGGCTCGCTGGATGCCGCCGTGCTGGTTCACATGTACCACGAGATCGTCCAGCCCTTCGGCCTGCTGCACAACCTCGCCGTCGCGATGCGGCCCGGCGGCCGCGTCGGCATCGTCGACGCCGACGACGTCCCCGCGCGGCACGGGACGCCGCCCGCGCTCCTGGCATGTGAGTTGAGCGCCGCCGGCTACCGCCAGACCGGCTTCACCACCCTGACGGGGGGCGTCGGCTACCTCGCGACCTTCGAGGCCCCCGCGGCCGAGGCGCGCCCGGACCCCCGCGCGATCAAGCCGTGCCGGGACGAGACCACCCGCCGGAGCAACGGCCGCCGGTGAGAGCGGCCCTCCGACGAGACAGTTCCGCCGGTCTGTGTGCGTGAATCCAGGCCCGTCGTGGAAGCGGGCGACGGTCGATTAGGGTTTGTCGTGCGAAATGGCCGCAGACCCCGAACCGATGCTCCAGCGGCACCGATGCGCCTGTCATCTCGAACCGACCGGTGGCTGTCCGCCTCCCGGACCTGGAACGTCCTCGGCATCCTCGCGCCGATCGGCATGCTCCTGATCTGCGGGCAGATGCTCCTCGACATGCGCAACGACGCCTGGGACAAGGCCACCCAGACGTCACGAAACCTGCTCCAGGTGATCGAGCGCGATATCGCCCGCAACGTCGAGATCATCGATCTCTCGCTGCGCGCCGTCGTCGACAACCTGTCGGCCCCGGGAATCTCGGAGATCAGCCCGGAGCTGCGCCAACTGGTTCTGTTCGACCGGGCCGCGACCGCCACCGACATGGGGGTGGTGCTCGTCCTGAACGAGAAGGGCGATACCGTCGTCGATTCGCACGCGGTCCCCGCCCGCCGTCTCAACAACGCCGACCGTGACTATTTCCGCGCGCATGCGGCGCATGCGGATCTCGGCCTCGTCATCAGCCGGCCGGTCACATCCCGCCTGGTCGGCGTTCCGGTCATCGTCCTGAGTCGACGCATCACCAAGCTGGATGGGAGCTTCGGCGGGATCGTCTCGGCCTCCCTCAAGCTTTCCTATTTCACCCGGCTGTTCGCGAATATCGGTCTCGGTCCGCGGGGTGCGATCAACCTGTACCTGCGCGACGGCACCCGGCTCATGCGCCATCCCCTCGCGGCGGCCGATATCGGTGCGGACGTGTCCGGTTCGGCGACCTTCCAACACTTCCTGAAGGCCACGCACGGCACCTTCGTCGGCGATTCGCTGCGCGATGCAGGCCAGCGCCTCTACGCGTATACGAGCGTCGGCGACCTGCCCCTCATCGTCAACGTCGCCCTCGCCGTGGAGGAGATCGACGCGCAGTGGCGCACCAAGGCCCTCGTCATCGGCCTGATGGTGCTCGCCCTGTGCGGCCTGACCATCGGCCTCTCATTCCTGTTCGGATGTGAACTGCGGCAGCGCACGCGGATGCAGGCGGAGCTCGCCCGCCTCTCGCTGACCGATGCCCTCACCGAATTGCCGAACCGCCGCCGCTTCGAGGACGAGATCGCCAGGGCCTGGACGGGACCGGCCGATCCGGTGGCGGTGCGCTCCCTGCTCGTCGTCGATGTCGATTACTTCAAGGCCATCAACGACCGCTACGGCCATGGGATCGGCGACGCGGTCCTGCGGGGGCTCGCCGCCTGCCTCTCCGCGAGCATCCGCCGGCCGGGCGATCTCGTCTGCCGGATCGGCGGCGAGGAGTTCGTGCTGCTGCTTCCGGACACGGACGAGGTGGGCGCGCTGCGGATCGCCGAGGCGGTGCATGCGGAGGTGGCCACCCTCGGCATCGCGTCGGCCGGGATTCGGCCGGGGTCGATCACCGTCAGCATCGGCCTCGCCAGCACCCTAGGGTCCGCGACCGGAACCGTGGCGCCCGCAGACCTCTACCAATTCGCCGACATCGCGCTGTACGCGGCAAAGGCCGCCGGCCGCAACCGGACTCATATCGCCGTGCCGCGTCGAAACCCGCCGATGAGCCAGGAGATCGCGGCGCAATGGGTCGGGGCTGCCTGAAACGGCGGCCGGGCCGTTCAGACCGGCTCGTTGGGTGGGCGGGGACCGGCCGGGACGAACAGATCCTCGGGCGGATCGACCACCACCCGGCCTTCTGCGATCGCGAGCACCGGCACGAAGGCCTTCGTGAAGGGCAGGAGGGCGGTGGCGCCGCCGAGCGCCGGCTTGATCTCGAGGAGATCGCCGCCGCCGTAATTCGGCACGTCCGCCACGGTGCCGAGCACCACGCCCTGCGTGTCGACCACGGTCAGGCCGACGAGGTCCGCCGTGAAGAATTCGTCCTCGTCCTCCGTGGCGCCGAGGCGCTCGCGGGGCAGGTAGAGGGCGACGCGGTTCAGCGCTTCTGCGCCGGTCCGGTCCGCCACACCCTTCACGCGCACGACGAGGAGGTCGGGGGAGCTGCCACCGGCCTGGCGGATGTCGGTAAACTCGATGCGGCGGCCGTCGCTGGCGATCAGCGGCCCGTAGGTTCCGATGGCCTGCGGGTCGCCGGTGTAGGATTTCAACCGGACCTCGCCGTTGAGACCGTGCGCGCGCCCGAACTCGCCCATGCGGACGAGGCTCGGGTCGGTCTCCGGCAGGGCGGCGGGATCGTCCGGCCGCGGACGGTGGGCCGAGGTGGCCGCATCGCTGCCGATGCGGCCCGGCCGGGCACGGCGGCCGCCGTCACCGTGGGGAGTGGTGCCTCCGGGACGGCGGGCCATGCGAGGGCCCTCAGGCCGCGGCGTCTTCGGCCGGGGCGGCGGCCTTCTCGGCGCGCTTGGCGGCGCGCTCCTTGGCCTTCTCGCCCGGCTCGGCCTTCTGGGGGTTGTTGCGCGCGGGGCGCTTGGCGAGGCCGGCGGCGTCGAGGAAGCGCAGGACGCGGTCGGTGGGCTGGGCGCCCTTGGCGAGCCAGGCCTGGATCTTGTCGGCCTCGAGCACGATGCGGGCCGGATCGTCCTTGGCCTTCATGGGATCGTAGACGCCGACCTTGTCGATGAAGCGGCCGTCGCGGGGAGCGCGGGCGTCGGCGACGACGATGCGGTAGTACGGGCGCTTCTTGGCGCCGCCACGGGTGAGACGAATCTTGAGGGACATGTTTGACTCCGAAGGATAGGTGTTCTGGTGACCTCGAGCGAGGGGCGCGTAGTGAGTAGGGAAGCGGGCCGGCGGGGCACCGCTTCGCTATTCGCTAAGCCCCCGTTCGCCCCTACTTCTTCTTCCCGAACGGGAAACCGCCGAGACCCGGCAGGCCGCCGGGGCCCTTGGGACCCCCGAGCCCGGGCAGGCCCGGCATCTTGCCCCTGAGGCCCGGAGGCATCGGGGGGAGCTTGCCGCCGAGCTGCTTCTGCATGTCGGCGATCATTTCCGGCGTCGGCTCCGGCATGCCGGGGGGCAGGCCGGGCATGCCGCCCATCCCACCGCCGCCACCCATGCCGAACATCGAGCCGAGGGCCTGCCCGATGCCGCGCTTGCCCGAACCCATCGCCTTCATCATGTCGGCCATGGTCCGGTGCATCTTGAGGAGCTTGTTGAGCTCCTCCACCTTCGTCCCCGAGCCCGCGGCGATGCGCTTCTTGCGGGAGTTCTTGAGGATGTCGGGATTCTTGCGCTCCTGCGCGGTCATCGACGAGATGATGGCCCGCTGACGGGCGAACATCTTCTCATCGAGGTTGGCGTTCTCGACCTGCTTCTTGATCTGACCCATGCCCGGGAGCATGCCCATCAGGCCGCCGATGCCGCCCATCTTCTCCATCTGGGCGAGCTGCATGGACAGGTCGTCGAGGTCGAACTTGCCCTTGCGCATCTTCTCCGCGGTGCGGAGCGCCTGCTCGTGGTCGATGGTCTCGGCCGCCTTCTCCACGAGGGAGACGATGTCGCCCATGCCGAGGATGCGGTTGGCGACGCGGGAGGGGTGGAACTCCTCCAGGGCGTCGACCTTCTCGCCGGTGCCGACGAGCTTGATCGGCTTGCCGGTGACGGCGCGCATCGAGAGCGCGGCGCCACCGCGCGAATCGCCGTCCATGCGGGTCAGCACGATGCCGGTGACGCCCAGGCGCTCGTCGAAGGCGCGGGCGGTGTTCACCGCGTCCTGGCCGGTCAGCGCGTCGGCGACGAGGAGCACCTCGTGCGGGTTGGTGGCGGCCTTGACCTCGGCCGCCTCCGCCATCAGCGCCTCGTCGAGGGTGATGCGGCCGGCGGTGTCGAGCATGACCACGTCGAAGCCGCCGAGGCGGGCGGCGTCCATGGCGCGGCGGGCGATCTGCACCGCCGACTGGCCGGCCACGATCGGCAGGCTCTCGACCTCGACCTGCTTGGCCAGGATCGCGAGCTGCTCCATCGCCGCCGGGCGGCGGGTGTCGAGGGAGGCCAGCAGCACCCGGCGCTTGTCGCGGGCCACCAGCCGGCGCGCGATCTTGGCGGTGGTGGTGGTCTTGCCCGAGCCCTGCAGGCCGACCATCAGGATGGCGACGGGCGCAGGGGCGTTCAGGTCGATGACGCTCGCATCCGAGCCGAGCATCGCCACGAGTTCGTCGTTGACGATCTTGACGACCATCTGGCCGGGGGTGACCGACTTCAGGACGATCGCGCCGACCGCCTTCTCGCGCACCTTCTCGGTGAAGCCGCGCACCACCTCGAGGGCGACGTCGGCCTCCAGCAGGGCGCGCCGGACCTCGCGCAGGGCCGCGGTGACGTCGGCCTCGGTCAGCGCGCCGCGGCGCGTGAGGCCGGAGAGAATCCCGGAGAGGCGATCGGACAGGCCTTCGAACATGCGTCAGGCTCCCTGGACCGGCATCGTCATCGGGTGACTCACTGGTTGACGCCCGCGCTCTCCGCCCGGCGCGCCTGGAGCGCGTCCTCGAAGCCGCGGATCGCCTTGGCGAACTTGTCCCGGCATTCCGGGTTGCAGAAGCCCACCACCGCGCCGTTGTAGAGGGTCAGCGAGTCGGCCGCGATCGGCTTGCCCGACCAGGGGCAGGTGTCGTTCACCGCATCCTCGATGCGCAGGGTCGTGTTCGCGGCAGCGTTGGGCATCGGGACTCGACGACGACGGGTGAAGCGGGGCCGACGTCCTGTTCCCCAACGCGAAGCTCGCCCGAGGGCGCATCGCGCTGTCGGGCGTTGACCTCCGGCCTCGCAGGGCCGGTCGGCGTTCGTGGTGACGATCAGACCGTCGAATGAATAGGGAGGCGGTTAGTCCGACGGCGGGGCCAAGTCAAGTTTTGCGATTGAAGGGCAGGGCTTCCACGTTCTTCCTGCGGTTCCGCCACGCTGCGCGGTTTCGTCGGCGTCGCCAGCCCCATCATCGCGTGTTCGGCCATGGATGCCCAGGTCTTCGCGGCGCTTCTCTACCCGATCCGCGCCTCGGCGCTGGGCCTCGGCACGCTGTGGCTGGCCCGGCGGAACCCCTGACGCGGCTCGGCTTCAGCGCCCCGCTGCCGGAAGCCCCGGCAGCGCCGTCAACGTCGCGTCCGAGAACGCCATCGCCTTGAACAGGCTGCCCATGCCGCGCCGGGACGGGTCGGTCAGGCGGGTCGCCGCCGCCGTGATCGCGTCGCGCTGTGCCGGTGACGCGTCTCGTCCCAGTCGCTCGGCCCGCTCGCGCAGACCCAGGGCGAGGAGGAAGTCGCGCTGGTCGACGGGGCCGTGCAGGATCGCGCCTTCGCCGGCCGCGGCGCGGCCGAGGGCGGTAAAATCCACGTGGGTGGTGAGGTCGGCCTCGCCGGGGGCGGCGAGCGACGGGACGAAGGCGTGGCCGCGCAGAGCCTGGAGCGTATCGCCGAAGCCCGGCCGGACATGGCCGTAATCGATGGCCAGCACCGCGCCCCGGTCGGCAACGATACGGCGGGCGAGGCCGCGCACGGTGTCGAGGGCCGCGCCCGGCAGGGTCATCAGAACGCCGGTGGGGCCGCTGGCGGCGATGCGGGTGTCGGGCTCGGCCGCGAGGCCGAAGGCGAGGGCGCCGCCATCCGCCGAGAGGCCGACGAGGCGCTCGAACCAGCCGCGCTCGGCGCGCTGGAACTGCCGCACGGGCAGGGCGTCGAAGAATTCGTTGGCGACGACCAGGGTCGGGCCGTGCGGCAGCGTCTCGAGGGTCTCGTGCCAAGTCGGGGCGGCGCCCGAAAGGCGGGATTCCTGTTCGGCCCGGAGCACCGGGCTCGTCTCGACGAGGTGCAGGGCCGGGCGCAGGGCCGGCGCGGCGCGGGACAGGGCCCGCAGCGCGTCCTGCATCAGGGTGCCCCGGCCGGGTCCGAGTTCCACCAGGGCGAGGTCGGCCGGCGCGCCCATGGCGCCCCAGCTCGCAGCGAGCCAGACCCCGATCAGTTCGCCGAACATCTGGCTGATCTCGGGGGCGGTGACGAAGTCGCCCCGCGCCCCGAGGGGGTCGCGGGTGCGGTAGTAGCCGTGCACGGGGTGGCCGAGGCAGAGGCTCATGTAGCGGTCGAGGCCGATCGGGCCGGAGGCCAGGATCTCGTCGCGGATCTCGGCGAAGAGCGGGCTCGTCACGCCGCGTCGGCCTTGGCGGGCGACACGGGTACGTCCTCCACGGCCACGCGGGGGCGGGTGGTGCCCCTGAGAGCCAGGACGATCGCACCGATGCCGACGAGCGCCATCGGCACGCACAGCACCATCCCCATGGTGATGCCGCCGGTGGACCAGGTCCCGGTGCCGAACAGGTAGCCGAGCTGGCGGTCCGGCTCGCGGAAGAACTCGCAGAACGTCCGGCTGAGCGCGTAGCCGAGGACGAAGATCCCGCCCATCAGGCCGGGCTTGCGGAAGCCGCTGGCGCGCACCGCGATCAGCATCACGACGAACAGCAGCGCGCCCTCGGTGGCCGCTTCGTAGAGCTGGCTCGGGTGGCGGGGCAGGGGACCGCCGGTGGGAAACACGATGGCGTAGGGGAAGTCCGGCGCGATGCGGCCCCAGAGCTCGCCGTTCACGAAATTGGCGATGCGCCCGAAGAACAGGCCGATCGGCACCACCACGGCGGCGAGGTCGAGGAGGGTGAGGGATTGGAGCTTGCGGGCGCGGGCGAACAGCACCATCGCCAGCACGGCGCCGAGGAAGCCGCCGTGGAAGGACATGCCGCCGTTGCGGATGGCCAGGATCTCGATGGGGTCGGCGAGGTAGAGCGGCAGGTTGTAGAACAGCACGTAGCCGATGCGCCCGCCGAGGACGACGCCGAGCGCCACCCAGACGATGAGGTCGTCGATGTCGTTCAGGCTCGGGCGCCGCACCACGCCCCAGTAGCGGTCCGCCGCCACCAGCCGGCGGGCGTAGTACCAGCCGCCGAGCAGGCCTACGATGTAGGCGAGGGCGTACCACTTGATGGTGATCGGCCCGATCGCCACCGCCACCGGATCGATGGCGGGGAAGGGCAGGGCGAGGAGCGGCGGCATCGGCGAGGGGTCCCGGTTGAGCCGGGGCATTGGGCCCGACCCCGCCGGGGGGTCAAGACCGGCGGATGCCGCCGGCCCATGCGGTCACGGCTCCGCCGGTGTCCTCAGGCCGCCCGGACGGTGGCGAGGAAGCCCGCGACCTCCGTGCGCAGCTGCTCGGACTGGCGGGAGAGGTCGGCCGATGCGCGCTGGACCTGGTCCGCCGTCGCGCCGGCCTCGGCGGCCGAGAGCGCCACGGCCTCGATGTCGTGGCTCATGGCGCCGGTGCCCGAGGACGCCTCACCCATGTTGCGCACGATCTCCTGTGTCGTCACGCCCTGCTCCTCGACCGCGGCGGCGATGCTGCCGGTGACGACGTTCATGCTCTCGATCCGCGTCACGATGCTGCGGATCGCCCCCGTGGCGCCGGTGGTGGCCGAGCGGATGGCGTCGACCTGACCGGCGATCTCGGTGGTGGCCCGGCCGGTCTGCTCGGCGAGGTTCTTCACCTCGGCGGCGACCACGGCGAAGCCTCGCCCGGCCTCGCCCGCGCGGGCCGCCTCGATGGTGGCGTTCAGCGCCAGAAGGTTGGTCTGGCTGGCGATCTGCGACACGAGGCCGACGACGTCGCCGATCCGGGTTGCGGCATCCGACAGCGTCTGCATGGTCGCGGCGGTCCGCCCCGCCTCCTCGACGGCCTGGGTGGACATGGTGGAGGCCTGCTCCACCTGCCGGCCGATCTCGCTGACGGTGGCGCCAAGTTCCTCGGCGGCCGCCGCCACCGCGTTGACGTTGCCGGCGGTCTCCTGGGCGATCACCGCCACGGATGTGGAGCGCCGCGCCGTGCCGGCCACCGCCTCCGTCATGCCGGCGGCGGCACCCTGCAGGTCGGTTGACGCCTGCGAGACGGTGCCGACGATGCCGCCGACCGAGCGCTCGAAGCGGTCGGCGAGGTCGCGCAGCAGGGCGCGGCGCTCGGTCTCCTCCCGCAGGCGGGCGGCCTCGGTGGTCTTCAACTGCTGAGCGGCCTCCTCCAGGGAGATGTCCCGAATGGTGACGACGGCTCGGGCGATGTCGCCGATCTCGTCGGCGCGGCGGCTGCCCGGCACCTCGGCCAGGGTCTCGCGGCGGGCGAGGGCCTGGAGCGCGCGGGTCAGGGCGCCGAGGGGGCCCACGATGCTCCGGGCGAAGAGAAGCCCGAGGAGCGTCGTCACGGCGAGGACCGCGAGCGCCGTCGCCGTCAGGGCCTTCGTCAGCGTGCCCACCGCCGCCAGGGTTTCCTCCTCCGCCTGCTCCGCGACGATCGTCCAGGGAGCGCCGAGCACCGAGACCCGGGCGGTCGCGACCATCCGGTGGCCGCTGCCGTCCGTGTAGGTGAAGGGGCGCTCGCCCGCGAGGTCGGCCTTGTCGAGGCCCAGCGCCGTCGCGGGCTTGCCGGCTGTAACGGAGCGGGACAGGGGCGGGTTGCTGCGCAAGGTGCCGTCCGCGCCGATCGCCATGACCTGACCCGTCTCTCCGAGGCCGCCGCGATCCGAGAGGGTCCGGTCGAACAGGGCGGGCGTCAGGCGCAGGAGAACGAAGCCGATGCGCGACGCCTCCTGGCCGGTGCCCATGGCGACGTTGGCGCGGCGGGCGATGGACCGGCCGATGAAGGCGGAGGGAGCCGCTTCCGCCGGGTAGGCGGCGTAATCCTCGTAGAGCGTCGCGTCGGCATCGGCGCTCTTAAGGCGCGCCACGAGGCGGGCGAGCCCCGTCGCGGCGAACTCGGGCTCGGTGAGCGAGCGGCCGAAATCGGCCCCCTTGGTGGTGGTGTAGACGATGCGGCCGTCCTCGGAGACGAAGACGAGGTCGGCATAGCCGGGCCGCTCCAGGAGCTTGCGGGCGACCTCCTGCACCTTGGCGTGGCGCCGCCCGTACATCGTGCCCGCCGCCTCGGCGCCGAGGCGCGCCTCGCGGGTGGCGCCCTCCGTGTAGGTCCGGACGAGGCCGGCGAAGTCGGCCTTGGCCGGGTCGAGGGCTTCGACGAGGTCGCCAAAATTGCCGCCGACCTGCGGGTTGCCGGCCAACGTGACAAGGTCGCCGCCGACCCGCTCGGCCACCAGCTCGATCCCGGCCTTGCGGGCCGAGGCCGCGAATTGCAGGCGCTCCTGGGCGGCGTCGGTGAGGCCCGACCGGGCGCTGTACCAGCTCAGTCCCCCCATCACGCTGGCACTGACGAGGGCCAGCCCGACGGTGATCGCCGGCAAGCGGACGTTGAGGCTGGTGAGACGCGGCATTCGGGACGACCGGTGAGAGGTTCGGGCGTCCCTCTTATGCAGAAAACCTCAATTAAAACTTTCGCGATTTCCTATCGCTTAAGCATTCAAAATACCACGGGCCTCGATCATCGCGGACCGCGCCCGATCCCGGGGCGCGATGTCTCGGTTCGACTGTCCGGCCTCAGGCCGCCGCGCCGGCCGGGCCACGACCATCGTCGAGGAACATCCGGTAGGCCGGGTTGTCGGTCTCGTCGACGCAGGGGTAGTGCAGCGCCTCGATGGCCGCATCGAAGCGGGCGCGCTCGGCCGGCGGCACGTCGATGCCCGCGAGCACACGGCCGTAATCGGCGCCGTGGTTACGGTAGTGGAACAGGGTGATGGCGAAGCCGTCGCCCAGCGCGTCGAGGAACTTCATCAGCGCCCCTGGACGCTCGGGGAACTGGAAGCGGTAGAGGCGCTCGTCGGCGAGGCCGGTGGCGCGCCCGCCGACCATGTAGCGGATGTGGACCTTGGCCATCTCGTTGTCGCTCATGTCGACGGCGCGGTAGCCGGCAGCCTTCAGCGAGTCGATGAGGGCGTGCTTCTCGCGCAGGCCGCCCGCGAGGTTGATGCCGACGAAGATCTGCGCGTCGGCGCCGGCCGCGTAGCGGTAGTTGAACTCGGTGATCGCCCGGGGGCCGAGGGTCTGGATGAAGGCGCGGTAGGCGCCGGGCCGCTCCGGGATGGTGACGCCGAGAAGGACCTCGCGCTGCTCGCCGATCTCGGCGCGCTCGGCGATATGGCGCAAGCGGTCGAAGTTGAGGTTCGCTCCGCTGGAGATCGCCACCAGAGTCCCTGTCCCGCCCTCCTGGCGGGCGGCGTAGGCCTTGGCGCCGGCCAGCGCCAGGGCGCCCGAGGGCTCCGAGATGGCGCGGGTGTCGTCGAAGATGTCCTTGACCGCCGCGCACATGGCGTCGGTGTCGACGGTGATGACCGCGTCGAGGAATTCGCGGCAGAGCCGGAAGGTCTCCGCACCCGCCTCCCGCACGGCGACGCCGTCGGCGAAGAGGCCGACGGTCGGCAGCACCACGCGCTCGCCGGCGGCGAGCGCCGCGGCCATGCAGGCGGCGTCGTCGGGCTCGACGCCGATGACCTTGGTCTCGGGCCGGAGATACTTGACGAAGGTGGCGATGCCGGCCGCGAGCCCGCCGCCGCCGACGGGGACGAAGATCGCCTCGATCGGCCCGGAATGCTGGGTCAGGATCTCCATCCCGATGGTGCCCTGGCCGGCGATGACGTCCGGATCGTCGAAGGGATGCAGGAAGGTGAGCCCGTCGCGCGCCTCGAGTTCGCGGGCATGGCCCAGGGCCTCGTCGAAGGCGTCGCCGAACAGGATGACCTCGGCGCCCCGGGCCCGGCAGGCATCGACCTTGATCGCCGGGGTGGTGCGCGGCATCACGATCACGGCGCGCACGTTCAGCCGGGCGGCGGCGAGCGCCACGCCCTGCGCGTGGTTGCCGGCGGAGGCGCAGACGACGCCCTTCGCCAGGAGCTCCGGGGCGAGGCCCGACATCTTGTTGTAGGCGCCGCGCAGCTTGAACGAGAAGACCGGCTGCAGATCCTCGCGCTTGAGGAGCACCGGACGGGCGAGGCGCGCCGACATGCGCGGCATCGGGTCCAGGGGGCTCTCGATGGCGACGTCGTAGACGCGGGCGGTGAGGATCTTGCGGATGTAGTCGGTCAAGGAGACACGGGCTCCGGCGGTGGTGCGGCGCGGTGAGATTCGCTCCGCACATAGGCGCTTGGCGCGCGAGAAGCGAGCGAGGCGCTGTCGCGGGCCGCCGGCCCGGTCCCGTTCCGCGACGGCGGCGCGGGCGCCGTCCGTCACGGGATCGCGGCTCGGACCCGCGCCGTTGACCCTACTTGTCGAACAGGGCCTGAAGTGCCGCGCGGTCCTTGGTCTTCGGGAGCGCGATCAGGGTCAGGATCCGCGCCTTGTCCGGCGTCAGGTTGTCCGCGAAGACGGCGCCGGCCTTCAGCAGCGTGTTGCCGCCCCCCTTGAAGCCGTACACGGGCAGGGCGCGGCCGTTATAGACCTTGGTGGCCACGATGACCGGCACGCCCTTGCCGATGACATCCACGATCGCGTCGTGCATCTCGGCGTTCATGTTGCCCCAGCCATAGGCCTCGACAACGATGGCCTCCGCGCCGGTCTCGGCCGCATGGCGCACCTGGCTGCCGTCGGCACCCGCATACATCGCCACCAGATCGACCCGGGGCATCCGGTCGGGCAAGGGCAGCGTCTGCCGGCGCAGCGACTTGCGGCTGAACACCACCCGATCCTCGTCGACGTAGCCGAGGAAGCCCGCATCGCCGGAATTGAAGGTCTCGACGTTGCTCGTATGCGTCTTGCGCACCTCGCGGGCGGCGTTGATGTGGTGGTTGAGCGTCACCGTGACGCCCATGCCGGTCGAACCGTCGGCGAGGATCTGCCGGGCCGCGTTGAGGAGGTTGCGGGACCCGTCCGAATCCCAGTCGGAGGCATTGCGCTGGGCGCCGACCAGCACGACGGGCTTGTCGCTCTTCACGGTGAGGTCGAGGAAGTAAGCGGTCTGGTCGAGCGTATCGGTGCCGTGCAGGACGATGGCGCCGCGGATCGCGGGATCGGCCAGGATCTCGTCGATCTTGCGCGACAGGCCGGGCCAGCGGTCCGGTCCCATGTAGTCGCTGGGGACGTTGCTGAACTCCGTCACGGTGATCGCGGCGATATCCTTGAGCTTCGGCACCGCCGCGACGAGATCCTCGCCCGAGAGGGCCGGCACCGGCGCATGGGTGGTGGGGTCGAGCTTCATCGCGATCGTACCGCCGGTCGCGATCACGGCGATCTTCGGCAAGTCGGCCGCACCCGCAGGATGCATGAGGAGAAGAAAACCACTCAAGCCGAAGAGTGTTTGTCTCAGGATTGCGGCGACCGCCATGAACGCACCTCGGATGATTCAGGTCGTTCCATCGAGGATCGACCGGGCACGCAGGGTTGGAGGACCGCGTCGTCCCTGTCCAGGGCGCGGCGGCCGACCTTTCATCACGCGACCCGTCTGTTTCTTCTGCCCAGGTCTTTCGCCGAGCCGGTCAGGGGTGATCCGACAGCCGCTCGACCAGCGCCGCGATCCAGACCAGGGCCGCGATGCCCTGCGCCGAGAAGGTGCCGGCGGAGGCGAGGTCCTTGACGATGCCGATCTTCGGGTGATGGCCCGGATGGAGGTGGTCGCAGAGCTTCTCCACCGCCGTGTTCAGGAATTCGGCCGCGAGCATCAGCAGCAGGGTCGCCACCAGGGCCACCCGGACCCAGAGGCCGGAGCCCAGGACCAGCGCCAGGGGCAGGCCGAGCAGGAGGAGCGCGAGTTCGAGGCGCACCGCCCGCTCCGTCCGGGCGCCGTGCACGAGGCCGCGCCAGGAATTCAGGAAGGCGAGGTAGAGGGCGTGCATGTCAGGCCGCCGGGGCGCTGCGGGCGATCCACTTCGCCAGGACGGGACCCGTCACCAGCACCACGAACAGCCGCAGCGTCTGCACCGCGAGGACGAAGGAGACGTCGACCTTCGAGCCCACCGCGATGATCGCCACCGAGTCGAGGCCGCCGGGGCTCGTGGCGAGGTAGGCCGTGAGGAAGTCGATGGGGAGCAGGAAGGTCAGGCCGTAGGCCCAGCCGCCGCACAGCGCGATGACGCCGAGGGTGGCGACGACGATGCCCGGCATGGCGCTGAGGGTCTCGCGCAGGGTCTCGCGGCGGAAGCGCAGGCCGACATACCAGCCGATGGTCGCGTAGGCGAGGTCGAGGACCGGCATCGGCAGCGCCATGGAGACCAGGCCGGAGGCGTGGAGCGCGGCCCCGAGGAGCATCGGCCCGGTCAGCGCGAAGGCCGGCAGGCGCAGGAGCTTGGCCAGTCCGGCGCCGCAGGCGGCGACCGCGAGGGTCGCCAGGAGCGCGAGGGGCGCCACCCGCGCGGGGTCGGGGGGCGGCACGACGTTGGAGACGTCGGTGAGCAGTCGCGCCATGATGGAGGCCGAGAGCACCACCGCCACCACTCGCACGTACTGCATGAAGGCGACGAGGCGCGGGTCGGCGCCGTACTCCTCCGACATCGCCACCATGGCGGCCGCCCCGCCGGGCGACGAGCCCCAGGCGGCGGTGGAGCCCGGCAGGATGCGCAGGCGCGTCAGGGCCCAGCCCACCGCGCCCCCGACCAGGACGGTGACCAGCACGACGGCGAGGATGAGGAAGCCGTCATCCACCACGGTGCCGACGATCTCGCCCGTCACGGTGTGGGCCACGAGGCAGCCGATCATCGCCTGGGCGGCCTGGAAGCCGAATTTCGGCACGGACAGGTTGGCGCCCCCGACCCCGAAGGCGATGGCCGCCACCATCGGCCCGAGCAGGAGGGCCGCCGGGAAATGCGCGTGATCGAGGGCGTAGGCCAGGAGGCCGGAGGCGCCGAGGAGAGCCGCCCAACGGCCGATGAAGCGCAGTGAGAGCACGGTGATGCCGGAGAATTGCCGGGCAGGACCGCCCGTTGCGCCGGGCGCTACACCGGATCGGCCACGCTGTCACGGCGCGCCGTGCGCGGACGCGGCATGCCGTCGTCGCGGCAGGCGGTGGTGCCCGCTGGGGCGTGGGCACGGAAGAACGCGGCGAGATGCGCGAGCCCGTCGGCCCGCGGGTCGCTGGTGCGCCAGGCCAGCGCCACCGTGCGGCCGGGGCCGTCCACGTCGAAGCTGCGCGTCACCGTGAGGCCGCTCGGATCGGGGCCCGAGGGCACCGCGAGTGCGGGCAGCAGGGTGTAGCCGGCCCCTGCCGCCACCATGGAGCGCAGGGTCTCCAGGCTGGTGGCGTGGCGCCCGGCGGCCGAGCCGGCGCCGCAGGCGGCCACGGTCTGGTCGCGCAGGCAATTGCCCTCGTCGAGGAGCAGGAGGTCCGGGCCGGCGATGTCGGTGGCCCGCAGCGCCCCGCCCCGGGCGAGGGGGTGCTCGGCCGGGCAGGCGAGCTGGAACGGCTCGACGAAGAGGGGCGAGACGGTGAGGCCCGAGGCCGGCACCGGCAGGGAGACCAGGGCCGCATCGATGCGCCCGTTGCGCAGACCCTCCAGGATCTCGGCCGTGCGCGCCTCGCTCAGCGCCAGGGCCACGAGTGGAAACTCCTGGCGCAGGGTGCGCAGGATCAGGGGAAACAGGTAGGGCCCGAGGGTCTGGATCGCCGCCAGGACGAGGCGGCCGGTGAGGGGGGCTCCGCGGCCCTCGCTCGCCAGCACCAGCAGGCGCTGGGCCTCCGCCATCACGATGCGGGCCTGCCGCACGATGGTCTGGCCGGCGGGGGTGAGCATCACCCGGCGGTTGCCGCGCTCGAACAGGGCGAGGCCGAGAAGGTCCTCCAGCTTGCGCACCTGGACGCTGAGGGTCGGCTGGCTGACGTTGCAGCGCTCGGCGGCTCGACCGAAATGCATCTCCTCGGCGACGGCGACGACGTATTCGAGATCGCGCAGGGAGAGGCCGGATAGATTCATAGGCTATGCCTATCATCATGTTCGCAACGATGCATTGGCCAAATGATGCGGGGCGGGTCATAAGGCTGTCTCAGAACCATTCCAGGTTTCTAAGACAGGGTCTGGACGCGGCCACCGCCGCGTCGGCCCTATCCGAGCGAGAGAGCACCGCATGAGCGATCAGCGCCCGATTCTCACCACCCGCCAGGGCCATCCGGTTCGCGACAACCAGAGCACCCGCACGGTTGGCGAGCGCGGCCCGGCGACCCTTGAGAACTACCAGTTCATCGAGAAGATCACCCATTTCGACCGTGAGCGGATTCCCGAGCGCGTGGTGCATGCCCGCGGCGCCGGTGCGCACGGCTACTTCGAGGCCTATGGCAAGATCGGCAACGAGCCGGCCTCCAAGTACACCCGCGCCCGCGTCCTCAACGAGACCGGCGTGAAGACGCCGATGTTCGTGCGCTTCTCGACCGTGGCCGGCGCCAAGGAGTCGCCTGAGACCGAGCGTGACCCGCGCGGCTTCGCGGTGAAGTTTAAGACCGTCGACGGCAACTGGGATCTGGTCGGCAACAACCTCAAGGTCTTCTTCATCCGCGACGCGATCAAGTTCCCCGACATGATCCACGCGTTCAAGCCGGACCCGGTGACGAACCGTCAGGAGGCATGGCGCTTCTTCGACTTCGTGGCCCAGCACCCCGAAGCGATCCACATGGTGACCCACCTGAAGTCGCCCTGGGGCATTCCCGCCAACTATCGCGAGATGGAGGGCTCGGGCGTCAACACCTACAAGCTGGTCAACGACCAGGGTGAGGCCGTGCTCTGCAAGTTCCACTGGGAGCCCAAGCAAGGCATCCGCAACCTGACCTCGGCCCAGGCCTCCGAGATCCAGGCCAAGGACGTGGGCCACGCCACCCGTGACCTCTACGACAACATCTCCAAGGGCAACTTCCCCGAGTGGGAGTTCTGCGTGCAGATCATGCCCGATGGCCCGAACGACCACCTGTCGTTCGATCCCCTCGACGACACCAAGCTGTGGCCGGTGGAGGACTTCCCGCTCCTGCCGGTGGGCCGCATGGTGCTCGACCGCGTGCCGGACAACTTCTTCGCGGAAGTCGAGCAGTCGGCCTTCGGAACCGGCGTCCTCGTGGACGGCATCGACTTCTCGGACGACAAGATGCTCCAGGGGCGCACGCTGTCCTACTCGGACACGCAGCGCTACCGCGTCGGCGCCAACTACCTCCAACTGCCGATCAATGCGCCTCAAGCAGGCGTGAAGGTCTACTCGAACCAGCGCGACGGCCAGATGACCTTCGGCGTCGACGGCACCGGCCCGAACCGCCACATCAACTATGAGCCCTCGACGCTCGCCGAGGGCCTGCGCGAGGCGCCGAAGCCCGCGAAGGACTACCACCAGCCGGTGCAGGGCAACCTCGGCCGTTACCAGACCTCGCGGACCGAGGACGACTACACCCAGGCCGGCGTGCGCTACCGTTCGTTCCAGGATTGGGAGCGCGACGACCTGATCGCCAACCTCGTCGGCGACATGAAGCAGTGCCCGGAGCCCATCCAGCTGCGGATGGTCTGGCACTTCCTGCATGCGGATGAGGATTACGGCCGCCGCGTCGCCGAGGGTGCGGGCATCGACCTTGAGAAGGCTCGAGCCCTGCCGGCGCTGCCGGGCCGCGCCGCCCCGGGCAAGCGCCTCCAGGCCGAGACCTACACGGACGGCAGCCAGGCCCACAGCATCGCTGCCGAGTAACCCTCGGGTTCGATCACGAAGAAGCCCCGCAGGGTCCACGACCCTGCGGGGCTTCTTGCGTTCTGCGGACCCGCGCGGCCCGTGCCCGTGGGGCAAACAAAAAGCCCATCCGGTTTCCCGGATGGGCTCGAAAGACCGGACGCCTCGTGCGCGGAGAACCGCGCCCGAGGCCCCGGGGGAATTACTCGGCGGCGGCGGTCTTCGCGGCGCTCTTGGCGGCCTTCTCGGCCTTGCGGGCGTCCTTGTTCGCCTTCGAGGCGTCGGCCTTGGCGGCCTTCTCGGCGGGACGATCGGCACGCTCGACGATGCGGGCGGACTTACCGCGACGGTCGCGCAGGTAGTACAGCTTGGCGCGACGCACCTTGCCGCGACGAACGACGGCGATCGAGTCGATCAGCGGCGAGTAGAGCGGGAACACGCGCTCGACACCCTCGCCGTAGGAGATCTTGCGGACGGTGAAGCTCTCGTTGAGTCCGCCGCCGGACCGGCCGATGCAGACGCCTTCGTAGGCCTGCACACGGGTGCGCTCGCCTTCCTTGACCTTCACGTTCACCGTGACGGTGTCGCCGGGCTGGAAATCGGGGATGGTCTTGCCGAGCGAAGCGATCTGCTCCTGCTCGAGCTGCTGGATGATGTTCATAGGGTATGTCCTGCCGGTGCGCGCCCGAGATCCCCGGATGGGATCGCGTGCGTCAGGATTTCGGCATCCTGTTTTGAATTGAGGCGGGCCTTACACGAGACGCGGCCGCTTGTCCAACAATGGCCCGGAGGTTCCTGGCACGCGTCCTGCGCGGCCCGCGCGGTTGAGAAAAACGGCGTTCCGGTCCACATGAGAGGCGGCGGCGGGCCATCCCGGCGCCATTCCCGGCCGGCCTTGAACCGGCGCAGCGGACGAGGAACTTGCCAGCGATGTTCATCCAGACCGAAGCCACCCCCAACCCCGCCACCCTGAAGTTCCTGCCCGGCCGGGTGGTGCTCACCGACGGCACCTTCGAGGCGCGCGATGCCGAGGCCGCCGCCCGCTCGCCGCTCGCGAGCCGTCTGTTCGACGTGCCCGGCGTCAGCGGCGTCTATCTCGGGCACGACTTCATCTCCGTCACCAAGGCCGAGGACGACAACCTCTGGCCGCAGGTGAAGCCGGCGGTGCTCGGCGCCATCATGGAGCACTTCCAGTCCGGCGCCCCGGTGCTAGCCGAAGGCCACGTCGCCGGCAGCGAGGACGCTGAGGAGTTCTTCGATCCGGCCGACATCGAGACCGTCGAGACCATCAAGGACCTGCTCGAGACCCGCGTGCGGCCGGCGGTGGCCAGCGATGGCGGCGACATCACCTTCCGGGGTTACAAGGAGGGGGTGGTCTACCTGGAGATGAAGGGCGCCTGCTCGGGCTGCCCGTCCTCCACCGCCACGCTGCGCCACGGCGTGCAGAACCTGTTCCGCCACTTCCTGCCGGAGATCCGCGAAGTCCAGGCGATCTGAGCTGCGGGCCTCACGCCGGCGTGCCTTGACGCAATCTCGCAACAGGGCCGCCCGAATTTCTCCACGATGGCCGCTCCGCCCTGACGGAGCGGCCATTTTTGTCCTAGGCTGACGCCCTCCCGGGGGCCTGCGCGCCCGGGGGTGCCGCACGACCGGGAGTGAGTTTGCGTATCCTCGCCATCGACACGGCGCTCGACGCCTGTTCCGTCTGCATCGCCTCGGATGCCACCGACGATCTCCTCGCGCACGAGTCGATGATCCTCGGGCGTGGGCATGCGGAGGCGCTGCTGCCGATGATCGAGCGCGTGGTGTCACGGGTCACGGGCGGGTTCGAGGCGTTGGACCGGGTCGCCGTCACGGTGGGGCCGGGCAGCTATACGGGCTTGCGCGTCGGGCTCTCGGCGGCCCGCGCGATCGGGCTGGCCACAGGAATCCCGGTGGTCGGCGTCACCACCCTCTCGGCGCTCCTCGCCCCGCTCCTCGCCCTCAACGGCGAAGGCCTCATCGCCGCCGCCATCGATGCCCGCCACGGCGCCGTCTACCTCCAGGCCATGAGCATGACCGACGGCATCGTGGTGCCGCCGAGCCACGTGCCCGTCGCGGAGGCCGCCGCGATGCTCGACGGCACCGTGACCCTGGTGGGCTCCGGCGCGCCGGCCATCGCCGCCGCCTTGAAGGCGCGCGGCCTGACCGTGGAGGTCGCCGGCACCGGTGCCGCCGAGATCGCCTGGATCGCGTCCCTCGGCATGCTCGCCGATCCGGCCCAGGCCCTTGCCCGTCCCCTCTACCTGCGCGGCCCCGACGCCCAGCCGCAGGATCACGCGAGGCTCGCCCGCCGATGACCCGTCCGCTGACGCCGTTCTGGCCGTTCGAGGTCTGGTCCGCCTGGTGGGAGGCCTGGGGCACCGCGCCCTACGTGACGCTGCTGCGCGATTCCGGGCAGGCGCGGGCCCTGGCGCGCATCCACGCCACGGCCTTCGCCCGCCCCTGGGACGCCCACGAATTCGAACGCATGCTGTGCGAGCGCTCCACCGAGGCCCACGCCCTGTGGAAGAACGGCGCCATCCAGGGCTTCGTGCTCTCGCGCAAGGCGGCGGACGAGGCCGAGATCCTCACCGTCGTGCTGGCGCCGGGCGCGCGCGGCGGCGGCCTCTCGCACAAGCTCGTTTCGGCGCACCTGGAACACCTCGTCCAGGCCGGCATCCGCACGGTGCATCTCGAGGTCGACCAGGGCAATCTGCCGGCCCAGAAGCTCTATGCCCGGCACGGCTTCCGGCAGGTGGGCGAGCGCACGGGCTATTATGCCCGCGCCGACGGTACCCGGGCGACCGCGCTGACCATGACGGCGGTGCTGGCGTGAGCCGGTGCGGCTGAGACCGAGGCGCCGATGACCCGCCTCGGGACTTTCCTGCGCCTGATCTTCTGCGCGCTCGCCTTCCTCGTCGTCGTCGGGCCGCACCTGCTCAGCCTGCGCTTCGGACGCGGACGGATCGCTTCCTGGACACCGGTCCTCTTCCACCGTGTCTTCATCGGCCTGTTCGGCCTGCGCATCACCCAGAGCGGGACGCCGCCGGAGGCCGGGGAGCCGGCGCTGGTGCTCTCGAATCACGTCTCCTGGCTCGACATCATCGTGCTGGGCTCCCTGCGGCCGCTCTCCTTCGTGGCGAAGTCGGAGATCGCCGGCTGGCCGGTGGTCGGCACCCTGGCGCGCCTCCAGCGCACGGTCTTCATCGACCGGGCGCGCCGGGCCGACACGGCCAACGTCAACGCCGCGGTGGCGCAGCGCCTGTCCCAGGGCGATCTGATCGTTCTCTTCGCCGAGGGCACCACGGGGGACGGCACCCGGCTGCTGCCCTTCCGCTCCTCGCTGGTCGGCGCCGCCCGCGCGGCCGTGGCGGGGGAGGGCGGCGGACCGGACCGCATCCGCCTGCAGCCCCTCGCGATCACCTATCCGCGCCGCAACGGCCTGCCCGTCACCCGCATCGAGCGGCCGGAGGTGGCTTGGTACGGCGACATGGATCTGGCCCCCCACCTCGCCGCCTTCCTGGCGGGCGGCCCCCTCGACATCCACGTGGTCTGGGGGGCGCCGATCGCCGTCGAGGCCGGCACCGACCGCAAGCGCGCCACGGCGCTCGCCGAGGCCTGCGTGCGCGAGGCCGTGCAGCGCGGAACGACGGGACGGCCACCGATCGGGCCGGTCTGGAGCGGACGCCCCCTCGGTAAGGCGGAGGCCGGCGCGGCGGTGCCCGACGCGAGCCTGACATTGCACTGAAGGCAGATCGGCGGCTGGATCAGTCGGATTTCGGACTGGCGTGGTTCGCGCGTTTCCGGCCAGTCCCCTTGGACCGACCCCCTCCCGTCAATGATCCCGTGTCTGCGCGTAGGAACGACGCCAGGGCCTCCTGCATCCGCACCTGCCAGCCTGACCCCCTGGCCTTGTAAGCCTCCAGCAACGCAGGTTCGATGCGCAGCGTCAGGTTGACCTTGGCATCTGGGCTCTTCGGGCGACCGCGCCCTCGCTTCGGGAGCAGATCGTAGATCTCGGGCAGGTCGCGGGCTGGCCGCAGCTCGGCGATCTCCGCCTCGGACAGTTCCGGATTGTCGGACACATCATCCCAATCCGCCTGGGAATAGCCCGAGGCGCGGGGATCCTTTTCCGGTGCGGTGTCGGTCATAGGCGGCCCTCTCCGGGGGACTTGCGGTGCGCAGGCTGACCAAGGACAGCGCCTCGGTACCCAGCGGTGAAACAACGATGGCCACGACACGCTCGCCATTCCAATCTCCGATGAGGAGATACCGATCGCGGCCGTTCCGGCTCGGACGTATCAGGGCGGTTTCGCCATCGAAATGCGTGTCGAAATCCGCAAAATCGTAACCATGCGTGGCGAGGTTCGCTGTTCGCTTCGCCTCGTCCCATATCGTCGTCATGGAGGCGAAAAGTAAGAACGATCAAACCGGCCGGCAACATATTTTTCGCAGTAGCAAAAATATCTGAGACCTTCATATGCTGGGGGCACGATACCGGGCGATCACGGACCATCACACCCTCGCGACGCGGCCGCAGATCCGTGCTAAGGGCGGGCGCCTCGCCCCACCTGCGGAACCGGACTGTTGAAGAAAGCCTTCGTCAAATCCTACGGCTGCCAGATGAACGCCTACGACGCCGCGCGGATGGCGGACGTGCTCGGCGCCGAGGGCTACGCGGCGACCGACGCGGTGGAGGAGGCGGACGTCGTCATCCTCAACACCTGCCACATCCGCGAGAAGGCCGCCGACAAGGTCTATTCCGAACTCGGCCGCCTGCGCGTTCTGAAAGGCGAGCGGGCGCAGGCCGGCCGTGACACCCGGATCGTGGTGGCGGGCTGCGTCGCCCAGGCCGAGGGCGCCGAGATCCTGGCCCGGGCGCCCACCGTCGACGTTGTGGTCGGCCCCCAGAACTATCACCGCCTGCCGGACCTGCTCGCCCGCTCGGCCACCAAGCGCGTGGTCGACACCGAGTTTCCGGTGGAGGACAAGTTCGATCACCTGCCCGCGCGGCGCACCCACGGGGTCACGGCCTTCCTCACGGTGCAGGAGGGCTGCGACAAGTTCTGCGCCTTCTGCGTCGTGCCCTATACCCGCGGCGCGGAGGTCTCGCGCTCGGTGGACGCGATCCTGGCCGAGGCGGAGAAGCTGGTACGCGGCGGTGTCCGCGAGATCACGCTGATCGGCCAGAACGTGAACGCCTATCACGGCCTCGGGCGTGACGGTGCCAGCGCCACCCTGCCGGTGCTGATGCGCGAATTGGAGCGCCTGCCGGGCATACTGCGCCTGCGCTACACCACCAGCCATCCCAACGACATGGACGACGACCTCATCGCGGCCCATGGCACGATCCCGGCACTGATGCCCTACCTGCACCTGCCGGTGCAGTCCGGCTCGGACCGCGTGCTGAAGGCGATGAACCGGAAGCATACCGGCGACGCCTATCGGCGGATCATCGAGCGGGTGCGCGCGGCCCGGCCCGACATCGCCCTGTCGTCGGACTTCATCGTCGGGTTCCCCGGCGAGACCGACGCGGAGTTCGCGGACACGATGCGGCTGGTGCGCGACATCGGCTTCGCCAGCGCCTTCTCGTTCAAGTACAGCCCCCGCCCCGGCACCCCGGCGGCCGAGAGCGCCGACGCCGTGCCGGAGGCGGTGAAGTCGGAGCGCCTCGCCGCGCTTCAGGCCCTCCTCGACGCGCAGCGCCACGCCTTCAACGCGTCCGCCGTCGGCACGGTGGTGGGAGTCCTGGTGGAGAAGGCTGGGCGCCATCCCGGCCAGGTCGCGGGCAAGACGCCCCACCTCTTGCCGGTGCAGTTCGACGCGCCCGCCTCGACCATCGGCACCCTGGTGCCGGTGCGCGTCGTGCGGGCCGGCTCGAACAGCCTGTTCGGCGAGGCCGTGCTGCGGGGCGAAACCGCCGATGCGGCGGCCGCGTGAGCCCGTGCCTCGCGGGGGCCGGGCGATACGCCGCGCCGGGCGGCGACTGGACGGCGCGCAACGAATTCCGATCTCAGCACCTTCACCGGGCGCAGGCCGCGTGCCGGCCGCGAGCGTGATCAGCGAATGAAGGACAATGGCGTGCCGGGATCTGAAGGATCGAGTGGACGCGGCGGGCCCTTGCGCGGGCGCGGCCCGGCGGCGCGCGCCGGGGGGCTGATCGAGACCGAGGAGGTCTCCCTCACCTTCGACGACAACCGCCTCGCCAGCCTGGTCTTCGGGCAGTACGACCAGAACGTCGCCCATATCGAGCGGCGCCTCGGCGTCACCGCCACGGCGCTGGGCAACCACCTCGTGGTCAAGGGCGGCGTCGAGGCGGCGGAGAAAGCCCGCAAGGTCTTCGAGCGCCTCTATGCGCGGGTGCGGGCGAGCGGTCTGCCCCTCACCCTCGGCGATGTCGACGGGGCGATCCAGGAGACGACGCAGCAGGGCAACCTGTTCCCAGCCGCCGAGGTCAGCGCAGAACCGGACCGGGCGGTATTCGACCAGATCGCCACTCGCAAGCGCGGAGCCGTGCGGGCCCGGAACGCGGCGCAGGATTCCTACATCAAGGCCCTGCGCAGCCACGAACTCGTCTTCGCCGAAGGCCCGGCCGGCACCGGCAAGACCTGGCTTGCGGTCGGTCACGCGGTTTCCCTGCTGGAGCAGGGCCATGTGGAGCGCTTGATCCTGTCACGCCCCGCCGTGGAGGCCGGCGAGCGCCTCGGCTTCCTGCCCGGCGACATGCGCGAGAAGGTCGATCCCTACCTGCGCCCGATCTACGACGCGCTCTACGACTTCATGGAATCGCGCCACGTCGACCGCAGCCTCCAGACCGGGATCATCGAGATCGCCCCGCTTGCCTTCATGCGCGGGCGCACGCTCACCAATGCCGTGGTGTTGCTCGACGAGGCCCAGAACACGACCTCGATGCAGATGAAGATGTTCCTCACCCGGCTGGGCGAGAACTCCCGCATGATCATCACGGGCGACCCGAGCCAGATCGATCTGCCGCCGGGCCAGAAATCCGGGCTGGTCGAGGCCGTGCGCGTCCTCGACGGGGTCGAGGGCATCGGCCGCGTCACCTTCCGCGACGTGGACGTGGTGCGCCACGATCTCGTGCGCCGCATCGTCACCGCCTACGAGGCGGCCTCGCACGGGGAGCCCGATGCGGACCGCGGCCCGCCGTCCCGGCGCAGGCCCCTGTCGTGAGCGCCCCGGTGCGGACGGCCGAGGCCGAGATCGACGTGGCGATCGAGGATCCGCGCTGGGAGGGCGTGGCGCCGGACCTCGAGGCGTTCGTGATTCGCGCCGTCGAGGCGGGCCTCGCCGCGGCGCCGGATTCGCCTCGGGGCGCCCTCGAAGTCAGCGTGCTCCTCGCGGACGACGCCACCGTCCAGGACCTGAACCGGACCTGGCGCGGCAAGGACAAGCCCACGAACGTGCTGTCGTTTCCGGCGGCCGAGCAGCCCCTTCAACCGGGCATGGCGCGGCCACTCGGCGATGTCGTTCTTGCGTATGACACAATGCTGCGCGAGAGTGCCGAGCAGTCGAAGCCGCTCAGTGACCATCTCGCGCATCTCCTTGTCCATGGCACCCTTCACCTTCTCGGCCAGGACCACGAGACCGGCGAGGCCGAGGCCGACGCGATGGAGGCGCTCGAAATCGAGGCCCTCCGGACCCTCGGCGTGCCCGACCCCTACGCGGCCGAGGCCTGAGCCGGCCGAGCGGCGACCCCATTCCGATTCCCAGATCAGAGAGACATGACGAACGATCGAAGTCGCGGCGCGGCCCAGGCCGCGCCCAGTTCCGGTGACGGTGAACCCCAGGCCCGCGAGCCCTGGTACGACCGCCTCCTGCACGTCTTCCATCTGCGACCGCGCGATTCGCTGCGCGACGACATCGAGGGCGCGCTGGCCGAGCCCGATACCGGCGAGAACGCCTTCTCGCCCCTCGAGCGCGCCATGCTCAAGAACGTCCTCGGCCTGCACAAGGTGCGGGTGGACGACGTCATGATCCCCCGCGCCGATATCGTCGCCGTCTCGATGGACACCAGCCTCGGTGACCTGATGCGTCTGTTCCGCACCGCCGGCCACTCGCGGCTGCCGGTCTACGGCGAGACCCTCGACGATCCGCGCGGCATGGTCCACATCCGGGACTTCGTCGATCACATCGCCGCCCGGGCCGAGGCCGGCGCCCGCCGCGTCGGGGCGGCCGGGGAGGGCGAGGCGCCGCCTCCGGCACCGGCCCCGACGCGGGTTCGCCGGGGCGCTCGGGCGCTGCGCAGCCTCAACCTCGCCCATGTCGACCTCTCCGCCACCCTCGCGGCGACGCGCATCCAGCGGCCCGTGCTGTTCGTGCCGCCCTCCATGCCGGCGATCGACCTCCTCGTGCGCATGCAGGCGACGCGCACCCACATGGCCCTCGTCATCGACGAGTACGGCGGCACCGACGGGCTGATCTCGATCGAGGATCTCGTCGAGATGGTGGTGGGCGACATCGAGGACGAGCACGACGTGGCCGAAGGCCACCTGGTCCAGCGGGTCGAGGGTGAGGGCGAGGTCTTCGTGGCCGATGCCCGCGCGGGCCTTGCCGAGGTCTCGGCGGCGAGCGGGGTCGATCTCGTGGCGGCGGTGGGCGAGATGGCCGAGGAGATCGACACGATCGGCGGCCTCATCGTGACCCTGGCGGGTCGCGTGCCCTCGCGCGGCGAACTCATCAGCGGACCGGGCAACCTCGAGTTCGAGGTGCTGGACGCCGATCCGCGCCGGGTGAAGCGCCTGCGCCTGCAGCGCGGGGATGCCCGCATCACCGCCGTGGTGCCCCTGGCGCTGCCCCCGCCGACGCCCTCCGCCGAAGCGCCCGCGCCTTGACGGACCTACGATGACCCAGACCCTCGCGGACCGCGCCGCGCGCGGTCCCGCGACGGGGCCGCTCGCCGCCCTCGCCCAGTGGGTGATGCTCACCGCCGGCTGGCGGCGCATCGCCGTGGCGATGGCGGCCGGCGCCCTCGGCGCCCTGGCGATGCCCCCCTTCGGACTGTTCCCCGCCCTCGTGGTCTCCCTCGGCGTCGCGGTGTGGCTGCTCGATGGCGCCGCCACCGGCCGGCGCGGGAACCGCGGTGCGGTCGGCGCCGCCGCGCTGATCGGCTGGGCCTGGGGCTTCGGCTACCTCACCGCCGGCCTGTGGTGGCTCGGCTCGCCCTTCCTCGTGGAGGCGGACGAATTCCTGTGGGCGCTGCCCCTCGGCGTTCTCGGGCTGCCGGCGGTCCTGGCGCTGTTCTACGCGGCCAGTTTCGCCCTAGCGCGCCTGCTCTGGACGCGGGGGGCAGCCCGCATCCTTGCCCTCGGCGTCGGGCTCTCCGCCGGCGAGTGGCTGCGCGGGCACCTGTTCACCGGCTTTCCCTGGAACACCCTCGGCATGGCGCTCGGCCAGAATCTCTGGCCGATGCAGGGGGCGGCTTTGTTCGGGCTCTACGGCCTGACCCTCCTGGCGATCGTCATCGCGGCCGCGCCGGCGACACTGGCGATGGCCGAGACCGCGCGGGGCCGCTACGGCCCCCTCGTCCTCGCCGCCCTGGCCCTCGCGGCGCTGACCGGCCTGGGGGCTTGGCGCCTGCCGGCGGCCCCGACGCCGAACGTGGCGGGGGTGCGCCTGCGTCTCGTGCAGCCGAACCTGAATCAGGACGCCAAGTTCCGCCCCGAGAACCGGCAGGACATCCTCGATCGCTACCTCGAACTGAGCGACCGGGCCGCTGCGCCGGACCGTACCGGCATCGCCGATGTGACCCACGTGATCTGGCCGGAATCGGCCTTCCCGTTCCTGATTCAGCGCGATCCCGAATCGCTCGCCCGGATCGCCGCGGCCTTTCCGGCCGGCAAGCAGCTCATCACCGGGGCGGCGCGCATGGAAACGCCGGTGCCGGGGGAGGCGCCGCGCTTCTTCAACAGCATCCTGACCATCACGGCCGGGCCGAAGCTCGGCGACGTCTACGACAAGGTCCACCTCGTGCCCTTCGGCGAGTACCTGCCGGGTCCCCTCGACGCGACTCTGCGGGCCCTGCGCATCCGGCAGTTCGTGTCCATTCCGGGCGGCTTCACGGCGGGCAACCGCGAGACCCAGCGCATCATGACGGTGCCGGGACTGCCGCCGGTGGCGGCCACGATTTGCTACGAGGCGATCTTCCCCGGCGCCATCGTGCCGGGCCCGACGCCGAGCGGGCCCCCGCCCGTGCCGGGGCTGATCCTCAACCTCACCAACGACGCCTGGTTCGGCGACACGCCGGGGCCGCGCCAGCACCTCGCGCAGGCGCGTCTGCGCGCCGTCGAGGAGGGCCTGCCCCTGGTGCGTGACGCCAATACCGGCATCTCCGCCGTGGTGGACCCGTATGGCCGGGTCACCGCGAGCCTGCCCCTCGGCGTCGAGGGGGTGCTGGATGCGGGCCTGCCGGCGCGCATCCCGGGCCAGACGCCCTACGCGCGCTTCGGAGACCTTCCCTTCGCCCTGGCCTGGGCGGGCGCGCTGCTCTGGACCCTTGCGGCACGGCGGCGAAGCGCATGAATCCCTTGCCCTCGCAGACGCGCCGGCCGATCCTCCTCGGCCTCGGCATCATGCTGGTCGCCTTCAACATGCGCCCGGCCCTGACCACCGTGGGGCCGCTCCTGGAGCGCATCCGCGCCGAGACGGGGCTCACCGCCGCCGGGGTGGCGTTCCTCACTACCCTGCCGGTGCTCTGCATCGGACTCGCCTGCACCCTCGGCCCTCTGGTCATCCGGCGACTCGGCGCGGATCGCGGCGTGCTCCTCTCCGTGGCGATCGTCGCCCTCGGCTCGGGCCTGCGTGGCTTCGGGGGCACGGCGCCGCTCTTCGTCGGCGCCTGCTTGGCGGCCTTCGGGATCGGCCTCTCCGGGGTGCTGCTGCCCGGCCTCGTCAAGCGCGACTTTCCCGGCCAGACCGGCGTGGTCACCGGCCTCTACACCATGGTGCTCTGCCTCGGGGCGGCCGCAGGCGCCGGCCTGTCCGTGCCCCTCGCCGACCGGCTCGGCGGCTGGCCCACGGCCCTCGCGCTTTGGGCGGTCCCGGCCGTGCTCGCGACGCTGGCTTGGCTTCCATTTGCCAAGGCGCGGGAGACCGTGGCCGGCGCGGCCCGGCCCCGAAGCCTGTGGCGCGATCCTCTGGCCTGGCAGGTCACGGGCTTCATGGGCCTGCAATCGTCGCTGGCCTACATCATGTTCGGCTGGCTGCCCCTGGTTCTGCACAACCGGGGCTTGAGCGCGATCGATGCCGGCTTCGTGTCCTCGCTCATGAGCATCGGTCAGGCCCCGGCGGCACTCCTGGTGCCGTCCTTCGCGGCCCGCGTGCGCGACCAGCGCGGCTTCGCCGCCGGCCTGCTCGGCCTCTGCATCCTGTCGCTGGTCGCCCTGGTCTACGGCCCGCTCGCCTGGGCGCTCCCGATCGGCATGGCGCTCGGCGCCGGCCTCGGCGGCCTGTTCGGCCTGGGCCTGACCATCATCGTTCTGCGCGCCCGCGATCCCGGCGCGGCGGGCAACCTCGCGGCGATGTCGCAGAGCGTCGGCTACACCGTGGCGTCCCTCGGTCCCTTGAGCTTCGGGTTGGTCCACGATCTCACGGGCACCTGGACCGCATCGACGGTCCTGTTCTGCGCCATCGCGGCCGGCGCGTTCCTGTGCAGTCTGGGGGCGGGGCGCGACCGCTACGTGGGCAAGGCCTGAGGGACCGGATTCGGGCAAGCCGAGCCGGCCGACCTGACCGGCCATGAATCGGCTCAGAGCGTCTTCACGTAGCGCCAGGCTTCCATCCCGTCCTCGTAGTAGTCCGGGATGACGGCGAAGCAGTTGTAGCCGCGCCGCTCGTAGAGGCGGATGCCGGCGCCGTTGTCGGCGCGGACTTCGAGGCGCAGGCGTGTGCAGCCATGGGCGCGGGCCTCGGCCTCGGCGGCGTCGAGGACGAGGCTGCCGAGGCCGAGGCCCGACCGGGCCGGCGAGACCGCGATGGACGACAGGCGCGCCGCGCGGCTGCCACGCCGGCGCTCCAGGGTGGCGGAGCCCACGAGGGTCGCCTGACCCGACTCGTCGCTGGTGATCGCCACGAGGAGCGACATGCTGGCCGAACGGATCGCGTGACGGATCGCCCGCCGCTCGGCCCGGTCGCCGACGAAGGCGGCATGTTCGAGGGCCACCAGCGCGTCGAGGTCGGCGAGCGTCGCCGGGCGGATCTCCACCACCGGCGCCGGATCGGGCCTGATCGAGGTCGCGCTCACGAAGCGGTCCAGGGGTAGACCCAGGTCTCGGAGAGGGCGCGGCCGGAGGCGCGCAGGAAGAGGCGCAGGTCGGTCGACTGGCCCGGCGCCTCCAGGGTCACGTCGAGCGCCGCGCGCAGGCCCCGGACGTGCGGGTTCGGCGCCACCGAGGTGGCGGTGATCCGGCCGGACGAGGTGGTCGCCACCACCTCCACGCGGCTCGGATCGGCGCGGAAATAGTCGAGGTCGCCGCCGGCGAAATCCACGAGGAAGCGCCGGGTCAGGCCGCCCTTCGCCTCCTCGGCCTTGGCGGTGCCGCTCGCCACCGGGGCGACGCTGAAGGTGTTGACCACATGTCCTCCGGGATGGAGCGCCGCGCCGCCGACCGCGCGGACCCGGTAGGACAGGGAGACCGGCGTGCCCGCCGGATAGGTGCTCGCCGGACGCCAGCACGCGACCACGTTGTCGTTGGTCTCCGTGTCGGTGGGCAGCTCCATCAGCATCACCGCGCCTTCGCCCCAGGCGCCGTCCGGCTCCACGAAGTAGCCGGGCCGGCGGTCGTAGGACGCCTCGAGATCCTGGTAGGACTCGAAGCGGCGGTCGCGCTGCATCAGGCCGAACCCCTTCGGGTCGCGGTCGGCGAAGGACGAGATGCGCCGTTCGCGCGGGTCGTGCAGGGGCCGCCAGAGCCATTCGCCGCTGCCCGCCGCCATCTGGAGCCCGTCCGAATCGTGCAGTTCCGGCCGGTAATCGTCGGCGTGGCGGCGGTCGTTCTCGCCGATGAAGAACATCGAGGTCAGGGGTGCGAGGCCCACCGTCGCGAGGTCCACCCGGGGGATCAGGGTCGTGCGCACCGCCACGCTGGTCTCGTCGCCTGGCATCACCGTGAACTGGTAGGCGCCGGTGAGCGAGGGACCGTCGAGGAGCGCGTGGATCACCAGGGCGGCGTCGGTCTTCTCCGGCACGCCGACCCAGAACTCCCGGAAGACCGGAAATTCCTCCGGGCCGCCCTTGCCCTCGACATTGACGGCGAGTCCCCGGGCCGAGAGGCCGTAGAGCTGGTCGCGGCCGAGGAAGCGGTAGTAGCTCGCCCCCAGGAAGACGATGAGTTCGTCGAGGAGGTTCGGCTTGTTGAGCGGCGCGTGGATGCGCAGGCCCGCGAAGCCGAGATCGACCGGCAGCGCCTTGTCGAGCTTGGTGCGCCCCATGTCGTAGAGGCTCGACTGATAGGCGATCGGCGTCGCCACGCCGCCGCGCACGAGGTTCACCGTCACCGGGCGCGTATAGAGAAAGCCGAGGTGGAAGAGCTGGAGCCGGAACGGACTTCCCTCACCGAGGAACGCCTTCTCGGGTTTGAAGCGGATGTCCCGCCAAGCATCGTAGTCGAGCTTGGCGATCGGCGCCGGCAGAGCCGGAATCCGCGGGTCGTACGCGACCTTGGCGAGGTCCCGCGCCCGGCGCTCCACGTCGGCGAAGCCGAACGGGGTGGTGGGACGCCCCTCCTGAGCCTGCGCCGTGTAGGGGCCGCCGAGGAGGGCGGCCCCCGCCAGGGCCTGGACGAGGTTGCGCCGGTTGAGTTCTGTCATGCGCCCGGGACCCGCCCACTCTTGAGAACCGTGCGCTAGATGGCCGGTTCGCCGGCCGTTGGGAAGGGGCGTGCCGGGCCCGGCGCGACGTTTGTGCAACATGCCGGACCGTGCGGGGATATCGCACCCGAAAAACACGATTTTCCCTTGTCGCCGGAATACCCTGACCGTATATCCGCCTTGCCCAATTTCGCACGTGCCTGTGGCCGCGTGTCGGTTGGTGGGCATCCGGCCAACTGCCGGACAGCCGCCAGGGGTCTTAAAGGATCGATGGTCGACAGGGTGGATTCCCTCCGGCCGGCATCCAGGTGGCGACACCGGACCCCGACAACAACCGGCAGCCGGAGGCGAAACCGGCGAACCCCGCTCTCCACGGGGGACGCAGCTTAAAGCAACGACGAACGGGCTTTTTTGGTCTCGTCGGCCCTCCAAAGGCCGGCACCGAAGAGGCTTGTTTCTCTTTGCCCGGCGTGCGGTGGGGATCTCCCTTCCAATCCAAGGCAGCTTCCGGGTGCTCTCGCGCCCGCGTTCGACGTCGTGTCTCCAAAGCACGCCGCGCGACGCGTCGCAGCGCCCCCAGACGCCGGACGGCTCACGTCGTCCAGACATTCGACAGCGCGCCCCGCGTGAGGGCGCTCGCGAACCTGTGGGTTGGAACGACCATGACCGATCGTATCCGCGATTTCCTGCGCGCACGCCGCGACATGGGCCAGGACGAGGGCCCGGTGATGGTGCTCGACCTCGAGGTCGTGCGGGACAACTACACGGCGTTCAGTCGCGCGCTCCCCGACACCCGCGTGTTCTACGCCGTGAAGGCGAACCCGGCGCCGGAAGTTCTGCGTCTCCTCGCCGAGATGGGCTCGTGCTTCGACACCGCCTCGGTGGTCGAGGTCGAGATGGCGCTCGCCGCCGGCGCCACCGCAGACCGCGTCTCCTTCGGCAACACCATCAAGAAGGAGCGCTGCATCACCCGCGCCCTCAAGCTCGGCGTGCGCCTGTTCGCCGTCGATTGCGAGGCCGAGGTCGAGAAGATTTCGCGCGCCGCCGAGGCGGCCGGCGTGGATGCCGCCTACGTGCAGGTGTTCTGCCGCATCCTCTGCGACGGGGCCGGTGCCGAATGGCCTCTGTCGCGCAAGTTCGGCTGCGTGCCCGAGATGGCGGTCGACGTGCTGGAGCATGCCTACCGCCAGGGCCTGACCGCCTACGGCGTCTCGTTCCATGTCGGTTCGCAGCAGGGCAACACCGGCGCCTGGGACGGCGCGCTCGCCTCCGCCGCCATGATCTTCGCCGAATGCGCCCAGCGCGGCATCAGCCTGCAGATGGTCAATCTCGGCGGTGGCTTCCCGACCAAGTACCTCAAGGCGGTGCCGGGCGTGGAATCCTACGGCGACGCGATCTTCCGCGCGCTCACCAAGCACTTCGGCAACCGCATGCCCGAAACCATCATCGAGCCGGGCCGCGGCATGGTCGGCAATGCCGGCATGATCGAGGCCGAGGTGGTGCTCGTCTCGAAGAAGTCCGACGCCGAGGACGAGGTGCGCTGGGTCTATCTCGACATCGGCAAGTTCGGTGGTCTCGCCGAGACCATGGACGAATCGATCCGCTACGCGATCCGCACCGAGCACGACGAGGACCGCATGTCCCCCTGCGTGCTCGCCGGCCCGACCTGCGATTCGGCCGACGTGCTCTACGAGAAGGTGCCGTATCCGCTGCCCGTGTCGCTCTCCATCGGCGACAAGGTGCTGATCGAGGGCGCCGGCGCCTACACCACCACCTATGCGGCGGTGGCGTTCAACGGCTTCCCGCCCCTTCAGCAATACGTCATCTAAACCTCTTCAAGGTCATGACGCGACGGCCGGGTGCTCTCGAAGGAGGGCGTCCGGCATCGCAGCCCCAACACCCGCCCCGTGCAGCCCGCCTGCACGGATCGTCTCGTCGCCTGCCCAACGTTCGGGAAGGGTGCGGCCTTGGTCCAGATCCGTGATGAAGTGGCCGGTGACGTCGTCGCCCGCGAACACCTTCTCGATGCCTGCTTCGGCGAAGCGCGTCGACTGAAGACGTCCGAGCGTCTGCGCGAGGGCCGGCTTCCCGCCGAAGGCCTCGCGTTGATCGCCGAGCAGGAGGGCCTCGTCGTCGGCACCTGTCGCCTCTGGCACGTGGAGGCGGATCACCGCCGGCCGGCGCTGCTGCTCGGGCCGCTGGCGGTCGATCCGGCCATCCAGGGGCTCGGCCTCGGCTCGATCCTGACGCGGGCCGCCCTGCGCAGGGCGGATATTCTCGGCCACGGCGCAGTCCTGCTCATGGGGGACGCGCCCTACTACGCGCGCTTCGGCTTCTCGGCCGGGCTCGCGGAGGGGCTGTTCATGCCCGGTCCGTTCGAGCGCGAGCGCTTCCTCGGGCTGGAACTGCGCCCGGGGACTCTCTCCGGCGCGCGCGGCATCCTGCGCGCGGCGGGTGCCTGGGACCAAGCGACACCCACGCCGATCGTTCCGGAGGCCCTCGTCGAGACCGGCGCGGCGTCCCGACGACGGGTCGCCTGACGCTCTGTCCGGCGCGGCACCGGCTCAGACGTTGGTGTGATGGTCCGCCTTGGCGGCGAGGTCGCAGCGGCGCTGGAAGGCGGCGTCGTGGCGGCGGGTGACGGCGCGGAGCAGCGAAGCCGCGAGGGTGATGATGCCGGGATCGCGGTCGATGGGCTCGTCGACGGGAGCGGCAAGGCGCGAGGTGATGAGTGCGAGCATGGCAAAGGTCCGTGGTGTAAGGGGCCGGACGCTTCCTCGGGTCGCTCTTGTTCTGTTGCAGTGCAATATCGGTGCGGCGCGGGATGCCCGCAATGTGTTTCGGTGGGATGACGCCCTGCGCTCAGGGCATGCGCGCCGTAACGCTTCCGAAACGCGGGTTTCCCCGCGCGGTTGACCGGCGCGGCCGCAAACGTCACTGAGCCCGTCGCTTGTTCGTCATTTCCGGCGCCTAAGGCATGCGGTCGCGACGCGGCGACCCAAAGCACGCGCAAAAGTCGCGCAAGACACGCGTATGAGAAGGATCTCCTGCCCATGACCGAAGCCGCAACCTCCTGGCCCGTCCACGGCCGCATCACCGGCCCCATCGTGATGATCGGCTTCGGCTCCATCGGACGCGGCACCCTTCCGCTGATCGAGCGGCACTTCACGTACGACAAGGCCCGCTTCACGGTCATCGAACCCTCCGACGCGCATCGGTCGCTCGCCGAGCAGCACGGCCTGCGCTTCGAGCAGGTTGCGCTCACCAAGGAGAATTATCGCGACGTGCTGACGCCGCTCCTCACCGAGGGCGGCGGCCAGGGGTTCTGCGTGAACCTCTCGGTCGACACCTCGTCGCGGGCGATCATGGAGCTCTGCCGCGAGCTCGGCGCCTTCTACATCGACACCGTGGCCGAACCCTGGCCGGGCTTCTACTTCGACAAGAACAAGAGCCAGGGCGACCGCACCAACTACGCGCTGCGCCAGGAGATCCTGGACGCCCGCACCGCCTCGCCCGGCGGCACCACCGCGGTCTCCTGCTGCGGCGCGAACCCCGGCATGGTCTCGTGGTTCGTGAAGCAGGCGCTGCTGAACATCGCCGGTGACCTCGGCCTGAAGACCCCCGAGCCGAAGGACCGCGCCGGCTGGGCCGCCCTCATGCGCGAGGTCGGCGTCAAGGGCGTCCACATCGCCGAGCGCGACACGCAGCGCGCCAAGTCGGCCAAGCCCATGGGCGTCTTCGTCAACACCTGGTCGGTGGAGGGCTTCGTCTCCGAGGGCAATCAGCCGGCCGAGCTCGGCTGGGGCACCCACGAGACCTGGATGCCGGAGAATGGCCGCGAGCAGGAGAAGGGCTCGCGCTGCGCGATCTACCTGCTCCAGCCCGGCGCCGACACCCGCGTGCGCTCCTGGACGCCGACCGCGCAGTCGCAATACGCCTTCCTCGTCACCCACAACGAGGCCGTGTCGATCTCCGACTACTACACGGTGCTGGAGGGCGAGCGCGCCGCCTACCGGCCGACCTGCCACTACGCCTATCACCCCGCCAACGACGCGGTGCTCTCGCTGCACGAGATGTTCGGCAACGGCGGCAAGGTCCAGGAGACGATCCACATCCTCGACGAGACCGAGATCGTGGACGGCATCGACGAACTCGGCGTGCTCCTCTACGGCCACGCCAAGAATGCCTACTGGTACGGCTCGCAGCTCTCCATCGAGGAGACCCGCCGGATCGCCCCCTACCAGAACGCCACCGGCCTGCAGGTGACCTCCGCCGTGCTCGCCGGCATGGTCTGGGCCCTCGAGAACCCGGAGGCCGGCATCGTCGAGGCGGACGAGATGGATTTCCGCCGCTGCCTCGAAGTGCAGACGCCGTATCTCGGCCCCGTCATCGGCGTCTACACTGACTGGACCCCCCTGACCGGCCGCCCCGGCCTGTTCCCCGAGGACATCGACACCAGCGATCCCTGGCAGTTCCGCAACGTGCTCGTGCACGGCTGAGACCATGCTTCCTGCGTCCCCGGCACGGCTGCCGTGCCGGGGACGTTCCGATGCATCCGAAGCCCGTTGTGCCCGGGACTGACGGACGGCTACGATGGCGTCGCGCTGAAATCCGCGTTCCCGTCTTCGTCTCCAGCCAGGACTGAGTTGCCCGGTGCCTCACTTCGAAGATTTCTACGCCAACAAGCTGCGCGGGTCGCTCGGGGTTACCGACGCCGAATCGATCCTCGACCTGCGCGAGACCAATCGCCCGACGGCGGAGGCGTCCCTGGCGGACATGCTGGAACGCAGCCGCTTCGGAAAGGGGAAGACCGTGGCGATCCGCCTCGCTCCACCGCCGGAGGGCGGCGGCGAAACGCTGTTCCAGCCGATCGGACGCCTGCTCCTCGACGCCAAGCGCAAGGGCTTCGTCGATCGCCTCCAGACCTTGCCGGCCGGCGACGGGCTCGGCTTCTACGTGGCACTATCCGGCAAGGCCGCGCGTTCCTCCGACGGATGACGTCGCTGGGACCCCGGGAAACGCCTTGCTCAACCTCGGACACAACACAATCGAGCGCCTGGCTCGGTTCGGCTACGGCGCCCGCGGTCTCGTCTATTGCGTCATCGGCGGGCTCGCAGTGCTGGCCGCCATCGGTCGGGGCGGGCGGGCCGGCGACAGCGAGAGCGCGCTGCGCTGGGTCCTGGCCGGTCCGTTCGGCGCGGTCGTCGTCGGCCTGATCGCGCTGGGCCTCCTGGGCTTCGCCGTCTGGCGCTTCATCGAGAGCGTCACGGATGCCGACCGGCGCGGCACCTCGCTGAAAGGTGTGGTCGTCCGCCTCGCCCATCTCCTCAGCGCAGCGATCTATACCGGCCTCGCGATCACCGCCGCCAGCCTCGCTCTCGGGCTCGGACGCGGGGGCGGCGACGCGACCCAGGACTGGACGGCCTGGCTGCTCGCCAAACCCTTCGGCCTGTGGCTCGTCGGCCTGATCGGCCTCGGTGTGATGGGCGGCGGTGTCGCGTTCCTGGTGAAGGCGTTCAAGGGCGACGTCACCGACCGCCTCAAACTCGACGCCGACCGTTGCCGCTGGGCCAAGCCCGTCGGGCAGTTCGGCTACGCCGCCCGCGGCATCGCCTTCCTGATCATCGGCGGATTCTTCATCGCGGCCGCCTGGTATCAGGCCTCCTCCGAGGTGAAGGGCTTGGCCGGCGCCTTCGCGGCCCTGCGTGCGCAGCCCTACGGCTGGGTGCTGCTCGGCATCGTGGCGGCGGGCCATTTCGCGTTCGGGGCCTTCGGTCTGATCCAGGCGCGATTCCGGCATATCGACGCGCCAGACATCGACCGGACCGACGACGCCGTCGCGGCGGCCCTGCGTGCGGTGCGCTGACGCCACAAAGGAACAAAAGCGGATATCTGGCGATTGAGGCCCTGATCTCGGGTCCCGATACGGCGGTCGCTCGCCGCCGATGCCGGACCCGCAAGAGGGGCAGACACTATGCAATTTCGCTCGAACATCCTGGCCGGCGGCCTCCTGGCGCTGAGCCTCGGCCTCGCCGCCGCGCCCGCTTTCGCACAGGGCATCTCCATCGGTCCCGGCGGCGTCCAGGTCGATCCCGGCTATCGTCGCGGCTACGACGACCGCGGCCCGCCGCGCAGCGAACTCACCCGGGGCGAAGCCGCCCGTATCGCCCGCCGCGAGGGCCTCGTGGACGTCGACGGCGTCGACCGGCGCGGGCCGCGCCTGATCGTCCGTGGCTCCGACCGGCGCGGCGACGACATCACCGTCGTGCTCGACAGCCGCTCGGGCGACGTCCTCGACGTGCGCCGCTGATCGCATCAGGCGCGATCGACCAACGGGCCCGGCCGTGCGCCGGGCCTTTTCGCGTTCAGGCCTGCCCAGCGGCGAAGCGGGTCAGGCCCGCGCGGGCGCCGGTCGCCGGCTCCCAGCCGAGGACCGGCAGTCCGTCCGCCCGCGCCACGAGGGGTGTGGAGAGCCGGGCAAAGGCCTCTTCGCGACCTGCGAGGCGACAGGCGAGGCCGAGCAGGCCCTCGGGAAGCGGCAGCAGGCCGGGCCCGCGTCCGAGGCCGGCGCGGAGGGCTGCGATCATCTCCGGCAGGGTCAGGGCATCGGGCTCGGCGACGATGAGGGGCCGCCGCAGCGGACCCGGCGCCTCCAGAGCGGTCGCCACGGCGTCGGCGAGGCTCTCCACCGAGACCAGGGAGCGCCGGGCCGTGAGGGAGCCGAACGGCAGGGGCGCCGCAATGCGAGCCAGCTGCATCAGCGTCGCCATGTTGCCCTTCACGCCCGCGCCGTAGACCAGGACCGGCCGGAGGGCGACCCAGTCGAGGCCGGTGCCGGCAAGGGCCTCCTCCGCGGCGAGCTTGGAGCGGCCATAGGGGTCGGTGGGCGCCGGCACGTCCGATTCGGTGACGATGCCAGGGGCCGAGAGTCCGGTCTGCGCCCGGATCGAGGACAGGAACACGAAGCGTTGCACGCGCGCCCGCGCGGCGGCCTCCGCGAGGCGCAGGGTCGCCTCGGTGTTCGAGGCGCGGAAATCGTCCTCCGGCGTTCCCGACATCGCCAGGCCGAGGCCGGCGGAATGCACCACGGCGTCGACGCCAGCGAGCGCCGCCGCCATGTTCATGGGCCGGATGAGGTCTCCCACAACAGCGCTGCTCGCGCCTTCCGGAACCTCGACGGGCCGGCGCAGCAGGACGCGCACCCGGAAGCCGCGCCGCGACAGGCTTTGGAGGAGGTGCCGACCGATGAAGCCGGTGGCTCCGGTGAGTGCGATGAGCCGTCCACTCAAGTGCCGAGCCCTCCTATCTGCGTCTGGCCGTGACCTCGATCTCGACCTTCATCTCGGGGCGCAGCAGCCCGGCGACGATGACGAGGGTCGCGGCCGGTCGGATTTCGGCCAGCACTTGCCCGCCGATGCCGAGCACTGCTTCGGCTTCCGCCCGGTCCGTGACGTAGGTGGTCACGCGCACGATGTCCGCGAGGCCGGCGCCGGCCTCGGCCAGCACGCCCGCGATGGTGCGCCAGCAGGCTTCCGCCTGGTCGGCGGCCGCCTCCGGCATCGTCATCGTGGCGTAATCGTAGCCCGTGGTGCCGGCCACGAACACGAAGCCGTCCTGCACTACGGCGCGGGAATAGCCGTAGGCCGCTTCGAAGGGCGAGCCGGAGCCGATGAGCCGGCGCGTGCTCATCCCCGCCGCAGAGCTTCGAGCACCTTGGCGCCGGGGCGCCCGGTGGCCGGCATGCCGAGGCTGCGCTCGACCTCCTTGATCGCGTCGCGGGTCTTCGAACCGACCTTGCCGTCCGGCTCGCCGACGTCGAAGCCGCGCTTGGTCAGGCGGGCCTGGAGGTCGCGGCGCTCGGCCCGCGACAGGGGCGGATCGTCGGTGGGCCACTCGGCCTGGATGCCACCGCGCCCGCGCAGGCGATCGGACAGAACCGCAATGGCGAGCCCGTAGGATTCGGCGGCGTTGTAGGAGTAGAGCGCGTCGAAGTTCTTCGTCACCAGGAAGGCCGGGCCGTCGATGCCGGCGGGCAGCAGGATGCCGGCCGGTCCCTCGCCCGAGAGCGGACGGCCGTCGATGCGGGTGACGCCGAGGGAAGCCCAGTGGGCGATCGCCTTCTTGTTCTTGCGCCCGGCGGACCCGGCTGGGAAGCCGCGCGGGACCTTGACCTCGTAGCCCCAGGGCTGGCCGTTGTTCCACTTCGCGACCCGCAGGAAGTTGGCCGTGGAGGCGACCGCGTCGGGGACCGAATCGACCAGGTCGCGGCGGCCGTCGCCGTCGCCGTCCACGGCGAGGCGCTGGTAGGTGGTCGGCATGAACTGGGTCTGCCCGAAGGCGCCGGCCCAGGAGCCGTTGAGGCGGGACGGATCGATGTCGCCGCGCTCGATGATCTTCAGGGTGGCCATCAACTCGCCCTTGAAGAAATCCTTCCGGCGATGGTTGGCGCAGATCAGGGTGGCGAAGGACTGCACCAGCGGCATCTTGCCGAGGTTCTTGCCGAAGTTCGATTCGACGCCCCAGACCGCCGCGATGGTGTGGCGGTCGACGCCGTAGCGGGCCTCGGCATTGGCGAGCGCCTGCGCGTGCTGGCGCATGGCGGCCTTGCCGTCGTCCACACGCTCCTCGTCCACGAGGGCGGCCATGTAGTCCCAGATCGGGGTCTTGAACTCAGGCTGGGCCTGGGAAAGTTCGATCACCTTCTCGTCGTAGGCGATGCCGGCCGTCGCGGACCGGAAGGTCTGGGCCGAGATGCCCTGCGCGGCGGCTTGGGCCTGCAAGCCTGCGAGGCAGTCCTGGAAATCGGCGCGGGCGGGCGCGGAGAGCGTCAGGAGGGTCGCGGCTATCCCGAGGGAGAGGGTCGCCGTCTTGCCCGGTCGGCCGAATGCCATCGTGATCTCCGCCAATGCGTTCGCCAGGAATGTGAGCGCCGATTCAGGCGATACCAGGGTTAACGAACGGTTGAGCGTGGGGCGAAATGATCGGAGCTGCCCGCCTCGCCCCTGTCGGCCGGAGGCGGGGGGACCTTCAGATGGTGTTGGATCTCACACGGTCGGCGGCTCTGGATTCCGGGATCGCCCGTGGCGACCCGGAATGACGATGCGTCGGCCTATGCCATCGCCCGGCCGCAAGGCGGGGGAGGGCCCCGTCACGGGTCCGCCCGAGGCTGGCAGCGGTCAGGCGAAGCCGCGCGCGGCCAGCTTCTCTTCGTAGGCATCGATCTTTGGGGCCCGCATCAGCGTCAGGCCGATCTCGTCGAGGCCGTTGAGGAGGCTCTCCTTGCGGCCCGGATCGATGTCGAAGTGCAGGGTGCCGCCGTCCGGTCCCTTGATGGTCTGGGCCTCGAGGTCCACCGACAGGGTGGCGTTCGAGCCCCGCTCGGCATCCTCGAACAGCTTCTCCAGGTCCTCGGGCGAGACCGTGATCGCCAGGATGCCGTTCTTGGCGCAGTTGTTGAAGAAGATGTCGGCGAAGCTCGTGGAGATCACGCAGCGGATTCCGAAATCCGTGAGCGCCCAGGGCGCGTGCTCGCGGGACGAGCCGCAGCCGAAATTGTCGCCGACGACGAGGATACGGGCGTTGCGGTAGGCCGGCTTGTTGAGGACGAAGTCGGGGTTCTCCGAGCCGTCGTCGCGGTAGCGCATCTCGGAGAACAGGCCCTTGCCGAGGCCGGTGCGCTTGATCGTCTTGAGATACTGTTTCGGGATGATCCGGTCGGTGTCGACGTTGATGATCCGCATGGGCGCCGCGACGCCCTCCAGGGTGGTGAACTTGTCCATGATGCCGGTCGCCGTGGTCTCGCGATGCGCGCCCGGCCCGTCCGGGGATGGGGCGGGGCGCGCTTGAAGAGACATCTAACAGCCGGGGGGCGCTACCGAAAGGCGGTGCCCCACGTCTCGCGATCGTCGCGCATCGCGCCTATGCTCACGGGAACGGACGTACGGGGGCAGCGATGGCCGAGACCACGAACCAGTTCAAGAAGGCGCCCAAGCGCAAGAAGGAGAAGGCCCGCTCGGTGACGGTGTCACCGGAGATGCGTCAGGCCTACGCGGACCTGATCAAGCAGAAGGAAGAGCGCGAGGAATACGCAAAGCACCTGCCCTCCGAGAAGGGCAGGTGATTGGAGCGTTCCGGTAAGGCGCTGAAAGCCTAGCGCTTTCCGGCCTCGATCACGTCCTCGACCGTGCGCAGGCCGGCGCGGGGAGCGTTGACGAGGCAGGCCATGTTGCCCGGGGCGTGCTGGTTCTTCCACATCTTGGTGTGGGCCTGGGGGATCTTGTCCCAGGGGAAGACCTCGCTCATGCACGGGTCGATGCGTTGGTCGAGGACGAACTGGTTGGCGGCCGACGCCTGCTTCAGGTGCGCGAAGTGCGAGCCCTGGATGCGCTTCTGGCGCATCCAGACGTAGCGGGCGTCGAAGGTGATGTTGAAGCCGGTGGTGCCGGCGCAGAACACGATCATGCCGCCGCGCTTGGCCACCAGCGTCGAGACCGGGAAGGTCGATTCACCCGGATGCTCGAACACGATGTCGACGTCGTTGCCCTTGCCGGTGATGTCCCAGATCGCCTTGCCGAACTTGCGGGCTTCCTTGAGCCAGGTGTTGTACTCGGGGCTGTTCACCTTCGGCAGCTGGCCCCAGCAGTCGAACTCTTTGCGGTTGATCACGCCCTTGGCCCCCAGGCTCAGGACGTAGTCGCGCTTGGTGTCGTCGGAGATCACCGCGATGGCGTTGGCGCCGGAGGCCGCGCAGAGCTGCACCGCGAACACGCCGAGGCCGCCCGACGCGCCCCAGACGAGGACGTTCTGGCCCGGGCGCACGGTGTGCGGCGCGTGGCCGAACAGCATGCGGTAGGCGGTGGCGAGGGTGAGCGTGTAGCAGGCCGCCTCCTCCCAGGTCAGGTGCTTCGGCCGGACCATGAGCTGGCGCGACTGCACCCGGCAGAACTGGGCGAAGGAGCCGTCCCCGGTCTCGTACCCCCAGATGCGTTGCGAGGGCGAGAACATCGGGTCGCCGCCGTTGCACTCCTCGTCGTCGCCGTCGTCGCGGTTGCAGTGGACGATGACCTCGTCGCCGACCTTCCAGCGCTTCACCTTGGCGCCGACCTTCCAGACGATGCCGGAGGCGTCGGAACCCGCGATGTGGTACTCGCCCTTGTGCACGTCGAAGGGCGAGATCGGCTCGCCGAGGCCGGCCCAGACGCCGTTGTAGTTCACGCCGGCGGCCATGACGTAGACCAGCACCTCGTCGTCGCCGATCTCCCAGACGGGAAGCACCTCGAGCAGATGCGACTGTTCCGGCGGTCCGTGGCGCTCGCGCCGGATCGCCCAGGCATACATCTTCGCCGGCACGTGACCGAGGGGCGGCACCTCGCCCATCTCGTACAGATCCTTGATTTCCGTCGTGCTCGACGCAGCGCTCGCAGCCATCTTGGCTCTCCCCGTTACTTCTTGTGCTGCCCGCTATATCGGCGAACCCGGAGCCCTCCAAGACCCCGAACGGCCAAGAATCTTTTTGGTGCCGGATAAGAAAGATTACGATCCACACCAAGATGGCATCGTCCGCGCCGACGCCTTTCTGTATTCAATATTATCGTGGTGCGACGGGCCTTTAGCGGTCCTGCTGGACTGGACTGACCGGCCTCGGTCGGGCAGGTGCCGATACCCGGGCTCTTCGCGGCGCCCCGGCGGGGAAGAGGGCTCGCCTTGTACCAATGTCCAATCCTGCATTCCGGGGGGCTCGCCGGAATCGGGTGGTCACGCAACCCGGGGCGATGCGATCGCCCAAACGTGTGCCACGCGGTCCGAAGCTTCCGCACCGAGCCCACGCGGGATGGCCCTTGGTGCTGATGACGCGGCGAACGGCCTTCGCTAGGGTGCGCGGCAAGTGGTCGACGGCAGTCAAATGCAATTTGAGATCACATCAAATTCAGTCTTGAGGGAGTGTTCCGGGATGAGCGGACAGGCAGCGGTCGCCGAGACCAAGCGCGACAAGCCGTGGATCATCCGCACCTATGCGGGCCATTCCAATGCCAAGGAGTCGAACGCGCTCTACCGGGGCAACCTCGCCAAGGGGCAGACCGGCCTCTCGGTGGCCTTCGACCTGCCGACCCAGACCGGCTACGACCCCGATCACGAGTTGGCGCGCGGCGAGGTCGGCAAGGTCGGCGTCTCGATCGCGCATCTGGGCGACATGCGGACCCTGTTCGACCAGATTCCGCTCCAGCAGATGAACACCTCGATGACGATCAACGCCACGGCGCCGTGGCTGCTGTCGCTCTACCTCGCGGTGGCCGAAGAGCAGGGCGCGCCGTTCGCCGGGCTCCAGGGCACCACCCAGAACGACATCATCAAGGAATACCTCTCGCGCGGCACCTACGTCTTCCCGCCCGCGCCCTCCCTGCGGCTGACCAAGGACGTGATCCTGTTCACGACCAAGGAAGTGCCGAAGTGGAACCCGATGAACGTCTGCTCCTACCACCTGCAGGAGGCCGGGGCGACGCCGGTGCAGGAGCTGTCCTACGCGCTCGCCATCGCCATCGCGGTGCTCGACACCGTGCGCGACGACCCCGACTTCGACGAGGCGAGCTTTGCCGACGTGTTCAGCCGGATCTCGTTCTTCGTGAACGCAGGCATGCGGTTCGTCACCGAGATCTGCAAGATGCGGGCGTTCTCCGAACTCTGGGACGAGATCGCCCAGGAGCGCTACGGCATCACCGACCCGAAGAAGCGCATCTTCCGCTATGGCGTTCAGGTGAACTCCCTCGGACTGACGGAACAGCAGCCCGAGAACAACGTCCACCGTATCCTCATCGAGATGCTGGCCGTTACGCTCTCCAAGCGTGCCCGGGCGCGGGCCGTGCAGTTGCCGGCATGGAACGAGGCGCTCGGCCTGCCCCGTCCCTGGGACCAGCAATGGTCCATGCGCATGCAGCAGATCCTCGCCTTCGAGACCGACCTCCTCGAATACGACGACATCTTCGACGGCTCGAAGGTCATCGACGCCAAGGTCGAGGCGCTGAAGGCCGAGACCCGCAAGGCCCTGGAGGAGATCGGCGGCATCGGCGGCGCCGTGGCGGCGGTGGAGACCGGCGCCCTGAAGCGCGCCCTCGTGGAATCCAACGCCAAGCGCATCTCGGCGATCGAGACCGGCGATCAGGTCGTGGTCGGCGTCAACAAGTTCCAGGCTGGCGAGCCCTCGCCCCTCACCGCCGGCGAGGGCGCGATCTTCACGGTCTCCGAGACGGTCGAGATGGAGGCCGAGCAGCGCATCCGCGAATGGCGTTCCAAGCGCGACGGCAAGACTGTGGAGAAAGCCCTCGACGACCTCGAGGCCGCGGCGCGTTCGGGTGCCAACATCATGCCGGTCTCGATCGCGGCGGCGAAGGCCGGCGTGACGACCGGCGAGTGGGGTGGCCGCCTGCGCCAGGTCTTCGGCGAGTACCGCGCGCCCACCGGCGTCACCCTGGAGACGATCTCCTCGGGGGCGGCCCAGGATGCCAAGCTTCTCATCGCGGATCTCGGCGAGCGCCTCGGCGAGACCCCGAAGCTCGTCGTCGGCAAGCCCGGCCTCGACGGTCACTCCAACGGCGCCGAGCAGATCGCGCTGCGCGCCCGCGACGTCGGCTTCGACGTGACCTACGACGGCATTCGCCAGACTCCGGCGGAGATCGTCGCCAAGGCCAAGTCCACCGGCGCCCACGTGGTCGGCCTGTCGATCCTCTCGGGCAGCCACGTGCCGCTGGTGCGCGACGTCCGGGCGAAGATGCGCGAGGCGGGCCTCGACCACATCCCCCTCGTGGTCGGCGGCATCATCTCGCCGGATGACGAACTCGTGCTCAAGAACATGGGCGTCACGGCGGTCTACACCCCGAAGGACTACGTTCTCGACACCATCATGGTGGGCATCGCCAAGGTGGTGGAGCGCGCCCTCGACAAGCGTGCCGCCGAGCAGGCCGACGCGAAGGCCGGCATCGCGGGGGCGACCCCGCGCGGCGACACGGCCGAGCGGGTGTTCTGACGCCGTAAGCCGGCCTCACATCCGACCGCCCGCTGTGCGGCGTCGGATGTGAGGCGGGGGCGCTTGGATTACCGGGCCGCCTTGGCCGCCCGGCGGCGCTCGGTCAGGATCCATTCCGTATACCCGTTCGGCTGGGTGCGGCCCTTGAACACGAGATCGCTGGCCGCCTGGAAGGCGGGCCCGTCGAAATCCGGCGCCATTGGCCGGTAGAGCGGATCGCCGGCGTTCTGGCGGTCCACCACCTTCGCCATCCGCTTGAGCGCATTCATCACCTGCTCCTCGCTGACGACGCCGTGGTGCAGCCAGTTCGCGATGTGCTGAGACGAGATCCGCAGGGTCGCCCGATCCTCCATCAGCCCGACATCGTGGATGTCCGGCACCTTGGAGCAGCCGACGCCCTGGTCGATCCAGCGCACGACGTAGCCGAGGATGCCCTGGACGTTGTTGTCGATCTCCTGGGCCACGTCGTCGGGGGCGAAGTTCGAGCGGGCCAGGGGAATCTCGAGGATCTCGTCGAGGGCCGAGCGCGGCCGGCGGGCGAGTTCGGCCTGGCGCGCCCGCACCTCGGTCTCGTGGTAATGCAGCGCGTGCAGCGTCGCGGCGGTCGGCGACGGCACCCAGGCCGTGCTCGCGCCGGCCTTCGGGTGCGCGCCCTTCTGCATCAGCATGTCGGCCATGGCGTCGGGGGCCGCCCACATGCCCTTGCCGATCTGCGCCCGGTCGAGCAGGCCGCAGACGAGGCCGACATCGACGTTGTTCTCCTCGTAGCCCTTGATCCAGGGCGTTGCCTTCATGTCGTTCTTGCGGATGACCGGGCCGGCCTCCATGGCGGTGTGGATCTCGTCCCCGGTCCGGTCGAGGAAGCCGGTGTTGATGAACACCACCCGCTCGGCCGCGGCCGCGATGCAGGCGGCGAGGTTGACCGTGGTGCGGCGCTCCTCGTCCATGATGCCCATCTTGAGGGTGTTGGCTTCGAGGCCCAGCATGGCCTCGACCCGCTCGAAGAGCTCGACCGCGAAGGCGACCTCCTCGGGCCCGTGCATCTTCGGCTTGACGATGTAGACCGAGCCGCGCCGGCTGTTGCGCAGGCCGGATTCACCCTTGAGATCGTGGATCGCGATCATCGCGGTCACCGCGGCGTCGAGCATCCCCTCGGGGATCTCGCGGCCCTCGGCGTCGAGCACCGCGTCGGTGTCCATGTGGTGGCCGACGTTGCGCACCAGCATCAGCGAGCGGCCGGGCACCACCACCTCGCCGCCGTTCGGCGCGATGTAGTGCCGGTCGGGGTTGAGGCGCCGCTCCAGGGTGCGGCCGTCCTTCGCGACGGACGCCGTCAAGGCACCGGTCATCAGGCCGAGCCAGTTGCGGTAGACGACGACCTTGTCGTCGGCATCGACCGTCGCGACGGAATCCTCCAGATCCATGATCGTCGAGATCGCGGATTCCAGCAGGATGTCGGCGACCCCCGACGCGTCGAAACGGCCGATCCGGTGCGTCCGGTCGATGACGACCTCGACGTGCAGCCCGTTGTGGCGCAGGAGCAGGGAGGCGGGCATCCCGGCCCGGCCGCGATAGCCCACGAACAGGTCCGGCTTCGCGAGCGGCACGGTCTCGCCGGTGTTCATGTTGCCGACGAGCGCCCCATCCTCGACGGCGTAGGTGACCACGTCGGCGTGGCGGCCGCCGGCCAGGGGCACGAAGCGGTCGAGGTAGCTGCGGGCGCGGGTGACGACCCGGGCGCCCCGCGTGCGGTTGTAGCCGCCGCTGCGGACCGCGCCGCCTTCCTCCGACACCGCGTCCGTGCCGTAGAGCGCGTCGTAGAGGGAACCCCAGCGGGCATTGGCGGCGTTGAGCGCGTAGCGGGCGTTCGAAACCGGCACGACGAGCTGCGGGCCCGCGATCCGGGCGATCTCGTCGTCGACGTTCTCCGTCCGCACCGCCACCGGCCCGGGATCGGGCAGGAGATAGCCGATCTCCTTCAGGTAATCCTTGTAGGCCGCAGCATCGAACGGCTTGCCGGCGCCCTCCCGATGCCAGGCGTCGAGCTCCGCCTGGAGCGCGTCGCGCTTGGCGAGCAGGGCCCGGTTCTTCGGCGTCAGGTCGCGCACGATCGCGCCGAGGCCGCCCCAGAACACCTCGGGCGAGATGCCGGTACCCGGCAGCGCTTCGTCCGCCACGAAGTCGTAGAGCACGCGGGCGACGGCGAGGCCGCCGATATGTATTCGATCCATCGTCGATTCACTCAAGGTGGGTTTGGTGTGGAATGCCACCGGCTGCGGTCGTCGCCAACCGCCGATATCGCGTCGCCCGCTCTGGAATTGACGTGGCCCCGGGAACCAGGCCGCGGAAAGCTCCGAACCGGCGTCCGAGGGCCCACGCAATAGATGCGCCGAACGGCATCGACAAATCCGGCCGCTGCCGATGCGGGGTCAGTGCCGGGCCACGGGGCCTCGCGTCGCGCCCGGTCCCCCGCCGCTCATCGGGCGGTCCGCATGGGTGCGAGGGGGGCGTGTCGGTTGACGTCCTTGAAGAGCAGGTAGCGGAAGGGTTCGGGTCCGCCGGCGTAGCAGGCCTGGGGGCAGAAGGCGCGCAGCCAGAGGAAGTCGCCGGCCTCGACCTCGACCCAGTCGCGGTTGAGCCTGTAGACGGCCTTGCCCTGGAGCATGAACAGGCCGTGCTCCATCACGTGGGTCTCCTCGAAGGGGATCGAGGCGCCCGGGCGGAGGGTGACGATGTTGACGTGCATGTCGTGGCGCACGTCGTCGGAGGCGACGAAGCGGGTGGTGGCCCAGGCGCCGTCCGTGCCGGGCATCGGCGCCGGGGTGATCTCGGACTCGTGCGTGACGAAGGCCGGCGGGAGCGCGATGCCCGGCACCCGGGCGTAGGCCTTGCGGATCCAGTGGAAGCGGGCGGGCTCGGCCGCGTCGTTGCGCAGGCTCCAGGCGGCGCCCGGCGGCATGTAGGCGTAGCTGCCGGGCGTGATATCGTGGGCGGTGCGCTCGAGGACGAGGCGGGGCGTGCCTCCCACCACGAAAAGCACCCCTTTGGCGTCCGGGGCGGGCTCCGGCGCCTCGCTGCCGCCGCATTGCCCGACCTCCATCAGGTACTGCGCGAAGGTCTCGGAGAAGCCCGAGAGCGGGCGCGACAGCATCCAGGCGCGGGTGCCCTCCCAGAAGGGC
>NZ_JAKSYI010000142.1 GCF_022829285.1 Methylobacterium sp. J-078
CGACAACGCCAACAACGGCGTGTTCGCCTACTCGCCCGCCACCGGCGCGACCTACTCGGTCAACACCCCCGGCGTGGTCACCACCGGCTACAACAACCGCCGCTCCGACGAGTTCGTCGTCGTGCGCGCCGGCCTGAACTATAAGTTCGGCTCGTACTAAGCCGACCCCACGCGATCCCGCGCGGCCGACCCCGGCCCGCGCGGGATCTGCCGAGAACAGCAAAGAGCCCGGCCGCCACGCGGCCGGGCTCTTTGCTGTGTCGAGGGTGCGTCCATCGGGCCCGCGCCGGCGCAGGGCCCGGTTGCATTCGGGCGAGCCCCCGACGCAACCGGACGCCCGCCCTTCAGATGTCGAGTTCGGCCCCGTCCGCGAAGGCGGCGCGCTCGGAGATGAAGGTGAAGCGCGCCTCGGGCTTGTTGCCCATCAGGCGCTCCACTGCGTCCCCGGTGGAGGCGCGGGCCTCGTCCAGCACCTCGACCCGCAGGAGCGTGCGCTTCTTCGGGTCCATGGTGGTCTCCTTCAACTGCGCCGGCATCATCTCGCCGAGGCCCTTAAAGCGGCCGATCTCGACCTTGGCCCCCTTGAATACCGTCTTGATCAGCTGCGCCTTGTGGTCGTCGTCGCGGGCATAGGCCGTCTTGGCACCCTGGCTGATCCGGTAGAGGGGCGGGATCGCCAGGTAGAGGTGCCCGCGGTCGATGAGCTTGGGCATCTGCCGGTAGAAGAACGTGATCAGCAGCGAAGCGATGTGGGCGCCGTCCACGTCGGCGTCCGTCATGATGATCACCTTCTCGTAGCGAAGGTCCTCCGAGCGGTAGCCCGAGCCGGTGCCGCAGCCGAGCGCCTGGGTCAGGTCCGAGATGAGCTGGTTGGCGCCGAGCTTGTCCCGGCTCGCCGAGGCCACGTTGAGGATCTTGCCGCGCAAGGGGAGGATCGCCTGGCTGGCGCGGTCGCGCGCCTGCTTGGCCGAGCCGCCGGCCGAGTCGCCCTCGACGATGAAGATCTCCGAGCCGGCCATGCCGGCCTTGGAGCAGTCGGCGAGCTTGCCGGGCAGGCGCAGCTTGCGGGTGGCGGACTTGCGCGCGACCTCCTTCTCCTGGCGCCGGCGCAGGCGCTCCTCGGCCCGGTCGATCACCCAGTCGAGGAGCTTGTTGGCCTGGGCCGGGGAGGCGGCGAGCCAGTGGTCGAAGGCGTCGCGGATCGCGGTCTCGACGATGCGGGAGGCCTCGACCGTGGCGAGCTTGTCCTTGGTCTGGCCCTGGAACTCGGGCTCGCGGATGAACACCGAGAGCATCGAGGCGCAGGTCGCCATGACGTCGTCGGTGGTCACCGCCGTCATGCGCTTGGCCTGGCCGACCCGCTCGGCGTGCTCGCGCAGGGCCCGCAGCAGGGCAACGCGCAGGCCGCTCTCGTGGGTGCCGCCCTCGGCGGTCGGAATCGTATTGCAGTAGGAGGCCGAGACGCCGTCGTCCGCGACCATCCAGGCCACCGCCCATTCCAGCGAACCGTGCCCGCCCGGCTTGGTGATCTTGCCCGAGAAGATCGCGTCGGTGACGAGATCCTTGCCCTCGAGATCGCGGGCGAGATAGTCGCGCAAGCCCCCGGGGAAGCGATGAACCGTCTCGGCCGGCACGTCGTCCAGGCCCTCGAGCAGGGCGGGCGCGCAGCGCCAGCGGATCTCGACCCCACCGAACAGGTAGGCCTTGGAGCGCGCCATCTTGAACAGGCGGCGGGGATCGAACTTCAGCGCCCCGAAGATTTCGGCATCAGGATGGAAGCGCACGCGGGTGCCGCGCCGGTTCTGCACCCGGCCGACCGTCTCCAGGGGCCCCTGCACGTGGCCGCGCGAAAAGGTCTGCCGGTAGAGGGTCTGGCTGCGGGCGACCTCGACCTCGAGTTCGTCCGAGAGGGCGTTGACCACCGAGATGCCGACGCCATGCAGGCCGCCGGAGGTCTCGTAGACCTTCGAGTCGAACTTACCGCCCGCGTGCAGGACGGTCATGATGACCTCCAGCGCGGACTTGTTGGGGTATTTCGGGTGCGGGTCGACCGGGATGCCCCGGCCGTTGTCAGTGACGACGAGGTGGCCGCTCTCCTCCAGTTCCACCTCGATGAAGCTGGCGTGCCCCGCCACCGCCTCGTCCATGGAATTGTCGATCACCTCGGCGAAGAGGTGGTGGAGGGCACGTTCGTCGGTGCCGCCGATATACATGCCGGGGCGGCGGCGCACCGGCTCCAGCCCCTCCAGCACCTCGATGGTGGAGGCGTCGTAGCCGGCTTCCGCCGAGGCGGGCGGCGGTGCGATCGGCGCCACGGCGGCGTCGAGCTTGCGGCGCTCGGTGGGCTTGGCGAGCGGCGCCTTGCCGCCGGCGAAGAGATCGCGTGCGGGATCGCTCACCGAAGCGCCCCGCGCAGGTGATGGTGCGGCCGCGGGCTCACCGGGCCGGATCGCAGAGGGAGACCGTGCAGCATTCGCCTTCATCCTCTCACCATACCGGAACAAACCGGAAACAGAAAGGGGTTCCCGCCGGGCTCGGCAGGGGCTCGATGCCCCCGCCGCGCACGGCGTACCACCCCATGACATGGTATGGGGGTGGTTAAGAAGGCCTGACGGTGGCGCGCGGCGCTTATCGTTGCGGAACGGGCGGGGTTTTTCTGCCCCTCAGGTCCCGACGCGGCCGCCGCCGCGCCGGGTGATGGTCAGCACGGCGGGGCGGGGCGGCATGGCGGGGTCGAAGTCGGGCCAGCGGGTGGCGGGTGCCTCGAAGGTGGCGGGCACCGCCTTCGGGTCCTCCTCGTCGGCCTCGCCGGGGTGCTGCACGGCGACGAAGAAGGTGGTGTCGTCGGGGGTGAAGTAGGGGCCGCACATCTCGGCCCCGTGGGGCACGCGGAAGAAGTGCTTGCCCGTGCCGCGCCCCGGCCCTTCGGTCTCCATCGCCCAGATGCCGTCGTTGCGGCCGGTGCGCGAGGGGGCATTGCCGTCCGTGGCGACCCAGAGCCGGCCGAGGCCGTCGACGGCGCAGTTGTCCGGCATGCCGAACCAGCCGTCCTTCGTGGTGGCCGACGAGAAGGTGGCGCCGACCGACGCGATCCCCGGATCGCCGCAGCGGACCAGGATCTCCCAGGTGAAGCCCGGCGCGGCGTGGTCGCCGTCGTCGGGGGTGAGTTCGACGATGTGGCCGAAGCGGTTGTCGGCGCGGGGGTTGGCGGCGTCGACCCCGTCGGCCTTGCGCTTCCCGTTGTTGGTCAGCATCACGTAGACCTTGCCGGTCTTCGGGTTGGCCTCGACGTCCTCGGGTCGGTCCATCTTGGTGGCGCCGAGCCGGTCGGCGGCGAGCCGGGCGCCGATCACCACGTCGCCTTGCGAGGCGAAGCCGTTCTCGGGCGTCAGCGGCCCCTGCCCGAACACCAGCGGCATCCAGGTGCCGCGCCCGTCGGCGTCGAAGCGGGCGACGTGCAGGGTGCCGGAATCGAGGAGGTCACGGTCGCCGCTGTCGGCCCGGCCCTTGGTGACGAACTTGTAGACGTAGTCGAAGCGCTCGTCGTCGCCCTGGTAGATCACGTATTGCCCGCTCTTCGCGACGATGCCCGCCGCGCCCTCGTGCTTGAAGCGGCCGAGGGCCGTGCGCTTCTTCGGAACGCTCGTCGGATCGAACGGGTCGATCTCCACCACCCAGCCGAAGCGGTTGGGCTCGTTGGGCTCGTGTGAGACGTCGAAGCGCTCGTGGTAGCGGCCCCAGGCATAGGCGCTGGCCGGCAGGTTGAAGCGCTTGTGGTTGGCGGCCTCCGGCGACCCCGCGGGCAGGGCGCCGGTAAAGTAGTAGTTGATGTTCTCCTCGCAAGTCAGCCACGTCCCCCAGGGGGTCGTGCCGCCGGCGCAGTTGTTGATCATGCCGAGCGCCGCCCGGCCCGTGGCGTCGGCGGAGGTCTTCACCCGCTCGGTGCCGGCGGCCGGGCCCGTCAGCACCATCGGCGTCCCGGCCGTGATGCGCCGGGCGTACTTCGAGTCCGGCACCACCGCCCACTTGCCGTCCTGGCGCCGGATCTCGATGACCGAGCCGCCATGGGCCGCCATCTCGATGTCGACGAGGTCCCGCGTCATGCCCTTGAAGTCGACCGCCTTGCCGTCCTGGCGGCCGAGGCCGGGGAACATGAGTTCCTCGTTGGTGTATTCGTGGTTGACCACGAGGAGGCCGTGCGCCGCCGGATCGGACGCCCCCGGCATGGGGAAGTAACCCACGAAGTCGTTGTTGTAGCCGAATTGTTGGGCTTGCGCCGCCGCGGTCTGATTCCACGGGTCGAAGGCCGGCGCGCCGGGCAGCACCGGATCGCCCCAGCGGATGAGGATCTCGGCGTCGTGCCCGGGGGCGACGTGGTGGTGCGCGTCCGACCCGGCCTCGATTTCTTCGAACGGGAAGCGGGTGCCCGAGCCTTGCGCCGCCTGCGCCGCTCCGGCGGCCAGCGCCCGGGGCGTCACCACGGCCGCGATGGCGCCGACGCCAAGGAGCCCGCGCAGGAGGTCGCGCCGGTCGAAGCGCGCCGCCACCACGTCGCCGAAGGTCGGATTGGCGCTGGTGTTCGAGCCGGCATCCTCGGCGGCTTCCGCCGCCTGCGAGCGGGTTCGCGTCGGTTCGGTCATCGGTCGGGTCCGTGAAGGCTGAGGACGAGCGTCCCGGGTAATCCGCCCGCATGGCACCGATGTGACAGCGCCCCAGCCCCGCGAAGCACCACGTGCGTCAGAAGCGGTAGGCCGTGCGGCAGGCGCCCCAGTGCCGGCCCTGGACGCGGATCGGCGCATCGACCTCGCGGACCATGACGATGCGGTCGCCGACCTCGCGGCGATAGGCCTGTACGGTGGCCGGGCGGGTCGAGCGGGCCGCCGTGATGCCGGTGCGGTCGTCGAAGATGCGCCGGTTGCGGCTGTTGGCGTTGTTCCAGACGGGGTCGCCCGGCCGCTGCGGCTGGGACACCGCGCGATTGTGCACCGGCACGTAGCCGTTCCGGTCGGCCACGATGCAGAACATCATCGCGGGGTCTTCGGCCAGCGGCGCCTCCAGCACCGGGCGCAGCAGCCGCTCCAAAACCTCGACCGAGCGGGTCGTGAACTGGCGCGGTTCGGTGCCGAGGATCGCCACGTAGTCGGTGTCGAACAGGAGGGCGGCGGTGAGCCGCCCGGCGGCGATCTCGGCCTCCATCAGATCCCTGATGCTGCCGGCGAGCCCCTGGGCCCGGGCGACCAGGGGGGCATATTCCGCCTGGATCGCCCCGAGCTTGCCGGCGAGCTTCGCCTCCGCCTCGAACCCGAGGGCCTCGAAGGCGCAGTGCAGGCCCATCGGGCTGATCGCGGCCACCCGCGCCCGGACGGCGCCGATCCCGGCGATGTCGAGGTCGAGCGCGTGACCGGCGGCGATCTCGGGCCCGGTCTCGGGCCGGGCCAGCAGGGCGCCCCCCTCGCTCAGGTCGATGGTGCGGGTGCGTGCGCCGCTCCCGAGGGCGACGGTCAGGTCGGCCGGGTAGCGGTCGGCCCGGCGTCGGTCGCCGATCTCGTTCTGGCGGATCACCGCGACGAAGCGGCGCCCGAGGCCGGCGGCCTCCTCGGCGGCTTGGGCCGCCGCGCTCTCCATGGCCTCGGCACGACGGTCGAGGGCGACGGTGGCGGCGCTGGTCTCGCCCGCGCCGGTGCTCACGTCGGCGATCAGGTCCGCCGTCCGCGTGGCCTCCGAGACCACGTGGGTGACGATGCCAACCTGCTGGTCGACGATGCCCCGCACGGTGCCGAAGGCGGGCCGGACCGCCTCGATCGCCTCGGCGGCCGCGCCGATGGCGGCGCTGGAGGCGGTCGCCCCCTCGCGCAGGCGGGCGATCCGGCTGCGTACGTCGTCGGCCGCCCGGGCGGTCTCGACTGCCAGAGCCTTAACCTCCGCCGCCACCACGACGAAGCCGCGGCCCGCTTCGCCGGCCCGCGCCGCCTCGATGGTGGCGTTGAGCGCCAGCAGGTTGGTCTGGCGCGCCACCGCCGAGATGGTGTCGACGATGCTGGCGATCTCATTCCCGGCCGTCGCCAGGGCGCCGATCAGGGCCCGGGCCTCCGCGCCGCGGCTGCCCGCCTGGTCGAGATGCCCAGAGGCCTGGTGCAGCGCGTCGGTGATGCGCGTCGAGACCGTGGACAGGCCCTCGGTCCGCCCGGTGAAGCCGGCGCTGGCCGCGCTTGCCGCCTCGGCGGCCTCCGCAAGGTGGCTCATCCGGGCACGGATGGAGGCCAGCCCCGCCTGCATGTCCACCACCTCGGTTCGGGTCGCCGCGATCGATTCGCCGACGCTGCCGATCGCTTTCAGGACGTCGCTCTCGATCGCGTCCAGCACCTCGCCATGGCCGGCCTGCGGCGGCGCCTGTGCGGCGCCGGCCAGAGCCTGCGCGGCGGGCGCGGGCTGCGCGAGGGTTGCGTCGGGCCGGTCGGCCTGTCGTCTGGACAAGAATCGCATGTCCACAATGTTCGGGGCGACACCCTAAACAACTGATAACAACAGCGGCGTTCCCCGCGCCGTCCTTCTCGACGCGCGACCGGTCCTGCATTCAGATTTTCGTGAGCCGGTGCGTCGAGATGCAGACGGCGTCTTGCACCCCGAAGCGGTTTGGAGCCGGCAAACGGTCCGACCGGTGCTTCACGACCGTCGCGATTTCGTTGAACACCGCGACGGTCGTGCGGTGGCCGGGCTCCGGAGGTTCGCGGACGCCAACCCTCAGGCCTTCTTGCGCGCCGCCGGCTTGGCGGCCGTGGTCCCGGCAGCGCTCGCGACCGCTTTCTTGGCCGGTTTCTCGACTGGCTTCTTGGCCGCGGCCGCCTTCGTCGCCGGCTTGGCGGCCGGCTCGTCCCCGTCCGCTGCCGTCTTAGCGACAGCCTTCTTGGCCGGCGCTTTCTTGGCCGGAGCCTTCGCACCCGCCGCCTTGCGGGCCGGCGCCTTCTTCTTGCCCCCGCCTGCGGCTTCCCGCGCGGCGATCAGCTCCAGCGCCTGGGGCAGGTCGACCGCCTCGGCGGCGAGCGTCTTCGGCAGCGTCGCGTTGGTGGTGCCGTCCGTGACGTAGGGGCCGTACTTGCCCGACTTCACCACGATGGGCTTGCCCGTCTCGGGGTGCTCGCCGAGCGGCCGGCCCGGATCGGAGGCCGGTCCGCGCCGGCCGCCACCCTGCTCCTTGGCCACGATGAGGTCGATGGCCCGGTTGGCGCCGATCTCCAGCACGTCGTCGTCGCGCCCGAGATTCGCGTACATCTTCCCGTGCTGCACGTAAGGGCCGAAGCGGCCGAGATTGGCCAGAATCGGCTCGCCGGTCTCGGGGTGGCGGGCCACCTCGCGCGGGAGCGACAGAAGCTTCAGCGCCATTTCCAGGTCGACCGAGGACGGGCTGGTGCCCTTCGGGATCGACGAGCGCTTGGGCTTCGGGGCGTCCTTCTCGGTCGAGGCCTCGCCGAGTTGGACGAAGGGGCCGAAGCGGCCGTCGCGCACCGTCACGGGCAGGCCGGACACGGGGTCGTTGCCGAGCACCCGCGTGCCGGGCTGGCCGCCGTTCTCGGACGAGCCCTCGCCGTCACCCTCGACGCCCGAGGCGGCGAGTTGGCGGGTGTACTTGCACTCCGGATAGTTCGAGCAGCCCACGAAGGCCCCGAACTTGCCGAGCTTCAGGGAGAGCTGGCCGGCACCGCAGGTCGGGCAGGTGCGCGGGTTCGAGCCGTCGGCCTTCTCGGGGAAGATGTGGGCGCCGAGGAGATCGTTGAGGGCGTCGAGCACCTCCGCGACGCGCAGCTCCTTGGTGCCGGCGATCGCGGCGGAGAAGTCGCGCCAGAAGTCGCGCAGCACCTCGCGCCAGTCGATCTCGGCGTTCGAGACCCGGTCGAGCTGCGTCTCCAGATCGGCGGTGAAATCGTACTCGACGTAGCGCTTGAAGAAGCTCTCGAGGAAGCCGGTGACGAGGCGGCCCTTGTCTTCGGCGACCAGCCGCTTCTTGTCGATGCGCACGTATTCGCGGTCGCGCAGGGTCTGCAGCACGGCGGCGTAGGTGGAGGGGCGGCCGATGCCGAGCTCCTCCATGCGCTTGACGAGGCTGGCCTCGGAATAGCGCGGCGGCGGCTCGGTGAAGTGCTGGGTCGAGGCGATGCGCTCGCGCTTCAACGGGTCGCCGGCCTTCATCGGCGGCAGGCGCCGGCCGTCCTCGTCCTCCTCGTCGTCCTTGCCCTCCTGGTAGAGGGTGAGGAAGCCGTCGAACTTCACCACTTGGCCGGTGGCGCGCAGTTCTAGCTTGCGCGGCCCGACCTGCGCGATGACGTCCACCGTGGTGCGCTCGAGCTCGGCGGATTCCATCTGGCTCGCCACCGTGCGGGTCCAGATCAGCTCGTAGAGCTTGGCCTGCTCGGCATCGACGGTGCGAGCCACGGTTTTGGGCAGGCGGCCCATGTCGGTGGGGCGCACGGCCTCGTGCGCCTCCTGGGCGTTCTTGGCCTTGACGCTGTACTTGCGCGGGCTCCCCGGCAGGTAGCGCTCACCGTACTCCCGGGCCACGACCCGGCGCACGTCCTCGATGGCCTCCGGCGCCATGTCGACGCCGTCCGTCCGCATGTAGGTGATGAGACCCACGGTCTCGCCGTCGATCTCGACGCCCTCGTAGAGCTTCTGGGCGGCGCGCATGGTCTGGGCCGGCGCCATCCCGAGCTTGCGGGAGGCCTCCTGCTGGAGGGTCGAGGTGGTGAAGGGCGGGGCGGGGTGGCGCTTGGCGGGCTTGGCCTCGACGCTGCCGACGGAGAAGGTGGCGAGTTCGAGGTCGCGCTTGAACGCCGCCGCCTCGTCGTCGGAGCCGACGTCGAGGCGCTGGATGCGCTTGCCATCCGCACCGGTGAGGCGGGCCTCGAAGGTGGCGCCGGTATCGGTCACCAGGGTCGCCACCAGCGACCAGTACTCGCGGGGCTTGAAGACCTCGATCTCGCGCTCGCGCTCGCAGACGAGACGGAGCGCTACCGACTGCACGCGGCCCGCCGAGCGGGCGCCGGGCAGCTTGCGCCACAGCACCGGCGAGAGGTTGAAGCCCACGAGATAGTCCAGCGCCCGGCGCGCCAGGTAGGCGTCGACTAGGGCCTGGTCGATCTGCCGGGGCTGGCGCATGGCGGTCTCCACCGCCGCCTTGGTGATGGCGTTGAAGGTCACGCGCTCCACCGGCATGCCCTTGAGGGCGCGCCGCGCGGTCAGCGCCTCGACCACGTGCCAGGAGATCGCCTCGCCCTCGCGATCCGGGTCGGTCGCCAGGATCAGGCCGTCGGCGCCTTTCAGCGCCTTGATGATGTCGGAGACGCGCTTCGAGCCCCGGTCGTCGAGCTCCCACAGCATGTGGAAGTCCGCCTCCGGATCGACGGAGCCGTCCTTGGCGGGCAGATCACGGATATGGCCGAACGAGGCCAGCACCTCGTAGTCGCCGCCAAGGTACTTGTTGATCGTCTTGGCCTTGGCCGGCGACTCGACGACGACGACTTTCATGTGCGGATTCTAGCCTCTCGTCCGAGCCTGACCCGCGACAACGACCGGTAGCAGCGACGACCGGCGGCTGAGTGAGCGGGGGGTGCCGCCACCCGCGAACAGGGGGCCGGCGCGGGGGAGAAGTGGGTCAACCCCGGGGGGATGTCAAATGACCGCCCGCCGCCGGCCCCGTCTCAGGCGCGCCTGGCGAAGGTCAGGGCGGCGTCCAGCGCCCCGTTCAGGGTGGTCACCAGCGCGTCGGCCGAGAGGGTGCGGCGCAGCCGGTCGATGGTGGCCGGATCGCGCTCGCGCCAGAACCCGACCAGCACCCTCACGCCCGGGATCGCCCGGCGCGCCTGTCGCACGTTGAGCCGGATCTGCGACAGGCTGACGGGCTCCAGATAGGAGAAACACACCAGGGCGATCCCCGAGAGGTCCTCCGGCGTCTCGCCCCGGCGCAGCTGGGCCATCGACATCACCTGCGCGGACAGGCCGTGCCGCCCGAGGATCTGGCCGAGCATCAGGGTCGCGGCCTCGTCGAAGGGGCCGCGGCTGGAAACGCAGAGCACGGGCCGGGATGCGCGCCAGCGCGCCGGCAGGTCGCCGGGTCTCAGCACCGTCGCGGCGACCTGCCGGTCCGGGCCGATGGCGTCGAAGGCCGCCGAGGTCTCGGAATTGCCCGACGCGGCGCCGGAGCCGGCCCTGCGCTGGACCGGCAGCGCCCCGAGGCGGGACACGACGGTGCGCAGGGCGGTGCCGACCTCGTCCTGCCGTTCCCGGTCCAGGCTGCCGCGCGAGAGGTCCTCCTGCGCCATCAGCAGGCCGGCCAGCACGACCTCGTCGTAGTAGGTGACGAGGGCGCGGGCCTTCAGGAAGAGCTGGCCCTGGTCGATGGCCTCGGCGGGGTCGCCCGCCAGCATGCGCTGGTAGAAGATCTCGGGCGGCGACAGGGCCGGGCGGTCACCCAGGATGACGTCGAGGTACCACAACCTGTCGATGTGGCGGCCGAGCACCACGAGGCAGACGGTGATGGGGGTCGCCAGCACGAGGCCGATCGGCCCCCACAGGAAGGCCCAGAGGGTAGCGGCCAGGATCACCGCGATGGGCGAGAGACCGGTGGAATGGCCGTAGAGCAAGGGCTCGATCACGTGCCCGGCGATGGGCTCCACGATCAGGAAGAGCGCCGCGACCGCGATCGCCATGGTCCAGCCCGGATCCACGGCCGTGGCCACGATGAGGGGCAGCACGGTGCTGATGACGGCGCCCACATAGGGCACGAAGCGGAAGACCGTGGCGAGCACGCCGAACAGGATCGGGTTCGGCAGGCCGATCCACCACAGGCCGAAGCCGATGACGATCCCGTAGGCGATGTTGAGCCCGAGCTGCGCCAGGAAGAACCGGCTGAGGCGGCCGACCGCGTCGTCGATGGCCGCCGTCGTCCGGCGCAGGTCGCCCGTGCCGGCTAGGCGGATCGCCCGGTTCCGCAGGTCCTCGCGCTGGAGCAGGATGAAGATCGTGAAGATGAGGATGAGGCCGGTGGTGGCCAGCGGGTGCAGGATGGGCCCCGCGAAGGTGCTGAGGGTGCCGAACAGGCCGGCCTTGGCCGCCGCGATCTGCACGTGGAGGGGGTGGGCGGCGGTTCCGGCCGTGCCCTCGGGGGGCGTCGCCTTCAACTCCGGCTGCAGCTCGGCACTGAGGTCCTGCACCATGTCGACCATGCGGGAGAGCGTGCCGCTGCCGGCGGTGGCCTCCTTCAGCGATCCGATCTTCTCGCGCATGGTCACCTGATAGCGCGGCAGGTCGGAGGCGAGCTGCGCCGCCTCGTTGGCGATGAGCAGGGCGACCCCGAGCAGCGCCCCGAAGGCCGTCAGCACGACGACCAGCACCGCGAGGGCCCGGGGCACCCGGATGCGGCGCAGGAGGCGCACGCCCGGCACGAGGACGAAGCTGAGCAGGATCGCCAGGGTCACGGGCACGAAGATGTCGCGCCCGAGATAGAGCGCCGCCGCGATGGTGATGACGAGGAGGCAGGAGGCCAGGGTCGTGAAGACCGGCATCGCCTGCCGCAGCAGGCGGGCGGTGATGGGATCGTCGCTCATGGAATGCTTCGGATCTCGTCAGGATGAGCGACGGGCAGGGCCAACCCGCGACGCGTCGAACGGGCAGGGGCGTGGAACGCGGGTATTCGGCGGCGTGGTCAGACGGCGGCGGGTGCCTGCGGCCCGACGGCGGCGTTGATCTGCGTCAGCAGCTTGGAGAAATCCACGGGCTTGGGGTGGTAGTCGTTGCAGCCGGCCTGGATCGCCTTGTCGCGGTCGCCCGACATGGCGTGGGCGGTGAGCGCGATGATCGGGATGCCCTTGGTGTCGCTGCCGGATTTCAGCACGCGGGCGGCCGACCAGCCGTCGAGGATCGGCAGGTTCATGTCGAGCAGGATCACGTCGGGCTGCCCGGTGCGCGCCTGCTGCACGCCGGATTCGCCGTCATGGGCGAGGATCACGTCGTAGCCGCGCCGCTTCAGCCGGCGGGACAGGAAGTCCCAGATCTCCTCGTGATCTTCCACCAGCAGGATTTTCACCATTCGCCCTGAACCCCTCGAACGTCACCAGCCGCCCCGCCGCCCGGCGCGTCGCGCGCATCGCGGCCAGACCTGGGCTGGCTCCCGAGCAAGACACGTGCTCGGGCCGTGCTGTGAACGCACGACCGGGCGGAACGGTCCATGGCATTCCAGGCGATCCGGCGACAAGCACGTTACCCTGTGATGCCCGCCTGTGACGCCCGCGACACTTACGGCGGGTCGAGCCGGGTCTTCGGCCGGGCGTCGCTCAACGGGCCGGAGGTGCCGGGCAGGAGGCCGCTGTCCTGCATCCAGAGCATCAGCATGATGGTGGCGACCAGGGTGGCGAAGGAGGCGAGGCGCCCGAGATGCCGGCGCCGGACCAGCATCAGCACGAAGGTCGCCAGGAGGACGAGGAGCAGGACGAGAAACAGCATGCGGGGACCCAGCCTTTTCGCCCGGTGAGTCCGTGCCAACGGGGGGCGGCCCCGCCCGTTCCCGCGCGCCGCCCCCGCAGGGAACAAGCCCGCGGCCGCCGGCCTTCTCGTGGCGGGTGCCCGGGTCGCGGTGTCCCACCTTCCTCACAGACCGCCCCGGAGCGCCGCGCGTCGCGATCCGACGCCCGCCGAATGGAGATTCGCGATGAAAGCATTGTGCTGGCACGGCAAGGGCGACATCCGCTGCGATACGGTCCCGGACCCGCGGATCGAGGATGCCCGCGACGTCATCATCAAGGTGACGTCCTGCGCGATCTGCGGCTCCGACCTCCACCTGATGGACGGGCAGATGCCCACCATGGAATCGGGCGACGTGCTCGGCCACGAGTTCATGGGCGAGGTGGTCGAGGTCGGGACCGGCTTCACCAAGTTCCGCAAGGGCGACCGCATTGTCGTGCCCTTCAACATCAATTGCGGCGAATGCCGCCAGTGCCGGCTCGGCAACTATTCCGTTTGCCAGCGCTCCAACCGCAACGCCGCCATGGCGGCCGCCCAGTTCGGCTACACCACGGCGGGCCTGTTCGGGTATTCGCACATCACGGGCGGCTACGCCGGGGGACAGGCCGAGTACGTGCGCGTGCCCATGGCCGACGTCGCCCCGATGAAGGTGCCGGACGGCATGGACGACGAGTCGGTCCTGTTCCTCACCGACATCCTGCCCACCGGCTGGCAGGGCGCCGAGCATTGCGAGATCCGGGGCGGCGAGATCATCGCGGTCTGGGGTGCCGGGCCCGTCGGTCTGTTCGCGATCCAATCCGCCAAGATCATGGGCGCCGAGCGCATCATCGCCATCGAGACCGTGCCCGAGCGCATCGCGCTGGCCCGAAAGTACGGCGCCACCGACGTCATCGACTTCATGAAGGAGGACGTGTTCGAGCGCATCAAGGAGATCAGCAAGGGCGAGGGCGCCGATGCCGTCATCGACTGCGTGGGCATGGAGGCCACCGCCGGCCACGGCATCGCCGGGGTGCTCAGCACCCTGCAGGAGAAACTCACCTCCACCGAGCGCCCCTACGTGCTGGCCGAAGCGATCAAGGCCGTGCGCCCCTGCGGCATCGTCTCGGTGCCGGGGGTCTATGGCGGACCGGTGCCGGTGAACATGGGCTCGATCGTGCAGAAAGGCCTGACCCTGAAGAGCGGCCAGACCCACGTGAAGCGCTACCTCGAGCCCCTGACGAAGCTGATCCAGGAGGGCCGGTTCGACACGACCTCGCTGATCACGCACCGCTCCACCAACCTTGCCGACGGCCCCGACCTCTACAAGACCTTCCGCGACAAGAAGGATGGCTGCGTGAAAGTGGTCTTCCATCCGAACTGAGCCGGACCGGGCTGGAACGGGAGAATCCCTCCGCCAGTCGGTCGCGCGGTCGTGCGATAGACCGGCGAGGACTGGATCGTTCGTGATCCGGGTTCTGCGCGCCCGGGCCCGATGTCCATTGCGGGCCGGGCCGGGCATCCGCTAAAGCCGGGGCATGTCAGACTTGGAAATACTCCTTGACCGCCTCAAGGATGCTCAGCGCGCGCTCATCGTCCAGGCGGCGAAGATCGACATGCTGCCCCCGGACAGCATGCTGCGGCGCGTGGCGGACCTCGAGAATACGATCGCGGCCGTCGAGGCGCTGATCGACGAGCAGGCTCCGCGCCGTGGCCGCGCCGCGGAGTGAGGCCGGCCCGCCCCCGGTGACGCCGGACGGGCGCTACCTCGTGGTACGCGGACGGCTCTGGCGCCGGACCCGCCCGGACCTCGCACCCGCCGACCGTGAAACCCTCGTGACGGCCCTGATGGAGGCCCGCCGCGCCGTGAAGGCCGCCAAAGCGGCTGGGGATGCGGACGCCCTCGCGGGCGCCCGCCGTGCCGTGGACGCCGCCAAGCGAGGCCTCGGCGAGCGCGGCCCCGTCTGGTGGGACGACGGTGCTCCCGACCTCAACCGGCACATGGCCCGCAATACGCCCTACGCCGCCTGGTTCGCGGACCAGAAAGATGCGGCGGGATAACGCGCCGACTGGACCGGCGAGCCGGGTTCGCCTATATCGGGGCTGCGGTTGATGACCGGTTCGTAATAACGTTTCAGGACCCGGAGGGCAGTACTCCGGCGCCTCCACCATGAGCTCACGGGCGTTCAGGCCGGTGAGCTTCTGATGGGGGCGAAATAGGATCGACTGGGCGGTAAAGGGATCGCGAGTTCGCTTTCACTTCGGTGCAAGACGATGCGGCTGTCGGTAAGGACTCGACCGGTTCGACGCAGGCAACCCCTGTTTCGAGCATTTGGCCAAAACTCTAAATGCCAACGATAACGTTGTCATGGATGCCCGCCTCGCGGCGTAAGCATCTTGCGGTAGGGTAACCGTCGAAACAGAACCCGGAGCTTCGGCTCCGGGACCCACCTTTCCCCGACAATTCGGACTATCCTCAGCGACCCACGATGCGCGGCCTTCGCGACGTGGAGTCGTGCCGTCCGCGCCGGAGACATGAGAAAGCCCCGGGGCCGATTGGGCCCCGGGGCTTCTCGTTTCGCAATCGTCACACCCGCCCGCGATTCCCGAGCGGTGCCCCACCCTCAGACCGGGGTGTTCGGGTAGGCGCGTACGCGATTGCGGCCCTCGACGGTGCCGCCCAGGGCGTTGCCGGGAAGCGCGTCCGGCGAGGTGGCAGCCGCCGCCTGCGGAGCGGTCCAGCCCTCGGCGCGCCAGTTCTGCGCCCGCTCGTCGACGTCGATCGAGCCGTGCTCCTCCAGGATGTCCATGACGCGGGCCGCGTGGGCGTCGTCCGCCCGGACCGTCACGAGGGTGCCGCCCCGGCGCACGCCCTCGCTGTAGGTCTGGGCGTCGCTCTCGCTGAGACCGGCGCCGGTGAGGCCACCGGCCAGGCCGCCGGCGGCAGCGCCGATGCCCGCGCCGGTCAGAGTCGCCACGAGCCAGCCCGCCGCCACCACCGGGCCGACGCCCGGAATGGCGAGGAGGCCGAGGCCCGTGAGCAGGCCGGCCGCGCCGCCCAGGACCGTGCCGACGGTGGCGCCGGCACCGGCGCCGCTGGAGGCCTTCTCGGGCGTGTCGTGGTGGCCGGTGCCGCCGACCGCGTTCGTGGTGTTCAGGCGGCCGGCGTGCCGGTCACCCTCGTTGCTGCTCACGATGCTGATGTCAGCATGGGGAATGCCGGCCGCCTCGAGCTTGCCGACGGCGGTGCTGGCGGCGTCGTAATCGTCGTAGAGGGCGGTGATGGTCTGGTGGGCCATGGGATGCTCCTGTTCGCGAAGGTCGCTTCGGTTTCGGAATCCGTTACTGGGCGGCGACGTTGCCCTTGAAATCGACGCCGACCTTGACCGGCTTTCCGTTGAGCACCGCGTCACCGCGCCAGATGCCCTTGTCGTCCTTGGTCAGGCCCTTGATGTCCTTATAGCCGGCCTCGGTCAGGCGATGATGCGTCTGCGCCTCGGTGAAGCTGTTGGCGCCTTCCTCGAGCTTGGCATGGGCCGCCGCCTGCGTGGTGGCGGGCTTCGTGGCGTCCGGCTTGTCGGTGTTGGGGCGGGTGACCGCCTCCTGGCCGCCGGAATTCGCGCTGGATTTCGCATCCGGGGCCGGGGTTCCGGTCACGGTGGTCTGGGCGAAGGCCGGGCTCGCGCCGAGGAGCGACAGAAGGGCGAGGGTGGTCAGGGACCGTTTCACGGCATTCTCCTTGGGGTGTCGGGACAGACGAAAGTCCCTCTCAATCTCGCGAGACCCTAAAGCGTTCCAAGCTGTGCCGACGAAGAAAGCCGCTTGGCGAGCCAAGTTTTTCCACCCTCTTTGTTGTTCCCGAGAATCCTAACAGATATTCGAAGATGAATCGCGCTCTGTGGACACCCTGAAGCACGGACAATCTTCTCCTCACAGACACGCTTCTTGTGGGCAGCGCGCCCTGAACGTTCCGGCCGCGCCTTAGAACGTTCGTCTGCCAAACGTGGCAGCGACCGCCGCGGGCGTCCCGTCGGACGGGCGGCCGCGCGCAGCGCCGAGGCAGGCCGAACCCATCCGGCCCGCCGGCGCGAAAAACTTGTCCGGCCAGGGTTGCCAGCGCAAAAAGGAGCCTCTAAACACCCGCTCACACCGGGGCGGCGGCAACGAGCCACCCGGTCGCAGGCGCCCGTAGCTCAGCTGGATAGAGCACCAGACTACGAATCTGGGGGTCAGAGGTTCGAATCCTTTCGGGCGCGCCAACACTTAGCTAGGTTTCCAGACCTGCTCAAACGACCAGGGGTAACGCTGTGGGTAACAGCGGAGGCACCCTGAACCATCCAAAACATTTCTCAGATCGCTTGAGGCTCGGTCCTTTTCCGAACCTGCAACCAGACCGTTATGAGCGGTCGGCTCGCACTGCTGCGAGTTCAGGGCATCTCAAGATCGTGATCCCCACCTGAGACCCACAGTCGCTGCGATGGCCCTCCGATCGGCGCCGCCAGCGACGGCTCCGCGTCGGCATCCGGCTCCAAGTCGGAGTCGCCATCGATCTCATCAAGGATCGCGACGATGCGGTCCACGACATCGAGGGCGAGGTCGGCGAGGCGTTCGAACTCCTCTCGTGTGATGGTCGTGGCCTGAAGACGGCCGGAGGCGGGAAAGCGGATGACGTTGGTCATCGGGCTGCCTCGGTCTTAGCGCCTTCAGACGTCTCGACGGACAGCGAAGCCGGCTGGCGGTCGCCGGGCACTAGAACAGCGACGACGGTTCCCACGATCTTCTCGCGCAGACGATCTGGGCTGTACGGGCCGTCGCTCATGAATAGTATCGCCCGGTCGCGTAGCAGACGCTCCATCGCTTGCCGGCTGCCGGGGCGGTTGATCGGATCAGCCCACCATGAAGGCGAGTTTCCTTTGCCAACAGCGCGATGGTTGGTCTGAAGGATCGACCGACTGCCGTTGTTCCATTCCAGTAGGCAAAGCGCTCCATCGACGAGATCTCGCCGGGATGGGTCGACAACGACGGTCTCGCCATGGCGCACCAACGGATAGGCCGCAGCGCAGTCCGCAAAATGGAGGACCATTCCCTTGGGGCAGCGGGTCATCGGCAGCAGGTCGGGCGGCAGGCGGCGATGCTCATCCATTACCTCGACGGGCATGTAGACGCCGACCACGCGGTGCGCCTTCTCGATCAATCTGGCGTCGAGTTGGCCGCGACGCCCACTATGCGGCGCCACCACTTCCACTAGCGGTGTGACTTCGGCCCCATCGCCAACGTCGAACATCCCGGGGAAGAAGTTATGGGTGAGGTCCCAGATCTCCGGACCGCCCCCTCTGCGGTAGAGAACAACGAGGCCAGCGCCGGTTGGGCTCACAGGTTCGACAATGACGGAGGAGCCAGGCGGGCAGCGCAAGCCGGCGCCGTTGGCATCGAGCATGAGACCATAGGCATCCGGATGGGCGTCGAGGGGAGCTGGCACGGTTCGAGCCGGCGTCCGCTCCTGATTCGGCGCCGGACGCCGGATGAATCGGCCGGCAGCGTCCCGGAGGCGCTCGGCACGATCGCGGAGGGTCGGGGTGGCTTCAGCCTTCCGGACAGAATTGTTCTGCTTTGTCATGATGATGCGCTCCCTTCCTCAACCGATCTGTACGAAGCCGTAGGCGAACACGCCCCCGGCGATGATCAGGACGGCGGAGATGAAGTCGCCGGTCAGGTCGAGGAAGCGCGGGGCACGGACGTGTGCTGTGTCGGGCCGAACCGAGGTGATGATGGGGCCGTCCTCCGCCTCGGCCTCATCAGGCTCCAGCAGAGGCATCGGACGAGAGTAAACCGCTGCGAAAGGCGAGCGAGAGCGTTCACCGGCACGCGCCGATGCTGTAGAATTCCGGATAGCCATGATGCGTCGTCCCTCGACGTGAGTGGTCAGGGCCGGGCAGGAAGTTGACGCTTCCGCTCGGCCTGCCTTTCTGGTAAATTAGAAATATGGATGAGTCAATTCCGGTAAACTCGAAAAAGGCAGGTCGGCCAGCAGGGCGCGATTTTCCTGTGTCAGTTCAACTTCGCCTCACCGAGGGGCAGGCAAGCGCCATTGATGATTGGCGTCGCGCCGAGGTCGACATTCCTTCGCGATCCGAAGCCATCCGCCGGCTCGTTGAGGAAGCACTGAAGTCCAAGCGGTCGTGAACGGCCAAAGCTAAGCCCTCAGGACTGTATCCAGATCGCTACCGTCCGTGCCATCCTTACGCAAAAGGGGAGGATGAGTTCGATGATGCGACGTTCCTTGAGATTAAGCCTTGCGCTCATGTGCATTGGCGGTGGGGCCATGGCTCAGGAGATCAAGCGCACCGAACTTGGCCGCTCTCCCGTGTCGGGTGACGATGCCCACGAGATCATCATGCAGCTTGTCGAGTTTCCGCCTGGCGCGACGTCCCCTCGGCACTTCCACAACGGTGAAGAGAGCTTCTACGTTCTGGAAGGCGGGACGGTGCAGGTGCCGGGCAAGGAACCCAGGGAGCGTTTGGCCGGCGAGAAGGGCATTAACGCGCGCGGTGCGCCTCACGCGGGCTACACGGTCGTTGGCGATAAAACGATCAAGATCCTGTCAGTTTATGTTGTCGATAAAGGTAAGCCGCTCCAAGAGCCGGCGCCTTGAAGCGCTTGCCGAGCGCCTGAAGTTGAAGGGTTCCTCGACATGACTGGCCCTGCCCCATCTCCGGCTTCACCTTCGCCTGAGTCCCCTAGTAAACGCGAGAAGTCGGATGTCGAAAATCAATTCCACGAACGCGAGCTGAGAATAAAAGAAAAAGAGTTCGAATTAAACGAAAAGAAAGTTCAAATTCAGCGAGATGAATTAAACATTAGAGAGAAAGAGCACAGGCGGAATAGATTTACTAATCCACTTTTCGTTGCCGTTATTACTGGAATAATAGCTCTAATCGCAAATGCGGCTGGGCTTATATGGAACGGATATGTCCAGCGAGGTATCGAGGAAAGTAAAGCGGAGGCAGCTCGCATACTGGAGGTACTTAAAACAAACTCACCAAAAAAGTCTGCAGAAAACCTTGAATTCTTGATCAGCTCTGGATTGATTGATGACCCTATAAGGGTCGCAAGGATTCAATCCTACCTAAAGGGGTTAAAGCCAGGCGAAGGCCCAGCTATAAATTATTCGAATGCGCCTCAGGTTGCGGAGACTGGGAATTTTTCCGTGAAATGCAGCTTGCTGCCGGGGCTTAGCGCGAAAGACACCATTGAAAAAGTCGTAGATAAGCTGAATAATAATTCGGAATATATTTATAGATTTGCAAATTTGGGCCATGGCAGGACAGAGATAGTGTCGACCCCTAAAGACGATCCGTCGGGGGCGCCTATAGCTACAATTTTGGTAAATGAAGATGGCAATAAAATCAATCTAAGTTTTCCGCCAGAGAAAAATTGGTTTGTATTTCCGTCAATTTATTCCGTAATCGTAAGGCCGAAGTTTTTGAATACTCTGAATGACGCAATGACGGGTAGCGGATGGGCTAGCAAAACTAAATCAGCGTGCTATTAAATGAATTGTTTCCATATCTAAACTGCATTTTTACAAAAAATCGTAGCAGCAGCGGCGCTCTCAGGCCTTGGTAAGGATCGGATGCAATTAGTGATCAGTCCCGGCGATGGCGAAGAGGCTCGCCTCCTATAGGCTGAGTATGAGCAGGCCACAAAAACGGCCGCGCCCGCAGGGTTCGAATGCGGATCTGTCATTCGAACCCCCGACCCCCTCATTACGAAGGAGGTGTCCGCAGTGACCCGTGGTGAGGAGAGTGGCAGCGGGGCTGGCGTGCGGCTGCGGAGGGCCAATGTGATCCAGGGCACTCAATGACGTAAGCCCATGGAGCAAAAATGGGCGTAGCAATGTCTCTCGCCGTCTGAAAACGCGAAGTGTGATCAATTCGACATCCAATCGCACGATCGCCTCATTATGCGCGGCAATCTTCCGTTGAGATCGTGACAAGTTTGAATCTGGCCTGATACGGTCACAGCGTGCTGATCCGCGCGCAATCGCTCTGGAGCATCGGTTATGGCGGACGATACCGAGAAGCCGACGGTCGACGTCAATTATGTAAAAAGCGCCGCTTTTCGTGAAGTCTTATCCGAGGGAATTATTGGAGGACCTACCCCCAATGGTCAACTCTGGATGGCGTTTTACAATGAGCGTTTCCCAATACCACGCATTGTTCGATACCAGCTTCGATCAAGCGATGATGGTCAAGGTGTCGAGGTTGACGGGTCTGGCCCGTCAACTGTCCTGGAAGGTCGCTCCGGAATAATCAGAAATATCGAATTTGGTGTCTCGCTCTCGATTGATACGGCCGAGACGCTCCATAAATGGCTTGGTTCGCAACTAGCATCCATGCGGGGGGATAAGGCATGAAGACCTTTTGGCGCCACGAGCCAGCGACGGCATACAGTTCAACTTCCTCCAGCTTACCACTAGGGCGCGGGCAAATCACTGATCTTAACGGAGCTCCTAATATTTCTCGGTTTTTACCAGAAAGAATGGGAGACATACCAGAAAATGTCAGTCCAAATTTTGGTGGATCCCTAATAACAGGGCGGCCCACTTTCAATGCAAAGCAAAATTTCCTTGATGTATTTAGCAGTCGGCTAAAGCCGGACGATCATCATCGTGCAGAAGCTACCGCAGCCCTAAAGCGCCTAGCTGAACGCAAAGACGAAGATGTTGATCTATGGGCCGAAAATTTGGCAAAATCGTCATTGCACTTAGGCGATTAAGCATAAACGATATGAGTAAGCAAACAATTCAATGTATCGCGTGGGAATACGAGCACATTGATGGCTATGATAAAATCTTATACCCACGAACTCTTGCGGCCCATAAAGCCATTCGTGCGTCTTCGCGCGATCACAAAATAAATACGGCCAAAGATACGCGCCGATTTCATGGGGGTTATTATCACGGGCTAACTCCCCCTGATTTTGAATATTACGCTGGAGGATACAGAGGACAAGATCCTTACTGTCTAAAAACCTACGAAGTTCAGGCAGGTGGGGATCCTGCTGTAGGTCATGTCCCTGCGACTGTTCCAATGGAAATGCAGGAACTTTCAATTAATATTGAGGCATCCGTAAATCAGTTGGATTTCTTATGGTCAGCAAACTCTAATATAGTTTCAGACCAAGAAAAAATAATCCGCGTTATAGAAATATGCGCCGCGTTGTTTGTTTATTTTCTCGAAATACATCCATATGCCAACGGAAATGGCCATATGGCCCGACTTTTGATTACTTGTCTGCTTGGTAGGTATGGGATTTACTTAAAATCCTGGCCGATACACCCTCGGCCATTGAGCTTGGAATACGGTCCAGCAATCTTAGCTCACCGCCGAGGCGATCGGAAAAAGTTGGAGTTGTTACTACTTAGATCTCTTTAGCTCCTTAGTCCAATCAGCACCAAAAGGCATTCTGCGTTATGCGCGCCGCTCTTGCCCTCGTTACCTTGCTGGCTGGTTTAGGGCTCGTCGCATGTGTAGCTTTAGCACAGGCACAACCAAGCTTGGCTGTCTGCCGTGATATTCAGGATTCTCTTCTCCGCCTGCGGTGCTTCGACGAGACATCGGCGGTAACATCCTTGAAGCCGCCTAGTGCGGTCGGGCAGCCGGTGATCAAAGCAGCCACACCAGACTTTGCGCGCTACGCAGCAGTGCCCTACCGCGGAGCTGTTCGGCTACCCGATTTTCGAGGCCGCGAGCGAGCGCATGCCGGTTATAGAACCCGTCTTACAGCCGGGGTGAAGTCAGGGCCCAATTTCGCCGGACATTTCGCGGTGGTAGAAATTGGATGCGGCACCAGTTGCCGCTTTGTCTATGCGGTCGACACTCAAACGGGTCGAGTCATCGAGTTCCCTCTTGGCGGAGAGGATTATAGTTCGCTGGATATGAAGTACCGCGTCGATAGCCGTTTGGTATCAGCGCGTTGGGTCGCAGAAGGCCGCTGCAAGCAAGAAGACGTGCTCTGGGGTGGGACTGCTTTCAAAAGAGGTACGACACGCGATCTCGGCGATCGCGAAGTTTGCTACGGCGCTTCGGACTGAGGGCGGATTTCACGTCGCCGCCTCCGGCTGCGCCGCCGAGTTCCCGAGGTCATAGAACCCGTCGTTCTTCGTCGCATCGCCCTTGCGCTGCTGCCAGGCCAGCTTGTTAACGAGGTCCAGCGTCGTGGTCGTACCGCCGTTCGGGTCCTGCGTGTACGCGTAGCCGGCGACCTTCAGCTCCTCCTCGCCGCTCTCCGTGGCGAACAGCATGGGCGACTTCACCGTGACCCCGTCTGAAGGTTCCCAGAGTCCGCCCACGCCCGGCTTCAGCCAGCCCTGGTAGGTGAGCTGCAACTGGAGAGCCATCGCCTGCAGAGCAGCGGCCTCCCAGTTCGTGCGCATCTGCGTGCCTTTCTGATCCGAGGGCATCTCGGAGAGCACTTTGAGCTTGGCCCCAGGGGTCCCGCCGGTCACCGTCGCCTTCGCCTGGATCTCGGCGGCTTTCTTGCCGAACAGGCTGTCGGAGCCTGGCTGCTGCGAGTTGCTGACCAGCGCCTCGACCGCGAGGTGACGCAGTTGGCAGTTCGCCGAGAGGATGTTCTGCCCTTCCACGAAGGCGACCATGCTGCCCCCGGACTTGGGACCCGCTACCAGGTTGCCGGCCTTGTCCGCGTAGAAGAACAGGTTGCGCTGCCGACAGAGCCGCGAGATCAGGTCGAAAGGTGTCTCACCGTAGCGGACCATCACGTTCGGGAAAGGCATGTGCCAGCCGTCCGGGCCGTTCTGGACGCGAAACTTGATCCCGTAGGGCTTCAGCACCGAGTTCGCGATGGCATCAAGCCTGTACCCCCGGTACTGACCCGTGCCGCCGTCGATGCTCGCTTCCGTGATGATCCCGGCCTTGCCGTAGCCGACCACCTGCACGGCGTGGCGGTTGCCATCGT
>NZ_JAKSYI010000143.1 GCF_022829285.1 Methylobacterium sp. J-078
GACCAAGCTCGAAGGGCCGATCGAGATCCTGGCCCGCGAGGTCGCCAAGGCCCGCGACGTGCTCTACCTGGGGCGCGGCACCAGCTACCCGATGGCGCTGGAAGGTGCCCTGAAGCTCAAGGAAATCAGTTACATCCACGCGGAAGGTTACGCGGCGGGTGAACTCAAGCACGGCCCCATCGCCCTCATCGACGAGAGCGTGCCGGTGATCGTGATCGCGCCCCACGACGCGATCTTCGAGAAGACGGTCTCGAACATGCAGGAGGTGGCCGCCCGCGGCGGGCGCATCATCCTGATCGGCGACGCCAAGGGCGCGGCCGCGGCCGGCCTCGACACCATGGCCACCGTGACGATGCCGGACCTCGACCCCGTCGTGGCGCCGATCGTCTACGCGGTGCCGATCCAGCTCATCGCCTACCACACCGCCGTCTTCATGGGTAAGGACGTCGATCAGCCGCGCAACCTCGCCAAATCCGTGACCGTAGAGTAATTCGCAGGTATACTCGAATAGCTAAATATATTTTAGGAGAAATCAATGAAAAAATTAATGATATTAATTCAAAACTATCATGAACCGGCTACGCAGGCTTTAGTAAGAGATTTCAAAAAAATAGGTTTTGAAGTAATTTCGCCCGATTCGGACTGGGGAAAAATATCATACTATGCTCCAAATCAAAATATTGGATCTAAACTCGTTTCTTACGAGGAATTTTTAATTCTAAGCCCAAATTATGTAATGATAGCATGTAAGCCTCAAGAATCCGACTTTAAAAAGTTGGCCAATGACGTAAAAGCTAAAATTATATTAAATATTGCCCAGCAGCATCACGAATATGAGCCTAATATCAGTGATATTATGATTTGTCCGGATATTGGATTATTTAATAGTTACAGTAGTTATGTTAAGCATAAGCTTTTGTATTTTCCTTTTCCATATCTTGATAATATTGTGCCTAAGGATCTACATAATAGTTATCGCAATAAAATTGCTCGCTCATACATCAGTTTTCCAAAATATTGGCCTATAGGGACCAAGTATCTTGAAGAATTTAGAGGATTGTATAGCGGAAATTTTGAAATGTACGGACATGAAACCATCAACGGAGTATTGTCTCATAGCGATTGCCATGAAAAAATGTCAGAAAGTTTTTTTACTGTCCATTTTAAAGAAGCTGAGGCTTATGGTTTATCCTGCCTAGAATCGATGTTACTTGGAACTCCCGTCATAACTTTGGATCACCTGATGAAACAAACCACTCTTGGAAAATTCTTCCTAGATAATACTACCTCAGTAAGCGCGTCGTCTGTGAAAGAAGCAATAGATAAAATAGATAATATGAGCTTTGAAGATTATTCCCAAATGTCTGTCAATTGCTCAAATAGAGTTAAGGAACTCACTGCCGATTCCAAAACAGTCGACGTTTTAAGAAAAATAATACACGTTTAGTTCGAACAATAACATTTATGCGTTGAGGCGTATCATCACTTGAGCCAGTCGAGGGCAGTGGCAAGGCACAGAACGCCCACGAAGCTTACGGCGATCTCTTCATATCGGGCGGAGATGGCGCGTCACTCCTTGAGCCCGACTCAGAGTATGGAACGGCACAAGACAGACTTTTCAAAAGTTCTGCGACCTCTGCTCTTCAGGACCCGAAACGGGGCTTGCACTGGTTGTCGACCTTTGCAGCCCGGCTGCCAAAAGACACCGACGAACATACGGGTGAAGATCGCCCTCGATCCCCTCGACCCAGGCGAACCGGGCGTGATGGTCGTCGAGGCGGACCCGCGCGTCCGGGAGACGCGGAAACAGGAAGAAGCACGTGTTGATGCTGTGGACGGGCACACCGTGCGGTCCATCGTCGAAGATCGTCTCGGCCGTGTGCACGATCGGCCCGACATGGCATTCGATGCCAACTTCCTCGATGGCCTTGCGGGCGGCGGCATCCCGCATGGTCTCGCCCTTCCGGACCCGGCCGCCGGGGAGCCACATCTGTCCCTTCGCGGGTTCATCCATGCGTTCGACGAGGAGGATGCGCCCTTCGGACACGATCGCGATATCCACGCACGCAATGGGGACGTGCAGAAGGATCTCCTTGTAGATTTCGGCCGGGATCCAGAGCATCGAACACATCCCTCTCGTTGCGGCCATGCCGGCGGTTCCGTCAGGCGCTCTTCGGATCGTGACGCAGCGCCAATCCTACGATCGTCCCCGAAGGGCGCGCAGGCGATTGAGGAGCGGTTTGAGCTTCGCGCGCAGGCGCAGCCGTCGGCGCAGCTCGGGGACGAGGCCGAGGGCCGCCAGGAGCGCCACCGTGCCCTTGAAGCGCAGGCCGGGCCGGACACCGATGAGGAGATCGGCGAGCGGCGCGCGCTCCTGCCAGAGCTCGGACATCATCCCGACTTCCGCCGCCGCACAGGAATCCGAGAGCCGCACGGCCGGGTCGGCCAGCAGCATCGCGGTGTCCTCGAGCGCGAGCTGGTAGCCCGGCGAAAAGTTGCCGCGGGCCTCGTCGTAGGCGATCTTCCACATGAAGGCCGTGCCCCCCGAGTAGATCAGGACGCACATGCTGATCGGTTCGCCGTCCAGGGTCAGCGCGCTGACCTTGCCGCGCCCCTGAGCCGCGAGGGCGCCAAGCCCGCCCCGCAGGAAGGCCGCGTGCTTGGCGTTCGACTGCATGGCGCTGCCGCGCTGGCCCTTCCAGCCCAGCGCCTCCAGGGCGAGGAACTGGTCCACCGCCGCCGGCACGGCCGCGCCTTCGTGCACGACGTAAGCCACCTCGCCCTGGCGCCCGAGCTTGGAGCGCAGCTGCCGCAGCTTGGCGCGGCGCGAGCCCGACAGGGTCTGGCGCAGGTACGCCTCGGCGTCGAGCGCGGTCTCCAGCATCGCCCGGCGGTGGCGCGCCCGCACCTTCACGGCGCAGCGCCCCTCGGCCTGCAGCGCGTCGAGGGCGCCCTGGAAGGACCCGTCCGTGCGGCAGTTGAGGTCGAGGAGCTTCGGCAGGCTCCGATCGGCCCGGAGGAGGGCGAACCACGCCGCCAGCGCGTCCCGGGCCCAGTCGGGCCGGACCAGGGGGCTGCCGAGGGAGGCCAGGGGGACGGCTGGGGCCCGCAGGCGCGCGACGAGGCCGCGCCGCTCCAGGGCGAAGGCCCAGACACCGACGAGGCGCTGTTCCGGGTCCCAGGCCAGCAGGACGACGAGGGGCGTGTCGGGGTCGGCCCGTTGCGCGGCATCCAGCATCGCCGGCTCGAGGAAGACGTTTGCCTCCGGGGTCGCATCGGCGAGATCGCGAAACGCGGACTCGAGGCCCGCGAACCGGCGCGTGTCGACGCGCTCGACCCGCAAGCCCCGATCCGAGAGGTCCGAGCGCGGGGCGACCCCGGCGGCGGGATGGACGGCCTCGGCCCGGATCGGCGCGGGGGCGTCGAAGGTCTGTATCGCGGTCAACGTCGGTGTTCTCCGTCCGGAAACGCGGACGGTATCGGACCCTCCACCGGTCCGGTCCGTCCCCATTCACTTCGTGCATCGCCTGACAAGAGCAGCACGAAGACCGGATCGGCTATGAGCCGAGAGCGTAAAGAAACATCGCTGGCGATCCCTGCAAAATAATCGGCTCGGCGTTTCTTCACATCGGAGTTCCGATCTGGTTTCCACAACCCTCACGGACGGGTTCACCTGTGGGGGGTTTCAGCAAACGCGCCTGGGTTTGGTGTGCGTCGGCCCCTGGTGTCACCGCGCCGGAGATCGGCAGGGCAGGGCCGCCGGGGCGATCCGCGATCCTCGGCAGCCCCTCCCGGACAGGGCGAGGCTCGGTTTTCCCCGGATTGAAAAGACTCTTCTCCGTGGTGTGCAGGGCTTTGCACCCTGTCGGGTGCGGCTCGGGCGGGGTCTCGGCGGGCGGGGTTGGATCGGTCCGTCTGCGCTTGCCGCCCCGCTTGATCCAGGCCTGCCAGTCCTGACTGACGATGCGCACCAGGTTGGGCGCGTTCCGGCGGCCGGGGTAGCGCCGTTCCTCGATCGTGAGGAGGTCGTCGCCCGCAGCCAGGCGTAGAGCGCCCTGCGCCAGGCGCCGGCAGACGCCGGCCCGGGCCGCGATGGCGTCGAGGCAGAGGTCGCACAGGCCCGCCTCCGCCACGGCGTCGGCCACGATGCGCAGGACAGCGCGCTGGCCCTCCGTGAAGCGGGCGGCGAGCCGGGGCGGCAGGGGACCCGAGCAGGCCAGCAGCCGGCGCCGGTCGCGCGAGGCGATCCGGTCCGGGCTCCTGGGGATCTTTCGCGGGGGGAACAGCCTTGTGCGCGGGATGGCGAGGCCCGGGATGGGCAGCGGCCGCATGTCGTCGCGGATCGCCGAGCGGCGCCCGTGCAGGTGCTCGGCGAGGCCTTGGGCCTCCCCGTCGCTCAAGGCCCCCGCCCCGTGACCTCGCCAGAGCTGGCGGGACAGTTCGTCCATCTGCGCGAACGTGCGCGCCCCCTCGATCGCGGCCCGCATGATCTCGGCATGCAACATCGGTCCCGGCTCCTGCCCGGGCCGCGGCAAAGCAGGGGGCGCGGCCGAAGCCGTCCCCGTCAAAAGGCAAAGCACCATCGTCTCGGGAAGCGATCCCGATTGACACCTGAGCGGTGTTATGATGTCTGGGGAGCTGTTATTGGTCTTCCCAGACTTCATCGATTTCGACGGCCCTGCATTTGGCGATGCGGGGCCGTTGGCGTTTCGGGCTTAGGTCTCTTGCGCGGCCATGTTCCCTGACTGGTGATCGGCGCGCGACTCACCCTGAGGGCGAGCGCGGCCAGACATGCCATCTCGGCTGGCCGGCATGGTTAAGTCAACGGTAACGCGTGCGTGGCGAAAGCCTCGGGGTCCGTTCCGATTCCGAATCAGCGAGTCCGCCATCCCCTTGTCCTCCCTCGACATCACCCTGCTCGAACTCGCGGCGGAGAATGCCGAGCTCCGCCTTCAGCTCGCCGAGGCGCAGGAACAGTGCATCGAGATGGCGGTCGATGCCGGCGCGTTGCAGGCGGAGATCGATGCGCTGCGGGCCGAGCTCGCCGAACTCCGGAGCTCCTCTGCGCCTTCACCTTGAGGGCCGGCCTGCCGTCCCGTGCCGGGGCATCCTACGGGTACGGCCACGCCCGCGCGTCCCTCGGCCTCGGCGACGCGCCGGAGACGTTCGATCCGGTCGCTGCGCTGAGATCGGCGCCCAGGACGCCATCGACGCCCTTATGCGGATCGCCGACCCGAAGGGCCGGGGCTTCGGAGAGATCTTCGCGCGCAATTTCCTGCGCGCAGGCGGAAGACACGAAGATACGCGGAACAGCAGATCTGATGTCCGGCGCTGGCGTCCTGATATCCCGTCGCGATCGGACCGCCGGAAAACCCGAAGGGTCGTGGGAAGCCCCGCCGGCCGCCGCGAGGGCGGGCCAGCGGAGCATGTCGTGTCCACACGACGGGAGCCGATACGCAGGACAAGGCTCACCGGAACCATGCGCGAACCCGGTTACCCGAAGCTCAATGCCGTTCGGGCGGACGTCGTTCATTCCGGGAACGGAGGGCCGAGTGGCTGACCCGTCGCGACCGGATCGCGACGAACAGGAGGTCTACCAGCAGGCCCGGGGCAGGCGGCGCTTCCAGCGCTCGGCGCGCGGCAGGGCCGCCACCTCGGGGCGAGCGACGCGCTGGGGCCGGACGAGCGCAACGGGCACCGCACGGGCGGGCACGAGGGCTTCGATCCGCGGCGGCGCGGGGACCGGCGGAGCGACGACGACCGGTTCGCCCTCGGGCACGACCTTCCGCGGCCGGCCCCTGCGGCGCGGCATGCCATCGGCTCCCAGCGACGGCACGACGCGACGGACGCGGGGCAGGGGCGCCTCGTGCGCCACCTCGGGTTCCGGATCGGGCTGCGGCGGCTCCCAGACGATGAGACTCGGCAGGATGCGGCGGGGCTCGGCGCATTCGGCGAGGCCCGGCGCCGGAGCGGCGTCCCGTCCGGTCTCGGCCGGCGACGGGTCCGCCAGGGCCTTGTCCGTGGATTTGCCCTTGCGCGGAACGCGGGGCTGCTTGGTGGGGATGAAGGATCGGCCGGAGGTGATGCTATGCTTGATTTCGACGGTGAATGACCGCCTTGTTTGTTTGCGCAACGGGCTCTCGCTGTCGGATGCTGCTTGGCAGAGGGTACTTGGCAAAGGGTGCTTGGATCGGGCGCGCCGTTCGATTCGAATCAGGCGCTGCCGCTGACCAAAGCTGCTCCGGACCAGCTTAATGGATCGTTCGCGGCCAATGCAAGCAAATCGATCGAAAACCGGAGGATCAGCGGATCGTCACATCGATCCAGAACTGGAGATACCGGGCGCCGACATTTGCGAGCGCCGTGGTGATCGTGCGGTCGAGACCTTCCCGTCGCGCAACCACCCCCGGTGGAGCCTGGGGCTCCGTTCAGTCCTCCGGTTTGTCAGTCCTGGGGCTTGCTGCGCGCGGCGCGCGCCATGCCGATCAACTCGCGGGCGGTGAGCCAGCGTGGCGGAAGCTGAAGCGCCTGCCCGGAGCTTTCGGGCAGGGCGGGGCGCCCATGCACGACGCCGCTCGACCGGAGGCTGGTGTCGTAGCCGCGCCAGAGCCGCCGTTGCCGCGCCGCCTTCGACGGCGTCCAAGTCGTGTCCCGGCCTGCCTCACGCCCCACCGCCATTCCCATCCGCTCCCCGCGTTGATTCAGCTGCGGATAACAAAGCTTGGCCGTTCGCGACATTCTTGAACTCCGCGGCGACCGCACTAAACGGACTTGCGCCGGTGGCCGAACATAAGTCCGCCTAAGCCGTTGTTCGATCGCAGATTTTCGGCGCAAGGCCGGGGACCGCTTTTTGCGAGATCGGCTTGGCCATCCCGTGCCTGCCGGGGGATCGAAGGGTGCGCGGGGGCGACCAGCCGGATCGGGGCGCGCCAAGCAGCGCGGCAGGATCGGGAACCCGCTTCGCATCATCGCGAAGTCCTCGCGCGGCGGCGGCCTGTCGCCGAAGTCGATCACGCCCTATTCCATCTTCGTTGCGCAGGAGATCCGGTCTGGAAGCGGCTCATGATCCTCGGTCGACATCGATCGGGCAGAACGCTTTCCTGGCGCGATCTGACGACCCCGATGATGTGACTAAGCATTACTCGACGCGAATGATGAGCGGTGCGTTTTTACTGCAATATCAATCAGTTATCTATTTATTAACCATGTTTATTTAACGCGTCATAAGTCATCGAAGGCAGACGACATCAGGCGCAAGGAGAAATGGCGAGACCTGCATTCCTCCTGGCGCGTCTGGCCGTTCTTTTCGTGGAGCTGCTCCATGGGAACCTCGCGGTGGCCGCCGATGCGGGCCTCGTCTTCTCGGATACCGGGCGGATTGCCCCAGACGGCGTCTACGCGCCGGCCCCGCGCGCGGCTCCGGTGGTCCAGCGCGGCAGCGATCGTTTCCTCGGCGCCGACGCGGCCCTCAACGGTCCGCTCCCGGGCGGCCCGGTCAGCCTCAACCTCGTCGAGGTACCGATCCCGGTGGCGGCCAAGGCCGTGCTCGCCGATACCCTGCGCTGGAACTACACGCTCGACGAGCGCGTCACCGGCACCCTGACGCTCCAGACGGCCGGTGCCGTTCGCCGCGAGACGCTGCTGGCGATGTTCGAGGCGGCGCTCGCGGCCCGCAACTTCGCCCTGCGCCGACGCGGTGCCACGGTGGAGATCGTTCCCGCCGGCGGGCCGGCCGGCATCCTGCCGGTGCGCAGCGTGCCAGATCTCGCCGGGGAGCCCGGGGCCCGGGCCCAGGCCGTTCCCCTGCGCTGGATCTCGGCCGCCGAGATGCAGGCGATCCTCGCCTCCGTCGCCCCCCGAGACGTAATCCTGCGCGCCGACAGGACCCGCAACATGCTGATCCTGTCCGGCGACCGGGCCCAGATCCAGGCCCTGCGCGAGACGATCGCGGTGTTCGACGTCGACTGGATGAGCGGGATGTCGACGGCGATGATCCCCGTGCGCAGCGCCAATCCAGCCACCATCGCCCGCGACCTCGTCCAGATCTTCAGCAGCGAGACCGCCGGCACCGGCGACATCATCCACTTCGTGCCCAACGAGGCGCTGGGCGCCATCCTGGTGGTGAGCGCGCGGGCGGCCTATCTCGACCGGGCCCGCGACTGGATCGGCAAGCTCGAGACCCTCGCGGCCGACCGAGAACGCCAGCTCTTCGTCTACCGGATCCAGAACCGCTCGGCCCGCGAACTCGCCGCCGTGCTCCAGGGCGTGGTCGCGGCCGAGACCGGCGGCGGCATGGCCGTGAGCACTAGCTTCGGCGCCTATGGCAATGGCGGCTACGGGGCGGGCGGCGCCTTCGGTGCCGGCGACGGCTCCGGGATGGGGCTCGGCGCGACCGGCGCCGGCATGAATTCCGGGACCATGAATTCCGGCGGCCTGAACGGCGGGAGCCTGAGTGCGAGCTCGGGCGGCATGGGGGCCGGCGGCCTCGGGCAGGGCGGCATGAACCCAGGGGGGATGAACCCGGTCGGGATGGGTTCGGCGGGGATGAGTCCGGGCGGCATGAACCCGAGCGGCATGAACGCCGGCGGTTACGGCAGCGAGGGTGGGATGGGAGCCGGCGGTTTCGATCCTAGCGGCCAGGCCGGCGGCTACGGCCCGGGGTCCTCGGCCTTCGCGCCGTCGGGTCTGGCCGCCGCGGGCGGTCAGCGCCGCGACCAGATCGGGATCATGGCCGACGAGGCCAACAACAGCCTCGTCGTCTCGGCCACCCGCAACCAGTACGACAAGATCCTCAAGATCCTCGCGCGCCTCGACGCGATGCCGACCCAGGTCCTGCTCGAGACCGTGATCGCGGAGGTCACCCTCAACGACGAGCTGCGCTTCGGCGTGCAGTGGTTCCTCAAGAACGGCGGCCAGGGCCAGTTCAACCTCGCCCAGACCGGGACCGTCGCGGCGATGGCCACGGGGGGAACGGCGGGCCTGGTGACGGCGGCGGCCCGGGGCGTGCCGGGCTTCAACTACCTCTTGAACGCCACCGACTTCAACGTCGTGGTCAACGCGCTCCAGGGCATCACGCGGGTCAACGTGATCTCCTCGCCCAACATCACCGTGATGGACAACCGCACGGCCAAGCTCCAGGTCGGCGACCAGGTGCCCATCGTGAAGCAGACGGGGCAGAGCGCGCTGGCGGCGGGCGCGCCGATCCTCAACCAAATCGAGATGAAGGACACCGGCGTCATCCTCTCGGTGACGCCGCGCGTGAACAAGAACGGCCTCGTGGTGCTCGACATTAACCAGGAGGTCAGCGACGTGGTCCCGACCACGACCTCGTCGATCAACTCGCCGACGATCCGCCAGCGCCGGGTCGCCACCAGCATCGCGGTCAACGACGGCCACAGCCTCGCCATCGGCGGCCTCGTGCAGGAGAAGGCGCTCATCACCAACGAGAGCCTGCCGGTCCTCGGCGACCTGCCGCTGATCGGGCCGGCCTTCCGCAACCGCGTCGACAGCCGCGTGCGCACCGAGCTCATCATCTTCATCCGGCCCCGCGTGATCCGGGGTACCGGCGAGGCCGACCGCATCGCCGAGGATTTCCGCCAGCAGCTGAAGACGATGATGCCGGTCCGCCCCGTGCCGGCGCCGAGGCCGCTGGCCGCGACGCCCTACGGCTCCCCGGGCGTCCTGCGCCGGGCGATGGACTGAGCGCGCCGGGCTTTCGTGAGAGACACGGAACCCCGTTCAGGGCGTGCCGGGGCGGGTGATGTCGATCCGCCGCATGATGCGCCGTTCCTGCAACGTGCGCTGCATCGCCGGAGGCTCGTCCTGCGCGGGGCTCAGCGCCGGCCGTAAGGCGACTCCCGCCGGGGCCGGCTCGCGCGGCGGGGGCCGCAGGGCGACCGGGGCCCCGAGGAAGGCGAGGGTGTAGTGCCGGGCGGCATCCGCTACCACCACCTGCGCGGGCTCGATCGCGACCAGGCGCCAACCGCCCCGGCCCTCGCCGAGCCCGAGCCAGGTCGGCTCCCCGCTGCCATCCGTCACCAGGGCGCGGCGGACGCGATCCTCAATCAAGATGCCGCGCACGCTCAGGAGGGTCGGGGGCCGCTCGCTCGCCGTGAGATCCTCGCGGCTGCCCCGCGCCGTCCAGGGACGCCGCTCCGGGTCGAACAGCGGCCGGCTCAGGGCCGCGCCGGTGTCGGCCGCCGCGAGGCGACCGAGATCCAGCGGCGGGCTACCGGGCCCGGCGAGCGGCGCGCTCGCATCCACCGGCCAGAGGGCGGCGACGATGAGGGCGAGCCCCGCCGCGCCGAGGAAACCCAGGGAGATCGGACCGGCTCCCAGGACCCGCCGGGACACGCGGATCACGGCGCAGGCCCCGGATCGCCGCCGGCCGGTGCCGGGACTAGGGCGCCGCGCAGGCTCAAGGAGAGCTGCATCACCGTGGGCCAGCCCGTCTCGGCATCGGCCGCGCGCGCAGGGCCGAGGCGCGCGGTCTCGATCACCGCGAGGGGACTTTGCGTCTCCAGCGCCAGCAGCAGGCCGTGCAACCCCTCGGCCGTTCCCCGCAAGCTGGCCGAGAGACGCGGCGCATGGGGCCGGGCCGGGTCGGGTTCGAGGCCGGACGCGTCGAGCAGGACGACGCGGCCCGCCATCACCCCGTCGAGGCGGGCGCGAAAGGCCGCGAGGAGCGCCGCGTCGTCCGAAGCCCAGATGGGGGCGGGCAGGGGCGGCCGGCTCGCCGCGGCCCGGGTCCGGCTCAGGAGCGCGCGGGCCTCGGCGATCTGGCCCTGTGTCTCGGCGACATCGCCCGCGGCCTGTCCGAGCAGCCCGAAGCCCCCGATGGCCGCAGCCGCCAGGATCAGGAGCGCGCCGGTACGTCCGCGCAGCAGGTTGGGAAGGTCGATTGTCATGGCCGAAGCCCCGGCGCGGGGCCGGGATTTGTCCAGGCGCGGACGTAGAGCCCGATCACGAGGCGTTCCCCGGCGGCCTCGCGCTCGCGCACCACCACGGTGCCGAGGTCCGGAGCGGCGTCGAGGGCCCTCAGGACCGCGTCCGCATCTCTGGTGCGCAGGGTCACGCTCACCCCTTCGGCATCGATCTGAAGGCTCTCGGCAAAGGCCGCCGGGGGCAGGGCCCGGGCCAGGGCTGACCAGAGGATCGCGAGCGGCGGACGGGCATAGCGCTCGGCGACCAGCGTGCCCGCCAGAGCCTGCACCGGAGGCGGGAGCCGCTGGGGCGCTGCCCGACGTACCTCGAAGGTCGCCGTCTCCAGGGCCGCCAGGGTCGCGTCCTGGTGCGCGCGCAGCAGGCCGAAGGCGGCACAGGCCAGGAGAAGGGCGAGCCCCAGGGCGAGCCCATCGCCCCGCGTAAAATTCCGCAGCAGGCGGGGGATCGGGCGCCCACCGCCGCTGAGGAGGTCGACCGGCATCGCCCGGTCCTCGGAGGGCCCGACGCTCACCGGCCCCACCACGAGCCGGGCGGCGGCCAGGGTCGCCAGGAGGGGATCGAGCCGGGCGCGCTTGAGCACGACGTGCCGGACCTTCAGGCCATCCGCGTCCTCGCCTTCGACGAACCAGTCCGTATGGACCGCATCGATCCGGAACGGCGTGGCGGCCTCGAGTTCCTGGGCCAGGACGTCCCGCATGCGCGGCAGGACGGCGGCGGGCAGGCGCAAGGTCCGCAGGAAGCAGGCGGCAGGGTCGACCATCACGGCGACCGAGACGACTTTTCGGCCCGTGCCCCGGATCGCCGCGAGGCGCTCGGAGAGGTCGTCGGTCCCGCCCGCCAGGGTGTAGCGGCGCGGGGTCTCGCCGCGCCGGTCGATCAGGGTCAGGGCGTCGCCCGCTTCGGGGGGGCCGAGTTGCAGGATGAGGTCGCTGCGGGCGGGTTCCGGGCGGTCCGCGCCGCCCGCGAGGCTCCCGAGTTCCGAGACCCACCAGCGCAGGGCGGCCGCGAGCGAACGGCCCGTCGTGGAACTGAGCGCAAGTCCGTTCAAGCCCAAGCCCCGGATCGGCCGCACGCGAAGGATGCGAGAGGCAATCTTTACCGTCCTGAGGGTTTCATTTGCTTTAAGTCGCGCGGCTCCTTGGGCGTCCGTGTGCGGCAACCGTGCACACCGGACGTACCCGCATGCTCTCGATCTGGGCTGCCAAGACCCGCCCGCGCCGTCAGAGGCCGGATCTGCGCGCGACGGTCCGCGACGGCACCGACGCGGCGCGCGACTTCCTCGACTATCTCCTACGAACCCAGGCGATCGACGCCGCCGGCCTAGAGCAGGCGCTCACCGCCCTCGACCGGCCCGGCCAGCGCCCGCTGCCCGTGCTCCTGACGGAGAGCGGGCTCCTGCACGAGGCCACCCTCGTCACCGCGCTCGCCGACGCCACCGGCCTCGGCTTTCTGCGCGAGGAGGAGGTCCCGGCCCAAGCCGTGCTGCCCGACCTCCTCGACGGCGACTATTGCGGGCGCGCCCGCGTCCTGCCCGTCTCGGACGGGGACGGGGTGCTCACGGTCGCGGTCGTCAACGTGTTCGAGGCCGAGACGGCGGCGGCTTTGGCCCATCTCACCGACCGGCGGGTGTCCTTGCGCATCATCGGGCCCGGCGCCTTCGAGCGGGCGCACCGGGCGGTCTACGGCGACGGCGAGGCCGAGGAGGCGGGCGTCCTCGACGGGGACCTCGCCCAGCTGCAGGACGTTGCGAGCCAGGCGCCGATCGTACGGCTCGCCGCGCGGCTGGTGCGCAAGGCCTTCGAACTCTCGGCCTCCGACATCCACATCGAGGCGGAGGAGGCCGATCTGCGCGTGCGCTACCGGGTCGACGGCGTCCTCGTCGAGTCCGAGCGGCTGGCCAAATCCGTGCAGCTCGCGCTCACCACTCGGATCAAGATCCTGGCGGGCCTCAACATCGCCGAGCGGCGCCTGCCCCAGGACGGGCGCATGCAGGTGGCCGACCGGGGCCACGACATCGACCTGCGCATCTCGACCCTGCCCACCGCCCACGGTGAGAGCGTGGTGATGCGCGTCCTCGACGGCTCGCGCCGGGTGGAGGATTTTGCCGGACTCGGCTTCGACGAAAGTGCGATCGCGCAGATCGACGCGATGACGCGCCGGCCCAACGGGCTCGTCCTCGTCACCGGCCCAACCGGCAGCGGCAAGACCACGACGCTCTACGCGGCCCTGCGGCGCATCAACGGCACCCACCTCAAGGTCGTCACCGTCGAGGATCCGGTCGAGTACCGCATGGCGGGGGTCAACCAGGTCCAGGCCCATCCGGGCATCGGGCTCGACTTCGCCGCGGCCCTGCGGTCGATCCTGCGCCAGGACCCGGACGTGGTGATGGTCGGCGAGATCCGCGACGGCGAGACGGCGCGCATCGCCGTGCAGGCCTCGCTCACCGGCCACCTCGTGATCTCGACCCTGCACACCAACTCGGCCCCCGCCACGGTGACGCGCCTCGTCGACATGGGGGTCGAGCCCTTCCTCATCGCCGCGACCCTGAACGGGGTGGTGGCCCAGCGCCTGGTGCGGCGGGTCTGCGTCGCCTGCGCGACCGCGAGCGAGGCGACGCCCGAGGAGCGCATTCGCCTCGGCCGGCCGGCCGAGGGCGCGCCGCTTCGCCTGCGCCGGGCTCGCGGTTGCGCGACCTGCAACAGGTCCGGCTATCACGGACGCAGCGTCGTCTCCGAGGTGATGCCCCTCGATGCGGACCTGCGCGCCCTGATCTGCGCGGGCGCCGACGAGCAGACCCTCACCGCGCAGGCGCGCGCGTCCGGCATGGCGACCCTGGCCGAGACTGCCCGCGCCAAGGTCCTGGCCGGCGAGACCACCCTCGAGGAGATCGGCCGCGTCTTCGAGGGGCTCGTCTGATGCCGGCCTTCACCTACAGGGCCTACGACACGGCCGGTCGCCTGCGCTCCGGGCGGATCGAGGCCGGGGGCCGCGAGCGGGCGGTGGCGGATCTACGCGCCGATGGCCTGCGGGTCTTCGCCATCGTGCCGGCGGCGGCGGGGGGCGTCCCGTTCTGGAAGCGCGACCTGTTCGGGCGCGACCGCATCACCGACACGGCCCGCATCGCCTTCATGAAGGAGTTCGGCACGCTGCTGGGCGCGGGCCTCACCGTCGACCGCTGCCTGCGGCTCGTGCAGCGTCAGGCCTCGGCCGCGATGCAGCCCGTCCTCGCCGATCTCCTGGAACGGGTGGTGGCGGGCGCCTCCCTGTCCAAGGCCATGGCGGCTCACGGGGAGGCGTTCCCGCGCGACATGGTCGACGCGGTGCGGGCCGGCGAGGCGACCGGCACCCTGGTCGACGTCATCGCGAGTCTGACCGCCTCGCTGGAGCGGCGCGACGCGGTGCGGCGCCACCTCTCCTCCGCGATGATCTATCCCAGCCTGCTGCTGCTCATGGCGCTGGGTACCCTCGCCATGGTGATCGGCGTCCTGGTGCCGGCGCTGGCTCCGATGTTCGAGGGCGCGGGGCGCGCGCCCCCCTTTGCGATCCGGGCGGCGCAAGGGCTCGGCGAGGCGCTGGCGGCCTGGTGGGCTCACCTCGCCGTCGGGCTGGCGCTCCTGGCGACCCTGACGGTGCGGGGCTGGTCCAACCCGCGCTTTGCCGGCTTCCGAAGCCGCTGGGCCCTGCGACTGCCGCTGATCCGCGAGATCGTCGTCGGCGCCGAGTTCGGCCGCCTCTGCCGGGTGCTCGGCACCCTCCTGAACGCCGAGGTGCCGATCCCCGAGGCGGTGGCCGCGACGCGCCCGCTCGCCCGCAACCTGATCTTCCGCGAGGCCCTGGCCCAGGCCGGCCGCCGCCTCACCGAGGGGGCGAGCCTCGCCGCCGGGCTCGGGGGCCTGCGGGCTTATGCGCCCTCGACCCTCAACCTCATCGCCAGCGGCGAGCAGGTGAACCGCCTCGGGCCCGTGCTGATCCACGCCGCCGAGATGCACGAGACCCAGACCCGCGAGCGCATCGACCGCCTGCTCGCCCTGCTGACGCCCCTCGTCACCGTGGTTCTCGGCGGCCTGATCGGCGGCCTCATCATGTCGGTGATGGGCGCGATCCTGAGCGTGGGCGACATGGCCCGCTGAACAATATGGCCCGCTGAACGCACGGCATCCGAGAAGGCAATCTTTACCGCGCGCCCGTAGCCTGCGCCGACGTCGGGTCGAGGTCATCCGACCGGACGGGGACAGCCGACATGGACGCGATGCGGAAAAGCCGCCCGGGCGGCGAGGACGGCTTCTCCCTCGTCGAGCTCCTCGTGGTCCTGGCCATCATCGGCATGATCGCCACCATGGTGACGCCGCAGGTGCTCGGCTATCTCGGTCGGGCCAAGGGCGATTCCGCCAAGGTCCAGGCCAAGAACATCGCCCGCTCGGTGGAACTCTACTACCTCGACGCCGGCAGCTACCCCAATCCGCGCCAGGGGCTCGCCGCCCTGGTCACGGCGCCCCCCGGCGTGAACTGGCAGGGGCCGTACGTGCGCGACGCCAAGGGCCTGATCGATCCCTGGGGCCGGCCGTACCTCTACCGGACCCCCGGCGCGTCCGGGGCGCCCTTCGATGTCTACACCCTCGGCCGTGACGGTCAGCCCGGCGGCACCGGCGAGGATGCCGACGCGTCCAGCAGCTGATGCCCGGGCGGGGCCGTCCATCCGCGGTTCGCCCAGCGGCCCGCACCGCCGAGGACGGCTTCAGCCTCGTGGAGATGCTGGTGGTGCTGGCGATCCTCGGGCTCGCGGCGGCCACATCCGGTCCCGCCCTCGACGCCCTCGTGCCGGCCCGGCGCCTCGAGCGGGCCGCCGAGACCCTGCGGGCGGAGATGGACCTCCTGCGGGGGGAGGCCCTGCGCACGGGCCGGACCGCGCGCCTCGTCCTCGACGGACCCAACAACCGCTTCCTCAGCTCGCGTCCCGGCGTAGCCCCCATCCCGGTGGCGGCGGTTCTGCGGGTCGACGTTCCCCGCTCGCGCTGGGGTGGCCCCGGCGAGATCCGCTTCCTGGCCGACGGCAGCGCCAGCGGCGGCCGCATCGCGCTCACGCGCGGGCGCGCCAGCCGCGCCCTGGTGGTCAGCCCGCTGACCGGCCTTGTCCATGACGGGGAGGGAGCGCCGTGACCCCGAGCCGGGCCATCACCGACGAGGCTGGCTTCACCCTGGTGGAGATGCTCATCGCCCTGGCGCTGGCCGCGCTGATCGGCGTGATGCTCTCGCAGGCCCTGGCGGTGACGGGCTCGATCGCGGGGATCTCCGCCCGCCTGACCGACGCCGAGGCGGTGCAGACCTTGCGCGACCACCTGCGCCGGACCCTCGGCGAGGTGGCGGGCCGGCGCCCCGACGGGACTCCGACGCCCTTCCTCGGCACGCCGGACGGCCTCTCCACCATCCTGGGAGCGAACCGGGACTTGGAGCGGGCGGGCGAGCAGCGGCTCGACCTGCGTGCCCGGCCCAGCGCGGCGGGGCTCGATCTCGTCGAGAGCCGCTTGGCCGTCCAGGGCACGGAGACCGAGGTGGCGCCTGTGCCGGAGACGCTGCTCGGGCGGGTGGCGAACCTGGAGCTGCGCTACTTTGGAAGCCCGGGTCCGAAGCAGCCACCGCGATGGCTCCCGGACTGGTCGCGGCGGGACGCGCATCCGACCCTGGTGGAACTGCGCATCGGCTTTCCGGCAGGCGACCGACGGCGCTGGACGCCGCTGCTGATCCCAGTGGCGGCGCGGCCGTGAGGGCGCCCCGTCCGATCGCCCGAGCGGAGGAGGCCGGCTTCGTGCTGCCGGCGGTCCTAGTGGTCCTCCTCGTCCTGTCGGCGGCGGCGGCCACGGCGGCCCTGCGCCTGCAGACGCGCACCATCCTCGCCGGACAACGCGCCGACGGCCTCCGCCTGCAGGGCCTGGCCGACGGCATCGCCCGCTTCGTCGCCTTCGGGCTCGTGGTGGAGCGGGGCTACCGGGCGACGCGCCTCGGGCTTCCGGAGGACGGCAGCCTGGTCCTGTGCCCGCTGCCGGAGGGACGCAGCGCCTGGATTGCGCTACGCGACCAGGGCGCCCTCCTCGACCTCAACACGACGCCACGCCCACAGATGGAGGAGGATCTGCGGGCGCTGGGCGTTCCCGACCGGGACGCCGCGACGCTGGCCGCCGAGATCGTGGATTTCCGCGATCCCGACGACACGCCCGAGCCGGGCGGGGGCGCCGAGGCCCCCCAGTACCGGGCCCGCGGCCTCGCCTCGGGACCGCGCAACGGACCCTTCCTGCGCGCGGACGAGATCGCGCAGCTGCCCGCGATGACACCGGCCCTGGCGGCGCTCCTGCTGCCGGCCGTGACGGTGTTCAATCCGGGCGGGCGTCTCGACACGTCGCGCCTGCGCCGGGTCGCGACGGCCGAGGCCGCGCGGCAGCCCCCCCGGCCGTCCCAGCGACAGTTCCTGCGCGTCGAGGTCCTGGTCGCCGACCCCGCCGGCGCCCGCGCGGGCCGGTCCGCCCTGGTCTCCACGGGCGCCGCCCCCGTGGGGATCGGAATCGTCGAGTGGGTCCGGTCGATCCCATCCGGGCAGGCCGGAAGCCCGCATCCCGCCTGCGCCCGCATCGCCGCCGCCCTCGGCCCGGGCTGATCCGGCTCAGAGATCCGGGCGCAGGAGCTGCGCCCCGTGCAGGCCGAGGACGAGGAAGGGGCCGAAGGGCAGTCGCGTGTCCGCGCCGATCCGGCGCCCCGTCAGGCGCAGGGCCGCGACGGCGAGGAGCGCGGACGTGCTGGCGACGAGGATCATCAGGGGCAGCTGCGCGAGGCCGATCCACGGCATCGCGGCCGCGACGAACTTGACGTCTCCGAGCCCGAGGCCGGTGCGGCCGCGCAGGCGCCCGTAGCCGGCGCGCAAGGCCGCGAACAGCCCGTAGGCGAGGGCCGCCTGGGCGAGGGCCAGGCCCACGGCGCCGGCCGCTCCCGCGGGGTCCCGCGCGGCCGGATCGTCGGTGGTCAGCCCCTGCACGGCGGCGAGGCCGAGGCCGAGGCCGAGGAGTGCCCCGTTCAGGGCGTTCGGGATGATGCGGCGGCGCAGGTCGATGAGGGCGATCGGGGCGGTCAGCGGCAGGGCGAGCAGCACGGGCAGCAGCGCCGCGAGGATGTGATTCACCCCGTCCTCCCGATTCGTCCCGCACCATCGCGGGCGCGGATCACACGGGGTGGCGCTGGCCGCAAGAGCGTCCTGACAAGAGCGTCCTGACAAGCTGGCGTCCCGAACGGACAGGGCCGGCCGGATGCGTTCCGGCCAGCCCCGCCATTTCGTCCCGCGCGTCGGTCGGGCCCAATTCAGTAGCGGTAGATCTTCCCGTCGAGCCCGATGGCGAGGAGCCGCTGGGTGCTCGGCGCCGCCACCGCGTTCGCGGTGGCGTTGGGCATCAGGGCCCAGGCCTCGACGGTGTCGTCGCCGGTTTTGCGCCAGATCGCCCTGGTGTTCCGGTTCACCGTGACGACGCCGCCATCCGACGCGGCCGCCAGGTCCAGGGCCTCGCGGCCCACATAGGCCCAGGCGCCGGTGCCGTCGCTGCGATAGATGTTGTTGTCGAGACCGATCGCCCAGAAGCTCCGGCCGCTCATCGCCACCACCTTCCGGGCGGCGCCCGGCAGGCGGCGCCAGTTGGCCTGCGCGTCGTCCGTGGCCTTCGCCCAGATCTCCCCGTTGCGGTTGACCACGACCACGGTGCCGTCGGCGGAGGCCGCGATGGTGACGTTGTTGGCGCTGGGGATCGCGGTCCACTGCGTGCCGTCGAAGCGATAGACCACGTCGTCGAGACCGATGCCGTAGATGCTGTTGGCCTTGACCACGGCCACGTCCTTCATCTGGCCGGGCAGGTTCCGCCAGGCACCGTCGGCCTGATAGAGCCAGACCTTGCCGTCGTTCCGGTTGACCGTGACCGTCGTGCCGTCGGCGGCCGTGGCGATCCGGCTCGCTTCGATGCCGATCTCCTTCCAGGCTCCGGTCGGCGCGACCGTGAAGGGGGAGGGGCCGGTCGAGACCGAGCCCGTGGAGCCGCCCGCCGTCGTGCCCGTATTCGTGCCACCGGTGCCGGTTCCACCGGCCGTGGCTCCGCCCGTCCCAGTGCCGCCCGCCGTGGCGGTACCCGCCACCTCGCAGACCTTGACCGTGCCGTAGAGGGGATCCCGGCCGAAGGCCTCGTTCGTGCAGGGTGTGGAGCCCGTGATCGTCTTGGTGACGTACTGCCCATTGGCCCCGAAGCGGACGGTCCGGGGACCGCTCGCCACGGTGCAGGTCTCGTACTCGGCCGAGCACCGGGTCCAGCTCGTGTTATCGACCGTGCCCGTGGCCGTGTTCGACGGTACGGTCGTGGGTCCCGTGGGCGCGGCGACGTTGGCGCCGAGCGCCACGATCACGCCCGGCGAGGGCACGCCCTTTCCGTCGACGGCGACGAGTTGATAGTAGCCGGGGGGCGCGAGGTTGCCAGAGGCCGGCGTCTGCACGGTGACGAGGGTGCCGGCCTGGGTGAAGGTCAGCGGCACGCGGCGCTGGCCGCTGTTGAAGCTGTGGGTGACCTGGGCGAGGCCGATCAGCACCACCTGCGAGAGCCCGTTCTGCGAGGTGAGCTCGATCTGCATCGACTGGGCGTGCGCGAGCTTGTTGCTGCTCAGGCTGACGATCTGGGGCCGGGGCGCGAGCGCGGCCCTCCCGTTCACCGTGGTGAACAGGTAGGGCGGATAGTAGAACTCGGCGTTGAGGTTGGCCACCGGGCCCGGGGCGCCGCCGCCCGACACCAGCACCGTGCCGTTCTGCATCAGGCCGGCGGTGGAGTGGTAGCCCCGGTAGATCGCGTTGGAGGCGCCGAGCGTCCAGGCGTTGGTCTTCGGGTCCCAGAGTTCGGTAGCCAGGACCGTGTTGTCGCCGGCCTGGTCGTTGAATTTGCTGCCGCCGGTCACCGCGACCGTGCCGGTGGGCAGGACGGTCGCGTTGGCCCAAGCCCGGCCGAAGCGCATCGCCGGCACCTCGGTGAGGACCGGTTTAGCGCCGTTGATGTCGACCACCGTGGCGCGGCTGCTGGAGAGAAAGCCGTTGCCGTTGTCGTAGCTGTTGCCGCCGACCTGCAGGATCTTGCCCGTGTCGTACATGGCGGCCGTCGAGACGGGGCCGACATTCGGCGCATCGGCGGCCGAAGCGGCGTTCCGCTGCGGCTCCTTGAACGGCATCGCCGCCACCGCGCCGTTCCCGTTGGGATCGAGGAACCACATCTTCTCCGAGGAGAGGCCGAAGACCTTGCCGTTCGGGGCGACCCAGGCACGCGGGTACCAGAAGCGGTTGAAGTCGGGTCCGAACGCGTCGCGGCTGTTGGCGCCGAACAGACTCACCCACTTCGCCCCGTCGTAGAGCTCCGGGGTCATGCCGGTCATCAGGCCCCGGTCGATGCTGCCCTGCGGATCGGCCCAGCCGCCCTGGTACGGGAACGAGCCGCCCATGATCAGGGGCCGGCCGTCGGGCAGGGAGACCATGGTCGAGTAATAGCGGTCGTTGGCGAGTTTGGCATTGATGACGCCGACGGCGGTGCCCGCGGGGTTCAGCACGGCGCTGCCCTTGTCGACGCCGCCGTCGAAGATGCCGCCGGCCACCAGCAGCGAGCCGTCGCCGAGAAACGACATCGCGGCGCAGAAGCTGTTGACGAAGCCGGGCTCCTGGAAGTTGACGTGAGCGCCGTCGACCGGGCCCTTGCTGGGGTCCCAGATGTCGAAGGTGCGGCCGTTCTGCGCGCCGGCATCGCCGAGCGGGGACCCGAAGGTCAGCAGCTTGCCGGTGGGCAGCAAGCTCATGTGGATGGCGTTGAGGGGCCAGGCCTTGACGCCCGACCACATGCCCTGTGTGGGCGCGGTGTCGGGGATCGTCAGGTTGGCGAGGACCGGGTCCGCCACCGGGGTGGCGATCACCGGGAGCTGCGCGGCGCCCGCCGGCAGGACGGCGCCGGGAAACAGGGCGGCCGGCGTCAGGAAGGTGGCGGCCGCGAGGGCGCGCCAGAGGGTCGAGGCCGGGCGGGCATCGGGTGTTCGGGGGGAACCGGGCATGGGAGGGGCCTTCTCGGGCGGGATCTTACAGGGCGGGTGAGGCGGCGGGGGTCGGGGGGTGCCCGACGCCCTGCGTGAAGCGGTCGAGCGCGGCGAGGTCGCGGGCGAGGCGGGGCCGGTCGACGGGGTTGGCGCCGTAGCTCATCGCGAGTTGCCCGATGCGGTCGAAGACCAGCACCGTGTCGGGCGGATCGGAGCGGTCGGCCGGGTAGCGCAGGGCCGCGCGCTGGCGCGCCGCCGTGTCCGGATCGCTGCCCAGGACCGCGACATGCGCCGGATCGAGCCCGAGGCCCTCTGCGAAGACGCGCAGGGCCGGCGCGTCGTCCCGCGCCGGGTCGAGGGTGACCGCGAGGACGGCCACCCGCGCCCGCAGCGGCCCGGGCAGGCTTCGCTTGAGGGCGGCGAGATCGCGGGTCCGGATCACGCAGGTGATGGTGCAGCCCGTGGTGATGAAGCTCACCACCACGAGCCGGTCCGCCAGTCGCGCGGCCGAGACCGTGGTGCCGGCCTGGTCGAGGCGGACGGGGCCGGGGGTCGGCCAGAGCAGGGATTCGAGGTCGCTCCGGGCCGGCTCGGCGGTAACCGCCGCCGGCATCAGCAGGGCACCCGCGAGGACGCCCAAGCTCTTTCGAAGATCCAAGCTCTTCCGAAGGTCACGGATCCGGATCGGCATCCCGAAGATATCCCTCTCGCCGCAGGCGCCGCCGCGCTGCTGAACCGAGGGGCAGATATGCTGGAAAAACTGCTGCTATATAGTTTGCAGAATTACTTAATACGATTAACTATTAACGGGAAGGCAATCTATCCCAATGATAGATCCAGTCTTTGCAAAAATAAATCTCTGATCGGGAGCTTTATTCAAGTCGCCACCTCACTCAGGTGCAAGTCACGAACGCAATCGCGAAAGATTTGCACGGAGCCGTCACGGGATGTCGCGCGGTCGGAGAAACCCCGGATCTGTCGCGCAACGCTTCGATGCTTTGCGCCTGTTCCCTCGGATGGCCGCTCCACCAGATGTTTTCAGCCTCGCGTTCCTGCCGGGACGTAGCCCGGCCGGATCGAAACCAGGGTATCGGCCGGAATCCGGCGCAGGCGCACGGAGGAGAAAGGCGCATCGGGCCGGTTGGGCACCCACTCGATCGGCGGGACCGTGCGGGCCCGCCGCCGTACCGCCAGGCGCCTGAGCGATTCCCGCAGGGCGAAGGCCCCGATGGCCGCGAGGACGACGCCCACGCCCCATAAGGACAGCAGCACGCCGGTGCCGACCTTGCCGTTCAGTTCGCGCACCAGCCCGAGGGCGAAGGCGAAGTACCAGGAGACCCCCGAGACGGCCCCCGAGACCAGGAAGATGCCGGCCGTGGTGAGGGAAACCCCGTCGAGCATGGGCCGGCGCACGTCGCGCAGGACGCTCGGGAGCACCAGGGCATGGATGAGCACGCCGTTGACGGTCAGCACCGCCACCACGATCACCTTGGCCCAGAGTTTCGGGTTGGCGAGCTTCTCGGGCGCCTCGAGGGCGTAGAGCCCGAGGAACCCGAGGCCGGAGATCCACAGCAGGGCGATGCCCATGGTGACGACCTTGCTGATGAACAGGAAGCTGCGCTCGATCTCCGGCGGCAGCGAGCCCTGTCGCATCCAGCGCAGGATCCAGAAGTCGAGCATGGTGGCGCCGCCGAGGCCGAAGCAGAGGCCGACGAGGTGGAGGGCCAACAGCAAGGTCAGTACGCGTATCGGCGGGAAGGGGGGCGGCATCGGCACGGCCAGGGGCAGTCCAAGGGCCGATCCGTAGGTGGCACAGACCCACAGAAACACGACGATGCCGGCGGACAACGCCGTCAGCGCGACCGTGCAGGCCCGTATGACCTGGCTGCCGGGTTCCGAACCCTGCATGGATCTACACTCTACTTAGAACAGACTATCTCCCGGTAGAGTGCCAGATCTTTCCTAAAAATCCTGTCGATAGCCTGGTCGAGGCCCGCGCGCGACTGGACCACCGAAGAAGACTTGCTGTCGAACCGACTTGGTGGAACGACCACGAGGTCGAGCACCGGTCGGTGCAGGCCGACGGCCTTCGGATGACGACCGTCGACCGGTCCATCGACAGTTAGAGCCGCCTCCGATCAGGACCCGCGCAGCCATGCGCAGAATCCGTCCTGCCGCCCGTTCGAAGCCGGAACTCTGAACCCCGTCCCGACGATCGGAGAGCCGGATCGGCCCGCGCGACCATGATGTGCGGCGCCGAGATGGGGAACGACAGGGACGAGGGGTCCCACCCCTCAGCTCCGCCAGCCGGGGAGACCGGCCCAGGCCTTGTCGACGATGCTGTCCCGTCGTTCGGCCCGGTCGGGGGCGGCGTCGGCGACGATCCGCAGGGCCGCCTCCATGGCCTCGCGCCCGCCCGCCGCCGAGGCTTCCTCGCCCTTGCGCCGGATGGCGGTCTGGAAGGCCTTCACGGCCGGGCCCGATTTCGGCTGGCTCTCGACGGCGGCGACGAGGCTCAGCAGGGCCTCCGCCACCGGCCCGACGGCCTCCTGCCAGGACGGGGCGGGGGAGATCGGGTCGGCAAGCGGGCGCGCGGGTGCGGAGGGCGCGGCGGAAGCCGGCACCGTCGTGCGGGGACGGATCATGGCGGTGTGCTCCTGGGCGCGAAAAGTCGGTCCGGTATGGGCGTGCCAAACGGCACGTCGTTCCGGCCGAGGCAGGCCTACATCAGGGTCACCCAACAAGTCACGGCCAGCCGCCATCTGACGGAGACCGCGCAAACCCAAGTGGATTGTGCCATGAACACACGTATTGCTTCTGCCGTTGCTGCCGCCATCCTGAGCGTCGGCGCGATGGCCTCGCCCGCCCTGGCCCAGAGCTACACCGCCCCGGCCGGCATCGCCGCCGCCACGGCGCCCGGTGGCCTCGAGAGCCGCCGGTACGACGACATCACCACCGGATCGATCCGCGCCGTGCGGGGCCACGACTCCGCCCAGGAAGGCAATGCCGGCCAGCCGAACTTCGTGGTCCAGCAGTATGGCCAGACCTCCGGCGGCCCGGCCCGCTGACCCTTCATACCCTTGAGACGACCGGCGGCGGGGCGAAAGCCCCGCCGTTTTCGTGTCGGAGGCCCGGGACACCCACCGGCCCCGGCTTGCCGGGCGCGGAAGACCCTCGAAAGACGCGCGGACTCGACAGGGCAGCCATGCAAAAAGCGTGTTCGTCAAAAGTATATTTGATCTCAGAAGAAATTTAATTTGATGATCGCGATGTCGGTTCGTCGTCCTGTGCATTCAGGACATAGCTTCTACTGGACCAAAAGCCACTTTGGCCGTCGAGAAGCGGCGATATAATCATCGAACCTTCGCGCCTTCGCACTATGGTGCGTTGCAAAATGCGCAAACCGCAGCGCACAAAAATGTGGTTCTATCTCCTCAACGGCCCGCCCCCGGCTGGCCAAACCCGGAGATTCCCATGCGCGCCACCCGCTTCCTCGCCCTGACGATCCTCGCTTCGGCAACCTTCGCCACCGGCGCCGCCATGGCAGGCGAGGCGCTCCACCTGACGCCGCCGCTCTTCCGTGAGCAGGCTCGGGAGACGCAGGCGGTGCGCAGCGTCAGCGACCTGACCACCACGCCCCAGCCCGTCGCCGTGGCGAAGCCGACCGCCCCGGGCCGCACGGTGCGGGTGGTCGCGGAAGCCGGCGAGTCCACCGCTCGCTGATCCTGCCGGGGCGCATATCCGCGCCCGCTGCCCGATCCATCGGGCAGGCCGCTGCCGCCCCCCCCAGCGGCCAGAACCAACGGCGCAGCGGCCTTCGGGCCCTGCGCCGTTCGCATGTCCGGGGTCCGGATCGCGCCCGGCCAAGCCTGTCGGGCTAGCGGACGCGCAGCGCCGCGACTCCCGCACGGCCAACGCAAAAACCCGCCGCGGCCGGGGGCCGGGCGGGTCTGAGGCGGAGTCTGCGGTTCCTACAGGCTCAGGAAAGCGTTGGCCGAGCCCACGACCGTGAAGGCGAGGCCGCCCGCGAAGGCGGCGATCATCGCGTAGGAGAAGCCTTTCAGCAGCATCGGGTAATCCGTCTCCCGTCCGATCAGCAGCGGTTACCGCCCGAGGTCTGGCCGTATTGCTGGGTGGGGAAGTTCTGCTGGTTGGCGTTGCCCTCGGCGGCCGAGCTCATCGGGCAGCTGTAGGGGTTGCGCAGGGGGGCGGCGCGG
>NZ_JAKSYI010000144.1 GCF_022829285.1 Methylobacterium sp. J-078
TCCACCATCGCGCGGGAGGCCTCGGCCGTCGTGCCGACCCTGGCCGGCCCTGAGATCGGGGTCGCCTCCACCAAGGCGTTCTCGTGCCAGCTCACGGTGCTGCTGTGTCTCGCCATCCATGCCGGCCGGGCGCGCGGCACCCTGAGCCCTGAGGAGGAGCGCCGCCTCGTCGACGCGTTGATCACCGTGCCGGGCCTGATGGCGGACGCGACCAAGCTCGAAGGGCCGATCGAGATCCTGGCCCGCGAGGTCGCCAAGGCCCGCGACGTGCTCTACCTGGGGCGCGGCACCAGCTACCCGATGGCGCTGGAAGGTGCCCTGAAGCTCAAGGAAATCAGTTACATCCACGC
>NZ_JAKSYI010000001.1 GCF_022829285.1 Methylobacterium sp. J-078
CGGCGACTCCCCCCACGACGGAAAGCACGCCTTCGCCTGAACCTTTCGGCAGGCCCCATATCGCGCCGGATGAGTTCCCGCCGTCCAATGTGCCGATCGGAATCCCGTCCGGTTCACAGCCGGAGATCGGATGACCGCCGACACGAAGCTCCCGCCGCCCGGCGTCGCCCGGGCGAGGGGACCGCCGGGGACGTGCGAGTACGAGGCATCCTGCGCGCACGCCATCTGCGACGCGCGCACCACCGCGGCGAACGGGTCGGTGCCATCGACCGTCCGGGCTATCTCCCTGACGATCCGGTCGTGCTCCCGATGCACCCCAAGCCCTTGGATGCCGAGCGACGTCTCGATGGCGTGCGCGCAGGATGCCTCGTACTCGCACGTCCCCGGCGGTCCCCTCGCCAGGGCGACGCCGGGCGGCGGGAGCTTCGTGTCGGCGGTCATCCGATCTCCGGCGGTGAACCGGACGGGATGCCGAGCGGCTCATTGGACGGCGGGACCTCATCCGGCTCGTAATCGGGCATGCCGAAAGGTTCAGGCGAAGGCGTACTGTCGGGCTGGGGGGGATGCGCCGGACCTGGATTTGGAAACGTCGGGTCGGGTCGCTCGGGAGATATCGGGTTGGCCATGAGGGATTCCTCGTCACGGGTGGCGGAGGTGATGGGTACGATGGGCTCAGCCCATGAAGCGCCAAGCTTCCTCGGACCGTGCCTCCTTCTCGGCTGCCGCCTCGGGCCGAAGGCCGACCTCGTCGATCCGGGCCTTCTCGGAATGGTCCAGGGCGAGGTCCCGCTCCTTTGCGGCGGCGGCGGTCTCGCCCTTGGCGAGGTGCCTAGCCGAATGCCGGTAATGGGCGGCCGCCCTGTCATGCTGGTGCGCCGCCTCCTCGCACGCCTGGGCCATCTTGCTCATCGGCATCGTCGTTCTCCCTGAGTCGGTGTCGGGAAGCTGCGCCCGGACGTCCGTCAGCCTCGGACCTGTGACTGCGCCATGTCACGGTCCCAGGTGGTTCGGGCGGCCTCACGTGCGGCGCGGGCGGCGTTCGCGGTGGCCGTTGCGGCCTTGACGATGGCGGCTCGTGCGTTCGATGCCGTGCGCCGGACGGCGGCCATGTTCGAGCGAAGCGAAACCTCGACGGCATCCTGCGATTTCCGCACCGCGGCCTGCGTCGCCTCGACCGACTTCCGCGCCGAATCTGCGGCCTTGCGCATCGAGGCGTTCGCCGAGACCCCCGCCGCCCTATTGGCCTCCGCGATCTTTGTCTCGGCACGCGTCGCGGCGTCCGCGGCGTCGGTAACGAGCTTCCCGATCATGTCAGCGGATTGCTTCGGGGCGTCGTTCACCGCCGCCTTCGAGGCCTGCAGAGCGAGCCGGGCAGCCTCACGGGCCGCATCGGCGGCCTGACTGGCCTCTCGCCCTGCCTCGCGCATCGTCGTGGCGGCATCACCGGGTGGGGACGCCGGCACAGGCGCCTGCGCCTGCGCGGTCGTCATCATCGACAGGGCGAGGAGCGCAGCCGTCAGGGCGGTGGTGGTTCGCATGGCAAAAAATCCGTTCGTGGGGTCAAGGGCGGTCGGCAGGCGGAACCTGCCGTTGATTTTGGCCGTCTCAGTCGGTCTGCGGCGTCTTCGCGGCGGCGCTCCAATAGGCGTCGGCCTTCGCGGTCTGCTGGGCGAACGGCTCCGCCTTCGTGAAGCGCCCCTCGGTGATCCGGGGAGCCTTGTCCATGGCGTCCTTGCTCGTCTGCAGAACCAGGATGTTCAGGTTCGGCGTGACCTTGAACTGGTCCCACGGCACGGCGACGTGGCGTTCGCCGAGGCCGAAGACGCCGCCGCGGGCGATGACGAGGTAGGCGATCTTGCCGTCCTCGGACCCCATGACGATGTCGTCGACGCTGCCGAGCGCGATGTTGCCCGGGGTTCGCACCTCGCTCCCGAGCAGGTCGTCCGAGCGGAAGGCGGCGACCCGCGTCACGACTGGCTGCGCCAGCGAAAGCTCCTGCTTGCGGAAGCCCAGGGCGTTCGCGACCCGCAGGTCACGGCCCTGCATGTCGGTCTTGTACGCCTCGTAGCTGGACCGGATCTGGACGAGCACGTCCTCGCACGGCTGCTGCCTGCCATGGCGCGCGAGGATGTCGGCGGCCGAGAGGAGTACCCGGACCTCGTATCCGGGGCGGGCGTTCGCGTACCCCATCATCGCGGATGCCGCCCCCATGGCCATGCCGGCGTTCCCGGTCATGCCGCCGAACCAGTAGCCGCCGAGGGGATAACCGTAGCCGTAGCCGGACCCGCCCAGCCAGTAGCCATCCTTTTCCATCTGCGCGTCGAACGCCTTGAGGTGGTCGAGGCAGACCTGGGCCGGCCTGGCGTCCGTATCCGCCACGGAGCTTGCCTGCGGCTCCTCCGCTGCCTTGAGCGGGACCGTCAGGCAAAGCGATAGGACCGCCCCGAGGGCGATGGATCTGGCTGGTTGTTGCATGTTCGTGTTCCGGGATGTCGGGCGCCCAAAGACTGCTCGCTCCGTCCATCCCCCTGGTTTGACCCGTCGGCTCCCTCGATGCTTTGTCCTGGATCAAGGCCGCCCCAAGTCGGTCCGTGCTTCCTTCCGGCCATCGATTCCTAGGCTCAAGGACGGAGCACCGACATGAACGTGGCCAGCATCATGGTTTCCGTGGACCTCGGTCCCGCCGCGGCGGACCGTGTCCAGCTCGCGTCCTCGCTCGCCGGCCGGTTCGATGCGGAACTCATCGGCGTGGCCGCGCGCCAGGTCACGCCGCCGCCCCACTCCACGAGCGTCTACGCAGCCCTTCAGGTGACCGACGTCGAGGTGGCCAATGCGGGGCGTGACCTGGAGCAGGCACGGGCGATCTTCGACCGCAACGTCGAGGGGCTGACCCGAACCGGTTGGCGCTCGGATCTAGCCGATCCCTCGACCTATCTCGCCGGACAGGCCAGGGCTGCGGACGTGGTGGTGGTCGGTCGCTGGGGCGCCCGGGATCCCGAGCCCGGCCCGATGGGCGTCCTTCCAGGACCGTTCGTCGTGGAGGCCGGGCGTCCGGTGCTCGTCGCCCCGCCCGGGATCGAGACGTTGCGCAGCGGACGCGTCGTCGTCGCCTGGAAGGACACGCTGGAGGCGCGCCGTGCCGTCCTCCACGCCCTCCCGTTCCTCGAACGCTCGGAGCGGGTGCTCGTCATCGGGGTCGGCGGCGAGACGGATACCCAAGGGCTGGACGACGTTGCGGCCTACCTTTCCCGTCATGGCCTCGAAGTCACGACGCACCGCGAGGTCGTGGACGACGCCGGCACGGGAGAGGCGATCCTGCGGTTCGTCGCACGTGAGGATGCGGACCTGCTCGTCATGGGCGCCTACGGGCATTCGAGGCTGCGCGAGTGGATGTTCGGCGGCGTCACCCGCGACATCCTTCGGAACGCCCCCGTTTGCTGCCTGATGAGCAACTGACTGGAACCCCCGGCCGGTGGTCGCACGTCCCGCCGGAGCCCCCGAACACCCGCAGCCCGCCATAGCTCGCCTCGGCGGAGTCCGGCGGCACACGGTGATCCCGTCCGCATCACGTGCCGACGGCACGCACGTCCTCCTCGTTCGCGCCCGGGGGTTGGAGGACGTGGGCGAGCGCCTGGAGGCTTTCCGTGATGTGCGTGAGCACCGTCCGTATCCTGGGGGTGTCGCGGTTGTCCTTGTGGACCAGCAGGAGGATGTCGGCGCTGGGCGGTTCCGTCGGCACGTCCATCCGGATCAGCCTGGGCTCCTCGTCGCCGCGGAACCGGGCGAGGCAGGCCAGCCCGCCGCCGTTGGCGGCCGCCAGCACGGCGGCCTCGTGGCTGCTCGTCTGCAGGACGACGCGCGACCGTGAGGCCATCTCGGTCAGCCAGGCCGACTGCGTCATCTCCTGGCTGTCCTCCATCTGGGTGATCAAGTGGTGGTCCGGGCAGCCGTCTTCGAAGTTCAGGTCGCCGCGCTCCTTGATGTAGTCCGACGTGGCGTAGAGGCCGAAGGCGATGCCGCCGATGCGCCGGACCACGAGGTCGTTCTGCTCGGGCTGCCGCATGCGGACCGAGATGTCCGCCTCGCGCATCGCCAGGCTCAGTTCCCGCGGGTTGGGAATGAGCTCGATCATGATGTCAGGGTGCCGGGAATGCAGGCCGGCGAAGCTCGGGGCGAGGAGGTGCGCGGCCATCGTCTCGGCGCATGTCACCCGAACCAGCCCCCGCAGGTGGCTGTCGCGCCCGGTGACGTCCCGCTCCAACGCGAGGGCCTCGGTCTCCAGGCTCTCGGCCTTCCGACGGACCTCTTCGCCTGCAAGCGTCGGCACGTAGCCTTCCGGGGTGCGGTTGAGCAGGCGGACGGAAAGCGTCGCCTCCAACGAGTTGAGGCGCCGCCCGACGGTCGATTGGGAGACGTGGAGCACCTTGGCGGCCGCCGAGAGGCTGCCGTGCCGCGACAATGCCAGGAAAAACCTCAGATCATCCCAGTCCAGCATTCGGCATACCTCGTCAATTCCGCAGTCCTCGTCGTCATATTTGGTTGCCGCCGGGAACGCCGAAGAGCCTAAACTAGAAATCGTGCATCACCTATTCGGGAATGCACGCCGGATAATTAGGGCGGATAATCTCGCCAGCAAAACAAACGACGGAAATATTCATGGTCAAGCCACCACCGACTCCCGATATCCCACCGTCCCTGGGGGGCAAACGCGCGCTCGATTTCGTCGTCGTGCAGGCCAAGGCCGACCCGAGCGCCGTGCGCACCCTGCGCTGCCGCACGGAGGCGCAGGGTCGGCTGAGCCAGCTCAACTACATCCGAGACCTGCCGCCGCAGCCGGTGATGGAGAACGAGCCCGAGGGCATCCTCGGCGCGGCGGCGGGGCCCTACGCCTCCGAGGCCCTGCTCGCCGCCCTGGGGTCGTGCCTCTCCATCGGCATCAACTCCAATGCCCTGGCCGGGGGCATCGCGATCCGCCTTCCGCAGCCGAGCGTCGCTGCCGTCAT
>NZ_JAKSYI010000013.1 GCF_022829285.1 Methylobacterium sp. J-078
GACACCATCACCCACACGTCACGGCAGCATGTGCTACTGCGACGCGTCGCGCGCCACCAGAGGCCAGCTCCAGTCATCACACCACGGGCAGTTCGCGGTGTCGCCGGCCGCCCTTCCCACCGCCGGTGACGTCGTGGTCTACGGCCCCCTCGAGGGCTACCTGAAGGCCTGCGAGGCCAAGTCTGGCAAGGACCGCTACAAGTTCAAGACTTCCTCTTGCGTCATCGGCAACGTGATGACCTACACCCACAAGGGCAAGCAGCACCTCGCCATCCTGTCGGGCGTCGGTGGCTGGGCCGGCATCGGCCTCGCGGCCGGCC
>NZ_JAKSYI010000019.1 GCF_022829285.1 Methylobacterium sp. J-078
GTGAACGGTCCGTGAGGACCCGGAACCTGGGAAGACGATGAGAGGGCGGTGACCCGCGAGCCAGGAGACCTGCCGTCAGTCGTGGTCACACGCGGAACGCATCGGGCGGGGTGTCCTGGTGGGTGTCGGGGCGTTCGCATGTCGCGAACGGACCGGCGTCTTCGCGGTGACGTGCCACTTCGCGCGCGTTTCGCGTCCGCAAGCCCGTCGATGTCCGTCTCCGCCCTCGCCTTCCGCGCGTCGCGCGCCCGCCCGTTCCGTTCGGCCGCCCGGCCGGTGGTCTGCAGGATCGTGGCCCGAACCGACATGCGGTCGGCGAGATTTCGCGATTGTAACATTATAACATTCGCTTTAGCGGAGGAGACTCGTCGGCTCCGGCCGATCCCCGTGCCCGTCCCCGGTTGCTCCATGTCCCTCTCCGACCCGCATCGCCACCACGTCCGCGCCCGGTCCGCTCAACGCCGCAAGCACCTTTTCCGAGACCGGGCCCTGCCCCTCGCGGCCCTTCTCGGCGGCGTCCTGTCCGCCCCCGCCCATGCGCAGGAGGCCGTGACCCTCGACACCCTCTCGGTCTCCGGGACCGGCACCGGGAGCGCGCCGCCGGCCGAAGGGCTGAACCTGCGCAGCCCCGGCCGCAGCGCCAGCCGCCTCGGCCTGACGCCTCTTGAGACCCCCGCCAGCGTGGACGTGATCGCGGGCGAGACCACCCGCCTGCGCGGCCAGAACACGGTGGCCGAGGCCGTCACACAGAACGCCACCGGCATCACCACGGTGGCGGCGCCGGGCAACGGCAACGGCGCCTTCACGGCCCGGGGCTTTGCCGGGCCGAACTCGATCCAGCAGCTCTACGACGGGACCCGCCTCTTCGTGGGCGCCGGTACCGTCACCTTCCCGTTCGACACCTGGAACGTCGAGCGCATCGAAGTGCTGCGCGGGCCGGCCTCCGTGCTCTACGGAGACGGCGCCATCGGCGGCGTGGTCAACGTGGTGACGAAGAAGCCGCTCTTCACGCCCTTCAACGAGGCCCGCGCGGCCGTGGGCTCGGACGGGCTCGCGCGCCTCGCCCTCGATTCCGGCGGCCCCATCGGTGAATCGGTCGCCTACCGCCTCAACGTCAGCGGCAACCGCGCCGAGGGCTGGATCTCGCCGAACGGGGAGTTCCGCAACCTCGCGGTCTCGGGTGCCCTCACCCTTCAGGCGACCCCGGACCTCGCGTTCACCCTGAGCCACGATTTCGGCTACCAGGAGCCGGCCCGTTACTGGGGTACGCCGCTGGTGAACGGACGCATCCTCGAATCCATCCGGTTCAACAACTACAACGTCCGCGACGCCAAGATCCTCTGGACCGACAACTGGACGCAGCTGCGGACGGAGTGGACGCCCACCGCCGACATCACGATCCGCAACACCGCCTACCGGCTCCAGAGCCGGCGCCAGTGGCTCGACGTCGAGCAATACGCCTTCAACCGGGACACCGGCCGGATCGACCGCTCGGACTATCTCGAGATCTATCACAGCCAGGAGCAGGTCGGGAACCGCTTCGACGCGACCTTCCGGGGCACCCTGTTCGGGTTCCGCAACGAGTTCCTCGCCGGCTTCGACGTGAACCACATCGCCTTCCGGCACACCAACAACTTCGCCTCCGAGGGCGGCGGCCTCGTCACCAGCGTCGACCCCTTCGCCTACGACCCCGGCCTGTTCCCGGCCAACGGCCGCGCCTCCCCGGCCTACGCCACCAGCACAACCCAAGCCTCCGTCTTCGCCGAGAACCGCCTGATCCTGTCCGACCAGGTCTCGCTGCTCGCGGGCGTGCGCTACGACGCGCCGAGCCTCCACCGCCGCAACCTCGTCACGGGTTCGACCTTCGACCAGGATTTCCAGGCGCTGAGCTACCGCTTCGGCGCCGTCTACAACCCGACGCCGCTGCTGGCGCTTTATGCCCAGTACGCCACCGCCACCGATCCGGTGGGGAGCCTGATCTCGCTCTCGCAGTCGCTCGCCAACTTCCGGCTCTCCACCGGCGAGCAGGTCGAGGTCGGCGCCAAGGGCGTCGCCTTCGACGGCCGGGCCGAGTGGACGCTGGCCGGCTACCGCATCGTCAAGGACAACCTGATCTCGGTCGTGCCGGGCCAGCCCACCCTGTCCACCCAGGTCGGCCGGCAATCCTCCCTCGGGGTCGAGGCGGCCCTGAGCCTGCACCTGTTCGAGGCCTGGCGCATCGACGCCAACGTCGCCCTCCTCCACGCCCAGTACGACGACTTCAACCAGGCGGTGGGCGGGCAGGTCGTGTCCTATGCCGGGCGCCAGCCCATCGACGTGCCGGAGCGGGTCGCCAATCTCTGGGTCAATTGGGCCTTCGCCCCGGCCTGGGAGGCGCGGGTCGGCCTCCAGCACGTGGGCGAGACCTTCAGCGACTTCGGCAACCAGGCGCGGCGCCCGGCCTACACCCTGGTCAATGCCGGGCTCGACCATCAGGTCACGCCGGCCTCGCGGCTGTCGCTGCGGGCCTACAATCTCTTCGACGATATCTACGCGATCAGCGGCAACGCCGTGAACGGCATCGGCACCAACTGGCTGCTCGGCCGGCCCCGCTCCTTCGAGGTGGCCTACAGCGTGCGGTTCTGATGCGGCTCAAATCCCTGAAGCGCTGGCTGATCCTCGGCCACCGCTGGCTCGGTATCGCCACGGGGCTGTTCCTCGCCGCCTGGGTGCTGTCGGGGCTGGTGATGCTCTACGTGGCGTTCCCGGCGCTGACCGAGGCCGAGCGCCTGTCCCACCTCGCGCCCATCGCCTGGGATCGGGTGCGCCTCGGCCCCGACGAGGCCTTGACCCGGGCGGGGCTCGACCCCGCCCCCGGCGGCCTCAGCCTGTCCATGCGGGGCTCCGCTGCTCCGTATCGGCCGGGCGGGACGCTCGGGCAACGCGGGTCCCCTCTCCTGGAAGGAGAGGGACAGGGTGAGGTGTGTGGCGTGTCCGGAGAGGTCCCCCACCTCACCCCAACCCTCTCCTTCCAGGAGAGGGAGCCCCGTCGCGAGTCGCCTGACCCTCATTCCTCACGTCCTGCCGGAGGTGGGCCCCCTCTCACCTGTGCGGATTTGGGTGCCGGGCCGGTCTATCAGGTGACGACCCGCGACGGCGCCCGGCACGTGGTCTCGGCCGAGACCGGGCGGGCGCTCGGCCCCGTCGACGCGGCGGCGGCCCTGGCGCCGTTCGGCCCGGGCGCCACCGTGCGGGCGGTGACCCGCGACCAGTGGACGGTGCGGGACCGCTACGACCCGCTGCGCCCCTTCCACGTGGTGGCGCTCGGCGACGCCGCCGGCACCGACCTCTACGTCTCGGCCCGCACCGGCGCGGTCGTCCTCGACACCAGCCGCCGGGAGCGCCTGTGGAACTGGCTCGGGGCGATCCCGCACTGGTTCTATCCCACGCCGCTGCGGGCGCGGGCGGAGCTCTGGCGCGGGGTCCTGCTGTGGGTCTCCGGCATCGCAGTCGCGGGCGTGCTCAGCGGCCTCGTCCTCGGAATCTGGCGCCTGCGCCTGCGCCGGCCCTACGCCTCCGGGGCGGTGACGCCCTATCGTGGCCTCGGGCGTTGGCACCACCTCCTCGGCACCTTCGGGGGCCTGTGCCTTCTGACCTTCATCGCGAGCGGCTGGCTCTCGATGAACCCGAACCACTGGTTCTCGTCCCGCACGCCCCCGGCGGCCATGCGGGAGGCTTATGCCGGGCCCCCGGCTCGGATCGACCGCGCGGCCCTGGACGGACTTTCGCATGCGGGAATCGTCGAGGTCCGGTTCACCCAGGTCGACGGCCGGTCCGTGCTGGTCGCGGCCGATGCGGGGGGGCGCCGGGTCGTGGCCCCGTCGCCTGCGGAGGAAACCCTGAGGGCCGCCGCCGCCCGCGCCTTGCCGGAGGCCCGCATCGCCGGAGCCGAGACGCTGACCGCCTACGATGCCTACTGGTATCCCCATCACGACACCCGCCACCTGCCGGTCCTGCGCGTCCGCTTCGACGACCCGGCCGCGACCTGGCTGCACATCGACCCGGAGACGCGCGCGCTCCTCGACCGCCTCGATGCCAGCGGCCGGCTCCAGCGCTGGCTCTTCGAGGCGCCGCACCGTCTCGACTTCGGAAACCTGTTCCAGGCCCGCCCGGCCTGGGACGCGGTGATGTGGCTCCTCAACGGCCTCGGCGCGGGCATCGCCCTCTCGGGCGTCGTGATGGGCTGGCGGCGCCTGCGCCGCACCGCCCGGGCGGGCTAAGCAGTTTTCGCAAAAGTGGCTGCCGGTTTTGCGACGACAATCTGCGACACACCAAGACCCTAAGCGGACGAAGCGTTGGCGTGCCAACGCGAGGCTGCTCAGGCCGGCACGGGCGGAACCGGGTCGGCGTCGCGCCGGAGTGCTGCCGCCTCCGCCAGCGCCGCGTGGCCCTGCGCCCGCGCCGCGGCGGCATCGGGCAGCGCGTAGGCCGCGACGCGCAGGATATGGTCCCGGTCGCGGATGGCCCAGCGATAGCGGGTCGAATCCTCGGCGCAGGGCTCAACGTGGAGGGTGAGCGGGCCCGTCGTCCTGGTGTCCATCGTGGTCTCCGGTCGGATTGAAACCCCGCGCCGCCTCGGGCGCCCGGCACTCGGGTTGCGGACGATCGGACGGCGGACAATCCGGGAAGTCCATCCAGTCCGTGAAGGCATCGGCCGGGTAGCTGTGCCGGCAGGAGGCCACGTGCCAGGGGCGCGGATCGCCGGCGGCCTCCGGGTCCCAGCGGATCACCGCGCGTTGGTCCGGATCGTCGCGGTGAATCGCGATGATCCAGCGCCCGTCATGCGGAGCCCGGTCCATGGCCCTCCAGGTGCGCATGCTGCTCCCCCGCCTCCACCCTCTCCGAGGCGACAGCAACGCGCGAAGGGCCGGAACCGTTCGAACCGGTCTCGATCGAGGGCGGCCGCGCCGCCTTGTGGGCCTTTCCCACGCCTGCCATGGTTGCGCCATGGCCCACCCGATCCCGCCCCGCTACTCGCCCGCCGAACTCATCGCCGAACTGCGCGAGGCCGCCGAGGAGATCGCCCCGGAACTCAACGGCATCCGGCCCGAGGAGACCCTGGAGGGCGAGTCGGCCCAGACCCTCGAGGAGATGCTGGACGCCCTGCGGCGGATCGCGGGCGGCGCGCCGAACCCACAGGAGATCGCCCGTACCGCCCTGGACGCGAAGGCGCCCCTGAGACCCTTCGGCAAGGCCCGGAAGGCGACGGGCAAGGTGGTGAGCAAGGTCGCGGGCAACTCGGCGGCCAGGGCCCCGGAGCGCAGTTCGCCCGAGGCACCGGGAAGGCCACCGATGAAGGGGGCGCCCCAGGCGCCGGCAAAGCCGGCGTTCGGCAAACCCTCGCCCGGCAAGTCTTCTGTTGGCAAGACTTTCCCGGGCAAGGCTGCCCCAGGCAAGCCGTCGTTAAAGCCGCACAAGCCCGTTCGCTAGGCTGCCGGCTATCCCGCGACAGCGCCGGATCGGCCCTTCGCGGCCTCGGGACACGCCGCTTCCGCCGCCGCCCGGCCGTCCATCCGGATCGTGCTCGACGCGACGACGATCAGGGACAGGCGGTCATCGGCTGACGGACGCGGTCACGCAATCGGCCCGGTGCCCGCCACGCTGGCGCCACCCTGCGGTGCTGTCTGCCCCGCGACCACGGAAAGGCCCCGCGATGCTCCACAGACGCACCCTCCTCTCCGGCGGCACCGCCGCCTTCCTGTCCGGACACGCGGTCCTGGCCGGACCGGGGTCGGGAGCGCCGTCGCGCCCGGCCCTCCCCGAACGCTTCTCGGCACTGGAGGCGCGCAGCGGCGGCCGCCTCGGCGTCCAGGTGCGGGACACCGGCACGGGCCGGGTCTCCGGGCACCGGGCGGAGGAGCGCTTTCCCCTGTGCAGCACCTTCAAGCTGCTGGCGGCCGGGGCGGTGCTGGCGCGGGTAGACGGGGGCACGGAGCATCTGGAGCGTCGGGTCCCCTACGGCCCGGGGGATCTGGTGGAATACTCGCCCGCCACGCAGCCCCGCGTGGCCGAGGGCGGCATGCCCCTCGGGGATCTCTGCGCGGCGGCCATCACCCTGAGCGACAACACTGCGGGAAACCTCATCCTCGCCACCCTCGGCGGCCCCGCCGGGCTCACCGCCTATCTGCGCGGCCTCGGCGATCCGGCGACCCGGCTCGACCGCAACGAGCCGACCCTGAACGAGGCGCGGCCGGGCGACCCGCGCGACACCACCACACCGGCGGCGATGGTGGCGAACCTGGAGCGGCTGACCCTCGGCACCGCCCTCACGCCCGCCTCGCGGGCGATCCTGCTCGGGTGGCTGGCGGACAACCGGACGGGGGGCGCCCGGCTGCGGGCGGGCCTGCCCCCGGGCTGGCGCGTGGGCGACAAGACGGGCTCCGGCGACCGGGGCACCACCAACGACGCGGGTCTGCTCTGGCCTCCGAGCGGCGCGCCGATCCTCGTGGCGGCCTATCTGACGGAGACGGACGCGCCCACCGAGCACCGCAACGCGATCCTCGCGGAGGTCGCCCGCGCCGTCGCGGAAAGCCTCTGACGCCATGGGAACTGGCAGCCTCGCACGACCGGCAAGGGTCAAGCGAACGCAATCAGCCTGGCTGCACGGAGAAAGTCTCCGCTCGCATCTGCTGTGTGAGATTGTTCGAGAAGTTCCATCCAAGCACTGGCATCGGATGAAGTGGCGCGCCCGAAAGGATTCGAACCTCTGACCCCCAGATTCGTAGTGCTGTGCTACTCCCTAACGTTGCATAACACTCTGGTGCGATAGGTCGACCTACGGGCTTCCAGCCCTTGGCTTTTTCGCCAAATGCCATAACTTCGGGTAACAGGGCAAAACACTCCTTAACGAGCGTTTTTGCATCCCCTGATGTTACCCGTGGAGCGCATCTGGTGGCAGCAAAGGTGCTTACGGTGCAAAGTGTCGAACGCTACAAACCCGACCCTGAGAAGCGTCTGGAGATCCCCGACGCCACCCTCCCCGGCTTCTACCTCGTGGTGCAGCCGAGCGGCGCAAAATCCTGGGCAGTTCGCTACCGCGTGAACGGCCGGCCCCGGAAGTACACGATCGGCCCCTACCCGCTGTTCGACCTCAGCAAGGCCCGCAGCGTGGCGCGTGAGGCCTTGCAGTCGGCAGCGCTCGGCCGGGACCCCTACTTGGCGAAGCGCGAGGCGGCAGCGGCGTCTGTCGCGGCTGAGGAAGATCGCGTGTCGCGCGTGATCGCCCTATACGTCGAGCGCCATCTCAAGCCGAACGGCAAACCTCGCTATGCGGAGGAGGCGGAGGCGCTTCTGCGGAACCACGTCGAGCCGCGCTGGGGCTCACGGCGCATCGGTGAGGTGACACGCAAGGACGTGGTCGCCATGAATGACTCGCTGACCGATTCCGGCATGACGGCCGGCGCCAATCGCGTCTTCTCTGCCGCGCGAGCCATGTTCAATTTTGCGCTCAGCCGGGAGATCATCGAGACGACGCCGTTCCTCGGTCTCAAGCCTCCGGTCTCTGAGACCAGTAGAGACCGCGTTCTGACCGATGTTGAGGTTCGGCTGGTCTGGCGGGCTGCGGAGGCGGTCGGGCCCCCCTTCGGCGCGATGGTTCAGTTGCTCCTGCTGACCGGCCAGCGGCGTGACGAGGTTGCCCGGATGGTGCGCGGTGAGGTCGACGGCGATCTCTGGACCATTCCTGCGCCGCGAACGAAGAACTCGCTTGAGCACCTGGTGCCCTTGTCGGCTGCGGCCGCAGAGTTGTTGGCCGCCCTCCCCCGCATCGCCGGTAGGCCCGGCTACATCTTCACCCGCACGGGTACGGCGCCGATCTCCGACTATTCGAGCAGCAAGGCGAAGCTGGACGCCGCGATGCTGGCGATTGCCCGAGAGGATGCATCTCGCGCCGGCCGCGATCCGAAGGGGGTTCTGATCAAACCCTGGCGCCTTCACGATCTTCGACGCACTTGCAGCACCGGCATGGCAAAGCTCGGGCAGCCGATCCACGTGGTTGAGGCTGTTCTGAACCATCGCTCGGGCACGATCAGCGGCGTGGCTGCCGTCTATAATCGGTATCAGTACCTCGCTGAAAAGCGGTTGGCGCTGGAAGCGTGGGCGGAACATGTCTCCAGCTTAATCAGCGAAGGCTCGCGCCATGGATGAAGCCTGGAAGAAAGCTCGGCGTGAAGAACTTTGGAACGATGTCGTTCTCCAAGCCGCACGAGAGGCTGGGATCGCGACGGATGCTCCTCGTTTAGAGATCGCGGCGAAGCTCTTAGAGATACAGCGTGCTGAATACGAGGATGCGCTAAAGCGAATCGATCATGACGTACCGGGGGATGAATTTAAAGTTCAACTTGTGCTTGGGAAGTCTAGATTAACTTGGCAGGTGATGATGCTGGAGGCTTACGGCTGGTTCGCTGAGTCGTCACCTGGTGAAAGCCTATATCCGCAGGAACTTTTGCAAAACGACGTGCAGGGTGTCGCGCGAGAATGCTTCGGGTATCAACTCGCTGCAAGCGGAATATTACATCATAAAGGTATAGATCCCGTTGCACTCATGCTGCCGCGTTGGGTCGCCCAAGCAATAGCGGATGGTTTCGACGGACTCGCGCAGGGTCAAACACTACCTATTTTTCAGGCTGCCCCCAGTACGAAAAAAGGTGATGCTTATACTTGGGATAAAATGCGACTCCGCGCCGTTCAGCATGTCGCCTTTCTAGTCGGTTCTGGCAGCACGAAAAAAAGCGCGCAAAATCGGGTTGAACTTGCGACAAAGATAAAAGCTGGAACGCTGCGGGATTGGGAGACTGATCTGAAAAAGGGTTACCTAGAAAAGTTTCAGATTGAATGGGCTAGGAAGGCCGGTGAGCTATCTGTCATTCTAGAGTACAATCCTAAATACGCTGAAGCGGATGGGAATACGATAGACGTCAACGTGCATGCGATCTTGTTGGAAACGCAGCGCGAGCCGTTGAGCACGTTCGGATTGAGATACCGCTCTCATAACTTCGACACCCGACAGACCTGAGTTCGAGTTCGCCAAGCAGATTCGGTTTTTTGTCTCGGGAAATCTGCGCTTATCTCCCGCAGCGTTGCGCGGGAAATGAGCGGTCTTCCTCCGCAGTATAGCGCGGTAATTAACGTCTGATCACCCACGTTTACAGGCGTTTTTATTTAGACATTATCACCTCGTCGCGAATGTTATTGCGCGTTTGGAGGTGTGAAGATGAGCGATCGACAGAAGCTCTACTGCACTGCGACCCAAGTCCGGCGCCGCTACGGCGGGATCTCGGAAATGGGACTGTGGCGCTGGATTAATGACGGGAAAGTCGACTTCCCGAAACCCGATTTGATCGTGAACGGACGGCGGCTCTGGAGCGAGGAAACCCTCGACATGTTTGATGCGCGCATTGCCGTGAAGGAGGCTGCTTAGCCATGAAGAAACCCGCGCATCGCGGGGCGACGGCGGGTCTCTCGGAAACAGCATTCCTGGCGGGAAGCACCGAGATACTAGCCCAAGAGCCTCGATTTTACCAAGCCAAAAAGCTTGCTGCCCGACTTGGGCTGAGTTTCGCTCACGCCAGTGTGCTTGCCGAGCAGGCTTATTCCGTCCCCGAAACTTGGGGGAGCCGCGCATGAGCACCTTCCCCATTCCCTACGCTGAACCCACGACACAGGCGGCGTTCGATTACTCGGCACTGGCTTCTGGGCAGGCCGACCGCGTCGAACGCGCAGCCAATCGTATCCGAGCGCTTGAGGATGCCCTTCGCAAGCAGGTCGAGATGTCGGCCATCGAGATCGGCCGCACGCTGATCGAGGTGAAGGACACCCTCAGTTCTGGCCAGTTCGGCAAATGGCTGATCGCGGAATTTGGGTGGAGCGATCGGACCGCGCGCAACTTCATGAGCGCGGCCCGACTAGCGGATGAGAAATCGGAAATCGTTTCCGTTTTGCCGCCGACCGGCCTCTACAAGCTTGCCTCTGCCAGCACGCCGGAGACGTGCGTGAACGATGTCATTCAGCGGCTCGAAGCCGGTGAGCGGTTATCGGCCAAAACCATCGGTGACCTTGTGACCAGCGCCCGCAAGCAGGAAGGGCGCGAAAGGGCGATGGACAAGAAACTGAGGCGCAAGTTGAGCTGGGCGCCGCCTGCAAAGCACGATGCAATCCGCAAGGCTGACGAACGTCGTCGTCAAGCCATCGAGCGGGAGAATGAGAAAGATCTAGAGCGGCACAGGCTGCGTCAGAAAGCGAACGAAGATGCGGCGGCCTTCCTGCAGCAGCATCTCGGCCCGCAATTCAAAGACTTCGCGGCCTTGTTCGAGGCTGGCACCCCCTACGGCTTTGCTGAGGTGCTGAGGTTGAGGCGGGCAAACGATGGAGGCGACGCATGAGCGATCCTCGCGACCACATCGCCTACGGCACGCCCGAGGCCTACCGGCAATTCATCGCCGAGACGCTGGCCGGCGCGGAGACCCACGCCAACGTCGCGCGCACCTACGCTGAGATCGGCAACGATGCAGGCCTCGCCTACGCTATCCGCTGTCTCGTCGCCTGCACCAAGGCGTCCGTCAGCGCCATGGCGGACCTCAATGACATGAAGGCCGAGCAGGCGCAGCGCCGGCAAGCCCGGCCCATCCCCACACGAGAGGAACGCGCATGAGAGCGGACCCTTTCGCGAACGAGATGTCCGAACTGGATGCCGCCGAGGCGGGCTTCCCCGATTGGCATGAGCGCTTCGGCCCAGCCGTTGCCGAGTCTGCCGGGCGGCGGAGCCGCCAGCCCTCAAGCAAGGATGGCAAGCCGATCGAGATCGGTAATGCAGCCGAGTTGCGCCGCATGATCTTCCCGCCGATCCGCTACGTGGTTCCTGGCTACATCGCCGAGGGCTGCACCCTGCTGGCGGGTCGCCCCAAGCTCGGCAAAAGCTGGTTGATGCTAGAAGTCGGTCTCGCGGTCGCCAGCGGCGGCATCTGTCTCGGCAATACCGCGTGCGACCAGGGCGATGTCCTCTATCTCGCCCTGGAGGATAACCGGCGCCGGCTGCAGAACCGGATCGACAAAGTGCTCGGCGCTTTTGCGGAAGAATGGCCGGCAGCAATGCACTACGCCACCGAATGGCCCCGGGCGGGTGACGGCGGCATCGAGGCGATTCGAGATTGGATCATCGCCAAAGAAAACCCGCGTCTCGTGATCGTAGACGTGTTGGCGATGTTCAAGCCGGTCCGTGGCTCCAGTGAGTCGCTGTACGAGGCCGACTATGCGGCGATCAAAGGCCTCCAGACTCTGGCTGGCGAGTTCGGCGTCGCCATCGTGGTGGTGCATCACACTCGCAAATCGAACGGAGCCGACGCTGATCCCTTTGAGAAGGTGAGCGGTACGCTCGGTCTCTCGGGGGCGGCCGACACGACGGTGATCCTCGATCGGGACGGCAGCGGTGCGACCCTCTACGGGCGGGGCCGGGATATCGAGGAGATTGAGGCGGCAGTCACCTTCGACAAGGCAAGCTGTCGGTGGAGCATCCTCGGCGAAGCCGCTGAGGTCCGGCGCACCGACGAACGGAGCCTGATCCTGAACGCACTGAAGGAAGCTGCCGAGCCCATGTCGTCCGGCGAAATTGCAGACGCTACCCGCATGCCCAACGCCAATGTCCGGCAGCTTCTCGTCAGCATGATGCGGAGTGGAGAGGTCGCCAAGGCGAGCCGTGGCCGCTACCTGCACCCCGATCACAATCACACCCCCCATCACAACGATCACAAGATCACAAACGGGGCCGACTATCTGGCGGCTCGGGATGGTGACGAGGATGAGTAGGGGGTGGCGTTGTGATCTTGTGATCGTTGTGATGCCTGTTTGCGATGTGATCGGGGGGCTGGATCACGGAGCGCGGCCATGAGTGCCCGCACGCTTGATCGCGACCGCTTCGCGAAATGCCGGGCCCTAATGGATCGTGGCGCCACGGACGGCGAGCGAGCGGCTGGGAAGGCTGCCGCTACACGCGTCGCGGCCGCAGCCGGTCTCAGCCTCGCGGCTGCTATCGGAATCGTGGATGCGGATCAGGCGCGCACGACTCCCGGCCCCTCTCCGCATGCCGGTAGCGCTCGACGCCCGCACGGCCGCCCGACCTACGCCTGGGCGCAGCCGAAGCCAAAAACCGAGCCGATCACCGTGGAGGAGTTGCTGAGGCAGAAGGAGGCGGATCTCGCTCGGAAGAAGAAGGCAGCCTACCGGAGCGAGCCCCGTCAGGAAGAAAACGCCGATTTCGAACGGTGGGCCGCTGAAGCTCGCGAAGCACAGTTCCAGCAGGATCGGGAATGGGCCGAGCGGCGCCAGCGTGAGGAAGCGCAGTCATGACTGGGTTAAGGCGGGGTCGCTGCACCACACGCAAGCGTGCAGGTGCGTGAACGTCAATCTCGCTGGATGGGGCGCTCTAAGGCGCCCCAGCGCTGATTAGGAAGCTTTCATCTCGATCAGCTTCCGTCCGATGTTGTACAGGCGCTTGTCGTCTTCATGGGCGCATCGCGTCAGGTTCGCGATCTTATGGTTGTCGCGCTGGCCCATTTTGAACGCTTCGATAACGTGCGCCATTTCCTTGGCGTCACCTTTGCTGAAGGCTTCCTTCAACTCGGTTCGGCCCTTCACATCGTCGCCTTGGTTCAGGCTCCAGTCCAAGTCCTCTTTAACTGATTTCCAGTTTGCGGACATGTTTTCCTCCCTTGTCCCAGTCGGGACGAGGATGAGGATACGCGGCTTTTCAGCCTCGTCGAGCCACTATGACCCCCTGAAGCATCTGCGAGGCGCCGATGACTGAGGCTGAACGCCAGACCGAGTGAGATGTCTGCGCAGTTCGTTTTATCGCAAATGTCGAAGTGGTGCGGCAGATCAACTCACTACAATCATAACGAAGCGCAACAAATACCAACGCTTCGTCACGGGTAGTTCTTCGTGCCGTAGGATCGCGGATATCCGTCTATTGTGATTTTAGCCAAATAAGGCCACGTCTTGGGACATCAATTGCACGCGAGTTGCGCCCAAGATGATGACCGACCGCATCGAATTTTCAGAACCTATCCGCTTCAAAGCTGAGCCCGGCTTGAATAGCGCCGTTGCTCGTGCGGCTCGTCTGGCTCGCACGTCCTCCGCCGAGTGGATGCGCCGCGCTCTTCGTGAGCGACTGACCGCTGATGGCGTGGCGCTGCCCGATCTGGACGACGGCGACGGGCCTCGTACGCCTCCCGCCGCTCCCGCCCTTCGCCAAGCAGCCTGAGAGAGCCCGCATGAGCCTTCCCACCGTCAACGTCCGCGAAGCTAATACCCTCGCTTCGGTCGTCAGCCTCGGCAGCAATCGCCTGCCGCTCCAGCCGACGCGTCCAGGGCCCCGCACATCCGTGGAGATCGCTGCGGACCGTGATGCCGCTGTCCGTGACCGCGAGGCGCTGGAAGCAGGCCGACCTAACGTTCTGCTGAGGGGTACGGCCGACGAGGTTGCCGCCCTCGACCACCGCATCGCTGTCGCCAAGATCCGCATCGATCAGGCCGACGTGCAGCACGCCGCTGCAGTCACCGCAGAAGCGAAGGCCAAGGCCGATCACGAGGCCGAGCAGAAGCGCCGCAAGGAGCTTCACCGCAAGGCCATGAAGGCCTCAGCCGAGGTCGCCAAGCTGGCCGACGAGTACGTCATCGAGGCGCAGCGTTTAGTGCCGCTTCTGACGAAGATCCGCGAAGGCGCCGCGCTGATCGCGGCCGCCAACTACGCCCTACCAGACGGCGCCGAGCCAGTTCCACCTGGTGAGCCCCGCTGCAGTTGGAACGGCAAGGCCGATCAGCCGCACAGCACGATTGCCAGCCGCGTGAAGCTGCCCGCCCTCGGCACCGACACCGGCTTCATCTGGGGCGAAGTCGCCGCCCCGCTTTCCCATAGGATTGTCCATGAAATGCTCTGATATCGAGGCAGATCGCGCTTGGGCGCGTCGCGTCCTCGGCAAGCCCGAGCCGGCTGCCACCGAACGCAAGCTGACCCAAGCCGAGCGCATCGCAGCTTGGTCGGCCCAGAACCGCGAGGCCGAGGGCAAGCCCCCTCAGACCCGATCCGCCGTCGAGCAAACGAAGCGCGAGCTTCATACCCCTGGCGCCTCCTACCAGATCGGTGCCGAACGCTACGCGGCCGATGGCAGCCTTTGGCGCCGTACGGCCTGACAGTGATTGCGCAGGTGCCCCATGCGGGCCTCCGGCCTGCGCCTTTGAGGGTGAACGAGTCAGCCCAATAGCGACAAGCCAGCCTGTCCTACGCTCGATCCATGGCCATGGGGGCGGAGGATACGAAGGCCGGCGAGACTGCACCCCCTGTCCGTACAGGGACAATCGGGGATCGCGGCGGAGGGGTTACCCCGCTGCGGTCTCCTACCCCCAGAGGAGCGAGCTATGTCGAAGATCACCCACGACACCGATGTCAGCGCACCGGACAATGCGGATGCCAACGTGGCGCCCGCTGTCGTCCCCTGGACACCGCCTGTTGATCCCGGCGACGCTGGTGGCATCGGCAACGGGGATGAGCGCAGCATCGCACCCGATACGCTGCACGAGACCGCCGAGGATTATAGGGCTCGGGGCGGGATGTGGGGCCGGGTGTGATCCCCACATCGCCGCATCAGATGTCAGACGTGGTCGCGGCCGCGATGGTTGGGGTCGATCCCACCATCAAGCTTGGTCTCATTCTCGACGTCGCCCTCGACGGTGGAGTCGGCGGCGATGTCTTCGATGTCGTGCCCCGTCATGCCCCTCGACTGGCCGATCCCAGGATTGCCCTTGAGGTCGGCATCGGTCGGCACGTCGGTCTTGAGATGCTTGTTCGACATGGTGGCTCCTGTTGTTCGGCTCGGTCCGCTGACGCGTACTCGCGGCCCATAGAGCGTACCCAACCCGACGCTTCCCGCGCCGTTCCTGCCGTCGAGCCTGTGGCGACCGTCCGTCGCGGAGAGCGACCCTCAGTCACCGCCCCCGCCGCCATCTCCTCCACCGCCGCAACTTCCGCCGTCACTGGAGCCACCATCAGAGCAGCTGTGGCCTCCATAGCCACCGTCAGACGAAGTGCTGCTGCCGGAACTGGAGCCATGTCTAGACCCCGCAGTCCGCGAGTTCTTCGATCGCATCCAGTCGGGTCGCAGGCTCCAAATCGTCATGAAGAACGCGAAAGCCAAAAGGCCAACTTCAAGACCGTGCGTTCTATCCATCGAAGCACCTCATCGGGCTCGGTAGGTCTCGACACAGTAGCACATCAGTCCGCAGGCGCGAGTTCCGGGGTCCTTGGTTGTACGGGGGCCTATCGGGGGTCAGCGCGAGTGCAGTTGGTCTCTAGCTACCAACTTTCAAATTCCCTTTTTATGTTTATGCCCGAGGCCAAGAAATGCTTGAGACGCTGAACCGCAAACAGGTCGCAAGTCATTACGGCGTAAGCCTTCCTACGGTTGACGCGTGGGTACAGAAGGGGTGCCCCTTCAAGACCCGAGGAAGTAAAGGCGTCGAGTGGGAGTTTGATTTCGACGCCGTTCAAGACTGGCTCGCGCGTTACTGGTCTAGGCCCGGCCAAGTCGTCACGCGCAACGGGTTGCAGACGTTCAGCACGACCGAGCGGGCCGAGGTAATTAAGGCGCTCGGCTATGCCGTCCGCCACGTGGGATCGATTGCAGCCGACATGGCAGTGAAGGCCGGCGCTTCAATCGAAATCTCTTATGCGCTGAATCAAATGGTCTGCATCCGATTTGCAGATAGTGTTGAAGCCTACATGGCAGAACGGGGTGTGGCAGAGGTCGATTTGGTTGAGATGTTCTGTCGGAATGAAGACGAGCCTGATTTCAAATCCTTAGCCCTGGAAGCCGGTAGCGTCTTCGATGAGGACGTTTGCGAGCGGTTCGTGGACGGCATCGAATGGCTGAAGCCATCCCCCGAAGTGCTGGACGCCCAAGCTGCTTGGCTCCGAGGGCATGAGCGAACCGCCACCCTGAAGGAGCCTGCCCATGGCTGACGATCGCCTCCGCCTTGTCGCGGAAGTTCAGGACGGCTTCACCGGCCCGCTCGCGAAGCTGCACACAGCCCTACAGCGCACCGCCGCCACGGGCACGCAGGCCGGCAAGGATCTGAAGAAGGATTTCGATGCCTTCCACGGAACGCTCGGCAAGACGACCACGGCCCTGCAGGGCATCCAGCCCGTGCTGTCCGGTCTCGGTGTGGCAGGCCTTACCGCAGGAGTCTCTCTCGGCGCTGTCACGGCAGCCCTAAGCGGGTTCTCTAAAGGCACGCAGCAGCTTGCCATCATGTCGAAGGAGACGGGGCTGGCGGTCGACCAGCTTCGCGCCTTTGGTGCTCTCGGCGAACGCTTCGGTGTCTCGGCCGAGACGATGCAGGGCGGGGTTCGGAAGTTCGCGGATGAGATGAGCGGGCTGCGCAAACGCTACGGTCAGACCTACGACGACCTCAAGGCCATGAACCTCGGCGAGATGGTCGAGAAGATGATCACCTCGCCCAACATGAAGACGGCACTCGACAACTTCATGGAGTCGGTCTCGCAGATCGGCGACCCGGTGAAGCGTCGGAAGATCGTGGAGATGGTGCTCGGCTCGGACCAGATCGCCGCTGTCGCGGGCCAGGTCAGCGGCCGCTACCGGCAGGTGATGGACGAGATCCTGAAGGCGCAGGGCACGACGACGGATGCCCAGGTCAAGGCGGCCCAGCGGTTCGAAACGGCGCTGAGCCGGGTGCGCGAGAATATGGACGGCCTGCGCACCGAAGCGCTTGGTCCCCTGCTGGAGCAGCTATCCAGCCTGGTCGAGAAGTTCGGCTCGGCGGAGTCCATGGCCGCCTTCGGCAAGCAGCTGGAGGAGATCGGCAAGTTCGCCCGCACGACCGTGCAGGAGTTCGAAGCGATCGTCCGGACCTACGAGCGGTTCAAGGAATTCATCGGCCTAGGCGACCCGTCGAAGAACAAGGAGTTCACGCCCGTCCTCGGTGGGCCGCCCGGCGTGAAGCAGCTTGAGGGGCGCCGCGACTCCATCGAGCAGCAGCGCCGGCTTCTGGACGCCAACCCCACCGCGCCGGATTACCAGCGCAAGCGCGACCGGATGACGGAGGAACTGAAGCGCGTTGGTGACGAGCTTGAGAAGCTTCGGGCCACGGGTGGAGCGACGGCGCAGCCCTCCGGCTTCTCAGGCGTGACCGGCGGCGGCAACCCGCTCATCCACCGCGCCGCTTATGGCACCGGTAGCGGCGGTGCCGGCGGCGGCTACGGTGGTGTCGGGAGTATTCCGCCGCTGGGCTTGCCGGGGCCGCTGGCGGGCAGTGGGGGCAATCCGAACCATACAGGTGGTGGCGCGGGCCGAGGGTATGGTCGCGCCCCCGCTATCGCGCCTGCTGCTCCGCTACCATCCCTTGGTGCAGGCGGAGGCCCTGCCGTTACGGCAAACCCCGGCGCCTACAAAGATGTCCTGGATCACATCGCCCAATCGGAGGGGACCGCCCACAAGGCTGGCGGGGGCTACAACACCTCCCTTGGTTATGGCCGATACCTCCCAGGCGGCCGAGAACAGAACCTCACCAGCATGACGCTGGATCAGATCCACGCGCTCGGCCTTCACATGCGCCGGCAGCCCGGCAACCCGAACTCCTCAGCTCTCGGCCGCTACCAGATCGTCGGCCAGACGATGCGTGGTCTGATGCGCAAGATGGGGCTGAAGGGCGACGAACTGTTCGACGAACAGATGCAGGACCGTATGGGGGCCGAACTCGCTCGCGGCCGAGGCACGAGCGCTACGGGGTTGGGCCAGGAGTGGGCATCCCTGCGCGGACAGCGCCTTGCCCGTGCAGTCGAACTCATGCGGCAGGTCGATCCGAAGGCGTCCACGATGCCGGGGCGCAGGATGGCTGATGCGGATGCCGCCGATTCCGGTCGACGCCCAGGTGACGATCTTATGGGGCGGACGTTCGGCCGCGAGCAAGCCGCGCCGCCTCCGCAGACCCACCACATGACGATCGACCTCAACGGCTTCCCGGCCGGGACCCGTGCCCGCGCTTCGATGGGCGACCTGTTCAAGGAAACCACGGTCTCGAAATCCAGACAGGTGGAGGCGATCTGATGCCTGATCCCGATCTCATCTGTGAGGTCCGCACCAACGGCGGCACCTACCGCGACTGGATCAACGTCGCGGTCGAGCAGAACTATCTGAGCGAAGGTTGGATCAGATCCTTCCGCCTCGTCTGCGCGGAGCCAAGCGCCGTGGCCAATCTCCGCCTCAAGCCCGGCGACCGGGTCGATATTGCACTCGCCGGTCAGGTCGTGATCCAGGAGGGCTACATCCGCGACCGGCAGGCCGCCTACGATGGCAACCGCCACGCCGTGCAGGTGGTCGGCTACGGCAAGGCCGGGATCATCACGGAAGCGAGCATCGACGGCGGCACGGGTCAGTACCGGGGGTACAGGCTTGATGCCATCGCGAACTCGGTGCTGAAGCCCTACG